>JACKKF010000009.1 GCA_020637555.1 Rhodobacter sp. | reverse complement strand
TTTTCGGTGTCAGGCCAGCATCACCCAGAGTGCCGCGCCCAGCATCACCGCGCTGACGGGCGACCAGAGCGCGCGTTCGAACCGCGAGGGGCTGACGACATGTCCGAGGAAGACCGCGCCGGTGAGGACCGTCGCGATCCAGCCCGGCACCGGGGTTCCGCCATCGGCCGCGCCCAGAACCGAGGCCCCGAGCGCCAGCATGAACAGGGCCGTCGCGATGGCCAGGGTGCGGTTGCGGGGCGGCAGGACCGTGGGATATCGGCCGCCCTGGGTCCAGCGCCCCCAGGGCGCGCCAAGATAGAGCGCCACCTGGAACGTCGCCGTCACGACGCACAGTCCCGCATAGATCCAGGCCGCGATCATGGCATCCACGCCGCCTTGCGCCGGCCGAAGAAGGCGGCGATTCCCTCGGCGGCCTCGGCGCTTTCCCAGCGCGCAACCAGTTGCGCGATGGAATGGTCGATCTGTTCGGGCGTGATGGCGCTGCCCAGCCTCAGCGCCAGGGCCTTTGACGCGGCCACGGCACCCGGCGCACAGGCCAGATAGGGCGTCACCTCGGCCGCGATCGCGGCGTCCAATTCGTCCGGCGCCACCGCGCGGGCCAGCAGACCCAGGGCCACGGCCTCGTCCGCCGGGAAGAGGCGGGCGGACATGAACACGCGCCGCGCCATGGCTTCGCCCATCCTTGCCAGCACATAGGGGCCGATGGTGGCCGGGATCAGGCCCAGGCGGGCCTCGGTAAAGCCGAACCGCGCGCCCTGGACGCCCACCGCCACGTCACAGACCGAGATCAGCCCCATGCCGCCGCCATAGGCCGGTCCCTGGATGCGGCCGATCAGGGGCTTTGGCAGCGCGTTCAGCGCGCCCAGCATCGCCGCGAGTTTCCCGGCCTCGGCCGCGCGGGTGGCGCTGTCGGCCGCCATCTGCGCCTGCATCCAGCCCAGATCGCCCCCCGCGCAGAAGCTCTCGCCCGCGCCGGTCAGCACGACGACACGCACCGCCTCGTCGGCGGCCAGGGTGGCGGCGGCGAGGGTCAGGTCCTCGATCATCCGCGCCGACATGGCGTTATGCTTCTCGGGCCGGTCCAGCGTCAGCGTCGCAACGCCACGTTCATCCGTCTCGATGCTCAGGGTCCCATAGTTCATTCCAGATGTTCCCTCTTGCCGCCGCGTTCTACCAGCCGGTCGAACAGAAACAGGCCACTCTTGTCCCAGCCCACGCTCCATCCGCCACGCACCAGTTCCATGAAGGGGCGATACGGATTGTCCGCCTCGTCATCCCCGTCCGCACAGAGCGGCCACAGAGCGAAATGGGCAAGCGTGTAGTCATTGCCAGACCAATAGAAAACCTCGCTCAGAAAATCAAAGGCCGCTACACCCGCAGGACCGCAACTGCGCGCCGCCCGATCCCACAGATCGTCATCCAGATCGATCGTCGGCACCGACGCAGATCGAAAGGCCTCATGGATCGGCATTTCCGCCTCGGACAGAATCCGCACAGGGGTCATGTCCAGTGTGGTGTGCCCGGCCTTGTCGCGAACCTGGGCCACACCCTGCGCCAGACGGTCAATCGCCTGGTCCGCGGTGATCGAGGCAAGTGGACGGGTCAAAAACTCTTCGAGCAGGGGCCAGATCGCGTCGCCCCTGGGCAGCGGCTCGAGGCAGGCGCGGCGGGTCTCGGCCTCGACCCAGGGAAAGCCCAACAGGATCCGGAAATCCTCGCGAACCTGACCCAGCGACTGGGGCCGCGGGCCGTCGTTTTCCTTTGGCGGGTCGGCATCGAAGAGATCATGCCAGCGCCGTTGCCATTCGGACGCATAACGCGCCAGTTCACTTCGCTGCATCAGCCTGACTCGGTCCGCATCGCCCGCGCCATCGTCGCGGCCTGGGCGATCACCGCGTGGTCGAGGCCGGTCGCATAGCCCAGCCCCTCGATCCGCGCGAGCGCCGCCTCGGTCGCGACATTGCCCTGCGCGCCGGGCGCATAGGGGCAGCCGCCCAAGCCCCCCACCGCCGCGTCGAAGACCCTGAGCCCCAGCGCCAGCGAGGCCTCGATATTGTCGCAGGCCCGCCCGCCGGTGTCGTGGTAATGCCCCGCGAGCCGCGCCGCCGGCACCCGGTCCAGCACCGCGCGCAGCATCGTGGTCAGGGTTTCCGGGGTGGCCCTGCCGAGGGTATCGCCCAGGCTGACCTCATAGCAGCCCAGATCGATCAAACGGGCGGCCAGATCGGCCACGGCACCAGGCGGCGTTGGCCCGTCAAAGGGACAATCGGTCACGCAGCTGATATAGCCGCGCACCGGGATGCCATCGGCGCGCGCGGCCTCGAGGATCGGCAGGAACCGATCGATCGATTCGGCAACGGTGCAGTTGAGATTGGCCCTGGAAAACCCTTCCGAAGCCGAGGCGAAGATCGCCACCTCGTCGGCGCTGGCGGCCTTCGCCCCCGCGTAGCCGCGCAGGTTCGGCGTGAGCGCCGCATAGCGCACGCCGGGCGCGCGGGCGATCCCGGCCAGCACCAGCGCGCTGTCCGCCATCTGCGGCACCCATTTCGGGCTGACGAAGCTGGCCACCTCGATCCGCCGGAATCCGGCGGCGGACAGACAGTCCACCAGCGCGATCTTCTCGGCCGTGGGAATCGGGCGCTTTTCGTTCTGCAAGCCGTCGCGTGGACCGACCTCGAAAATCTCGACGCTGTCAGCCATAGAAGTCCTCCTGCCACAGTTCCGCCGGCCCATCCGCCGCACGCGCCGCCTGAAATCCCGCCCGCGCATGAATGCGGGCGCGCCACGCGGCGAGACGGGGAAAGGCATCGAAGCGGACAAATCGCGCCGCCAGTTCGGTCGAGCCGCCGGTCATGATATCCGCCGCCGAAAAGCCCCCCGGCAACAGCCAGTCGCCGGTCAGCGCCGCATCGAGCCCCGCGAGCGCGCGGTGCAGGCGCAGGGTTTCCAGTTTTTGCACCACGGGGCTGCGATCGGCCGGGGCCAGAACGATGTGGTGAAAGGTCAGTTGCGCCAGGTGCTGGGCGATCGTCTCGCCGTAGTGCAACCACTCCAGGAACTTGCCGCGCTCGGGATCTCCGGGCGCGCGGGTCAGGGCCGGGGCGCGGGTTTCGGCGAGGTATTCCAGGATTGCCCCGGATTCGAACAAGGTGGAGCCATCAACCTCGACCACGGGCACGCGGCCGGCGGGCGAGATCGCGAGGAACTCGGGGCTGCGCAGGCCCTTGTCGGAAAACAGATGGTAGCGCACCTGATGCGGCAGTCCCGCCTCGTGCAGGAACCAGAGAATGCGGAAACTGCGCGACTGCGGCGCGTGGTGCAAGACGATCATGCGGCCCCTCCCCTGGATCGAATGAACCTTTTGCCTTGCGCGCGCGCAAGCGTGACGCCACGGCGGGCGCGCCGGGCTGGTCCGCGCGTCAGTAGAGCCCGCCCGCCGACAGCGTGCCAAAGCCCGACTGCGCCGGAACCTGGATCGTGCCCGCGCCGGTATCGGTCTGGTCGTTCAGGTCCTGCCCGTCATGCGTGACCATCCCCGAGGCATCCGCGCCCGGCGCAAAGACCGGCAACGACTGTCCCATGGCGAAACCGCCGTCGATCAACGCACCGATGCCGAACACCGGCTCTTCCCCGTCGCGGAAATATTCGGCCACCACATCCCCGCCAGAGCCGTCCGGCACGCGCTCGCCGGTGTGGCGGTCGATGGTGATGAAATGCCCGCCCGGGGGCACCGCGAACCGGCCACCGCCGAATTCGCGCACCGCCTGGCTCATGAATTCCTGGAACACCGGCGCGCACATCCGCCCGCCCGAGGCCCGCCTGCCCAGCGTGCGCGGCCGGTCGAAGCCGATGTAGCACCCCGCCACCATGGTCGAGGTGTAGCCCACGAACCAGACATCGCGGGCGTCGTTCGTGGTGCCGGTCTTGCCCGCGACCGGAACGCCCAGGTTGATCGCGCCGCGCGCGGTGCCGCGCTGCACGACGCCCTGCATCATCGAGGTGAGCTGATAGGCCGTGATCGGGTCCATCACCCGTTGCCGATCCGAGGCGATCCAGGGCGCCTGGCCCGGCGGCAGGTTGGGATCCGCGCATTCGATGCAGCGGCGTTGATCGTGGCGGTAGATGGTGCGCCCCCAACGGTCCTGCACGCGGTCCACCAGCGTCGGTTCGACCCGTTCGCCGCCGTTGGCGAACATCGCATAGGCCGCGACCACCCGGAACAGCGTGGTCTCCTGCGCCCCCAGCGCATTGGCCAGGAAGGGTTGCAGCCGGTCATAGACCCCGAAGCGTTCCGCGTAGCCCGCGACCACATCCATCCCGACCTCCTGTGCCAGGCGGATGGTCATCAGGTTGCGCGACTGCTCGATCCCCAGCCGCATCGGTGCCGGCCCCAGATAGTCGCCGCCCGCGTTGTTCGGCCGCCAGATGCCCTCGCCGGTGTCGATCTCGATCGGGGCATCGATGATGATCGTCGCGGGGGTGAACCCCGAATCCAGCGCGGCCGCATAGACAAAGGGCTTGAACGACGAGCCGGGCTGCCGCATCGCCTGGGTCGCCCGGTTGAAGGACGAGCTCTGATAACTGAACCCGCCCTGCATCGCGATCACCCGGCCGGTGTTCACGTCCATCGCCATGAAGGCGCCCTCGACCTCGGGCACCTGTCTGAGCGACCAGCGCTGGAAACTGCCATCCCGATCCGAGGTGACAGCCCGCACGAAAACCACATCGCCCACATCCAGCGTGTCGGCCAGCGACCCGGGCAGCCAGTTGATGTCCGGACGGTCGATCTGGCCGACCTCCTCGATCCCTTCGATTCCCACATGGGCGACATCGGGTGTCACGTCCAGCACCACCGCGACATGCCAGGGATTGTCGAGCGTGATGTCGCGCGGAAGATCGGCGCGCGCCAGAGCCTCGCGCCAGTGGGGTTCGTCGACCAGATCGTCGCTGCCCAGCCGCAACCCGGTGCCGCGCCATTCGCCCTGCGCCCGGTCGTATTCCTCGAGCGCACGCTGCAACGCATGGGCCGCGGTGACCTGCAGTTCCGGGCTGACGGTCGCGCGGATCGTCAGCCCGCCGGTGAAGAATTCCTCCTCGCCGAACTGCGAGGACAGCTGGCGGCGGATCTCGTCGGTGAAATAATCGCGGGGCGGCAGGTTCTGGCGAAAGGCCGGCATGTCGCCGCCCTGCACCGTCAACAGGGGGCGCGCCTGGGCGGCCTCGGCCTCCTCTCGGGTGATGTAGCCGTTCTCGGCCATCTGACCGAGGATCCAGTTGCGCCGGGCCAGGACCCGATCATGGGCGCGCACCGGATGGTATTCCGAAGGCGCCTGCGGCAGCGAGGCGAGGAAGGCCATCTCCTCGATGCTGAGCTGTTCCAGCGTCTTGTTGAAATAGGTCTGTGCCGCAGCCGTCACCCCGAACGAGTTCTGCCCGAGAAAGATCTCGTTGAGATACAGCTCCAGGATCTGGTCCTTGCTCAGCGTCTGCTCGACCCGCCAGGCCAGGATGATCTCGCGAATCTTGCGCTCGATGGTGCGGTCCGACGACAGCAGGAAGTTCTTCATCACCTGCTGCGTGATCGTCGAGGCCCCGCGCATGTTGCGCCCCCGCGAAATGATGGCGTCCCGCGCCGCCGAGACCATCGCCAGCGGGTTGAACCCGGAATGTTCGTAGAAATACCGGTCCTCGGCGCTGATGAACGCCTCGCGCAGCAGCGGCGGGATGTCCTCGATCGGGGTGAACAGGCGCCGTTCGCGCGCGAATTCATCGATCATCTGCCCTTCGCCGGAATAGACGCGGCTGATCATCGGCGGGCTGTAGTTCGCCAGCTGGTCGGTCGAGGGCAGATCGTGCGAATAGGCCCAGATCACCCCGCCCATGACCAGCGCGCCGAAAAACAGGCCCAGCAACAGAAAGCTGAACAGGCCGCCGAAAAAGGACAGGATGGCGCGGGTCAAACGGGGGCTCCTAAGACAGCTCCGGGGTGCTGCGCAATCGTCTATACACAAGCGCGCCCGCGGTCAAAACCCGCCTGCGCCCCCCGGGCAGGGAATCGCGCAGAGGTGAACGGCGCAAGGGGGGCGCTGCCCCCCTCTTCGCGTGCCGCGAATTCACCCCCCGGGATATTTGAGGCACAAAGATGGGGCGCGTTAACCATGTCTTAACCAGCCCCATCTTTGTGCCGGAAATATCCTCCGGGAGGGTCCGGGAGGGTGGAAAACCCTCCCGGCGGTCGCCATCAGCGCAGGCGCAGGCCCTGCTGCGCGACTTCGCCGGCGACCCAGGCATCCAGCCCCTGAACCAGCGCCGCTTCCATCTGCCGGCGCCAGCGCACGTCGCGGATCCGGCCGCGGTCATGGCTCGAGGACAGGAAGCCGACCTCGAGCAGCGCCGAGGGAACCGAGGGCGATTTCAGGACCGAGAACGCCGCCTGCTGCCAGGGGTGGCGATGCATGCGCAGGCCGGCGGACCGGATCGCGCCGACCAGCGCCCGCGCAAGCCGGTCCGTCGCGGGGCCGGTCTGCACGCGGGCCATCTCCATCAGCACGGTCGCGACGGAATCGTCGGTGCCGGTCAGATCGACCCCCCCGCCCAGCAGGTCGTCGCGGTCATGGCGTTCGGCCAGGGCGGCGCCGGCGGCGTCGGTCGCTTCCTCGGCGAGGGTATAGAGGGTCGCGCCCACGGCCTGGCCGTCCTCGACCGCATCCGCATGGAGCGACACGAACACGTCGGCGCGGGCCTCATGCGCCACGGTGATCCGCCCTTCGAGCGAGATGAACCGATCCGTGTCGCGCGTCAGGACGACGTCGTATCGGCCGGTGCGGCGCAGTTCCTCGGCCAGTTCCAGCGCGAAGGTCAGCACGACCTGCGCCTCGCTCACCCCGTCATAACTGGCACCGGGGTCGACCCCGCCATGCCCTGGATCGAGCACGACCACGGTGCGGCGCTGACCCAGGGGCGGACCGGTCTCGGCGCGCAGAACATCCGTCGGCGCGCCGTCCGTGGCGGCCAGAGCGGCCATCTGCGCGGCGAAATCGGTCTCGGAGACCGGCCGCAGCACGACCCTGAGTTCGGCCGCGCCGGTGGCCGGGTCGCTGGTCAGGCCGGCCTCGGAAAACCCCATGGGGCGGTCCAGTTCGATGACCATGCGGCTCCAGCCGCCGCCGGCGTCGCCCACGCGGATCGCCTGAACCGCGCCTTCGAGCGGAACCGCGGCCGGATCGAAACCCGTCCAGTCCACGGTGCGGAAATCGATCAGGGCGCGCGGCGGGTCTGCGATCAGGCGGGTGCGCCAGGGCACGGGTTGCGTCAGCGGCAAGGTCAGCGTCAGGCTGCGCCATCCGGCCTGCACCTGCGCCGGTCCGGCGGTGCGGGCCAGCGCGCTGAGGTCCTGCGCCCGGACCGGAGCGCCGACCAGGCAGGCGACCGCCAGGATCAGGCCCAGAAGCCCTGCCCAGATCGCAAACCGGAACCGGTTTTCGCGCGTCATGCCTGCTGTCACTCCTCGGGGTCGCGTTTTTCCCCTCTGGTTAGCGCGAAATGCCGGGCAAGGGAATCCCCGGTGGCGCCGTGCCGGGGTTCACGTTTGGGTCAGGCCGGGGGGTGCGACGGCGTCGGGGGTTGATCTTGACCCGCGCGCATGGGCAAAGTTCCGCCGATCTGATCCAAGGAGCCCTCATGCGCCTCGCTGCCCGCCTCTCCGCCCTGGCCCTGGCCTGTGCCACCGCCCTGCACCTGACCGCCATGCCCGCCTCGGCCCAGGCCGAATCCGCGCCCGCCGGCGGCACCGGGTTCACCGCCTCGTCGATGTCGGATACCGAGCGCGAGGCCTTCCGCGCCGAAGTGCGCGCCTATCTGATGGACCACCCCGAGGTGATCTACGAGGCGGTCTCGGAACTGGAGCGGCGCCAGCAGCAGGCGCAGGCGGACATGGACACCACCCTGGTCGAGATCAACGCCGACGACATCTTTCATGACGACCATTCCTGGGTGTCCGGCAACACCGAGGGCGATCTGACGCTGGTCGAATTCATGGATTACCGCTGCGGCTATTGCCGCCGCGCGCAACCGGTCGTGGAGCAACTGCTGCAAGGCGACGGCAACATGCGCCTGGTCATCAAGGAATTCCCGATCCTCGGCCCGCAATCGGAAGTGATGAGCCGCTTCGCGGTGGCGGTCCAGCAACTGGGGGGCGATACCGCCTATGCGCAGGTGCATGCCCGGCTGATGGCCTGGGAAGGGGATATCAGCCCGGACGACATGCGCGCCATCGCAACCGATCTGGGCCTGGACCCCGAGGCCGTCCTGGCGCGGATGAACGGCGACGAGGTGACCGCCGTGCTGCGCGCCAATCACGAACTGGCGCAGCGCCTGCAGATCTCGGGCACGCCGACCTTCGTGATGGGTGACGGAACGCAGGGCCAGCTTCTGCGCGGGGCGTTGCCGCTGGATCAGCTGCAGGCCGCGGCAAGCGACCTGCGCGGCTGATCTTGCGGCGGGTCGCGCGAAAACCGGTTGCGAAACCGCCGCGCGGACGCCATTCTGCCCCTGACCGCCGCGCCCGGACCGGCGCGGCGCGTTTCTTTTCCGACCCTGCCCTCCGGTTGCCCGTGCCAGTCGTCAACGCCCTCTTGCGCTTGCTTCGGCCGCTGTGCCGTCTGGTCATCGTCGTGCTGGCGATGGCGGGCACGCCCGTGGGTGCCTCGCCCCTGCCCGGCGCCGAGGAACCGGCCTTTGCGGCCGCCCTGCAGGACTGGCTGGCGGATGACGAGGCGGCGGCCCTGCCCGCGCTGGCCGAACTGGCGCAATCCGGGAACCGCGCCGCGCAACTGCTGCTGGCCCTGATCGACAAGACGCCATCGCTGCAGGGCCCGTTCCTGGCCCTGCGGTCCCGCGGCGAACGGATTGCCCTGCTGCGCGCGCCGGGCGGCCTGTCGGGGCAGAGCTGGCTGCGTCACGCGGATGACCTGCCCCTGGCCGCGGCCTGGAACACGCTGTGGACCGTGTCGGCGGATCCCGGCGTGATCGACCGCTTCGCGTCGCTGGGTGAACCGCGTGCCGCGCGCGAGGCCCTGGTGGTGCTGGCCGCGCGCGAGACGCCGGCCCTGCAGTCGCTGAACCCCGACGAGGTGGACCCTGACCTGCTGTATCTGCTGTGGGGCACCGCCGACGCGGACCGGCGTGCCGGGATCGCGGCGCGCGTCCCCCCCGGCGATCCCCAGCGGCTGCTCATGGGCGACACGCTCAGCGCGCAGGTGCTGGACACCTGGCTGGCGAGCGCGACCGCGGCGGCCCCCCTCGACCTGCTGTGCCGTGCCGTCTGCCCGGCCGAGGACGACCGCCCCCCCTGCCGCAATGCCGCCTATCGCGCGCTGAACAGCCACAACGCCCTGCTGACGCTGGGCACCCCGGCCGAGACGCTGGTGCCGCAAACGGTGTTTCTGGACAGCCCGCGCGGACGGTCCGCGACGATGCGGCGCATCCTGCTGTCGCGGCCGATGCGCGGACGGCGTGCCCTGTTGTCCTGGGTGCAGGGGCAATCAACCTGTCTGGGCACGGCCCTGAGCACCGAGAACCGCCGGTATCACCCGGCGATCGGCGGCAGCAACTGAGCGCCCAGGATCCGCGCCTGCCAGCCCGACCGATTCGCGCCCTTCGCCTGCCCCCCCTGCCCCCGAATCGTGCCCGGGCGCCAAAAAAACGCCGCCCCAGGGGGCGGCGTCGCCGGAACCGCAGAGCGCGACAATCAGCGTGGGCCGATCATCATCACCATCTGCCGGCCTTCCATCTTGGGCATGTTCTCGACCTTGCCGACCTCGGCCACGTCATCGGCCACGCGGCGCAACAGTTCGGCCCCCAGGTCCTGGTGCGCCATCTCGCGCCCGCGGAAGCGCAGGGTGATCTTCACCTTGTCGCCATCCTCGAGGAACTTGAGCACGTTGCGCATCTTCACATCATAGTCATGGGTATCGGTCCCCGGACGGAACTTGATCTCCTTGATCTCGATGATCTTCTGCTTCTTGCGCGCCTCGGCCTCGCGCTTCTGCTGCTCATACTTGAACTTGCCGAAATCCATGATCTTGCAGACCGGCGGGGTCGCGTTGGGCGAGATCTCCACCAGGTCGAGACCGGCCTCTTCGGCCATCTGCAACGCGCGCGCGGGCGATACGACGCCGACATTCTCGCCTTCCGCGCCGATCAGTCGGATTTCGGGCGCCCTGATCCGGTCGTTGACACGGGGGCCGGTATCGCGGCTCGGCGGGGCGTTGTGGGGTCTGCGGGCTATGGTCCAATTCCTTCTGCTGGTCAGACGCGCGGGAAAATAGACGCGCGGGGCGCGGGTTGCAAGAGGCGCGAGGCCGCCGAGACATGCGGAAACCTGCTTAGCGGCATTGCTTTTGCAGGCGCGGAATGCGACACCGGGCCAGAATTGAGCCTCTCAGAGGGAATGCCATGAAGAAGTATCTTGTCATCGCCGCCATCGTTCTGGCCGCCGCTGTGGGAATCTGGTTGCAGCGCGGGCAGCAGCAGGCCGTGACCACGGCCGCAACCGATGCGCCCGCCGCCCAACCCGTCACCACGCCCGAGCCCGCCGCGACCGAACAGCCGGCAACCGCGGCACCGGACGCAGGGCAAAGCGTGGCGGACGCCGTGCAGGGCGCGGTGGACAGCACCACCCAGGCCGCAAGCGATGCGGTCCAGGCCGCCCAGGATGCGGCCCAGTCGGCCGTGACCGCCGCCACCGATACAGCCGCCGCCGCCGTGGATGCGGCAACCAATGCCGCCAGCGATGCGGTCTCGGCCGCGACCGACGCCGCCGCGACCGCCGGGGACGCGACCGCCGCGGCCGCGGATAGCGCCGCGACGATGGCCGGCGACGCGGTGGATGCGACAACCGCTGCCGCCTCGGATGCCGCCACGGCCGCGACCGATACCGCCGCCGCAGCCGCGGATAGTGCCGCGACGATGGCCGGCGATGCCGTGGATGCGACAGCCGCTGCCGCCTCGGATGCCGCCACGGCCGCGACCGATACCGCCGCCGCGGCCGCGGATAGCGCCGCGACGGTGGCCGGCGATGCCGTGGATGCGACAACCGCTGCCGCCTCGGATGCCGCCACGGCCGCGACCGATACCGCGGCTGCCGCCGTGGACACCACCGAAGCTGCGGCTGCTGATGCCGCAGATGCCACGGCGACCGTCGCCTCGGATGCGGCGACCGCTGCGACCGACACGGCAGCGGCGGCCACCGACGCCACCGCTGCTGCCGCGACCGACGCCGCCGACGCCGGCGGCAGCGTGGTCGATGCCGCAACCCAGGTGGTCAGCGGTGCCGCAAGCGCCGTGTCCGACGCCGTGACGCAGGTGACCGAAACCGCGCAGCAGGTGCTGCAAGGCAACGCGGCCGATGATTCGGCGGCCACCACGGACGCGGTCGCACCGGCCGATACGGCCACCGCCCCCGCCGCGACCGATGCCGCGACCGCGACCGACACCGCGGCGGCAGCGACGGCCCCGGCATCGACCGATACCGCTGCCGCCCCGGCCGCCGAGACGCCCGAGTCGCTCGCCACGCTGTTCACGCCCGAGGGGTTCGACTTTGACCGCGCGGTCGCTGCGATCGACGCCTCGTCGTTGAGCGACCTGCGCAAGACGGTGGCCCGTGGCGCGCTGGAGCGCGCGCGCGACAATCCCGATGCGCTGCAGGCCGCGCTGGATCAGGTGCGCACGCTGCTGGGCCTGTGACCTGCCCGACGGCACCCGAAACCGGAAAGGCCCCCGCCATCGCGGGGGCCTTTTTGTTGTGACCGGCGACAGGGGCGGACGATCACCGGGCGGCGGCCAGGATCCTCTCGCGCCAGCCGTCGATCTCGGCGGCGAAGCCTTCGGCCGTCAGCGTGGCGAGGTCATCGGCGCCCTCCGGTCCCAGGGCGTGCCAGTCATACTGCACGGTGACCGAACTGCCGCCTTGCCCGTGGGGCTGGCACCGGATCGTGACGCGCGCGGCCTTCACCCCGGGGGACAGCCGCACATACCGCGCCAGACCATCCGCAGGGTCCCAGCGCAGGCAGGTCCACAAGACCGCACCGTCGCCAGTCGAAAAGATCATCCCCTCGCTCGTCGCGCCATCCGGGGGATCGACATACACGGGCGCCCAGCCGGGCACCCAGGTTTCCTCGCCCCGCGGCGTGAACAGGGGCAAGGCCCGGTCGGGCGGGACCGGCAGCTGGATGGTATGCTGAAAGACCGGCATCAGGGCACCTCGGGGTCGAGATGGCTGTCACCGGCGCGCCAGGTGCAGCCATAGACCGCGCGCAACTGATCGATCACCCCGTGGGTTTCGGAACTGAACGGGTCCTTGCCGTCAAACGCATGCAGGACAATGCCCTCCAGCAGGTCGCTCAGGGACAGGTCGCGATACTCGGCCAGGGCCTTGAGGGTTTTCAGCATGGGCGTGGACAGGCGAACGCCGGTCTGGGTGCGGTGGGTTTGATCTGTTGTCATGTTACCTTGGTAACACGCGGAGCAAAACCCCGCAACGCCGTAAGGTGCGTGCTTGCACGCACCCTACCAGGCCGCGGCGCCCGTCAGATTCCGTCGCCGACAAACGCCTTTTCGACCACATATTCCAGCGGTTCGCTGTTCGCGCCTTCCCGCAGGCCGAAGCCCTCGAGCACCGCCTTCACATCATGGTTGAACGCCAGCGAGCCGCACACCATCGCGCGGTCATGGGCGCGGTCCATCGGTGCAATCCCGAGATCCGCGAAAACCTTGCCCGAGGTCATGTTGTCGGTGATCCGCCCCATGTGGTGAAAGTCCTCGCGCGTGGTGGTCGGATAATAGTGCAGCTTACCGTCGACCATCTCGCCGATCAGCGGGTCATCCTTGAGGCTTTCGACCAGTTGCCGGCCATATTCCAGTTCTTCGACCGTGCGGCAGGTGTGCATCATCACCACCTGTTCGAATTTCTCGTAGGTCTCGGGGTCGCGCATGAGCGAGGCGAAGGGCGCGATACCGGTGCCGGTCGCCAGGAACCAGAGCCGCTTGCCCGGAAGCAGCGCATCCAGCACCAGCGTGCCCACCGGTTTCGGCCGCAGGATGATCTCCTCGCCCGGCTGGATGTGCTGCAGGCGCGAGGTCAGCGGACCATCCGGCACCTTGATCGAGTAGAACTCCAGCTCCTCGTCCCAGCTGGGCGAGGCAATGGAATACGCCCTGAGCAACGGTTTGCCACGCTCATCCAGCAGGCCGATCATCACGAATTCACCCGAGCGGAAGCGCAGGCTGCGCGGGCGCGTGCAGCGAAACGAAAACAGTCGGTCCGTCCAGTGGGTGACCTCGGTCACGGTCTGGGCATCGGGAAGCGTCTTGACCTGCGGCGTCGGGCTGGCGTCGGGCATAGGGACCTCGTGAACTGGTTAGGGGGTATGTAGAGCGGGCGGCGCGAAAACGGAAGGCCACGCGGCGCGATCGCGGCGGGTCGGGTCCGCTAGCGCGCGGTCAGCCGCGACCGGGGTTGCCAGGCCGGGTTGTTGTGCCAGTGTTCCGGCGGTTGCCGCCGGGCCTGGTCGCGATCCAGTTCGACCTCGTCGAACCCGGCGCGGCGCACCAGCGTATAGGCCTGCGCCAGCACCGCGCCATGCGCCCGCAACCGTCGGGCATACCCGTGCGCGCGGATCGCGCGCGCCAGATCCAGCGCCTGCATGTCGCCGAAATGACGCAGGCGCACACGGATCAGCGACAGACGCGGCAGAGCCACGCACAGGCGCGCCCAGTCGTCACGGCTGAGCACCGGCGCCGACAGGTCCACCGCAGCCGGGCCCGTCAGGTCCGGCAGGGCCGAAAGCGCCGCCAGCGGCACATAGCCGTGGCGCCAGTCGTCGGGCCGGAACCCGGAATCGGTGACAAGGACGGCCATCGCGCATCCCTCCGCTGCCTGGAATGCGCTCACTGTGCACGCGCCACGATCCGCCGGCCATGACACGGATCAAATCAGCGCGTCGCCAGCAGGCGCTCCGCACCGATCCACCCCATCAGCATCGCCGGCGCGTTGGTATTGCCACCGATCAGGGTCGGAAACGCCGAGGCATCGCAAACCCTGAGCCCGTCGATCCCGCGCACCCGCAGATCGGCATCGATCACGCTGGTCGCCGCATCGCGCCCCATCCGCACGGTGCACGACGGATGGAACACCGTGCCGGACCGCTGGCGGAAATCGTCGATCAGATCGGTGTCCGACCGGATTTCGGGGCCGGGGCGCAATTCCTCGGCGATCAGCGGGGCGAGCGGGTCCTGGGCGGCAATCCGGCGCAGGAACTTGACCGCCGCCAGCATCTCGGCCACGTCCTGATCGGTGGAAAAGGCGTTGGCCGTGATGCGCGGCGCGGCAAACGGATCGGCCGAGGCCAGGTCGATCCAGCCGCGACTGGTCGGCCGGCAGTTGGACAGACCGATCGACAGGCCGGGGAACGGGTCGGGGCTGAGGATCGGTCGTTCGCCATCACGCGGCATCAGCGTGCTGAACGCCTGGAAATAGAGCTGCATGTTGGGGCGTGCCAACGACGGATCGGTGCGGAAGAACCCGCCACCATGATTGATCGACACGCTCAGGGGCCCGCCCCCGGTCAACAGGTAGCGCGCCCCGACCCAGGCCTTGCCCCACCAGGGGCGCAGGATGTCGTTCATCGTCGGCACCCGCATCCGCCAAGTATAATTGATCCCCTGGTGATCGTTCAGATGTCGCCCGACATTCGGTTGATCGAGCACCACCTCGATCCCGTGGGCGCTGAGCGCGCCGCCCGGCCCGATACCGGACAGCATGAGGATCTGCGGCGTGTTGATCGCGCCTCCGGCCAGGATCACCTCGGCCGCCCGCGCCTGATGCAGCGCGCCCTTCCAGCGGTATTCCACACCGACCGCGCGCCGCCCCTCCAGCAGCACCCGGGTGACATGGGCGCGGGTGCGCAGCGCGATGCGCCCGCTCTTCATCGCCGGCCGCAGAAAGGCGCGCGCGGCCGAATTCCGCCGACCGCCCTTGATGGTCAGCTGATAGATCCCGGCGCCCTCCTGCCGGGCACCGTTGAAATCGGCATTGCGCGGCAAGCCGGCGGCCGCGCAGGCCTGCAGAAAGGGCGTGACCAGCGGATGCGCGGGATCGCGGCCCGAACGGATGTGCAACGGCCCCCCCTGCCCCCGCCAGGTGTCGGCGCCGTCGGCGTTGTCCTCGATCGCCCGGTAGGCCGCGCGCGCCGCGTCGCGCCCCCAGTGGTCGGCCCCGCTTGCGGCCTGCCAGTCGTCATAATCGCTTTCATCGCCACGGATCCAGACCATCGCGTTGATCGAGGACGATCCACCCACGACCTTGCCGCGCGGCCAGTAATCGCGCTGCCCGTTCAGGCCGGGATCGGGTTCCGTCCGATAGGCCCAGTTCACGGCCGGGTCATAGAACAGCTTGCCATAGCCCAGGGGCATCTGCACATAGAACCGCCGGTCACTGCCGCCTGCTTCCAGCACCAGGACACGCCGTCCCGCCGCCGCCAGCCGTGCGGCCAGGACCGAGCCCGAAGACCCCGCACCCACGATCACATAGTCAAACTGGCCGTCCATCCGTTCCACCCCGCTCAACCGTCCCTCGCTGCCACATCCCGCGCCCGGATGCTGGACGCGCCGCGACACGGGCGGTAAAACCGCGACATCGCCGGAGAAACGCCATGCCCGCCAACGCCGACCTCGACCCGCTCGACCGCAAGATCCTGAAGGAACTGCAAGAGGACGCGGCGCAATCGCTTGACGATATCGCACGCAAGGTCGGCTCGTCCAAGACCCCGGTGTGGAACCGGATCCGCAAGATGCGCGACCTGGGCGTGATCGGCCGCCAGACGGTGATCCTGGACCCCGAGTCGCTGGGGCTCGAGGCCTGCTTCTTCGTGCTGATCCGCACCGCCGAACACGACCCCGACTGGCAGGACCGGTTCCTGTCCTCGGTCCGCGCGCGTCCCGAGGTGATGGAAGCCCATCGGCTGGCCGGCGACATCGACTATATCCTCAAGGTCCGCGTCGCGAATGCCCGGGCCTATGACGCCTTCTATCAGGCCCTGATCCGCGACGTGAAGATCCACAACGTGACCGCCTTGCTGTCGATGGAAGAGATCAAGTCGACAACCATCCTCGCGGTCTGATCCCGGGTCAGGGGGCCAGCCCCCTCGCCGCGTGCGCGGCTCACCCCCGGGATATTTCCGGCACAAAGATGCGCATGGTTAACAAAGGGTTAAGGCCCCATCTTTGTGCTGCAAATATCCTCCGGGAGGGTCCGGGAGGGTGGAAAACCCTCCCGGCGTCCGCAACCGGCGCCGGCCTCAGGTCCACGCGCCCTGGCGCATCACCGGCACCCGCGTGCCGTCCTGGCGCAGGCCGTCGACATCGATCTGTCCGGAGCCGATCATCCAGTCGATATGGATCGCGCTGGCGTTGCCGCCGCGTCGCGCGACTTCGGCCGCGTCCATGCCCTCGCCGCCGTGGAAGCAGGTGGCGTAGCATTGGCCCAGCGCGATATGCGAGGCCGCGTTCTCGTCGAAAAGGGTGTTGTAGAACAGAAGCCCCGATTGCGAGATCGGCGAAGCATGGGGCACCAGCGCCACTTCGCCGAGGCGGCGCGCGCCCTCGTCGGTGTCCAGCACCTTGCGCAGCACGGCCTCGCCGCGGGTGGCCCGGGCCTCGACGATGCGGCCGTCCTCGAATCGCACCTGGATATTCTCGATCAGCGTGCCCTGGTGCGACAGCGGCTTGGTGGCGCTGACCGTGCCCGAGACGCGCAGCCGGTGCGGCGTGGTAAAGACCTCTTCCGTGGGGATGTTCGGATTGCACAGGATGCCCGAGGTCGTCTCGGTCGCGCCGGCGATCCATTTGTGGCCATCGGCCAGCCCCACCTCGAGGTCGGTGCCCGGTCCGGTGAACCGCAGCGCGGCGAAATCCTGCCCGTTCAACCACGCCGAGCGGCGGCCGAGTTCGGCATTATGGGCCGTCCACCGGGCAACCGCATCCCCGTCATCCACGCGCGAGGCCGCGAAGATCGCCTCGGCCAGCACCCGCTGCGCCTGATCGGGCGGCAGGTCCGGCGAGACGAGTCGCGCCCAGGCCTCGTCGGGCCAGGCCACGATGGTCCAGTTGGTCGCGAACCGGGTGATCCGCTCGCGCGCGGCCGCGTAGGCCACCGCCATGGCCCGGTTCGCCCGCGCCACGCGGTCGGGGTCCTCGGCCGACAGCAGCATGGGGTCGCCACCCGCAATCGCCAGCCGCGCCGCGCCCTTGTCGAAGGCCGCGGCCATCCCGTCATAGAGCCACCCGGCCGAGGCCTCGAAGGCCGCGTCCGGCGCGTGACGGTAGCGCGCCAGGGTCACCGCGTCATCCGACAGGATCGGCGTGACAAGACCGGCACCCGCCTTGTAGGCCTGTTCCGCGATGCGTCGCACCAGCGGCAGCGCCCCGACCGATGCCGTCAGCACCAGGTCCTGCCCCGGTTGCAGGTTCAGCCCGACACGCACGGCGACCTCGGCCAGGCGGTCCAGTTTCACGGGATCAATGGGGTTTTGCATGCGCTGTCCTTTTGCGGGCCGATCTGCCTGGGTTTCGGTGGCCGGGGGCGATTGCCCCGCACCGCCGGGCAGGATAAACCCAGCCCGCCGACCGTCAATGCGCCGAAAGGAAATTCCGTGACCCAGCTTCTGCCCGCGCTGTCCGAGATCACCCCGGCCTATGACGTGATCTATTGCGACCTCTGGGGGTGTCTGCACAATGGCAAGGCCCTGTTCCCCGAGGCCGTCGCCGCGCTGCAGGCCTTTCGCCGAAAGGGGGGCGCGGTGGTTCTTCTGACCAATGCGCCGCGCACGCACCACGCGGTCAAGCGCCGCCTGGACACGATGGGGCTGCCCGAGGATGCCTATGACGCCATCGCGGCCTCGGGCGATGCGACGCAGGTGGCGATGCTCCAGGGCGCGGCCGGGCGCAAGCTGTGGCATCTGGGACCGGGCAAGGACGAGGATCTGTTCAGCATGATCCCCGCCTGGTTGCAGGACCAGCCCCCGATCGAACGGGTCCCCCTGGACGAGGCCGAGGGGATCATCTGCACCGGCCCCTTCGACGAATTCACCGAAACCCCCGAAGATTATCGCGGGCGGTTCCTGGCCGCCAAGGCGCGCGGCCTGACCATGCTGAATGCAAATCCCGATCTGGTGGTCGATGTCGGCCAGACCCGCATCTATTGCGCCGGCGCGCTGGCCCAGCTCTACGAGGAGATGGGGGGCGAGGTTCTGTCCTTTGGCAAACCGTTCCCGCCGATCTACGACCTCGCCCGCAACCAGTTGGCGGCGCTGGGGATCTCGTGTGACAGCGATAGCGTTCTTGCCATTGGCGACGGCGTGCGCACCGATATCCGGGGCGCCCAGGCCGAGGGGATCGACGCGGTCTTTGTGACCGGCGGTCTGGAAGCCCACCGCTTCGGCACCGACCCCGACACTCCCGACCCGGTGGCGCTGGCGGACTGGCTGGCGGCCGAAAACCTGCACCCGCGCTATGCCATGGGGCGTCTGCGCTGACCTGGAAGGACCTGACATGACCCTGACCCTCAAGATCGTCATCGGATCGACGCGCCCCGGCCGAAAGGGGCCGCTGGTGGCCGATTGGGTGGCAGAGCAGGCGCGCGCGCATGGCGCGTTCGACGTGCAGGTCGTCGACCTGGCGGATATCGACCTGCCGCTGCTGGACGAGGCCGAGCACCCGATGAAAAAGGCCTATGCCCACGACCATACCAAGACCTGGTCGGCCATCATCGACGAGGCCGACGCGGTGATCTTCGTCTCTCCGGAATATGACTTTTTCGCCCCGGCCTCGCTGGTGAACGCGGTGCAGACGCTGATGCAGGAATGGCGCTACAAGGCGGCGGCCCTGGTGACCTATGGCGGTGTCTCGGGCGGCTTGCGCGCGGCGCAGGTCATGCGCGGCCTGCTGGGCAATGTCGGCGTCATGGCCATTCCGCAAGGCGTGATGCTGCCCCTGTTCGCGACGCATATCCAGGACGACCGGTTCCAGCCCCCCGCAATCGCGGCGGACAGCGCGGGTGTCATGCTGGGCGAACTGGCGAAATGGGCCGGCGCGCTGAAACCGATCAGAGGGTGACGCGGCTCTCGGCCCGTCCCAGCGCCCAGCCCGCCAGCGCCGTCAGCAGCGCAAAGCCCAGCATCGGGCCCAGGGCATAGCTCCAGTCGCCGCCGCCCTGCGCCACGGCGAATGCCACCAGCGGCGCCCCCACGAACTGCCCCAGCGCCGAGCCCTGCATCAGCATCCCGTTGCCGGCGCTGACGTGGCGCGGCGAGGGGGCGAAACGCGGCACCGCGCTGAACAGGCTGGGGGGAATCAACCCGCCAAAGAACGAGAACGCCAGACACAGCGCCAGCCGGGCCCAGACGGGCGGACCGGGCAGAAAGATGCCCAGCGTGCACACGGCCATGATCGCGGTGCCGATCAGGATCATCGGCCCGGGCCGCCCGCCCTTGCGCAGCACCGCGCCGCCGAACAGGCAGCCCGGCACATTGACCAGCACCACCAGCGCCGTCATCAACGCGGCAAACCCCAGGTCGGCGTGAAAACTCTCGGTCAGAAAGGTCGGCAGCCAGGCCATCAGCGTGACCCACTGGAACGCATAGGCCAGGAAAACCGCAGCGATCAGCAGAAAGCCGGGGGTTCGCAGGGCCTCGACCGCCAGGTGCAGAAACGGGCCCTGACGGGGCTGCGGCAGGTCGAGCTTGCGCATCTGCCCCAGCACCGCCCAGGCGACCAGCGGCACCAGCGCCACGATCAGCCACCACAGCGCGCGCCAGCCCATGAGATGCAGCAGCACCGGCGCCGACAGCATCGCCACGGCCATGCCGGTGGGGTGATAGATGCTCCACACGCCCAGAACCAGGCCCTGATCGCGCGGCGCCGAGGCGGCGACCAGAACAAAGGGCAGCGACACGGTGACGGCGACAAAGCCGACCCCCTCGACCAGCCGGCTGACGATCAGCACGCCGAGCGAGGGCGCAAGCGCCCCCAGCGCCCCGCCCAGCGCGACGCAGGCAAAGCCGACTGCCACCAGACGTTCCCGCCCCAGACGGTCGGCCAATCCGCCGAACAGCACGGCCACGCTCATGCCCAGCACGTTGAACATGGACAGGACAAATCCGGCCGCGACCAGTCCGAACCCCAGATCGGCGCGGATCAGTGGCAGCGCCGCGGGCAGTTTGCCCACCTGCACCGAGGCGAATGCCCCGGCCAGAACCACCACCGCGACCGCGGCCCAAGATGTGCGCTTCGTGTCTGGCATGACGGCCCCCCGCCGTGGGGGTAGCCCCGCGGATCAGGAATTACCAGAGGGCGCGCGAAAATTCGGCGCGCAACAAAATTGCGACATTTTGGACATATTCGCATCAAAGTTACGCCGCACCCTTGCGCGATCCGGGCGCAGCGACTATGCTGCACCGCAACAAGATCCATGAGTCCCCGCCTATGGCCCCTTCGAACGGAACCCGCGCCATGCTCGACAGCCGCCCGAACGACAATCTGCCCCGTGGCACGATCTGCATCGAGGATCTCGAGATCGGCCTGTCGCGTCATCTGCGCAAGGAAGTGACCGACCGCGACATCGAACTCTTCGCCGAGGTGTCGACCGACCGCAACCCGGTGCATCTGGATGACGACTACGCCCGCGACACCATCTTTGAAGGGCGCATCGCCCATGGAATGCTGACCGCCGGGCTGATTTCGGCGGTCATCGGCGAACAGTTGCCCGGCCACGGCACGATCTACATGGGCCAGAGCCTGAAATTCCTGGCGCCTGTCCGCCCGGGCGATGTGGTCCTGGCCGAGGTCACGGTGCGCGAGATCGACTATCCCAAGCGGCGCGTGACCCTTGATTGTCGCTGCACGGTGGGCAATACCACGGTCCTGAAGGGCGAGGCGCTGGTTCTGGCGCCCAGCCGAAAGTTCGACTGACCGCCGTCGCGGCGGCGCCGCGGGGCAGAATGCAGATACTCACCACCTGGACCGGACTGGACGCGGCGCAACGGGGCGCCTCGGCTGCCATGGGCAATTTCGACGGCGTGCATCGCGGCCATCAGGCGGTGATCGACGCCGCCCGCCGCCCCGGCGTGCCGCTGGGCGTCGTCACGTTCGAGCCCCATCCCCGCGAGGTGTTTGCGCCCGACGCGCCCCCCTTCCGGCTGATGAACGCCGAGGCGCGGCGCAACCGGCTGGAAAAGCTGGGCGTGGACCTGCTGTTCGAGCTGCCCTTCACCCGCGACCTGGCCGCGCTGCCCGCCCAGACCTTTGCCCGCGATGTGCTGGCGCAGGGCCTGGGCCTGTCGCATGTCGTGGTCGGCGCGGATTTCCAGTTCGGCAAGGGCCGGGCCGGCACGGCGGAAACCCTGCGCGACTTTGGCCGCGACTTCGGCTTTGACGTGACCATCCTGCCGATCGTCGGCAGCGAGGACGGCGCGATTTCCTCGACCGCGATCCGCCAGGCGCTCAGCCTGGGGCGGGTGCGCGACGCGGCCGAGATGCTGGGCCACCGCCACCGGATCGACGGCGCGGTGCTGCATGGCGAGAAACGTGGCCGCGAGCTGGGCTATCCGACGGCGAACATGGCCGTCGCCGGGCTGCATCTGCCCAAGCTGGGCGTCTATGCGGTCAAGGTCGATGTGCTGGGCGGCCCGTTTGCGGGCTGCTACGAGGGCGTGGCCTCGTTGGGGGTGCGGCCGATGTTCGGCGTCAACGCCCCGAACTTCGAGGTCCATCTCTTCGACTTCAGCGGCGATCTGTATGGCCAGCACCTGTCTGTCGCGCTGGTCGAATACCTGCGCCCCGAGGCCCGCTTTGACGGCTTGCAGGCCCTGATCGACCAGATGGACGAGGACAGCCGCCAGGCCCGCGCCATTCTTGCGCGGATCTGACGGGCGGGTCCCTCAGGCCGTGCGCGCCACCCCCTCGCTGATATAGCCGACGCCGCGCCAGACGTGGCGAAGATAGGCCTGGTCGAGCCGCTCGAGCACGAAACCCGCGCGCTCGAGCTCTTGCGCGGGGTCGCGCGTCAGGTGGCAGCCGCCGGCCAGGGGTTTCCACAGCGGTTCGACCCAGCGTTGCGCGCGCGCCACCCCGGCGTCGGGGGCGGCGCCATGTTCCACAAACAGCAGCGTTCCGCCCGGATGCAGAACGCGGCGCATCTCGGCCAGCGCCGGGGCCAGGGCGGCGATGGAACACAGCGTGAAGGTCACCAGCACCGTATCCACCGACGCATCCGGCAGGGGAATCGCCGCGGCATCCAGCAGCAGCGGCGTGAAGGCCACGCCCTGCCGCGCGGCCTCGACCTCGGCCTGGCGCAGCAGGGGCGCCGAGACATCGAGCCCCACGACCGTGTCGATCCGGGCCTTGTCATAATGGCGCAGGTTCAGCCCTGCCCCGGCCCCGATCTCGAGCACCCGCCCCCTTGCCTGCGGCACGACCCGCGCCCGCAGCCGGTCGATCGGTTTGACCGAACAGGCGCAGCGGATCAGGGGTGGCAGGATGACACGATCATAGAACGACATGGGCGCGACCCTATCAGTGCGCCCCTGGCAAAGGCAACGAACCCCGCGCACGACCGGCAGCGTCCGGGCACGCACCGTGCCGGACGTGTGTGTGGGGGGGCGATCCAGCGCGGCGATGGTCCCTGCCGGGCCATGCCCCCTTTTCTTTGGCCGGCAAATCGGCAAGGGTCGCGGCCATGACCCTCCGCCCGCGCTACTGGGACACCGTCCCCCTGTCCGACATGACCCCCCAGGAATGGGAGGCCCTCTGCGATGGCTGCGGCAAATGCTGCCTGGCCAAACTCGAGGACGCCGATTCGGGTGAGGTTTTCTTCACCGATATCGCCTGTCGGCTGTTCGACGACAGCACCTGCCGCTGCGGCCAATACGCGCTGCGCAAGCAGATCGTGCCGGAATGCGTGATCCTCAGGCCCGAAACCATCGACGAGGTCAGCTACTGGATGCCCAGAAGCTGCGCCTATCGCCGGGTGCACGAGGGGCGCGGCCTGGCGGACTGGCACCCGCTGATCTCGGGCGATCCGCAGGCGATCCATCGTGCCGGGGCGTCGGTGCAGGGCCGGACCGTGCCCGAATACGCCATCCCCGAGGATGACTGGGAAGATCACATCATCGACGAGGAAATCTGATGTTCTTTGCCTCTGACAACACCTCGGGCGTGCCCGACGCGATCCTGGCGGCGCTGGGGCGCGCGAATGACGGCTTTTCGATGGGCTATGGCGCCGACGCGCTGATGGACCAGGTCCGCGCGCGCATCCGCACCCTGTTCGAGGCCCCCGAGGCCGAGGTCTTTCTGGTCGCGACCGGCACCGCGGCGAATTCGCTGGCCATCGCCACCCAGGTCCAGCCCTGGAGCGCGATCTACTGCCATCGCCACGCCCATATCGAAGAGGACGAGTGCAACGCGCCCGAATTCTATGCCGGCGGCGCCAAGCTCACGCTGCTGGAGGGGATCGACGCCAAGATCGACGCCGATGCGTTCGAGGCTGCCATCGACGCGGCCCCCGGGGGCGTGCACCACGCGCAACCCGGGATCCTGTCGTTGACCAACCTGACCGAACGTGGCGCCCGCTATTCCGTGGCCGAGATCGCGCGCCTGGCGGGGATCGCCCACGCCCACGGGCTGCCCGTGCATCTGGATGGCGCGCGGTTCGCCAATGCCCTGGTGGCCGAAGGGTGCACCCCGGCCGAAATGACCTGGCGCGCCGGGATCGATGTGCTGTCCTTCGGCGGCACCAAGAACGGCTTGATGGGGGTCGAGGCCGTGGTGCTGTTCGATCCGGCCCGGGGCGGAACCAACCGCGCGTGGGAGTTCGAGCTGCGCCGCAAGCGGGGCGGACACCTGTTTTCCAAGCACCGCTACCTGTCGGCGCAGATGGATGCCTATCTGACCGATGACCTGTGGCTGTCGCTGGCCCGCACCGCCAACGCCCGCGCCGCCCGGCTCGAAACCGGCTTGCGCGCCTGCGGGGCACGGCTGGTTCATGCCCGCGGCGGCAACATGATGTTCGCGGAATTCCCGCTGAAAGGCCATGCCGCGCTCAGACAGGCGGGCGCGATGTATTACGACTGGCCGGCCCCGCCGCCCCATGGTGCCGGGCCGGACCACGCCCATCAGTGCCGCCTGGTCACCTCGTGGTCCACGACCGAGGCCCAGGTCGATCAATTCGTCGACACGCTGAAGGGCGCGCTCTGACACCGGGGCCGCGCGCGCGCAGGCGCCGGCGTCGCGCTCAGGGCCAGACCGGCGCCCCCTCCAGGCCCAGCGTTTCGGGCAGGCCCAGCATCAGGTTCGCGTTCTGCACCGCCTGACCGGCGGCGCCCTTGCCCAGGTTGTCCACCGCTCCCATCGCGATCACCAGATTGCGGGCGGGGTCGGCGGCATAGGTGACAAAGGCCAGATTCGACCCTGCCGCCCATTTGCTCTGCGGCGGACGGTCGGTCACACGCACAAAGGGCCGCCCGGAATAAAAGTCGCGCGCGGCGTCCAGACAATGCGCGGTCGTGGCCTGGCCCCGCGCATAGATCGTCACCAGGATCCCGCGCGTCATCGGCACAAGATGCGGCGTGAACACCAGCCCGTCGGCGGGCGCGCCGCCCAGCCGGGCGATGGTGGCCGCCATCTCGGGCATGTGCACATGGCGGAGCAGTCCATAGGGGATCAGGTTCTCGTTGGTTTCGGCATAGCCAAAGGCGCTGTCTCCGCCACGCCCTGCGCCGGACACACCGGTCTTGGCATCGACGATGATGTTGCCCGGCTCGATCAGCCCCGCCGACAGAAGCGGCGCCAGCGCGATCAGCGTTGCCGCGGGAAAGCAGCCGGGATTGGCGATGCGGGTCTGCCCGGCGATCCGTTCGGGCCAGACATCGGCCAGGCCATAGGTCCAGCCCTCCACATACCGGTGATCGCCGCCGATATCGACGATCCGCACCCCCTCGGGCACGCGCGCAAGCGCGTCGGCCGACGCGCCGGTGGGCAGCGAGGCAAAGAGCAGATCGAGCGGCGGCAGCGACCCGGGATCCCAGGGTTCGATCACCAGATCGGCCAGTCGGGCGGGCACGCCGGGGAACCGGTCCGCCAGCCGCTGCCCGGCGCTGCCCGAACCGGCCGCGTAGACCAGCTCAAAGGATGGGTGCCCGGCGATCAGGCGCATCGCCTCACCCCCGCCGAAGCCGCTGATGCCGACGATGCCAACCTTGAAGGACATGGGAAAACCTCATTGTTGCGAAACCGGCGCCGCCCCGGTCCGGGGCGCACCGACAGGATATCAGGAAAACCGGGGGCGCAGGCTGATGGACGGCGGCACCGGACGCGCCCAACCGGGGGAACGCCCGCGCCCGCCGATCAGCCTGCCATCATCGCGGCGCCGAGCCGGTCTGCACGGCGTAGATGGTCAGCACCGCCGCCATGGCGACGATCTGCACCGACAGGATACCGTTCAACTGTTGGCGGAACGGCTCCTTGCGGATCTTGTGGCGCAACAGCATCTGGCCCAGCTTGGCCCCGATCGACCCGCCGAGAAAGGCCATCGCCAGCAGCCGATCCTCGGAGATGCGCCGCGCGCCCGCGATTGCCGCGCGCTTGTCATGCGCAAAGGCCCAGAACGCACCGATGTTCAGGATCGCAAGATAGACAATCACAAAGATTTCAAACACCGGCGGTCTCGTGGCTGCAGGACGCATCAGGGAACCCCGCCCTGATAGGCAACCTGCACGCGAAACACAATGGTTCAGCGTGGCGATCCTCCTGCCCCGGCCGAGCGGAAAATGGGGGCGCAACCGTTACCGCAAACAGCGGGCGCGGACCCATGTTTTGCGCTAACGCCTTGCTTCCTTTCGATTTTCGCCCTTTCTCTGCCATCATTCAAAATGTATAGATCAGAAAGCCCAACGATCGCCGCCGCGCCGGATCGCCTGACCTGAAGGTTCCCGGCCCGACACCGGCCCCAGCCCCGGAGACAGATCCATGACCATCACCATCGGCATCAACGGTTTCGGTCGCATCGGCCGCTGCACCCTGGCCCATATCGCCGAAAGCGCGCGCAACGATGTCGAAGTGGTCGCGATCAATGCCACCGGCCCGATCGAAACGAACGCCCATCTGCTGAAATACGACTCGGTCCACGGCCGGTTCCCCGGCACCGTCCGCGTCGAGGGCAACACCCTGGACCTGGGCCGCGGCCCGATCCGCGTGATGTCCACCTACAACCCCGACGAACTGGACTGGGAAGGCGTGGACATCGTGCTGGAATGCACCGGCAAGTTCAACGACCGGACCAAGGCCGCCGTCCATCTGGGCCGGGGCGCCAAGCGCGTGCTGGTCTCGGCGCCCGCCAAGAACGCCGACAAGACCATCGTCTACGGCGTGAACCACCGCGCGCTGACCAATGAGCATCTGGTCGTGTCGAACGGGTCGTGCACCACCAACTGCCCGCGCCGCTGGCCAAGGTGCTGAACGACGCCATCGGCATCGAATCGGGCATCATGACCACGATTCACAGCTACACCGGCGACCAGCCGACGCTGGACCGCCGCCACAAGGACCTGTATCGCGCCCGCGCCGCCGCCATGGCGATGATCCCCACCTCGACCGGTGCGGCCAAGGCCCTGGGCGAGGTTCTGCCGGAACTGGCCGGCAAGCTCGACGGAACCGCGATCCGCGTGCCCACGCCGAACGTCTCGGCCGTGGACCTGACCTTTGTCGCCGGCAAGGACGTGACCGCCGCCGACGTGAACGAAATCATGCGCGAGGCCGCCGCCGGCGCCATGGGCCATGTTCTGGCCTATGACCCCGAACCCAAGGTGTCGATCGACTTCAACCACACCACCCATTCGTCGATCTTCGCGCCCGACCAGACCAAGGTCGTCGGCGGCCGCACTGTCCGCGTGCTGGCCTGGTATGACAACGAATGGGGCTTCTCGTGCCGGATGGCCGATGTCGCCGGGGCGATGGGCCGCCTGATCTGACAGCCCTTGCGCCACGGCGCGAAACGGATAACCCTCGGCTCCGGAACCGGAACCGAGGGTTTTTCATGTCCGACACCTATCTCATGACCGCCGCCGAGATCGCCGCCATGCCCGGTCTCGACAAGACGCATTTCCTGAACCCGAACGCCCGCCGGATCAACAGGTCGCTGGGCGACATGACTGGTCTGACCGGCCTCGGCGTGCATCTGATCGAGGTCGCGCCCGGGGCCGAAACCACCGAGTATCATGTGCATCATCACGAGGATGAGGCGATCTATGTGCTGTCCGGCACCGCCACGGCGACGATCGGCGATCAGGACCATGCCATCGGCCCGGGCGACTTCATCGGCTACCGCAAGGGCGGGCTGGCGCATACGGTGGTGAACACCGGGACCGAGGTGCTGCGCCTGCTGGTCGTGGGTCAGCGGCTGGCGCAGGACGTGGGCGACTACCCGCGGCTGGGCAAACGCATCTACCGCAACGCGGGGATGCCGGCGGATGTGGTGGCGCACGGGGACATCGCGCATCCGGCGGTGGGGGCCAAGAAATAGCGGACAACGCGGCCTGAGGCGCAGCGCATCGGAGCCCCCGACGCTCGCCCCCCGCCGCCCCGCAAGCGCCGCTTCGGGGACTCGGGACAGCCAAGGCGACGACCGACACACAGCCGCAGAGATATCGCGGGTCCGCAATCGGGCCAGAGCAGACCTTGAAGCACCGCGCAGCGAACGACGGCACAGAGCCCAATATGACGGATGCTGCACTATGCACCGAAGTCCGCTCCTTTGAGCCATGGCCAAAAACGTGACAAAATCAAACCGAGTTTCGCCAAGGGTTTGTGGCACAAGATTTTTCAATGTTTGTCGGCACATCGCCACCAGTGACAAAATCGACCGTTTTCGCCGCACAGGTTCTGTCAAGGGGTTTATGTCCGATGTGCGGAATCAAGCTGCAATCCGATGCACTGCGGCACAGGGCCAGTACATGATGCCTATTCGAAGCAAACCGCAGGAAGTGGTTTTCGAGCCGTCTTTAGGTTAGTCGTCGTAAAGGCGGTGTTTGTCGTTGTCGTCGAACCATCTGGTGACGTCCTCTAACGCGTAGTCCCGACCTGTGTGATCCACGTTTGCTTCTGCATATGTTGGCAGCCCATCGGTCGAAGCGGCTTTGTCCGGCGCCCATAGAGCCGAGCGTATGATTGCCTTGCCGCAGTGATAGAACGCTTCCTCCACACTGACGAGTACCGCCAGTTCCGGCACTCTGCCCTTGATGGCCATGCTTTCGCGCAAAGCCAGATCCCGCACCACCTGAGCGGTGCCGTTCACTCGTACTGTTTCGTTGCGGTTCGGCACGAAGAAGAGCAGTCCAACGCGCCCGGTTTGCATGATATTGAGAAAACCGTCGAAGCGACGGTTTCCCGGGCGGTCGGGAATTGCGAGCGTCTTGTCGTCGACAACCTTCACGAAGCCAGCGGGGTCTCCCTTGGGCGAGCAATCGAGCCGGCCCTCTGAATCCGACGTAGTCATGACGAGGAATGGCGAACGCTCTATCCAAACGCGGCAATGCTTGTCGATATGGTCGATGATCTTGACGTCCTGCGTGCCATGAATCGGCTTTGGCACGATCGTTCGAAGTTCTTCTTCCGTTGAGACAACATCGGTCGGTGAATACGGCATTTTATTTCCCTCTCGCATCGCACCGCCAAGAGACATGGGTCTAAATTTGACAGACAGAACTTGGCTGCAATGAACCGCGCCGGGTTTGCCGGAGGCTCCAACTCCTGAGTAGGATGGAGCATCATGAGCAAGACCACGAACAAGTTTTCCCCTGAGGTGCGCGAACGCGCTGTGCGGTTGGTGTTGGATACCGAAGGCCAGCACGGGTCACGTTGGCAGGCCATCGTGTCGATCGCCGCGAAGATCGGCTGCTCGGCACATACACTGAATGACTGGGTCAAGAAGGCCGAGGTCGACAGCGGCAAGCGCGCGGGTGTCCCCACCGAACTAGCCGAGCGGATGAAGGCGCTGGAGCGAGAGAACCGCGAACTGCGCCAAGCGAACGAGATCCTCCGCAAGGCGAGCGCGTATTTTGCGATGGCGGAGCTCGACCGCCGGTCGAAGTGATGGTGGGTTTTATCGACGCGCACCGGGATGCGCACGGGGTCGAGCCGATTTGCAACGTTTTGCCGATTGCCCCTTCCACCTATTACGATCACCTGGCCAGGCGGGCTGATCCCTCCCGGCGGTCGGACCGTGCGCGGCGGGATGAGGCTTTGTGCCCCGAGATCCGGCGTGTGTTTGAGCAGAACTGGCGGGTCTACGGCGTCCGGAAGATCTGGCGGCAGCTTCGCCGCGAGGGTTTCGATGTGGCCCGCTGCACGGTCGCGCGGCTGATGAAGAGCATGGGTATTCAGGGCATTATCCGCGGCAAGCCGCACAGGACGACGATCCCCGACAGGAAGGCGCCCAGTCCGCTGGACAGGGTGAACCGCCAGTTCCGCGTGCCCGCGCCGAACAGGCTCTGGGTCAGCGACTTCACCTACGTCGCCACGTGGAAGGGGTTCGCCTATGTGGCCTTCGTCATCGACGCCTATGCCCGCCGCATCGTCGGCTGGCGGGTCAGCACCTCGGCCCATGCCGGTTTCGTCCTCGATGCTCTGGAGCAGGCGGTTCACCAGCGTCGTCCCGGCAAGGGCATGGGGCTGGTTCACCATAGCGACCGCGGTTCGCAATACCTGTCCATTCGCTACAGCGAGCGGCTCGCCGAGGCAGGCATCGAGCCCTCGGTGGGCAGCGTCGGAGACAGCTACGACAACGCGCTGGCCGAGACGATCAACGGGCTGTACAAGGCCGAGGTCATCCACCGCCGCGGGCCATGGCGCAGCTTCGAGGCCGTGGAATACGCGACTCTCGAATGGGTGGACTGGTTCAACAACCGACGTATCCTCGAGCCGATCGGGAACATCCCGCCTGCGGAAGCCGAAGCCAACTTCTACGCGGCTCTGGAAGCTGAAGCCATGGCCGCGTAACTGACGTCAATCAGCCTCCGGCAAACCCGGCGCGGTTCAGATAGCATTCCAGCATCGCCATCGTATCAGCATAGCCGGATATTGAGTCCTGTCTGCCCGAAAGGATCAGCGATGGCCTTTCGAACCGTGATGAAAGCAATTCGTCGTGAAAGGAGAACAGGAAACTCATTGCCACTCGCGCTTCTAGTTCAGCATCGTGCAACTCCGCCGCAGGAACTTTTGTATCGCGGATTTTCTCGATGATCTCGGCGTTCTGGACGACCAGATACTCGGCGCGGCCTAAGACCGCCGGGGGAAGATTTTCTAGCAAATCAGGTCTCGCGACCATGGTTTGCACCCCAGGTTTCGGCGGTGGCGGGTCAGTCGGAAAACCTCCTGGGACGATAAGGCAAAGACCGGAGATCAGATCAGGGGACAAATGCGCCAATCCTTGGGCAACATAGCTGCCACGGGACTCACCGATCACCGCGACACGTCCGCGTTCCGCAACCGTCTGCGAGAATTCCAGAACGCGGCTCGCAACGTCATCTTGCGACTGGACATCTTGAAACCCGGCCGACGCACCACACCCGGGCAAGTCCAGATAAATCCTGTGCCAGCCCTCAAGACCGTTGAAGACCGGTTCTATCGCATCAACCATATGTCGGTGGTCCAGCTTGCCACCGTGAAGGATAATCAGCGGCGACCCTGCGCCGAATTCCACGAAGTTGAGCTTGCCCATAGTACCCCCTTGACGTGACCACCCTAGTCTTGTGCCACTCTACTGTCACTCGGGCGACACCAGACGATGAGAAATGACAAAACTCGTGCGTTTCTGTCACCGGCGCAAACGACCGTTTTTGACCAGCACCGATCGCTGAAGCGGACCTTGGTGTAGCCGCAGCGAAAGCTCACTTTGTCCCGCACAACGGGCTTCAGTGCTCTGAGCCGCGAATGTCCGTTCCCCCCCCCCAGCCTACCGCGCGCTGAGGGTCGTCGGTTGGCGCGCAGTATTGCGGGTGGGGGTGGACGATCTGGACCGAACCGGGCGCCCTCGGCACCCGGCTCCTGCTGCGGCGCGGCATTGACTTTTTGCGCGATTTGTGGTGTTAGCGCCAACAAGCCCCATTCCGGGGTTCCTGGAGCGCACCATGACCACCACTCTTGCCATCAACGGGTTCGGACGCATCGGCCGCCTCGTGCTGCGCGCGCTGATGGACCAGAGGCGCACCGACCTGCAGGTCGTCGCCATCAACGATCTGGGCCCGGTCGAGACCAACGCCCATCTGATGCGGTTCGACAGCGTGCACGGCCGGTTTCCCGGCGAGGTGACGACCGGCGCCGACTGGATGGATGTGGGCCAGGGCCCGATCCGCGTGACCGCGCTGCGCAATCCCGCCGAGCTGCCGTGGCAGGATGTCGATGTCGTGCTGGAATGCACCGGCGTCTTCACCGATGCCGACAAGGCCCGGGTCCATCTGGAGAACGGCGCGACGCGGGTGCTCGTCTCGGCCCCCTCGAAGGGCGCGGATGCGACGATCGTCTATGGTGTCAACCACAAGACGCTGACCCCGGCGCATCGGGTGATCTCGAACGCGTCCTGCACGACGAATTGTCTGAGCCCGGTCGCCAAGGTGTTGAACGACACGGTCGGCATCACCAAGGGGTTCATGACCACGATCCATTCCTATACCGGCGACCAGCCCACACTGGACCGCCTGCACCGCGACCTCTATCGCACGCGCGCCGCGGCGATGAGCATGATCCCGACCTCGACCGGCGCGGCGCGGGCGGTGGGCCTGGTGCTGCCCGAGCTGGACGGAAAGCTCGACGGCGTGGCAATGCGGGTGCCGACGCCGAATGTCTCGGCGGTGGACCTGACGATCGAGGCCGGCCGCGCCACCAGTGTCGACGAGATCAACGCAGCCCTTTCGGCCGCCGCGCAGGGCCCGTTGACAGGCGTGCTGGGCGTCACGGGGGACAAGAACGTCTCGATCGACTTCAACCATGACAGCCGCTCGTCCATTGCCGCGCTGGATCAGACGCGGGTTCTGGGGGGCACGATGGTGCGCGTGCTGGCCTGGTATGACAACGAATGGGGCTTTTCCAACCGGATGCTGGATACCGCCGCGGCGATCGGCAAACTGGGCTGACCCCGGCCCGTGTTACAGCGGGTGAGGAAAATGTGTCCCTGACGGCTCTCGCCCATTAGGGTTTTTCCTTATATCTTGGGCACATGGACCTTGTTGCAATTGTCGCCACCGCCTCTGTTCTGTTTGCCCTGATCGGCCTGTCCGAACCCATCGCAGACCGGTTGCGGCTGCCGTCCACGGTGATCCTGGCGCTGATCGGCATCCTTTTGGGGGCGGCCTCGGCGCTGGTCACCTGGCTGCCCCCGTCCGAGGCCCTGAGCGAGGCCGCGGCCCGCATCCAGGACCTGCCCATCCGGTCGAACCTGTTTCTCTATGTCTTTCTACCGACGCTGATCTTTCAGGTTTCCCTGACCATCGACCTGCGGCGCATGCTGGACGACTGGGTGCCCATCCTGCTGCTGGCGGTCGTCGCGGTGGTGGTCAGCACGCTGGTCGTCGGCTGGGCGCTGGTGCCCTTTTCGGGCCTGTCGCTGTTTGCCTGCCTGATGATCGGCGCCATCGTGTCCACCACGGATCCGTCGGCGGTGGTCGGCATCTTTCGGGCGACCCCCGCGCCCTTGCGGCTGGCCCGCATCGTCGAAGGCGAAAGCCTGCTCAATGACGCCGCGGCGATCGCCCTCTTTTCGCTGTTCTTCGCCTTTGTCGCCTTTGGCATCCCGAACCCGCAACTGTCGGATGTGGTGGTGCGGTTTCCCTGGCTGGTCGGCGGCGGCGCGGTGACCGGCTGGCTGGCCGGGCGATTGGCGCTGGCGGCCATCGCGCGCCTGGGCGATCACCCCCTGGGGCAGGTGTCGCTGTCGGTCGCCCTGCCCTACACCGTCTATATCCTGGCCGAGACGCTGCTGGGCGCCTCGGGCGTGATCGCGGTGGTGGCGGCGGGACTGGCGTTGAACTTTCATGCGCCGGGCAACCTGTCGGCGGGCGCGCGCGAAACCCTGAGCGAGACCTGGGACCTGCTGGGATACTGGGCGGGCGGCCTGATCTTCGTTCTGGCGGCGATCCTGATCCCGCGCCTGCTGGCCAGCGCGCAACTGTTCGACCTGGTGCTGATCGCGATCACCGTGGCGGCGACCCTGGCGGCCAGGGCGGCAATCCTGTTCGGGCTGATGCCGCTGTTGACGCGGCTCAATCTGTCGCCCCGGGTCGAGGCCCGCCAGCGCACCGCGATCCTGTGGGGCGGCTTGCGGGGCGCGGTCACCCTGGCCCTTGCGCTGGCGGTGACCGAAAGCTTCCGCATCCCGCCCGATATCAAGCGTCAGGTCGGCATCATTGCCACCGGTTTCACCCTGTTCACCCTGATGGTGCAGGGCACCACCTTGCGCTGGGTCATTCACCGGCTGGGATTGGACAAGCTGTCGGCACTGGATGCGGCCCTGTCGGCGCAGGTCGTTGCGGTCGCGCTGCAATCGGTGCGCGAAACCGTCAGCGACACCGCGCGCGAGATCGGCCTTGCGCGCGAGACCGTGCGCGACGAGGCCAAGCATTTCGCGGCCCGGGTCGATGAGGCCGTGGCCGATGCCGATGAACGCGCCGACATTCCCGATCGCGACCGCATCACTCTGGGCCTGGTGGCGCTGGCCGGGCGTGAACGGGACCTCGTGACCGAAAGCTTCAGCGACGGCCTGCTGGCGCCGCGCCTGGCCACGCGCATGGTCGCCGATGCCGACCGCCTGATCGAGGGCACCCGCGCCGGGGGCCGGCTGGGCTATCTGAACACCGCCCGTTTCGTGCAGCGCACCGGGCCGTTGCAGGGGCTGGCCGGGTTCCTGCACAACCGGCTCCGTCTGTCCGGCCTGCTGGCCCGCCAGACCGCCGACCGGTTCGAGCATCTGGTCGCGCTGGGGCCGATCCTGCGTGATCTGCACGTGTTCATCGATACCCGCATTCGCCGCATCCATGGCAAGCGCGTGGCCGATCTGCTGCACGACCTGCTGGAACGGCGGATGGAGCAGACCGAACGCGCGCTGGATGGTCTGAGGTTGCAGTTCCCCGGCTATGCCGAGGATCTGGAGCGACGCCTCATCCGTCAGATGGTCCTGGCGCAAGAGGAATACGAATACGCCGCGCTGGTCGAGGACGGGCTGATCGGCCCCGAGTTGCGCCACGCCCTGACGGCCGGCATCGCCAAGCGGCGCGCGGCGATGGCGCGTCGTCCGCGGCTGGATCTGGCGATCCAGCGCACGACGCTGATCTCGGCCTTTCCGCTGTTTGCCGACATGCCCGACTCAAGCCGGGCCATGCTGATCCGGCGGATGCGAACGCATTATGTGGCGCCCGGAACGGTCCTGATGGAGCGCAACGAAGTGCCGCGCAAGGTCTGGTTCATCGCCTCGGGGGCGGTGGAACAGGTGCGCGCGGGTGTCGTGCTGCGGTTGGGACCGGGCGAGATGTTCGGCCATCTGGCGCTGCTGCGCCGTGGCCTCAGGCGCGGGCGCACCACGGCGATCACGCATTGCACGCTGCTGACGCTGGACGAGGCCCGCTTTCAGGACCTGCTGCGCAAGGATGCGGGCCTGCGGCAGGCCGTCATGGACAGCGCCCGCAAACGCGGGGTCGCGCTGGATCTGGGCACCCTCGAAGCGGCGGCCGAAGCCGAAGCGCCCCGGCCCGGCTGACCCGGTCAGCGTTCGCGGTCGAGTGTGGGACCAAAGCGGTCGCGCAGGGCGGTGTTGATGGGCGCGGGCACGAACTTGGTCACGTCGCCGCCTAATCGCGCGATTTCCTTGACCAGTTTCGAGGCAATCGCCTGTCGCCGCGCGTCGGCCATCAGGAAAACCGTCTCGATCTTGTCATCAAGCGCCCGGTTCATGCCGACCATCTGGAACTCGTATTCGAAATCCGCCACCGCGCGCAGGCCGCGAATGATGACCCCCGCGTTCACATCGCGGGCGCAGTCGATCAGCAGGTTTTCGAACGGATGCACCACGATCTCGACCCCGGTGCGGCGCGAGAGGGCGGCGGTCTCGCCCTCGACCATGGCGACCCGTTCATCCAGCGAGAACAGCGGCCCCTTGTCGCGGTTGATCGCAACGCCGATCACCAGCCGGTCCACCAGTGCGCAGGCGCGGGTGATGATGTCCATATGGCCCAGCGTCAGTGGGTCGAAGGTCCCCGGATACAGTCCGATACGCATGGTGATCCCCTTGCGGCTGTCAGTTCGGGGGCCACGCAACAATATTGCGCGCCGCAATGCAAGTGCAGAAACCGGGGGCGGCGGCCCACGGGTTCCGCCACCTCCCCCGACCGGCGCGGGTCAGTTGCCCATGATCATGCCGGTGAGCGCGTCCTTTTCCGCCTGCAGTTCGCTCAACCGTGCGGCGACCACATCCCCGATCGAGATGAAGCCGATCATCTCGTTGTCCTCCATCACCGGCATGTGGCGGAACCGGCGGGTGGTCATGGTTTCCAGAACCGACAGCGTGGTGTCACCCGGCGCGCAGGAATAGATGGCGCGGGTCATGATCTTGTCCACGGTCTGATCCAGGCACGTCGGCCCCACGCGCCCCAGTTCGCGCACGATATCGCGTTCGGACACGATGCCGCGGGCGGTCTTGCCATCGGTCGAGACGACGACAGCGCCGATCCGGCGGGTTGACAGCAGCTCGACCACCTCGCGGAGGGTCGAACCCGGCGCGATGGTCACGATACCCGTTCCCTTGGTCTTGAGGATCTGGCTGACAATCATGGGGCACCTCCGTTCGTCCGTGCTTGCCCTGACAGTCGGCATCTTGACCGAGAGTCTGTCAAGGGTTGATTTCAGATGAAAGGGCTTCACCGCCATCGCAGACCCCCGCCGCACCCCGCGCCACCAGCCCCTCGAGCCGGCGGGTTTCCGCCCGCATGCCCAGGGTCAGGGCCTCGGCAAAGCGGTCGATGCGCGGCACGTTGCGGTCGTCGGCATGGCGCACCAGATAGAAGGACCGGGTCAGACTGAAGTCAGCGGTCAGGACGCGCCGAACGCCCGGCGCGGCTGGCAAGGCAAAGTCATGCACGACGCCCACGCCCGCGCCCTGCCGCATCAGGTTCAGCTGCACCGAAACCGAATTCGACGCGACAGGCGGCTGCTCCACCCCCAGATCGGCCAGATAGTCAAGCTCGCGATCAAAGATCATGTCGGGAATGTAGCCGATGACACGATGGGCGCGCAGGTCCTCGAGCCCGCGCAACGGCGGCGCGGCGTCCAGATAGCGGGCCGAGGCCGCCAGATGCAGGCGATAATCGGTGATCTTGGTCGCGATGACCCGGCCCTGTTCGGGACGCGAGACGGCGATCACCATGTCGGCCTCGCGCCGGGTCAGGCTGAAGACGCGCGGCAGGGCGACGATCTGCACCTCGAGGCCGGGATTCTGCGCCACGATCCCGGCAACCACCTGCGGCAGAAGATAGTTCGCGCAGCCGTCGGGCGCGCCGATGCGGACCTGTCCGCTGATCCCCTCGGCCGTGCCGGCCAGCGCGTCACGGGCGCGCGCGACCTCGCTTTCCATCGCCTCGGCATGGGCGACCAGGCGGCCGCCCTCGTCGGTCAGCAGGTAGCCCTGTGGCGACCGGGTGAACAGACGCACCGCGACGGCGTCCTCGAGCCGGGCGATGCGGCGCCCCACGGTGGCCGCGTCCAGTTTCAGCATCCGGCCCGCGCGCGACAGGCTTTCGCCCCGCGCCACCGCCAGAAACACTTTCAGATCGTCCCAATCCGCCATCTGCTTTGCATCCTTGCAAAACGCCTTTTGGGAAACTGCCTCTGTTCAGGCCATTTCTGCAAGGCTATTCTGCCCCAAACCCCGAGGAGGACACCCCATGAAAGAAATCGGTCACTGGATCGACGGCAAGCTGGTCGCAGGCACATCCGGGCGCTTCGCCGATGTCTACAACCCCGCCACGGGCGAGGTTCAGGCCAAGGTCGCGCTGGCCTCGAAGGCCGAACTCGACGCTGCCATCGCCTCGGCCGCCGAGGCGCAGAAAGCCTGGGCCGCCACCAATCCGCAGCGCCGCGCGCGGGTGATGATGGCGCTGGTCGGTCTGTTGAACCGCGACATGGACAAACTGGCCGAGGCCCTGTCGGCCGAACACGGCAAGACCTTCCCCGATGCCAAGGGCGACGTGCAGCGCGGCCTCGAGGTGATCGAATACTGCATCGGCGCGCCGCAGATGCTGAAAGGCGACTTCACCGACTCGGCCGGCCCCGGCATCGACATGTATTCGCTGCGCCAGCCGCTCGGCGTGGTCGCGGGCATCACGCCCTTCAACTTCCCGGCCATGATCCCGCTGTGGAAGATGGGCCCTGCGCTGTCCTCGGGCAATGCGATGATCCTGAAACCGTCGGAACGCGACCCGTCGGTGCCGTTGATGATCGCCGCGCTGTGCAAGGAAGCGGGCCTGCCCGACGGTGTGCTGCAGGTCGTCAACGGCGACAAGGAGGCCGTTGACGGCATCCTCGACAGCGAAATCATCCGGGCGGTGGGATTTGTCGGCTCGACCCCGATCGCGCAATACATCTACAGCCGGGCCGCCGCGACCGGCAAACGCGCCCAGTGCTTTGGCGGCGCCAAGAACCACATGATCATCATGCCTGACGCCGACATGGATCAGGCCGCCGATGCGCTTGTCGGCGCGGGTTACGGCGCGGCGGGCGAACGCTGCATGGCGATCTCGGTCGCGGTGCCGGTGGGCGAAGGCACGGCCGAGGCCCTGCGCGAACGCCTGGTGCCCAAGATCGAGGCGCTGAAGGTCGGCCCCTATACCGCCGGCAACGACGTGGACTTTGGCCCGGTCGTCACCGCCGCCGCCAAGGCGAACATCCTGCGGCTGGTGGAATCGGGTGTGGCACAGGGCGCCGAACTGGTCGTCGATGGCCGCGATTTCAAGCTGCAAGGCTATGAAAACGGCTTTTTCGTCGGCGCGCATCTGTTCGACCACGTCACCACCGACATGGACATCTACAAGACCGAGATCTTCGGCCCGGTGCTGTCGATGGTGCGCGCGAAAACCTATGAAGAGGCGATCACCATGGCGATCGACCACGAATACGGCAACGGCACCGCGATCTTCACCCGCGACGGCGACACCGCGCGCGACTTTGCCAACCGCATCAACATCGGCATGGTGGGCATCAACGTGCCGATCCCGGTGCCGCTGGCCTATCACACCTTTGGCGGCTGGAAGAAATCGGGCTTTGGCGACCTGAACCAGCACGGGCCGGACGGGTTCCGCTTCTACACGCGGACCAAGACGGTGACGGCGCGCTGGCCCTCGGGCATCAAGGAAGGCGCGGCCTTCAATTTCAAGGCGATGGACTGAGCGTTGCGTCGGGGCGCCCCGGTCGGGCGCCCCGCCCCCTGCCCGACAATCCGGAAATGCGGGTCTTTTGGCTGGAAAACCTCGATCATGCGGGTAACATCACCCTTTTTCAGCCAGCATGACCGGAGGCCATGTGCCCGCATCGTTTCGAATTCTGCCAGAGCGTGGCCTGGTCTATGTCCAGTATTCGGGGTTCATCCGTCTTGCCGATACGCAGCGGTTGATCCAGGCCTATCTGGCGCACCCCGATCGGCACCCGGGTCAGAAGCAGCTGGTGGATCTGGCCGCGGTCACGGGGTTCGAGCAGGATTTCGTCGGGCTCATGGCGGTGCAGGCCGCGAAGGCGGCGATCTTCGATCCGGGCGGTCGCACCCAGACACTGATGGTCTATTTCGCGCCCAGCGACGTCAGTTTCGACATGGCCCGCCATATCCTGCGCTCCTGGCATGGGGTGTCGACCGTCATCGCCACCGTCCAGAGACACGAGGCCGAGGCCCTCGACATTCTGGGACAACGGGAACGACGCCTCGAGGATCTGCTGTCCGCGGCCCGCTGACGGGTTGCGGCGGCTTGCCGAGCGCCCGCACACGCAGGGGCGCCGCACCCTTGACCGAACCACATGGGGACCGCCGATGGATTTCGCACTGACCGAGGAACAGACCGCCATCTATGACATGGCGCTTGCCTTTGGGCAGGAACATATCGCGCCTTTCGCGCGCCAATGGGAAGCCGAGGGGACCATCCCGCGCGACCTGTGGCCGAAACTGGCCGAACTGGGCTTTGGCGGGCTATACGTCAGCGAGGAAAACAACGGCACCGGCCTGACACGGCTGGATGCGACCCTGGTGTTCGAGGCCCTGAGCCAGGCCTGCCCGTCGGTCGCGTCCTTCCTGTCCATCCACAACATGTGCGCGGCGATGCTGGATCGCTTCGGCTCGGAGGAGGTCAAGGCACGCTACCTCGCCCCGGCCGTGACGATGGACAAGGTCCTGTCCTACTGCCTGACCGAACCCGGCGCGGGATCGGATGCCGCCGCGCTGAAGACCCGCGCCGAAAGGACCAACGCCGGCTACCGGCTGACCGGCACCAAGGCCTTCATCTCGGGCGGGGGGTATTCCGACGCCTATGTCGTGATGTGCCGCACCGGGGTCGACGGGCCCAAGGGCATCAGCACGATCGTGGTCGAACACGGGACCGACGGGCTCAGCTATGGCGGGCTCGAGGACAAGATGGGCTGGCGCGCCCAGCCCACACGGCAGGTGCAGTTCGACGACTGCCTGGCGCCGCTGGAAAACCTGGTCGGACAAGAGGGGCACGGCTTCACCTATGCGATGATCGGGCTCGATGGCGGACGGATCAACATTTCCGCCTGTTCGCTGGGCGGCGCCCAGGCCGCACTGGACAGGACGCTGGCCTATATGGGCGAGCGGCAGGCCTTCGGGCGGACGATCGACCAGTTCCAGGCGCTGCAATTCCGCCTGGCGGACATGGAGATCGAGCTCCAGGCCGCGCGCACCTATCTGCGGCAGGCCGCCTGGAAACTGGACCAGAAAGCCCCCGATGCCACCAAATTCTGCGCCATGGCCAAGAAATTCGTGACCGAGGCCGGCTCGCGCGTGGCGGACCAATGCCTGCAACTACATGGCGGCTATGGGTATCTGGCGGATTACGGGATCGAAAAGATCGTCCGCGACCTGCGCGTGCACCAGATCCTCGAGGGCACGAACGAGATCATGCGCCTGCTCACCGTGCGCGCGCTGCTGGCGGAGCGGGGCTGATGGCCGAGATCCTGATCCGCAAACAGGGCCGCGCCGGGTGCCTCACGCTGAACCGCCCGCAGGCGCTGAATGCCCTGACGCATGACATCTGCCTGCAGACCGAGCGTGCGCTTCAGGCCTGGCGCGAGGACCCGGAGGTCGCCCTGGTGATCCTGGACGCCACCGGCGACCGAGCCTTCTGCGCGGGCGGCGACATCGCGCAGGTGACCGCCGCGGGTCGTCAGGGCGATTATGGGCTGGGCCGGGATTTCTGGCGCGATGAATACCGCATGAACCTGATGCTGTCGCGCTACCCCAAGCCCGTCGTCAGTTTCATGAACGGGTTCGTGATGGGCGGCGGCGTGGGCTATGGCTGCCACGTCGGGCACCGGATCGTCGGCGAAAGCACGCAGATGGCGATGCCGGAATGCGGAATCGGCCTGATCCCGGACGTGGGCGGCACCTGGCTCTTGTCGCGCGCGCCCGGCCAGTTGGGGGTTTATCTGGCGCTGACGGCGGCGCGCATGGGGCCGGGCGACGCGATCCACGCGGGCTTTGCCGACGCCTTCATCCCCGAGGCCGCCTGGCCCGCGGTGAAAGCCGGGCTGATCGAAACCGGCGATGCCGCCACCCTGCCCCGCCATGCGGCGCCTGACAGCCCGCTTGCCGGCGAACAGGCCCGGGTGGACCGGCTGTTTTCGGGCGCGGACATTCCCGCCATCATCGCCGCGCTGGAGGCCGACGACAGCCCCCTGGCCAAGTCGGCCCTGAAGGCGATCCGCCGCAACGCCCCGTTGAGCATGGCCTCGACCCTGGCGATGCTCAGGCCCGCGCCGGCCTCGTTGGCCGCGGCCCTGGCGCAGGAATTCCGCTGGACCTGGCGCAGCATGGATCTGGGCGACTTCATCGAAGGCGTGCGCGCGCAGATCCTGGACAAGGACCGCAATCCGCAGTGGCAGCATCCGACCCCCGAGGCCGTGACACCGGCCGAAGTCGCCCGGATGCTGGCGCCGCTGGGCACGAATGAACTGACCATCGCCTGAGCGCGAACAGAGGAGGACACCATGAACATCGCCTTTATCGGCCTCGGCAACATGGGCGCGCCGATGGCCGCCAACCTGATCAAGGCCGGCCATGCCGTGACCGGATTCGACACCCAGGCCCGGCCCGAGGGCGTGACCATGGCCGCAAGCGCCGCCGACGCCGCGCAAGGCGCCGATGTCGTCATCACCATGCTGCCCAACGGGGCCATCCTGCGCGCGGTCGCCGATCAGGTGATCCCGGCGATGCGGCCGGGCGCAGTGCTGTGCGACTGCTCGACCGTGGACGTGGACAGCGCCAAGGCGGTGGCCCAGCAGGCCGAAGCCGCCGGGCTGGGCGCCCTGGATGCGCCCGTTTCGGGGGGTGTCGGCGGCGCGGCGGGCGGCACGCTGACCTTCATGGTGGGGGGCGCGGACGCGGCCTTTGACACGGTGAAACCGCTCTTCGACGTGATGGGCCAGAAGGCGGTGCATTGCGGCGCGGCGGGCGCGGGCCAGTCGGCCAAGATCTGCAACAACATGATCCTGGGCGTGACGATGATCGCCACCTGCGAGGCCTTTGCGCTGGCCGACAAGCTGGGGCTGGACCGGCAGAAGATGTTCGACGTGGTCTCGACCTCGTCCGGCTACAGCTGGACGATGAACGCCTATACGCCCGCGCCGGGGGTCGGTGCCAAATCGCCCGCCGACAACGGCTACAAGCCCGGCTTCGCGGCGGAATTGATGCTGAAGGACCTGCGCCTGTCGCAGCAGGCCGCCGAAAGCGCCGACGCCGACACGCCGATGGGCCAGCTTGCCGCCGCGCTCTACGAACGGTTCGTGGAAACCGAGGGGGGCAAGGGCATGGACTTTTCCGCCATGCTGCCCCGGTTCGAAAAGCGCGGCCGGGGATGAGCGGCTGGGCGGGGCGCCTGTTGCCCGGCCTCGATCCCGCTGACACGACGCGGATCGAATCCCTGCCGGTGCAGACCCTGCCCCGCGGCGCGCGCCTGTTCGGACCCGGCGCGCGCCCGCAAGCCTTTGCCATCGTCCTGTCGGGCCGGATCGAGGTCAGCCTCACCGGCCCCAGCGGCCGCGAGATCCTGCTTTATGCCGTTGAGCCCGGGCAAAGCTGCATCCAGACCACGCTGGGCCTGCTGGGCGACGAACCCTATTCGGGGGATGCGATCTGCGCGACCGAGGTGCGGCTGGTGCTGCTGCCGGCGGCGCTGTTCCACGCGCTGATGGCGCGCGCCGAACCGTTCCGCGGCTTTGTCTTTCGCGCGCTGGCGGTGCGGATGGCGGACATGACCGCGCTGCTGGAACGGGTCGCCTTTACCCGGGTCGAGGCGCGCCTGGCCGAGGCCCTGCTCGCACTGGCGCAGGATGGCACCGTCGAGGCGACGCATGCCGAACTCGCCGCGCGGATCGGATCGGCGCGCGAGGTCGTCTCGCGCCGGCTGGAAGCGATGACCAGGCGCGGGCTGGTGGCAACGGACCGCGGCCGTGTCGTGGTGCGGGATACGGCGGCCCTGACACGATTGTCGCTGGCGGTGTGACCAGATCACTGTGCGAATCGGCCGCCCGGCGTAAACTGCGCCCACGTTCCCGCAAGAAAGGACCCTGTCATGTTCGCGAACAACGTCGGCGGTATCGACCGCATTCTGCGCATCGTCGTCGGTATCGCCCTGATCGCCGGCTATTTCCTGAACCCGAACGGGGCCTATAGCTGGGCTTACTGGATCGGCGTCATCCCGCTGTTCACCGGCCTCTTCGGCACCTGCCCGCTGTATCGGCTGTTCGGGTTCTCGACCTGCCCGGTCAAACGCTGACCCCGGATACACCGTCGCGCCGGGTGGGCTGATGTCCCGCCCGGCCCGACACACCCGTCAGGCGGCCGCATCCTCGGCCGCCTGACGCGCCCACATCTGGGCATAGCGTCCGCCCCGCGCCAGAAGCTGGGCATGTGCGCCTTCCTCGACCACCTCGCCCTGTTCCAGAACCACGATCCGGTCGGCATCCACCACGGTCGAAAGCCGATGCGCGATGGTGATGACCGTGCGCCCGCGCCCGGCCGCGTTGAGCGATTCCTGGATCGAGCGTTCGGTCTGCGTGTCCAGGGCCGAGGTCGCCTCGTCCAGCAGCAGGATCGCCGGGTCCTTGAGCAGCGTGCGGGCGATCCCGACGCGCTGCTTTTCGCCGCCCGACAGCTTCAGCCCGCGTTCCCCCACCTGGGTCTCATAGCCCTGCGGCAGGTCCAGGATGAAGTCGTGGATGCGCGCCGCGCGGGCGGCTGCCTCGACCTCGGCGCGGGTGGCGTCGTCCTTGCCATAGGCAATGTTGTAATAGATGGAATCGTTGAACAGGACCGTGTCCTGCGGCACCACGCCGATCGCCGCATGCAGGCTGTCGAGCGTCACGTCGCGGATATCCTGCCCGTCGATGCTGAGCCTGCCGCCGGTCACATCGTAAAAGCGGAACAACAGCCGGCCGATGGTGGATTTCCCTGATCCCGAATGTCCGACCAGGGCGATCTTCTGCCCCGCGGGCACGTCGATCGTCACCCCTTTGAGGATCGGTCTCTCGGGATCATAGGCAAAGCGCACATCCTCGAGCCGCACATGCCCCCCCGCCAGCACCAGCGCCCGGGCACCCGGCTTTTCGGTCACATCGGGCTTTTGTTGCAGCAGCGCGAACATCTCGCCCATGTCGACCAGCGCCTGGCGGATCTCGCGATAGACCGTGCCCAGAAAATTCAGCGGCATGGTGATCTGGATCATGTAGGCGTTGACCATGACGAAATCGCCCACCGTCAGCGCGCCGTTCTGCACGCCGACCGCCGCCATCACCATCACGATCACCAACCCCGAGGTAATCAGCGCCGATTGTCCGAAGTTCAGCAGCGCCAGCGAATAGGCGGTGCGCAGCGCGGCCCCCTCGTAGCGTTCCATCGAGGCGTCATAGCGGCGGGCCTCGCGGTCCTCGGCGTTGAAATACTTGACGGTTTCAAAGTTCAGCAGGCTGTCGATGGCTTTCTGGTTGGCATCGGTATCCTGCTGGTTCATCTCGCGGCGGATCTTCACCCGCCATTCGGTCACCTTGAAGGTGAACGCCACATAAAGACCGATGGTCACGACGATGACCGCCAGATACCAGACATCGAACATCCAGACCATGACCGCGCCGATCAGCGCCAGTTCCAGGATCAACGGGCCGATGTTGAACAGCAGGAACCTGAGCAGGAAGTCCACGCCCTTCACCCCGCGTTCGATGATCCGGCTGAGGCCGCCGGTCTTGCGCGTCAGGTGATAGGACAGGCTGAGACGGTGAATATGCGTGAAGGTTTCCAGCGCCAGCTTGCGCAGCGCGCGCTGGCCGACGGCCGCGAACAACCCGTCGCGCAATTGCTGGAACCCGTTCGACATGAGCCGCGCCATGCCGTAGGCGACGGTCAGCCCAACCGCGCCGATCCCCACCAGCCAGCCCGCGTCCAGTTGCGAGGGCGCCAGCGCATCGACCGCCGACTTGTACAGCATCGGCGTGCCGACGGTGATCAACTTGGACAACAGCAGCGCCAGCATGGACAGAACCACGCGGGTTCTCATCGCGGATTCGCCTTCGGGCCACAGATAGGGGATCACCCGCTTGATCGTGGACCGGCCCGAGGCGGTCGGATCCATCGGGTCCGTCGGAAGCGCGTTGGCGCTGGGGCGATATCTCATGCGGGCGTCCTGGCTGGCTGGGCGTCAGAGGTAAGCCCTCTGCACGCCGATTGCCAGCCCTGGCGCATCATTCGTCCGGCAAGGCAAAGACCTGGCCCGGATAGATCAGGTCGGGATCCCGGATCTGGCTGCGGTTGGCGTTGTAGATCACCACATAGCGTTCCCCTGCCCCATACCGCGCCTGCGAGATCGCCCAAAGCGTGTTGCCGGGCTGCACGGTGATCAGCGCCGCGCGGGGCGCCTGTGCGGGCGCGGCATCGGCGGCCGGCGCCAATGGCGCTGTCGGGTCCGGGGTGGCAGCGGTTTGTGCATTGGGCTCGTTGCCCGCGCGCGCGGCGGCGACCACCTCGGGCGCCTCGCGCTGGAAGGGGGTCTCGAACCGCGAGACGACCCCGCCGGCGTCGTTCAGCTGATCGACGCGCAGGGTATAGACGCCGGGATCGACGGACGGCAGGTCGGATGTCCAGTCGCCGCTGTCGGCCCGGGTCACGGCGATGGGCCGGTTGTCCAGGTAGATGCGCAGATTGGCCTCGGGCGCGGAATGGGCGGCGCGCCCGGCGATCTGCACGTCGCCGGCACCGGAATAGCTGATCGAGTCGATGACGACGTTGTCCAGCACCGACGGGGCCCGGTCGAGCACGCGCACCCCGCCGTCCCCTTGCACCAGGAAGGCCGCTGGCATCTGCGGCGGGTCCAGCGGCGCCGGCACGGCCTGCGCGAGAGTCTCGGGGCGTGGGGTCTGGGGCGCCTGGGCCTCGGGCGCAACGGTCTGGGCAACCGGGGGGTCGGGCATCCGCGCGGGGGCCGGCGCCGTGGTGGCGATCCCGGGCGCGGGCGTCGTGACCGCGCCGACCTGGTCGCCCCCCGGGCTGGTGGCGGGTCGGGGGATCGCGGGCGCACCCTCGGGCACGACCGAGACCGTCGCGACGGCGTCTTCGCTCACACCCGGCGCGCCGGTGGCGGACGGCGCCAGCAAGGCGATGCGCGGGCTCTCGGCGGATGCGGGCGCCTCGCCAGCGGGCGCCGATCCGGCCGTTTCGCCAAGCGCCGGCGCGGAAACGATCGGGGGGGCCGCCGGCGTGTCCGCCTGCGCGACCGTGTCTGCCGGGGGGGGGCGCGGCGTGAGGATGACAATGTCGGGCGCCTGCGTCACCGCGCCCGCGCCATCCGTCACCTCAAGCGTCATGGACTGCACGGCGGTGCTGTGGCCCAGCGAAAACAGCGCGACGAACTGGCCGTTTTCATCCGCCGCGACCTGCGCGACCACGGCGTCATCCACCCGCAGCGTGACGGCGGCGCCCGGCTGGGCACGTCCGGCGACCAGCGCGCCCCCGTCGCGATCGACGCGCACCACGTCGAAACCGGGCGCGGACATCGCCGGCGCGACCGGGCCGGACGGGGCGACGGCCGGGGGCTGCGCCGATGCGGCGGGTGGCACATCCGTGGCGATGGGCAGGGGCGTCGCGGGTGGCGCCGGTGTGTCCTCGCGCATCTGGGTCACGATCCAGCCCGCGACCGCTGCCGCAGTCACCAGCGTTCCGCCCCCCAGCGCAAAGATCAGGGATCGCGCCATCGGTCTCGCTCCATCCTGGCGCCGCCGATCTGCACCGGCAGCGCGGGTCCACCCTTGTTCCCTTCTAGCAACACCCGTATCTATGGGCAAAGCAAATCCACTCCCCTAGGTCTTGCGAGGATGCGATGCCTGCCTTCCCTCCGTCAGTCTGTGTGTTCTGCGGATCGCGCCCCGGCACCAACCCCGCGATGATGCAATGCGCCGCCGAAACCGGCAGGATGCTGGCGCGGCGCGGGTGGCGGCTGGTCTATGGCGCGGGCGATATCGGCCTCATGGGCGAGGTGGCGCGCGCGACCCAGGCCGCCGGGGGCGCGACCTTTGGCGTGATCCCGACCCATCTGATGCAGGGCGAGGTCGCGCGGACCGATCTCGACGCGCTGGTCGTCACCGAGACGATGCACGAACGCAAGAAAGTGATGTTCTCGAATTCCAGCGCCATCGCGGTTCTGCCGGGTGGCGCGGGCACGCTGGACGAATTCTTCGAGGTTCTGACCTGGGCGCAGATCGGCCTGCACGCGAAACCCGTGGTGGTGCTGGATCAGGACGGGTTCTGGCAGCCCCTGCTTGCGCTGCTCGATCACCTCGTCGCGCAGGGATTTGCAGCGGCGGCGCTGAAGGCGCTGATCACCGTGGCCCGCGATGTGCCGGCGATGGAAACCGCGCTGGCGCGGGCTCTGGCCTGATCCCGGGGCTGGCACGGCACCGCCCCGCGGGGTAAGCCTTGGCCCAGACTTGGAGACCTTGCATGCGCGTCCGCCTGACCCCGTTCCTTTATGCCCTGCTCTATGCCGGCGTGACCCTGATCCTGTATCAGCGCGCGCTCATGGGCTATGTGCTGGCCAACATCGATGTCGGCACGCGCGACGGGCTGGCGGTGCTGGCCTTGATCGAGGGGTTGCAGATCACCCTGACGGTGCTGGCGATGACCGTGGTGGGCCTGATCTCGCCCTGGGCGATGAAAGGCGTCGGGGCCATCCTGATGGTCGTCAACGCCGCCGCTCAGCATTACATGCTGACCTATGGCGTCGTTCTGGACCCGACGATGATCGGCAATATCCTGAACACCAACCCCGGCGAGGCCGGTGGCCTGATCCACCCGCAAGTCATCGTGACCGGCGTTCTCTGGGGCGTTCTGCCCGCGCTGGTCATGCTGTGGGTGCCGGTGCGCCGGGGGCGGATCCTGCGCAGCCTGGGGGCGCTGGTGGCGGTTCTGGCGCTGACTGCGGGCGGGGTCTATGCCGGTGCGGGGGTCTGGCTGTGGTTCGATCAGCACAACAGCCGCGTGGGGCCGCGCATCCTGCCCTGGGGCTACATCGGCAACATCGCCCGCTATGCGAGCGAGTGGCAGCGCCGCAACCGGCCCGCACACCCCCTGCCCGATGCGACGCTTGTCCCGATCCAGGGGCCCCGCACCCTGGTGGTGCTGGTCATCGGCGAAGCGGCGCGCCGCGATCATCTGCAGTATTTCGGCTATGATCGCCCGACCGATCCCTTTACGCAGGATCTCGGACTGATCGCCTATCCCGGCGGGCGCAGTTGCGCGACCTACACGATCGGCGCGGTGGCCTGCATCCTGTCCCCCCTGGGCGACGCGGCCGAGGTGGACGATCCGCAAGAAAACCTGCCCGCCTATCTGGCGCGCATGGGCGTGCCCGTCCTGGTGCGCGAGAACAACACCGGCCTGCCCCCCATTCCGGGCGTTCCCGTCGTCACCGGTTTCGACCTGACGGCCGAGTGCGACGGCGGTTGCGCCGAGGGCACGCATGACGCCATCCTGCTGCGCGGCCTGCCCCAGGCGCTTGCGGCGCAGGGTGGCGACCGGGCCTTTGCGCTGCTGCATTTCAACGGCAGCCATGGGCCCGAGTATTATCGCAAGTATCCCGACGGGTTCGAGGTCTTTACCCCCACCTGCCAGACGACGCTGGTGAACGACTGCGACCCCCAGTCGCTGGTGAATGCCTATGACAATTCGATCCGCTATACCGACTGGGTGCTGGCGCAACTGATCGGGCAGCTCGATGCGCTGCCCGACACGCAGGTGCTGCTGCTCTATCTGTCGGACCATGGTCAGTCGCTGGGCGAAAACGGTGTCTATCTGCACGGGCTGCCCAATGCCATCGCCCCTGAGGAGCAACGCATGATCCCCTTCCTGGCGTGGATGGACGACGATTTCGCCCGCGCCCACGGGCTGGACCCGGCGACACTGGGACAGGCGGTGCCCGATCCGCAGGATCGCATCTTCTCGACCGTTCTGGGCGCCCTGGGGGTGGAAAGCCCCGCCTACCGCGCCGACCGCGACGTCCTGCGCCCGGCACCGTGACCGTGACCGCGCAACCTGTCATGTCCTGGCGCCAGATCCTGACGCAGCCGCGCCGCGCCTGGCTGCGCAACCGGCTGGCCATTGTGCTGACCCTTTTCGCGATCGGTCTGGCGACGGTCTATCCCTCGGATCTGAGCGCCTATCGCCAGGCGCCCAACGACCCCGACGCGCCGCTGGTGCAGATGACAGAGACGGGCCTGCGCCACCTGAACACGCTGGCGGCCATCGCCGTGCCGCTGGTTCTCAGGGATTGGACGGGGCTCAGGCAACTGGCGGTGGCCACCGTGGCGGGGCTTGTCGCCACGCATGGGCCGAAACGGTTGCTGGACGGGGTGGTGATCGGCGGCACCCGCCTCGGCGAGCGCCCCTATGGACCGGGTTCCCATCACAACATGCCCTCGGGGCACTCGGCGCTGGCCTCGGCCGCGCTGTGGTTTCTGGGCCGTCGCTATGGCTGGGCGTGGCTCTTGCTGACACTGCCGATCACGGCCCTGACCCTGTGGGCCCGGCTGATGGAAAATGCGCATACCGTCAGCGCGGTGATCGCCGGAGGCCTGATCGGCCTGCTGGTCACCGCGCTGTTCGTGACGCGCCGGACAGTCAGTTGAGCGGCATCGAATAGACAACCGACAGCGCATTGACGCCGGGGTTGTTCGAATAGATCCCCGCGTTCGAGCGATGCTCGAGCAGCAGCGACACCTGTGCGCCGTTGCGCAGTTCGGTGCCGACCTCGACCCCGGTGGCGAATTCCAGCGCGCCACCCAGATCGCGCCCATTTCCGCGCGCATAGAGCCCCGGCATGAACGAGCCGCGCACAAAGACGTTGCCATTGCCCGGGCGCAGCGTGTAGCTGACGCCGCCGCCGATCCAGGCCGAACGGTCGGTGGTCGCCCAGATCCCGGCGGCCCAGCTCCAGCCGCGATCATGCGGAACGCCGTGCCAGCGCAACGCCAGCGAGGCGCTGCCGGCATCGGTGGCACCAAGGGCAAAGCTGGTATAGGCGCTTTGAGCGACCGCAGGGGTTGCAAGGGCCAGAACGGTGGCCAGGCTCAGGGCGATCTTGGTCTTCATGGATCCCAACATTCGTGTTTGGCGGTCTGCGACCCGAAAGCAATAAACCAGCCGAACCGGAAAAGCGAGATGCTTCCGTGTCGATTTTTTTCGCCGAAAACGGGTAACTGTTCGACAGCCATTCAATCCTGGGTATGATCACGCCTGTCCGCAAGTGTTTGGAGGCCGCCATGACCGCGACGCCGGATCCCGCCATCCAGCCGCCGACCCCTTCCGAACTCGAGCGGCGCGTGGACGCCGAGCTTTCCCTTCTCAGGCGCGAAGCGGAACTCGAACATCGCTGGATCCGCTGGACCGTCGGTGTGGTTTCGACCCTCGTCGTGGTCGCAGGCGCGCTTGCGGCCTTCGTCTTTGGCAACAGCCTGGCGGCCGTGCGGGGTGAAATCAACGAATCCGTCCGGGTCCTGGTCAGCCAGGCGATCACCGACACGGAACAGACCGCCGACCAGATCGCGGATCTGCGCAGGCAGTTCGCCGCGGGCAATGCGGAACTGGCCACGCTGCAACAGCTGCTGGACAGTCTGCGTTTCCTGGATCGGGTTGCCTCGCAGGTTGACGAGGCCCCGGCACAGATCTTTCCCCGTCTCGAGGAGCTGGAGCGCGCAAGCGTCCCGGCCAGCGACGAACAACCCAACGATCAGGACGGGCAGTCCGCGACGCGGCGGTTGAGCGACGATGATGCGCTTGAGGTCTCGCTTCTGCTGGGGCGGGCGCTGGACGCGGCGCTGGCGCGGCGGATGGACGCGAACGATGTGTATAATTCCGGAATTATCGCCTCGCGCCTGGGATTCCGACACGAGGCCGCGCAGCTCCATGCGCTGGCGTATGTCCTGCGCCCCACGCCGAACTACCGCGTCGCCCGTCTCGCCCAGGAGGATCTGCTGGGCGTGCGGTATGACGTGCTGGACGGCGCGCTGGTTCGATCGGGCGACAGCGCCGAGCAGATCCGCAGCACCGCCTGGGATTCCGCGCTGCTGGTCGTGCGATCGGCCCCGGCGGTCACGCACGATCAGGTGTATTCGCAGGCCGCCAACATCGCCGAACGCAACCGGGCGCTCGGCTATCTGGAACAGCTGATCGCGGCGCTTGACTCGGTCGCCAGCGAGAGACCCGACATCGCCTCGGCCTACACCTATGCGATTCTGGCCGATCTGGTCAGCCGTCTGGGGGCCGACGGATGGCGCGAGGCCTACATGCGCTGGCGGGGCCTTGCCATCGAGCATCTTGGCGCCAGTTCGCCGCGAAGCGTGACCTTCGCGCCTTCGGTGCGCAACATCCTCACGATCGCACAACGGATGGGTGACGCGGACGCGGCCCTTGCACAGATGGAAGCGCGGGGCATCGCCCGCACCCAGATCATGCGGGCCCTGCAGGAACGTTAGCCGGTCGGCCCGGGCCTTACAGCCCGAGCTTCTGCATCACCAGCGCGTTGACCGCGGCCGGGTTCGCCTTGCCGCCGGTGGCCTTCATCACCTGACCGACGAACCAGCCCGCCAGCTTGGGGTTCTGCTGCGCCTTTTCCACCTGCGCGGGGTTGGCGGCGATGATCTCGTCCACCGCCTTCTCGATCGCGCCGGTGTCGGTGACCTGCTTCATGCCGCGGCTCTCGACGATGGCGGCCGGATCGCCGCCCTCGGTCCAGAGGATCTCGAACAGGTCCTTGGCGATCTTGCCCGAAATGTCGCCCGACCGGATCAACCGGATGACACCGCCCAGTTGCGCCGGGCTGACGGGGCTTTCGCCGATCTCCAGCCCTTCCTTCTTCAGGCGGCCGAACAATTCGTTGATGACCCAGTTCGCGGCCAGTTTGCCATCCTCGCCTGCGGCGACGACCGCCTCGAAGAAATCGGCGTTCTCGACATCCGCCGTCAGAACCGAGGCGTCGTAATCGGTCAGGCCAAGGCCATCCATGAAGCGCGCCTTCTTGGCGTCCGGCAGTTCGGGCATCGCGGCGGCGATCTCGTCAACCCAGGCCTGTTCGATTTCCAGCGGCAGCAGATCGGGGTCCGGGAAATAGCGATAGTCCTGCGCCTCTTCCTTGGACCGCATCGAGCGCGTCTCGCCCTTGTCGGGATCATAGAGGCGCGTTTCCTGATCCACCTTGCCACCGTCTTCCAGAATGGCGATCTGGCGGCGGGCTTCATAGTCGATGGCCTGCTGGATGAAGCGCATCGAGTTCATGTTCTTGATCTCGCAGCGCGTGCCGAGATGGCTGAAATCCTGGGTTTCCTGATATTTCTCATACTGGCCCGGCCGACAGACCGAGACGTTCACATCCGCGCGCAGGTTGCCGTTCTGCATGTTGCCGTCGCAGGTGCCCAGATAGCGGAGGATCTGGCGCAGCTTGACGACATAGGCCGCCGCTTCCTCGGGGCCGCGAATGTCGGGACGGCTGACGATCTCCATCAGCGGCACGCCGGTGCGGTTCAGATCGATGAAGGACATGGTCGGGTCCATGTCGTGGATCGACTTGCCCGCGTCCTGTTCGACATGGATGCGCTCGATCCGGACCACGCGCGCGACACCCGGGCCCATCTCGACGATCACCTCGCCCTCGCCCACGATGGGGTGGTAAAGCTGGCTGATCTGATAGCCCTGGGGGTTGTCGGGGTAGAAATAGTTCTTGCGGTCAAAGGCCGAACGCAGGTTGATCTGCGCCTTCAGCCCCAGCCCGGTCAGCACCGCCTGACGGATGCAGAATTCGTTGACCACGGGCAGCATCCCGGGCATCGCCGCATCGATGAAGGACACGTTCGCGTTCGGCTCGGCGCCAAACCGGGTGCTGGCGCCGGAAAACAGCTTGGCCTGGGTCGAGACCTGGGCGTGGATTTCCATCCCGATCACCAGTTCCCAGTCGCCGGTCGCCCCGGAAATCACCTTGGGCTGAGGGGCATCAAAGCTGAGGTCGAGCATGGCGCGGGGTTCCCTGAGTTGCTGTCTCGCGGTTCCTGCGTCTTAGGACAGGGCCGCGAGGGGGGCAAGAGGAACCGCGCCCGCGCCACCGCGTTCAGCCCATCTGGGCGCGCCGGTTCATGCGGATCTTCATCGCCCTGAGCGCCGCCGCGCGCTCGGCCCGGGCCTCGTCGGGGTCCTGCACGGGTCGCTGGGTTTGGGCGGGCCTGGGTGTGTCATCCCGATACCGGACAAAGAGCGACATCAAGGACACGATCCAGCTGGACACGCTGATCGGCATCAGCGCGAGCGTCGCCGCCACCAGCGACAGGCCCAGAAGCGCCTGCGAGTCGATCGTGACACCGGTCAGGTCCTTGCCGGCGGCCTGGGCGGCCAGATACTGCCCCATCGACACCTGATCCGCCAGAATTTCGAGCGACGGCGCCGCGATCCCGGCGCGCTCGAAAAAGACCGTCAGGTCGAAATTGAGGACGGTAAAGACGACCTGCAGCACGATCGGCAGGAACAGCAAGCCGACAAGCAGGAAGGCCCCGATGCCGCTGAGAAGCGACGCCGGGCGCAGCAGGAACCAGGGCCGTCCGCGATCCGAGATCAGCAACAGCGAAACCGGCAAGGCCACCGCCGTCGCGACCAGAACATAGGGCTGCGGAATGTCGTCCCTGGTCAGGCCCGCGACCATCGCAAAGACCAGAATCGGCACGAACATCAGCCCATACCAGCCGATCGCCTTCAGAAAGAAGCTGTGGACATGTTGTGCGGCGGTGCGCGGGCGACGGGACATGCGGGTATTCCTCGAACTGGACAGGGTGCGATCAGGCGACCCTGCCAGCCGGATTTGTCCAAATTTGGGCAAAGGGCGGGCGCTTGGCGCCAGACCGCCCGGCACCTTTCCGCGCACCCCGGGCGCGCGGGTTCAGCGCCGACTTGCGCGGGGCCGCACCGTGACGCATGAACGTCCGGCCCTCAGCAAAGGACCTCCGATGCGGCTTGCCCTGTTCCTCTTGCCCCTGCTGGCCGCCTGCGCCGGCGCGCCCCAGGCCGAAACCGGCCCCGATGTCGCCGCCCGCTGGAACCACCGCCCCGAGGCCAGCGCCTGGAACGCGGCGATGATGCAGGCCCTGATGACCGATGGCGCGCCGATGGTGACCAGCGTTCCCGCCGATGTCGAGACCTTCTGCCCGGGCTATGCGACCGCCGCGCCGCGCGAGCGGGCGGCCTTTTATGTGGCGTTCTTCTCGGGGCTCGCACGGTTTGAAAGCACCTGGAACCCCCGCGCTGCCGGTGGCGGCGGGGCCTATCGCGGGCTGTTGCAGATCTCGCCCGCGACCGCACGCCATCATGACTGCGACCTGCCCGAGGCCGGGCTTTATGACGGCGCCGCCAATCTGGCCTGCGCAGTGCGCATCGCCAATGCCGCCGTCACGCGGGACGGCGTGCTGGCACGGGGCGCGGGCGGGGTTGCCGCCGATTGGCCGCCGATGCGCAACGCCGACCATCGCCGCGAGGTGGCGGCCTTTACCGCTGCCCTGCCCCAGTGCCGGAACTGAACCGGGTCACTTGCCCGCCGGCGGTGTGGTCGAACCCGGGTTGCCCTGCGGATCGGCGACCTCGTCGCGGAACTGGCGCATGACGACCTGCCACCACTGGATGTTGTCGTCGAAATTCTCGGCGGTGACACCGCCCGCCAGGTTCACGTCCCATTCGATCGTCGCATTGTTGCGGCTGTCGAGATACGCGGCCGAAAAGCGCCGATCGCGGTTCCACTGATTGACCTGGTCCAGCGTGGTTTCGCCGTTCGATTCCCACCAGGCGCGGAACTGGACCGAGGTGCAGTTCTGGTCCGCATCGTCGCAATTCAGAAACGAGATGGTATAGACCGTGCCGTCCATCTCGCCGCGCAGCCAGACGCCCTGGTCGTCCTGACGCCGTTCGATGGTGCCATAGGCGCGCGCCAGGTCCATGATGCGATCGACATCGTTGCCCGTGACCATGCCGCCGATCTGGGCGGCCGCCGGCACGCCTGCCGAGGCCATCAGCAGTGACAGCGCCATGCCCTTGAATGCCGTTTGCATGAGAATCCCTCCTTGAAAACCTGTCCACGCTAGCATCGCGCCGGTTTGCCGCTCAATAAAAACCGCGTGCAGTCGGCGCCGATTGCGGCCGCCGGCGCGCTGGCGGCTTGCATTGTCGGCGCGATTGCCGCAAAAGGCCCTGAAACGCAGGCGGATCATCCTCATGTATGAATACAAGGTCGTTCCCGCGCCACTGCGCGCGGCCAAAGCCAAGGGTCTCAAGACCGTCGCCGAACGCTTTGCCCATGCCCTTGCCGAACGCATCAACGCCGAGGCGGCCGGGGGCTGGCAGTTCGTTCGCACCGAAACCCTGCCCTGCGAAGAGCGCAAACGCTTTGGCGGCGCGCGCACCAGCACGCAGGTCGTGATGATCTTCGCGCGTGAGCTGGGCCAGCCGCGTCCGGATGCCAGCGCCGCCCTGGTCGCCGCCGCGCAGTTCGAATCCGAACCCGAGGCAACCCCCAGCTACGAAGCCGAATACGCCGCCGCCTATGCCGAGGCACGCCCGGACGCCGATGGTCCGGCCGCGCCCTATTACGAATCCGCGCACGACGACCAGCCCGAGGTCCAGCCGGCCCCGCAACCCCGGCGCGAACCGGTGTTCCGTGCGGGCGCGATGCTGCGCGGCGACGGCCCTACCGCCCGGATCGAACCGGTGCTGCGCCCCCGCCCCCCCCGCCAGGACGAGGACTGAGCGGCGCCTGACCGGGCCGAATTCGGCCAATCGGTCAATTCCGCCGGCGGGGACCCTTTCCTTTCCCCTTGCGAAACCTGTAAACTCCCGCCTCCGACTCGTGCCCCCGGGCTGGACGGCGCCGATCCGTCACCCTGGCCCGGGCGGCACAGTGACGACAGATTGACCAGCGGCAGGACCGATGACGCGAGATCCGTTCAACTTCGACATCCGGGCGTCTAACGACAAGAAAAAGCGCACCCGTGGCCGACGCGGCATGTCCGGCGCGGTCGAGACCTCGGCCCGGCAGTGCCAGCATCCCGGATGCCAGGAGGCCGGGCAATACCGCGCGCCGCGCTCGCCGGACGCGCTGGACGACTACCTGTGGTTCTGCAAGGACCATGTCCGCGAATACAATCTGAAATGGAATTTCTTTTCCGGCCAGACCGAGGCCGAGATGGCCGATACGGTGGAACGCGACCGGGTCTGGGGCCGCGCCACCGACGCCTTCGGCACCAACCACCGCGAGGCCAAGGGCTGGGCGCGCCACGGTATCGACGACCCGTTCCAGGTGCTGGGCGAAAAGGCCACCCAGCGCCGGACCGAAACGCGCGCGCGCAGCGGGGCCACCCGCAAGCTGCCCGCGACCGAGCGCAAGGCGCTGGAAATCCTGGACGCGCGCGACACCTGGACCCGCGCTGAAATCCGCAAGCAATACAAGGGTCTGGTCAAGGATCTGCACCCGGACCTGAACGGCGGCAACCGCGCCGACGAGGAACGCCTGCAAGAGGTCGTCTGGGCCTGGGACCAGATCAAGGAAAGCCGCAACTTCCGCGAGTGACCGGCGCGAGCCCGTAACCGTGGGGCGCCACGGGGGGCACCCCGCCGATGCGGTCGGGGCCGCGCGGCCTTACTCGGCCGCGATCTTGAACACCGGCTCCATGCCCGCCAGTTCGGCCTCGGACAGGTGGCACTTGATCTGGTGGCCATCACCGAGCTTGCGCATCGGCGGCATCTCGCGGTCGCACAGACCGCCCGCGACCTGGGATTTCCAGCGGCAGCGCGTCTGGAACGGGCAGCCCGGCGGCGGGTTGACGGCTGACGGAATGTCGCCTTCCAGCACGATGCGCTTCTTCTCGATCCGGGTATCGGCGATCGGCACGGCGGACAGCAGGGCCTCGGTATAGGGATGATAGGGGGGCGCAAAGACCTGATCCGTGGTTCCCAGTTCCACCACATGCCCCAGATACATCACCAGAACCCGATCGCTGAGATACCGCACGATGCTGAGATCATGCGAGATGAACAGCAGCGTGGTGCGATGTTCGCGCTGGATGTCCATCAGAAGCTGGGTCACGGCCGCCTGCACCGACACGTCGAGGGCCGAGACCGGCTCGTCCGCGATCACCACCTTGGCGTTGCCGGCAAAGGCGCGCGCGATCCCCACCCGCTGCTTCTGCCCGCCCGAAAGCTGGCGCGGCATGCGGGTCGCGAATTCGCGCGGCAGCTTCACCAGGTCCAGCAGTTCCAGCATCCGTTGCTGGCGCTCGGCATCCGTGTCACCGACGCCGAAGATTTCCAGCGCGCGCACGATCTGGCGGCCCACGGTCATCGACGGGTTGAGCGTGTCAAAGGGGTTCTGGAATACCATCTGCAGCGAGGAAACGGTATCGGTGTTGCGTTGCTGAATCGGCGTGTTCTGCACGTTCTCGTCGAACAGCATGATCTTGCCCGCGGTGGCCGTTTCCAGCCCCATCAGAACCTTGGCGAAGGTGGATTTGCCACAGCCAGATTCGCCGACAATGGCCAGCGTCTCGCCCTCGCGTGCATCGAAGCTGAGGGTTTCGTTGGCCTTGACCACCTTGGTGTCGCCCCCCGAGAACAGCGACGAGGCGGCAACCTCGTAATACTTGCGCACGTCGTCCATCTTCAGCACGACATCGCCGATTTCGGACCGGTCGTGGTGTTCACCCGCGGCCAGAGGGGCGGCCCAGTCGATCTCGTCGAATTTCAGGCAGCGGCTGTCATGCCGCGTGTCCCCCGCCACCGGGGCCATGGCGATATCGACCGCGTCGCAGCGCCCGGCCTGGAAATAGTCGCAGCGCGGACCGAAATTGCACCCCGGCGGGCGTTCGTGCGGCAACGGAAAGTTGCCGGGAATGGCGCGCAGCGGGCGCGAGGTCTTGTCGGCGCCGGGCAGCGGGATCGAGCGGAACAGCGCCTGCGTGTAGGGATGGCGCATCTTGTCGAACACATCCTTGATGTTGCCGGTTTCGACCGCTTCGCCGGAATACATCACGGTGATGCGGTCGCAGACCTCCATCACCAGACCGAGGTTGTGCGAGATGAACAGCATCGACGTGCCGTATTTCTCGGCCAGATCGTTGACCAGGTCGACGATGCCGGCCTCGACCGTGACATCGAGTGCGGTGGTCGGTTCGTCCAGGATCAGAAGCGCGGGCTTGGACATCAGCGCCATGGCGATGACGATCCGCTGCTGCTGGCCACCCGACAACTGGTGCGGATAGGAATTCAGGATGCGGTCGGGGTCGGGCAGGCGCACATCGGCCACAAGCTGGCGTGCCAGCGCCAGCGCGTCCTTCCTGGACATGCCCTCGTGAATCATCGGCACTTCAGCCAGTTGCGCGCCGATCTTCATCGCCGGGTTCAGGGACGCCATGGGTTCCTGATAGATCATGGCGATTTCCGACCCGCGCAGGGTGCGCAACTCGTCCTGGGACATGGCGGTCAGATCGCGGCCCTTGAACTTGATCGTGCCGCCGACGATCCGGCCGTTCACCCCGAGGTCCCGCATGACCGCCAGTGCCACGGTGGATTTCCCGCAGCCCGATTCCCCCACCAGGCCCATCGCCTCGCCCGGCATGACGGTGCAGGAGAAATCCATCACCGCGGGGATCTCGCGCAGGCGGGTGAAGAAACTGATCGAGAGGTTCTCGATTTCAAGGATCGGTTGGTCCGGGGTCCAGGCGGTCATCGGTCACTCCTGTGGCGGTGGACGGACCGGGGGTTTCACACCCCCGGACCCCCGTGGCGTATTTCAGACAAGATGATGGGGCGTTCGGGAGCCATCAGTCCCTGAGGCTTTCTTCGCGAAGCCCGTCGGCCAGAAGGTTCAGACCCAGAACCAGGCTCATGAGGCTGATCGCCGGCACCAGCGCGGGATGCGGATAGACCGTCAGCAGGCGGCGGCCTGCGTTGATGGTCGATCCCCAGTCGGGGCTTTCCGGCGAAACGCCGAGGCCGAAGAAGCCCAGCGTGCCCAGCAGGATCGTGGTGTAGCCGATGCGCAGACAGAAATCGACGATCAGCGGCCCGCGGGCGTTGGGCAGGATTTCCCACAGCATGATGTACCAGGGCCCCTCGCCCCGGGTCTGGGCCGCGGCGACGTAGTCGCGGGTCTTGATGTCCAGCGTGATGCCCCGGACGATGCGGAACACGGTCGGCGCGTTGACGAAGACCACCGCGACGAACACGTTCAGAAGGTTGGGCGACATCGACCAGATGCCCGCCGGGTCGGCGTTGAACACCAGCCCCGCATAGGCCCAGGCGCCCACCACCAGCACGACCCCCACATAGAGGTTGCGTTTGGCGGGCTGGGTGAAGAAGCGGCTGTTCAGCAGCACCGTGACAAACAGGATCGGCGCCAGGAACAGAAGGCCCGCCATCACCTTGGGGATCAGGGTCTGCTGGATCTCGGGGGCGACCAGCAGGAAGAACAGCAAGATCACCGGGAAGGCCAGCACCAGGTTGGCGAGGAAGGTCAGCCCGGTGTCCAGCTTGCCGCCGAAATATCCGGCGGGCAGGCCCAGCGAGATGCCGATCATGAAGCTGATCATCGCCGCGAAGGGCGCGATCCTGAGCACCTCGCGCGCGCCCATCACCATGCGCGAGAACACGTCGCGCGCCAGGCTGTCACCGCCGAACAGGTAATAGGGATAGAGATCCCCGGGCGACCGCAGGGCCGAGCCGGGCGAGGCATTCCTGAGTCCGCTGACCTGCGCCAGCGGATCGTGCGTGACGATCATTCCGGCGAACAGCGCGGTGAACAGCCAGAACATGACGATGCCGAAGCCGATCATGCCGATGGTCGAATCGAACAGCTTGCCATACAGGCCCAGCCGCCGCTTGAAGCGGATCGACAGGGCGAAGGTCACGACCAGGGCGATCCAGACCGGCAGGAACTGCTGGGCGGCGCGGGCGAAGATCTCGAACCAGCTGAGGGGGTCCATGCGCGCGTCTCCTTACGAAATCCGGATGCGGGGGTTGAGGTAGACATAGCCGATATCCGAGATCAGCTGCGTCACAAGCACGACCACCACCGCGACCACCGAGGACGCCAGAAGGAGTTCGATGTCGTTGTTCACCGCCGCCTCGTAGAGGGTCCAGCCGAAGCCGGGATAGCTGAACAGCACCTCGGAGATGACGACGCCGTTCAGCAGCCACGGGATCTGCAGCATGATGACCGTGAAGGGGGCGATCAGCGCATTGCGCAGGGCGTGCTTCAGGACGATCTTGCTGAAGCTCACACCTTTCAGGCGGGCGGTGCGGATGTATTGCTGGGTCATCACCTCGGTCATCGAGGCGCGGGTGATGCGGGCCACATAGCCCATGCCGTAGAGGGCGATGGTCAGCACCGGCAAGGTGAAGTTGGAGAGGGTGATATCCTCCATCGCCGAACGCGCATTGCCCTGGAACAGCACGCGGCCGTCGATCCAGCCCCAACTGGCCAGCAACGGGGACAGCCCCACCGTGGACGAGGCCAGCAAGGCGATGAACAGGACGCCCGAAACATATTCCGGCGTCGCGGTCGAGGCGATGGCAAAGGTCGAAAGCGCCCGGTCGGTGCGCGACCCCTCGCGCATCCCGGCCAGGACGCCGACGATCAGCGCCATCGGCACCATGACGATCAGAACCCACATCATCAGCAGGCCGGTCGCCCCCACGCGCGCCGAGATCACGGTCGAGACATTGTCCTGGAAGCGCGTGGAATAGCCCCAGTCGCCCTGCAGGATGCCGCAGCGGCTGCCGGCAAGCGACGGGTCCTGGTGGCGATCCACGCAGCGTCCATGAACGGTGCCGTCGTCATCGTGGCGCACCCAGCCCGGGATCACGCCCAGCCATTCGCCATAGCGTTGCAGCATGGGCGAGCCATAGCCGTTCCGATCGATCCAGCGCGCGACCTCGGCATCCGTCATGCGGCTGCCGGCCTGCGTCTTGGCCAGGGTTTCCAGTTTCGCTGGAAGGTTCGTCAGCGCAAAGACCACAAAGGTGAGGCAGAGCGCGGTAATCAGCATCAGTCCGATGCGCCGAAGCAGGAAGAGCAGCATGGCGTCTCCTATGGCGGGCCGCGCGAGGATGATAAACACCATCCCTTGCGCCGCGGCGGCGAAAGGGGCCCTATCGGACCGAACACGGAAAACGGCAGGGCACCGGGTTGCGGCGCCCTGCCCGGGTCAGGTGACGTTCACGACTTCCAGTAGTTGACGTAGTCCACCACGAAGGTCGGGTGCATTTCCGCCCCGTGGACGTTCTCGGCGGCGTTGCGGAAGATCGAGCGCCAGTAAGGCTGGATCAGCACGCCCTCGTTCTGCATGATCTCTTCGATCTGACGCATCACCTCGCGGCGGGCGTCGGCATCGGCGATCCCGTTGGCCTGATCGAGCAGCGCGTCGAACTCGGCGTTCGCGAAGGCGGTCTCGTTCCACGGCACGCCCGACCGATAGGCCAGGTTCAGAACCTGCACGCCCAGCGGACGCATGTTCCATTCCGTCGCCGAGAACGGATACTTCGTCCAGTCGTTCCAGAAGGTCGCGCCCGGCAGGATCGTCCGCTTGATGTTGATCCCGGCATCGCGGATCTGCGCGGCCACGGCATCGCAGGTTTCCGCCTGCCAGGGCTCGTCGATCGAGATCAGCTCGAACTCGTAGTCACCGAAACCGGCGGCCTCGATCTCGGCCCGGGCGGCGGCGCCATCGACCACCAGCGGCGGCAGTTGGGCATATTCCGGGTGGATCGGGCAGACATGGTGGTTTTCCGCGACCGTGCCCAGATCGTTGTAGCCCAGCTCCAGCACCACGGCGTTGTTGACGGCCTTTTGCAGGCCGCGCCGCACCGCGACATTGTTGTAGGGCTCGCTGTCCTGGTTGAAGCGCACGGCGATGGTGGCGGCGGTGACCGCCTCGCTGCGCGGCATCCCGATCGAATCGAAGATGTCGATGATATCGCCCTGCGCCTGATAGTTCAGGTCGATCTCGCCGGCTTCGGCGGCGGCGACCCAGGCGGCCGGGTCGGTGCCGAGGTCCACGAATTCGATCCGGTCGAGCCAGGCGCCATTGCCCGCGTTCCACCAGGTGTGGTCGGTGTTGCGTTCGACCACCGCGCCGATGCCGGGCTCATAGCTGACCGGGCGATAGGGACCGGTGCCGATCGGTTCGGCCACGGGGTCGTCGCCGTTGAACGAGGGGTGCATGATCGCCGCCGGATAGTCGGCCATCGACACGATCAGGGCGATGTCGGGCGCGCTGAGGTTCAGGCGGACGGTGTGATCGTCCACGACCTCGATCGCGCCCTCGCGGGCCGCGTCGTTCTCCATCAGGCTGCCCATGCGCGAGGCCATCGAGTTGCCCTCGACCGAGGCATCGCACCAGCGGGTGATGTTGTGCGCCACGTCCTGCGCGGTGAAGGCATCGCCGTTGTTCCAGGTCACGCCCTGACGCACATGCAGGGTATAGACCTTGGCGTCCTCGCTGGCTTCCCAGCTTTCCAGCAGGACCGGAGTCAGCGACCCGTCACGCTGGTAGTCGACCAGATATTCCAGCCAGCCGCGGCAGGCGTTGGCCAGTTCCGACCAGTCCCAGGTGCGCGGGTCGCGCTGGGCCTTGATCGACATCTGCATCTTCAGCGTGCCGCCCATCACGGGGGTCATGTCCTCGGCGCGGGCCTCGGGCGCGACCAGGCCCAGCATCCCGTAGGCAGCGGTCGCGGCCACGCCCAGCGCGGTGGTGCGGGTCAGGAACTCGCGCCGGCTCAGCTTGCCGGCAGTGTGATCGCGCAGATAGATCTCGGCCGCGGGATGCACCCGGTCCTGAACAGTGTCGATAACGTCTTTCATCATGTTCTCCCTGTTGTCTCGGCTTTGCGTCCGCAAGCGACGCCATGGCCAAGCTCCGTTTCAAGAGCGCCCCATGGACCCTGCAAACGCCGTCTCAATTACGACATGTGCCCATCCAAACGCGACAGGCCACAATTTTCAACCCGATTTTCCCCCCTTTCCATCAACTCGCCGGGAATCCTCGGTCCCGTGCCGGCCGCAGGGCGCGGCGTGTCAGTCTCGCGGCGCCCCTCCCTGAAAGGCGTTCGCCGCCGCATAATCGCAAGGTGCATCCTGCATCTGCAGATGCAGCGCATTGCCGTCATAAGGATGCGCCAGCGCCAGATCCTCGTCAAAATCGATGCCGAGTCCGGGGGCGGTCGGAACCGGGATATACCCGTCCTCGACCCGCAGACCGTGGCGGATCAGCGGCAGGTGGAAGGCGCCGCCGGTCTGGATGGTCTCGATCATCAGTAGGTTGGGCAACGTGGCGCCCAGCTGGACATTCGCGGCCCACTCGACCGGGCCCGCATAGAGATGCGGTGCCACCTGCGCGCCGAAGGCCTCGGCCAGGGCGGCGATCTTCTTCGTTTCCAAAATCCCGCCAGAGCGCCCCAGCGCCGGTTGCAGGATCGATGCCCCGCCCGCGCGCAGAAGCGTGCCGAACTCGGCCTTGGTGGTCATGCGTTCGCCCGTGGCCAGGGGAATGCGCACCGCCTGCGCGACCTGCGCGAAATCCAGCAGGTTGTCCGGCGGGATCGGTTCCTCGAACCACAGCGGACTGTAGGGTTCCAGCGCCTGCCCCAGCCGAATCGCACCCGACGGCGTGAACTGCCCATGCGTGCCAAAGAGCAGATCCGCACGGTTGCCCACCGCCTTGCGGATCGCGGCGCACATCCGCACGCTGAGGTCGATATCGAACAGCGCGGGCTGATGGCCCCCATGGATCGTATAGGGCCCGGCCGGGTCGAACTTGATCGCGGTGAACCCCTGGGCGACGGCGGCCTCGGCGGCCTCGGCCTGCATCTCGGGCGAGGTCCAGAAGGCGCGCGGGTCCATGCCTGGCAGCGGGTAGAGATAGGTATAGGCCCTGAGCCGGTCGTTCATGCGCCCGCCGATCAACGCGTGCACCGGCCGGTCATGGGCTTTGCCCAGGATATCCCAGCACGCGATCTCCAGCCCGGAAAACGCCCCCATCACCGTCAGGTCGGGCCGCTGCGTGAACCCCGAGGAATAGGCGCGGCGGAACATCTTTTCGATATCTTCCGGATTCTCGCCCAGCATGTGCCGCGCGAACACATCCTCGATCACCGCGACCATCGCGCGCGGCCCGACCGAGGCGGCATAGACCTCGCCCCAGCCGGTGATGCCGGTGTCGGTCGTGACCTTGACGATCAGCCAGTAATGCCCGCCCCAGCCGGGCGGAGGCGTGCCGATGACCAGAACCTGCAGATCCCTGAGCTTCACCCGCGCTTCTCCATGATGATGACATTGCGCCGGACATGCCCCTGCCGGGCCTCGGCGATGGCCTCGTTGATCTGGTCAAAACGGTAGCGTTGCGTGATCAGCTCTTCCAGTTTCAGTCGGCCCTGACGCCACATCTCGACCAGATAGGGCACGTCGCGCTGGACCACGGTCGCGCCCATGAAACTGCCGCGATAGGTCTGCGCGGTGGCGGCGGCAATCACGGGTTCGATCTCCATCCTGGCGCCCGATGGCGGCATGCCCACCATCACCACCGTGCCCCCGCGTCCCGCCAGCGACGGCGCCTGGTTGTAGGCCGCGATGGCCCCCACCGCGACAAACACATAATCGGCCCCCTGGCCGTCGGTCAGCGCCATGACCGCCCTGCGCAGGCCCTTCATGTCGGCGCGCAACACATCCGTGGCGCCAAAGTCGCGCGCGGCGTCCAGTTTCTCCTGCGCCAGGTCGATCGCGATGACCCGCGCGGCCCCCGCCAGCCGCGCGCCCTGTATGACATTGAGCCCGACACCCCCCGCCCCGATCACCACCACGGTGGACCCGGGTTCGACCTGTGCGGTGTGGATCACGGCCCCCGCGCCGGTAATCACCCCGCAGGCCAGCAACGCCCCCAGCTCCATCGGCAGATCTTCGGGCACCCGGGCGATCTGGCTGGCGTGGACCACGCATTCCTCGGCGAAGCCGCCGGTCGCCAGACCGTGCTCGACCACGGTGCCGTCCGGCAGGCTGAGCACGCCGTTGCCACGATCATAGGGCGCGGCGCAGAGAAAGGGCTTGCCGGTGCGACAGGCACGGCACTGGCCGCAGGCCCGGATCATCGACACGACAACCGCATCGCCGACCTGAAAGCCCTGCACGCCCGCCCCCAGTTCCAGGATCCGCCCGGCGGCCTCGTGGCCATAGACGGCGGGCAACCGGCTGGCCCAGATGCCGTCGAGATAGCCGATATCGGAATGACAGATGGCCACGGCCTCGACGGCGATGCGGACCTCGCCGGGACCGGGCGGGCGCAGCACCACGTCCTCGATGGTCAGCGGCGCCCCATGGGCGTGGCAGACGGCGGCTTTCATGGGCGGCTTCCTCCGGTTGCAAGACCGTCAGAAAACACGCCGACGCGCCCCTGCGCAACCATCCGGCGCGCTGCCATCGCCGGCGATATCGCGGGCCCGGCGACGGGCAAGGCCCCGGCCGTCCCCATCTTTGTGCCGGAAATATCCTCCAGGAGGGTCCGGGAGGATGGAAAATCCTCCCGGCGGGGGCCGGGGCCGGCCCCGGGCGGGCCGAGGGGGCTCGATGCCCCCGAGGTCCGCCACCCCGATCTCACATCCGCATCCTCGCGCCCTCGGGGTCAAAGGGCGGCTCCAGCGCGATGCGCGCCGGGCGCCGTTCGCCCATGATCTCGACCTGGAACATCCCCTCGGCCCCGTCCCCGGCCAGCGCGGCGGGCAGATAGCCCTGTGCCATCGAGGCCTGCACATAATGCGCATACCCGCCCGAGGTCACCCAGCCGACCACGCGCCAGTCCCCATCGCGCGCGGGGTCGGGTTTGGCCAGTTCCTGCCCGGCCCCGTCGAAGCGCGGCGCGCCATAGCCGTGCGGCGTTTCGATCGTGCCATAGTCGGTGTCACCCACCCGGGCCCAGATCGGCTCGTCGCCCATGACATCGGCGGTGCCCGCATCCACGATCAGCGACACGCGGCGCAGTTTCGGCCCTTCGTCGCGTTCTTTCACCGCCGCCTCGCGGCCGATGAAATCGGGCTTCTGCAGCTTGATGAACCGGTCCATGGCGCCCTCGAACGGGCCGTAGATCGGCCGCAGTTCGGCGAACCAGGTGGGGAAGTTCTTTTCCAGCCGCATCGACAGCAGCGCCCGCATGCCGAAATCGACGATGCCGTATTCCGCGCCCGCCTCCTTGATCGCCAGATAGACCCGCCGCTGAACGGCGGGTTTCATCCAGATCTCGTAGCCCAGATCGCCGGAATAGGTGATGCGGTTGATCAGGCACGGTGCCGCGGCCACGTCCAGCTCGCGGAAATCCATGAACCGGAACGCCGTGTTCGACACATCCGCGTCCACCAGTTTCGCCAGCACCTCGCGCGATTTCGGCCCGCAGATCGACAGGCCCACCAGATCCATGTGGAAGCGGTGCACGCGGACCGTGCCATCCTTGGGCAGGTGCTGTTCGAACCAGCGCATGTGATAGCGCGAGGCCCCCAGCGAGCCCCAGATCAGGAACCGCCCCTCCGCCGCCTTGGCGATGGTGAAATCGCCGATCAGCTTGCCGCGCTCGTTCAGCATCGGCGTCAGCACGATGCGGCCCACCCTGGGCATCGTGTTGGTCATCAGGTGATCCAGCCAGGCCTCGGCCCCCGGCCCGGTCACTTCGTATTTGGCGAAATTCGCGATCTCGGTCACGCCGACGCCTTCGCGCGTGGCTTTCACCTCGCGGGCGATATGCGGAAAATCGTTCGAGCGGTGGAAGCTGGGGATGTCATGCGCCTCGTCCGCCGAAGGGGCGAACCACAGCGGCGTCTCCAGCCCCCAGCTGTCCCCCATGACCGCGTTGTTGTCGCGCAGCATCAGGTCGTAAAGCGGCGTCGTTTCCTGCGGGCGGGCGGCGGGCAGTTCCTCGTTCGGGAAGCGGATCGAGAAGCGGCGCGAATAGTTCTCGCGCACCTTGGCGTTGGTATAGCGCAGCGTCGCCCATTCGCCGAAGCGCGACACATCCATGCCGAAGATGTCGTGGCCGGGATCGCCCTGGGTCATCCAGTTGGCCAGCACCAGACCGACGCCCCCCCCCTGGCTGAAGCCCGCCATCACCGCGCAGGCCGACCAATAGTTCGTCAACCCCGGCACCGGCCCGACCAGCGGGTTGCCATCGGGCGCAAAGGTGAAGGGGCCGTTGATGATCTGCTTGATGCCCGCGCGTTCCACCGCCGGGTAGTGGCGGAAGCCGATTTCCAGCGACGGCGCGATGCGGTCGATGTCAGGCGCCAGCAACTCGTGGCCGAAATCCCAGGGCGTGTTGACGGGCGACCACGGCACGCAGGCCTTTTCATAGGTGCCCAGCAAGATCCCCTGGCGTTCCTGCCGGGTATAGATCTCGCCCTTGAAATCCATGACGCCGATCAGTTCGCGCCCCGTGGACTGGTTGAATTCGATTACCTCGGGCATGGCGTCGGTGAGCAGATACATGTGCTCCATCGCCAGAACCGGCAGTTCCAGGCCGACCATGCGGCCGACCTCGCGCGCCCAGAGGCCGCCGGCGTTCACCACATGCTCGCAGCGGATGGGCCCGTTGACGGTGTGCAGCGTCCACATGCCGTCAGGGTCCTGGGTGATGTCCTTGACCGGGTTGCGCAACTCGATCTCGGCCCCCAGCACACGCGCGGCCTTGGCATAGGCATGGGTCGTGCCCGAGGGGTCCAGGTGCCCTTCGACCGGGTCCCACAGCGCGCCGACGAACTGCGTCTCGTCCATCAGGGGAAACATCGCCTTGGCCTCGGTCGGGGTGATGAGCTCGGTCTCCATCCCCAGCGCACGACCGCGTGCCTGCACCATGCGCAGGAAATTCATCCTCTCGGGGCTGTCGGCCATCATCACGCCGCCCGTCAGGTGCAGGCCGCAGGACTGACCGCTGATGCGTTCCAGTTCCTCGTAGAGCGAGACGGTATAGGCCTGCAACTTGGCCACGTTGGGATCGCCGTTCAGCGTGTGAAACCCGCCGGCCGCGTGCCAGCTCGACCCTGAGGTCAGCTCGGACCGTTCGATCAGCAGCACATCCTTCCACCCGGCCTTGGCCAGGTGATAGAGCACGGAACACCCCACGACCCCGCCGCCGATCACCACGGCCCGATATACGCGCGTCATTTCTCTCTCCCTTGGGGCAGCGGATGGCAGCCCAGATGTCTCAGATGCGATTGCAGCGCCGCCGCCAGCGCCGGGTCGGTCGCGCGGCTGGTCACATAGGGCAGCCCGGGGCGCTCTGCCGTCCAGCCGACCACGACCAGCCCTTGCGCGGCAGGTTCGAAACGACGTGCCAGATCCCAGCTGCGGCAATCGATGGCGGCGATGTCGGCGCGCCCCTCGGCCACGGCGATCACCGAACCCCGGTGCCCGCCCGTGACCACGCAGGCCGCGGCCAGATCGCAGGGATCGGCGCCGAGGTCCTCCTTCACCGACAGATAGCCGGACAGCGAGTCGCGCCCGTTCAACCCGAATCTCTTGCCCGCCAGGTCGGGCAGCGACGCCGCCGGCGTCCCGGGCACCGGACAGGCGGCACCCTCACGCGCGATCAGGGCCGACCGATACCATGGCCCCCTGCCCCCCTCGAACGCGGAATAGTCGGGTTGCGCCAGGGGTTTGAGCCAGTCGATCAGGCCCAGGGACAGTGGACCCCAGCAGCATTGACTGAACACCAGATCGGGGTTGCGCCAATAGCCATCGATGTCGGACCAGTCGGGCGCGGTCAGATCGGGCAGATCCGCCCATGCCGACCGGATCCGCGCCCATTCCGCCAGCGTCTCGTCGCGCGACTCGGGCCAGTCGTACATCGGCAGGCTGGCCAGCCTCATGCCGCCGGTCCCGCGTCGCGGCGCAGGACGGGGTGAACGACGGGCTCCTTGACCCGCAGCCCCCAGCGCCGCCAGAGCGCCAGATAGTTCGGGAACACATAGCCGCCGTTCATCGCCTGCCATTCCTCGCGGCGGTCGCGATACAGGTGCGGCAGGCGATACCACGGCGCCGAAGGCAACCGGTGATGCACGATATGCAGGTTGTTGTAGAGAAACAGCCAGGCCAGCGGCGAACGTTCGACGATGATCGTGCGCCCCTCGGGTGTTTCATGCCAGCGATGTTCGGCAAAGGTGCGGATCGCGATCAGCGACAGGCCGGGCCAGCACACCGCGACGACATAGAGCCACAGCGGAATGCCCATGACCCAGACCAGGGCCAACACCAGCAGCGCCGCGGGCAGATGCAGCGCCCAGGCCAGGCGCACGCCGCGCGCGTCGCTGCGGATCAGTGCGGCCTCGCTCACAAAGAACGCCCCCGCCACCAGCCACGGTCCCAGCACAACCCGGCCAAGCAACGTGTTGTTCCAGCGCAGCAGCGTCTTCAGCCAGGCGGGAAAGCGGTCATACTGCCAACGGGCACGGTAATAGCTTTCGGGATCGTCGAACGGGTCGGTCAGGCGGTCGTCATGGTGGTGCTGCAGATGCGTCGCCTTGTAGCGCCGGAACGGATAGGCCAGGGACAGCGGCACGCTGACCAGCGCCTCGTTGATCCGGCGCGAGCGCGTGGGATGGCCGTGCAGGCATTCATGCACCAGGGACGAATGCAGCGCCGCGGTCACCGCCATGACCGCAAGCGCCAGCACCGACGCGACCGGCCACAGCCAGAACCCGGCGGCCAGCCAGGCCCCGTAGCACACGACAATCAATCCGAGGGTGGGCCATTCCAGGCGCATGGGCGACTCCGCAGGCGTATCGGACAGAAGTGTCCAGAATTCCGCGCGCGGGGCAAGAGGCTTGTATGCGGCACCCCGGTCCCGGATTGACGTTTTTGGTAACGCATGTTTACTGAAGCCACCAATACAGGACACCGCACCTTGGGAAAGCGCCAGACCGCCGAGATCTTTCGCAACCGCCTGACGCAGGTTCTGGCCCAGTCCGGGCTGACCCAGTCCGCCTTTGCCGCCGAGATCGCCATCGACCGATCGGCGCTGTCGCAGCTGATTTCCGGCCAGAATCCCCGCCTGCCCCGGGCCGAAACGCTGATCGCGCTGTCCGCGCGGTTCCAGATCTCGACCGACTGGCTGCTGGGCCTGACCGATGAACGCGGCAATGCCGCGCAGGTGCTGAACGCGGTCGAGACCGAGCAGGCGCTGGACGCCGAAAACCGCACCGCGATGGAACGCTGGCACCACGAGGCAACCGGACAGAAGGTCCGCTATGTCCCCGCCTGGCTGCCCGATCTGATGCGCACCCCCGCCGTGATCGCCTTCCAGGCCGCGTCGAACGACCAGGAACGCCGCCGCCTGCAACGCCAGACCGACCGCAGGCTGCACGTCTCGCGCCTGCCCGAATCCGATATCGAAATGTGCATGCCGCTGCAAACACTCGAGATTTTCGCAGAAGGAACCGGCACCTGGGGCGGACTTGCGGCGCGCGACCGCGCTGCGCAACTTCACCACATCGCCGCCACGCTTGACGACCTCTACCCTGCCTTTCGCATGTATCTGTTCGACGGGCGCAAACGGTTCGCGCCCCCGATGACGATCTTCGGCTATCAGCGCGCGGCGATCTACACCGGCGACACCTATCTGCTGATCCGCTCGAAACCCCTGATCCGCGATCTCGCCCAGGGATTTGACGCCCATATCCGCCACGCCGCGATCCATGCCCATGAAGCCGCGGCCTGGGTGCGCCGGCTCACGGTGCGCGCGGACTGACCCCCGCGCGCCCGATCGGGCATCAAGCCATTGCAAACCCTGCGCATCTTTGTGCCTCAAATATCCTCCAGGAGGGTCCGGGAGGATGGAAAATCCTCCCGGCAGGGGCGTGGGGGCTGGCCCCCACCGGCGCGAGGCCCCCTCGACGGGGGCCGAGCGCCGCCTTCGGGCAACGCGGCTGCGCACTAAACTCATCTGGACGCGCCCCCCGGCCCGCTCCAAGGTTTCGCCACGATCAATCACGGAGACAGGCGCATGGCCGAGGACATCACGGGCCGCAAACGGCGAAGCGGCGGGCGCGACGGCAATGCGCGCCGTTCCAGCGGTTTCCACCTGGACCAGATGCCCTGGCGGATCCCCCGGAACCCCGACCGCCCGACCGAGCCGATCGGCCCCGAGGGCGTCGCGGCGATCCATCGCGGCGCGATGCGCATCCTGTCCGAGATCGGCATCGTGTTCCTGAACGACGAGGCGCTGGACCTGTTCCGCCAGGCGGGCTGCCGGGTGCAGGACCAGACCGTCCGCATGGACGAGGATTTCGTGATGGAGATGGTGCGCCGCGCGCCGGCGTCCTTCACCATCACGCCCCGCAATCCCGAACGTCAGGTGACCATCGGCGACGGGCACATGGTGTTTCTGAACGTGTCGAGCCCGCCCAACGCCTGGGACATCGTGCGCGGCAAGCGGTCGGGCGATTTCGCCACCTACCGCGAGTTCATCATGCTGTCGCAGGCCTTCAACTGCATCCACATGCTGGGCGGCTATCCGGTCGAACCCGTCGATATCCATCCCTCGGTGCGTCACCTCGACTGCCTTTATGAAAAGCTGACCCTGACCGACAAGGTCGCCCATGCCTACAGCCTGGGGCGCGAACGGGTCGAGGACGTGATGGAAATGGTCCGCATCGCCGGCGGTCTGACCCATGCCGAATTCGATGCAAGCCCGCGCATGTTCACGAACATCAACTCGGTCAGTCCGCTGAAGCATGACTTCCCGATGATCGACGGCGCCCTCAGGATGGCGCGGCGGGGCCAGCCGGTGATCGTCACGCCCTTCACGCTGGCAGGCGCCATGGCGCCGGTGACCATGGCGGGCGCGGTCGCGCTGTCGATCGCCGAGGGGCTGGCGGCGATCGCGCTGCTGCAATACGCGGCGCCCGGCTGTCCGGTGGGGATCGGCACCTTCACCTCGAATGTGGACATGCGCTCGGGCGCGCCCGCCTTCGGCACGCCCGAATACATGCGGGCAACGCAGATCACCGGGCAACTGGCGCGGTTCTACGGCCTTCCGCTGCGGTCCTCGGGGGTCTGCACCGCGAACATCCCCGATGGTCAGTCGATGTGGGAAACGTCGAACTCGCTGTGGGCGGCGGTGCAATCGGGGACGAACATGGTGTATCACGCCGCCGGCTGGCTGGAGGGCGGGCTGATCGCCAGCCCCGAGAAATTCGTCATGGATTGCGAAGTGTTGCAGATGATCCAGCGGTATTTCGAACCCGCGACCTTTGCGACCGCCCCCGATGACATCGCCTTTGACGCGGTCAAGGAAGTGGGCCCGGGCGGCCACTATTTCGGCTGCGCCCACACCCAGGCGCGCTATACCTCGGCCTTCTACAGCCCGATCGCCAGCGACTGGCGCAACTTCGAGGCCTGGGCCCAGGATGGCGCCATCGAAACCCCCGAACGCGCGCATCGCATCTATCGCGGCATCGTCGACACATTCGAGGCCCCGCCCATGGACCCCGCCATCCGCGAGGAATTGCAGGATTTCGTCGCCCGCCGCAAAGCCGAAGGCGGCGCCCCGACCGATTTCTGACGCGGCTAGAGCAGCCACTCCACCGGCAAGAGCTGCACCAGCCCCAGCAGGGCCTGATCGAACCAGCTCGCGCCCGGTTCCTGTTGCCAGGTGACGGTCTGGCCATCCGCGCGGGTCTCGTGCCAGACCATGCGGTCGTCGGCGGTGATCTCGGGGCGGTAGCTGGCCTCGGGGATCTGGCGCTCGAACGCGGCGTGAACGCGCCGGGCCATGACCGGGCTGTCGATGACAAACCCCATCTCGCAGTTCAGCAGCGCCGACCGGGGATCGAAATTGAAGGACCCCACGAACACCAGCCGGTCGTCGATGGCAAAGGTCTTGGCGTGCAGGCTGCCACCGGACAACCCCAGCGGCACCACCGGCGCCACCGCCCTGGCCCCTTCGCCCCGCAGGTTCATCTCGTAAAGCTGCACGCCGGCTTCGAGCAGCGCGCGCCGATAGCGCGAATAGCCCGCGTGCACCATCACGACATCGGTGGTGTCCATGGCATTGGTCAGCACCCGCACCGAACGCCCCTCGCCCGCCAACCGGATCAGCGCCCGCGTGCCCGCCTCGCCCGGGATGAAATAGGCCGAGACCAGGTCGAACCGCTCCTGCGTGCTGGCGATCACCGGCGCCAGCCGGCTGAGCATCAGGTCCTCGCGTCGCGCCATCCCGGCACCCTTGGCCGGATCGTCGGCGAACAGCCGCACCTCGGTCCACTCCAGCGCCGCGCGACGCGCCAGATAGGCACCGACGCTGTCGGTGATGCGGGTGGCCAGGGCCTGCGCCTGGGGATCGGTGCCCAGGGCGGCGACCCGCGCGGCAAAACCCTCCGCATCGCCCGGCCCGGACACCAGGCTTTCCAGCGCAAAGACCGAGTCGCTGTTCCAATAGGCATCGAAGCTTGCCGCGACCTCGGGAACGACGGTTCCCAGGGCCAGCACGTCCATATCGACGAAATAGTCCTGGCTGACCTGAAAATACTCATCCCCGATGTTGCGCCCGCCCAGGATCGCCGCCGCACCGTCAACGATGAGTGCCTTGTTGTGCATCCGCCGGTTCATCCGCAGGAAATCCAGCGCGAACCCCAGCAATTTGGGCCGACGCACCGTGGACGGGTTGAACAGCCGGATCGACAGGCCGGGTTCCGCGTTCAGCGCCGCCAGGATCGGATCCATCCCGGCAATGCCGTTGTCATCCAGCAGGAGCCGCACGCGCACCCCGCGCCGCGCCGCGCGTTCCAGGGCCGCAAGCAGCATGATGCCCGAGGTGTCGGCATGCCAGATGTAGTATTGCACGTCGATCGAAACCTGCGCCCGGTCGATCAAGGCCAGACGGCTCGCCAGGGCGTCATGCCCGTCGGACAGGGGCAGAACCCCGGTCTGCCCGGGGTGCGCCGCCATGCCCTGCGCCATGGCACCGCCCAGCGTGGTGTCCGCGCTGGCCGCAATCGCCATGTCGGGCGATCGTCGGGAGATATCCGGCAAGGGGAAGAACCAGCGACCGACGATCACCGCCAACGCCAGCACCACGACGACACCGGCGACCCACTTGAACAGCTTGACCATAGGCCCCCCGCGCACGCATGACTCGCGTCCAGCGTGTCACGACCGGGGGCGCGGCGCAATGCAGGGGGGCGCCGTCAGGCGGATCGGCGCCGCATGCGCGGGTCCGGCCGGCGATGCGGCCCCCATGTCACGGATCGGGGATAGTCACGGATCGGGGAAATGGCGCACCCAAGAGGATTCGAACCTCTGACCTTTGCCTTCGGAGGGCAACGCTCTATCCAGCTGAGCTATGGGTGCGGCGTGCCCCGTCTATAGCGGCCGCAAGGCGGGGCTGCAACGGGCAAAACCACCTAGCCAAAGAGCTGGTGGCAAAATTCCAGCGCGTCGATCAGGGCGTCGACCTCGGCCTCGGTGTTGTAGAGCGCGAAAGACGCGCGGCAGGACGCATGAATGCCGAGGTGATCCATCAAGGGGCCGGTGCAGTGCTGTCCAGCCCGGACAGCCACCCCCTTCTTGTCGAGAATCGTCGACATGTCATGAGGATGCGCGCCGTTGTTCATGGTGAAGCTGAAGATCGCGCCCTTGCCGGGGGCATCGCCCTGAACGGTCAGCCAGTTCAGCCCCTTGAGCCGCTCGCGCGCATAGGAGGCCAGCGTGCGCTCATGCGCGGCAATCGCGTCCATCCCCAGCGCCTGCAGATACTCCAGCGCCACCCCGAGGCCAATTTGCTGAACGATTCCAGGGGTTCCCGCCTCGAACTTGTGGGGGGGATCGTTGTAGATCACATCGTCGCGCGTGACCTCGCGGATCATGTCGCCGCCGCCGATGAAGGGGCGCATCTCGGCCTGACGCTCGCGGCGGACATAGATCGCCCCCGAACCCGAGGGGCCATACAGTTTGTGCCCGGTGATCGGGTAGAAATCGACCCCCAGCGCCTGGACATCGACGGGCATGTGGACTGCGGCCTGCGACCCGTCGGCCAGCACCGGCACCCCGCGCGCATGGGCGCCATCGACGATGGTCCGGATGTCCACCACGGTGCCCAGCACGTTCGACATATGCGTCACCGCGACCAGGCGCGTGCGGGGCGTGATCGCGTCCAGCACCCGCTGCGGATCGAGCGAACCGTCCGCTTCGGGTTCGACCCAGACCAACCGCACGCCCTGGCGTTCGCGCAGGAAATGCCAGGGCACGATGTTGGCGTGATGTTCCATCACCGACAAGACGATCTCGTCCCCGGCCTGCATCCGGGGGGCCGCCCAGCCATACGAGATCAGATTGATCCCCTCGGTCGCGCCCGAGGTGAAGAGGATCTCGTCCTCATGGGCGGCACCGAGAAAACGTCTGACAATTCCCCGCACCGCCTCGTAGCGATCGGTCGCCAGATTGGACAGGGTGTGCAGCCCGCGATGAACATTCGCGTATTCCATCGAATAGGCCTGCGTCACCGCGTCGATGACTGCCTGCGGCTTTTGCGCCGAAGCCCCATTATCAAGATAAACCAATGGCTTGCCATTGATTTGCCGGGACAGGATGGGGAAATCGCGGCGCACCGCCTGAACGTCAAACATTACTCAACCCCGCGGGTTCATAGCCCAGCGCCAGCAGCACCAGGGAAATCACATAGCTGGCCATCAGAAAGACCATCACCCCGGCCGTCAGCACCATGATCCGCGATTTGAACCCGTGCAGCGCGCAGATGAACCCGACCAGAAGCCACAGCGATATCGCAACCGAGGCGATGAAGACCGGCATGTTCAACACCGGCAGCGCGACCAGAACCACGATCTGCAGCGCCAGCAGCAGCGCGGTGATCGCCTGCATCCAGCCGACCAGCCACAGCGCATCGTGAAACTGGCCACGGCCGCCGAACAGCCGGCCGACATGGGTGATCAGGGCGACAACGACGACGTTCAACGCAATCTGCGCCGCGGTGAACAGGAAGGGCGAGGGCAGATCCTCGGCCTGGCCCAGCAGGGCGGGCAGCAGGTAGACGCCGATCACGGAGACCAGGATCGCGGCGGCCAGCAGCATCCAGCGCACCGGCAGGGGCGGATTCAGGGCCAGAATTGCCCGACCGCCCTGCACGGGATCGGTCAGCGCCAGTCGAACGAGAGCGGGTATCGCGGTCATGCCCGATCCCTATGCGTCCGCGCGCGGCGCTTCAAGCGCAACGCGCAGCCCTGCGACAAGAATGCCCACGAAGGTCACGATCACCAGCCCGCCGGTCAGCGTGGCTTCGATCCCCGGTCCGATGAAACCGACCACCAGGCCATAGAGCAATGCGGGAATGCTGGCGACCAGCAGCGCCCAGAACAGCGCGAGACGCACCGCGAAGGGCTCGACCTGGCCGCGGACGAGTTTCAGAACCAGGGTCAGCACCCCGCCCAGCGCGTAAAAGGCCAGCGGCGCGACAAACAGCCAGGCGAACAGGGCGCCGGACATCAACGCATCCAGCGGCACCGCGTCGGACAGATGGGCCTCGCGCGCCAGCCGGGGCCATTGCGCGATGAAGATCAACGCGCAGGCGGCCATCAGATAGACCAGGATGCGCGCCTCGCGTCGGTCGCCAAGAAGGCCCCGCACAACCCTGCGGGGGGCGCGGAAACTGCGCAGGATATCGGTGGAAACCGCCATGTGAACCTCTCGGCGCCGTCAGTGGCTGTGCCGTTCCAGCCAGCCGCGCAGCCGTTGCTGCATGTCCTCGACCAGTTCGCCCCGCTCGATCTCGTCCAGGGCCTCGGCGAGAAAGGCCAGAACCAGCAACAGCTTGGCCTCGTCCTCGGGGACACCGCGGGCGCGCAGATAGAACAGGTGATCGGCGTCGATCTCGCCCGAGGTCGACCCGTGCGAGCATTTCACGTCGTCGGCGTAGATTTCCAGCTCGGGCTTGGCGAGGAACTGGCTGCGTTCGTCCAGCAGCAGCGACTGGCTGATCTGGTAGCCATCGGTCAGCTGGGCCGCGCGTTCGACCAGGATCTTGCCCTGGAACACGCCGATCGCGTTGGTGCGCAGCACCTTCTTGAACACCTGACGGCTTTCGCAGCCCGGGGCGCGATGGGCGATGAAAACGGTGTCGTCGTGATGAAAGGCGCCGTCCCCCAGCGCGGCCCCGGCGACATGCGCGACGCCGCCCTTGCCGTCCAGCCACAGCATCGCCTCGTTGCGAACCAGCGCGCCGTTCATCGACAAGGTGAAGCTTTTCAGCCGGGCATCCGCGCCAAGGCGTGCGAACAGATGGGTCACGGCGATGCGCTGATGGTCGCGGCCCATGGTGCGGATGTGATGCAGGACCGCCCTGTCGGCCAGATCGGCCTCGATCACGATCGAGGACCGCGCGGCGACCGGACCGTTTTCCAGCAGCGTCAGTTCCGCGCCCTCCTCGAGCCGCAGCAGATGGTGCAGCGTCGCCTCGGCCGCGGGATCGGTCCGCCGATAAATCACCGAAACCGGGCGGCTGACCACACCCGTCACCCGGATCAGCACGCCGTCCGTGGCCATCGCGGTGTTCAGCGCCGCCATCGGGCGGGGCACGGGCGCCTGCGCGCGCGCCTCGAGCGCGCCGTAGAGGTCGCGGGACCAGGGGGTTTCGGCGGCCTCGGCCAGGCGCGAGATCTCGATCCCCTCGCCCGCCACCGGATCCGAGGCATCGGCGTCAAAGACGCCATCGGTAAAGACCAGCTTCAACCGATCGACACCCTCATACATCGCCGGCTCGTCGGTGACGCGGAACACGTCGGCTTCGGGCGGCGACGCGGCGGTCAGCCGGGCCGGATCGGTATAGCGCCAGTATTCATCGCGCTTTTCGGGCAAGCCCATGTCGGCCAGCCGCGCAAAGGCGGCAGCCCGCAAGGGGGCGGCCCAGGCGGGGGCGGCGGGCGGCGACAGCGTGTCGATGCGTGCCTGCGTCGCCGCACGGCGCGCGGCCAGTCGCTGCGCCCGGGGGCTGTGCGCGTTCATGCGCCCACCTCGGCCAGGATGTCGGCATAGCCGTTCTGTTCCACCTCGAGCGCCAGATCGGGCCCGCCGGTCTTGACGATGCGGCCCGCGGCCATGATGTGCACGACATCGGGTCTGATATGGTCCAGCAGCCGCTGATAGTGGGTGATGACCAGGAACGCCCGGCCGGCGTCGCGCAGCGCGTTCACGCCGTCGGACACCAGCTTCATCGCATCCACATCAAGGCCCGAGTCGGTCTCGTCCAGGATGCACATGCGCGGTTGCAGCATCGCCATCTGCAGGATTTCGTTGCGCTTCTTCTCACCGCCCGAAAACCCCACGTTGACCGGGCGCTTCAGCATGTCGGCGTCGATCTTCAGATCCCTGGCCTTGGCGCGGACCAGCTTCAGGAAATCGCCGGCGCTGACCTCGGGTTCGCCGCGCGCCTTGCGCTGGGCATTCAGCGCGGTGCGCAGGAACGTCATGTTGCCGACACCCGGGATCTCGACCGGATACTGGAATGCCAGGAACAGGCCGGCGGCAGCGCGGTCCTCGGGTTCCATCGACAGCAGGTCCTCGCCGTCCAGGGTGGCGGTGCCGTCGGTCACCTGATACCCGTCGCGGCCCGACAGGACATAGCTCAGCGTCGACTTGCCTGAACCGTTGGGCCCCATGATCGCGTGCACAGACCCGGCCTCGACGCTCAGCGTCAGACCCTTGAGGATCTGCTTGTCCTCGTCTTCCAGCTTGACGTGCAGGTTGTTGATTTCCAGCATCATGTCCTCTTTCACTTCCGGTCCTGCGGGATCAGCAGGGTGTTCGTCGTCTTCGCCTCGCGGCTCAGGATTTCGGTGTCATAGCGGTTCTGGTCGGCCCAGCGGGCAAAGGCATCGGCGTTGTCGATGTGCACCTCGATGAAGATCACCGGCCGGGCGCGGGCGATCAGCGCCTGCAGCCCGCGCAGCACGGGCAGTTCCATGCCCTCGACATCGATCTTCACGATGGCCGGCGTCAGATCGGGAAAGGCATGATCGCCCTTGCGCACCACCAGATCGCCGGCGCCCGCGAACATCCTGGTCGCGCCCAGATTGCGGTCGTGCTTCTTCATGCCCCAGCCGGCGCTGTCGGCGTCCCCCAGGCCGAAGCCCAGGTGATCCAGGTCGATCAGCCCCTGCATCCGGTTGGCCAGCACATTGGCGACCAGGGGTTCCAGCGCCAGGGGATTGGGTTCGACCACCACCACCCGTTGCGCGCCGGTGAACATGGCCAGATAAAGCGCGTGGTTGCCGACATTCGCCCCGATATCGAGGATCGTCGCCCCCGGCGGCACATGCGTGGCGAGCCGCGCCAGATCCTGCGCCTCGTAGAAGCGACCCTGACGATGCGCGTTCTGGATCGGGTCATCGGCCATGTTCAGACAGAAGGCCACCGGACGGCGCCGGATGGTGGCGTGCACCACCTCCATCGGCGCCAGCCTAAGCGGTGCGCCGCCTTTCCAGGCGGCCAGGCGGTCGGTCATCGGCTCGGGCCGGATGACGGGCACACCCCGGTCTGTCTGTGTCTGGATCATGGGATCAACGGCGCATCACGAATTTCGCGGACAGATGGCTGAGGATCACCGAGGCCACCGCGACGAACACCGCCATGCCCCGCCCGCCCGGCTGCCAGATCGGATAGGTCAGCGTCATCATCAACACGACACCGATCACCACCAGCAGTACATAGCGCGGGCGCGGTTCGCTGGCGGTGAGCAGCCATTTCCAGTCCATCGCGGCCTCCTCAGCCAAAACTCACGGCGGTGCCCGAGGCCGAAACCATCAGCATCGAGTTGCCCACGACCTCATAGTCCAGATCGACGCCCACGACCGCATCGGCCCCCAGGCGGGCAGCGTGGTCCTCCATCTCGCGCAGGGCGGTCTGGCGCGCATCCTGAAGCTTGCTTTCATAGGCGCCCGAGCGCCCGCCGACGATATCGGTGACCGAGGCGAAGAAATCGCGCACGACATTCGCCCCCATGATCGCCTCGCCCGTGACGATGCCGTGATAGGTGCGGATCGGGCGGCCTTCGATGGTGGGGGTGGTGGTGACGATCATTCCAAATCTCCTGTCAGGACAGTGCCCAGAGGCCGAGGCCCAGTGCCACGATCAACCCCAGCGGCAGCGCCAGCCACCAGCCGCCGCCCCGCACCTGCGTCAGGTCGCGCGGGACGCTGGGATAGCAACCACAAGGGGGCTCGCGTTCGCTCACCGGGCTTTCCTCATCTTCATCCAGGCATTCACGGCTGCATAGACGACCGAGGCCAGCAACGCGACCGCGAGCCGCGACCCCCAGGCCACCGGAACACGGTAGACCAGCAGATCCAGCACGATGCCCACGACCATGAACACCGCGAAAAAGACCCAGAGCGTGCGCAGCTCGGCCTTGAAAAAGGCGCCGTAGTTCACCCCACGCTCCCTTCCAGCGAGATCGCGACCAGGGCCTGCGCCTCCATCGCGAATTCCATCGGCAAGGCTTGCAGCACCTCCTTGGCAAAGCCGTTGACGATCAGGGCGATCGCCTCTTCCTCGCCCATGCCGCGCTGGCGGCAATAGAAGAGCTGGTCATCGTCCACCTTCGATGTCGTCGCCTCGTGTTCGACCCGCGACGAGGCATTGCGCACCTCGATGTAGGGCACGGTATGGGCGCCGCAGCGGTCGCCGATCAGCAGGCTGTCGCATTGGGTATAGTTGCGCGAATGCGTCGCGCGCGGGTGCATCGACACCTGCCCGCGATAGGTGTTCTGTGCCCGCCCGCGCGCTGATCCCCTTGGACACGATGCGCGAGCGCGTGTTCTTGCCCAGATGGATCATCTTGGTGCCGGTATCGGCCTGCTGGAAGTTGTTGGTGATGGCGATCGAATAGAATTCGCCCTGCGACGCCTCGCCGCGCAGCACGCAGGACGGGTATTTCCACGTCACCGCGCTGCCGGTTTCCACCTGCGTCCACATCACCTTGGCGCGGTCCTCGCGGCAGTCGGCGCGCTTGGTGACAAAGTTGTAGATGCCGCCCCGGCCCTCCTCGTCGCCGGGATACCAGTTCTGCACGGTCGAATACTTGACCTCGGCATCCTCGAGCACGACGATTTCCACAACCGCGGCATGCAGCTGGTTGGTGTCGCGCTTGGGGGCGGTGCACCCCTCGAGATAGCTCACATAGCTGCCCTTGTCGGCAATGATGAGCGTCCGTTCGAACTGGCCGGTGTTCTCGGCGTTGATGCGGAAATAGGTGGACAGCTCCATCGGGCATTTCACGCCCTTGGGCACATAGACGAACGACCCGTCGGAAAACACCGCCGAGTTGAGCGTGGCAAAGAAGTTGTCCGTCACCGGCACGACCGAGCCGAGATACTGCTTCACCAGATCGGGGTATTCGCGGATCGCCTCGGAAATCGGCATGAAGATCACGCCGGCCTTCTTCAGCTCTTCCTTGAAGGTGGTCCCCACGCTGACAGAGTCGAACACCGCATCGACCGCGACCTTGCGCGGTGCCGCGGTTTCGGCGCCCTCGACACCCGCCAGGATCATCTGTTCCTTCAGCGGGATTCCCAGCTTTTCATAGGTCGCCAGCAGCTTGGGGTCGACCTCGTCCAGCGATTTGGGCTTTGCCGCCATGCTCTTGGGTTTGGCGTAGTAATACTGGTCCTGATAGTCGATCTCGGGGATGTCCAGCATCGCCCAGTCGGGCTGTTCCATCTGCTGCCAGCGACGGAAAGCATCCAGCCGCCAGTCGGTCATCCACTGCGGTTCGCCGTTCTTCTCCGAGATCAGGCGCACGATGTCCTCGTTCAGGCCCTTGGGCGCGAACTCCATCTCGATCTCGGTTTCCCAGCCGTATTTGTATTTGCCGGCCATCGACTGGACGGTGTTCACCGTCTCGCGGTCCACGCCGTCGCGAACCTCGGTCGAATTGTCCATAGCCGCCATTGGTCTGTTCCCGTTCGTCATCGCAGGCCCCTCATGCAAGGGATGTGCCCGCCTGTTTCATCCGTTCGCCCGCGCGTTTCCACGCCCGCGCATAAGCCGCGACAAAGCGCAGCGCGTCCTCTTGCGTCACCGCCGGCCCGATCGAGAGCCTGAGCGCGCACCCCGCCTCGGCCTCGGGGCGGCCCATGGCCCGCACGACCTTGCTGACCGAGACCTTGCCCGACGAGCAGGCCGAGCCCGCCGAAACGGCAAAGCCCTGCAGGTCCATCGCCATGACCTGGGTCTCGCCCTTCCAGCCCGGCGCGATCAGATGCACCGTGTTGGGCAGTCGGGGATGACCTTTGGCGGTCAAGATAATCCCCGGACAGGCGTCTTCCAGAGCCTGTTCCAGGGTATTTCGCACCTCGGCCACCGCATCCCAGACACCATCGGCCAGATCGCGCGCGGCGGCCTCGGCCGCGGCGCCGAACCCGGCGATTCCGATGACATTCTCGGTGCCGGCGCGGCGACCCATTTCCTGCCCGCCGCCCCGGATGCGGGCCTCGACGTCCAGGCCCCGGGTCAGCGCCAGCGCGCCGATCCCCTTGGGTCCCCCCAGCTTGTGCGCCGACACCAGCCCCATGTCGCAGCCCAACCAGTTGAACGCCATGGGAATCTTGCCGAACGCCTGGGTCAGGTCGCTGACCGCCAATCCCGGCGGCAGGTCCTGCACGATGCCGGTTTCCGAATTCGCCAGTTGCAGTGTCGCGCGGGCCGGGTCGGCCACCGTGACCCGCCCGGCACCATCGACCGGCAGATCCGCCCGGCACCAGGCCGCCACCGCATCATGTTCGACCGCCGCGCAGGACAGATCGCGCCCGGCCAGTGCCAGGGCCGCGGCCTCGGTCGCGCCCGAGGTAAAGACCAGATCCGCGCCATCCGCGCCCAGCGCCTGCGACACCTGGCCGCGCGCCTGTTCGATGAGGCCACGCACCGCGCGCCCCTCGGCATGGATCGAGCTGGCATTGCCCACCAGATCCATCGCCGCGATCATCGCCGCGCGGGCCTCGGGGCGCAGCGGGGCCGAGGCATTCCAGTCCAGATACAGCCGGGCGCTCATGCCGTTACCCGGAACAGGCTGGGCACCGCGGGACAGGGTTTCAGTCCGTTGCCCGCCACATCGGCCAGCGTCGTCTGGTGCAGGAACACATAGACCTGCGCCGACAGGCTTTCCCACAAGCGGTTGGTCATGGATTGCGCCTGGCTGCCCGAGACCCCGCCCGAGGCGCCCGCACCCAGTTCCAGCGCGTTGACGGTTTCCTCGACCGCTTCCAGAACCTCGGCCACGCGGATGTCGGCGGGGTCGCGCGACAGCCGGTAGCCGCCGCCCGGGCCGCGCACCGATTCAACCAGCCCGGCGCGGCGCAGCTTGACAAACGACTGTTCGAGATAGGCCTGCGACACGTCCTGCCGGCGCGCGATCTCGGCCAGCGAGACGTGGCGCAGCCCCCGAGCCGCGCTGCAAGATGGCCAGATCGACCATCGCCACCATCGCATAGCGTCCCTTGGTCGACAGCTTCATGCCCGAACCCCTGCCCGACGCCCCGTCGGACGGGTGCGAAAGGCGTAAAAACATTGACGTATGACCCGGCCTTTGCTTAACTGCTACCCTGCCGAACCCGACTCCGCCCGCGCGAGCCGGGACAGAGTTTAGAACCGTTCTAGGTATGCTGACTTCTTTTGTCAACAAAGGAAGGGCGCAGGCCGGAACCCCGTGTGAGCGAGCATAAGGTCCGCGGATGCCCGAAGTCATTTTTGCCGGCCCCGATGGCCGCCTCGAAGGCCGTTACCACCCCCAGCCGAACCGCGACGCCCCGATCGCCATCGTGCTGCACCCCCACCCCCAATTCGGGGGGACGATGAACAACAAGGTCGTCTACAACCTGCACTATGCCTTTCATTCGCTGGGATTTTCCGTTCTTCGCTTCAATTTTCGCGGTGTCGGTCGGTCGCAGGGCGAATACGATCAGGGCATCGGCGAACTCAGCGACGCGGCGGCGGCGCTGGACTATCTGCAAAGCATGAACCAGAACACCCGGCACTGCTGGGTCGCGGGCTTCAGTTTTGGCGCCTGGATCGGCATGCAGTTGCTGATGCGCCGGCCGGACATCACCGGCTTCGTCTCGGTCGCGCCGCCGGCGAATCTCTATGATTTCAGCTTTCTGGCGCCCTGCCCGGCCTCGGGCCTCATCATCAACGGATCGGCCGACCGGGTCGCGCCACCCAAGGATGTGGCCAATCTGGTGGCCAAGCTGCATGAGCAGAAGGGCATCACCATCACGCATTCCGAGATCGAGGGCGCGGACCATTTCTTCCGCGACGACGAGACGCACATGCAGCCCATGCTCGATACCGTGAAAACCTACGTCAAGCGCCGCCTGTCCGAGGCCACCCGCTGACCCTGCCGCCGCCCGGGGCATGAACAATGCCCCGGGACGCTGCAAATATACCCTGCTTTTGTCAACAAACCTGCCCAGACCTGCCCCGATTTGGCCCCTTTCCCCGGCAAATTGGCAGCATGGGGCACTTCGTCAGTCGGGTGCCGGCAAACTGGCCCGCGAAACGGTGCCCAAGGCAGGAGCAGGACATGAGAACCACTCGTTCGATGACGTTCGACAAAGGCACCAGCAGCCTCAGCGGCTGGCTGCCAACCGCGATCAGCAAGGACATGTTGCCCATGAACGCCAACGATCTGCGTGAAGCGATCCTCAAGCATCTGGAATTCTCGATGGGCAAGGACCTGGCCCACGCCAGCGTCTATGACATGCGCATGGCGCTGACGCTGGCGATCCGCGACCGTGTCGTCGAACCCTGGTTCCGGGCGACACGCGCCACCTATGCGGCGCAGTCGAAGCGGGTCTACTACCTGTCGATGGAATTCCTGATCGGGCGCCTGCTGGAAGACGCGATCATGAACATCGGTCTGACCGAGGCCGCGCGCGAGGCCGTGCAGGGCCTGGGCCATGACTTCCGCACGGTTCTGGACGACGAACCCGATGCCGCGCTGGGCAATGGCGGGCTGGGACGTCTGGCGGCGTGTTTCCTCGATTCCATGTCCACCCTGGGCTGCCCGGCCTATGGCTATGGCATTCGCTACGAACACGGCCTGTTCCGGCAAAGCTTTGGTCCCGACGGCCGCCAGGTGGAAACGGCCGAGGACTGGCTGCGCCAATCCCACGGCTGGGAATTCGAACGCCCGGAAGCGGCCTTCCGCATCGGGTTCGGCGGCGCGGTGGCCGAAAACGGACGCTCGGCGGTGTGGACCCCCGACAACGCCGTCATCGCCAAGGCCTATGACACCCCCGTCATCGGCTGGCAGGGCAAATGGGCCAACACGCTGCGCCTGTGGGGGGCCGAACCGCTGTCGGCCTTCGATCTGGCAGCCTTCAACAAGGGTGATTTCCAGGGGGCGGCCGCCCCCGAGGCCCTGGCCCGCACCATCAGCCGCGTGCTCTATCCCGACGATACCACCACCCAGGGCAAGGAACTGCGTCTGAAGCAGGAGTTCTTCTTCACCGCCGCGTCGCTCAGGGACATCCTGCGCCGTTTCTCGGCCGAGCACAGCGATCTCAACGCCTTGCCGACGCGGGTGGCGATCCAGATGAACGATACCCACCCCGCGATCGCCGGGCCCGAGCTGGTGCGCCTGCTGCATGACGAACGCGGCATGGACTTCGACCAGGCCGTGGACACCGCCCGGGCCTGTCTGGGCTACACCAACCACACCCTTCTGCCCGAGGCGCTGGAACGCTGGTCTCAGGACCTGATGGCGCAGGTTCTGCCGCGCCACATGCAGATCATCGAACGCATCGACGACCTGCACGCCCGCCAGTTCCCCACCCGGACCGCGCGCATCGTCGAGGGCGGCGAGGTCAAGATGGGCGAGCTCAGCTTCATCATGGCGAACCGCGTGAACGGCGTGTCGGCGCTGCACACCGAGCTGGTGAAAAGCACCGTGTTCGCGGATCTGAACGCCCTGCATCCCGACCGGATCGTCAATGAAACCAACGGCGTCACTCCGCGCCGCTGGCTGAAGGGCGCGAACCCGCGCCTGTCCGCGCTGATCACCGACACGATCGGCAGCGGCTGGGAGGACAATCTGGAGCGCCTGCGCGAGCTGGAACCCGCGATCGGCACGCGCGCCTTCCGCGACGACTTTGCCGCCGTCAAGGCCGAGAACAAGGCCCACCTGGCCGAATGGATCGGCCGCGAGATGGGCATTTCCGTCGATCCGCGCGCCATGTTCGATGTCCAGGTCAAGCGGTTCCACGAATACAAGCGCCAGCATCTGAACATTCTGGAAACCATCGCGCTGTGGCAGGCGATCCGCGCCAATCCGACCGCCGGCTGGGCACCCCGGGTCAAGATCTTTGGCGGCAAGGCCGCGCCGGGCTATGTCATGGCGAAAGAGATCATCCACCTGATCAACAATGTCGCCCGGGTCATCAACGCCGACAAGGTGACGCGCGACCTGCTGAGCGTGGTCTATCCGCCGAACTACAATGTCACCATGGCCGAACGCCTGATCCCGGCGGCGGACCTCAGTGAACAGATCTCGACGGCGGGCAAGGAAGCCTCGGGCACCGGCAACATGAAATTCAGCCTGAATGGCGCGCTGACCATCGGCACGCTGGACGGGGCCAATGTCGAGATCCGCGAACTTGTCGGACCCGAGAATTTCTTCCTCTTCGGCATGACCGCCGACGAGGTGGTCGCCCGCCGCAAGGACCCGCGCCACGCGGCCCATGCCATCGACGCCAGCCCCCGCCTGCAACAGGCGATCGCGGCCATCGATTCGGGCCAGTTCTCGCATGGCGACACGACGACCTATCGCGCCCTGACCGACAATCTGCGCGGCCACGACTATTTCACCGTCTGCGCCGATTTCGATGCCTACTGGAGCGCCCAGCGGCAGGTGGACAAGGCCTGGTTCGACGCGGATCACTGGACCCGGATGGCGGCGCTGAACACCGCGCGGTCGGGCTGGTTCAGCAGCGACCGCACCATTCAGGGCTATATGCGCGATGTCTGGGCAATCAAGCCGATGATCTGACGGGCTCGCGCAAAAGGTTAACAAACACCGTTGTAAATCGCCCGGGCCTGCGCCACAAATTGCGCATGGCCCGGGCAAACACATCTACATCCTGTGAAATCTCGTCGGTTGACGTGGCGGCAATCCTGTCCGGCCATGTCCCTGATCCCTTTGCCGTTTTCGGACCGCGTCATCGCGGGCGAACCGGGGCGCTGGTGGTGTTCGATCCCCACGCCACGGAAATGGTCGCGCTGACCGCGTCCAGGCCGATCCCGCTGACCGCGCTGGGCGACGGCATCTTTCTGGGCGATCTGGGCCGGCGGCGGCGCTATCGGCTGCGCGCGACCGACGGCACCCGGCACTGGGAGTTCGAGGACCCCTATCGCTTTGGCCCGGTTCTGGGCGATCTGGATCTGCACCTGATCGCCGAGGGCACGCATCGTCGCCTGTGGCAGGTCCTGGGCGCGCACCCGATGACGCATGACGGCGTCCAGGGGGTGCGGTTCGCGGTCTGGGCACCCAATGCGCGGCGGGTTTCGGTCGTCGGGCCGTTCAACGCCTGGGACGGGCGGCGCGCCCCGATGCGCCGGCGCGGGTCAGGCGTCTGGGAGATTTTCCTGCCGGGCCTGGGGGCCGGGGACTGCTACAAGTTCGAGATCCTGCCACCGGACGGCCCCCCCCTGCTCAAGGCCGACCCGATGGCCCGGATGGCCGAGCAACCGCCGGCGACGGCCTCGATCGTCGCGCCGCCGTCGTCGCACGACTGGCAGGATGGCGAATGGATGCGGCAACGCCTGGCCCGGAACGGGCGCGAGGCCCCGATCTCGATCTACGAGGCCCATCTGGGAAGCTGGCGGCACCGCGACGCACACGGGCTCAGCTATCGCGACGCGGCCGAGGATCTGGTCGCCTATGCCGCGGACATGGGGTTCACCCATATCGAACTGATGCCGCTGGCGGAATACCCGTTCGGCGGGTCCTGGGGGTATCAGCCCACGGGGATGTATGCGCCCACCAGCCGCCACGGCACCCCCGACGATCTGCGCGCGCTGATCGACGCGGCGCACCGGCGCAAGATCGGGATCCTGATGGATTGGGTGCCCGCGCATTTCCCCTCGGATGCGCATGGTCTGGCCCGGTTCGACGGCACCCATCTGTATGAGCATTCCGACCCGCGCGAAGGGTTCCACCCCGACTGGAACACCCTGATCTACAATTTCGGCCGGACCGAGGTGCGCAACTTTCTGACCGCGAACGCCAGTTACTGGCTGAACGAATTCCACCTGGACGGCCTGCGCGTGGATGCCGTGGCCTCGATGCTGTATCGCGACTATTCGCGCGGTCCCGGCGCCTGGGTGCCCAACAAGGACGGCGGGCGCGAGAATTACGAGGCCATCGACTTCCTCAAGGCGATGAACACCCAGGCCTATGGCGACGGCCCGCCGGGCCTGATGACCGTGGCCGAGGAAAGCACCGCCTCGCCCGGCGTCACCACCCCGGTTCACGCGGGGCGGCCTGGGCTTTGGATACAAATGGAACATGGGGTGGATGAACGACACCCTGCGCTACATCGAACACGACCCGATCCACCGCCGCCACCACCATGACCTGATGACCTTTGGCCTGGTCTATGGCTTCAGCGAAAACTACGTCCTGCCGATCAGCCATGACGAGGTGGTGCATGGCAAGGGCTCGATGCTGCAGAAGATGCCCGGCGATCCGGCGGCGAAACTGGCCAATCTGCGCGCCTACTATGGCTTCATGTGGGGGCATCCGGGCAAGAAGCTGCTGTTCATGGGCTGTGAATTCGGCCAGGGGCAGGAATGGAACCACGATCAGCCGCTGGATTGGGGCGTGCTCGAGGTTCCGGGCCACGCCGGCCTGCAGCGCCTGGTGCGTGACCTCAACGCGCTGTATCGCCAGACCCCCGCCTTGCATCTGCGCGATACCGACCCGGCCGGGTTCACCTGGATCGACCGCGAGGCACGGGCGGAATCGGTCTTTTCGTGGCTGAGGCTGGGTGACGACGGCCAGCCCCCCGTCGCGGTGGTGGCGAACTTCACCCCGGTCGAGCGACGCTGGACGCTGGGACTGCCCAGGCCCGGCCGCTGGACCGAGGCCCTGAACACCGACGCGGCCCCCTATGGCGGCGCGAACCGGGGCAACATGGGCACCGTCACCGCCGACGGGCCCGCCCACGCCGGCCAGCCGCATAGTGCCGCGGTGGTGTTGCCCCCCCTGTCCACCCTGTTCCTGATTCCCGAGGTTTCGCGATGACCCCCTCGACCAGCCGCCTGTCCAGCCGCACGATGGCCTTCATCCTGGCGGGCGGACGCGGCAGCCGCCTGAAGGAGCTGACCGACAACCGCGCCAAACCGGCGGTCTATTTCGGTGGCAAGACCCGCATCATCGACTTCGCGCTGTCGAACGCGCTGAATTCGGGCATCCGCAAGATGGCGGTGGCCACGCAATACAAGGCCCATTCGCTGATCCGCCATTGTCAGCGCGGGTGGAACTTCTTTCGCGCGGAACGCAACGAATACCTGGACATCCTGCCGGCCTCGCAGCGGGTGGATGAAAACCACTGGTACATGGGCACCGCCGACGCGGTCTATCAGAACATCGACATCGTTGACAGTTATGACATTGATTACGTTGTCATTCTGGCGGGTGACCATATCTACAAGATGGATTACGAGGTGATGATCCGCGAGCATGTCGAAAATGCCGCCGACGTCACCGTGGGATGTCTGACCGTGCCGCGCGCCGACGCCCACGCCTTTGGCGTGATGACCGTGGATCATTCCGGCCGGATCACCGATTTCGTCGAGAAACCCAGGAACCCGCCTGGTCTGCCCGAGGATCCCACCCATTCGCTGGCCTCGATGGGGATCTATGTCTTTCGCTGGAAATTCCTGCGCCAGCTTCTGATGGACGATGCGCATGACAAGGCGTCCAGCCATGATTTCGGCGGCGACATCATTCCGACCGTGGTCAAGAACGGCAAGGCGATGGCCCACCGGTTCGAGGAAAGCTGCGTCCGCCACCGGCCCGATGCCGTGGCCTACTGGCGCGACGTGGGCACGGTCGATGCCTTCTGGAAGGCGAACATCGACCTGACGGATTTCGACCCGGAACTGGATCTGTGGGATCGCAACTGGCCGATCTGGACCTATTCCGAAAGCGTGCCCCCCGCCAAGTTCATCCACAACGAGGAAAGCCGCCGGGGCACCGCGCTGTCGTCGCTGGTGTCGGGCGGGTGCATCATCTCGGGGACCGAGGTGCGCAACTCGCTGCTGTTCACGGGCGTGCATTCGAATTCCTGGTCGTCGCTCGATCAGGCGGTGGTCCTGCCCTATGCGACCATTCAGCGCCACGCACGTCTGACGCGGGTGGTGATCGACCGGGGCGTCGAAATCCCCGAGGGCCTGGTCGTCGGCGAGGACCCGGACGAGGACCGCAAATGGTTCCGCGTCACCGAAAACGGTGTCACACTGATCACCCAATCCATGCTGGACCGGCGCGAGGGGCGGACATGAGCGCCCTCAGGCCCGTGCTGGCGGTGGCGTCGGAATGTGCGCCCCTGGTCAAGACCGGGGGCCTGGCCGATGTCGTCGGCGCGCTGCCCGCCGCGCTGGCCGCGCAAGGCTGGGCGATCCGGACCCTGCTGCCCGGGTATCGCCCGGTCCTGAAAGCGGTGAAGCGGCCCCGGGTGGCGGCGGACCTGCCGGACCTGATGGGGGCGCCGGCGCGGCTGCTGGCAGGGACGGTCGGCGGGCTGGACCTGCTGATCCTGGACGCGCCCGCGCTCTATGACCGGGACGGCTCGCCCTATCTGGACGCGCAGGGCCGGGACTGGCCCGACAACGACGCGCGCTTTGCCGCGCTGGACCTGGCGGCTGCGCTGATCGCCGCCGATGGCGTCAAGGGCTGGCGGCCCGAGGTCGTGCACCTGCACGACTGGCAGGCGGGGTTCACGCCGTGGTTCATGCGTGGCCTCGGGGCCACCCAACCCAGCGTGATGACCATCCACAACATCGCCTTTCACGGCCTGACCGGCGCCGACCGGCTGAAACCCCTGGGCCTGCCGACGGACGGCTTCGCCATGGACGGGTTCGAATACTATGGGCATATCTCGGCGCTGAAAGCGGGGCTGACCGGCGCGCGGGTCATCACCACCGTGAGCCCCACCTATGCGCAGGAACTGGCCACCGAGGAATTCGGCATGGGGCTGGATGGCGTGATCCGCGCGCGCGGCCATGACCTGCTGGGCATCCTGAACGGGATCGATACCACCGCCTGGGATCCGACCCGCGACCCGGCGATCCGGCGCTTTTCGGCCCCCGGCGGCAAGGTGGCGAACAAGCGGGCCCTCAGGGCCGAATTCGGCCTGTCGCAGGCCGAGGGCCCGCTGTGTGTCGTCGTCTCGCGCCTGTCCGACCAGAAGGGCCTGGACCTGCTGCTGGCCGCCCTGCCGGCCCTGACCGAACGCGGCGGACAACTGGCGCTGCTGGGCTCGGGCGACCGGCGGCTTGAAAACGCCTGGCTGAACGCCGCCGCCGCCAATCCCGGCCATGTCGGCGTGCGCATCGGCTATGACGAAGGGCTGAGCCACCGCATGTTCGCGGGCGCCGACGCGGTGCTGGTGCCCTCACGGTTCGAGCCTTGCGGCCTGACGCAGATGTATGGCCTCAGATATGGTGCGGTTCCGGTGGTCGCGCGCACCGGCGGGCTGGCGGACACGGTGATTCATGCCAATGCCGCCGCACTGGCGGTCGGCTGCGCCACCGGTCTGACCCACCGGCCGGGCGACGCGGCGGCGCTGGCGCTGGCGCTGACGCAACTGTGCGCCCTGTGGGCCGATCGCGCGGTCTTTCCCCGGTTGCAGCGCAACGCGATGAAACACCCGGTCGGATGGGAGGCCAGCGCCCCGCGCTATGCCGCGCTCTATGACCGGCTTGCCCAGGAACGCACGGAGACCCGATGACCTTGACCATCGAACGCGGGCGACACGACCGGATCGGCGCCACCTTTGACGGCGACGGCGTGAATTTCGCCCTGTTTTCCGAACACGCGACCGCTGTGGAGCTGTGCCTCTTCAGCCCTGACGGCATGCGCGAAACGCACCGGCTGCGCCTGCCCGAACGCACCGGCTGGGTCTGGCACGGCCGCGTGCCCGGCCTGTGCCCGGGGCAGCAATACGGCTATCGCGTGCACGGCCCCTATGCGCCCGAGGACGGGCATCGCTTCAATCCCAACAAGCTGCTGATCGACCCCTATGCAAAGCGCATCACCGGACACCCGCGCTGGTCGGACGCGCTGTTCGGCTACAACCCGGGCGCCAAGACGCTGGACCTGACCTTTTCCACCCGCGATTCCGCGCGCTTCATGCCCAAATGCGTGGTCGAGGACCCCAGCTTTTTCTGGGGGAACGATCGCCCCCCGGTCGTGCCCGCGAATGAAAGCGTGATCTACGAGGCGCATGTGAAGGGCCTGACCCATCTGGCAGAGGTGCCGAACCCGGGCAAGTTCCTGGGCATCGCCTCGGACCGGATGCTGGACCACCTGACCGGGCTGGGCATCACCGCGATCGAACTGCTGCCGGTCCAGAGCTTTCTCAACGACCGCTGGCTGATCGAAAAGAAGCTGACGAACTACTGGGGGTATCAGACCCTCAACTTCTTTGCGCCCGAACCGCGCTATCTGACGAATGGCCAGATCAACGAATTCCAGCACATGGTCGCACGGCTGCATTCAGCCGGGATCGAGGTGATCCTGGACGTGGTCTACAACCACACGTGCGAGGGGTCCGAACTGGGCCCCACGCTCAGCTTTCGGGGCATCGACAACCGCAGCTACTATCGCCTTGCCCCCTATCCGCGCCACTACATCAACGACACGGGCTGCGGCAACACGCTGAACCTGGATCATCCGATGGTGCTGCGCATGGTCATGGACAGCCTGCGCTACTGGGTCGAGGTGATGCATGTGGACGGGTTCCGCTTCGACCTGGCCTCGACGCTGGCGCGTGACGAGGCCGGGTTCCAGCCCAACGCCGCCTTCTTTGCCGCGATCCGCCAGGACCCGGTGCTGAACCGCGTCAAGCTGATTGCCGAACCCTGGGATATCGGTCCCGGCGGCTATCAGCTGGGGGCCTTCCCCCATCCGTTCCACGAATGGAACGACAAGTTCCGCGACGGGGTGCGCCGGTTCTGGCGCCGCGATCACCGGCCCGCGCCGGAACTCGCGGCGCGCATCACCGGGTCGGCGATCCAGTTCGATCACTCGGGCCGGGCCGCTACCGCCAGCGTGAACTTCATCACCGCCCATGACGGGTTCAACCTGATGGATCTGGTCAGCTATTCGCAGAAGAACAATCTCGCGAACGGCGAGAACAACCGGGACGGCCATTCCGAGAACTACTCGGACAACATGGGCCACGAGGGGCCCAGCGACGAGCCCCAGGTAATCCAGGCCCGGGCCCTGCGCCGGCGCAACCTGATGGCGACACTGCTGATGAGCCAGGGCACGCCGATGATCCTGGCCGGGGATGAAATCGGCCATTCCCAACAGGGCAACAACAACGCCTATTGCCAGGACAGCCCGATCTCGTGGCTGGACTGGTCGGATGTGGATCAGGACATGCTGGCCTTCACCCGCCGCCTGGTCGCCTTCCGCAAGAACCACCCGATTCTGCGCCAGAAGCTGTTCCTGCATTCCAAGGCGCGCAGTTCGGACGGGAAATCCGATGTGCTGTGGTGGCACCCCGAAGGCCGCCGCATGACCCCCTCGGACTGGGAAGACCCGGCGCTGAGCTTTGTCTGCGTCGAACTGCGCACCGCCTCGGGGACGCCGGCCTATGCGGATCTCGAAGATGCGGTGTTCCTGATCTTCAACGCTGGCGGCGCGCTGGACGTCACCCTGACGCCCACGCCCGACGGCAAGGTCTGGTCGCGCCGGATCAACACCTACGCCCCCGACGCCCCACCCGAACGCATCGCCTATGGCAAGCTGTCGGTTCCGGCGCATTCGGTTTCGGCCCTCGTTCTGGAAAACAGTTGATGAGCGATTTCGACGACACCTGCCGCCGCGCGGGTCTCACCTGGGTCTATCGCGACGGCGCCGGCCGGATGCAGGAGGCCCCCGAAGACAGCCGCCGCGCGGTTCTGGCCGCGCTGACCGCGCTGCCGGATGACCTGCGGCAAGCCACCAGCCTGGCGATCGCGGCAGGCCAGGCCAAGGATTGGGGCCCCGGCCCCTGGGTCCTGACCACCGAAGCGGGCGAGGACATCCGCGGCGAGGGGCCACTGCCGCCCCTGCCGGTCGGCTATCACCGGATCCGTCACAACGGCTGGCTGGTGCATCTGCTGGCCGCCCCGCCCCGCCTGCCCGCGCCGCCGCGTCGCTGGGGCCTGACCGTGCCGCTGTTCGCCCTGTGGGAGGGCGCGCAGGCGGGCATGGGCACCTATCCGCAACTGGGCGCGCTGGCCGAAGGCCTGGCGCGGAACGGCGCCGCGTTTCTGGGCATCAATCCGATACACGCGGGGTTTCCCACCGATGCCCACAGTTTCAGCCCCTACGCCCCCTCGCACCGCCGCCGCCTGAACACACTGCATATCGACACCGGCGCGACGCTGCCCGAGACCGGCGCGCTGATCGATTACCCCCGTTCGATCCGCGCCCAACGCGCCGCCCTCGAGGACGCCTTCGCCGCCTTCAAGGGCAGTGCCGCGTTCGAGGCATGGCGCGGCGAGGGCGGCACGGCGCTGGAGGAATTCGTCACCCACCAGGCCCTGAGCGAGGTTCACGGCGGCTACTGGGGCGCCTGGCCCCTGCCCTTTCAGGACCCGAAAAGCCCCGACGTTCAACGCTTTGCCCGCGAACGCGCCCAGCGGCTGCGGTTCCATGCCTGGACCCAATGGCTGGCGGAAACCCAACTGGCGGACAGCCAGGCGCGGGCAAAGGCGGCAGGCATGCCCTTTGGTCTGTATCTCGACATCGCGGTGGGAACGCATCCGCACGGCGCCGAAACCTGGGCCGAGCGCGACCTCTTCGCGCAGGGCGTCAGCCTGGGCGCGCCGCCGGACCTGCTGGGGCCGTCCGGCCAACGCTGGGGGCTGGCGCCGATGCGGCCGGACATGCTGCGCGCCACCGGCTACAGCGCCTTTGCCCAGACCCTGCGCGCGCAGTTGCGGTTCTGCGGCCTGCTGCGGATCGACCATATCCTGGGGCTCGAACGCAGCTTCTGGCTGCCCGACGGCCTGCCGGGTCTCTATGTCACCATGCCGCGCGACGAATTGCTGGCGGTTCTGCGCATCGAGGCCACGCGCGCAGGCGCCGCGATCATCGGCGAGGATCTGGGCACCATTCCCGACGGGCTGCGCGGCGCGCTCGACGCCTCGGGCGTCATGGGCTGCCGTGTCGCGATGTTCGAACGCGACTGGGAGGGGACCGGCGCCTTCCTGACGCCTGACGCCTATACGCCGACGGCACTGGCCAGCTGGGGCACGCATGACCTGCCGACCTGGCAAGGCTGGCGCCAGGGTCGGGACATCGACTGGCGCGCGGAGCTTGGCGAAATCGCCGACCCGGGCGCCGCCCACGCCACCCGCCAGTCCGAAGTCGCGGCGTTCGACGCGGTGGCCGGGGCCGCCGATCTGGAGGGCCTGCACCGCTTTCTGGCGCGGGCCGCCAGCACGCTGGTCGCCGTTCAGGGCGAGGACCTGGCCGGTGCGGTCGAACAATGCAACCTGCCTGGCACCCTGCACGAACACCCCAACTGGCGCCGGCGCCTGCCTTTGCCGCTGTCGGGCCTCATTTCCGCCCCATCCCTGGGACAGACCGGCCGGATCATGCACGACGCCGGAAGAAACGGATAAACCATGCCCCTTCGCATCATTCCCACCCAACCGATCGCCGGGCAGAAGCCGGGCACCTCGGGCCTGCGCAAGAAGACCCGCGTGTTCATGCAGCCCGGGTATCTGGAAAACTTCGTGCAATCGATCTGGGACGGGATCGGCGGCATCCAGGGCCAGACCCTGGTTCTGGGCGGCGACGGGCGCTATTTCAACGACCGGGCGGTGCAGATCATCCTGAAGATGGCGGCGGCCTCGGGTGCCGCGCGGGTGATCGTCGGACAGAACGGCTTTCTGTCCACGCCGGCGGCATCGAACCTGATCCGCGTGCGCGGCGCGGATGGCGGCGTGATCCTGTCGGCCAGCCACAACCCCGGCGGCCCGGACGAGGACTTCGGCATCAAATACAACATGGCGAACGGCGGACCGGCGACCGAAGGAGTGACCGCGAAAATCCATGCCGCCAGCGAAGCGATCCAGCAGTATCGCATTCTGGAAACGTCAGACATCGACCTGTCCGCCCTTGGCGAGACGCCGCTCGGCGCGATGATGGTCGAGGTGGTGGACCCGGTGGCGGCCTATGCCGCTCTGATGGAAAAACTTTTCGATTTCAAGTCTATACGCGCGCTTCTTGAAAGCGGATTCCGGCTGCGGTTCGACGCGATGCACGCGATCACCGGCCCCTATGCCGTCGAGATCCTGGAACGCCGCCTGGGCGCAGCGCCCGGATCCGTGGTGAATGCGGTGCCATCGCCGGATTTCGGCGGCGGCCACCCCGATCCGAACCCGGTCTGGGCGCATGACCTCATGGCGGCGATGCATGGCCCCGACGCGCCGGATTTCGGGGCGGCCTCGGACGGTGACGGCGACCGCAACATGATCGTCGGCAAGGGCTGCTATGTGACGCCCTCGGATTCGCTGGCGGTGCTGGCCGCGAACGCGCATCTGGCGCCGGGCTATGCCGGCGGGCTGAAAGGCGTGGCGCGGTCGATGCCGACCTCATGCGCGGTGGACCGGGTGGCCGAGGCGCGCGGCATGGCCTGCTATGCGACCCCCACCGGATGGAAGTTCTTCGGTAACCTGCTGGATGCCGGACGCGCCACCCTGTGCGGCGAGGAATCGGCAGGCACCGGGTCGGATCATGTGCGCGAAAAGGACGGGCTCTGGGCGGTTCTGCTCTGGCTGAACATCCTGGCGGTCAAGCGCCAGTCGGTCGCCCAGGTGATGGCCGAACACTGGGCCGAGTTCGGCCGCACCTATTATTCGCGCCACGATTACGAGGCGATCGCGACCGATGTGGCAAACAGCCTGATGAGCGACCTGCGCACCGCCTTGCCCGGGATGCCCGGTCGGCCGGCGGGCGCCTTGAGCGTCGATACCGCCGAGGATTTTGCCTATACCGACCCGGTGGACGGATCGGTCGCCACCGCGCAGGGCGTGCAGATCCGCTTTCACGGCGGTGCGCGGGCGGTGCTGCGGCTTTCCGGCACCGGCACCGAGGGCGCGACGCTGCGCGTCTATCTGGAACGCTTCGACGGCTCGGATTTCTTGCAGGACCCGCAGGTGGCCCTGGCCCCGGTGATCGCCGCAGTCGACGCCCTGGCCGGGATCGCGAGCCGCACCGGACGCGCGGAGCCGGACGTGATCACCTGATCGCCCCCGGCGCGAAAAAGGCTCCGGCGCCCCCAGGGGAGAGCGCCGGTCCTTGCGTATTTGCGACAAGGTGAAAGGGCGGTCGATCCCTATTCGAACGGGACCTTGAGCACCAGCCCGTCCAGCGTGTCCGACATCTCGATCTGGCAGGACAGGCGCGAGGCTTCGGTCCGGGGACCTTCGACGATATCGAGCATCGCATCCTCGAAATCCGAAGGGCCGCCGACCTTGGCACGCCAGTCATCCGTGACATGCACATGGCAGGTCGCGCAGCTCATCGTGCCGCCGCATTCGCCGATGATGCCGGGAACATTCGCGGCGACGGCGGCCTCCATCAGGGAATGACCGGCGGTCACCTCGGCGGTGATCTCGCGGCCATCGGGCAGGATCCAGGTGGCTTTCATCATCGTCTCCTCACACGAACCAGATCGAGAAATCGCGCGCCTGTTCGGGGGTCATGTCCTTGGTCTTGTCGATCTCGACCCGCTTCATGTGGACGTGATGGGCGCAGAATTCCGCCCCCACCGCCGCGACCAGGGCCGCGTCGGCTTCCAGATCGTCCAGCGCGCCGGACAGATCCTCGGCGGTGCCATAGGCGGCTTTCTGGCCCATGAAGCAATCCTCGGTCTCGGCCTCGGGCAGGTCATACTTGCCCTCGTAGCCAAGGCGCGCGGCCTGCAGGACCGCAGCGACCGCCGCATAGGGGTTCGCCGCCGCATCGGCCATCCGATGTTCGAGCCGCGCCTTCTTGCCGCCCTCGCCCGAGACCCGGGCGGTGACGCCGCGGTGATCCTCGCCCCAGTTGCACCAGTAGCCCGACATCGACGCCGGTTGCAGGCGGGCATAGGAATTGACGCTGGGCGCGATCAGCCCGGCCAGCCCCTTGTGATGGCGCATCCAGCCCGCAAGGCAGCCGCGCCCCAGATCGTTCAATCCGGCGATGCCGCCCACCGGCCCCGAACTGAGCGCGTTGGCCCCGGTCGAATCCGCGAAGGACAGGTTGACATGCATCCCCGACCCGCCGCGGTCGAACAGCGGTTTGGGCAGGAAACTGAGGATCACGCCCTTGCGGTAGGCCACCTCGCGGGCAAGCTGGCGGAACATCACGGCCTCGTCCACGGCCTTGAGCGCCTCGTCGAAGGTCAGCGTGAACTCGAACTGCGGGGTGTCATATTCGGTCGTCACCAGATCCAGCTTGAAACCTGCGTCCTCGGCGGCCTCCCACACGGCGTCGGTAAAGCCGAGGGGGTCGTTGAACGGACCGCCGCCATAGACATGCCCGCCCGGCACGTCATAGGGCTGCAGGCTGCCGTCCTCGGCGCGGGTGAAGGCAAAGGCCTCGAACTCGATCCCCACCTTGGGGGTGAGACCGTGCTTCGCCCAATCCGCCAGCGCCGTCTTCAGCGCCGCGCGACCGGCAATCGGGATCATCCGCCCGGCCCGGTCGTAAAGATCGCCCGTCACCATGTGCACGCCCGGCTCCCATCCGGCGCGAATGTCGGCGGCGTCCCAGCGCAGCTCCATGTCCGGCAGCCCTTCGAGGCAGGCGGTGCCGGGGGCATCGACGATCAGGTCCTTGTCGTAGTGCACGGCAAAGCACGGTTGGGCGAACCGGGTGCCCCCCGATCCGATCTTTTCCTGCGGCAGGTATTTTCCGCGCAGGATGGACAGGTGGTCGCACCAGACGGGTCTCAGACGGTCGCGCATTCTTCGTGGTCTCCCTTGTCGTGTTCTGGTCCGGTCAGGCGAGTGTCACCCGCACCGGAAGTTCCTTGATACCGCCAACGAAGTTCGAGCGGAGGAATTTCTGTTCGCCGGCCGGTTCGATCGCCTTGATCCGCTTGACCAGTTCCTGGAACAGCAGCTTCACCTCGAGCCGGGCCAGATGCATTCCCAGACACAGGTGCGGGCCGCCCTGGCCAAAGGCGATATGCCGGTTCGGATTGCGTGCCAGCTCCCCGCGGAACGGTTGA
>JACKKF010000008.1 GCA_020637555.1 Rhodobacter sp. | reverse complement strand
CGCGCCCCGAGAATGTCATCGGCGTGCTGACGCGCGACGCGATCGCGGCCTCGGTGCTGCGCGACTATCGCACCTGATCGTCGCGCCGTCGCGCGGCGGGGCAGGGGGCACGCCCAGGCCCGGGCTGGACAAATCGCGGGGGCTCGCGTCTACTTGATCGCGGAATCCCCGGGGATGAACCCGGCCGTTGCAGGGTCAGTGTCATGGTTCGGACTTTCGTGCTTTGTGGATGCCGCAGGGGCCTGCGCGCGCGATGAAGCTGTCGATGCCCGGGCCCGGCTGGACCCAGCGTCCGACCCTGCGCCAGACCTGGCGCTCGCTGCGCCACGGGGGCCCGGCGCAGGCGCGGTTCTGGTTCATCGCGCTGATGATCGGCACCTTGGCGGGGCTTGCGGCGCTGCTGTTTCGCCTGGGGATCGAGGCGCTTCAAAGGCTGCTCTATGCCACCGACGACGTCAGCCACCTGCACAGTTTCGCCGCGACGCTTCCCTGGTATCACCTGATCTGGCCGCCCGCGCTGGGCGGTCTGGCGGTCGGCCTGATCCTGCACCGGTTCACGCCTGACGGCCGCGTGCGCGCGGTCGCCGACGTGATCGAGGGCGCTGCGCTGCGCCAGGGCCGGGTCGAGATCCGCGAAGGGCTGGCCTCGGCGGCGGCGTCGCTGATCACGCTGGGCGCGGGCGGATCCTCAGGGCGCGAGGGGCCGGTGGTGCACCTGGCGGCGACGATCTGGACCTGGGTTGCCGCCCGCATCGACGCCGACGGCATCACCGGGCGCGACCTGCTGGGCTGCGCGGTGGCCGGGGCGGTGTCGGCCTCGTTCAACGCGCCGATCGCCGGCACGATCTTTGCGATGGAGGTGGTGCTGCGCCATTACGCGCTGCACGCCTTTGCGCCCATCGCCATCGCGTCCGTCATGGGAACGGTGGTCAACCGCCTGCAGTTCGGCGACGTGGCCGAGTTCACCTTGCCGGTCAATACCATGCTCGCGTTCTACTGGGAGCTTCCGGCCTTTCTGATCCTGGGCGTGGTCAGCGGCATCGTCGCGGTGGTGATGATGGTGGCGATCTTCTGGGTCGAGGATATCGGCAATGCCGTTCAGGCCCGCACCGGAATGCCGCGATGGCTGCGCCCGGCACTGGCGGGGTTGCTGGTGGGGGCGCTGTCCATCGCCTCGCCGGCGGTGATCGGCATCGGCTATGAGGTCACGACCTGGGCCCTGACCGGACAATTGACGCTGGCGGCGGCCGTCTGGATCGCGGTGGCCAAGGTTGCGGCGGTGTCGATCACGCTGGGCGGCCGGATGGGCGGCGGCATCTTTTCCCCCGCGTTGGTGGTGGGGTCCCTGACCGGGCTGGCCTTTGGGTTGATTGCCACCGATCTGATCCCCAGCTTTTCCGGCAGCGCCACGACTTATGCGCTGGCCGGTCTGGGGGCGGTGGCGGCCTCGGTTCTGGGGGCGCCCGTTTCGACCACGCTGATCGTGTTCGAACTGACGGGCGACTGGCAGACCGCGATCGCGGTGATGGCCGCCATCTCGACCGCGACGGCTGTGGCCAGCCGGTTCGTCAAACGCTCGTTCTTTCTGTCGCAACTGGCGCGGCGCGATGTCCGCATCGCCGAAGGACCCCAGGAATACCTGCTGCAGCTGGTGGGAATCGCGCATATCACCCACCGGCCCGGCACGCCGGGCACGCCCGGCACCGAGGCCCTGAACGACATGGTCGCGCAGGGGCTGTCACTGGATCAGGGGGCGCGGCTGAAATCGGCGCTGCGCCTGTTCGAGGAGCGCGGTGCGACCCTGCTGGCCGTCACCGCCGCCGGGCCCCAGGGCGCGCCGGTTCCCGTTGGCAGCCTGAGCTATGTGGATGCCCTCAAGGCGTTCAACCAGGCTCTTGCGGCGACCGCGGCCGAGGAACATTCCTAGGCGTCTCGTGGTCGCGCGACAGCGGGTGGTGATCCATGACCAGCGCCCGCAGCCGGTCGTCCAGCACATGGGTGTAGATCTCGGTCGTGCCCAGATCGGCATGGCCCAGCAGGGTCTGGATCACGCGCAGATCGGCGCCACCGGCCAGCAGATGCGTGGCGAAGGCATGGCGCAGCACATGCGGGCTGACCCGGTCGGGATCCAGGCCGGCGCGGGCCGCGACCTCCTTGACCAGGCCGTGAAAGCGCACGCGCGTCATGTGCCCCTCGGCCCCGCGCGCGGGGAACAGGAATTTCGACGCGGGGCGGCCCCTGGCGCGGCCCTCGGCCTCGGCGGTGTCGCGGTGGGTCAGCCAGACGGCGACGGCGGTGCGCGCGGGATCGGACAGGGGCACCAGGCGGTCCTTGCCGCCCTTGCCGCGCACCATCAGCATCTCGGGCGCGCCGCGCAGGGCGGCGTGGGGCAGGCTGACCAGTTCGCTGACCCTGAGCCCGGCGGCATAGAGCAGTTCGAACAGGCAGGCATTGCGGGCGCGGGTCGCCGGATCGGCCCCGTGGTTGCGCGCGCAGTCCAGCAGGCGGGCGACCTCGTCCTCGCTCAGGGTGCCCGGCAGGCGGCGCGCGCGGCCCGGCCCGTCGATGCGCAGCGCCGGGTTGTCCGGGCGCAGGCCCTCGTCATGGGCAAACCGGTAGAACTGCTTGAGCGACGAGAGCCGGCGCGCCCGGGTGGTGCGCGCCATGCCTTCGGTGTCGAGGGCGACGAGGTAGGATTCGATATCGTCCTGGGTCGCGCTTTCCAGCGTGGTGCCGTGACTGCCCATCCATTCCGAGGCATGGGCCAGATCGCGCCCATAGGCCAGCAGGGTGTTTCGCGCAGCCCCCTTTTCCGCGGCGATCGCCTCGAGAAAGGCGGAAATCCGGGGTCCGTCGCCCGACCGGGCCATCAGCCCCGCCGTTCCAGCAGCAGGCTTTGCAAGGCGACCTGGCGTGCCGAATCCTCGAGCCCCATCGCCCTGAGCGCGGCCAGGCCCTGCGCCAACAGACGCGGATCGCCGGGCCCGCCCAGATCGGCCAGGGTGCGCAGGATCTCCTCGCCCAGGCGGCCCTGCGACAGCCGGTCGGCCAACCCCTCGGGCAAGGGCGGTTCGGGGCCAAAGGCCAGCGCGGCAGCCTCGGCCAGTTCGCCGGGCATCTCGCCGGCCTGGGCCGGGTCATTGCCGCGCGCTATGGCGGCAAGAAAGGCATCCTCGGGGTTCGCACCGGCGGGGTCCAGACCCAGCGCCACCAATTCATAGTCGTTGGTCAGCAGCCCCATGCGAAACGCGATGCGCCGGGCATCGGGGGCCAGGGGCATCTGCGTCAGCGCCCGCCCGAACAGATCCGCGGCGGCCACCTCCAGCTCGCCGGCCTGGATCAGCGGCCAGGCGGCGACCAGCGCGCGGCTTGCGGCATCCGCGTCATTCGCCCGGACGGCCGCGTCCAGCGCCTGCACCGCGCTCACGCGCTCCCAGATACCGCCCGAGGCGGCGGCGCGCCGTTCGGTGTAAAGCCCCAGCAGCCGGTTCGGCGACAGCGCCCCGGCGCGCACGAGCCGCTCGGCACTTTCGATCTGGGCGCGCCAGCCGATCGTGCCGCGCAGATCGGCATGGGCATAGGCAACCGGCAATCCCAGCGTGGGGATCGCGTCGCCGGTCGCCTCGCGCAGGCGCCAGGTCAGCGGGTCGGGGGTGCCGGCAGGCGGCGGCAACAGGGTGACGGCGCCGGGCAGGCTTTCCTCGTCGTTGATGAATTGCGCCAGCAGATCGGCCAGATAGGGGTCGATGCGCCCGGCTTCGATGGCGGCCGACAGGCGCGCATCGGCGGTGTCCCACTCACCCGCCCGCGACAGGCAGAAGACCAGGGCCGCATCGTCGCCGATGGGCGGGTCCGCGCGCAGGACGGGCGGGCAGGCGGCGTGTTCGTCGCCCAGCAGCAGGCCGATGTCGAAGCGCCTGAGCCTGAGAACGGGTTCGCGCGAATCCAGCGTGTCGAGCAGCGCCGCCGCCTGATCCAGCGCGCCGAATTCGACCAGCTTGTCGATGCGTGCCAACAGGAAATCCGGCGACGCACTGGCCGCGCCCGACGTCGGCAGCGGCGCGTTGAATTCGGCCAGCAACAGGCGCAGGCTGAGATCGCGCAGCGCCGGCAGCATGTCGGCCGGAAGGTCCAGGATCAGGTCGGCCAGCGTGCCTGCGGCGGTCGGGCCCCAGAGTCCCTCGGGCAGGCCCACGCGTGCCGCGGGATACAGGCCGACCGCCTCGGGACGCAGCGCATCCAGCGCCCGCACCGAGATCGCGCCGGTGTCTCCGCCGGTGCTGGGCGGGGTGACGGGATAGGCGCCCGGCTGGGGCGCGGTGCCCGTCTGGCGCAGCCAGTCGATGGCGGACAGCGGCGAGCCGCTTTGCCCCTGCGCCGCGCCCGCCGGGCACAGCATCGCCACTGTCGCCAGGGCGCGAACCGATTCGGCCAGGAGGCTGCGGCGGACCATGGCCCTCAATCCTGTGGCAATTCGACCGGCAGGCTGCGCGGTTCGGGCTGACGGCTGAGGTCGCCGAAATAAGCGAACGCCAGGAAACCCACGCCGCCCAGCAGCACCAGGATCAGCACCAGGCGCAGCAGGTAGCCGATTACTCCGGGGCCGTCGTCGTATCGGGACATGGGGGCTGATTCCTTCGCTGCTGGTCCTCGTTCGGGCATGCACGCCGCCCGTTCCCGCGTTTTATAACTGGAACTCGGCGCGAGATCACGCCATTCAGGGGCACAAAGCGAAAAATCGCCCGCTTGTGATGCGGGTCCGGGACGAGGTCATGGCTGCGACGCTGAAAAAGACCGTTGTGATGGTGGGAATGATGGGCGCCGGCAAATCGGCGGTCGGCAAGGCGCTGGCCGCCGAGTTGGGGGTGCCGTTCCTCGATTCCGACGCCGAGATCGAGCGGGCCGCGAATGCCACCATCGCCGAGATCTTTGCCCGCGACGGCGAGGCGTTCTTTCGCGACAAGGAAGCCCAGGTGATCGCCCGTCTGCTGGACGGCTCGCCCTGCGTGCTTTCCGTGGGGGGCGGGGCGTTCCTGAGGGCGGACACCCGCGAACGGATCTCGCGCGACGGGGCCTCGGTCTGGCTGAAGGCCGATCTGGAAACCCTGTGGCAACGGGTGCGACGCAAGGATTCGCGCCCCCTGCTGCGCACGCCGGACCCGCGGCGCACGCTGGCCGAACTGATGCAGGCGCGCGAGCCCGCCTATGCGCAAGCCGATCTGACGGTTCAGACCACCGCCGACTACGCCATTGAAACAACAGCGCAAAAGGTAGTCGAGGCTTTGGCCTCGCGGGCCGATGTGCTGAGCTGACGCTGGAGACCCGCATGCGTGAGACCATCGACACCGTTCCCGTGAACCTGGGCGATCGGTCCTATGAGGTGCGCGTGGGGCAGGGCCTGATCGCGCGCGCGGGGGTCGAGATCGCCCCGCTGCTGCGTCGCAAGCGGGTGGCCATCGTCACCGAGGAAACGGTCGCGGCGCTGCATCTGGCGCCCCTGCGCGCGGCGCTGCAGGCGGAGGGGATCCCCTCGGAGGCGCTGGTGCTGCCACCGGGCGAGGGAACCAAGAGCTGGCCACAGTTCGAGCGCACGGTGGAATGGCTGCTGGACCAGAAGGTCGAGCGCGGCGATCTGGTCGTCGCCCTGGGGGGCGGGGTGATCGGCGATCTCGTCGGTTTCGCGGCGGCGGTGATGCGGCGCGGGGTGCGCTTCGTTCAGATCCCGACCAGCCTGCTGGCGCAGGTGGACAGTTCCGTGGGCGGCAAGACGGGGATCAACACGCGGCAAGGCAAGAACCTGGTCGGCGCGTTCCACCAGCCCAGCCTGGTGCTGGCCGATATCGGCGTGCTGGACACCTTGCCGGGCCGCGATTTTCTGGCGGGCTACGGCGAGGTGGTGAAATACGGGCTGCTCGGCGACGCGCGGTTTTTCGAATGGCTCGAGGTGAATGGCCCGGCGCTGGCGCGGGGTGACCGCGCCTTGCGGCAGGAGGCGGTCCGCCATGCGGTCGCGATGAAGGCCGGCATCGTGGAACGCGACGAGACCGAGCAGGGCGAGCGCGCCCTTCTGAACCTGGGTCATACCTTTGGCCATGCGCTCGAGGCGGCGACGGGCTATTCCGACCGCCTGCTGCATGGCGAGGGTGTCGCGATCGGCTGCTTGCTGGCGTTCGATCTGTCCGCGCGGCTTGGCCTGTGTTCGCAGGAGGCGCCCGAACGGGTCGCCGCGCATCTGGCGGCGATGGGCATGAAGCGGCGGCTCGGCGATATTCCCGGCGATCTTCCGGGGCGCGACGGGCTGATCGCGCTGATGGCGCAGGACAAGAAGGTTCAGGACGGCCGGATGCGGTTCATCCTGGCGCGCGGCCTGGGCGAGAGTTTCGTCACCTCGGACGTGCCGCGCGCGGCCCTGGCGTCGCTTCTGGACGAGGCGCTGCGCTGAGGGGTGGGCCAGGGGCGGCGTGAGGCAGGGGCAGCGTTAGGCAGCGGCGGGGGCTGCCGCCCCCGCACCCCCGCCTCAAGGGGGTTTTCCACCCCCTTGAGAAACCCCCGAGGATATTTCCGGCACAAAGAGGGCGCGGGCTCAGTATCCGAGGGCGCAGCCGTCCTTGCGGGGGTCCGAGGCGCCGATCAGGACGCCGCGCGGGTCCAGCGTGATGGCCTGCGCGCCGCCCAGGGGTTCTTGTGACCAGCGCATCCGGTGGCCCTTGGCCGCGAGCGCCGCGAAGGTTCCGCTGTCATAGCCGGTTTCCAGGGCCAGCCCGTCCTGGCCGGAAAACAGCCCGGCAAAGGCGCGCGGCGCGTCGATGGCCGACTGCGGGTCCAGCCCGAAATCCACCAGGTTCGAGACCAGCCGTGCGTGGCCGCAGGGTTGATAGGCGCCGCCCATCACCCCGAAGGGCATCGTCAGGCGGCCCTCGTGGCGCAGCATGCCGGGAATGATCGTGTGCATCGGCCGCTTGCCGCCCGCGGCCTCGTTCGGGTGGCCGGGTTCCAGCGTGAACCCGGCGCCGCGGTTCTGGAAGTTGATGCCGAAACGCGCCGACGCAAGCCCCGAGCCAAAGCTGTGAAACACGGAATAGATCAGCGACACCGCCATGCGATCACGGTCCACGACGGTGATGTAGATCGTGTCCTTGTGCACCTGTTCGCCGAGCGGCTGCACCTGGGCCAGGGCCTGGTCCATGTCGATCAGCCCCGCGAGCCGCGCGGCGGTTTCGGGTGCCAGCATGTGCCCCAGCCGGGTGACGTGGTCGGCGTCGGCGAGAAAGCGGTTGCGCGCGTCATAGGCGAGGCGGGTTGCCTCGGCCTCGAGGTGGGTGCGTTCGGCGCCGAACGGATCCATCCGGCCCAGGTCGAAATGCGACAGGATGTTGAGCAAGAGGATCGCGGTGGCGCCCTGGCCGTTGGGGGCGTGTTCGATCAGTTCGTGCCCGCGATAGAGCCCGCTCACCGGGTCGGTATAGGCGCAGGACACGGCCGCGAAATCGTCGAGCGTATGCGCCCCGCCCAGGGCGTTGAGCGACGCGACCATGTCCTCGGCCACCTCGCCCTCGTAAAAGCCGGCGCGCCCTTCGCGCGCGATGCGGCGCAGCACCTCGGCCTGGCCGGGCAACGCAAAGCGGTCACCCGCCCGGGGTGCCGTGCCGCCCGGCAGGAAATGGCGCAGGGCCTCGCCCTGAAGATGCCCGGCTTCGGCCCAGTCGCGGGCGACGCGGGGCGCCACCGGAATGCCGGTTTCGAAATACCGGATGGCCGGCGCGAGGGTCTGCGCGAGATCCAGCAGGCCCCAGTCGGCATTCAGCCGGCAGAAGGCATCGACCGCGCCGGGCAGCGTCACGGCCTCGACGCCATAGGGGGGCACGGTGCTGCCGCTTGCGCGCATCGCGGCAACGTCCAGGCCCGCGGGCGCGCGACCCGACCCGTTGAGCGCGACGATGCGGTCATCGCCGGCCGGTTTGATCAGCGCGAAGAGGTCCCCGCCCAGCCCGGTCATCTGCGGCTCGCACAGACCGAGCAGCACCGCCGCGCCGATGGCCGCGTCCACCGCATTGCCACCGTCCTGCAGCAGCCGGATCGCGGTTTGCGCCGCCAACGGGTGCGAGGTCGCCACCATGCCGTTGTCCGCATAGACGGCCGACCGGCCGGGCTTCTGGAAATCGCGCATCGGGTTCTCCTGGCTTTGCGGCGCAGGATAGGTCGGGGGCGCGCGGAAAGGGAAGGGGGTATCGGCTGGCGGAAGAAAGGCCGGGCGCGCGGTCAGATCGCGGCCCGGCCCCTGAGGTGTCCGGCTGGTGTGCCCGGACGGAAAGGCCGGCGGGCTTCGGCGCTAGGACGCGCGTCCACCGATGAAATCACTCCCGCCACAGGCCGGGGTCTTGGTGTTGGCCCCCCCCAATGGCGACAGCTCGCTGGCGATCATGACGCCACCCGCCGGTAAAGACTTCCTGAAAACAGAAGGTTACTTGAATAGCACCAGAATGAAGGGATTCGCGCTCCGGGGCTTCACCCATTTGGGTTAAATCCCTCGCCAAAGCGCAAAATGTGAGGCAAACTGCCGCGGCTTTTGCAACCTGGTGAGGCGATGACCGACGCGATCGATCCTGACGAGGCCCTGGCCCCCGAACGGGCGCGCCTGATCGGCAGCATCTATGAAGTGGTGCTGCGGCCCGAACATTTCGACAGCTTCATGTCGGACTGGGGCGACTACGTCGACCAGGCTGCGCGGCGTCTCGGCGAATTGCATGTGACCGAGGGGCAGGCGTCGCGGCATGTCGAGGATCCGGTGATCGAAACCCATTTCCGCCGCGCGCTGGGCCTGTTCGAGCGCATGGGACGCGGGGAACCGGTGCTGTCCGGGGCACCCCTGGCCGAGGCGCCGCTGGTCCGGCTGGATCGGTCTGGCACCGTGCTGCATGCAGGACCGGATGCCGCGTCGCTGTTCGGCGCGGCGCCCCTGTCGCTTGAAGGTATTCGCGCGGCGCTCGAACCGGATTCGGCCACGCGGCTCAACGCCTTCCTGACGTCTCTTGCGCGGGCGCCGGCGTCGGGGCGGTTCGCGGTCCTGTCCCTCGCCGAGGTCCCGGGCGGATCCCGATCGGACCTGCCGGGGGGCGGCTTGATGGCGCTGGTCACCGCGCGCGATCCGGCAGGCAATGGCTTTGTCGCCGAGCTGCGCCCCATGATGATCGGCTGGACGCCGGCGCTGACGGCGCTGCTGGTCGAGAGTTTCCGCCTGACCCCGCGGGAATCCGATCTGGTGCACGAACTGACCCGGGGCGGCGACCTGCCCGCGATTGCCGAGCGAACCGGACGGTCGCTGAACACCCTGCGCGCGCAGGCCAAATCCGTCTTTGCCAAGACCCGGACCGCGGGACAGACCGAATTGATGCGGCTGATCGCGGTTCTCATGCTGCACGGCCCCGATTCGGCCCCACGAACCGAGGGTGCGGTCCACGCCGGGACCGAGATCACCGTCGATGTCGGCGACGGCCGCGGGATGCCGGTCACGTTGCTGGGCCCCGAGGATGGCCTTCCCGTGGTCTTCGTGCATGGCATGCTTGAAGGTCATGGTGCCTTGCAGGGGATCGAACCGCACCTGATGCGCGAGGGGATCCGGCTGATCGCGCCGGAGCGGGCGAATTTCGGCCGGTCCTATGGCGATCCGCGCGTGCGCGAGGCGCCGGACATCTTTGCGCGCGACCTGGGGGTGGTGCTGGGGCATCTGGGGATCCGCCGGGCGATCACGCTGGGGCATATGGCCGGGACCGTCTATGCCCATGCCGCCGCGGCGCGGTTGGGGACGCTGATCGCCGGGATGGTCGGCGTGGCCGGCTGCGTGCCGATCAAGACAATCGAACAGTTCGCCTCGATGACACCGCGGCAGCGGGCGGTGGCGTTGACGGCGCGTTTCGCGCCCGCGCTTCTGCCGGCGGTGCTGCGCGCCGGCATCGCGCAGATCGACAGCCACAACGCCGAGCGGTTCATGACCCCGCTCTATCCCGAGGGCAGCCAGGACCGCGCGGTCGCCGACCGGCTGGGGCTGGTGGGGCGGATCACCGACGGCTACCGCTACACCGTCGCGCAGGGCCAGCAGGCGTTCCGCGTGGATGCCTGGCATGTGACACGCGACTGGACCGCGCTGATGGCGACGGCAGAGTATCCGATGCGCCTGATCCACGGCACGGCCGACCCTGTGGTCAGCGTCGAGAGTGTCCGGCAGTTCGCACAGGCCTGGCCGCGCGCCCGGTTGATCGAAGTCGACGGCGAGGGCCAGTTGCTGTTCTACAGCCAGCCCCAGCGGGTGCTGGCCGAGGTCGCCGCCTTTGCGCGGCAGTGTTTTGCGGGGTGATGCGCAGGCGGATTGCCCCGGCCCCCGCACGCGCCCTATAGTCGCCCGACCGAGACCAACCACAGGGCCCCATGCCGCACCGTCCCCAACTGACCGTCGGGTCCTACAACATCCACAAGGCGGTCGGCACCGACCGCCGGCGGGACCCTCATCGCGTTATCGCGGTCCTGCGCGAGATCGCGCCCGACCTGATGGCGCTGCAAGAGGTCGATCGCCGCTTCGGTGACCGCAAGGGCGTGCTCGACCTGGGGGAGTTGCAGCAGGCGACGGGGCTGGTTCCCGTGCCGCTTCACGACCGCAAGGGCGATCTGGCGCATGGCTGGCACGGCAACCTGATCCTTGCGCGCGGCGCCGAGGTGACCGATGTGCGCCTGATCGACCTGCCGGGGCTGGAACCCCGGGGCGCGATCGTCGCCGACCTGCGTTTCGGCAACCAGCCGCTGCGGGTGATCGGCGCGCATCTCGGGCTGCTCAGATCCTCGCGCTGGCAACAGACCCGCCGCCTCGCGGACGAGATCGACCCGGACATGCCGACCCTTCTGATGGGCGACACGAACGAATGGCGGCGCGGCCCGGGGTGCTCGCTGATGCCGCTCAAGCACGGGCTCGACGCGGTCAGCCGCGCCGGTGCGGTCGCCAGCTTTCCCGCCCGACGGCCGTTGCTGCCGCTGGATCGCATCATCGGGTCGAATCTGGCGGACTTGAGTGATCTCGCGCCGCATGACACGCCGTTGGCGCGGCTCGCCTCGGATCATCTGCCGCTGCGGGCCCGGGTCAGGCTGGGCGCATGATCGGCTGGCCCCTTTGGCTGGCCCTCGCGCTGGGGCTGCTGGCGATCGCGGTGCCGGCGGGCCTGTTCACGGCGGGCCGCTTTGGCAAGCTGCGGCGCGGCGCGGTGTCGCGCGCCCTGCCGCCGGGCGGGGACACCACACTGGATGCCCTGCTGTCCGGGATCGAAGCGGCGCACCCGGGCCTGTCCGGCGCCCGACTCGTCCCGGCCGAGTCCGAGGCGCTGGCGCTGCGCCTTGAACTGGCGCGGCTGGCAGAGCGCAGCCTCGATCTGCTCTATTACATCTGGGACGACGACCTGTCGGGCCGTCTGCTGGCGCAGGCCGTGCTCGCGGCAGCCGACCGGGGGGTGCGCGTGCGCCTGCTGCTCGACGATGTGAACGTGCTGAACCACGACCCGGTCTATCGCGCGCTGGACCGGCACCCGCGGATCGAGGTGCGGCTGTTCAACCCGATCCGCCGGCGCGACCGCGGCCTGCTGCGCGGATTGGAGATGGTGCTGACCCTGTTGCCCTACAATCGCCGGATGCATGGCAAGCTGTGGATCACCGACGGGCGCCTGGCGATGACCGGCGGGCGCAACGTGGGCGATGCCTATTTCGGCGCCCTTCAGGGCCACGGGGTCGATTACGACGATCTCGATGCGCTGCTTGCCGGCCCCGTTCTGCGCCAGGCCGAAGCCCTGTTCGACCGGTTCTGGAACTCGGATGTCGCGCTGCCGATCCGAACCCTCTGGCCGGGCAAGCGCACGCGGCTGAAGCGTTTTCGCACCCGCCTGTCGCGTTTCCTGCGGGCGCCCGAATCCCGCGCGCGGCTGAAGGCGCTGGATCTGCCCGGCACCGGCGCTGCCGGGGATGTCCTGGCGCTGGATCGGCTGCGCTGGACCGATACGCTGGCCTTCCTGGGCGATCCGCCGGAAAAGGCCCTGGGCACAGGCCGCGCGGGCTGGCTGCCCGAGGCCTTGCTGCCGTTGCTGCAATCGGCCGGGTCCGACCTGCGCATCATGACCCCCTATTTCGTTCCGGGCGTTCAGGGGCTGCGTGCCCTGATCGCCCTGCAGCGGCGCGGTGTCCAGGTCAGCGTGGTCACCAACGGGTTGGCCCTGGCCGACAACCTGCTGGTTTACGGTGCCTATCGCTGGTATCGCGGTCGCCTGCTGGCCGAAGGGGTGCGCCTCTTCGAGGTTTCTTCGTACGAGGGCCCGGACCGGATGCTGCACTCCAAGGCCTTCGTGATCGACGGCGTGCAGGGCTTCGTGGGGTCGTTCAATTTCGACCTCCGGTCGGCCTTTCTGAACACCGAACTCGGCATCACCTTTGCCAACCCTGACCTGGTCGCGGACTTGCGGGCGATCTTCGACGACCTGACCCGGCCCGAATGCGCCTGGGAGGTCGGGCTCGACGGCAAGCGGCCGTTGTGGTCGCGCGGGCCAACGGAACGGACGCATCTGGAACCCCAGAGCACGACCCTCCGACGGCTTGTCTCATGGGTGATCGGGCATCTGCCGATCCACCGGTTCCTCTGACCAGAAGGCCCCGTCGGCGACCTCGGGGTTCGCAGGCGCAAAGGCGCGCGCCGGATCGGCGGGGGCGTCCAGGGCCGCGGCAAGCAGACGCCGATACGCGCCGCGCGGGATCTCGATCCCCCCGAGCGAGGCCAGATGCGGCGTCCGATACTGCGTGTCCATCAGCCTGTAGCCGCCCCTGCGCAGCCGCGCGACCAGTTCGGCCAGCGCCATTTTCGACCCGCCGGACACGCGGCTCACCATGCTTTCGGCAAAGAACGCCCCGCCCAGGGCCAACCCATAGACGCCGCCGGCCAGGGACCCGTCGCGGTCCAGAACCTCGATCGAATGGGCCAGGCCAAGATCATGCAGATCGCCAAAGACGCGAAAGATCGCGTCGTTGATCCAGGTTTCGGGACGATCGGCGCAGGCGGCCATGACCCCGCGGAAATCCCCGTCGCACCGAAAGCGGAAGCCCCCCCGCCGCCGCGTCTTTCGCAGACTGCGCGAGACATGGAAGGCCTCCAGCGGCATCACGCCGCGGTGTCGCGGCTCAAACCAGTGAATCTGGGCCGCGTCGGCGCTTTCGGCCATGGGAAAGACGCCACCCGCATAGGCCCGCACGATCAGCTCAGGGGTCAGTCGCATGTCCGCGCCCTGTCATCTTTGTGCCGGAAATATCCTCGGGGGACTCCAAAGGGGGTGGAAAACCCCCTTTGGCGAGGGGGTGCGGGGGGCGAGGAGCCCCCCGCCTCCGCCGTCAACCCAGTTCATTGGCCAGAAACTTCTCCAGCCAGTGAATGTTGTAGTCGCCCTTCAGCACCGCCTCGTTTTCCAGCAGCGCGAAGAACAGCGGCACCGTGGTGTCGATTCCGTCGATGATCAGTTCGCCGAGCGCCCGCCTCAGACGCGCCAGCGCCTCGGGACGGTCGCGGCCGTGCACGATCAGCTTGCCGATCAGGCTGTCATAATAGGGCGGGATGCGATAGCCGGAATAGAGGGCGGAATCCATCCGCACCCCCAGCCCGCCCGGTGCGTGGAACGTCGCCACGCGGCCCGGCGAGGGGGTGAAGTTCGGCAGCTTCTCGGCGTTCAGCCGCACCTCGATGCTGTGCCCGCGGATCACCAGATCCTCTTGCCGGAACGACAACGCATTGCCCGAGGCGACCATGATCTGCTCGCGCACCAGATCGACGCCATAGATCGCTTCCGTCACGGGGTGTTCGACCTGCAGCCGGGTGTTCATCTCGATGAAATAGAACTCGCCGTCCTCGAACAGGAACTCGATCGTGCCGGCGCCGGAATACTGCATCTTGGCGATGGCATTGGCGCAGATGCCGCCGATCTCGGCGCGCTGGGCTTCGGTGATGACGGGGCCGGGCGCTTCCTCAAGCACCTTCTGGTGACGGCGCTGCAGCGAACAGTCGCGCTCGCCAAGATGCACGGCGTTGCCCTTGCCGTCGCCGAAGACCTGGATCTCGATATGGCGCGGGCGCTGGAGGTATTTCTCGATATAGACCTCGTCGTTGCCGAACGCGGCCTTGGCTTCCGATCGTGCGGTGCGGAAGGCAACCTCGAGCTCGGCCTCGGATTTCGCGACCTTCATGCCGCGCCCGCCGCCACCGGCCGTCGCCTTGATGATGACGGGATAGCCCATGCCGCCAGCGACCTTCTTGGCCGTCTCGATGTCGGGCACGCCGCCGTCCGAACCCGGCACGACCGGGATTCCCAGCGCCTTGGCGGTGTCCTTGGCCGTGATCTTGTCGCCCATCATGCGGATATGTTCCGCGCGCGGACCGATGAAGGTCAGGCCGTGGTCCTCGACCATCTGCACGAAATTGGCATTCTCGGACAGGAACCCATAGCCCGGATGGATCGCCTGGGCACCGCTGATCTCGCAGGCGGAGATCAGCGCGGGCATGTGCAGGTAACTGTCGATCGAGGGCGCCGGGCCGATGCAGATCGCCTCGTCGGCCATGCGCACATGCATGGCGTCGGCATCGGCGGTCGAGTGCACCGCGACCGACGCGATGCCCATCTCGCGGCACGCGCGGATCACGCGCAGCGCGATCTCGCCCCGGTTCGCGATGAGGATCTTGTCGAACATCGGCGCGTCCTTATTCGATGATCATCAGGGGGGCGCCGAATTCGACCGGTGTGCCATCCGTCACGAGAATGCGCTTCACCGTGCCGGACACCGGCGCAGGAATGTGGTTCATGGTCTTCATCGCCTCGATGATCAGCAGCGTTTCGCCGGCGTTCACCTGCTGGCCGACCTTGACGAAGGCATCGGCACCGGGTTCGGGCGCCAGATAGGCCGTGCCCACCATCGGCGAGGGAACGGCGCCGGGATGCTCGGCCGGATCGGCGCTTGCGGGTGCGGCCGGGGCCGGTGCGGCGGCCGCCGGTGCGGCAGCGGCTGCGGCCGGCGCGACATAGGTCGCCGGGGCCGGGGCGGGGGCCGCGATCATCTGGACATGCTTCGCCACCTTGACGTTGAGCGTGTCGTTCTCGCCGTATTCGCGCTTGACCGAAATCTCGCTCAGGTCATTTGCGTTCAGAAGTTCGGCGAGGGCCGGGATGAAGGCCACGTCGGCGGCGGTGTGATCTTTGCTCATGGACATCCTCGTTGAGCTGGCGGCAGCGGGTCCCGTCGGGCGCCGCCCGTGCATCGTCTGCGGTGTGCCGCGGCGTTATACGTCAGCCCCCGGCGGCTGAAAAGTGCCATTCGCCAGCCGCCCGGGCGGGCCGGGCGCGGCGTGCCGCTTGCCTGTGCGGCGGGCCCATGGTGTAACAGGCCGAACCCGGAGACAAGCCCAATGCCCAAATCCGCGCTATCGGGATCGCGCATCCGTTCGCTGCGCACCGCGCGGCGGATGGGGCAGGCCGACCTGGCGCGGCTGGCCGGGGTCTCGCCGTCCTATCTCAATCTGATCGAACACAATCGCCGGCGTGCCAGCCCGCGGATTCTGGATGCGATCGCGCGGGCGCTGTCGATCCCGCCCGAGGCGCTGGACGAAAGCGCGGGCGACGCCCTGGTCGAGGCCCTGCGCGCGGCCACGGTGCGCGCGGCCCCCGACGCCCCGCCCGAAACCGACCGGGCCGAGGAATTCGTCGGTCGCTTCCCGGGCTGGGCGGCGTTGCTGGCGCAGTTGCACACCCGCGCCGAAGGGCACGAGCGCACCATCGGCCGCCTGTCCGACCGCATGGCGCATGATCCCAACCTGTCGGCCGCGCTGCACGAGATCGTCTCGGCCGTGACGGCGGTGCAGTCGACCGCCGCGATCCTGGCCGAGTCCGAGGATCTGGAACCCGAATGGCGCGCCCGCTTCCATTCCAACGTTCACGCGGATTCCGTGCGCCTCGCCAATGCCGCCGAGGCCCTGGTCGCCTATCTGGATACCTCGGGCGAGGAGACCGGCCTGGCCGCGCCGCAGGAAGAGCTGGAAAGCTGGCTGGAACGGCAGGGCTTTCACGTCGAGGCGGTCGAGGACCCCGATGTCCGCGACTGGGGCCGGGTCACCGGCGGGCAGGCAGAGCTGGCCTCGGCCTCGTCGCGGGCGCTGGCCGAGGACTGGCTGCGCCGCGCCCATGCCGATGCCCGGGTGCTGCCGCTGACGCAGCTGATGCCCGTGCTGTCCGCCATGTTCGCCCCGGGTGCCGTGTTCGCCCCCGAGGATCTGGCGCGGCAGTTCGGCGCCAGCCTGGCGCAGGTGTTTCGCCGGCTGGCGACCCTGCCACCGGCCGCCGGCGTGCCGCGCTTCGGGCTGGCGGTCTGCGACGGCTCGGGCACCTTGACCTTTCGCCGCCCGGTCGAAGGGTTCGCGCTGCCGCGCTTTGGCGGGGCCTGTCCGTTGTGGCCGCTCTATCAGGCGCTGGTGCAGCCCGAGCGTCCGCTGCGCGCGCTGGTCGAGTTCGCCGGCCGTCCGCCCACGCGCTTTGTCGCGCACGCGGTGGCGGGTGCGCGCGATCCCCTGCGGTTCGAGCCCCCCGTGGTCTGGGAGGCGGCGATGCTGCTGACCCCGGCCTCGGCGCTGGGAGCGGGACCTCAGGGCGCGGGAACCGAGGGGCCCGACGAACCCGCGCTGGCGCTCGGATCCAGTTGCCGGATCTGCCCGCGAGAGGCCTGCGCGGCGCGGCGCGAACCCTCGATCATCGCTGCCTGACCGCCGAGGCCCCGCGCGCCGCGTTTGCGGCCTTTGACAGGATCGTGATTAGACGCGATAGTCAGCGCGGGGGGCCGTTTCCGGGTGGTCCAGGGCAGGGGGAAAGCAGCGCATGGCCGAAGACGGCAGTGGAGCGCCCGACAGTCCCGCAACGGGCAAGGGGGCGGGGCATGGCGCCGGCCGCAGCGTGCTGGTCGTCGAGGACGAACCCAACATCTCCGAGGCCATCCGCTTCATCCTGCGCCGCGACGGCTGGAGCGTAACGGTCATGCCCTCGGGTCATGGCGCGCTTCAGGCGGTGGCGGATCTCGCCCCCGATCTGCTGATTCTGGACCTCATGTTGCCCGGTGTCAGCGGGCTGGACATCCTGCGCGGCCTGCGTGGGCACCCGACCAGTGCCGGGTTGCCGGTGATCCTGCTGACCGCCCGTGGCGGACACGCCGCGCGCGACATGGCACTCGAGGCCGGGGCGTCGCTGTTCATGGCCAAACCCTTTGCCAATGCGGACCTGCTGGCCGCCGTGCGGCAGCTCGTGGGCGTCTGACGCGATGAAACCCCCGCGCGCGCCCCTGTTCCTGGAACGCGAAACCTATCGCCGCCGCCGCATCATGGATGGCGCGCGCATCCTGCCGGTGGCGGGGTTCGTGCTGATCCTGCTGCCCGTTCTGTGGACCCGCGGCGGCGACCCCGGCACCCCGACCGGCCCCGCGACCGGCACGGCGGCCGAGGCGGTCTATCTGTTCGCGCTGTGGCTGGTGCTGATCCTCGTGGCGGCACTGCTGGCCCGTCCGCTGCGCGCGGCGATCCGGCGCGACGGCGCATCGCCGCTGGCGCCCGGGCAGACCGCGCCCGACGGGGACGAGGGGCCATGACCCTCAATATTCTGGTCCCGGCGGCGCTGGGCTATGTCGTCTTTCTGTTTGTCATCGCCTCGCTGGCGGAAACCCGCGCCGAGACCCTGCGCGAGGCCGGCCGCCGCCCGCGCTTCCTGCGCTCGCCCCTGGTCTACACGCTTTCGTTGTCGGTCTATTGCACCGCCTGGACCTTTTACGGCGCGGTCGGTTACGCGGCGCGTTCGGGGCTGGAGTTCATGACGATCTACATCGGGCCGACGCTGATCTTCGTCGGCTGGTGGTGGCTGCTGCGCAAGCTGGTGCGCATCGGCAAGGCGCAGCGCGTGACCTCGATCGCCGACCTGATCTCGTCGCGCTACGGCAAGTCTAACCTGGTGGGCGTGATCGTGACCCTGCTCGCGGTCTTTGCCACCACGCCCTATATCGCGCTGCAACTGCAATCCATCGCGCTCAGCTTCGGGGCCTTTGCCGCCGAAAGCTCGCTGGCACCCCGGCAACTGGCGATGTGGGTCGCCGCGGGGCTGGCGCTGTTCACGATCCTCTTCGGCACACGCAATCTCGATGCGAACGAACAGCACCACGGCGTCGTCACCGCCATCGCGGTCGAGGCGGTGGTCAAGATGGTGGCCCTGCTGGCGGTCGGGGTCTGGGTGGTCTGGGGCCTGGCTGACGGCCCGAGCGACATCATGGCCCGCATCGCCGCCGCCGACCGGCCCGACTGGGCGATCCAGCCGGGGCGATGGATGGGGCTGACCTTCCTGTCGGCGGTCGCGATCATGACGCTGCCGCGCATGTTCCAGGTGCTTGTCGTCGAGAACGCCGACGAAAGCCATCTGGCCACAGCGAGTTGGGCCTTTCCCCTCTATCTCCTGGGCATGAGCCTCTTTGTCCTGCCGATCGCGGTGCTGGGTCTCGAACGGCTGCCCGAGGGGGCGAACCCCGACCTCTTCGTGCTGACCCTGCCGCATGCATTGGGCCAGAACGGCCTGGCGATGCTGGCGTTCCTGGGCGGGTTCTCGGCCGCGACCTCGATGGTCATCATCGCCGCGATCGCGCTGGCCACGATGGTGTCGAACCATATCGTCGTGCCGCTGTGGCTGGCATCGCGCCAGCGCGCCAGCACCGGCCCCGCGCGCGATGCCGGCGACATGCGGGGCCTGGTGCTGAACGCGCGCCGCCTGTCGATCGGTGTGATCCTGGGGCTGGGGTATCTCTATTTCGCGGTCTCGGGCGGCTCGCGCGCGCTGGCCGCCATCGGTCTGATCGCCTTCGCGGGCATGGCGCAGGTGCTGCCCGCGCTGGTCGGCGCGCTCTATTGGCGCGGCGCCAGCCGGGTCGGCGCGGCGACCGGGCTGGTCGTGGGGGCACTGGCCTGGCTCTATACGCTGTTCCTGCCGTCCTTTGGCCCTGGCGTGGTGCTGGGGGCCGATCTGATGGCGCAGGGCCCCTTCGGCCTGGGCTGGCTGCGGCCGCATGCGCTTTTCGGGGTTGCCGGGCTGGACCCCTTGCTGCACGCGCTGTTCTGGTCGCTCACGCTGAATGCCGCGGCCTTCATTCTCGGGTCGCTCCTCAGCTTTCCTGGCCCGGTCGAACGGGTGCAATCGGCGCAGTTCGTCAATGTCTATGACTTCGCCCGCGACGAGAGCCGCCCCGGCGCGCAAGGCTGGTCGCGCGAAGCCGCCGAGAACGAGGCCGAGGACCTGCTCGCCATGTCGCAGCGCATCCTCGGCGCGACCGAGGCACAGGGGTTCTTCGCCGCCGAGGCCCGCCGCCAGGGCAAGGGCGGCTTCCTGCCCGATCCCACGCCCGATGTGCTGGACCGGCTGGAACGCGAGCTGGCTGGATCGGTGGGGGCGGCGACGGCACACGCGATGATCGCCAGATTGTCGCGGTCAGCTGGTCATCGATGACCTGATGGCCGTGGCCTCAGAAGCTCGCGCAGATCATGGAACGCTTTCACCCAGATCGAGAATGATCCGAGAACTTTCTACGCGCACTGCTGTGCCGCAAAGACCAACGAGATGCTGCAGAAGCTGAGCGTTCAGAAAGACAGCTTTCTCAGCCAGATCAGCCACGAGTTGCGCACGCCGATGACCTCGATCCGGGCCTTTTCCGAGATCCTGATGGATGACGAGGTCACCGCCGAGGAAACCGGCCGCTACGCGCGCATCATCCACGACGAATCGATCCGGCTGACCCGGCTCCTGGACGATCTGCTGGACCTCAGCGTGCTGGAAAACGGGCAGGTCCGGTTCGATATCCAGACCGCCACGCTGGGCGACCTGATCGACCGGGCGCTGATGGCCTCGAATTCGGTCCTGCCGCAGCGGCGGTTCACCATCCGGCGCCAGTCGATCGAGGAACAGATCGCCATCACCACGGACACCGGGCGCCTGACACAGGTGTTCATCAACGTGCTGTCGAACGCCCGGAAATACTGTGATGCCACCGATCCGGAAATGACGATCGCCGTGCACCGCCGGGCCGGGCGCGTCAGCGTGGACTTCACGGACAACGGGTCGGGCATTCCCAAGAAAAGCCAGGCCCTGATCTTCGAGAAATTCGCCCGCCTCACCGATACGCACAAGGCAGGGGGCGCCGGGCTCGGCCTCGCGATCTGCCGCGAGATCATGCACAATCTGGGCGGCGACATCGCCTATGTGCCCGGGCAGGGCGGCGCGTCGTTCCGCGTCACCTTTCCGGCCGTGCTGGCGACAGCCCGGGACTGACAGCCCGACCGCGCCCCATCATCTTGTCGGAAATACGCACGGGGATTTTCAAAGGCGTGCCCCCACGCCCGAAGCAGGGGTGCGGGGGCGGCGGCACCACCCGATGCCTACCGATGCCGCGCGTAGATCTGCGCCAGCCGTGCGACAGCCGCCTCCAGGGGGCCATCTCTCGCTCTCGCCGGTGCGGCGCAGATCCAATCGACCACGCGCTGCAGCCCGCGCAGGCCGGCATTGTTTTTGCCACGGGCCGATCAAGATCCATCGTGGCGAATTTTGCGCGCGCTCGTTTGCGGTCGTCATAAGAGCGCCTCCAGGCCACGTACCAGCGCGCCGACGTCGCAGGCCGCGTCCGCCGCGTCCCCTGTTTCGGGTTGACGTGCCGGCGTGGGTTTCACCCCCTCGGGCAGATGATGCCGCTCGTGTGGCTGGCACCGATGATCGCGCCAACGACGGCCGGCGCCGATCGCGTGCGACCGCTTTTATGCGCTGTCGTTCCGGCCCCATCGGTTCAGGCGCGGTGCCGTCAGAGATCTACCTCTGATGCGCGGCCGCTGGTGATCTCTGGGAGATCCTGGCGAACAACTCGTCATGATTTCGTCAATTGCGGGCGCGAAAGGTGTTAATTTACTCGCAGATGGATTCGGCTTCTCTAACGGTCGTCATGGTTCTGCGATGCTTGGGGGTCGGTGCATCTGGGTTATGGACGCCAGCCAGTCGCCATCGCCGATCGGCTAAGGCGCGCATCGGATCATAAATCATCTTCGTCGTTACTGGAATACAGCCTGACCTGGCAGTTTACCGGCGTACAGCGCCGCCGCCTTTATCGTCTCTCTGAAGTTAGCAGCATCTTCATCGGGGCTGCGTCGCGCATCCGCACGCAGGGCTTACCCTCGTCGCGGAATTCCACTGGATTGCTGATCTGGCGCGGTCACCATAACTGCGAAGCATTGGCGCCGGAAGATGTCATCGGTGGTCATTTCCTGCGTTCACGTCGGACCGCCGCGACATGTCACGCTCGATGCGGTCCCTGTATTGCGCGGCATAGTCGTCATAACGGCTAAACTTTATGCTCCTGGTCAATATTTCAGGCATCGGCGCTGTGAATCAGCCCGCGCTGCTTTCCTGAACGATCTGCTCAGTCCGGCGCAACCAGCAGCGGTGATCACCGGCCGCTACTGGCAGATCATCCCAACGCGCAATATCGGCCGGTACATCTGCCTCGGCAGGGTTTCCGGTTGAGGCTCAGGCTGGATAACCCTCAGCAAGACGGGTTTACCCATCTGCAAAACGGACAGCACCAGGTCGCGGCAGCCATCCAGCAGGTGAAATCGGGCAGGAGCACGCTGGTTCGTCCACCAGCAGGCGGCAGCGGATGCGAGAACGCCGTGTCTGCCCCGCGGTTTCGGTGTGGTCACGCCCGTGCGGCTGGTCACCCTGTTCGTCTCGCCCGTCCGCCACCATTTTCCTGAGCAGATACTGAATGTTGGGGATATCGTCACGCGGTTCGTCAACCGGGCCAGTTCGCCAATCGACTGGCGCAGTCGTTCATACGGATGATGTGCGGCAGCGCATTCTCAGGCCCGCTTTCAGCGGCAGGCCGACACGAGGGCATTCCGCGCCGCACCGGCGAAACTTTCGAAGCGCGCATCAGGGCGAATCCAGCTCGGTCGTGGTGATCTCGGCGCTATCGCCGACAGGTGCAGTGGTCCGGCGCCCTGGGCTCGCCCTCAGGTTTGTCGGTCATCTGGTCTCCCTTCGCCAGCAGTCGCAGGGTGACCAACGATTTCTATTGACTGAAGCCCGAGGTCGAATTTTGGGGTTTTCAAATAAAAATCAAGCAAACTAAGTAAAGCCAACCAAACGACCGGCATGGCACGAACAAGACGGGTTCAAGCTGGGACATTCTCCGTCTTGAACTTTATTCGTCAGGGATGACCAATCAACAAAACCGAACGCTGGGTCAACAGCTGGGAAAACAACCTGACGCTGGCGAAGATGCTCGATGACGCGGGCATCGACTTCATGCTGCCCATCGCCCGCTGGATCGGCTATGGTGGCGAGACGGATTTCCACGGCGGCGTGCTGGAGACCGTGACCTGGGCGACCGCGCTGCTGGCCTCGACCCGCAACCTCACGGTCTTTGCCACCATCCACACCACGGCCAACCACCCGGTCATCGTCGCCAAGCAGATCGCCACGATGGACCAGGTGGGGCAGGGCCGTGCCGGGCTGAACATCGTCGCCGGCTGGAACAAGCCGGAATACGAGGCGCTGGGCCTGACCCTGCCCGACGATCACGAAACCCGCTATGGCTATGCCCAGGAATGGTATGACGTGATCCAGAAGCTGTGGCAGAGCCGCGAGCATTTCGACTGGGACGGTCAGAATTTCCACCTGAAGGGCGTCAAGGGCGATCCCTGGCCGGTGAACGGCGAGGTGCCGATCCTCAATGCCGCCGGCTCCGAGCTGGGCCGCGAATTCGCCACCCGCAACGCGAACTACCTGTTCACCCCCGCGATCGATCTGGACCGGTCCAAGGGGGAAATCCAGGCGCTCAAGGATCAGGCGGCGGCCAAGGGGCGCGAAATCGGCGTGCTGACCTTCAGCCATGTGATCTGCCGCCCGACCGAGGCCGAGGCGCAGGACTACCACGACAAGATCATGAGCCAGATCGACTGGCCCGCGGTGGACAACCTGGTGAACCTGCAATTCGCCCATGCGCAGAGCTTCCCGCACGATCTGCTGGCCCAGATCCGCAACCTGATGGCGCTGGGCCATGGCGGCTTCCCGCTGATCGGCACACCCGACCAGGTGGCCGAGAAGATGATCGCGCTGCACGAGGCCGGGTTCGCGGGCACGACCCTGTCCTTTGTCGATTACGTCGCCGAATTCCCCTATTTCCGTGACGAGGTGCTGCCGCGGCTGGCCAAGGCCGGGATCCGCTGAGATGTCCAGCGACTTCACCCGGGCGATGCGCCGACTGATCGGCCATTGCACGGCAATCTCGGTGGGCGAGGGCGAGGACCGGTCGGGCCTCGTCGTCACCTCGGGGGTGTCGCTCAGCGCGGACCCGGCGCAGGTGCTGTTCTGCGTGAACAAGGGGGCCTCGGCCTGGCCGCTGTTTCGCCGCTATGGCTGCTTTGGCTGGTCCTCGCTGGGGGCGGGCCATCAGGAGCTGGCGCAGCGGTTCGCGGGGTTCGGCGGCGTCAAGGGCGCCGATCGCTATGACGGCGCCGACTGGGTGACGGCCGAAACCGGCGCGCCGCTGCTCAAGGATGCGGTCATCGCCTTCGACTGCGCCCTGGCCGAGATGATCGACCGCGAGACCCACTCCATCGTGGTGGGCGAGGTCAAGGCGATCCGCATGGCCGACGAGGCCAGCGCGCTGGCCTATTGGAACGGGGCCTTCCGTCCGATGACGGCGTGACCCCCGCAGGGGCGGCCCGGGTTCGGTGCCGCCCCGCGAAAGCCGCCCCGTGAATGCTGCCTGTGCGACGCGCCGGGCATCGCCGGCGACGGTTTCCCTTGCCCCGCGAACACGCTATAGACCCGGGCGACCCAAGCCCGAGGCTGCCCGATGTCCGACCAGGACCCCTCCCGATCCCGAGACCGCGCGCATGACCGGATGCTGGCACGCTGGCTTTGGTCCGGGCATATCCGCGCCCAGATACCCTGGCTGCTGATCGCTTTCGTGTTCATGGCCTTTGACGGATCGATGGTCGGTGCGGTCAGCGCGCTGCTGAAGCCGATGTTCGATCAGGTTCTGGTCGCCGGACAGAACAACCGCGTGATCCTGATCGCGCTGGCGTTCGCCGCGACCTTCGTGATCCGGGCGACCACGGCCTTTCTCTACAAGACCATCCTGGCCTATACGGCCGAGCGCACGACAACCGGGTTGCAGGCCCAGATGACCGAGCATCTGGTGACCCTGGATCAGGCCTTTCACCACGAGCACCCGCCGGGGCACCTGATCGACCGGGTGCGCGGCGATACGCAGGAACTGGCGGTGATCTATCAACAGATCCTGCCCGGCCTGGTGCGCGACGTGATTTCGGTGGTGTCGCTGCTGGCGGTGGCGCTGTGGACGGATTGGCGCTGGACGGTGATCGCGCTGGCCGGCGCGCCATTGCTGGTGTTGCCCGCAGCCCTGCTGCAAAAGCAGGTCCGCCGCATGGGCATCGCCGCGCGCGAGGCCTCGGCCGCGGCCTCGACCCGGCTGGACGAGATCTTTCATGGCGTCGTGACGATCCAGCGGGGCGGCCTGGAAGCGCATGAAACCGGGCGGTTGCGCGCGACGTTGAAGGATTTCGTCAAGGCCCGCACCCGAACCGCGGGCGGGCAGGCGGCGATGGGGTCGATGTCGGACCTGGTGGCGGCACCCGGCTTTGCGCTGGTGCTGGTCTTTGCCGGCAGCCAGATCGCCGGCGGCGAGCGGACGGTGGGCGAGTTCATGTCCTTCTTCGCCGCGATCGCGTTCCTGTTCGAGCCGCTGCGCCGTCTGGGGGCGCTGTCCGGGGCCTGGCAGAACGTGCTGGCCAGTCTGGATCGCATCCACCGCCTGTTGCAGGTGCAGCCCACGATCACCCAGCCCGCCGCGCCCCGCGCGCCGGTGCCGGCCCCCGGGCACGAGGAAATCCGCTTTGACGCCGTGACCTTCGCCTATGGCAGCGAACCCGTCCTGCGTGACTTCTCGCTGCTGGCCGAGGCGGGCAAGACCACGGCGCTGGTGGGTCCCTCGGGTGCGGGAAAATCCACGGTCTTCACGTTGCTGACCCGCCTGGCCGATCCGCAGTCTGGCCGGATCACGCTGGGCGGCGCGGATATCCGCCGTATGGATCTGGCGGCCCTGCGCGCGCAGTTCGCCGTGGTGGCCCAGGACAGCGCCCTGTTCGACGAGACGCTGCGCGACAACATCGTGCTGAACGCGGGCGACGTCCCCGAGGACCGCCTGATGGCGGCGATCCGGGCCGCGCATGTGGACGAGTTCCTGCCAAGCCTGCCCGAGGGGCTGGATACCAGGGTCGGTCCGCGCGGATCGGCCTTGTCCGGGGGGCAGCGCCAGCGGGTCGCGATCGCGCGGGCGCTCCTCAGGCCCTCGCCGGTGCTGTTGCTGGACGAGGCGACCTCGGCCCTGGATGCGCGGTCCGAGGCGCTGGTGCAGCAGGCCCTGGACGGGCTGGGGCAGGGGCGCACGACCCTGGTGATCGCGCACCGCCTGTCGACGATCCGCCGCGCCGACAAGATCGTGGTGATGGAGGCCGGACGCGTCGTCGAACAGGGCGACCATGCCACGCTTCTGGCCATGCGCGGGGCCTATGCGCGCCTTCATGCGTTGCAGTTCGGCGGCCGCGAGGACGCCTAGGCCGCGCTGTCCGTCGCGGGGCGGTTAAATGTATACCATTGCACACAATGGGCTTGACGCAGCGCCCCATTTGCGCGAGACAGCGGGCAACGAACGGCTGCCGACCCTCGGCGCCATTCGATTCTCAGGCGCCCGGGTCCGGCCGTGCTGGCCGTCCCGATGACCCCGTTTCAGGAAGGACCCCGCAATGGCCGACACGAACATGCCCGACATCATCTATACCAAGGTTGACGAGGCCCCGGAACTGGCTCGCGCCTCGCTGGAACCGATCATCCGCGCCTTTGCCTCGGCCGCGGGGGTCAGCGTCGAGACGCGCGACATCTCGGTCGCGGGGCGCATTCTGGCGGTTTTCCCCGACCATCTGACCGAAGCGCAGCGCGTCTCGGATGATCTGGCCTGGCTGGGCGAACTGGTCAAGACGCCGTCGGCCAATGTCATCAAGCTGCCGAATATCTCGGCCTCGCAGCCGCAGTTGAACGCGGCGATCAAGGAATTGCAATCCAAGGGTTTTGCGGTGCCGGACTATCCCGTCGAACCGGCGACCGATGCCGAAAGGGACATCAAGGCGCGGTATGACGCGGTCAAGGGGTCGGCGGTGAACCCGGTCCTGCGCGAGGGCAACTCGGACCGCCGCGCGGCCAAGGCGGTCAAGGCCTATGCCAAGGCGCACCCGCATCGCATGGGCAAGTGGATGCCGGAATCGAAAACGCATGTCGCGTCGATGACCGGCGACGACTTTTTCGCGAACGAGAAATCTGCGACCATCACCGCCGCGCAGGCCGGTGGGGCCTCGATCGTGTTCAAGGCGGCGGACGGCAGCGAAAAGGTGCTGAAGAAGGGCCTGAAATACACCGAGGGCGAAGTCGTGGACGCGACCTTCCTGTCGGCGCGGGCGCTGAGGGCCTATATCAAGGCGCAGATCGCGGCCACGGCGCCGGGGGTGTTGTTCTCGGTGCACCTCAAGGCGACCATGATGAAGGTTTCGGACCCGATCCTGTTCGGCCATTTTGTCAGCGTCTGGCTGGAAGACTTCATCGCCACCCACGGCGCCGAGCTGGACGCGCTGGGCTGGAACCCCAACTCTGGCCTGGGCGATCTGGAAAGGAAGATCGCCGGCAACGCCGTGCTGGAAGCGGATTACAAGGCCGCCATGGCCGGACGCCCGGCGCTGTATATGGTGAACTCGGACAAGGGGATCACCAACCTGCACGTTCCCTCGGACGTGATCATCGACGCCTCGATGCCCGCGATCATCCGCGCCGGTGGCAAGGGCTGGGGCCCTGACGGCAAGGAAGCGGATGCGAAATGCTGCATCCCCGACAATTCCTATGCCTGCGTCTATGACGAGACGATCAAGTATTTCAAGGAAACCGGCGCGCTGGACGTGACGACGGCGGGCGCGGCCTCGAACGTCGGTCTCATGGCGCAAAAGGCCGAGGAATACGGCAGCCACCCGACCACGTTCGAGATCCCCTCGAAGGGCATCGTGCGGATCGTGCTGGCCTCGGGCGAGGTGCTGCATGAACACGCGGTCGAGGCTGGCGACATCTGGCGTTCGGCCACCGCCAAGAAAGCGCCGATCCTGGACTGGATCCAGCTGGGCATCGCGCGCACCCGTGCCACCGGGGCCGCGGCCTTCTGGCTGGACAAGAACCGTGCGCACGACGCGCAGCTGATCCAGTATGTCGAGCCCGCCCTCAAGGAGGCCGGGATCGACATTCCGATCATGGACCCGCGCGCCGCCACCCGGTTCACGCTGGAAACCATCCGCGCGGGCAAGGATTGTGTCACCATCACCGGCAACGTGCTGCGCGACTATCTGACCGATCTGTTCCCGATCCTCGAACTCGGCACCTCGGCCAAGATGCTGTCGATCGTCAAGCTGATGAACGGCGGCGGCATGTTCGAAACGGGTGCGGGTGGCACCGCGCCCAAGCACGTCCAGCAGGTGCAGGAAGAAAACCACCTGCGCTGGGACAGCCTGGGCGAGTTCTGCGCCCTGGGCGAAAGCTTCAACTTCCTGGCCGAGTCGAAGAACAACCCCAAGGCGGCGCTGCTGGGCGCGGCGGTGGATGCGGCCACGCAAAAGGTGCTGGACAACGAGGACAGCCCCCAGGGCAAGGTCGGCCAGAACGACAACCGGACCTCGCATTACTTCTTTGCCCGCTACTGGGCCGAGGCCCTGGCAGAGCAGACCGAAGACCCCGCGCTGGCCGCCCATTTCGCGCCGATCGCGAGGGCCCTGGCCGATGGCGAGGCGCAGATCGTCGCCGAACTGCACGCGGTCGAGGGCAAACCCGCCGATCTGGGCGGCTACTACCTGCCGGATGCGGACAAGGTGGCGGCGGTGATGCGCCCCTCGGGCGCGCTGAACGCGATCATCGGCTGACACCAGACCCGGTCGAACACAAGGCGGCGGCCCCCCATGCGGGGGCCGTCTGCCATGGAAGCGGGCGGTTCGCCCTTGAACCCGGCGGCCCGGCGTGCCCTTCTGGGGCAAACGGAGGCACGCGATGGGAAAACTGGCACTTCTGGGGCTGCTCGCGCTGACCCGCCTGCCGGAACCGGTGGCCGCACTGTGGTATGCGGGGCGGTTGCGGGTGGTGGACGGGCGGCGCATAGACCCCAAGGCGCAGGCGCTGGGCACGCTGTTCAATGCGGTCCGCAAACCGGGGGTGGTGCCGACCCTTGCGGAAAGCCGGGCCTCGCTGCAGATGCTGGCGCAGAAATTCGACCTGCCATGCCCGGACACCGTGACGCGACGCGAAACGGTCCTGCCCGGTGCCGACGGGGATCGCCCGGCACGGATCTATGACACGCGCCCTGACGACGCCGACCGCCCGTGCCTGCTGTTCCTGCACGGTGGCGGCTGGGTGCAGGGCGGCATCGACACGCATGATGGCCTGTGCGGCCAGATCGCGCGTGACGCCGGGGTGCGGGTGATCGCGCTGGACTATCGCCTGGCGCCCGAGCACAGGTTTCCCGCCGGCCTCGAGGATTGCGAAGCCGCCTATCGCGCGCTGCGCGCCGAACCCGCGCGCTGGGGTGTGGACGCGGCGCGTCTGGCGGTCGGCGGCGACAGCGCGGGCGGAAACCTGACGGCGGCGCTGATGCACCTGCTGGCAGGGCGCGATCTGCCCCGGGCGCAGGTGCTGATCTATCCGGCGGTCTCGTCGACGATGGATACCCCGTCGATGCAGGCGATGCGGGACGCCTTTGTGTTGCCGACGGATCGGGTGGCCTGGTATCTGGACCAATACCTGCCCGCCGGGCAGGACCGCGCCGACCCGCGCCTGGCGCCGCTGAACTCGTCGCATCTGGCGGGGCAGCCGCCGGCGGTGATCGTGCACGCGGGCCATGATCCGCTGTGGGATGACGGTCGCCTCTATGCCGAGGCGCTGGAGCGTGCGGGCTGCGCGGTGACGCTGCTGCCCTATCCGGGGCAGATCCACGCCTTTGTCTCGACCCGGCGGGCGATCCCTCAGGGCGTGGATGCGGTGCGCCGGGTCAGCGCCTGGCTGAAGGATCGTCTCTGACCCTTGCCAACCTCGGGCGTTCCGGCGCAGGATCGCGCCGACGCAGGAGGTTAACATGCGCAATACCCATCCCATCCAGCACCACATCGCCACGCACCGGCAGGACCTGACGGGCCTGGCTGACCGGGTCTGGGGCACGCCCGAAACGCTGTATCAGGAACATGCCTCGTGTGCCGAACATACCGCGATGCTGAAGGCCAAGGGCTTTCGCGTGACCGAAACGTTGGGCGGAATCCCCACGGCGGTCATGGGCGAGGCGGGCGAGGGGGGACCGGTCATCGCCATTCTGGGCGAATATGACGCGCTGCCCGGCCTGAGCCAGGTGGCCGGCATCGCCGAACCGCGCGCGCTGGAAGACGGCGGCAACGGGCACGGGTGCGGGCACAACCTGCTGGGCGCGGCGGCGTTGCTGGCCGCTTGCGCGCTGAAGGACTGGCTCGAGGAAACCGGCACGCCCGGGCGGGTGCGCTATTACGGCTGCCCGGCCGAGGAAGGCGGCGCGGCCAAGACCTTTCTGGTGCGCGAGGGGGCGTTCAGGGACGTGGACGCGGCGATCACCTGGCACCCCAATGACATGACGCGCGTCGACGATCCCGAGAGCCTGGCGAACACGCGCATCGACTTCACCTTTACCGGACGGTCCTCGCATGCGGCGATGTCGCCGCATCTGGGGCGCTCGGCGCTGGACGCGGTCGAACTGATGTCGGTCGGCGTGAACTATCTGCGCGAACACATGGTTCAGGACGCACGCATCCATTACGCCTATCTCGATGCGGGGGGGCGGGCGCCCAACGTGGTGCAGGCCAAAGCGGTGGTGCGCTATTCGATCCGGGCGCTGACCTCGGCCAACATGCGCGCCCTGGTGGACCGGGTGCGCGACGTGGCGAAAGGGGCCGCGCTGATGACCGGCACGCAGGTCGAGGGCAAGGTGTTCTCGGCGGTATCGGAAAACCTGGTGAACGAGGTCATGGACCGCACCATGCATGCCGTGCTGGAGGAGATCGGCGGCGTGCCCTTTGACGAGGCCGACCGTGCCTATGCGCGGGCCATCCAGGCGACGCTGAGCGCCGAGGACATCGCGACCCCCTGGCGGGTGATCAAGGAGAAGCCGCGCGCCGATACGCCGCTGTGCGACTGGGTGGTCAGGCTGCGGCCGGGCGGCGAGGTGCTGGTGGGATCGACCGATGTGGCGGACGTGACCTGGGCGGTGCCGACGACCGAGGTTCTGGTTTCGACCCTGGCGATCGGCACGCCGGGGCATTCCTGGCAGGTGACCGCGCAGGGCAAGAGCCCGGGCGCGCACAAGGGGATGGTGCATGCGGGGCTGGCCATGGCCCGCTGCGCGCAGCGGCTGATCGAGGATCCTGCGCTGCTGACCGAGGCCAGGGCGGAACACGCGGCGCGGCTGGCCGAGACGCCCTATGTCTGTCCGATCCCCGCGGATGTGCACCCGCCGGTCTGAGGGCAGGGGCGGGGGCCAGCCCCCCGCACCCCCCGCTCAGGGGGGATCACCGATCCCCCCTGAGAACCCCCCGTGCGTATTTCCGACAAGATGATGGGGCCAGGATTGCAGGTCCCGTCAGGCTCCGAGGCCGAAGGTCTGCGCCAGCAGGACCAGGTTCAGCGTGAGGACGACCGTCGCCCCGAGGATCGCCGCCGCGCGCACCGCGAGGCCGGTGGCATGTTCGCCCATGAGGTCGCGCCGACCGGTGAAGATCACCAGCGCGATCATCGGGACGGGCAGGGCGATCGACAGCACGACCTGGCTGAGCACCAGGGCTTCGGTCGCATTCACGCCCATGGCGACCACCGCAAAGGCCGGCACCATGGTCACGAGCCGGCGCAGCCAGACCGGCACCTGGATGTGCAGGAAACCCTGCATGATCATCTGCCCCGCCATGGTGCCGACGACCGAGGACGAGATCCCCGACGCGATCAGCGACACCAGGAAGGCGACCGCGGCGCCCGCGCCCAGCAGCGGCGTGAGCATGTGGTAGGCGGTTTCGATCTCGGCGACCTCGGCGTGGCCGTGGTGAAAGGCCGAGGCCGCCATGATCACCATGGCCATGTTGATCAGCCCGGCGACGGCGAGCGCCAGCACGACTTCGGTATTCGAAAAGCGCAGCAGGCGGCGGCGTTCGCCGGCCGTGGCGGCGTGGACCCGCGACTGGGTCAGGCCGGAATGCAGGTAGATCGCATGGGGCATCACGGTGGCGCCGATGATGCCGACGGCGATGGTCAGCGCCGTGGCATCGGGCAGCGCGGGCGAGGTCAACCCCTCGGCGGCCTGGGCCCAATCGACCGGCGCGATGGCCATTTCCGCCAGGTAGCACAGGCCGATGATCCCGACGAAGGCCCCGATCACCAATTCCATGGGGCGGAATCCGCGTTGTTCGACCATCAGGATCGCATAGGTGAGCGCCGCCGTGACGATCATGCCCTGCATGAGCGGCAGGCCGAACAGCAGTGCCAGACCGATCGCGCCCCCCAGAAACTCGGCCAGGTCGGTCGCCATGGCCGCGACTTCGCTCACCGCCCACATGATCCAGACGACGGGGCGCGGGAATTCGTCGCGGCACAGTTCCGCAAGGTTCTTGCCGGTGACGATGCCCAGACGGGCGGACAGGGCCTGGAACAGCATGGCGATGAGGTTGGCCATGAGCACGACCCACAGCAGGCCGTAGCCATAGCCCGCGCCTGCCTGGATGTTGGTCGCGTAGTTCCCCGGGTCCATGTAGGCGACCGATGCGATCACGGCCGGGCCGGCAAAGGCCAGGGCGGTGCGCAGCCCGCCGCGACGCCCGGCAAGGGCATCGGACAGGGTGCTGCGGGTGCGGTCGCTGAGGGTGCCGGGTTGCATGGGGTCGCCTTTGTTGGACCGAATGTAGCCAAGGCTACGGAAAGTGCAAGTGGCAAAAGAGTGGCGACATGTTTGCATCACCCCCGTTCCGTGCGTAGGGTAGGGCGACTGCCCCGCCGATGGACGCACCGATGCCCGACCCCAGTCTGCCGCCCGATGACGAGCCCCCCGCGGGGCCCGACCGCTTCGTTCAGGCCCGCACCGCGCAATCGGTCGCGCTGCTCGAGGATTACGTCGAGCTGATCGGTGATCTGACCGCCGAACTGGGCGAGGCGCGCATCACCGACATCGCCAGCCGCATGGGCGTGACGCATCCGACCGTCACCAAGGCGATGGCCCGGCTCAAGCGCGAGGGGTTGGCCGTTTCCCGTCCCTATCGCGGCGTGTTCCTGACCGAGGCCGGCGCCGAACTGGCCGAACGGGTGCGCCTGCGCCATCGGGTCGTGGTGTCGCTGCTGGTTGCCGTCGGGGTGCCGCCGGACACCGCCGAACTGGATGCCGAGGGGATGGAACACCACGTCTCGGATACCACGCTTGCCGCATTCGAGGCCTTTCTGACGCGCGACTGACCCGGCGCGCACCGTGCCCGGGCGCCCCCCTGCCGGTGGATGCGAACCCGGGCCCCGCGGCCGCGGGCCCTCTTTCCTTTCCCGCCGTCCCGTGCCATAGGGCCGTGCCAAGCGATGCACCCCCTGACACAGGAGTCCCCCATGCAGATTCGCGAGGCTCTCACCTTTGATGACGTCCTCCTGGTTCCGGCCGCGTCCAGCGTGCTTCCGTCGCAGGCCGATGTCTCGACCCGGGTGACCCGGTCGATCCGGTTGAACATTCCGCTGCTCAGCTCGGCCATGGACACCGTGACCGAGGCCCGGATGGCCATCGCCATGGCCCAGGCCGGCGGCATGGGGGTGATCCATCGCAATCTGACCCCGGACCAGCAGGCCGAGGAAGTCCGTCGCGTCAAGCGGTTCGAATCCGGAATCGTCTACAACCCGATCACCCTGACCCCCGACCAGACGCTGGCCGATGCCAAGGCCCTGGCCGAACGCTACAATGTCACCGGGTTTCCGGTGGTCGATGCCGCGGGCCGGGTCGTCGGCATCGTCACCAACCGCGACATGCGGTTTGTCGACGATCCGCGCACGCCGGTTCGGCAGATGATGACGGCCGACAACCTGGCGATCCTGCAAGAGCCCGCCGACCGTTCCGCTGCGCGGGGCATGATGCACGACCGCCGCATCGAGAAACTGCTGGTGGTCAACGCCGAGGGGCGGCTTACCGGCCTGCTGACACTGAAGGACACCGAGAAGGCGGTCCTGCATCCGATGGCCTGCAAGGACGAGCTGGGCCGGCTGCGCGTGGCGGCGGCGTCGACCGTGGGGGATGCCGGTTTCGAACGATCGGCCGCCCTGATCGAGGCCGGGGTCGACCTGGTGGTGATCGACACCGCGCACGGGCACTCCGCCTCGGTCGCGGAAGCGGTCGAACGGGTCAAGTCGCTGTCCAATGCGGTGCAGGTGGTTGCCGGCAATGTCGCCACGGCCGAGGCCACCCGGGCCCTGATCGGCGCCGGCGCCGATGCGGTCAAGGTCGGGATCGGTCCCGGCTCCATCTGCACGACGCGGATCGTGGCCGGCGTCGGCGTGCCGCAATTGACGGCGATCATGGATTCGGCGGCGGCGGCGGGCGACGTGCCGATCATCGCCGACGGCGGCATCAAGTTTTCCGGCGATTTCGCCAAGGCGATCGCGGCGGGGGCCAGTTGCGCCATGGTCGGCTCGGCCATCGCCGGGACCGAGGAAGCGCCGGGCGAGGTGATCCTCTATCAGGGCCGCAGCTACAAATCCTATCGCGGCATGGGGTCGCTGGGTGCCATGGCGCGCGGCTCGGCCGACCGGTATTTCCAGAAGGACGCGGCCTCGGACAAGCTGGTGCCGGAAGGGATCGAGGGTCAGGTGCCCTACAAGGGCGCGGTCGGCACGGTGATTCACCAGATGGTCGGCGGCTTGCGCGCGGCCATGGGCTACACCGGCAACGCGACGGTGGACGCGATGCGCACCGGCTGCCAGTTCGTCCGCATCACCGGCGCCGGGCTGAAGGAAAGCCACGTCCACGACGTGCAGATCACCCGCGAGAGCCCCAACTACCGCGCAGGCTGACCCCTCCGCGTCGGGGCGCTTGCCGGGCGGCCCGCCTTGGCGCAGGATGGGGGCATGGCAGGAAAGGCGAGACGATGCGACCAAACGGATTCGACGCGGACGAGGACGAGTTCGAGCCTGGCAATCGCGAACTCTGGCCGCGCATCCTGTGGATCGTCGTCATCACCATGCTGATCTCGGTCGCACAGTCCATCCTGTTCGCGGTCGCGGTCCTGCAGATCGTCATCATGATCGCGAACCGCGGCCGCCCGAACGAGGAACTCGGCGATTTCGGCAGCATGGTGGGCGCCTGGGTCGCCCGGGCGGCCCGCTACCAGTCCGCCGCGAGCGACCGCAAGCCCTGGCCCTGGACCCCGATGGGCTCGTGATCGGCGCGGGGCCGCGGCCAATCGCGACCCTCTGCACCGCACCGACCCCGGGCCGACCCCGGGCCCATCGCGGGCCCTGAGCCCATCTTTGTGCCGGAAATATCCTGCGGGGGTGAATTCGCGCAGCGAAGAGGGGGCGCAAAGCCCCCTCATGCGCGGCGCGTCAGCGCCGCGCCCGGTCGCCCGAGGGCTGCGGCATGGAATGCCGCCGGCCGAGGGCGAAACCCGCCCCGTCGTCAGGCCCCCGTCGTCAGGCCCCCGTCGTCAGGCCCCCGTCGTCAGGCGTTGAACAGGAAGTGCAGCACGTCGCCGTCCTTGACCTCATAGGTCTTGCCCTCGACGCGGAACTTGCCCGCGTCCTTTGCGCCGGTCTCGCCTTTGCAGGCGATGTAATCGGCATAGGCGACGGTTTCGGCACGGATGAAGCCCTTTTCGAAATCGCCATGGATCACGCCTGCCGCCTGGGGGGCCAGGGTTCCGCGGGCGATCGTCCAGGCGCGCGCTTCCTTTGGGCCGACGGTGAAATAGGTCTGCAGGCCCAGCAGGTCGTAGCCCGCGCGGATCAACCGGTCCAGCCCGGCCTCTTCCAGCCCCATCTCGTCCAGGAACATCGCCGCCTCTTCGGCATCGAGCTGGCTGATCTCCTCTTCGATCCGGGCCGAAATGACGACGATCCCCGCGCCCTGCGCGGCCGCCATCTCGGCCACGCGCGCGGTCTGGGCATTGCCGGTCGCGGCGGCCGTTTCCTCGACGTTGCAGACATAGAGCACGGGTTTCGCGGTCAGCAGTTGCAGCAGGCGCCAGGCGCGGCGGTCGTCCTCGGCCACGGTTACCGCGCGGGCGGGCTTGCCGTCTTCCAGCGCCTTCTGCGCCAGCGCCAGGAGCCGGTCCTGATCGGCGGCTTCCTTGTCGTTGCCCTTCAGCTTGCGCACCAGGTTCGCGCGGCGCCGTTCGATGCTTTCCAGGTCGGCCAGCATCAGCTCGGTTTCGATCGTTTCGGCATCCGCGACCGGGTCGATGCGCCCCTCGACATGGGTGATGTCGCCATCCTCGAAACAGCGCAGCACATGGGCGATGGCGTCGCATTCGCGGATATTCGCCAGGAACTGGTTGCCCAGCCCCTCGCCCCTGGACGCGCCGCGCACCAGTCCGGCGATGTCGACAAAGGTCATGCGCGTGGGGATGATCTGTTTCGACCCGGCGATTTCGGCCAGCTTGTCCAGCCGCGCATCGGGCACGGCCACCTCGCCCACATTGGGTTCGATCGTGCAGAAGGGAAAATTCGCGGCCTGCGCTGCGGCGGTGCGGGTCAGCGCGTTGAACAGGGTCGACTTGCCGACGTTCGGCAGACCCACGATACCCATTCTGAAACCCATCGGACCCTCCGCCGTTTGTCGCCCGCGCTTCTAGGGCAGGTGCCCGGGCGAGGCAAGGGTCAGAAGGGCTTGACCACCACGACCCAGAGGATCGCGACCACGGCGATGACGCTGACTTCGTTGAAGACCCGCAGCCAAGTCTCGCTCTGGGTGAAGAGGCCGCGTTTCGCCCGCCCGACCAGCACGCCCGTCCAGACGTAATGCACCGCCAGCAGCACGACGAGCGTCAGCTTCAGATGGATCCAGGGCACGAAATGCCAGACCTGCCAGCCCATCCACAACCCGGTCAGCACCGCGATGATCCCCAGCCCGGCCGAGAAGCGATACAACCGGTAGGTCAGGTCGCCAAGCGGGCCTTGCCGGCCGGTCGCGGAAAAGTCGCGCTTCCAGTAGATCAGCGCGCGCGGCACCGCGAAAATGGAGGTCATCCACCCCATCACGCAGAGAATGTGTATGATCTTGATCCAGTCCATGCGGCAGACATGCACCCGGGGCGTGCGCGGCGCAAGGGGCCTTGATTTCCCCCGCCCTTCGGTGCAAGCCCTGTCCGGCATTCGACGGGGAGCGGCATGACCAGGATCGACGACACATTTGCCCGCCTGCGCGCCCAGGGGCGCAAGGCATTCGTGGCCTACATGATGGGCGGCGATCCGGACGCCGATGTCTCGCTTCAGGTGATGCGGGGCCTGCCCGGCGCGGGCGTGGACATCATCGAACTGGGGATGCCCTTTACCGATCCGATGGCCGACGGGCCGACGATCCAGCGGGCCGGGCAGCGCGCGCTCGATGGCGGCATGACCATGGACCGGGTTCTGGACATGGTGCGCGCGTTCCGCCGGGACGATGCGACGACGCCGATCGTGCTGATGGGCTATTACAACCCGATCTACGCGCGCGGGGTGGACCGGTTCCTGGCCGAGGCGAACGAGGCGGGCATCGACGGCCTGATCGTCGTCGATCTGCCGCCCGAGGAAGACAGCGAGCTGTGCCTTCCCGCCCAGGCGGCCGGGCTCAACTTCATCCGGCTGGCGACGCCGACGACGGACGACCGCCGCCTGCCCACGGTGCTGCGCAATACGTCGGGCTTCGTGTATTACGTCTCGATCACCGGGATCACCGGGGCGGCCGCCGCCCAGGCTGCCGATGTCGCGCCCGAGGTCGCGCGGATCAAGGCGCAGACCGACCTGCCGGTGATCGTGGGGTTCGGCATCACCACGCCCGAGGGCGCACAGTCGATCGCGTCGGTCGCGGATGGCGCGGTGGTGGGCTCGGCCATCGTCAAGCTGATCGGCGAAGGCAAACCCGTGACCGAGATCCTGGCCTTTGTGGCGGCGCTCGCAGAGGGTGCGCATCGCGGCTGACGGGCGGCAGGGTGCGTGCCAGCACGCACCCTACGGGGCGCAGGTCAGAACGGGGGGCGGGTCAGAGCCCCGCTCCCTCGTCCACGCCCAGCATCAGGTTCAGGTTCTGCACCGCTGCGCCGGATGCCCCCTTGCCCAGATTGTCCAGCACCGCGATCAGCACCGCCGCGCCGGTCCGGGCATTGCCATGCACCGACAGTTCCAGCCGGTTCGTGCCGTTCAGGCGCTCGGGATTCACCCGCGGCTCGTGCGTGGAGGGATCGACCACCGCGATGAACCGCTCGCCTGCGTAATGGGCGCGCAGGGCCTCGTCCGCGGCCTTCATCCCGGCGGCGCCAAGGTCCGGCAGGTGCACGGCGACAGCCATCCCCTGCGCATACTGCCCGACCGATGGCACGAAGACCGGTGCTTTCGCCAGCAGCCCATGCAGGGTGATCTCGGGCAGATGCTTGTGACCCTGCGCTGCCCCATAGAGAAACGCCCCCCTGGTCTCGCCGGATTCGAACTCGGCGATCATGGCCTTGCCGCCGCCGGAATAGCCCGAGACGCCGGAAATCGCCGGTGGCGTTTCGCGGTGGATCAGGCCGGCCTGCACCAGCGGGCGGATCAGCGCGATCGCGCAGGTGGACCAGCAGCCCGGGTTCGACACGCGGGTTGCGCCGGCGACCGCCGCGCGCTGGCCCTCGGCCATTTCCGGCAGGCCAAACACCCAGTCGTCCGCCACGCGATGCGCGGTCGAGGCGTCGATCAGCCGCGTGCCATAGGGCGCAGCCAGGGCCGCGGCCTCGCGCGCGGCCTCGTCGGGCAGGCAGAGGATGGCCACATCGGCCTCGGCCAGGGCCTCGCGGCGCGCGTCGGGGTCCTTTCGGCGCGCGGGATCGACCTGGACCAGCGTGATGTCCGCGCGGTTTTGCAGCCGCTCGCGGATCTGCAGCCCCGTGGTGCCGACTTCGCCATCGATGAAGACCTTGTGTGCCATCGGAAATCCCCGTTCAATCGAGAGCCCGGACATAGGCCAGTTCGGTGCGGCGGGCAAGAATTCCTTGCAGCCCGCGCTTGCACGAAGCCTGCTCTGGCGGTAAGAAAACCTGACCAATTCGCGGAGGGAAGCCCATGCCCGTCATCACCACCGTCGAGGATCTGCACCGGCTCTATCGGCGCCGCGCGCCGCGCATGTTCTACGATTACTGCGAGTCGGGCAGCTGGACCGAGCAGACCTTCCGCGAGAACAAGACCGATTTCCAGAAGATCCATCTGCGCCAGCGCGTGGCGGTGGACATGTCGAACCGCTCGACGAAAACCGAGATGATCGGGCAGGAGGTGGCCATGCCCGTCGCGCTCGCGCCGGTCGGCATGACGGGGATGCAGCACGCCGATGGCGAGATCCTGGCGGCCCGGGCGGCCGAGGAATTCGGCGTGCCCTTCACGCTGTCCACCATGTCGATCTGTTCGATCGAGGATGTGGCCCAGAACACGACCAAGCCCTTCTGGTTCCAGCTTTATGTGATGAAGGACGAGGATTTTGTCCGCAACATCATCCAGCGCGCCAAGGATGCCGGGTGTTCGGCGCTGGTGCTGACGCTCGATCTGCAATTGCTGGGCCAGCGGCACAAGGACCTGAAGAATGGGCTCAGCGCGCCGCCCAAGCTGACCTTGCCGACGATGGTGAACCTGGCGACCAAATGGCGCTGGGGGATGGGGATGCTGGGCACCCGGCGCCGCTTTTTCGGCAACATCGTCGGTCATGCCAAGGGCGTGGGCGACCCGGCCTCGCTGATGCAGTGGACGGCGGAACAATTCGACCCGCAGCTTGACTGGTCCAAGATCGAGAAGCTGCGCGACATGTGGGGCGGCAAGTTCATCCTCAAGGGCATCAACGATCCCGAGGACGCGGTCATGGCGCAGAAACTGGGCGCCGATGCGATCGTCGTGTCGAACCACGGCGGGCGGCAGCTCGACGGGGCGATGTCGTCGATCCGCATGTTGCCGTCGATCCTGGATGCCGTCGGCGACACGACCGAGGTCCACCTCGACAGCGGCATCCGCTCGGGTCAGGACATTCTCAAGGCCGTCGCGATGGGGGCGAAATCCACCTATATCGGCCGGGCCTTCATCTATGGGCTGGGGGCGATGGGGCAGCAGGGCGTGAGCAGCGCCTTGCAGATCCTGCGCAAGGAACTGGACATGACCATGGCGCTGTGCGGCGAACGCGACGTCAAGGCGCTGGGCCGCCACAACCTGATCGTGCCGCAAGGGTTCGAGGACCCGACCGCGGTGATCTGACCGGGGGCGATCGGGCGGCAGACCCCGCCCCATCTTTGTGCCCCAAATATCCCGGGGGGTGAATTTGCGCAGCAAAGAGGGGGGCAGCGCCCCCCCCTGTTTTCCGTCTCGCAGCGGAACCGGTCTCAGACCAGCTCGACCTCGTAGCGTTCGATCACGGTGTTCGCCAGCAGCTTCTCGCACATCGCCTTGACGGCGATTTCGGCGGCCGCGCGGTCGGTTTCGGCCAGGTCCAGTTCGATCACCTTGCCCTGACGGACCGCCTCGACCCCGTCGAAGCCCAGGGCGCCCAGGGCGTGACGCACGGCCTCGCCCTGCGGGTCCAGAACGCCGGTTTTCAGCATGACATGCACGCGCGCTTTCATCGCAGGACCCTTCAGTTCATCAGTTTCGGCTTGGTGATCGGCGTGGCGGCGGCGGCGGGCATCACGCCCAGGCGTCGCGCCACTTCGGTATAGGCCTCGGACAGGTTGCCCAGGTCGCGGCGGAACACGTCCTTGTCCAGCTTCTGGCCGGTCTTGGCATCCCACAGGCGGCAGCTGTCGGGGCTGATCTCGTCCGCGACGACGAGGCGCATGAAATCGCCGTCATAGATGCGGCCGATCTCGATCTTGAAATCCACCAGCTTGATGCCGACGCCCATCATCACGCCCGACAGGAAGTCGTTCACCCTGAGCGCCAGCGCGACGATGTCGTCCAGATCCTGATGCGTGGCCCAGCCAAAGGCCAGGATGTGTTCCTCGCTGACCATCGGGTCGTGCAGGTCGTCGTTCTTGTAGTAGAACTCGACAATCGGGCGGGGCAGGGGGGTGCCTTCCTCGATCCCCAGCCGCTTGGAAATCGACCCGGCGGCGATGTTGCGCACGACCACTTCCAGCGGGATGATCTCGACCGCGCGGATCAACTGTTCGCGCATGTTGATGCGGCGGATGAAATGCGTCGGCACGCCGATGTCGTTCAGGCCGGACATGAAATATTCGGACAGCCGGTTGTTCAGGACGCCCTTGCCCTCGATCTGGGCCTTCTTGGCGCCATCGCCGGCGCTGGTGTCGTCCTTGAAATACAGGATGAAGGTTCCGGGTTCCGGGCCTTCATAGAGGATCTTGGCCTTGCCCTCGTAAACCTTGGTGCGTCTCGCCATGTCAGGTGATTCCCCGAAGGGCCCGCGGCAAGGCGCGGGCGGCTGAAGTCAGCCGTGCCTATACGCCATGCGCACCCGCCCCGCAAGCGCAGCGCCCCGCTGCGTCGCCGCGGTTGCAAACAGTGCTTGCAGCGCGCGCCGTCTGCCCCCATATCTGGGGCGGAAACGACCCCACGGAAGTCTGCGAGAGGCCCGACCCATGACCACCTTCGACGATCGCGAAAACGCCTTTGAAGCGAAATTCGCCCATGACGCCGAAATGGCGTTCAAGGCCAACGCCCGCCGCAACAAGGCGCTGGGTCACTGGGCTGCGGGCCTGCTGGGCAAGACCGGCGATGCCGAAGGGGCCTATGTGCTGGAAGTGATCGCCGCCGATTTCGAAGAGGACGGCGACGAGGACGTGGTGCGCAAACTGGTCAAGGATCTCGCCGGCAAGGCCGACGAGGCCACGGTGCGCGCCAAGATGGTGGAATTCCTGCATGCCGCGCAGCAAGAGCTGATGAAGCAGGGTTGATCCCCTCATCATCGTCATGAGGCGCACGCATTTGCGCCCCGCGCGGAACTGTGTCACAACCGGAACGCGCCGCGCCTTGCGGCGCGTTTTGCATTGCCGAGGACACCGATGCCCCTTCAGTCCGATCCCTTGACCGCCCTTCTGGCCGAACGCGGCTTTCTGCTGGCGGATGGCGCCACCGGGACCAATCTGTTCAACATGGGCCTCAGCTCGGGTGACGCACCCGAGTTCTGGAACGTCGATCATCCCGACCGCATCACCACGCTCTATTCCTCGGCGGTCGAGGCCGGCTCGGACCTGTTCCTGACCAACACCTTTGGTGGCAATGCCAGCCGCCTGAAGCTGCACAACGCCCAGGGCCGGGTGCGCGAACTGAACCGTGTCGGCGCCGAGATCGGCCGCGCGGTCGCCGACAAGGCCGGGCGCAAGGTGCTGGTCGCCGGGTCGATGGGCCCGACGGGCGAGATCATGGCGCCGGCGGGCACGCTGACCCATGATGGCGCGGTCGAGATGTTCCACGAACAGGCCGAAGGACTGAAGGAGGCGGCGCCGATATCCTGTGGGTCGAGACCATCTCGGCCCCCGAGGAATCGCCGCCGCCGCCGAGGGCTGCCGCCGGGCCGGGATGCCGTGGGCCGGCACCATGAGTTTCGACACCGCCGGGCGCACCATGATGGGCGTGACCTCGGCCGATTTCGTGAAGCTGGTCGGCAAGCTGGACTATCCGCCGGTGGCCTTTGGCGCGAACTGCGGCGTCGGCGCGTCGGACCTGATGCGCACGATCCTGGGCTTTCTGGCGCTGGGGCCGGAACTGCCCGTCATCGCCAAGGGCAACGCGGGCATCCCGAAATATGTGGATGGCGCGATCAAGTATGACGGCACGCCGGCGCTGATGGCCGAATACGCCGTTCTGGCGCGCGACGCGGGCGCCAGGATCATCGGCGGCTGCTGCGGCACGATGCCCGAACACCTGCGCGCCATGCGCGAGGCGCTGGATACCCGGCCGGCGGGCGAACGCCCGACGCTTGAACAGATCACCGCGGCGCTGGGTCCGTTCAGTTCGGCCTCGGACGGGACCGAGCCGGCGGGCTGTGGCGATCCGACGCACAACCATGGCGGCGGGCGGGAACGGCGCGGTCGCCGTCGGGGTTAACGCCGCCCTAATTTTGTCGCAAAGCCTCGATATGGTTCCATCTGGTAAAGTAATGGGGCCTGTCATGCGTTCGACACTCAAGACCTTTCTCGACACTGATTCCGGCGCCGTCGTTGCGGACTGGGTGGTCCTGACGGCGGCGATTGTCGGGGTCGGGATTTCCTCGGCCAACGCCGTGCGCTCGGGCGTTGGAAACCTGGGCGAGTCGATCCGCGGTGCGCTGTCCAACGCTTCGGTTGCGGCCTTCTGTTCGGGATCGGCAACCTACGAGATGCGCGTGCTGACGGGCGACCGCGCCGCCGAGGCCGAGGATATCGCGCGCCAGATCGGCGGCCTGAACGACAAGGACCTGCAGGCCGCCTATGCGGAAACCGCCATCAAGGTGCAGGTTCTGCGCGATGGCAACGAGCCGGATCTCTATGTCAACGAAGTGCTCGACTACGCGGCGCTTTACAGCAACGAACTGGACAACCGCCGGCTCAGCGCGCCGGATGGTTCCGCCAGCGTGGCGGAACTGGCGGGCCTGTCCGGGTCTTGCGGCAGCGGCTTGCTGGGCGGCGGGTCGAGCAGCGGCGGCACGACCTCGGACTACGAGATGCAGATCCTGTCCGCCGACGACGTCGCCAGTTTCGAGACCGATCTGGCCGGGGTCGAAAGCCGCGCGATCCTGGATATCGTGACAGCCTTGCAAAGCGAGTTTTCGAATTCGGCGGCGGCCAGCGATATCAGCGGCATGAGCAAGGCGCTGGACCTTCTCTATTCCTCGTGGCAGGTCCTGGTCGCGCGCGGCGACGACCGCGATGCGATCACCGCGGCGCAGGATGCCTTCAACCGGGCGCATGAGGAATACCTGGCCATGCGCGCCTGATCGAGTTCGGGTTGTCACGCCGGGGCCCGGGCGCTACATCCTCGGGGAACCAATCCCGGAGATCCCTTGATGTTTCGCATTCCCGCCCTGCATGATCCGCGCCGTTTCGATGCCGAGCCGACCGGCAAGGGATTGGGCGATCTGCCCGAGTGGGACCTGACGGATCTCTATGCCGCGCCCGACGCGCCCGAGGTCACCCGGGACTTCGACTGGCTGGACGACGCCTGCGCCCGCTTTGCCGCCAGCTACGAGGGCAGGCTGGCGGGGCTGGACGCGGCGGCCATGCTGCAATGCATCCAGGACTACGAGGCGATCGACATCACCGCCGGGCGGCTCATGTCCTATGCGGGGCTGCGTTACTATCAGGCGACCACCGACAGCGAACGCGCCAAGTTCATGGCCGACGCGCAGGATCGCGTCACCGTGGCCACCACGCCGCTGGTGTTCTTTTCGCTGGAAATGAACCGCATCGACGATGCGACGATGGAATCCCTGTTGCAGGCCGACGCCGCCCTGGGCCGCTACCGGCCGGTCATCGAACGGATGCGCGCGATGCGGCCGCACCAGTTGTCGGACGAGCTGGAGAAATTCCTGCATGACCAGTCGACCGTCGGCGCCGCCGCCTGGAACCGTCTCTTTGACGAGACGATGGCCGGCCTGAGTTTCGAGGTCGAGGGCGAGGACGATCCCCTGCCGCTGGAAGCGACCCTCAATCTGCTGACCGATCCCGCCCGTGCCCGCCGTCAGGCCGCCGCGCAATCGCTGGCCAAGGTGTTCGATGCCAACATCCGCCTGTTCGCGCGGGTGCACAACACGCTGGCCAAGGAAAAGGAAATCTCGGACCGCTGGCGCAAGATGCCCTCGCCGCAGCACGGCCGCCACCTGTCGAACCATGTCGAACCCGAGGTGGTCGAAGCCCTGCGCAACGCCGTGGTCGCGGCCTATCCGCGCCTTTCGCATCGCTATTATGCGCTCAAGGCCAAGTGGCTGGGGCTGGAGCGGCTGGAAATCTGGGACCGCAACGCGCCCCTGCCGATCGAAGCCCCACGCACCATCGGATGGACCGAGGCCCGCGAAACCGTGATGTCGGCTTATGGCGACTTCGACCCGCGGATGGCCGATCTGGCCGAACCCTTCTTCACGCAGGGCTGGATCGACGCCGGGGTCAAGCTGGGCAAGGCACCGGGCGCCTTTGCGCATCCGACCGTCACCACCGTGCATCCCTATGTGATGCTCAACTATCTGGGCAAGCCGCGCGACGTGATGACGCTGGCGCATGAACTGGGGCACGGGGTCCATCAGCGGCTTGCGGCGGCGCAGGGCGAGCTTCTCTCGGCCACGCCCCTCACGCTGGCCGAGACCGCCTCGGTCTTTGGCGAGATGCTGACATTCCAGCGCCTGCTGGCCAAGGCCCGGACCAAGGCCGAGCGCAAGACCTTGCTGGCCGGCAAGGTCGAGGACATGATCAACACCGTCGTGCGGCAGATCGCGTTCTACGATTTCGAATGCAAACTGCACGCCGCCCGCCGGCAGGGCGAATTGACGCCCGACGATATCAACGCGCTGTGGATGTCGGTGCAGGCCGAAAGCCTGGGTCCGGTGTTCCACTTCATGGACGGATACGAGACCTTCTGGTCCTATATCCCGCATTTCGTGCATTCGCCCTTCTACGTCTATGCCTATGCCTTTGGCGACGGGTTGGTGAATGCGCTCTATGCGGCCTATCGCGACGCGCCCGACGGGTTCCAGGACAAGTATTTCGACATGCTCAAGGCGGGCGGGTCGAAGCACCACAAGGCCCTGCTGGCGCCCTTTGGTCTGGACGCGTCGGATCCCGCGTTCTGGGACAAGGGGTTGAACATGATCTCGGGCTTCATCGACGAACTCGAAGCGATGGAGGACTGACCCCGCCGGCGCCGTTTCCCGCTTTGGTTGCGGCGCCCGGCCTGCTAGGCTGGGGTCAGTGTCAACGGAGGGTTCCATGCGTCATTTCCTGTTTACCGCTGCTGCCGTTCTGACTGCCGGGGCGGCGCTGGCCGATCCCGTCGGCATCACCCCCGACCGTGCCGCGATCACCGTTCCGACGGATGCCGGCCCGGTCGAGATCAGCCGCATCCAGGACAATGCGAACGAGGTGACGGGCGAATGGGCGCGCACCTCGCGCCCGTGCCCGAATTTCTGCATTCAGCCGATGTCGCCGGCCGAAGGCGTCACCACCGTCGGGGAACTGGAACTGATCGCCGCGCTTGAAGATCCGGCGACGATCGTCGTGGACAGCCGCGTGCGCGCCGATTACCTGGGGGGCACCATCCCCGGCGCGATCCACATCCCCTATACCGAGGCCGCCGACCGTCTGGACCTGCTGGGATGCGAGGTCGATTTCGACGGCTTCGCCTGCGATGCCCCGAACCAGGTCGTGCTGTTCTGCAATGGTCCCTGGTGCGGCCAGTCGCCCACCGCCATCCGCCGCATGATCGAGGCCGGTTTCCCCGCCGATCATATCAGCTATTACCGGGGCGGGATGCAGGTCTGGCGGATGCTGGGCCTTTCGGTCCTGATCCCGCAGAACTGAGCCGGGGTGCCCCCTGGGCGCCCCCGAACCTGCCGTGACTGCGGGCGGGCCCCAGACGGGCGCTGCCCCGCGCCTGAAAGGACACCCCATGTATGCCCGCATCCTCGTTCCGGTCGCCTATGAACCCGGCTATGACATCAGCCGCGAATTGCAGATCGCCCGCGCGCTTTCGGCGCAGGATGCGGTGATCCTGCTGGTGCACGTGATGGAAAAGGTTCCCTTTTATGCCATCAACTACATGCCCGAGGGGTGGCGCGACGAGTTGCAGGATGCCATCCGCGACGATCTTGCGCGCCAGGCCGCATCGCTCGATCAGGCCCATGTCGCCGTGATCGAGGGCGACCCGGGCGCCGCGCTTCTGGACCATGCGCAGGCCGAGGGGGTGGATTGCATCGTTCTCGCCTCGCATCGGTCGGATCGGGCGCTGGTCGGCTCGACCGCGACGCGCGTGGCCCGGCATGCGACCTGCGCGGTGCATCTGCTGCGCTAGCGCAGGCGCAACAGGGTCGCGATCAGGGCCAGCCCTTCGCGCGGGACATGCCTGAGCCATTGGCGCGGGCCGACGCTGCGGACCGGAGGACAGCTGTGCCCGGCCTGCAGACCCAGTTGTCGCGCCAGCAGACGCGCGCGCGGCACATGATAGGGATCGGTGACAAGGACCGGCCTGGCGCCGTGGGCGCGCAGGATCGGTGCGGCATGGGTCAGGTTTTCGCGCGTGGTGGTCGAACGGTCCTCGATCAGGATGGCGGTATCCGGGATGCCGGCCGCGCGGCACAGGCGGGCGATGACCTCGGCCTCGGCAGGGGGATGCCGCCCGGTGCCGCCGCAACCCAGAACCGCATCGACCTGTCCCCGATGATAGAGCGCGATCGCATGGGCCGCGCGCCGCGCCAGCGCGGGTGACGGCTGCCCGTCCGGCCAGACGGCGGCGCCGAGGATCACGGCGATTCGGGGGGGCGGGGGCGGGGTCATGCCCCGGGCATAGCGAACCGCGCGACCGGCGCAAGGTAGGGGTTCGTTAACCTTTCCGGGGTAGACCGGAACCAGGTTGCGCGGGGATTGGAGGGCAGCATGCACCCGGTTGACGAATTCCTGGCCTTGAAGGCGGATATCCGCCGGCTCGAAGCCCGTGCGGCCGAACTGCGCGCAGCCTTTCTGTCCGGCGAAGTTCCGTTGCGATCAAACGGCGCCGAGGTCGTGGTGCAGGCCCACAGCCGGCGCGTGCTGCTGCAATCGCGCCTGCCCGGCTGGGTGCAGAGCGACCCGCGCTTGTGGCAGACCCGTCATCTGCGGATCGTCAAGACCCGATCCTTGCAGACCCCGGGCGAACCGGACCCGGCGGCCCATGAACCCTGCACCGACGACCGGGTTTCACTGCGGCGTCAACGCCTGAGCGGCAATACCGCCCAGCCCGATGACCCACCGTTGCGCGCTGTGACATCGTGCCGGATCGCCCCCATACCGGACTGGGCAACCGGGGGTGCGGCACAGGCACCGTGCGATCCGCCCATGCCGCCGTTGCGCGTGGCGACCGCACGCGATGACGACGAGATCGTGCGCATCGAATGAGACAGCAGTGCGCGCGGCGCCGCCGCGCGGGCGCAGACCGCTATCGGCGGCGGCCCTTGCCCTTGGCCGCGGATTTCGCGTTCGACCCCGCCTTGCCAGCCGTTGACCGGCCGCGTTTGCTGACCGCCTCCTCCACCGCGTCGTCCACCGCGGATTGCCGGGCCAGGGGGTCATCGGCGACGGCCAGTTCCACGGCCTCGAGCCGCTTGATCTCGTCGCGCAGGCGGGCGGCGTCCTCGAATTCCAGGTTCTCGGCCGCCTTGCGCATGTCGGAGCGCAACGCATCGAGATGCGCGGCCAGATTGGCGCCGACCAGCACCTTGTCCACCTTGGCGGTGACGCGCGACTGATCGGTGTCGCCCTGCCACAACCCGGCCAGCACGTCATCGACGTTCTTGCGCACGGTCTGCGGGGTGATGCCGTGCTCCTCGTTATAGGCCATCTGCTTGGCACGGCGGCGGTTGGTCTCGTCGATGGCGCGTTGCATCGAGCCGGTGATCCGGTCGGCATACATGATGACCCGGCCGTCGGCGTTGCGCGCCGCCCGGCCGATGGTCTGGATGAGCGAGGTTTCGGACCGCAGGAACCCCTCCTTGTCCGCATCCAGGATCGCGACAAGACCGCATTCGGGGATATCCAGCCCCTCGCGCAGCAGGTTGATGCCGATCAGGACGTCAAAGGCACCAAGTCGCAAATCTCGCAGGATTTCAATGCGTTCTATCGTGTCGATATCCGAATGCATGTAGCGCACGCGCACGCCCTGTTCGTGCAGGTATTCGGTCAGATCCTCGGCCATGCGCTTGGTCAGGGTGGTCACCAGCACCCGCAACCCGTCGGCCGCGACCCGGCGCACCTCGTCCAGCAGGTCATCGACCTGCATCGACACCGGGCGGATTTCGACCTCGGGGTCCAGCAGGCCGGTGGGGCGGATCACCTGCTCGGTAAAGACACCGCCGGACTGCTCCAGTTCCCATCCCGCCGGGGTGGCGCTGACAAAGACGGATTGCGGACGCATGGCGTCCCATTCCTCGAATTTCAGGGGGCGGTTGTCGGTGCAGGACGGCAGGCGGAAACCGTGATCCGCCAACACCGACTTGCGCCGATAGTCGCCGCGATACATGCCGCCGATCTGCGGCACGGTGACATGCGATTCATCAGCGAAAACAATGGCATGATCGGGGATGAACTCGAATAGCGTGGGCGGAGGCTCGCCCGGGGCGCGGCCCGTCAGGTAGCGCGAGTAGTTTTCGATGCCGTTGCAGACACCTGTGGCCTCCAGCATTTCCAGGTCGAAATTGGTGCGCTGTTCCAGTCGCTGCGCCTCGAGCAGCTTGCCCTCGGCGTTGAACGTCTTGAGCCGGTGAAACAGTTCCTCGCGAATGCCCTTGATCGCCTGTTGCAGGGTCGGCCGAGGGGTCACATAATGGCTGTTCGCGTAGATGCGGATTTTGTCATATGTATCACTTTTCGAACCTGTCAGCGGGTCGAATTCGGTGATTGCCTCCAATTCCTCGCCAAAAAACGACAATCTCCAGGCACGGTCTTCCAGGTGCGCAGGCCAGACCTCGACCACGTCGCCGCGCACGCGGAACGCCCCGCGCGAAAAGGCGGCATCGTTGCGCCGATATTGCTGCGACACCAGTTCCGCGATCACCTGCCGGGGGTCATAGAGCTGACCGACCACCAGATCCTGCGTCATGGCCGAGTAGGTCTCGACCGAGCCGATGCCGTAGATGCAACTGACCGAGGCGACGATGATCACATCGTCGCGTTCCAGCAGCGCCCGCGTGGCCGAGTGGCGCATCCGGTCGATGGCCTCGTTGATCTGCGATTCCTTCTCGATATAGGTGTCCGTGCGGGGGACATAGGCCTCGGGCTGGTAGTAATCGTAATAGCTGACAAAGTATTCGACGGCATTTTCGGGAAAGAAGCCCTTGAATTCGCCATACAATTGCGCGGCAAGCGTCTTGTTGGGCGCCAGGATGATCGCCGGGCGCTGCGTGTCCTCGATGATCTTGGCCATGGTGAAGGTCTTGCCGGTGCCGGTGGCGCCCAGCAGCACCTGGTTGCGTTCGCCCTCGCGCACGCCGCCGGCCAGTTCCGCGATCGCCGTCGGCTGGTCGCCCGCCGGCTGGAACGGGCTGCTCATGACGAACCGCTTGCCGCCTTCCAGCTTCTCGCGCCGGGGGGCGGCGGCCAGGGGCATGTCGTTCAGAACATCGGGGCGGTTGTTGTGCATCGGGCGACTCCGCTTTCGGTGCTTTGCCTACAATTGTGCTTATTTTGTTCCGGTGCAAGGGGCGGGCGCCGCGGCTCCATGCCTCTTGCCTCGGGGCGTCGAATCTCGGATAAAGCAGCCGCAGAACAAGGGAGACCGGCCATGCGCGCCCGCATCTATCGCCCCGCCCGCAATGCCATGCAATCGGGCACGGCCCGCACCCGGCAGTGGGTGCTGGATTACGCGCCGGCCGAAGCGCGCGCGACCGATCCGCTGATGGGCTGGACCGGGTCGGGCGACACCCAGTCGCAGGTGCGCCTGCGCTTCGCCACCCAGGCCGAGGCCGAAACCTACGCCAGGGCCAACGGCATCGACTATGTCGTGCAGCAACCCAGAGAGCGCGCCGCGAACATCCGCCCGCAGGGCTATGGCGAGAATTTCGCGACCAGCCGGCGGCAGGTCTGGACTCACTGATCGCAGCCGTCTGGCCGCATCCAAGGCCGGCACGAGGGCGTAGGCTGGGGCAGTCTTCCCCTGCCGCAAAGGTGCGCCCGCCATGTCTGACATCACCATCTTTCAGGCCCGCAAGATCCTGACCATGATCCCGAATCGGCCCGTGGCAACCCATGTCGCGGTGCGCGACGGGCGCATTCTGGGGGCCGGCGCGCTCGAGGATCTGGCGGGGTGGGGCGCCTATACGCTGGATGACCGATTCGCGGACAAGGTTCTGATGCCCGGTTTCGTCGAGGGCCACGCCCACACGATGGAGGGGGCAAGCTGGCGGCGGGTCTATTGTGGCTGGTTCGACCGGATGGACCCCGACGGCACGGTCTGGCCGGGGTTGAAGTCCGTCGAGGCCGTTCTCGACCGCCTGCGCGCCGCAGAAGCGGCGTTGCCCGATGCCGACACCCCGCTGGCCGGCTGGCAGTTCGATCCGCTCTACATGCCGGGCGCAGTCTTTACCCGGCACGAGCTGGACAGCGTGTCGCGCACCCGGCCGATCGCGGTCATGCACGCGTCGGGCCATATCATCGTTGCCAATTCGGCCGCGCTGGACCAGGCCGGGCTGCTGCGCGAAGGGATCGAACACCAGAGCTTTCCCTTGGGTGACGACGGCTTGCCGACCGGCATCCTGCTGGGACCCGAGGCACGGATCGCGATCGCGCCGCACGTCGGCTATGGGGACATGCTGGCAGACAATGCCGAATCCGATCTGCGGGCCTTTGCGCGGCTTTGTGTCCGCACCGGCACGACGACCATCACCGATCTGGCCGCGCAACTGCCCGAGGCAGGCGTGGCCTCGATGGCGCGGGTCACGCAGATGGACGACTGGCCGGTGCGGCTGGTGCCCTTCCGCACCTTTCTGGGGTTGAAGCCCGAGGCCCTGATCGCCGAGGTCCAGCGCCTGAAGGAGCAGTCGAACGACAAGCTCAGGCTGGGCGGGATCAAGATCCATGTGGACGGCTCGATCCAGGGGTTCACCGCGCGCCTGCGCTGGCCCGGGTACTTCAACGGGGCACCCAACGGGCTGTGGTATATCGCGCCCGAACATCTGGCCGAGATCCTCGAACGCGCCCTGGCCGCCCGCGTTCCGGTGCATCTGCACACCAATGGCGATCAGGCCACGCAACTGGTGCTGGAGACGCTGGAAACCGCGCTGCAAAAGCACCCGGGCCCGGACCACCGGTTCACGTTGCAACATTGCCAGTTGGCGGATGCGGCACAGTTGCGGCAGGCCGCGCGGCTGGGCATGTGCGTGAACCTCTTTGCGAACCACATCTATTACTGGGGCGAACAGCACTATGCCCAGACCGTCGGACCCGAGCGCGCGCGCCGCATGAACGCCTGCCGCACCGCGCTGGATTCGGGCGTGCCGCTGGCGATCCACTGTGACGCGCCGGTGACACCGCTGGGGCCCCTGTTCACCGCCTGGTGCGCGGTCAATCGCCTGTCGTCCGAGGGGCGGGTCCTGGGCCCCGAGGAATGCATCACCGTGGACGAAGCCCTGCGGGCGATCACGCTGGGCGCGGCGCATACGCTGCATCTGGACGGCGAACTGGGCTCGATCGAGACCGGCAAGCGCGCCGATTTCGCCGTGCTCGAGGACGACCCGACCGCCGTCGCGCCCGAGACGCTGAAGGATGTCGGTGTCTGGGGCACGATTCTGGGCGGCGTCGCCTTTCAGGCGGGCAGGGTATGACCGACGGGCCGCTGCCGATCACGCTGCTGGGCGGGTATCTGGGGGCGGGCAAGACGACGCTGGTCAACCATCTGCTGCGGCACGCGGATGGCCAGCGGCTTGCGGTGGTCGTCAACGATTTCGGGGACTTGCCCATTGATGCCGACCTGATCGAGGCCGCAGGCGACGACCTGCTGACGCTGGCGGGCGGATGTGTCTGCTGCACCGTTGGCGACGACCTTGGCGACACCCTGCGGGCGCTGGCGGCCCGCGCCCCGCGCCCCGATCAGGTGCTGATCGAAACCTCGGGCGTGGCGTTGCCGGGCGCGCTGGCGGGCACGCTCTCGTTGATGCGGGACGTGGCTCTGGCGGCGGTGGTGGTGCTGGTCGACGCGGAAACCGCGACGGCGCGGGCGGATGACCCGTATCTGGGCGACACCATTTGCCGGCAGATCCGGCAGGCAGATCTGATCGTGCTGACAAAGCCCGATCTGGCCGGGCCCGCGGGGATGGACCGCACGCGCACCCTGATCGCCGCCCTGCACCCCGCCGCCATGGTGATCGAGGCGGCCGAGGGCCGGGTGCCGCCCGCCTTGATCCTGGGCCCGCGCCCAAGGTCGGGCGAGGACGCGCCCGCGCCCGCAACCCCCGGTCATGACAGCCTGCTGTTTCGCCCCGCGCGCCCGCTCGATGCGCGGACGCTGGCGCGGGGGCTGGCCGACCCGGCGCTGGGTGTGCTCAGGGCCAAGGGGGTGTTCCTGGACGAAGCGGGCGCGCCCAGGCTGGTGCAGGCCGTGGGGGCCCGGGTGCGCCTGTCGGCCCCACCGCAGGGCGCGCGGGCCGGAATCGTCGTGATCGGTCGCCAGGGCGGGCTTGACCCGGCGGGACTGGCGGCGCTGTTCGGTGTGCACGGGCGCTAGGGCGCGAACCAGGCTGTGCCGGTCTGCATCAGGCGCACCAGATCGGGCTGCCCGCGCGCGCCGGTCTGCGCGAAGACCCGTTTCGAGCAGCTGCGCGTGGTTTCCAGCGTCCAGCCCAGGGTTTCGGCGGCCTCGGCCAGCGTCGCGCCGTCGCAGATCAGCGCGGCAAGCCGGGCCTCGCTGCGGCTGAGGCCCAGGACGGCGGCCAGCGCGCCGGGGTCCATGGCGCTGGCCCGGGGCGCGCGGCGCAGCACCGCGCGCACCACCGGGCGCAGTCCCGGCGCCGGGGCTGTCAGGCCGGGCAGCACGATCATCTGCAATGCGGCGCGATCCCGGGTCAGGGTCAGGCAGTGCGCGCGTCCCGCGATCGCCTGGTCCAACGCGCGGCGCAGGTCGCGCCCGACCTGCGTGTCGGCGGGGTCGAGCCGCCCCCCGGGCGCCAACCGCAACCCGGGGGTTTCGTCGATCAGGGACTGGGCGGTGGCGTCGGCCTCGATCACCCTGAGCGCGGGGTCGAGCCACAGCCAACCCGCCCCCAGGGCGCGGCTCAGAAGGGCGGTCTGCCGGGTTGCCGCCTGGTCGGCCTGACGGGCCAGCCACAGCTCGACCGCCTGCGCCAGATGTGGCGACACCCGCGCCAGCAACGCCCCGTCGGCGGCGCGAAACTCGGTCTGCGCCTGTCCGATAGCCAGCCAGGCCCGGCTGTCGGCATGGACCGTCACCGCGATCAGGCGCAGGGGCGGCCCCGGCATGTCCAGATCGCCACGCCCATGGATCCGCTCGTCGCGCAAGCGGCGCAGGGTCTCGGGCGGGGGCAGGGGCGGCGGGTCGCCGGCCACAAGACGATGGACCGCCCCCGCCGCCTCGATCAGCAGGACCGCCCCGTCGGCGCGTGTCGTGTCGCACAGGGCCGCCAGTGCCGGCATCCAGTCTGACGCCGGTGCCGACGCGGCCCGATAGAGATGCCGGATCAGCCAGGTTTCTTCGCTGGGGCTTGCCACGGGCGCGTCCTCGGGCGTTTGTGAAGCACGGCCCTCCCAAATGGGGGGTTCTTTCGCATAGGCCCGGGGCTATCTGCCCGTCAAGGATCAAAACACAAGGAACTTGGCATGTCGGTGAAGACCCTCACCCATCTGCAGCGCCTGGAGGCCGAGAGCATCCACATCCTGCGCGAAGTCGCGGCCGAGGCCGAAAAGCCCGTGATGCTGTATTCGGTCGGCAAGGACAGCGCTGTCATGCTGCATCTGGCGAAAAAGGCGTTCTACCCCGCGCCGCCACCCTTCCCGCTGCTGCATGTCGATACGACCTGGAAATTCCGCGCGATGTATGACCTGCGCGACAAGGCCGCGCGCGACGCGGGCATGGAACTGCTGGTCTATCACAACCCCGAGGCCAAGGAACGCGGCATCAACCCGTTCGATCATGGCAGCCTGCACACCGACATGTGGAAGACCGAGGGGTTGAAGCAGGCGCTCGACCTCTACGGGTTCGACGCGGCCTTTGGCGGCGCGCGCCGCGACGAGGAGAAGAGCCGCGCCAAGGAGCGGGTGTTTTCCTTCCGTTCGGCCAACCATCGCTGGGACCCCAAGAACCAGCGCCCGGAACTGTGGCATCTCTACAATGCGCGCAAGACCAAGGGCGAGTCGATGCGCGTGTTCCCCATCTCGAACTGGACCGAGCTGGACATCTGGCAATACATCCACCTGGAAGGCATTGAAATCGTGCCGCTTTACTTCTCGGCGCCACGCCCGACGGTCAAGCGTGACGGGCTGATCCTGATGGTCGATGACGACCGTTTCCCGTTGAGACCCGGCGAAACGCCGGAAATGCGCTCGATCCGGTTCCGCACGCTGGGTTGCTACCCGCTGACCGGCGCGGTCGAAAGCACGGCGCAGACCCTGCCCGAGGTGATCCAGGAGATGTTGCTGACCACCACGTCCGAACGTCAGGGCCGCGCCATCGACCACGATCAGGCCGCCTCGATGGAGAAGAAGAAGCAGGAGGGCTATTTCTGATGACCGACCCGATCTACAAGACCGACGCCCTGATTGCCGAGAACATCGAGCAGTATCTGGAAACCCACCAGCACAAGACCATGCTGCGCTTCATCACCTGCGGATCGGTGGACGACGGCAAGTCCACGCTGATCGGCCGGCTGCTCTATGACAGCAAGATGATCTTCGAGGATCAGCTGGCCGCGCTGGAAGCGGACAGCAAGCGCGTGGGCACGCAAGGGCAGGAGATCGACTTTGCCCTGCTGGTCGACGGTCTGGCCGCCGAGCGCGAGCAGGGCATCACCATCGACGTGGCCTATCGGTTCTTTGCGACCGAAAAGCGCAAGTTCATCGTCGCCGACACCCCCGGCCATGAACAATACACCCGCAACATGGTGACCGGCGCCTCGACCGCCGATCTGGCCGTGATCCTGATCGACGCGCGCAAGGGCGTGCTGACGCAGACCCGGCGGCATTCCTATCTGGTGAACCTGCTGGGGATCCGCCAGGTGGTGCTGGCGGTGAACAAGATGGATCTGGTCGGCTACGATCAGGCGGTGTTTGACCGGATCGTCAGCGACTACCGGGCCTTTGCGGCGCAGATCGGCATTGCCGAGTTCACCGCGATCCCGATCTCGGGATTCAAGGGCGACAACATCACCGGCCATTCAGCGAACACGCCCTGGTATCAGGGGCCGGCGCTGTTGCCCTACCTGGAGGAGGTCGAGGTCGACGCGACCGCCGATCAGGACAAGCCGTTCCGCCTGCCGGTGCAATGGGTGAACCGGCCGAACCTGGATTTCCGCGGGTTCGCCGGCACCATCGCCTCGGGTGTGGTGCGGCCGGGCGATGCGGTGCGCGTTCTGCCGTCGGGCAAGACCTCGACCGTGGCGCGGATCGTCAGCTTCGATGGCGACAAGGATGCCGCGGTGGCGGGCGAATCCGTCACGCTGACGCTGGCCGACGAGATCGACTGCTCGCGCGGGCAGGTCATCACCGCGTCCAAGGCCCCGCTGGAAGTGTCCGACCAGTTCGAGGCCGCGGTCATCTGGATGGACGAGCACGAGATGGTGCCGGGCCGTGCCTACTGGATGAAGATCGGCGCGCAGACCGTGTCGGCCAAGGTCGGTCAGCCGAAATACGAGGTGAACGTCAACACCCAGGAACATCTGGCGGCCAAGACGCTGGACCTGAACGCGATCGGCGTGGCAACCATCACCACCGACCGCGAGATCCCGTTCGCGCCCTATGCGGAAAGCCGGGATCTGGGCGGGTTCATCCTGATCGACAAGATGACCAATGCGACCGTGGCGGCGGGGATCATCCACTTCTCGTTGCGCCGGGCACAGAACATCCACTGGCAGGCCACCGACATCAGCCGCGAGCATCACGCGTCGATGAAGCACCAGAAGCCGGCCGTGGTCTGGCTGACCGGCCTGTCGGGGTCGGGCAAGTCGACCATCGCCAACGCGCTGGAACGCAAGCTGGCGCGCATGAACCGCCACACCTTCCTGCTGGATGGCGACAACGTGCGCCACGGGTTGAACAAGGACCTCGGCTTTACCGAAGCGGACCGTGTCGAGAACGTCCGCCGCGTGGGCGAGGTGGCCAAGCTGATGACCGACGCGGGTCTGATCGTGGTGACGGCCTTCATCTCGCCGTTCCGGTCCGAACGCGACATGGTGCGCGGCATGATGCAGCCGGGCGAATTCATCGAGGTGTTCGTGGACACGCCCCTGTCCGTGGCCGAACAGCGCGACGTGAAGGGGCTTTATGCCAAGGCGCGCTCGGGGCAGCTGAAGAACTTCACCGGCATCGACAGCCCCTATGAGGCGCCTGAAAACGCCGAGATCCGCATCGACACCACGGCCATGACCCCCGACGAGGCCGCGGACCGGATCATCGACCGCCTGATCCCCTGATCGCGCAACGATCGCCCCTGCCGCCGCCGGTTCCCTCCGGCGGCGGCTTGCGTTTGGCGGGTGCCTTTTTTTCGGGCAGAGGCCCGTCTGGCCGACCGCTGTTCGGGGTCGGTGCCGCTTTGGGCTGGCGGATGGCGCGTGGAAAACTAACATGGGCGGCACGCTCATACAGGGACCGCGCATGGCCATCTACGCCTCGATCCACCATCTGACGCAGTACACCTATGACCGCCCGGTGACGCTGGGTCCGCAGATCATCCGCCTGCGTCCCGCGCCGCACAGTCGCACGCGGGTGATCTCGCATTCGCTCAAGGTCAGCCCGGGCGGGCATTTCGTGAACCACCAGCAGGACCCTTACGGCAACTGGCTGGCCCGTTTCGTGTTTCCCGAGCCGGTGACCGAGTTCAAGATCGAGGTCGATCTGACCGCCGACATGACGGTCTACAATCCCTTCGATTTCTTTGTCGAGGACAGCGCCGAGTTCTGGCCCTTCGACTATCCCGAAGAGCTGCGCGCGGATCTGTCGATCTATCGCACGCCCGAGCCCGAGGGCCCGAAACTGGCGCAACTGATCGGCTCGCTGGATTTCTCGCGCACCCGCACGGTGGACATGCTGGTCGCGCTGAATGCCCGGATCGCGAACCAGGTCAACTACACGATCCGCATGGAGCCCGGGGTCCAGACGCCTGAGGAGACGCTGACCACCCGCTCTGGAAGCTGTCGCGATTCCAGCTGGTTGCTGGTGCAGGTGCTGCGCCACCTCGGCTTTGCCGCGCGTTTCGTGTCGGGCTATCTGATCCAGCTTGCGCCCGATGTGAAATCGCTCGATGGCCCCTCGGGCACGGACCACGACTTTACCGATCTTCATGCCTGGTGCGAAGTCTTCCTGCCGGGCGCGGGCTGGATCGGGCTGGATCCGACCTCGGGGTTGTTGACGGGGGAAAGCCACATCCCGCTGGCCGCCACCCCCCATTTCCGCAACGCGGCGCCGATCTCGGGCGGGTTCTCGGCCGTGGGCACGCCCGAGACCGGGTTCGCCTTTGACATGCAGGTCCGCCGCGTGGCCGAGCATCCGCGCATCACCAGGCCCTTTTCCGACGAGGCCTGGGATCGGCTCAATGCCCTCGGCCGTCAGGTCGATGCCGAATTGAGCGCGGGCGATGTGCGCCTGACCATGGGCGGCGAGCCGACCTTTGTCTCGATCGACGATTTCGAAAGCGCCGAATGGAACACGGCGGCCGTGGGGCCGACGAAACGGGGGCTGGCGGACGACCTGATCCGCCGCCTGCGCAGCCGCTTCGCGCCGGGCGGTTTCCTGCATTACGGGCAGGGCAAATGGTATCCGGGCGAAAGCCTGCCGCGCTGGACCTTTTCGCTGTATTGGCGCCGCGATGGCGTGCCCGTCTGGCAGAACCCCGATCTGGTGGCGCGCGAATCCGGCACGCCGGCGGTCGGCGCCGATCAGGCCGGGGCGTTCATGGCCGCATTCGCGAGGAATCTGGGCCTCGACCCCGGGTATGCGCAACCGGCGTTCGAGGATCCGGCCGAGTGGATCCTGAAGGAGGCGAACCTTCCCCCGAACGTGACCCCCGAGAACTCGTTGCTGAAAAACCCCGAGGACCGCGCGCGCTATGCACGGGTGTTCAATCGCGGCCTGACCGAGCCTTCGGGCTATGTCTTGCCGATCCAGCGGTGGTGGCAGGCGGCGGACAAGCCCGCACGCTGGCGATCCGAGCTGTGGAAACCCCGACGCGGCCGGATTTTCCTGATCCCCGGCGACAGCCCGGTGGGATTTCGCCTGCCGCTGGGCGCGTTGCCCCATGTGCCGCCCGCGCAGTATCCCTACAGCTATCCCGCCGATCCGACCGTGCCGGTGGGGCCGCTGCCGGATTTCCCGGCCGCACGCGCGGCGCGCCGCCGGGCCATCGACGAGGAACTGGCGCGCATCGCCCGTGAGGATGCCGAGCGGGCGGCGATGCTGCCCGGGGTCACCCCCGGCCATGACCAGCCCGCCACCCCGGGGGCGCAGGACACGCCCCATCAGGCCATGCAACCGCAAGAGGGGGCGTTGGGCGCGGGCTTTGATCCCGGCACCGGGGCGGTGCGCACCGCCTTGGCGCTGGAGCCGCGCGACGGGCGGTTGTGCCTGTTCATGCCGCCCTGCGACTCGCTCGAGGATTACCTCGACCTGATCGCCACGGCCGAGGCGACGGCGGCCGAACTGGCGCTGCCCATCCATATCGAAGGCTATGCGCCGCCGGACGATCCGCGCCTCAACGTGATCCGTGTGGCCCCCGATCCGGGCGTGATCGAGGTGAACATCCATCCCGCGCACAGTTGGGACGATTGCGTCGCCACCACTGAGGCAATCTATGACGAGGCCCGCAACGCCCGCCTGGGCGCCGACAAGTTCATGATCGACGGGCGCCATACCGGCACCGGCGGGGGCAATCATGTCGTCATCGGCGGCGCGACGACGCTGGACAGCCCCATCCTGCGCCGTCCTGACCTGCTGAAGTCGCTGATCCTGATCTGGCAGCGGCACCCGGCGCTCAGCTACCTGTTCTCGGGCCTGTTCATCGGTCCGACCAGTCAGGCGCCCCGCATCGACGAGGCCCGTCACGACACGCTCTATGAACTGGAGATCGCGCTGGCGCAGATCGGCGATCCGGTGAACGGCGGCGCGCTGCCGCCCCCCTGGCTGGTGGACAGGCTGCTGCGCAACATGCTGACCGATGTGACCGGCAACACCCACCGCGCCGAGATCTGCATCGACAAGCTTTATTCGCCCGATGGTCCCACGGGGCGCCTGGGGCTGGTGGAATTTCGCGGGTTCGAGATGCCCCCCCATCCGCGCATGTCGCTGGCGCAGCAACTGCTGCTGCGCGCGATCATCGCCCGCTGCTGGAAGGCCCCCGTGCAGGGCCGGCCGGTCCGCTGGGGCACGGTCCTGCACGATCGCTTCATGCTGCCGCATTACCTGTGGGAGGATCTGGTGTCGCTTCTGGACGACCTGCGCCTGCACGGGTTCGACCTGGACCCGGCCTGGTTCGAGGCCCAGGCCGAGTTCCGCTTTCCCTTCTGCGGCCAGATCGAAACGACCGGCGCGCATCTCGAGGTGCGGCAGGCGCTGGAACCCTGGCATGTGCTGGGCGAAACCGGCGCCATTGGCGGCACGGTGCGCTATACCGACAGCTCGGTCGAGAGGCTTCAGGTGAAGCTCACCACGCTGCATCAGGACCGGTTCCGCGTGATGGTGAACCGCCGTCCGGTGCCTATGGCGCGCACGGGAACGGCGGGTGTCAGCGTCGGCGGCGTGCGGTTCAAGGCCTGGCAACCGGCGGAATCCCTGCATCCCGCGCTGCCGGTCAACACGCCTCTGGTCATCGACCTCTATGATGACTGGACCGGCCGGGCCCTGGCGGGCTGCACCTATCATGTGGCGCATCCGGGCGGGCGGAACTATGACACCTTCCCGGTGAATGCCTACGAGGCCGAGGCCCGCAGGCTTGCGCGCTTCGAGCCTTACGGCCATACACCGGGAAGCTATCGCCCGCAGCCCGAGGTGCCGCACCCCGAGTTTCCGCTCACGCTGGATCTCAGGCGGCCGCCGGGCCTGTCCTGACCCGAGGTCCCGATGCCCCGCAGTCTGTCGCGCCTGGACGCGGATCTGTTCGCCGACTACCGCCGCCTTTCGGGGGTGGCCGACGAACTGTTCGATGCCGAGGGACGGATGCGGCCGGTCTGGCAGCGGTTCGTGCACCGGTTCGCCCGCCTTTCGCCTGACGAGATCGCCAGCCGCTTTGAACGCGGCAACCATTACCTGCGCGACGCGGGGGTCTATTTCCGCCAATATTCCGCCGATCCCCTGGCGGAACGCGACTGGCCGCTGGCGCCCATTCCCGTCATCCTGCACGAGGGGGAATGGCAGACCATCTGCGCCGGGCTGGCCCAGCGCGCCGACCTGCTGGAGCAGGTGGTATCGGATCTCTACGGGCCCGGGCGGCTGGTGGCCGACGGGCACCTTCCCGCCGAACTGATCGCGGCCTCGGGCCAGTGGTTGCGCCCGATGGTCGGGATCGCGCCCAAGGGCGGGCATTTCCTGCACTACCTGGCGTTCGAGATCGGGCGCTCGCCCGACGGGTCCTGGCTGGTGCTGGGCGACCGCCTGCAGGCGCCGTCGGGGGCGGGTTTCGCGCTGGAAAACCGCATGGCGACCGGGCGCATCTTTCCCGAACGCTTTCCGCGCGCCCATATCCACCGGCTTGCCGGGTTCTTCCAGGATTTCCGCGCGGCGCTGGCCGGTCTGTCGGTGGATGGCGGCGCAGCCATCCTGACCCCGGGCCCGTCCAACGATACCTATTACGAACACACCTATATCGCCCGGTATCTGGGTCTGCCCCTGCTGGAGGGCGAGGATCTTCTGGTCGAGAACGGCGCAGCCAAGGTTCGCACCATCGAGGGGCCGCAGCCTCTGGGTGTGCTCTGGCGGCGCATCGACGCGCAATTCGCCGACCCGCTGGAGCTGAACGCCGACAGCCGGATCGGCACGCCGGGCCTGGTCGAGGCCGTGCGCCAGGGGCGGCTGGCCATGGTCAACGCGCTGGGCACGGGCGTTCTGGAAATGCGGGCGATGATGGCCTTTCTGCCGCGCATCGCCCAGGTCCTGACCGGCCAGCCGCTGGCGCTGCCGAACATCGCGACCTGGTGGTGCGGCGGCGAGGCCGAGCGCCGCTATGTCCAGCAGAACGCCGCGCGGATGCTGATCGGCCCCGCGCTGTCCCCGGATCTGCCGTTCGATGCCGACGGGGCCTCGCCGGGGTTGCCGGCGGACTGGTCCGAGGAGGCGGGGGCGCGCTTTGTCGGGCAAGAGGCCGTGGCCCTGTCCACCACGCCCGCCTGGGTGACCGAGGACGGCCAGCCGCTGTCCCTCGGCCGGGTCGAGCCACGCCCGATGACCGTGCGCGTCTTTGCCGCGCGCACGCCGTCGGGGTGGCGGTTCATGCCCGGCGGATACGCGCGGATCGGCAAGGCCGGGGATGCGACGGCCCTGGCCATGCAAAAGGGCGGGTCGGTGGCGGATGTCTGGATCGTGTCGGATCGTCCGGTGCCGAACCTCTCGCTGCGCCCTGCGGCTGGCAACGCCTTTCGCCGCGCCAGTCCCGGCGTGGTGCCCTCGCGTGCGGCGGACAACCTGTTCTGGCTGGGCCGCTATGTCGAACGGACCGAGGACGCGATCCGCCTGATCCGGGCCTATCACACGCGGCTCGCCACGACCGACAACCCGGCCGACCCGCTGCTCAGACGGATGGAGGCCTTTCTGCCCGGCCATGGCATCGACCCCGGGCAACCGATGCCCGATGCGCTGCTGGCGCGGATCGGCGCGGCCCGGGCCTGCGCCGGCAAGGTCCGCGACCGGTTCTCGGTCGATGGCTGGGCGGCGCTGGTCGATCTGCACCGAACCGCCGAAGAGACCCTGCGCGCAATCCGTCCGGGCGATGACGCGGCGCGCGGCATGTCGGTCCTGCTGCGCAAGATCACCGGGTTTTCCGGTCTGGTGCAGGACAACATGTATCGCTTTCAGGGCTGGCGGTTCCTGACGCTGGGGCGGGCGCTGGAACGCGCCGACGCGCTGGCGACGCTGCTGATCGCGCTGGCGGGGCCCGATGCGCCCGAGGGATCGCTGGATCTCGCGGTCGAGGTCGCGGACAGCACCATCACCCACCGCCGGCGCTACGCGGTGGAAACCTCGCGCGAATCGGTGGTGGATCTGCTGGCGCTGGACGGCGACAATCCGCGGTCGATCCTGTTCCAGTTGCGGGTCATGCGCGATCAGGCCGCGACACTGCCCGGCGCGATGGAGAACGGCCGCCTGGCCCCGTTGTCGCGCGCCCTCGTGCCGATCGAGGCCCTGGTCAGCGTGCTGGCACCCGCTCAGGTGACCGAGGCACGCCTGCGCCGCCTGCGCCGGGATCTGGCACGCATGTCCGATCTGCTGACCGACGCCTATCTGCGCTAGGAGGTGCGGGGATGATCTACGACATCGCGCTGGCCATCGATTATGGCTATGCCGCGCGCTCGGACCGGTCGCGCACGCTGATGCGTCTGCTGCCGCCCGATCTGCCCGGCGCGCAAACCGTCCTGTCCCGCCGTCTGCACATCGATCCCGCCCCGGACGAGCGCCGCGACTGGCTGGATTTTTTCGGCAACGCAACCACGTCGGCTGTCTGGCACACGCCGCTCAACGCGCTGCGCATCTCGGTCGATCTCGGGGTCGAGCGGTTGGCGCCGCCCCCGCTGACCGACCTGTCGCCCGCCCTGGCCGATCTGCCCGCGGCTCTGGCCGCGGTGCGCGATCTGGGCGCGCGGTCGCCGCATCACTTTCGCCGCCCCTCGGCCCGCGTGGCGCAGGTGGACGCGATCGAAACCTTTGCCCGCGCCCTGGCTGGTCCCCGCGACACCGTCATCGAAACCGTGCAGAGCCTGGGTCATGCCCTTCATGCCGAGATGCAGTTCGACGCCGCCGCCACCTCGGTCGAGACGGGGCCCGCGCAGGCATTCGCACAACGCCGCGGTGTCTGTCAGGATTTTGCCCATGTGATGATTGCCGGCCTCAGGGCGTTGGGGGTTCCTGCCGGCTATGTCTCGGGGTTTCTGCGCACCGAACCGCCCCCTGGCCAACCCCGGCTGGAAGGCGCGGATGCGATGCACGCCTGGGTCAGTGCCTGGACCGGCCCGGCCACTGGCTGGATGGCCTTTGATCCGACCAACGATCAATGGGCGGGGCTCGACTATGTGGTGGTGGCGCAGGGGCGCGATTACCTGGATGTCGCGCCTGTGCTGGGATCGTTGCGGTCCGCCGGGGGACAGGTCAGCCGGCACAGCGTGGACATGATCCCGCGCGCGGACTGAGGGCGCGTCAGCGTTCCGCGATCAGTTCGGCGCAGCGGTCGGCCAGGGTCGGCATCTCGCCCAGGGCCTCGAACACCCGGTTCAGCCCGTCGATGAGGGCCTTCATCTCGGCCGGGTCGAAGGCCGCGTTCAGGCGTTCCGCGATGGCGTCGCTCAAGGCGGTGCAGATGCGCGTCGCCTGGATGCCCTGGTCCGTGGCCGACACCTCGACCGAGCGGTTGTCGAGATCCGAGCGCGTGCGCGTCAACAGGCCGTTCTTTTCCATCCGTTTCAGTTGGTGCGACAGGGTGGACTGCGGCAAGGCCATCAGTTCGACCAGTTGGCCCACCTTCATCGGGCCGTTCTGGTCCAGGGCGAACAGAATGCGCGAACTGTAGAGATCCAGCCCGACAGGCGAGATCACCGGATGGCTGACCTGCTGCAGGCGCGCGTTGATCCGGTGCGTCAGGAACGTCACGCGGTTTTCCAGCAGGGGAAGATCGGCCTTCACCATGTCGTCTGCTCCTTCGTCCACGCCTGCGTCTTACGAGGCCAGCGCAGCCTTTGCCACCAAAACCGGCCGTTTCCAAGTTTGACAGTATGAATCGAACTCGATTATATTCAAATCGAAATGATTTCCGCGCAAGGGGAGGAGCCCGTGGCCGGACCGTCCGACGCCCGCGTGATTGATGTGCACGCCCATGTGGTCCTGGCCGAGAGTTTCGGCGCGGCAGGCGCCCTGGGGCCCGAGATGGGCGGACAGGACGGACCCGCGCCCTGGTTCCGCGTCGGCGGCTATCGGCTGGACGGGGTGCGGTATCAGGGCAGCCCGTTCATGGATGTCGCGGCACGGCTGGACCGCATGGACGCGGCCGGGATCGACTTTCAGGTTCTGTCGCCCAACCCGCTGACCTATCTTCACTTCATCGACGCCGCGACCGCGCGCGTCTTTTGCCGAACGCATAATGACGCGCTGGCCGCGCTGATTGCGCCACATGGCGACCGGCTGGCGGGATTCGCCGCCCTGCCGATGCAGGATATCGGCGCCGCGGTGGCCGAACTGGAGCGCGCGGTCGGCGACCTGGGGTTGCTGGGCGGCTATATCGGCACCGACATGACGCAGCGCCTGGACGACCCGGCCATGGACCGCCTGTATGAGGCCAGCATCCGGCTGGACGTGCCCCTGTTCTTGCACCCGGGGCCTGCGGGCATCGACGGGCCAAAGGGCGACGCGAACCTGCAGGGCTTTGACCTGGATGTGGTGATCGGCTTTGCCGCGCAGGAAACGCTGGCGGTGGCGCGGCTGATCTATGGCGGCGTGCTGGATCGGCACCCGGCGCTGGACATCTGCCTCAGCCACGGCGGTGGCGCGACGGCCTTCCTGGCCGGCCGCATGGCGCAGGCGATGCGCAAGCGTCCCTGGTCGCCCGCCGAGTTGCGCCACGACGGCGCCTTCGAGGAGCGCCTCGCGCGGTTGTGGTTCGACAATCATCTGAACCGGGATGCCTCGTTGGCGCTGCTGACCGATCTGGTCGGCGACGACCGGCTGGTCTTTGGCACCAATTTCGCCGGCTGGGACGCGCCCGAGGATCTGGGCGCGCACCGGCCGGCGGCAAAGCTGGCCGACAACGCGCGGCGCCTGCTGCGACTGAACCCGAGGGGGAACGCATGACCGATTTCATCATCACCGGCGGGCGGGTCATCGACGGCACTGGCGCGCCGGCCTATGAGGGCTCTGTCCTGGTCGAGGGCGGGCGCATCGCCGCCACCGGGGCCGAGGCCGACGCCCGCGCGACCAACCGCCCGAACCTGCGCCGCGTCGACGCGACCGGCCAGACCGTGATGCCGGGGCTGATCGACACCCATTGCCATCTGGCGTTCGATGACGCGGGCTCGAACGCCGAGATCTTTCACCAGCGGCGCAACGGCCTGTCGGCGCTGGTCGCGGCCTATAACGCGCGCAAGCTGCTGCGGGCGGGGGTCACGTCGATGGTCGATCCCGATTCGACATTCGAGAACATGACCGATGTGCGCGACGCCATCGACGCCGGGCTGTTCGAGGGGCCGCGCATGTCCTGCGGCGCCTATGCGCTGATCACCGGCGTCGGCGGCACCGCCGGCCGTCTGATCCGCGACGAGGGGGTGACGGGCTATTACATGGTCGTCAACTCGAAGGACGAGATCGTCCGCGAGGTGCGCCGCCAGATCAAGCACGGCGCCGACTGGATCAAGGTTCACGTCACCGGGATCGTGCCGCGCCAGGCCCATCGCGGCGAGATGTGCGTCTGGACGCTGGATGAGCTGAAACTGATCTGCGATACCGCGCATGAGCTGATGACACCGGTCATGGGCCATTGCCGGGGGGCCGAGGCGACGCGGCGCGCGGCGGTTGCCGGTTTCGATTTCATCCTGCACGCGACCGGCATGGACGATGCGGCGCTTCAGGCGGTGGCGGATCGCAAGATCCCCATCGTGCCCGCGCTGACCTTTCAGGCGAACATGGTCGATTATGGCGATCGGATCGGCACCTCGCCCGATCTGATCGCGATGTTCGAACGCGAGATCACCGAAAGCGCGCCGACGCTCTCGGCCGCGCACAAGGCGGGTGTGCCCTTGTTGACCGGTTCGGAATCCGGTTTCGCGCTGGTGCCCTATGGCGATTGGCACTACCGCGAGATGGAAGTTTTCGTGAAGTATTTCGGCCTGTCCACGCTCGAGGCCATCGAATGCGGCACCCGCAAGAGCGCCTTCGGCATGCGCATGATGGGGGAAATCGGCGCGATCCTGCCCGGATACAAGGCCGATGTGATCTGCGTCAACGGCCGGGTCGAGGATGACCTGACCGTTCTGGGCGATCCGGCCAACATCACCCGCGTGATGATCGAGGGTGTGGAAAAGGACCTGTCCGAACCGGCCCCGCGCAAGCCGATCCCGGGTTGGCGACTGGCGCAGATCGGTGGGGTGCGGCTGACCCGCGCGCTGGCGCTGGGTCGCCCTGCCGCCCCCGCCGCGCTGCATGTCGAGGAGCTGCACTGAGGCCGCGATCAGCCCGTGCCGCCGATGGGCGAAAAGGCCGTGGGCATCAGGATGCGGCTCTCCTGGGTTTCCAGCAGGGGCAGGATCTCGGCCAGAAAGGCCCGCCAGTCCGGATCGGCCATCAGGGCGGCACGGCGTCGCGCGCGATCATCGAGGCTGTCATAGCCCCACAGGTGGACCGTCTCGTTGAGCGGCCCCAGTTCGGTCACGAAATACCCGATCAGATTGCCCAGCACCCGCTTTTGCAGGTCGAGCCCGCGCGCCTCGTAGCGGGTCAGGAACTCGGGCACGGCGCCGGGCTTGAACCGGTAGATGCGTTGTTCGACGATCATGAAAAGACCCCTCTCTCAGAACGTGCCCCGGAACAGCCCGCCGTCGATCAGCAGGTTCTGTCCGGTGATGTAGCTGGCATGCGCGCTGCACAGGAATGCGCAGGCCTTGCCGAATTCGGCGGGATCGCCCAGCCGCGCCGCGGGCACCTGGTCCTTCCAGGCCTGTTCCACCGCGGCGAGCGGCTGACCGCTGGCGTCGGCGCTGGCGCGAAACCCCTCGCGCAGGCGTTCGGTGGCGAAATAGCCGGGCAGGATCTGGTTGATCGTCACGCCCTTGTCGGCCACCGTGCGGGCGATGCCCGACAGGAACGCCGTCAGCCCGGCCCGCGCGCCGCTGGACAGGTCCAGCCCCGCGACGGGCATCTTCACCGTGACCGAGGTGATGTTGACGATGCGGCCGAACCCGCGCTGGGCCATGCCGTCGATCACCGCCTGGATCAACTGGATCGGGGTCAGCATGTTCATCGCCAGCCCCGTTTCCAGCGCCGCGCGGTCCAGCGTGCGAAAATCCCGAAACGGGGGGCCGCCGTTGTTGTTGACCAGAATATCCGGGGCAGGGCAGGCGGACAAAAGCGCCGCGCGGCCGGTCTCGGTGTTCAGGTCGGCGGCCAGGGGGCGGGCATCGCCCCCGGTCTCGGCCCGCATTTCGGCGGCGGCGCGTTCCACCGATGCGGCGCTGCGCCCGTTCACCACGACGTGCACGCCCGCGCGCAACAGCTCCTCGGCGCAGGCGCGGCCCAGACCGCGCGTTGAACCGCACACGATGGCCGAACGGCCGGACAAGCCCAGGTCCATGATTTCCCCCTTGAATTCCCGCAAGGAAATTATTGCTTTCGATTTAATCGAAATCAATACAATATGGAGGGGCCGCGAGAATCGCAACGCCGCGGCCCCGCCCGGCATGAGGAGCCGGGCAGAGTGAGGAACGCCAGGTCTGGGAGGGATTCATGACGGGACTGAAAATCGGTGCGCTGGGTGCGGCATTGGCCGCCGGGCTGGCGCTGAGCGCCTCGGCGCAGGAAAGCCATAACTTCGCGGTGGTCGGCACCTGGGGCGGACTGGCCCCCTGGCAGGATCACGAAGGGCCGTTCTGGAATCAGACGCTGCCCGAGGCCTCGGGCGGGCGCCTGACCGCGACCGCGCGGCCGCTGACCGAACTGGGCATGGACGGCACCACCGTGATGCGCGAGTTGCGCTCGGGCGCGTTCGACTTTGCCCACGGGGTGTTTCTGTACGTCGCCGCCGACAGCCCCGTGATCGAAGGCGCGGACCTGGTCGGCGTGACGCCGGACCTTGCGACCTTCCATCAGGTGATGGAGGCCTATCGTCCGGTGCTGGAAGGCGAGTTCCAGCGCCTCTTCAACTCGCATATCCTGATGCTCTACGCCTGGCCGCAGACGCATCTGATCTGCCGGTTCCCGGCCGACACGCCCGATCAGGTGGACCTGTCCTTCTTCGAGGGGCTGAAGATCCGCAGCTTTGGCGCCTCGGCAACCGATTTCATCACCCATTCGCTGAATGCCGTGCCCGTCGCGGTCGCCTTCGGCGAGGTTCTGCCCAGCCTCGAACGCGGGGCCCTGGATTGCGGTGCGACGGGCGTGCTGTCGGCCTACAGCGCCAGCTGGCAACAGGGCACCACCACGGATCTTCAGGTCGCGCTGGGGTATACGGCGTCGTTCCTCGCCGTGAACAACGACAGCTGGAATGCGCTCAGCGATGAGGACCGCAGCCTGATCGAAACCCAGGTCGCCGCCCTGGAAACCGAGATGTGGGATGCCACCGCCCGCGATGACACCGACGGCATCAACTGCCTGGCCGACGGACCGTGCCCGCGCGGCGAACCGGGCCACCTGCGGCAGATGACCATGTCGCAGGCGGGGATGGAGCAGTTGCGCGCCAGCATCGAAAGCGGTGTGATCGGCACCTGGGCGCAACGCTGCGAAGAACGCTCGCCGGGCTGCGCCGAGGCCTGGAACACCACCATCGGCCCGATCGTCGGCTATACCGCGACGCCCTGACGGGCCACGGCGGAACGACCCCCGGCCCGAGAATGCAGGGGCCGGGGTGCTTGAGGGGGAGCCATGCACAGCCTGTATACGGGTCTTTACCGGGTCTCGCGGTTCAGCGTCTGGCTGTTTGGTGCGGGCTATCTGCTGATCGCCCTGGCAACCACCGCGGATGTGCTGACGCGCAACCTGTTCGGCATTTCGACGCCGGCGATCTATGAAATATCGGAATACGTCTTTGCCGTGGCGACCACCTGGGGCTTTGCCTATGTGCTGTTCAACCGGGCCCATGTGCGCATTGACGTGGTCTATCAACGGCTTGGCGCCACGGTCCGGGCCTGGCTGGACCTGGCCTCGTTGCTGGCGCTGGGGGCCTTTGTCGCGGTGCTGACCTGGCGGGCCTGGGCCACGCTGGACGAAACGCTGCTGTTCGGTTCGCGCGCGCGCACCGCGTTGCAGACCCCGCTGTGGATACCGCAGAGCATCTGGCTGGCAGGACTGGCCTTTTTCCTGCTGTGCCTGGTGTTCCTGGCGCTTTATGTGCTGGTGCTGCTTCTGGGCGGGCAGGTTCAGCGGGTGGGCCATGTCGCCGGCATTCCGCATGTGTCCGGCTCGGCGGAGCGCGAGGGATGAAAAGTCTCGGTTTCATCCTGGGCCTGGGCCTGCTGATCGCCCTGTCGCTGCCGGTCGCCGCGATCCTCGGAGACCTGGCGATCGTCATGGATACCATCTGGAACGCCGGACGGCTGCAACGCACCTTCGGCGGTTTCCTGTGGGAGAAATCCAGCCAGTATCTGCTGCTGTCGATTCCGCTGTTCGTGCTGCTGGGCGAGATCAATCTGCGCTCGGGCATTGCCGCGCGCATGTATGGCGCGGTGGCGAAATGGATCTCGTGGCTGCCGGGCGGCCTGATGCACGCGAATATCGGTGCCTCGGCGATCTTTGCCGCGACATCGGGGTCCAGCGTCGCGACCTCGGCCACCATCGGCACGGTGGCCTATCCCGAAATTGCCCGCAACGGCTATGACGAGGCGCTGTTCCTGGGCTCGATCGCGGCGGGGGGCACGCTGGGCATCCTGATCCCGCCGTCGGTGACGCTGATCGTCTACGGCGTGCTCACGCAATCCTCGGTGCCGGAACTCTACATGGCGGGCATCGTTCCCGGGCTTCTGCTGGCGGCGCTGTTTTCCGCGGTGATCGGCGGGCTGTGCCTGGTGCGGCCGGGACTGGCCGGCCAGCCGGTGCGCGCAAGCTGGGCCGAACGGATCCGCGCGCTCAAGGATCTGGGCCCGCCGCTGGTGATCTTCCTGGGGGTGATCGGCACGATCTATGCCGGGCTTGCCACGCCCACCGAAGCAGCGTCGATCGGCGTGGTGCTGTCGCTGATCCTGGCGGCGGCGAACCGCACGCTGTCCCTGCAGATGCTGCTGGACAGTTTCGAGGGGACCGTGCGCACCACGTCGATGATCATGCTGATCATCCTGGCGGCGATGATCCTGAATATCGTCGTGGGCTATTTCGGCGCGATCCAGGCCGCGACGCAGCTGGTCGCCGATCTGGGCCTGCAACCCTGGCAACTGATGGTCGTGGTGGTGATCTTCTATCTGGTCATCGGCATGTTCATGGAAACCTTCTCGATGATGCTGACCACCATCGGCATCGTCTTTCCGCTGGTCACGTCGATGGGCTACGATCCGATCTGGTTCGGCGTGATCGTGGTGCTGCTGATGGAGGCCGCGCTGATCACGCCGCCGATCGGCGTGAACCTGTTTGTCGTTCAGGGTATCCGCAGCACCGGCGCCCCCTTTCGCGACGTCTGCATCGGCGCCACGCCCTTTCTGGGCGCGATGCTGCTGCTGATCGTCTTGTTGATCGTGTTTCCCGGTCTGGCGACCTGGCTGCCCGATTTCATCTATCAGCGTTGACGAGGCACGATGACCCACGCCCTGAGCCTTGAATCCCGTCTTGCGCGCCTGGAGGCCCGCAACGCCATCACCGAACTCAGCGCGCATTACGCCGTGGCCTGCGACATGCGCGATCTGGACCTTCTGGGCAGCCTGTTCACCGAGGACGCGGTGCTGGATACGCCCAACGGGTCCATGCGCGCCAGCGGTCGCGCCGCCATCATCGCCATGTTCGACGGCGTTCTGGGGATCCGCGGGCCGGGTTTCCACTGGACGCATGATCCGGTGATCCGCTTTCAGTCCGATACCGAGGCGACGGGCACCATCTTCTGCCATGCCGAGACCACGCCCAACGGCACCCAGAGCCTGGCCGCCCTGCGCTATGACGATGCCTACCGGCTCGAGGAGGGCGCCTGGCGCATTGCCCGCCGCGTGCTGCATTTCTTCTATTATGTGCCGGCGGCGGATTACGCCCAGGCCCTGACCCGACCGGACCGTGTGGTGGTGAGCGAAGGCCGTGTCGCCGCAGATTACCCGGAATCCTCGGACACCTGGCGCGCCTTCGCGGCCCGGCGCGCCCACAGCTAGGGAGCAAGTCATGACCCGACCGATGCAGGAAACGATGGACATGGCGCGCCGCGCCGTGACCCATTTCGTCAACCGCACCACCGATCAGGCGGCATCCACCTATGCGCTGGATGTCTCGGCCTATACCGATCCCGCGCGCTACCGCCACGAGGTCGAGAAGATCTTTCGCGAAAAGCCCCTGGCGCTGGTCCTGTCGATCGAGATCGCCGAACCCAACAGCTACCGCGCGACCGAGGTCTGCGGCACGCCGGTCATCGTCACGCGCGACGGCGACGGGGTGGCCCATGCCTTTCTGAACGCCTGCCGGCATCGCGGGGCGCCGGTCTGCGCCAACGGGCGGGGACAGGCGCGGCAGTTCTCGTGCCCCTATCACGCCTGGGTGTATGACACCAAGGGCGCGCTGATCAGCATGTATGGCGGCAAGACCTTTGGCGAGGTCGATGTCGCCACGCTGGGCCTGCGCGAATTGCCCTGCGTCGAAAAGGCGGGTCTGGTCTGGGTCTGCCTGACCCCGGGAAAGACGTTCGACATCGACGACTGGCTGGGCGATTTCGCTTATGAGCTGGAAACGCTCGATCTGGCGAACTGGCATCTGCACACCCAGCGCGAGATCGAGGGCCCGGGCTGGAAGGTCTGTTGGGACGGCTATCTGGAAGCCTATCATCACAACACCCTGCACGCCGAGACGGTGGGCAAATATACCGTCGGCAACCTGATGCTGCACGACACCTACGGGCCGCATCAGCGGCTGGTCTTCGGTCGCAAGTCGCTGCTGCAGATCGCCCGCAAGCCCGAGGACGACTGGGGCGATCCGTCCGAGCATATCCGCCTCATTCATTCGGTCTTTCCGAACACCTCGATTTCCGGCGTGGTGGGCGATCACTGCCTGGTCAGCCAGGTCTTTCCGGGCCCCACGCCCGAGACGACCATCACCCGCCAATCCATCATGACCGCCCGTGTGCCCGAAACCGACGCCGAAAAGGCCGCGACCGAGGCGTTCAGCCAGATGACCCTCAAGGCCGTGCGCGACGAGGACTACAACATGGGCTTTCAGATCCAGAAGACCTTGAGCTCGAAGGCCAACGAAGCCTTTGTCTTTGGCCGCAACGAGCCGGCCTTGCAGCATTACCACACCCAGGTCGCCCGTTTCGCGGCCGACTAGGCCGGCGGCCGGCCCGCGCGCGGGGCAGGGCGGGGTTCCAGGCGGTGCGGGGCAGGGTGCCAGGCGGTTGCCTTGCCCGCCGCCGTGGTCTATCGCGGGCGCAGGACCCGGCGCGGCGCCCCCTGGCCCCGGGCGAAACAGAGGCATCGGCATGAGCCTGTTCGAACGATGGCTGACCCTCTGGGTCGCGCTCGGCATTGTGGCCGGTCTGGTGCTGGGCAATCTCCTGCCCGGGGTGTTCGCCACCCTCGCGGGGTTCGAGGTCGCCTCGGTCAATCTGGTCGTGGCGGTGCTGATCTGGGCGATGGTCTATCCCATGATGATCGGCATCGACCTGGGATCGTTGAAGGACGTCGGCCAGAAACCCAGGGGACTGATCATCACCCTGGTGGTGAACTGGGCGATCAAGCCCTTTACCATGGCGGCGCTGGGCGTGCTGTTCTTCAACCACGTCTTTGCCGCCTGGATCGCGCCCGAGACCGCGTCCGACTATGTCGCCGGCCTGATCCTGCTGGGCGCCGCCCCCTGCACGGCGATGGTGTTCGTCTGGTCCCAGCTGACGCGCGGGGACCCGGCCTATACGCTGGTGCAGGTCTCGGTGAACGACCTGATCATGGTCTTTGCCTTTGCCCCGATTGTCGCGTTTCTGCTGGGGGTCACGGATATCTCGGTGCCCTGGGCGACGCTGATCCTGTCTGTCGCGCTCTATATCGTCATTCCGCTGATCGCGGGCGCGCTGACCCGCCGCACCCTGATGGCGCGCGGCGGCGACGGGGCGGTCGCCGGGTTCATCGCGCGCATCAAGCCGGCCTCGGTGGCGGGGCTCTTGCTGACGGTGGTGTTGCTGTTCGGCTTCCAGGCGCCGGTCATTCTGGCGCAACCCCTGGTGATCGCGCTGATCGCCGTGCCGATCGTGCTGCAATCCTATGGCATCTTCGCGCTGGGCTATGCCTGGGCCTGGGCCTGGCGGGTGCCGCACCGGATCGCCGCGCCCTGCGCGCTGATCGGCACCTCCAACTTCTTTGAGCTGGCGGTCGCGGTGGCCATCGGCCTGTTCGGGCTGAATTCGGGTGCGGCGCTGGCCACGGTGGTCGGCGTTCTGGTCGAAGTGCCGGTGATGCTGTCGCTGGTGGCCATCGCCAACCGCACACGCGGCGCCTTTCCGGACTGACCGGCGGCTGTCATCAAATCTTCACTCGACCGGCGTGATAATTCCTGTATTCAGGAATTATGGAACAAATTGCCGCCGCCCACGCCTTTGCCACCCTCGGTCATCCTGACCGTCTGGCTGTCTTCCGTCTGCTCATGCGCTTCGCCCCGCGCGGGGTCCGCCCGACCGAGATCGCCCAGACGCTGGGCTTCAAGCCCAACACGCTGTCCCATCACCTTGCGGATCTGACCGCGGCGGGATTGGTGGGGGTCGAACGGCAGGGCCGCTCGCTGCACTATTCCGTCGCGCTCGACCGCGCCCAGGCGCTGATCGGGTATCTGGCGCTCGATGTCGGACGGGGGCGGCCGGATTTGCTGGGACCGCTCGCCCCCCCGCTCGCCGCGCCCGGGGACAGGCCCCTTGCCACCCGGACCGTTCTGTTCCTCTGTTCGGGCAATTCCGCCCGGTCGCTGTTTGCCGAGGCGCTGCTGCGGGACCTCGGGCAGGGGCGGTTCACCGCGTATTCGGCAGGAACACGACCGGCCCGCGGACCGAACCCGATGGCGCTGGAGGTTCTCAGGCGCAACGATCACGACGTGTCCGGCCTGCGGTCGAAATCCATCCACGAGTTCCAGGACCCCGGCGCGCCGATCATGGATTTTGTCTTTACCGTTTGCGATACCGCCGCCGCCGAGGAATGCCCGCCCTGGCCCGGACAGCCGATCACCGGCCATTGGGGCCTGCCGGACCCCGTCAAGGTCCAGGGCACGGATGCCGAAAAGGCGCTGGCCTTTGCCCAGACCTATGCTGCGATGCGTCGCCGAATCGCGGCCTTTGTCGCGCTGCCTCTCGCCAGCCTGGACCGGTTGGCGCTGCAAACCTCTGTCGATGCTCTCTCACAGGACTGACCCCATGCCCCGTATTGCGTTGAACGGCCTCGGCCGGATCGGAAAACTCGTGCTGCGCGACCTGATCGATACGGGCGCGGGGGGCGAGATCGTGCTGTTGAACGACCCGGTCGGGGATGCGGAGCAGCACGCCCTCCTGATGGAGTTCGACAGCGTTCATGGCCGCTGGACGACGCCCGTCGCGGCCGAGACCGAGGCGCTGGTGCTGGGGGGCAGGTCGATCCGCCTGACCCATGCCCGCCGGATCGAGGACCTGCCCCTGGCCGCGCTGGGGGTCGATCTGGTCATCGACTGCACCGGCGTGTTCAAGACCGCCGCCCGCATCGCCCCCTATTACGCGGCGGGGGTGAAAACCGTGATCGTCAGCGCCCCGGTCAAGGACGGCGGAGCGTTGAACCTGGTCTATGGCGTGAACCACGCGCTTTATGACGGATCGCAACGCCTGGTCACCGCGGCCTCGTGCACCACCAACTGCCTGGCGCCGGTGGTCAAGGTGATCCACGAGGGGCTGGGTATCCGCCACGGCTCGATCACCACGATCCATGATGTCACCAATACCCAGACGATCGTCGATCGCCCCGCCAAGGACATGCGGCGCGCGCGTTCGGCCCTGACCAACCTGATCCCCACGACGACCGGAAGCGCCAGCGCGATCACGCTGATCTATCCCGAACTCAAGGGGCGGTTGAACGGCCATGCGGTGCGGGTGCCGTTGCTCAACGCCTCGATCACGGACTGCGTGTTCGAGGTCCGGCGCAAGACCAGCGCGGACGAGGTGAACGCCCTGTTGCGCGCGGCCGCCGAGGGGCCGCTGAAGGGCATTCTGGGATTCGAGACCCGCCCCCTCGTGTCCAGCGATTTCACCAATGATCCGCGCTCGTCGATCATCGACGGCCCCTCGACGCTGGTGGTCAACGGCACCCAGGTCAAGGTCTTTGCCTGGTATGACAACGAATGGGGCTATGCCTGCCGTCTGGCCGACATCACCCGCATGGTCGCGGCCGCGCTGTGAGCCAGGCATCACCCCTGCGGGCCTATGCCGCCGTCACCGCATCCTATTGGGCCTTCATGCTGTCGGATGGCGCGCTCAGGATGCTGGTGCTGCTGCATTTCAACGGTCTGGGCTTTTCCCCGGTGCAACTGGCCTGGTTGTTCCTGCTCTACGAGGTCGCCGGCATCGCCACCAATCTGGGCGCGGGCTGGCTGGCCGCGCGCTTTGGCCTGGCCGCAACCCTTTACGGTGGTCTGGCGCTGCAGATCGGCGCGCTGGTGGCTCTGGCCGAACTCGATCCCGGCTGGGGGATGTCGGCCTCGGTTCTCTATGTGATGGCGGTGCAGGGGGTGTCGGGCGTGGCCAAGGACCTGGCCAAGATGTCGTCGAAATCCGCGGTCAAACTGCTGGCCCCCGGGGACGGGGCCCTGTTTCGCTGGGTTGCGGCACTCACCGGTTCGAAGAACGCGGTCAAGGGCTTGGGGTTCTTCCTGGGGGCGGCGTTGCTCGGCCTGCTGGGCTTTGCGCCGGCGGTCTGGACGATGGCCGGCGTTCTGGCGCTGATTCTTGCCGCGGTTCTGCTGTTCCTGCCCAAGGGCCTTCCGGGGCGGATGAAGGGCGCCGAACGCTGGTCGGGCTGGCGGTCGCAGGATCCGCGAGTCAACCGGTTGAGCCTGGCAAGACTGTTCCTGTTCGGCGCGCGCGACGTGTGGTTCGTGGTCGGCATCCCCGTCTATTTCGAGGCCGCCTTGTCCCATGGCACCGGCGAGAGCCAGCGCAGCGTCTTCTTCCTGGTGGGGGCGTTCATGGCGCTGTGGATCATCGCCTATGGGGCGGTGCAGGCCCTGGCGCCCCGCCTTCTGGCCCGCACAGGCGATACCGTGGCGGCGCGCGTGCGGGCGGCGATCCTGGGGTCCGCGCTGCTGGTGCCGATCCCGCTGGGTCTGGCGGGGCTGAGCCTGCTGGGCGATGGCCCCGCGCCCTGGCTGACGCTTGCGCTGGTGGCAGGGCTCTTGCTGTTCGGTTTCGTCTTTGCCGTCACGTCCTCGCTCCACTCCTATCTGATCCTGGCGTTCGGATCGGCCGATCGGATCACCCGCGACGTCGGCTTCTACTACATGGCAAACGCCGCTGGCCGGCTGGTCGGGACGCTTCTGTCCGGGGTCAGCTACCAGATGGGCGGCCTTCCCCTGTGCCTCGCCACTGCAAGCCTGATGGCCGCCGCAAGCTGGCGCGCCGCCAACCGCCTGCGCCCCGCGTGACCGCCACGCAGAAGGATCGGCTTCGGCCGGTCTCTCGCAGATACCACGCGCTCTGTCGCACAAATCGACTGACGGGTGACCTGCCCCTTTCCTCTGAACGGGCGCTGCTGACCACGATGCCGATGGAACCGATCTTCAGGGTCTGCAGGGCGGCGGTCACGGCACGTTCTCCCGCAGCCACCTCGGCCTGCATCATTGCAACGATGTCCGGATCGATGTCGAGTTTCAGTTTCACGCGGGCCTCAGATCGACGGTCCAGACAAGCCGCTCGCGGTTGCGGACCGGCTCGCCCTGAATGAGGAAGGCGTCACCCTCGATCTCGATGCGATCGCCGGGGCGCGGGTTCGCAACCTCGACCACACGCAGGTCGATGCGCGTGTCTCTGACCAGATCCTTGCATCGCCGAAATCCGTGACGGCATCCGCACGTCGGGCGACGACGCGCACGAGGGCGGGCGCGCCGCCGTCGGCGATATAGATCGCATCCCGCCCAATGTTCGGATCGGCGAAGAGCAAATCGACAGTGGATGCAAAGACATTCACGGCTATGCTGTCCCCATGACACTTGTTTCCATTTCCCAGAGCCCCGTTCGCACCCGTGCGCTTATCGCTCTCAGAAACGCACTGATCCGTCAGCGCCCTGACGGGTTGATCGACGACAACGGCTATGCCGCAGATTTCCGGGGAAACCTGCTTCCGATGGTCCTGCCCGAGGACTTCGAGGCCGATCTCAGCGCGGGCGACGGCAACGAACTTCAGACCAAGTTCCGGGCGGCGCATTCCTCGTCCGCACTTGCCGTGAACTGCTTTGCGCCGTTCCGTCGTCGCATTGGCGACTTGGTCATGCCAGGCTGTGCGGCCTTCGATCAACTCCAGTTCGAGCGGAAATGCCCGACTGGTCTGCGCGGCGGACGACCCCCGAACCTCGACGTTCTGGTTTCGGGCTCGACTGGAGTGGTAGGGATCGAGTCCAAGCTGACCGAGTACCTTGTCAAACACCGAGCCGCCTTCTCGCCTGCCTATGCCGAGCAAATCCGCGACGGCAGGCGCGATCATGGCTATTTCCGCGAGATGATCAGGCTGATGGAAGCGCCGGACAGCTATGTCTGGCTGGATGCCGCCCAGCTGATCAAGCATGCCTTCGGTCTGGCGCACACGTTCCGCGACCGCCCCACCACGCTCCTCTATCTTTTCTGGGAGCCGCTGAACCCCGATGCATGCCCCGAATTTTCGGCGCATCGCGCCGAAATCGCTGCCTTCGCCGAACGGGTTGCTGGAGCAGGCCCGCGTTTCATCGCCATGAGCTATCCGGAGCTTTGGGAAAGCTGGGCACAGACCGGGCCAGACTGGCTGACGACACATCTCGCCAACCTCCGGGCCCGGTATTCCATTGCCGTCTAGGGCCGATTAGAACGCGCCGTTCAACCGCACCCGGCCGATGGTGTCACCGGCCCCGCCCGCGACCGCCTCGGTGGCCACGCGATCAGCGTGTTCGAGGTGGCCACATTGGTGGTGCGCTTGTTGGTGTCGTCCCAATAGATCCTCGCACCGGCGGTCCAGGCCTGCGAGCCGATCTTGGTGACGTCGAAGACGCCGATGAGCGCGGCCTCGACGCTCTCGCCGAGGGCGGCGGTGCCAGCAGCGACTCCGAAGATGGATGGACTTGCCCGGCTTTTGTGGAGAGCGTTTAGCTCACTTCCTTGGCCTTTCGCTCGAAGGCGATGGGGCTTTGGAAGCCGGGCGATGAATGTCGCCTGACAGGGTTATAGAACCCGTCGATGTATCTGGCGACTGCGATTTCGGCCTGCTGGCGGGATTGCCATGCGACCGGCCAGATCAGCTCGGACTTGATGGTCTTGAAGAACGTTTCCACCATCGAGTTGTCGTAGCAGTTCCCGCGCCCGCTCATTGAGATCAGGATGCCGCGTTTTCGGAGCAGGGCCTGATAGTCGACCGAGCAGTATTGCGATCCGCGGTCGGAATGATGGACCAGACCCGGCGCGGGGTTGCGAGCCACAAGAGCACGGCGCAGGGCTTCGACGGCGAGGTCGCGCTTCAAACGATCACTCGTGGCCCAGCCGACGACGCGACGCGAGAAGAGGTCCAGAACGACGGCGAGGTAGAGCCAGCCCTCCGCCGTCCAGATGTAGGAGATGTCGGCCCCCCACTTCCGGTCCGGGCCGTCCGCCGTGAAGTCTTGCGCCATGAGGTTCGGGGCGACGGGCCAGGCGTGCTCGCTGTCCGTCGTGCGCTTGAAGCGCCGCTTCTGACGCGCGATCAACCGGTTCTCGCGCATCAGCCGCGCTGTGCGATGCCGCCCGATCTCATGGCCCTCGTCGACGAGGTCGCGGTGCATGCGCGGGCTGCCATAGGTGCCGTTCGACAGCGCGAAGGTCGTGCGGATATGCGCCAGATAGACCATGTCCTGCTGCTGGCGCAGGCAAGCCGGCCGTTCCTGCCAGGCGAAGAAGCCGCTCTGGCTGACCCCCAGGGCACGGCACATCCGGCTGATCGGGAAGCTGGCCTTCTCCGCCTCGATGAAGCCGAAGGTCATCGACTTCCCTCTTTCGCGAAGAAGGCCGCGGCTTTTTAGAATGTCGCGCTCCTGCTTCAGCACCGCATTCTCCCGCCGCAACCGCTTCAGCTCGGCATGAAGATCGACAGGCGCCTCACTCGGCTCACTGGCATCGCGTTCTTGGCTCAGCCACCGCGTCAGCGTCGACAGGCCAATGCCCAGATCCTCCGCGATCTCCCGCCGCGTCCGGCCGCTGGTCAGTGCCAGCCGCACCGCTTCACGCCGAAACTCCGGCGTCGGTCTGTTCCCGTTTCCCATAGAACACCTCCTGGTTCCTCAGTTGGTGCTCTCCACTTTTTCCGGGCAAGTCCACTGATGTTCTGGTGCTTGAACTCGACAGACCCCTCGGACCGGTCGTTCAGCAGCGGCAGCAACGCGCGACGGTGTTCGGCCTTGCTGTAGCGGCGCGCGGAGATGTCGTCGGCCAGCATCGCGAAGTAATCCGCGACGATCAGGTCGTTCTCTTCATCTGTCCACGCCCCGTTCGACATTGCGCCAGGCTATGGGCGTGAAGTCTGTTTGTCATCAGAGACTTCTGACAGGGTTCTGGCTCGCTTCGAACGCTGCCGCCTGCCTTCGGGATCGGCCGCTACGGAACCCTCCTTCCGACCGTCCTGCGCTTTCGTGTAGGTCTCCGCAATCAGATTATGTCGTAAGCGGTGTCCCGATCACACGGTGACGGCGTAATTCCACGGAAGCAGCTCGTGGATCTGGCTCTGCTTGTGGCCCTGGACGATGGCGGTGAGCGTGGCTGACAGCCAGGTGTGGGGATCGACACCGTTCATTTTGCAGGTCTCGACGAGCGAGGCGATGGTGGCCCAGTTTTCGGCTCCGGCGTCGTGGCCCGCGAAGAGGGCGTTCTTGCGGTTCAGGGCGATGGGTCGGATCGTGCGTTCGACGGTGTTGTTGTCGATCTCGACGCGCCCATCAGTCAGGAAGCGACCGAGGCCGTCGCGGTATTTGGCGATGTAGGCGAGCGCCTCGCCCAAGGGCGATTTTGCGGAGGCGCGGGCACGGTGGTGGGCCAGCCAATCGTCGAGGCGGGCGAGGATCGGGGTGGAGCGGTCTTGCCGGACGGACAGTCGGGTGGCGGGGTCGCTGCCGCGGATCTCGGCCTCTACGGCGTAGAGATCGCGGATGAGGGCCACGCCCTCCTCGGCAATCGGCGCGGGTCCGGTGCGGGTGATCTCGATCAGCTTGCGGCGCGCGTGTGCCCAGCAATAGGCGAGTTGGATACCCGGACCGATCCGGTCCGCAGCGATCAGGCGGTTGTATCCGGCATATCCATCCACCTGCAGGATGCCACCAAAGCCCTGCAAGATCCGCTCGGCATGCTGCCCTCCCCGACCGGGGGCATAGGTGAAGGCTACGCCCGGTGGAGAGGTGCCACCCCAAGGTCGGTCATCACGGGCCAAGGCCCAGAAGTATCCGGTCCTGGTCTTTCTGGCCCCCGGATCGAGGACCGGCGCGCGGGTCTCGTCCATGAAGAGCTTGGTGGAGCGCTTCAGGTCCGCCATCAGTGCGTCGTAGACGGGGCGGAGTTCAAAGGCGGCGCGACCCACCCAATCGGCAAGGGTGGAGCGGTCGAGATCGACGCCCTGGCGGCTGTAGATCTGGGCCTGCCGGTAAAGCGGCAAGTGATCCGCGTATTTGCTGACTAGCACATGGGCGACTGTGGCTTCGGTGGGCATGCCGCTCGGGATCAGCCGCGCCGGTGCGGGGGCTTGCGTGACGCCGTCGGTGCAAGAGCGGCAGGCATATTTGGGGCGGCGGGTGACGATGACACGGAACTGGGCCGGCACGATGTCGAGCCGTTCCGAGACATCCTCACCGATGCAATGCAGGCAACCACCGCAGGCGCAGGTCAGGCTGTCCGGCTCGATGACCTCTTCGATGCGCGTCAGGTGTTTGGGCAGCGATCCACGATTGGCGGCACGCGGTTTGGCGGGGCGCTTGGCGGCCCGATCCTCGGCATCCTCTTCGGCATGGATCACCGCCATCGCCGTTTCGAGGTCTTCCAGCGCCAGCTCGAACTGGTCCGGATCGCTCTTCTCCGAACGTCGCCCGAAGGCCGCCTGCTTGAAGGCAGCGACCAGCTTTTCCAGCCGTTCGATCCGCTCGTCCTTGCGCTTGTCGCGCGCGTCCGCAGCGATCAACAGCGCCTTCAGTGCAGCAATTTCTTCAAGCAGATCAGCGGTCTTCGGCATAGCGCAGGTCTACCATAGCGACCTTTTCGATGCCCGCCCAAAGCACCAACCGAGTCATCCTGCCGCAGGACAGAACCGGTCATTCCACCGCTTCGGGGGCCTTCGCCTCGATGGCCCGAACCCGCCGCCAGTCGAGCCCCGCAAACAGCGCCTCGAACTGCGCGTGGTTCATTAACATCAGCCCATCCTTCACGGCGGGCCAGGTGAAGCTGTGCTCTTCCAGCCGCTTGTAGGCCATCACCAGACCGGTGCCGTCCCAGTAGAGCAGCTTCAGGCGATCCGCCTTCCTGGCCCGGAACACAAAGACCGTTCCGGTGAACGGGTCCTTGCGCAACTCATTCTTCACCATCGCCGCCAGACTGTCATGTCCCTTGCGGAAGTCGATGGGCTTCGTGGCAACCATGATCCGCACCCGGTTCGACGGAAAGATCACGGGCGGGCCTGCAGCGCCATGACCAGTTCCGCGACCCGTGCCGCAGGCGTGGCCCCACCCAGCCGCACCGTCACCGGCCCGATGATCAGATCAATCGGTGGCCTCGTTTCCGCTGTCACGACCGCTGGCGGCGACGCCACGGGTGCTGCAAACTCCGCCCCCACAACCGCGGGCACAACAAGTTTGCCCTTCCGGGCCAGCGTTCGCCAGGACGACAGGTGGTTGGCCTTCAGCCCATGCCGACGCGCCACCTCGTTCACCGTGACGCCCGACACCAGCGTCTCAGCCACCATCCGGCCCTTCGCCTCGTCAGACCATCGCCGCCTGGCCGCAGGAGCCGCCAGAAGCTCCACAAACCCAACGGCCTCCATACTGCGCTCCCGATGGACTCCCACTGACACCTCCCGTGCAAATCTCCACACGAGGCCGCATCGCAGCTTACGAATTCAACGGGAAGGTGGGGTTAGAACGGCACTTACGCCTTTGGAATCTTTGGGGAGTGTTCGGGACAGGCTTGCAACACGGAAAGGGCACGTGGTTCGCGCCCTGTTCTGACCTAAGCCTTTGATATCTTGCAGGAAAGTTTGGTTGCGGGGGTAGGATTTGAACCTACGACCTTCAGGTTATGAGCCTGACGAGCTACCGGGCTGCTCCACCCCGCGGCATTTTGTGTCTGTTCGGGTTTTTGTTGTATCGTTTTATGGAGAGAGAGTTTTGTTCTTCATCAAGTTTGGCGGTGACCTACTCTCCCACGTCTTGAGACGCAGTACCATCGGCGTGACGGCCCTTAACGGCCGAGTTCGGGAAGGGATCGGGTGTTTAGCCGTCGCTATGACCACCAAACCAGAAGAAGAACAGAACCATCGGTTGCGTTGATTGCAACTGTCTTTCGTTTTGTGAAGCTTCGTCCAGGCAGTCTTGCTGTTACTGGATCAGATCAAGCCAATCGGGCCATTAGTACCGGTCAACTGAACGCATTGCTGCGCTTACATCTCCGGCCTATCGACGTGGTGGTCTACCACGGCCCTCAAGGGAGACCTTGTTTTGAAGGGGGCTTCCCGCTTAGATGCCTTCAGCGGTTATCCTGTCCGCTCATAGCTACCCTGCACTGCGGCTGGCGCCACAACAGGTCCACCAGTGGAGCGTTCACCCCGGTCCTCTCGTACTAGGGGCAACTCTTCTCAAGTCTCCTACACCCACGGCAGATAGGGACCGAACTGTCTCACGACGTTCTAAACCCAGCTCACGTACCTCTTTAAATGGCGAACAGCCATACCCTTGGGACCTGCTCCAGCCCCAGGATGAGATGAGCCGACATCGAGGTGCCAAACGATGCCGTCGATATGGACTCTTGGGCATCATCAGCCTGTTATCCCCAGCGTACCTTTTATCCGTTGAGCGATGGCCCTCCCACTTGGGACCACCGGATCACTATGGCCGTCTTTCGACTCTGCTCGACTTGTCAGTCTCGCAGTCAGGCTGGCTTCTGCCATTGCACTCAACGAGCGATTTCCGACCGCTCTGAGCCAACCTTCGCGCGCCTCCGTTACGCTTTAGGAGGCGACCGCCCCAGTCAAACTACCCACCACAGAGGGTCCCGGACCCGGGTTCACGGGTCGCGGTTAGACACCAAGCAGGGCAAGGGTGGTATCTCAAGGATGGCTCCACAGGAACTGGCGTCCCTGCTTCAAAGTCTACCACCTATCCTGCACATGCCTGGCCTGGTGCCAGTGCAAAGCTAGAGTAAAGGTTCATGGGGTCTTTCCGTCTAACCGCGGGAAGTGTGCATCTTGACACACAGTTCAATTTCGCTGAGTCCACGTTTGAGACAGCGGGGAGATCGTTACGCCATTCGTGCAGGTCGGAACTTACCCGACAAGGAATTTCGCTACCTTAGGACCGTTATAGTTACGGCCGCCGTTTACTGGGGCTTCAATTCGGAGCTTGCACCCCTCCTTTTAACCTTCCAGCACCGGGCAGGCGTCAGACTGTATACGTCGCCTTACGGCTTCGCACAGCCCTGTGTTTTAAGTAAACAGTCGCCACCCCCTGGTTTGTGCCCCCGGGCTCTAGTTGCCTAGAACCCGGGCTCCCTTCTCGCGAACTTACGGGAGCATTTTGCCGAGTTCCTTAAACGTGGTTCTCTCAAGCGCCTTGGTATTCTCTACCAGTCCACCTGTGTCGGTTTAGGGTACGATCTAATGGAGGGCTATTTCCAGGAACCGATCAGCGGCCTGCCCAATCCGATAAGGGCAGACAACCTTCACGAGATCCGTCACATCCTCCTGGCCCAGGAATATTAACCTGGTTCCCATCGACTACGCCTTTCGGCCTCGCCTTAGGGGTCGGCTTACCCTGCTCAGATTAGCTTTAAGCAGGAACCCTTGGACTTTCGGCGAGAGTGTCTCTCACACTCTTTGTCGCTACTCATGTCATCATTCTCGCTTCTGAACGCTCCACCGGATCGCTCACGCGCCGGCTTCACAGCCGTCTCCAGTCGTCTCTGGACGCCTGGGGCGCCAAAGAGACAGGAGAACTGAACAGAATCGCTCCATACCATGCCTTGCGGCATCCTAAGCTTCGGCTCATGGCTTGAGCCCCGTTACATCTTCGCCGCAGGACAACTTGATTAGACCAGTGAGCTGTTACGCTATCTTTAAAGGATGGCTGCTTCTAAGCCAACCTCCTGGTTGTTTTGGTCGTCCCACCTGCTTTCCCACTTTAGCCATGAATTAGGGCCTTAGTTGCAGGTCGGGTTGTTTCCCTTCACGACGGACGTTAAGCACCCGCCGTGTGTCTGCCAGATAGTACCCTGGTATTCGGAGTTTGCTTAGGCTCAGTAAGTCTGTGGGACCCCATCACCCATGCAGTTTCACCCCCCCGGGGCATTCGTCTGACGCTCTACCTAAATAGATTTCTGCGGAGGTAAACCAGCTATCTCCGAGTTTGATTGGCCTTTCACCCCTAGGCACAAGTGTCATTCCGGACCTTTTCAACAGGTGTGTTCGGACCTCTGTGGTGTTACCCAACCTTCATCCTGTTTCATGCCTAGATCACTCGCTGGTTTGGCCCGATCCATCTAACTATGCGCCCTTTTAAGACTCACATTGCTGCGCCTACACCTATCGGCTTAAGCTCGCTAGATAGATTCGTCGTTGACCCATTATATATTGTAAGCAGGCTGCCGTCAGCTCCTGTCTTATATCAAACCCCTCCGACTGCTTGTAGGCGTCCGGTTTCCCAGGTACTGTTTCACCCCCTCGTCGGGGTGCTTTTCACCTTTCCCTCACGGTACTGGTTCGCTATCGGTCAGCAAGGAGTATTTAGCCTTCTGGAGGTGGTCCTCCGATCTTCAGACAGGAGTCTCTCACGTCCCGCCCTACTTGATAATACGTCGAGTTGAGCTTCCAATACGGACTGTCAATTTCAAGGTCATCTTTCCATTCATTTCAACACTGCATCGCTCGGCTGGTCCGCGTTCGCTCTCGCCACTACTAACGGAGTCCTGTTGATTTCTTTCCTCCAAGTACTTAGATGCTTCAGTTCCCGGGTTTGTTTTAACCCTATGTGTTCAGGTTGAAGATATTCGGTTTACCCAATTATTGATCACCCCGAAGAGTAACAATAACTGAGTATCAGGTGGTTGCCCCATCTGGAGATCTTGATCAAAGCTCTATTCCTGGCTCCCCAGAGCTTATCGCAGGGTATCACGTCCTTCATCGCCTCTTTGCCGCTAAGGCATCCACCAAATGCCCTTATCGCGCTTGATCTGATCCAGAAAGAGCAGGATCAAGCGTTGGTTTACATCGGTCTGATACGGGGCCTTTTGTAACCCCCGTCCCCTTCTCGGTCGAAGTTGCGTACACTTCTGCCTCGTCCCATGCAAGGCCGTGAGGCAGGTTCGGCACCCGAAGGTGCTCTGCGGTTAGTGTATTTCTGACTTGACAGTTTCGTGCGTGTCACGCGCGGTGACTGGCGACTTCACGCAGCGCCGCCACACGAAACCGATGTTTCTCTCTATAAACGATGTCAACGCGAACCGAGGTTCAGAACGTCCGAACGGACGATCCAACAAGCGCAACGCTTGCTCGATGATCCGTTCATCACGGGGTGCAGAGGACGATAGCGCCTGCCGGGCGCTGATGCGTCTCGTCGCATCTGCTCGCGAATCGCGACGTGGTGGAGCCCATTTCGGATCGAACTGATGACCTCCTGACAAACCGTGGCGCTCTCCCAGCTGAGCTAAGGCCCCTGATTTTGCCCCGCAAAAATCAAGGGCGTGTGCAAGCGACTTTCCAGCGGAGTTGCGGCCCACCTGCCGATCTGCTGGCACAAGTTGCGGGTCGAGAGGACTGAACCTCCGACCTTACGCTTATCAGGCGTACGCTCTAACCACCTGAGCTACCGACCCGCTGTCCTGGCGGCGCGGCGAGTGCCGTGGCGCTTCTCTCGAGCCGGCAGTTCCGGCCCGATGCTCTGCAAGATGAAGGATATGTGACGGTTCGGTCCAGACCGTGATCCGAAGATCCGGTCTCGTCAGGTTTCCTCGGACGATGAAGTTCTGACTGAACCCTGCGCGAAAGTGGTCCACGAAACCGGTCGAAACCGGTCTGCTGTGACCATTCCAGAAAGGAGGCACGTCCAGCCGCAGGTTCCCCATTACGGCTACCTTGTTACGACTCTTCACCCCAGTCGCTGAGCCTACCGTGGTTGGCTGCTCCTTGCGGTTGGCGCACCACCTTCGGGTAGACCCAACTCCCATGGTGTGACGGGCGGTGTGTGCCAAGGCTGGAACGTAGTATTCACCGCGTCATGCTGCTACGCGATTACCAGCGATTCCGACTTCATGGGGTCGAGTTGCAGACCCCAATCCGAACTGAGATGGCTTTTGGGGATTAACCCACTGTCACCACCATTGTAGCACGTGTGTAGCCCAACCCGTAAGGGCCATGAGGACTTGACGTCATCCACACCTTCCTCCGACTTATCGTCGGCGGGTTTCCTTGTAGAGTGCCCAACTGGCTGATGGCACCGGTGACGGGTTGCGCTCGTTGCCGGACTTAACCGAACATCTCACGACACGAGCTGACGACAGCCATGCAGCACCTGTCACTGATCCAGCCGAACTGACGGATCCATCTCTGGAAACTACGATCAGGATGTCAAGGGTTGGTAAGGTTCTGCGCGTTGCTTCGAATTAAACCATGTGTTCCACCGTCAGTGGCCCCCGTCATTCTTTTGAGTTTAACCTGCGGTCACCCCTGTGCGGAATGCTTAATCTGTTAGGGTGTGACACCGAACAGCATGCTGCCCGGACGTCTGGCATTCATCGTTTACGGCGTGGACTACCGTGGTATCATCTAATCCTGTTTGCTCCCCACGCTTTCGCACCTCAGCGTCAGTATCGAGCCAGTGAGCCGCTCGCCACTGGTGTTCTCCGAATATCTACGAATTTCACCCCCACACTCGAATTCCACTCACCTCTCTCGAACTCAAGACTGATAGTTTCAAAGGCAGTTCCAAGGGTTGAGCCCTCGATTTCACCTCTGACTCTTCAATCTGCCTACGCGCTTTTGGTATTCAGTAATTCCGAATAACGCTAGCCCCTCCGTATTACTGCGGCTGCTGGCACGGAGTTAGTCAGCCTTCTGCCGGTACCGTCATTATCTCCCAAGCCGTTGTTTTTACAACCTAGGGCCTCATCACTCACGCGGCATGGCTAGATCAGGGTTGCCCCCATTGTCTACATATAAGATCTCCCACTGCTGCCTCCCTGTAGAGTCTCGGGGCCGTGTCTCAGTCCCAGTGTGCTGATCATCCTCTCAAACCAGCTTATGGATCGTCGGTTTGGCAGGCCATTACCCCACCAACTACCTAATCCAACGCGGGCCGATCCTTTGGCGATAAATCTTAGTCCGGAAGACACCATACGGTACACTCCCCAGTTTCAGCTATTCCGTACCAAAGGGCAATGTTCCCACGCGTTACCACCCGTCCGCCGTTAGGGGACCGAAGTCCTCGCTCGACTTGCATGTGTTAGGCCTGCCGCCAGCGTTCGTTCTGAGCCAGGATCAAACTCTCAAGTTGAAAGCACCTTGCGGCACTATCCTTGACGAGCGAACCTCTGCACATCACAGGTCGACATAAGTCGACCGTTCATTTTTTCCGTTTTGTGCTCAAGTCCCCAAAGAGAACAAGAACCGCAAAACAGTGAAGCTGACACTCACATCATCGCCGAAGCTAGTGAGCCGATATGCAAACGTCCGATCCATCGAAACGAACCAAACCGCCCGCATATCCCTTCATTACCTAAATGTCAAAAAGCGCAAGACACAAAACAGACAGCACACCGGTCACCCGGCGCCCTCGCCCGCCTCACATCCAGAAGTTCTCTCGGCGCTTCCGCCGCCGTCGCACCCGCATCCGCGTTTCCGCGTCTCCGCCGCTTCGGTGAGGGCGTATCTAGGCCCACATACTCACACACGCAAGGTCAAAAACGCCCAAATCGGCAAACAATCACAAATTTCCGTCACACGGCCTTTGTTTCAAGGGCGAAATCGAGGGGGCCCTCGCCCCGCGCCAGGCCCCCGAACGCGGGCTTGGCAGCGTTTAGGCCGCCGCCGCAGCCGAAACTGCGCGAATCGCCGCCCTCGGGGCCGCGAATGGCCTGCGATCTGGCCCATCGAGGAAACGGACCCCGGAGGCCCAAGCCTCCGGGTCGTAGGGGCACGGTGGTCCTGAGTCAGGCTCAGTGACCCAGATCTGGCTGAGGAACAGCTTCGTCCGCCTGCCTGCGGATTGTTGAAGAACTGCAAGGTCTGTTTGCTCGACGATCTGGCCCTGATCCATGAAGATCACCCGGTTCGCGACGGCCCGGCGCAGCTCACTTCATGCGTCACGCACAGCATGGTCATCATCCCTTCCTCGGCCAGTTGGATCATCGTGTCCAGCACCTCCTTGATCATTTCGGGATCGAGGGCCGAGGTCGGTTCGTCGAACAGCATGGTCTGCGGCTTACGTATCAGCGACCGCGCGATGGCGACGCGCTGTTGCTGACCGCCCGACAACTGGTCAGCCGATACTTTGTTGGCCTGTTCCGGGATCTTCACCTTTTCCAGAAAGTGCATCGCCGTTTCTTCGGCTTCCTTGCGGGGAATCTTGCGCACCCAGATCGGCGCAAGGGTGCAGTTTTCCAGGATCGTCAGGTGCGGGAACAGGTTGAAGTGCTGGAACACCATCCCGACCTCGGAGCGCACCTTGTCGATGTTCTTCAGATCGGATGACAGCTCGGTTCCGTCGACGACGATCTTGCCCGCCTGGTGTTCCTCGAGCCGGTTGATGCAGCGGATCAGCGTCGACTTGCCCGAGCCCGACGGCCCGGCGATGACGATCCGTTCCCCCCGATGCACGGTCAGGTCGATGTCCCTGAGAACGTGGAACTGGCCATACCACTTGTTCATCTGGCTGATCTGGATGGCGATCTCGTCAGAGACCTGCATCTGGCTGCGGTCGATCGCGCGTTCTGCGATAGCTTCCATGGTTCGGTCTCCTTAGCGGTGGTCGGTCTTCAACCGGCGTTCCAGATGCATCGAATAGCGCGACATGCTGAAGCAGAAGATCCAGAATACCGCACCGATGAAGAGGAAGAGTTCCCAATAGATCCCCTGCCAGTCCGAGGTCGCGCGAATGGCGCTGGCTCGTCCGATGGGATCGAGGATACCGATGAACACCACCAGCGTCGTGTCCTTGAACAGTCCGATGAAGGTGTTGACGATCCCCGGGATGGAGATCTTGAGCGCCTGCGGCATGATGATCAGGCGCTGCGCCTTCCAGTAGTCCAGGCCCAGGGCATCGGCGGCCTCGTACTGGCCCTTTGGCAAGGCGGCCAGCCCCCCGCGGATCACCTCGGCCATGTAGGCCGTGGCAAACAGCGTCACCATGATGATCACCCGCAGGATCAGGTCAAAGTTGGTGCCCGGCGGCAGGAAGTAGTTCAGCAGCAGCGAGGCGGTGAACAGCAGGGTAATCAGCGGAACGCCGCGGATGAACTCGATGAACACCACCGAGATCCACTTGATGATCGGCATGGTCGATTGCCGGCCCAGGGCGAACAGGATGCCCAGGGGCAAGGACAGGGCGATCCCCGCGACGCCGATCACGACCGAGATCATGAAACCACCGAAATCGCGCGAGGCCACGGGCTCGATCTCGAGCGGAATCACCCCTTGCAGGAAATCGTCGAGCGGTCCCAGCGCGAACAGCCAGAACAGCACCGGCACGGCGATGGTCAGACCCGTTGCGATGACCGTGCCCAGCGATCCCGCAGCCATCAGCACCAGATAGCCCAGCACGAAGCCGGCCAGCGTCAGCACCGGGGCCCACACGGTTCCGCCCCAAAGCAGCCAGACCGCCAGGAAGGGGTAGAGACCCGAGAACCACAGCAGCTTGCGCGGGACCGAGGGGAAGAGCACCGGTGCGATGGCCACGAACAGCAGCACGAACGCCAGGATCGGCCGCCAATACAGTTCGGGTGGGTAGAAGCCGAAGACCAGCTGCAACCAGTTCACCCGGATCACCGCCCAGCAGGCCCCGGTGGCGCCGTTCAGGATCTCGCGGCATTGGGTCAGCGAATCGGCGTTCCAGACGCCGTTCGCGAACCAGGGGAACAGGTGCCAGACGATATAGACGATCGCCGCGATCGACAGCAGGGTCAGAACCGTGCTGAGCCAGCCGCCGAACAGGTTCTCGCGCGCCCATTTCACCACACCGACCTGGCTGGACGGCGGCTCCTTGGGCGGCAGCATGTCATTGCGGACAAAGGAAGTCGCTTGATCGCTCATGTCAACGCTCCCTCAGTTTGACGCGGTCATTGTAGAAGTTCATGACGGTCGAAATCACCAGGCTGACGATCAGATAGATCAGCATCATCAACAACATGCCCTCAAGCTCGCGCCCGGTCTGGTTGATGGTGATGCCCCCCAGCGTCGAGCGCAGGTCCATGTAACCCACGGCCAACCCCAGCGAGGTGTTCTTGGTGATGTTCAGGTATTGCGAGATCAGCGGCGGCACGATCACGCGCAGCGCCTGCGGCAGGATCACCAGCCGCATCGTCTTGCCGGGTTGCAGCCCCAGGGCAAAGGCGGCCTCGGTCTGGCCCTTGGAAATGGCCATGATGCCGGCGCGGACGATCTCGGCAATGAAGGCCGCAGTATAGATCGACAGGCCGATCCACATGGCGATCAGCGAGTTCCGCATCTGGATGCCCCCGCTGAAGTTGAACCCGCGCAGGGCCGGGTATTCCAGATGGAACCCCATGGCATAAAGCAGCACGATGGCCGGCAGGAACAGGATCAGCAGCGATTTCCACCAGGTCGCCGGGCGCACGCCGGTGGCATTCTGCACCTTGGTCGCATGGGCCAGAACACGGCGGTTCACCCAGATCGACAGGGCGACCACCACCAGGAAGGCAATGGCGTCAAGACTGAGCTGGACACCCGGAATGTTGAGCGACCCCAGGCTGTGTTCGACCAGAGGTGCCGGAATGTAGACCCCCCGGTTGGTCACGGCCACACTGTCCCACAAGATCATGCTGGCCGACGGGTCGGCCCCACGGAACGCCGAGGGCGGCGGCATGGATTCGGACATCACCGCCGAGGTGACGATGATCCAGATCAGCACCGGGACGTTGCGGAACGTCTCGATGTAGATGGTCATCAGGCGCGCGATGATCCAGTTGTTCGACAGGCGCAGAACCCCGGCAAAGACCCCCAGGACAGTCGCCGTGACGCAGGCCATCACCGCCAGGATCAACGTGTTCAACAGGCCGACCATGGCCGCGCGCAGATGCGTCGACTGCGAGGAATACTCGATCGGCCGCTGCGCGATGTCATACCCCGAGGTGTTGAACAGGAAATCGAAGCCGAAGGGCTTGCCCAGGGCCTCGAGGTTGGTCTTGGTGTTGTAGACCAGCCAGGCCGCGCCGAACATCAGCACGAAAAAGGCGAACACCTGGATCGTCAACGAGCGATACCGCGAATCGTAAAGCAGCATGCTCAGGCGAAAAGACCCCGTAGGAGCCCCGCTGTCCGTTGCCATGAATTGTCTCCCTGCATCCGTGCCCGGTTTTTTCTGCCTCGCGCCTGGGGCGACGGGCGGCACGGTTATGCGTTTATGGTAGGAAAACGGCGCGCGGTGGGATCACCGCGCGCCGCGACGCTGAAATCAGCGGAAGGGCGGAGCATACATCAGGCCGCCCTGGGTCCATTGCGCGTTCAGACCACGCGCCAGACCGATCGGGGTGGCCTCGCCGATGTTGGCGGCGAAGATCTCGCCATAGTTGCCGCCGGCGGCAATGGCGCGCTGCGCCCACTGCGCGTCGAGGCCCAGCATCTCGCCCAGGGTGCCTTCGGTGCCCAGCAGACGGTTGATCTCGGGGTTGTTGGTCCCCGCAGCCATCTGTTCCAGGTTCGCCGAGGTGACACCCAGTTCTTCGGCAGCGACCAGCGCGTTCAGGGTCCAGCGGCCGATATCGGCCCACTGGTCATCGCCCTGGCGAACCAGCGGCCCCAGCGGCTCTTTCGAGATGATCTCGGGCAGGATGACGTGGTCGCCCGGGTTCTCGAACGAGGCGCGCGTCGCGGCCAGGCCCGATGCGTCGGTGGTGTAGACGTCGCAGGCGCCGGCCAGATACTGCTGCTGCGCTTCGGCGTTGGTTTCGATCGGAACCGGCTCGTAGGTCATGTTGTTGACGCGGAAATAATCCGCCAGGTTCAGTTCCGTCGTGGTGCCGGTCTGGATGCAGACGGTGGCGCCATCGAGTTCCGTCGCCGAGGACACGCCCAGCGCACGGTTCACCATGAAGCCCTGACCGTCGTAATAGTTCACGCCGACAAAGGTGAACCCGAGGTCCACATCGCGCGAGAAGGTCCAGGTGGTGTTGCGGGCCAGCAGGTCGATCTCGCCCGAGGCCAACGCGGTGAAGCGGGTCTGGCCGGTGGTCGGCACGAAGTTGACGGCCATCGGATCGCCCAGCACGGCGGCCGCGACAGCGCGGCAGATCGCAACGTCAAACCCTTGCCAGACGCCGTTCGCGTCCGGGGCCGAGAAACCGTTCACACCCGTGGACACGCCGCAGTTCAGCGAACCGCGGGCTTTCACGTCCTCCAGCGTCGTTGCCGAGGCATAGCCCGCAACGAGCGCCGCGGTCGCGAGCGTGCCCAGAAATACCGATTTTTTCATCTTTACCTCTTCCTGTTTTTGCCACCTCAGCCGGTGGACAGTGCGGCCCCAGTCAGGACCAAAACGGTGCCGGACTGTGTCCGGCGCGTCATTGCCGGGGCAATGCGGCGCATCCTTCTGGATGCTGCATAGGCAAATTTGTGCCGATTAGCGGGGGCCGTCAAGTCAATCATTCCGAATGGTGATGATCCCGACGGCCGCGCAGTCATCGGTCCGGGCGCACGGCGCCTGCGAAAGAAAATTGCGCGAGATCAGTGGCAAACAGCAAAAAACCGGGCCGCATCGAGGAATGCCTGACGGCGGCGCGCGGCGGTTGCGGCGGCGTCGTCATCCTCGCCCCACTGGTCGATCTGCCAGTCCTCATCGATTCGCGAGACCTGCCAGAGCGTCTCGGGCGGGGCGTGTCCCTCGGTCACGGCAAGCGCGATCACCAGCGAGCCGGACATTGCCACCAGATCGTGAAAGGCCGTCAGCTCAAACGCCGTGAACCCGGCCACATGCGCCGCCAGCTTGCGCAGCGTTTCGGCGGGTTGCGGCGTCGGCATCACGCCTTCCGTCACCGCCCAGGCCACGCCGAATCGGGCGGCCGACCAGTCCAGCAAGGGGTCCCAGGCTGCGCTCTGCCGCGTGACCAGCTCCTTGGGGCCGTCAGCGCGATAGCACAACAGATCGGTTTCGCCGTAGGCGACCAGCAGGGCGGCGACCTCGTCGAACTGCACACGCACCTTGTCCAGCGCGGCATTGGCAGCCCGGGTCGCGGGCATGGTATCGGGACGGATGTCCTGCTCCTGCGCCTGCCATTCGTCGGCGATCAACCGGGCCATTGCCCGCGTCGGCACCACCAGCGGCGACTTGGCGGGCGTCTTTATCCCGCGCCCATCCAGGTGCACGGCAAAACCCGCGGGTGTTTCCGCCACGTCAACCGTTTTCCAGAAGCGTTTGCGCGCCCAGGTGCTCATGCATTCCCCCAAATCCGGGCCAGCGCCGAATCGAGCGCGGCGAATCGGTCGATCAGACCATCGGCCCGCGACAGCCTGTTCGCCGGGTGATAGCCCCAGCGCACGCCGATGGTGCGAATGCCGGCCGCGCGGCCCATGTCGATGTCGAATTCGGTATCGCCCACCATCACCGCGTCGGCCGCAGCGATACCCGTTTCGGCAAGGCAGGCCAGCACCATGGCCGGGTGCGGTTTCGACGGGTGGTCATCGGCAACCTGCGTGCTGACGAACAGGTCCGCCAGCCCGTGCGCCGCGATCAACCCGTCCAGACCCCGGCGCGATTTCCCGGTGGCGATGGCCAGTCGCACAGTCGGGTCCGCAGCCAGACGATCCAGCGCCGCGCGCGCACCGGGAAACAGCGGGCTGCCGGCCGCGCCGTTGCGCACGCGCAACGCGGCATAGGCGGATTTGTATCCCGCGACCAGCGCGTCGAGCGCCGCCGCATCCACCCCGGCCGGGGCCAGCCGATCCATCGCCACCGGCAGGGACAGCCCGACGATTTCCCTGATCGCCTCGTCGGACGGCACCGCCAGCCCCTGCCCCGAAAACGCCGCCGCCATCGAGGCCAGGATGTCGCGCTGGCTGTCCACCAGCGTGCCGTCCACATCGAAGATGACCAGCTTCATTCCTGCTCCTGGAACGGGTCGGCGGGCACATCGGTTTCGCGCCAGCCCAGCGTCGCCCAACTGCGTGCCATATGCGGCGGCAGCGGCGCCTCGATCGTGATCGGCTTGCCGGTGATCGGGTGTTCGAAACTGATGCGGCGGGCGTGCAGGTGCAGCTTGCGCGAGATGTCGCCGCCCAGCTGCGCGCCCCAGCCGTCGCCCAGGTTTTCCTGACCCGAGCCGCCGTATTTGCCGTCGCCGACGATGGGGTGCCCCATCTCGGCCATATGCGCCCTGAGCTGGTGGGTGCGGCCGGTGATCGGCACCAGCGCGACCCAGGCGGCCCGGCTGCCCAGCCGTTCGAGAACCGCGTAATCGGTGGTCGCGCGTTTGGCGCCCTCTGTCGCATCGACCTGGTTCGGGTGGATGCAGCGCATCTTCTCGCCCTCGCCGCGCGCGCCGGCCTTGACCAGCCCATAGCGCACCGTCCCCATCAGGGGCTGCGGCACACCGGCGACGATCGCCCAGTAGATCTTGCGCGTGGTGCGGGCGCGGAACGCCTCGCTCAGGCGGCGGGCCACGCGCGGCGTGCGGGCCAGCAACAGAACGCCCGAGGTGTCCTTGTCCAGCCGATGCACCAGCAGCGGGCGCTCCTTGTAGCCGAACTTCAGCGCCTCGGCCAAGCCGTCCACATGCCGGTCGCCCTGCCCCGATCCCCCCTGCGAGGGCAGACCCGGGGGCTTGTTCAGCGCGATGATATGCTCATCCTTCCACAACACGCAGTCGCGGATCATCTCGGCATCGGCGGTGTTGAGGCCGGGCGTCGCCACCGGCTTTGGCGCCTCGGCCTCGGGCAGCGGGGGAATGCGCACCGCCTGCCCCGGTTCGATCCGGTCCGAGGCCTTGCACCGCTTGCCATCGAGCCTGAGCTCGCCCTTGCGGCAGAACTTTTCCACCATGCCCTGCGTGACCTGCGGGAACCGGCGCTTGAGCCAGCGGTCAAGCCGCTGATCGCCTTCGTCCGTGCCCACGGTGACCGTCTGAACCCCGCTCATGCCACGATGCTCCGCGTCATCCAAATTCCGCCGGCAATCGCCACCAGCGACAAGATCACCGACGCCGCGACATACCCCATTGCCAGCCCCTGCTGTCCCCGTTCCCAGATCGTCATCGCATCCAGGGAAAAGGCCGAAAAGGTGGTGAACCCGCCCAGAATGCCCGTCATCAGCAGGGGCGCGAACCGGTTCGCGCTGAGATGCCCCAGCGCCACGACCACGACGCCCATGGCGAACGATCCCAGGACATTGACCGCCAGTGTGCCCCAGGGGAACCCGGGGCCCATCAGGCGGATCGCGGCCATCCCGGTCAGATACCGGCCCGAGGCCCCGATGGCGCCCCCGAGGGCCACTTGTGCAAGCGTGATCAACATGGCCTTGCCCTGCACGCGCCGCCGCACAAAGTCAAGTTGAGCCCGTGTGCCGGCGCGCGCGCAGTTTGGCGAAATACTCGACCCGTTTCTTCAACTCGCGCTCGAACCCGCGTTCCGGGGGCAGATACAGCACGGGCCGCTTCACGCCCTCGGGGAAATAGTTCTGTCCACTGAACCCGTCCTCGGCATCATGGTCATACTGGTAGCCTGCGCCATAGCCCTGCTCCTCCATCAGGCGGGTCGGGGCATTCAGGATATGCGCGGGCGGCATGGCGCTGCCGGTTTTCTGCGCCAGCACGCGCGCGGCCTTGTAGGCGGTATAGACCGCATTCGATTTGGGCGCGAGGGCCAGATAGACCACCGCCTGCGCCAGCGCCAGTTCGCCTTCGGGGCTGCCCAGCCGCTCATAGGTCTGCCAGGCGTCGATACAGTGCGCCTGCGCCTGCGGATCGGCCAGGCCGATGTCCTCGACCGCCATGCGCGTGAGCCGGCGCGCCAGAAACCGTGGGTCCTCGCCCCCCTCCAGCATCCGCGCGAACCAGTAGAGCGCCGCGTCCGGATCGCTGCCGCGCACCGATTTGTGCAGCGCGCTGATCAGGTTGTAATGCTCATCGCCCGACTTGTCGTATTTCGCCGCGCGCCGCATCAGGCGCTTGACCAGCGCATCGCGGTCCAGCTTGCCGGGTGTTTTCCAGGCCATCACCTGTTCGATCAGATTGAGCAGCGCGCGCCCGTCGCCATCGGCCATCTCCAGCAGCGATTCGCGCGCCTCGCCGGTCAGCGGCAGGCCGCGGCCCAGCTCATGTTCGGCCCGCTCTGCCAGCCGCTCCAGATCCTTGAGCGACAGGCGTTGCAGGACGATCACCTGCGCCCGGCTCAAAAGCGCGGCGTTCAGTTCGAACGAGGGATTTTCGGTCGTTGCCCCGACCAGGAGGATCGTTCCATCCTCCATATGCGGCAGAAACCCGTCCTGCTGGGCCTTGTTGAAACGGTGGATCTCGTCCACGAACAGCAGGGTCCCCTGCCCGTTTCCGCGCCGGAACCGGGCGGCGTCGAACACCTTGCGCAATTCCGGCACACCGGTGAAGATCGCGCTGATCTGGACGAAATGCAGATCGGTTTCGCGGGCCAGAAGCCGCGCGATGGTGGTCTTGCCCACCCCGGGAGGCCCCCACAGGATCAGCGACGACAAGGCCCGGGCCGCCAGCATCGCCCCCAGCGGACCGTCAGGCCCCAGGATCGCCTCCTGACCGATGACATCGCCCAACGCCCTGGGCCGCAGCCGGTCGGCCAGGGGGCGCGGCCCCTCGGGGGCGTTGGGATCGGCAGGAGAATCGAACAGATCGGCCATGCGGTCAATCTAAGCCGCGCAGCCCCCCGCGAAAAGAGCGCACCGCCCACGCCAACCGGCGATGGCGGCGACCGCTTACAGACGGAACCGCAACAGGCTGCGCTGGCCGTCCCGCTCCAGGTCGATCTCCCAATAGCGGGTGGGATCGCGCAAGGCCCGGTCCAGATCGGCGGTGGTCTGAACCGGCTGACGATTGATCCCGTGCAGCACGTCGCCCGGCATCAGCCCGACCCGGCCGGCGATATCCGGCGCGTCGATCACGATCACGCCGGTTTCCTGCGGGTCCAGCCCGTGTTCGGCCGCAACGGCCGGGTTGATCGTCTCGGCCACCAGGCCGCGCAGGGCCAGGGTCTGGACGGTCAGGCGCGCCCGGTCCGGGGTTTCGGGGGGCGCGACCAGCGCCACCGTGCTTTGCTGACGGGCGCCGGCATGCACCCAGGTCACCTGCGCGCTGCCGCCAACGCCCCGCGCTGCCAGCCGGAACATCATCTCTTGCGGCGAGTTGACCGGCTCGCCGTCCACGGCCAGCACGACATCGCCCGAGGTCATCCCCGCCTGCGCCAGCGGACTTTGCGGGTGCAGATTGGTGATTGCCACACCCTGCGGCGTGCCCAGGCCCAGCCCCTCGGCCAGGTTGGCGTCGACCGCCTGACCGCTGACCCCCATCCAGGGCCGCTGGAACTGGGTCTGGCCGCTCTCGGCCTGGGCGACGACCTGACTGACCAGATTCGCCGGAATCGCAAAGCCGATCCCGTTCGACCCGCCCGAGCGGGTCAGGATGGCCGAGTTGATCCCGACAAGGTGACCCTGCATGTCCACCAGCGCACCGCCCGAATTGCCGGGATTGATCGCCGCATCGGTCTGGATGAAATAGCCCCGTCCCGACCCCACGGAAATGCCCGAGCGCGCCAGCGCCGACACGATTCCGCTGCTGACCGTCTGACCGACCCCAAAGGGATTGCCGATCGCCAGCACCAGGTCACCCACTTCGACCCGGTCGCTGTCGGCGATCTGGATGGCGGGCAGGTCCGACGCACCGCGAAGCCGCAAGACCGCCAGATCGCTTTCCTGATCCTGCAAGATCACGTCGGCATCGAACTCGCGCCGGTCGTTCAGAACGACGCGGATGTCATCGGCGTTTCCGACAACATGGAAATTGGTCACCACGATCCCGTCAGGCGACAGGATCACACCGGACCCCAGCGCATTCTGAACGCGCGGCTGACTGCGGCCCATACCGCCGAACAACTGGCCGAACAGCGGATCGCTGAAGATCGGGCTTTGCTGTTCCTGAACCACGCGCCGCGCATAGATCGAGGCCACGGCGGGAGCGGTCGCCCGCACCACCGGCGCAAAGCTGAGCTGAATCTGCGGTTGGCTCTGCGGCACCTGCTGGACCACCGCGGGCTGCACCTGAACGGGGCTGGCGACGATCTCGGACCGGGCCGATTGCAGGATTGGCGGCGACTGTCCGGTGTCGGGCGAAAGCGCGTGAACCGCACCCAGGGTCGCGCCACCCAACACGATGATCCCGCCCAGAACCAGACCGATACGCCGCATGGGGCCCTCCAATGCTGTCGCTGACGCGCCTGATACTGCGCCTGCGCGGCACCGCTTGCAACGCGGGGTCACACGATTGCGATCTGCCCGGGCCCGTCGAACGGATCGCAATCGCGCGAGCCCGCATCCCGCCCGGCCAGTGCCCGACCACGAAAAACCCCCGCCCGGAAACCCGGACGGGGGCAAACAAGCGCGTCGGATGTCCCGGCGGGATCACTCGTCGGCGGAATCCTCGGCCTCGACGCGCGCCTTGTCGGCCGCGCCCTTGGCTGCGACATCACGCTCGACGAATTCGATGATC
>JACKKF010000007.1 GCA_020637555.1 Rhodobacter sp. | reverse complement strand
GCAAGACACAAAACAGACAGCACACCGGTCACCCGGCGCCCTCGCCCGCCTCACATCCAGAAGTTCTCTCGGCGCTTCCGCCGCCGTCGCACCCGCATCCGCGTTTCCGCGTCTCCGCCGCTTCGGTGAGGGCGTATCTAGGCCCACATACTCACACACGCAAGGTCAAAAACCGCGCCCGCGCCAAGTTTTTTCGCCAAACCGTCACAGACCCTTGTTTTACTGCGCCGCGCTCATCGGGCCCGGGCGGCGCCCCGCCAGCGCCGTTTCGCGAAGTTGCGGATCGCGGTGGAAACGCGCAATTTCCTGACTTCCGGCGCCAGATGGGCGCTTGTGACCCCTGCCGCAGGCGCGAATCGAGTCGCGAAAATCCTGCATGATTCCGTTCCCTTGACCGAATCCAGCCCGAAGCCCGCCCCGAATCCCGACTTCCGGGCGCGAGACAGTTTGCCCTCGTGCAATCCCGGCGCAAAGATGCAAGACTGGGAATGTCCGGCAGGCTCCGTTCAGGGGTTTTGCCCCATCGAGGAGGGTTCCATGTCCAAGTTCGTGCCCGTCGTCCTGGCGGCCGCTTTTTTTGCCACCCCCGTGCTGGCCGATGACTTCGTTCTGGTGCCCGCGGGCATGTCCTTTGACGATGCGACCTTTGCCGTCGAGAGCACGATCGTCGGCCGGGGCCTGCAGGTCGAATACACCAGCCATGTTGGCGAGATGCTGGAACGCACCCGTGCGGATGTGGGCAGCGACGTGACCCTGTTCGCCAATGCCAACATCTATCTGTTCTGTTCCGCCACCCTGTCGCGGCAGGCGATGGAGGCGAACTGGCAGAACATCGCCTTCTGTCCTTATGGCGTGCATGTGATCGAACGCCCCGACCAGGAGGTCATGATCGGCTACATGCGCCGGGACGCCCCGGGGATGGAGCCGGTGAACGACTTTCTGGCCGATCTGGTGGCCGAAGTGACCGAATGATCAGGCGGGGACGCGGCGTGCGCCCTGCCCCCGGCGCTGCGGAACCAGTCGCAGCGCCAGCAGGCCCAGAACCGCGCCCAGATAGACGAACGGCTCGGCAGGCCAGCCCTTGACCAGCCAGACATAGTGCACGGCCCCCAGGGGAACCGCGACATAGGTCAGCCAGTGCAGCTTGCGCCAGCGCAGCGCGCCCAGGCGCCGGACCGAGGCATTGTTCGACGTGACGGCCAGCGGGACAAGCGCCAGCAACCCGGCGAATCCGATGGTGATATAGGGGCGCTTGACCAGTTCCTCGCCGATCCGGGACAGGCTTTGCAGGTCCAGCACCGCCCAGACCGCGACATGCGCCATCACGAAACCGAAGGCGGTCAGGCCCAGCGCGCGCCGGAACCTGATCAGGCTGATCCCGGTCCAGACCCGCAGCGGCGTCACGGCCAGACCCGCGACCAGGACCTGCAGGGCGAGTTCGCCATAGCGGCGTTCCAGCGTGTTGATCGGTTCGGGCCCCAGCGCGCCGGTCGCCGCCTGCCAGAACAGCCACAGTGCCCAGCCCAGCCCCAGCAGATAGAGCGGCCAGGCCGGAACGCGCCGGAGCGCGCGATTGGTCGCCTGCGCCCAGGACGGCGGCAGCAGGGGCATCAGTAGTTCTCCCTCAGGTCCATGCCGTCATAGAGATGCGCGACCTGATCGCCATAGCCGTTGAACATCAGGGTCGGCTGGCGGCGTGCGAACAGGCCGCCACCGATCTGCCGCTCGCTTGCCTGGCTCCAGCGGGGGTGATCGACCTCGGGGTTCACGTTGGAATAGAACCCGTATTCGCGGCTGTTCAGCCGGTTCCAGGTGGTCGGCGGCTGCCGGTCGGTCAGGGTGATGCGCACGATCGACTTGATCGACTTGAACCCGTATTTCCAGGGCACAACCAGCCGGATCGGTGCGCCGTTCTGGTTGGGCATGGGCTGGCCCCAGACACCCGTCGCCAGCAAGGTCAGCGGATGCATCGCCTCATCCAGGCGCAGCCCCTCGACATAGGGAAACGGGATGACGCGGCTGCGAACTCCGGGCATGACATCGGGCTGCACCGTCGTCTCAAAGGCGACATAGCGCGCGCCGGAGCCCACGCCGACCTTGTTCAGGACATCGGCCAGTTCGACCCCGTTCCAGGGAATCACGGCGGACCAGGCCTCGACACAGCGGAACCGATAGATCCGCTCCTCGGTCGCCAGCCCCGAGAGCAGGTCGGCCAGCGCATAGTCGCCCGGACGGTCGACCATCCCGTCCACCCGGATGGTCCAGGGGCTGGTCACCAACCCGCCCGCATTTCGGGCCGGGTCGCCCTTGTCCACGCCGAATTCGTAATAGTTGTTGTAGCTGGAAATCTGTTCCAGCGAATTGGGCGTCAGGTCCTGGGCCCGCGCCTGGCGCGTCAGCGACAGCGCCGCGCCGGCCCCCACCCCGGCGATCAGCTGGCGGCGGTTCAGCCACAGCGCCCGTGGGGTGACATCGTCACGGGTCAGATCGTTCTTCCAGCGATGCGCCATCGGGGCCTCCTTTGCGGCTGCGGTCACAGAACCATACGCAACAGGGCGCGGAATTGTTTCATCGCGGGGCGGTATTCAAGCGTTCGTGACCGCGTCCAGCGCGGCGTCGATGTCTTCGCCCGTGGTGCGGTGATTGGTGATGGCCGCGCGCAGGCAGGTGATGCCACCGACCGAAGTGGTGGAAAACACCGCCTCGCCCGACATCTGCAACGCCTGCGCAACGCGCGTGTTGCGCGCACTCTGTTCAGCGGGCGACAGACGGGAATCGGCGGTAAAGACGCAGAGATTCGACACGACCGGCGCCGCCAGACGCATCGGGGCGCGGGCCGTCACCCCCTGCCCCATGCGCGCGGCCAGCACGCAGCAGCGGGTGATCGCCGCGCCCAGCCCGTCCGCCCCATGCGCCCGGATCGCCGCCCAGGCCTTGAGCGCCCGATTGCCGCGCGACAGGTCGATGCCATAGTCGCAAAACCACGGCTCGCCCCCGCCCAGACCGGCCGATTGCGCGGCCAGATAGGGCGGGCGCGCGGCAAAAGCGGCCCGATGCGCGGTCTCGTCGCGGATCAGAACCAGACCGCAATCATAGGGCACGAACATCCATTTGTGGAAATCGCAGGCCAGTGAATCCGCGCGCCCGATGCCATCGCTCAGATCGCGCCACGGAGCATCCGCCAACCGGGTCCAGGCGCCAAAGGCCCCGTCGACATGCAGCCAGAGATCCTGGTCCTGCGCCAGATCGGCCAACGCGTTCAGATCGTCGAACCGCCCCAGATCGACCGAGCCGGCCGTGCCGATCACCGCGAACGGCCGCAAGCCCGCCGCACGATCCTGCGCGATGGCGTGACGCAGTGCGTCCAGGTCCATGCCGCGGTCGGTCTCGGGGATGGCGCGCAGGGCCTCGTGCCCCAGGCCCAACAGCTCCATCGCCTTGCGCGCGGCATTGTGGGCCCCGGCCCCCGTATAGGCGGTCAGTCCCGGGGAAACGCCCCTGGTGCGCACCTGCGGTTGCGCGCGCTGGCGGGCCGCGGCCAGCGCGATCACCGTCGCCTGCGAGGTGCCCGTCACCAGGACGCCGCTGGCCCCTTGTGGAAATCCCATGACACCGCGCGTCCAGTCGATGACCGCGCGCTCGATCTCGACCGCGCCATGGTCGCGCCCGCCAAGGTTCGCGTTCATCGTGGCCGCGACCATCTCGGCCATGACACCGCTGGCCAGCCCGGTGCCATGCACCCATCCCCAGAATCGCGGGTGAGTGTTGCCGGTGCCCCAGGGCAGAACCTGCTCGGCCAGTTCGCGTGCCAGCGCCGCCTCTCCGCGCGCCACACCGTCCAGGGTGTAGCCCGCGCGAACGGCGTCGGGCATGGGCTGCCAGGGATGGTCGCGTGCCGTCGCCAAACGATCCACGCAGGCATCGAGCAGCGCGTGCGCGGCCTTGCGGTAGGCCTCCCAGTCGGCAGGATCAAGGGTATCCGCCATCAGCGCACCGGTCCCGATCCGCTGGCGCCGAGGCCGCGCGTCCACCCTGCATTGTCCGGAATCATCCTCGCCACGCCCCCCTGCCATGCGAACGCCGGGCGATCCTGTCACGGAGCGCCCGGCGGGAAAAGAGGGGGTCGTTGCACCGAGGCCGACGCCTGCGGCGCCGGCCTGCGCCGGGGGTCAGATCAGGCCGCGCATTCCAGCAGCAGCGTGCCGGCGGCGGTGTTCGAGATCGGGATATGATAGTTGCGCGTGACCTCGGTCACATCATCGCCCAGCGCACCGCGCATCATCATCCACATCAGGAACTCGGTCCCCTGGGCGCCGGCATTCTTCACCAGCTCCTGTCGGGTGATCTTGGTCAGTTCCTCGGGGTTGTGGACGATGTTCTCCAGGCAATACTGGTCGAACTCCTTGTTGATGAAGCCCGCGCGCTGGCCGTCCAGCTGGTGCGACAGACCACCGGTGCCCAGCACGACGATCTTCGCGTCCTTCTCGGGGAAGGACAACAGCGCCTTGCGCAGCGCCTTGCCGAAGTTCAGCGCACGGTTCAGCGTGGGGATCGGGTGCTGCACGGTGTTCGCGCTGATCGGCACCGCCTTGGGCATGTGCGGGTGATGCGGCGCGTTCCAGAACAGCTGCATCGGCACGACAAAGCCGTGATCGACCGCCAGTTCCTGGCACGGTGATGTCGAACCGTCGGCCACCAGCGATCTGATGATGTGCCAGCTCAGTTCCGGCGCGCCGGGAAGGGATCGAGCGAGGCAGACCCCAGCCTTCATCCTCGTTCTTGTATTCATGGGCGGCACCGATGGCGAAAGTCGGCATCGGTCCAGGAAGAAGCCCAGCCCGTGATCGTTGTAGATGTTGATCACATAGTCGGGTTTGTGCTCGTCGATCCAGGCGTGCACCTGGGGTAGCCATCGAAGAACGGCTTCAGTAGGATCGTCGTAAAGCTTGTTCGGATCGCGTTGCCCACGGCGGGAATGTGCGAGGTGGTGATGCCACCGAGAATGCGTGCCATTGTCAGATCCTTCCTCACGCCTGGCTTGCCAGGTAATCTTTGAATTCTGCGTGGTGCGGCCCGTTTGCAGACCGCCCATCCTGCACCGACAGCTTGAGATGCCGGCGAACTTGGCCAGGTAATAGATGTTCCCGCCGGCGGCGATCAGACCGAGCACGTCACGCTTGCGGATGGCCTCTTTCTGTTCGTCGTTGAGGCCATACTTCTCCATGAAGCCTTCTCATCGGCCAGAAAGGCCTCGCGGTTGACCTTCTGGTTGAACGAATAGCACATCTTGTTCAGGGCATAGCCCTTCATCGCCATCTTTCCGTCGAACAGCGTCGTGCCGGGGATGTCGATGTGATAGTCGTAACCGGGCATGTCGTGCATCGGTCTCTCCTCCTCGTCTATTGCGCCCAATACAGGCGCATCGGGTTGTCGATCAGCAGCTTTTGCCGCTGCGCTTCGGTCCGCGCGATGCGCGGGATGTAATCCACAAGCGCGCCGTCATCGGGCATGTGGGATTTCATGTTCGGATGCGGCCAGTCGGTGCCCCACAGGACGCGGTCCTCGAACCGGTCGACGATGGCCTGGTAATACGGCACCACATCGTCATAGGGGGCGCCCTGCACGGTCAGCCGCTCTGGGCAGGTGACCTTGGTCCAGATGTTTTCATTCTGCGCCATCAGGTCGATGAACCGCTGGAAATCGGGGTGATCGACGCCTTTGGACACATCGGGGCGGCCCATGTGATCCACAACGATGATGCCTGGCAGCTTGCGCAGGAACGGGGTCAGCCCCTCCAGATCCGCGGCCTCGAAATAGACGACGATCGACCAGCCGAATTCCTGGATCTTCTCGGCGATGCCGATGAAGACTTCCTGCGGTGTCGCATCGACCAGACGCTTCACGAAGTTGAAGCGCACGCCGCGCACTCCCCCCTCGTGCATCGCCTTCAGCTCGTCGCGCGTGATGTCCTTTCCGACCGAGGCCACGCCCCGCGCCTTGTCCCCGGCGGCGATGCAGGCATCGACCATGGCGCGGTTGTCCTTGCCGTGGCAGGTCGCCTGCACGATCACATTGCGCTCGAATCCCAGGAAATCGCGCAGTTCGAACAGCTTGTCCTTGCCCGCGTCGCCCGGTGTATACTTGCGCTCGGGCGCATAGGGGAACTGGGCCGAGGGGCCGAAGACATGGCAATGGGCATCGACCGATCCCTTGGGCAGCACGAAGTCGGGCTTTTTCGGGTTCGGGTGATAGACCAGCCAGTCCTTGTCCATCGGTTGGGGTTGGGTCGTCATGCGCGTTCTCCTTCTGCGGCGGGCCCTGCCGCAATGTATACATCATGCGCGACGGCACGGCATTTGCCTATTTCGATCTGAGATCGTAGAATAAGTTTTTGCTATTTGGGTTGACCCGGTGACCGACTCGCTGCCCAATCTGCGCCATATGCGGGTGTTTCTCGAAACCGTGCGGACGGGCTCGGTCTCGGGCGCGGCAGACCGCTGCCTGCTGTCGCAACCCGCCGCGACACAGGCACTGGCCCGGCTCGAGTCCGAGGTCGGCACGCCCCTGCTGTCGCGCCGCACCCGCCAGTTCGCGCCCACCGCCTGCGGTGCGCTGTTCGTGCGCCGCGTGGAAGCGGCGCTGTCCCATCTGCATGCCGGGGCGCGCGCGGCACTCAGGGGGGCGCGCGAAAGTACCCGCCGGGCGGCGTTCGATCATCTGGTCACCGCGGCCCAGATCCGCGCGCTGGTGGCGGTGTCCGGCTCTGGCAGCTTCACCATTGCCGCGCGGAATCTGGGCCTGGCCCAGCCGACCGTTCACCGCGCGGCGCGCAGCCTCGAGGATGTGGCCGGCGTGCCCTTCTTCCTCACCACGGCAACCGGGGTCGAACTGACGCCCGCCGCCCAGGCCTTTGCCCTGGGGGCAAAGCTCGCCCAGACCGAGATCCGCCAGGGATTCGAGGAAATCGGCAAGGAACTGGGCGACGACCGCGGCACCTTCACGCTGGGTTCCCTGCCGCTGGCCCGCACCATGATCGTGCCCCGCGCCACGCATGCGATGATCGCCGAGACCCAGGGCGTGCAGGTGCGCATCGTCGACGGTCGCTATCCGGAACTGCTGCGCAGCCTGCGCGAGGGCGATCTGGATTGCCTGATCGGCGCCCTCCGCGCCCCGCCCCCGGCCGAGGACGTGACCCAGGAACCCCTCTTCGACGACGCCCTTGTGATCGTCGCCCACCCCGGCCACCCGCTCGCGCGGCGCACCGGCCTCAGGATCGAGGACACCCTCGCCTACCCTTGGGTCGCGCCGCCAAAGACCACGCCGGCGGGCAGCTACCTGTTCGAAACCCTGCGCATCGACCAGCAACCCCGCACGCCGGTGCGGGTCGTGGCCTCGTCGCTGGTGTTCCTGCGGGGCCTGCTGGCGCAGGGCGACTATGTGTCGATCATCTCGCGCCACCAGATCGAGACCGAAATCCGCGATGGGCATATCGCGCCTCTCGACATCGCTCTGACCGGGGGAACCCGCCACATTGGCCTGACCTACCGCAGCAGCTGGCGGCCCACCGCGACGCAGGCGCGCTTTCTGGACCTGCTGCGCGCGTCGATCCCCTGACCCCCTCTTTGTGCCGGAAATATCCCGGGGGGTGTGGGGGGCAGCGCCCCCCACCGGGTCGCCCGAGGGCTACGGCATGGAATGCCGTCGGCCGAGGGCGAAACCACCGCCCTACCGCTGTGCCGTGCGCCAATGTGGATGGATCCAGGGGTCGAGGTTCGACGCCGGCAAGGGATCGCGGCCGAGGATGTGGTCCGCCATCTTTTCCCCCGTGACGATCGACGGGCCGTTCAGATTGCCGTTGGTGATGCGCGGAAAGACGGAACTGTCCGCCACCCGCAACCCCTGAACGCCGATCACCCGCCCCTGCGGATCGACCACCGCCAGCGGATCGTCGACCCGCCCCATCCGCGCCGTGCCGCAGGGATGATAGGCCGATTCCGCGTGCTCGCGCACAAAGGCATCGAGGGCTGCATCGTCCTGAACCGCCTCGCCGGGCTGGATTTCGTGTTTCACATGCCGCGCCATGGCGGGCTGCGCCATGATCTCGCGCGTCAGGCGAATCGCTGCGCGGAACTCGGTCCAGTCGTCCGGGTGCGACATGTAGTTGAAGCGGATGACCGGGTTCTCCGCCGGATCCGCGGACCTCAGCCGCACCGTGCCGCGCGATTTCGACCGCATCGGTCCCACATGGGTCTGGAACCCATGCCCCTCGGCCACCGCCTTGCCGTCATAGCGCACCGCGATAGGCAGGAAGTGATACTGGATATCGGGATAGTCGATCCCGGCCGCCGAACGGATGAAGCCGCAGCTTTCGAACTGGTTCGACGCCCCCGGCCCCGTGCCGAACAGGAGCCATTGCGCCCCGACGCGGGCCTTGCCCCAGAGGTTCCAGTATTTGAACAGGCTGATCGGCTCGCGGGTCGCGAATTGCAGATACAGTTCCAGATGGTCCTGCAGATTGCCACCGACCCCCGCGCGGTCAACCACGACCGCGATGCCGTGTTCGCGCAGATGATCCGCCGGGCCGATGCCGGACAGCATCAGCAGCTTGGGCGTGTTCAGGGACGAGGCCGCCAGGATCACCTCGCGCGCGGCCGTCACCACGCGCCCGTCGGCTAGGGCCACGCCGGTGGCCCGCGTGCCCGCCATCACCACCCGCGCGGCCAGGCCGCGGATGACCCGCACCCGCCCGGTCCTGAGCGCGGGCTTCAGATAGGCCTTGGCCGCCGACCAGCGTTCACCGCGCCAGATCGTCGCCTCCATGGCGCCGAACCCTTCCTGCTGCTGACCGTTATAGTCGCGCGTGACCGGATAGCCCGCCTGCTTCCCCGCCTCGATGAAGGCATCGAACAGCGGGTTCGCCCGCCCCCCGCGCGAGATGTGAAGCGGGCCGTCCAGGCCGCGCCATTCCGCGCCGCCGCCCGCGTCCTCGGCCCCGTGCCACTGCTCCATGCGCTTGAAATAGGGCAGCACATCCGCAAAGGCCCAACCATCGGCGCCCTGTTCCGCCCAGTGGTCATAGTCGCGCGCATGGCCGCGCACATAGACCATGCCGTTCACGCTGCTCGACCCGCCCAGCACCTTGCCGCGCGGGGTTGCCAGCCGACGGTTGTTCAGGCCCGGCTCGGGCTCCGACGCCATGCCCCAGTCATACCGCGCCATGTTCATCGGATAGGACAGCGCGCCCGGCATCTGGATGAAGGGCCCGGCATCCGACCCGCCATATTCGATGATGGCCACCGAATGCCCCGCCTCGGCCAGCCGCCAGGCCACGGCCGATCCGCCCGAACCGGCCCCCACGATCACGAAATCCGCCTTCATCTTGTCCTCAGGGTCCATGCGCCGGGGCCGAAACGCCCTGCCGGCGCCAGTGTCGATCAGCCGGCGGTCAGCGCCAGGGTGAGATAGGCCTCGACCCGGGCGATCGCGCGGGCCGCGTCCGGGGTTTCGGCGCCCAGTGCCGCGTGCAGATAGGCCCCGTCGATCATCGCGGCGATCGAACAGGCGACATCGGCAGCGCGCGCGCCCATCAGGGGGCGCAGCGCATGCGCCAGGTTGGACACCATGCGCCGCTGATAGACCACCAACAGGCGCCGCACCTCGTCCTGGGTCTGCGCCAGGACATAGAAATTGAGCCAGGCCGCCACCACCTCGCGCCGGAAGTTCGAGGCCGAGAACGACGCCCGGATCACCGCCCGTGCCCGCGCTTCGGGGCCGTCGGCCGCCACCAGCGCACCGCGCACCTCGGCGCCGTAAACCGCCAGCACATGACGCATGGCCGCCAGGAACATCGCCTCTTTCGAACCGAAGTAGTGATGCGCCAGCGCCGAGGACATCCCCGCCCGCTTGGCGATCCGGCTGACCGTAACCTCGAGCGAGCCGACATTGCCCATTTCGGCAATTGTGGCCTTGATCAGCGAAGCACGTCGTATAGGCTCCATGCCGATCTTGGGCATGTTCGGCTCCTTTGTTCCATGGGTGTGTCGGACGGCCCGCCACCGCAACCCGGCTTGAGTCCGTGCTAGTCCATCGTTTATTGACTAGTCAATCAACAAAAGCCCAACGGGAGTTCCGCATGACCCTGATTCGCCTGACTTCGGCCACCGCCGCCCTTGCCCTGATGACCGCGCCCGCCCTGGCCGATTGCGGCACGGTGCGCTTTTCGGATGTGGGCTGGACCGACATCACCGCGACCACGGCCGTCGCCTCGACCATTCTGAACGCGCTGGGCTATCAGACCGAAACACTGGTCCTGTCGGTGCCCGTGACCTATACCTCGATGGCCTCGGGCGATATCGACGTGTTCCTGGGCAACTGGATGCCGACGATGGAGGGCGACATCGCCCCCTACCGCGAGGCCGGCACCGTGGACACCGTGCGCCGCAACCTCGAGGGGGCGAAATACACGCTTGCCACCAATGCCGCCGGCGCCGCGCTGGGTATCCACGATTTCGCCGACATCGCCGCGCATCGCGATGAGCTGGAGGGCAAGATCTATGGCATCGAGCCCGGCAATGACGGCAACCGCCTGATCCTGGACATGATCCAGCAGGACGCGTTCGGCCTGCAGGGGTTCCAGGTTGTCGAAAGCTCGGAACAGGGCATGCTGGCACAGGTCGCGCGGTCGGACCGCCGCAACGAACCGGTGATCTTCCTGGGCTGGGAGCCGCACCCGATGAACGCCAATTTCGACATGACCTATCTGTCGGGTGGCGACGATTTCTTCGGCCCGAACTTCGGCGGCGCCGAGGTCTACACCAACACCCGCGCCGGCTATGTGGGCGAATGCCCGAACGTCGGCCAGTTCCTGACCAACCTGGAATTCAGCCTGGCGATGGAAAACGAGATCATGGGCGCGATCCTGGACGGCGGGCAGGAACCCGGCGCGGCGGCGGCGTCCTGGCTGGCGGCGCATCCCGATGTGCTGGGCCCCCCGGCTGGAAGGCGTGACCACGATGGACGGCGGCGACGCGATGGCCGCCGTGACCGCCGCGCTGAACTGATGCCTGCCCCGGCCCGCCGCCGCCCAAGTGCGCGGGCCGGGGCCTTCCAGCGACCGGATAGCCGATGTCAGACCCGATTTCCGACGCCGTCACGGGGCCAAGATCCCGGTGGGGCATGTCGTCGCCAATATCTTCACTGGGTGCAGGACAATTTCTGGCCAGCCTTCGACGCCCTCGAAGCCGTGCTCAGCCATGTCGTGGACGGGTTGTCGGCGGCTCTGCTCTGGCCGCACCCGCTGGTGCTGGTGCTGCTGTTCGGCGCGATCACCTGGCTGTTGCAACGCAACTGGGTGGCCGTGGCGCTGGTCGCGGGCTGCGCGCTGTTTGCCTGGAACCAGGGGTATTGGACCCTGACCATGCAGACCACTGGTGCTGGTGCTGGGATCGTGCGCGGTGTGCATGGCGGTGGGGTGCCCTGGGCATCTATTCGGCCCATCACCCGCGCTTCTATCGGTTGCTGACGCCGCTGCTGGACCTGATGCAGACGCTGCCGACATTTGTCTATCTGATCCCCGTTCTGGTGCTGTTCGGTCTGGGCATGGTGCCAGGGCTGGTCGCCACCGTGATCTTCGCCATGCCGGCGGCGATCCGCCTGACCGAGCTGGGCATCCGTTCGACCCCGACCGCCCTGTCCGAGGCGGCGACCGCCTTTGGCGCCACCACCATGCAAAGGGTGTTCAAGGTCGAGCTGCCCTGGGCCTTTCCGCAGATCATGGCCGGTCTCAATCAGACGATCATGCTGTCGCTCAGCATGGTGGTGATTGCCGGGCTTGTCGGCGCGCCGGGGCTGGGCGTGCCGGTTGTGCGCGCGCTCAACTCGGTCAATGCGGCGCTGGGTTTCGAATCGGGCGCGGTGATCGTCGCCGTCGCCATCATGCTGGACCGGATGCTGCGCGTGGAGGCAAAGACATGACCGACGCCCCCAGAACCGCCGTGTCTTTCCGGCACGTCTCGATCGTGTTCGGCGACAACCCCTATGCCGCGATCCCCCTGATGGAAACCGGCCAGTCCCGCACCGACATCCAGAAGGCCACCGGCCAGGTGCTGGGCGTGCACGACTGCACCCTCGACGTGGCCGAGGGCGAAATCCTGGTGCTGATGGGGCTGTCGGGGTCCGGCAAATCCACCCTGCTCAGGGCGGTGAACGGGCTCAATCCCATCGTTCAGGGCGATGTCCTGGTGCATGACGGAAACGCCATGGTCAGCATCCCCAAGGCATCGGCCGCGCAGCTTCGCAAGCTGCGCACCGATACGGTGGCGATGGTGTTCCAGCAATTCGGTCTGCTGCCGTGGCGCAGCGTGCGCGAGAACGTCGGTCTGGGGCTGGAGCTGGCCGGCATGCCGCGCAAGGCACGCGCCGCGCGCGTCGCCGCGCAACTGGAGCTGGTCGGCCTGTCGCAATGGGCTGGCCGCAAGGTCGGCGAACTGTCCGGCGGGATGCAGCAGCGGGTGGGCCTGGCCCGCGCCTTTGCGACCGAGGCCCCGGTGCTGTTGATGGACGAACCCTTCAGCGCGCTGGACCCGCTGATCCGGACCCGGCTGCAGGACGAATTGCTGGACCTTCAGGCGCGCCTGAAACGCACCATCGTCTTTGTCAGTCACGACCTGGACGAGGCCTTCAAGCTGGGCAACCGCATCGCCATCATGGAGGGCGGCCGCATCATCCAGTGCGGCACGCCGTCCCAGATCTATACCGCGCCTGCGAATGGATATGTGGCGGATTTCGTGGCCCATATGAACCCCTTGGGTGTGCTGCGGGCACGCGATGCGATGATCCCCGCGCCGCGACCGGCGCCGGCCAGCCTGACGCTGCCGGCCGACACGCCGCTGCGCGACGCGATGGCGCGCCTGGCCGACGCGCAGGGGCGCCTTTTGCTGACCGACAATCATCATGTCATCGGCATGTTGACCGAAGGCAGCGCCGTCGCGGCCCTGATCGCCCGGCGCGGCGCCGAAGGGCAGGCCAGCCAGGAAACCGCCTGATCAGCGCGCGGCGGCGGCGACCATCGACCAGTTCAGCCGCCCCGTCGCCGCAACCGCAACGCCGAAGCCCACGTCCCGCGCCCCCGGTGCCAGCAGGTTCAGCCGATGCTCGCGCGAATCCATCCAGCCGGCGACGATCTCGCGCGCATCGCGCTGTCCCTCGCCGATGTTCTCGACCGCCATGGCATAGGGATAATCCGCGCGCCGCAGACGACGTCCCAGCCCGGCGAACCAGCGGCCGCGATGGGTCAGGCGCGCGCGGTCCGCCATGCGGCAGGCCTGGTCCTGCGCCACGCGGCCCAACCGGGCATCGTTGTGCACGACCGGCAGGCCGGCCTCGGTCCGGCGGGCGTTGACCAGCGCCAGAAGGTCGGTGCGCAGCGCGGCCAGGTTCGAAGGAACCTCGCAGGCCGCCACCGGGCCGGCCAGCAGCATCAGGATCAGGACCAGTCGGGCAATCATCCGGCAAGCGTTCCACGACTGGCCGCGCGGCGCAACTGGTGTTCGCGCAGCGCGATGAAGATGACCGCCGACACGATCATCAGGCCTCCGACGACCACCCACAGGTCCACGCCTTCGCCAAACAGCACCGCCCCCAGGACGACCGACCAGACCAGTTGCAGCGCATTCACCGGCTGGGTCACGGTGATGGGCGCGGCGGCAAAGGCCAGGGTCATCAGGTAGTGCCCCGCCGTCGCCGCCATGGCGATGGCAAAGAGCCAGGCGATTTCCGTCCAGGTCACCGGTTGCCAGACCGCCAGGGCAAAGGGCGTCAGCCCGATCGTCACCGTCAGCGACAGCATCCCCACGATCACCGTGGCCGAGGCGCGTCCGCTCAGGCTCTTGGCGATCATGTAGGAGACCGCGAACAGAAAGGACGTGCCCAGCATGGCCAGATGTCCCGAGTTCAGTTCGCGCATTCCCGGCCGCAGGATGACCAGGGCACCCAGGATCGCCACCCCGATCGCCAGGATGCGCCGCAGGCGCAGGGGTTCTCCCAGGAACAGCGCCGCGCCGATGGTGGTATAGATCGGGTTCAGATAGCCCATGGCCGACACCTCGGCCAGGGGAATGCGGGTCATGGCATAGAACCACAGGATGACCGCGAACATATGCGCCAGCCCTCGCCAGCCAAAGGCGCGCCAGGTCGCGGCATCCAGCTTTGCCCGCCGCATTGCCGGCAGCATCGGCAACAGGAACACCAGGCCCAGCGCATAGCGCAGGAATGCCGATTGCGCCGCCGGAATGTCCGATCCCATGTGCTTCACCCCGGCCGTGAGGCTGACGAAACACAGGCCCGATGCCAGCATCAGCAGAACCCCCTTCAGGGGCTGCTGCTGGCCTGAAGGGTCACCGGGATGGGCGGGGGCGGCGGTATTTAACGTGTTCATGGTTTCAGCCATGCCCCGCCTGCGGGCCGGTTGCAAGAACGAATCGTCGCCCTCGGTGGTCAAAGCGGCCAGATCAGGGGCACCACGGTGCAGACGGTGATCGCCATCAGGATGTTCAGTGGAACGCCCACCTTCAGGAAATCGCTGAACCGGTAGCCGCCCGGGCCATAGACCAGGGTGTTGGTCTGATAGCCGATCGGCGTGGCAAAGGCGGCCGACGCGGCGAACATGACGGCGATCACCATCGGTCGCGGATCGACGCCGACGCTCTGCGCCAGGCTGATCGCGACCGGGGTCATGATCACCGCCACCGCGTTGTTCGATACCAGCTCGGTCAGAATGCCGGCGATGGCATAGACCGCCAGCAGCAGCGCCCAGTGCGGCAGGCCGACCAGATGCGGCGCCACCCGATCCACCAGCAGGGTCACCGCGCCCGAATGCTCCAGCCCGGCGCCGACGATCAACATGCCGAAGATGAGCCCCAGCAACCGCCCGTCGATGAAGCCAAAGGCCTCGTCGGCATCGATGCAGCGGGTCAGCAACACGATGACCACCCCCAGGAGCGCCAGAACCTGGATCGGTGCCACGTTCAGCGCCGCAAGCACCACGACCCCCGCCAGCACCCCCACCACGATCGGGGCATGCTTGCGACGATAGGCACGCTCGGACGGCTGCGCGACATCCACCATGTCCATGTCGGCGGCCAGTCGGCGTATGTCCTCCATCGCGCCTTCGAGCAGCAGCGTGTCGCCCACCTGCACCACCAGATCATCCAGTTGGCGCCCGATGTTCTGGCTGCGCCGATGCACAGCCAGCGGATAGACGCCATACCGGCGGCGCAGGCGCAACTGGCCCAGCGACCGGCCGATCATCCGGCAGCCCGGGGTGATCAGCACCTCGACCGTGGATGTCCGAACCGTCGAAAGCTGGTTGACCATGCGCAGCTCGGGATTGGATTGCAGGCCCAGAACCTCGGACATCTGGGTGCGCAGCACCACCCGGTCGCCGGGTTCGAGAACCACCTCGCCCAGGGCGCGCCTGAGCGATGCGTCGCCGCGCAGCACGTCGATCACGCGCGCGCCGCCACGGGTGAACACGTCGGCTTCGGTCAGTTTGCGGCCGATCAGCGCCGACCCTTCCGGCAACGCCACCTCGGTAAAGAACTTCATGGGGGTCCGGTCGCCCAGCAAGGCGGCCATCGAATCGCGATCCGGCAGCAGCCAGCGCCCGGCCAGCGCCAGATAGGTCACGCCGACGGCCGACACGCACAGCCCCACGGCGGTGATCTCGAAGATGCCGAAGGGGGCCAGCCCGCGCGCCTGCGCGACCCCGTCCACCAGCAGGTTGGTCGATGTTCCGACCAGCGTGATCGTGCCCCCGAAGATCGAGAAATAGCTCAGCGGGATCAACAGCTTCGATGGTGCGATCTTCATCGCTCGCGCCATCTGCATGAAGATCGGGATCATCACCACGACAATCGGCGTGTTGTTCACGAAGGCCGACATGCCCAGCACCGTGAAGGTCAGAACGATCAGCGTGCCGCGCGGATGTTCGGCGGCATGGCTGACGGCGCGATGCGACAGGTGGTCCAGCGTGCCCGTGCGCACCAGACCGCCGACGATCAGGAACATTCCGGCGATCGTCCAGGGCGCGGGGTTGGCAAAGACCGCCATCGCGTCCGCTTGCGGCACGACGCCCAGCACCAGCATCAGCGCCGCACCGGAAAGCGCCACCACCTCGACCGGGTAGCGTTCGCGCACAAAGGTGATCAGCATCGCCACGACGATGGCGATTGCGGCCCAGGGTTGCCACGTCGCCGGCAGTTCAAACCCGAACATCGGCCCCCTCCTGCGCGGCGGACTGGACATCGGCGGCGCGCGGCTGCACCAGGAACAGGCCCAGGAACAACAGCGCCAGGGCCGCCCAGACCCAGGCTGAATAGCGTTCGCCCAACAACAGCATCGCCCAGACAACTCCCATGCCGGTCACGGTGTAGGTCACCTGCGCCCCGAAAACGGACCCCGTTCGCCGCAACAGCCACAAATACCCGCCATAGGCGCCGATTCCCAGCAATCCCGACAGCAGGAACCCCAGTCCGGCCACGCCGAAACCGGATGCGGGCACCAAAGGGGCATGATCCAGCCAGACCAGCGGCGCCGAGGTCAGAATACTGACGACATAGCCGGCCCAGAGCATCTGGAACGGCCCCGCCCCGCGCGCCGTCGAGCCAAAGACATAGGCCCCCTCGATGGCGTAGAAGAACGGCGCGAGTGCCGCCACCAGCACCCAGACCCACAGACCCGGGGCGGGCAGGCTGGCCTCGGGGCCCATCAGCAGCGCCATCGCCAGCGCCCCGACCGCCACGCCCAGAACCCGGCGGAGCACCAGGCGTTCGGTGCCCAGGACCAGCGCAAGCGGCAGCGCAAAGACCGGCACCAGCGAGATGACGATCAACACCACCCCCGAGGGCAGGAAACTGGTCGCGGTGTAGGACGCCCAGGACGGCAACGCCATGCCACACAGGCCGACCACGGCATACAGGCGCAGATGCGGCGCATCGCGTGGCAGGGTGCGCATCTGGCCCGTCACGGCCAGGACAAGGCCCAGAACCACGGTCGCCAGGATGGATTGCCAGAACACGATCGCCACCGGCCGGTGTCCGGCCGCGACCGCGATCTTGATCAGCGGCGCGCTGATCCCCCAGGCCGCGCCGATCACCAGGAGCACGGCATAGGCCCGAAGCCCGCGTGTCATGGCGCGGGCGACGCGGTGGCCAGCCGCCCGCCCTGCCGGACCGCCTGGACGCGCAGGGCCTTGCCGGTGCGGTCGTCGGTCTCGATGAAGACGCCGGACACCGTCGCCTCGCCCATCGCCGGTTCGAACCGCCCCTTGGGCATTCCGGTAATGAACCGGCGCAGGGGCTCGTCCTTCTGCATGCCGATCACGCTGTCATAATCGCCGCACATGCCCGCATCGGTCATATAGGCGGTTCCGCCGTTCAGGATCATCGCATCGCCGGTCGGCACATGCGTATGCGTCCCCACCACCAGGGACGCCCGGCCATCGCACCAATGGCCCATGGCCATCTTCTCGCTGGTCGCCTCGGCGTGAACGTCGATGACCGCCGCCTGCACCCCGCCCCCAAGCGGGTGCGCGCGCAGCACGGGTTCAATGGCACTGAACGGGTCGTCAAAGGGCCGCTTCATGAAGACCTGCCCCATGACCTGCGCGACCAGAACCTTGCGCCCGTCGGCGGCGCTGAACACCCGATGCCCGAGCCCCGGCGCGACCTTTGAAAAGTTGATCGCCCGGATCAGCCGCGGTTCGCTGTCGATATGTCCGTGCATCGCCTTCTGGTCGAACGCATGATCGCCCAGGGTCACGCAGTCGGCGCCGGCCTCGAACAGGCCCTTGGCGTGATCGGGCGACAGCCCCATGCCCGAGGTCGCGTTCTCGCCGTTGACCACGACGAAATCCAGCCCCCACTCGCGCCGCATGGCCGGCAACCGCGCGGCCACCGCCGCGCGTCCCGACCGACCCATCACATCGCCCAGAAACAGAATTCGCATGCCTGCTCTCTACGACGCGCGCAACCGCAAGGAAAGGGCGAAAGCCGCATCCGCCGGGCCTGCGACGGTTTCGCTTATTGCCCATCGTGGAAATACCTTTCACACCCGTCGGCATGAGCGACTCGCGTCCTGATCCGCTGCGGGCGCTGCTGGCCCCGGTCCGCACCGCCGTGACGCAAGGCTCTCTGCTGAGCCTGGCCTCGGCCCTGGTCTGGCCGGTGCAGGCAGCGGTGATCGCCGCCGCCCTCGCCGCGCTGGTCGAGGCCGACGGCGTCGGTCACGGGCCGATCGCCGGCTGGGTCGCCCCCTGGCCCGCCGCGCTGAGCGTGCTGGCGCTGGGCGTGCTGCGGGCCATCCTGTCGCAGGCGGCCGAGGCCCGCCTTTTCGACGCCGGCGACCGCGTCGTGGCCGAGCGTCGCGCGGCGATCGTCACGCGCGAGGCCCGGGTCGCCCGCGCTGGCGCGGCCGGCCCCGGTGCCATTGCCGCGCTCGCCGGCGAAAAGCTCGATACCCTGTTGCCCTATGTGCTGCGCTACCATCCCGCCATGGCGCGCAGCGCGGTGGTGCCCTTGCTGATCCTGGGGCTCGCATTCTGGCATTCCTGGGCGGTGGGTGTTGTCCTGCTGATGGCCGGCCCGCTGATCCCGGTGTTCATGGCGCTGGTCGGCTGGGCCGCGCAGGACGCCAGCGCCCGCCATCTTGCCGGGTTGGGCAGCATGAACGACCTGCTGGTGGACCGGTTGGCCGCGCTGGTGGACATCCGGCTGCTGGACGCGGGCGCCCGTGTCACCGCCGACTATGCCGCCAGCGCCGAGACCCTGCGCGCCCGCACGATGCGGGTGCTGTCGATCGCCTTTCTGTCCTCGACCGTGCTGGAACTCTTTGCGGCGCTGGGGGTCGCGATGGTTGCGGTCTGGGTGGGGTTCTCGTTGCTGGGGGTGATCGCCTGGGGGGGACAGGTGGATGTCCGCTCGGGTCTGTTCCTGCTGTTGCTGGCGCCCGACTATTTCCAGCCGTTGCGTGACCTGTCGGCGGCCTGGCATGATCGCGCGGCCGCGCAGGCCATGGCCCGCGAACTGGCCGCGTGGGAGGCCGAGGATTCCCCCCTCATCCTGGGCAGCGGCCGGGTGACGGCGCGGTTGGCCGGTGCGCCGGAAATCCGGTTGCGCGGCGTGACACTGGGGGCGATCCCCATCCCGGACGCCGTCATTCCGCCTGGCGCGATGGTCGGCGTCACCGGGCCGTCGGGCGCCGGCAAATCGACCCTGTTGCGGGCGCTGGCCGGTCTGGACCGCCCGACCGCCGGCACCATCACGGTTTGCGGGCAGACGCTGGACGATGCCACCGCCGACCCATGGCGTGCCACTCTGGGCTGGATGCCGCAAAGCCCCCGTTTCCCGCCCGAGCCGCTGCACCGGATCATCGCCGCAGATGCGCCGCTGGATCGCGACCTTCTCGCCATGGCCGCATTGACGCCGGTCCTGGCGCGCCTGCCCGCGGGGCTGGACACCGTTCCCGGAGAAACCGGCGCGGGCCTTTCCGGCGGCGAGGCCCGGCGCGTGATGCTGGCGCGACTGCTGCACCGGCGCCCCACCGTGGTGCTGGCGGATGAACCGACCGCCGATCTGGACGCCGAAACCGCCCGGCAGGTGACCGCGGCGCTGCTGGAGCTGGCCGCGCGCGGCGCCACGCTGATCCTGGCCACGCACGACCCGGCCTTGCTGGCGCATGTCCACCAACGCCTCACACCCGGGCAGCCGGCATGAGCGCCCTTGCCACCATCCTGCGCCTGATCTGGCGCGATCAGAGGGCGGCCCTGACCCGGGGCGCGGTGCTGGCCGTCACCGTCCTGGTGATGGGCGCGGCGCTGCTGGGCCTGTCCGGCTGGTTCATCACCGCGGCCGCGACCGCCGGGCTGGCCGGTGCCGGCGCGGTGTTCGACGTGTTCCGCCCGTCGGCCGCGGTGCGTTTTCTGGCGCTGGGGCGCACCGCCGCGCGCTATGGCGAACGGCTGGCCACGCATGACGCGACGTTGCGCGCCCTGACCTCGCTGCGCGTCAGACTGCTGGCGGCGCAGACCCGTGCGCCCTTTGCCGCACTGGCCCGTCTGCGCGCCTCCGAGGCCCTGAACCGGCTGGGCGCCGATGTGGACGCGCTGGACGCGGTGACCTTGCGGCTGGCCCTTCCCGTCGGCGCGGCGCTGGCGGCGCTGATCCTCGCCGCCGGGGGGCTGGTCTGGCTGACGGACCCGCGCATCGCGCTGGCGGTCTGCGGGGTCATGGCACTGGGGGGCGGCGCCGCGCTTTGGCTGGGTGTGCGCGCCGCGCGAACCCCTGCCCGCCAGGCCGAGGACCAGGCCCAGGCCTTTCGGCGCGGGGTTGTCGATCTGGTCAGTGCCCGCGCCGATCTGGCGGCCTTGGGTCAGCTGACAACGCAGGTCGCCCAGGTCACGGCCGCCGACGACCGCCGCCGCGTCCTGAACCGCCACCTGGACCGTCTGGGGCGCCGCGTCGGGTTGGCCCTGTCGTTGACCGGCGCGGCGGCGATGGCGCTGGCGCTGGGGATCGGCGGCACCCTGGCGCACGCCGGCATTCTCGACCCGGCGCGGGCGGCGATCGGCCTTTTTGTCGCCCTGGCCCTGGCCGAGGCGATCACCCCGCTGCGCCGCACGGCGAGCGAGTTCGGACGCATGGCTTCCGCAGCCCGCCGCGTGGCGGCCCGGCTGAACACCCCCACCGGACCGGCGCAGCCGCTGCCCGCTGACCGGACCCTGGCGCTGACCGGCGTGACCCATGGTCACCACCCCCTGTCCGAGCCGGTGCTGCGCGGGATCGACCTGCGCCTGCCGGCAGGCACACGGCTGGGCCTGCAGGGGCCCTCGGGCAGTGGCAAGACCACCTTGCTGGCCCTGATGGCCGGGCAAGACCGGCCGGGAACCGGGCGCGTCACCCTGGGCGGCCGCGACCTGACCGACCTGGACGAAGGCGCGCTTCGCCGCGTGCTGACCCTGGTGCCGCAGCGCAGCGCCCTGATCCAGGGAACGGTCGCGGACAACCTGCGCCTGGCCGCGCCGCACGCCGGCGAGGCAGAGCTGCGCGCCGTTCTCGACGCCGTTCATCTGTCCGCGCCGCTGGCGGCGCGCGGCGGGTTGTCGACGCCGCTGCACGCGCGCGGGGCGGGGCTTTCCGGTGGCGAATCGCGCAGGCTGGCACTGGCGCGCGCCCTGCTCAGACAGCCCGACATCCTGCTTCTGGACGAACCGACCGAAGGTCTGGATGCGGCAACCGCCCGGGCCGTGATGCAGGCGATACTGGACCGCCTGCCAACGGCGACGATCATCGTCGCCAGCCACCGCCCCGAGGATCTGTCACGGATGGCCCTGATCCTGGACCTGGGCAGGCCGGAGGTTAGATCATCAAATCTGTAGCGCATTTCCGTATTCTCTTGATCTCGATCAAATACACATTCCCGTTGCGGAATACATAGAGAGGGTCGATCCCGCACCGCGCGGGGGCGGCCAAGGCTGCAACCAAGGAGGTCCCGCATGGACTTCGGCATAATCGAGCTGTCACGCCTGCAATTCGCGATGACGGCGATGTATCACTTCCTCTTTGTCCCGCTGACCCTGGGCCTGTCGATCCTGGTCGCGATCATGGAGACGGTCTATGTCATGACCGGCCGGCCCGTCTGGCGCCAGATGACCAAGTTCTGGGGCACGCTGTTCGGGATCAATTTCGTCCTGGGCGTGGCGACCGGCATCACCATGGAATTCCAGTTCGGCATGAACTGGAGCTATTACAGCCACTATGTCGGCGACATTTTCGGCGCGCCCCTGGCGATCGAGGGGCTGATGGCCTTCTTCCTCGAGGCGACCTTTGTCGGGCTCTTCTTCTTCGGCTGGGACAAGCTGTCGAAAACCGCGCATCTGGTTGTCGCCTGGCTGGTGGCGCTGGGGTCGAATTTCTCGGCGCTGTGGATCCTGATCGCGAACGGCTGGATGCAGCATCCGGTCGGCGCGGCCTTCAACCCCGACACGATGCGGATGGAAATGACGTCGTTCTTCGACGTGCTGTTCAACATCGTCGCCCAGGCGAAATTCGTGCATACGGTCTCGGCCGGGTATGTCACCGCCTCGGTCTTTGTTCTGGGGGTCTCGGCCTGGTATCTGCTGAAGGGCCGGCATGTGGACCTGGCGCGCCGGTCCATTGCCGTGGCCTCGGCCTTCGGGCTGGCGTCGGCGCTGTCCGTCGTCGTGCTGGGCGACGAGAGCGGCTATACCGCCACCCACACCCAGCGCATGAAGCTGGCCGCGATGGAGGCCATGTGGGAAACCCACCCCGCCCCCGCGCCCTTCACGCTGATCGGCTTCCCCGACCAGGAGGCCCGGCAGACCCATTACGCTGTTGAAATCCCTTGGGTGGCGGGTCTCATCACCACCCGGTCGCTGACCCAGCCGGTGCCGGGCATCGACGATCTGGTGATCGAGGCCCAGGACAAGATCCGTTCGGGACTGATCGCCTATGGTGCGCTGATGACGATCCGCGAACAGCGCGACGCCACGCCCCAGGCAGTGCGCGACACATTCGAGGCCCATTCGGCCGACCTGGGCTATGCGCTGTTGCTGCGCCAGTATGTCGATGACCCGCTTCAGGCCACCGACGCCCAGATCGCCCAGGCGGCCGAGGATACCGTGCCCGGCGTGTTCCCGCTGTTCTGGGCCTTCCGCGTGATGGTTGCGCTCGGCTTCGGCTTCATCGGCACGATGGCCTATTTCTTCTGGCGGGCCTCGTTCCGGGGGATGCGTTTCCCGCGCTGGTCGCTCAGGCTGGCGGTCATCATGATCCCCGCGCCCTGGCTGGCCGCCGAACTGGGCTGGTTCGTCGCCGAATTCGGCCGACAGCCCTGGACGGTGGATGGCGTTCTGCCGACGGCCCTGTCGGCATCCAGTCTCAGCGTCGGGGATCTGCTGATCACGCTGACGGGATTCGTCGTTTTCTACACCGTGCTCTTCATCATCGAGATGGGTCTGATGCTGAAATACATCCGCAAGGGCCCTTTCCAGGATGTCGAGGAAACCGCGCGCTGGGTGGAACGCCATGAGCACCGCCTGCGCACCACTGACGGACAGGGCCCCTTTGCGGCCCCGGCGGAGTAACAGCCATGATCCTGTATGAACTCATTCCCTTCGACGTGCTGCGGGTCATCTGGTGGCTGCTGCTGGGCGTCCTGCTGATCGGTTTCGCCCTGACCGACGGGTTCGACATGGGCGTCGGCGCCTTGCTGCCCTTTGTCGCGAAAACCGACACCGAACGCCGCATCGCGATCAACACCATCGGCCCGGTCTGGGAGGGCAACCAGGTCTGGTTCATCCTGGGCGGGGGCGCGATCTTTGCGGCCTGGCCGCCGCTCTATGCGGTCAGTTTCTCGGGCTTCTACCTGGCGATGTTCCTGGTGCTGGCGGCCCTGATCCTGCGGCCGGTGGGGTTCAAATACCGTTCGAAACGCGACTCGATCACCTGGCGCAGCGCCTGGGACTGGGCGTTGTTCATCGGCGGCGCCGTGCCGGCGCTGGTCTTTGGCGTGGCGGTCGGCAACGTGCTGCAAGGCGTGCCGTTCCACCTGACGCCCGACCTGCTGTCCGTCTATGAGGGGGGCGTTCTGTGGAAGCTGATCGCGCTGCTCAATCCCTTTGCGCTGCTGGCCGGGGTGGTGTCGCTGGCCATGCTGGTGATGCATGGCGCGGCCTGGCTGTCGCTGAAAACGGACGGCCCGGTCGCCGCGCGGGCCCGTGCGATCGGCCCGGTCGCAGGCCTGATCGCCGCCGCCGGCTATGCGCTGGCGGGTCTTTGGCTGGCCCTGGGCATCGACGGCTATCAGATCGCCGGCCCGGTCGTGACCGATGGGCCGTCGAACCCGCTCTATTCCACCGTCACCCACGGCGGAAGCTGGCTGGCCGCCTATGCCGCCCGGCCGTGGATCGCCATCGCCCCGCTGATGGGGTTCGTCGGCATCCTGATGGCGGTGCGCGGGCTGAAGGCGGGGCGCGAGGTCTCGACGCTCCTGTGGTCCAAGCTGGGGATCACCGGGATCATTGCCAGCGTCGGGCTGACGATGTTTCCCTTCATCCTGCCGTCGTCGACCAGCCCGGACAGTTCGCTGACGGTCTGGGATGCCTCGTCGTCGCACCAGACGCTGTTCGTGATGCTGGTGGTGACGGTGATCTTCATGCCGATCATCCTGGCCTATACGGCCTGGGTCTATCGTGTGCTGTGGGGCAAGGTGACGGCGGCCGATGTCACCGAGAATTCGCACAGCGTCTATTGAGAAAGGAACACGAGGATGTGGTATTTCGCCTGGTTGCTTGGCCTTCCCCTGGCGGCGCTGTTCGCGGTCCTGAACGCGATGTGGCTGGAACTGCGCGAGGACGCGCGCATCGTGCGCGAGGCTGAATCCGACGGGCACTGACGCGCGCGCCCAAACCCCGGGGCACGCGGCGCATGGCTTGTGCCGCGCCCCGGGGCCGCCTAAGCTGCGCGCGACGCCCTGCGCCCCGGAGGCCCATGATGCAGCCCGACACCGCCTGATGCCCAGCGCCGCCCGCAAGCCGCGAACCGCCGGACGGACCACGCGCGACGACTGGCTGCGTGCCGCCCTGTCGGTGCTGATCCAGGAAGGCGTCGACAGCGTCAAGGTTCTGACCCTGGCCGACCATCTGGATTGTGCGCGATCCAGTTTCTACTGGTTCTTCAAGGATCGGGCCGAATTGCTGGATGCGTTGCTGGACCATTGGCAAGGCACCAACACCCGCGCGCTGATTGCCGCCACCGAACTTCCCTCGGCCTCGATCACCGAGGCGCTGGCGTTGCTCTATCGAAGCTGGATCAATCAGGACGGCTTCGATACCCAGCTGGATTTCGCCATTCGCGACTGGGCGCGCCGCTCGGACGAGGTTCGGGCCATTCTGCTCGCCTCGGACAACGCGCGCATCGCCGCCATCGCCGAGATGTTCCGCCGCTTTGGCTATGCGCCGGCCGAGGCCGACGTGCGCGGCCGCATGGTCTATTTCACGCAGATCGGCTATGCGACCATTGACCAGCGCGAGGGATGGGAAGTCCGCAATGCGCGCGGCGAGACCTATCTCTATTGCATGACCGGCCAGCATCCCAGTGCCGACGACCTGGCCATCCTGACGGTTCACGCCGTCTGAAGCCACGCCGCCACCCGCCCGGCGGCGCTGCCCCGGCCCAGCGGGCGCAGGCGAAAGAGCCGCAGCGCGCGGGGACTGGGGACCGCGGGCGGCACCGGCGCGACCAGCGTGCCCGCTGCCAGATGGCGCCGAACCAGGGCCAGGTGCCCCATCAACACCCCGGCACCGGCCACGGCCTCGTCCACCGCCAGAGCATAGAGGGAATGCGCGACACCGCGCGGCACCGGGCGCCCCGGCATCGCCACCGTGGCCCAGGCCCGCCAGTCGCCCGACCAGACGGAATCGGTCAGGATCGGCACACCGGCCAGATCCGCAGGGCTGCGCAGCCCCGTCGCCAGGGCGGGCGCGCAGACCGGGATCAGCGCGTCGGCCTCCAGCACGCTGCCGCCGGCCTCGGCAAAGAACACGGCCAGGTCGTAGGGCGCGCGCTTGGCCTCGGGCGGGCGCTCAAGCGCGGTCACCGAAACGTTGACGCCCAGCGCCGACCGCAGGGCGGGCAGACGCGGCGCCAACCAGAGCTGCGCCACCGCCGGCAATGCCGCGATCCGCACCGGCGCGGGGCCCAGCCCGGCCAGAACCGACCCGATGGCGTGCAGCGCGCCCGCAAGACGCCGTTGCACGGCGACGGCCTCGGGCATGGGCGTGACACCGCGGACGTGACGCCGGAACAGGGCGTGCCCGGCCCACCCTTCGAACCGGGCCGCCTGCTGTGCGACCGCCCCGGCACTGAGACCCAGCGCCTGCCCGGCGGCGGCAAAGCCCCCCAGCCGCACCGCCGCCTCGAACGGGATCAACGCGCCGAGGGGTGGGTCCGTCCCCAGGGGCGCCAGATCGCGGTCCAGACGGCTCAGGATGGGGGACACCCCCTCGACCAGGGCCTCGGCCTCTGGGGTGGGGGTGACGCCCCGGGCGACGGGGTGGATCAGGGCCACGCCCAGCGTGGCCTCAAGCGCGCGGATCTTGACGCGGACGGCGCCGGCGGTCACGCCCCGCGCCTGTGCCGCCGCCGCATAGCCGCCCAGCCGCACGACGGCGACCAGCGTGGCCAGATGGGCCAGCGGCGGCAGGCGGGGCGGGGGCGGCGCAAGGGACATGGCCAGACTCACATTTCCTGGGCCTCAAGCAACAGGAAAACGGGTTTGCACTCAAGCCCCCGCGCGCCGCATTCTGCGGAAAAGGAGACCTGCCATGCCCCATCTCGCCCCCCGCCCCTGGGTGCCCGCCGCCTGCGAAACCCGCGTCCAGACCATCGCCACAGAAACCGCGCAGGCCGACAGCGGCGCGGTCGATGCCCGGATCGAATCGCTGATCCTGCGCAATCAGGCCATCCACGAGCGCGACTGTTTCAACCTGAATCCCGCGACCAACGTCATGAACCCCCGGGCCGAGGCCGCCCTGGCGCGCGGTCTGGGTTCACGCCCGTCGCTGGGCTATCCGGGCGACAAGTATGAGATGGGCCTGCAGGCCATCGAGGAAATCGAAGTCATCGCCGCCGAACTCGCGGCCGAGGTCTTTGGCGCGACCCATGCGGAAATCCGCGTGCCGTCCGGCGCGCTGGCCAATCTTTACGGCTTCATGGCGCTGGCAAAGCCAGGCGACGCGATCATCGCACCGCCGGCGTCGATTGGCGGGCATGTCACCCATCACGCCGACGGCTGCGCCGGTCTTTACGGGCTGGTGACCCATCCGGCGCCGGTCAACGCCGATGGCTATACGGTCGATCTGGACGCACTGCGCGCGCAGGCGCACGCCGTCAGGCCCAAGGTGATCACCGTGGGCGGCAGCCTGAACCTGTTCGCGCATCCGGTGGCCGAGGTTCGCGCCATTGCCGACGAGGTCGGCGCCAAGGTGCTGTTCGACGCCGCCCATCAATGCGGCATCATCGCCGGCGGCGCCTGGGCGAATCCGTTGGCGCAAGGGGCGCATCTGATGACCATGAGCACCTACAAATCGCTGGGTGGTCCCGCCGGCGGGCTGATCGTCACGAATGACGCGGCCATCGCCGAGCGGCTGGACAAGATCGCCTTTCCCGGCATGACCGCGAATTTCGACGCGGCGAAATCGGCGGCGCTGGCGATTTCCCTGCTGGATTGGCGCGACTTCGGCGCGGCCTATGCCCAGGCGATGATCGACACCGCCCAGGCATTCGCCCGGGAACTGGCGGCGGCGGGGATCCCGGTTTTCGGGGCCGAGCGCGGCTTTACGACCTCGCACCAGTTCGCCGTCGAGGCCGGTGCCTTTGGCGGCGGTCAAGCCGCCTCGCGGACCCTGGAAGCGGCCGGGTTCCTGGCCTGCGGGATCGGCCTGCCCATCGCACCGGTCGCGGGCGATCTGAACGGCTTGCGGATCGGCACGCCCGAACTGGTGCGCTGGGGGGTGACGGTCGCGGACATCCCCGACCTGGCCGCCCTGGTGGTCGAGGCCTTGCGGTCGAACGACCCCGCCAGCCTGGCCCCCCGCACCAAGGCCCTGCGCGCAGGGTTCGACCGGCTGCACTATATCCGGACCTGACCGGCGATGCGGCGGGCAAAGGCGGCTGGTTCCGCCTTTGCGCTGCTCAGTTCCCGGCCGGTGCCTCGGCCTGGCCGCCACCGCCCAGAAGCCGCAGCAGTCCGTCGCGCGCGCGGTCCTCGAGACCCTGGCGCAGGGCGTCCTCGGTCGACTGCCCCTCTTGCGGGGTGACGCCCAACTGCTCTTGCACAGCCTGCTGGGCGCGGGCGCGAGCCTGATCCTCGAGCCGCTGCGCCTCCTCCTGGGCGCGGGCGCGCAGGCGGTCCTGTTCTTCCTGCAGGCGCTGTTCGGCCAGCCCCTGCAGATCCAGACGGAAGCGCGGTGCCGACCACGGGCCGGTGATGAGCAGGGGCACGCGCAGGGCCTCGCCGGTGTCGGCGTTGCGCATCGCCTCGGGGGTGACGCGATAGTCGAGGGTCTGGTTCCCCAGATCGACGGTGCCCTGCCCGCGCACCGCCAGCAGGCTGGCCTCAAGCGCAAGGTCCTGGTTGGTCAGCACGCCGTTGTTCATCGTGAAACTGGCGCCGATGCTGTCATAGATCGTCGAATTGCCCGCGCCGATGGCCGAGGGATCGAGATTGCGCAGCATGGTGGACAGATCGAAGCCCAGGATCTCACCGCGTCCGAAGCTGATCTGCCCGCGCCCTTCCAGGCTGCGCATGATCGCATCGACCGAATTGCCGACCCCCAGAAACTGCAGGCTTGCGTCGGCGGTGCCGCTCAACCGTTCGAAACCCAGCGACTGGCGCAGCGCGGACAGCAGGCTGACGCCCTGCACGCTGAGGGTGCCGCCCACGGACAGTCCATTGCGGTTGTTTGCCACCAGCTCGCCCGATGCCGCGCCTTCGAACCCGCGCACATCGGCGAGTGTCAGGACGCCGCGCGCGCGGTCGATGGTCAGACTGCCCCGCAGGCGGTCCAGCGTGCCATAGCCGGTGTTGACCGGCCCCAGGGTCAACCCGATCTGGGCATCCGCAATCCCCAGCGCCGAGGCGTCGATGCGATCGGTCGGCCATCCGCCGCCGGACGGCGCAGACGCCCCCGACCCGCCGCCGCCACCGCCGGTGGTAAAGCCCGACAGATCCAGGCTGTCGGCGCTGATCGTGCCCGAAACATGCGGGCGCGGACCGTCAAAGGTGGTATCCAGCGCCACCGCCAGCCGGTTCACGCCGACGCCCAGCGACCCGTCGCGCAGATGGATGCTGCCGGCGGGCGCCAGCGTGAACTGCCCGCCCAGGGTCAACGGGCGGGCGGCGTCGGGCAGGACCTCGGCCCCGCCGGCACCGGCCAGTTCGAGCAGCGGTGCCAACTGGCGAATGTCCAGCGTGATGCGGCCTTCGGCTGCGACCGGCTGCACGCCCATGCGGCCGTCGAACGACCCCTGCGCACCCGATGCCTCGATCGAGGCGGTGACGGGCACGACCTGCCCCGCCAGCAATTGCTCGACCGAGCCCACGGTGGCGCGCACCGCGGCCTCCTGCCCATTGTTCGCGACATTGATGGTCAGGGTCGCCGCGCCACCGGCCTCGGGCATGGACAGATCCAGCGTGACGCCCTGAACGGTCACGTCGGTGCCCGCCTGATGGTCGATGAACCTGAGGCTCGCCCCCTCGATCTGCGCGCGATCCAGCGCGATCGGGGGCAGCACGCCGGCGCCACTGTCGCTGACGGTGGTGTCCGGCGTGGCGCCCAGCCCGGAAAACACCCAGTTCCCCTGCCCGTTCGCGTCCCTCTCCAGCACGATCTGGGGATGCCGGGCCTCGAATCGGCGCACGACGACGGAACCGCCCCACAGAGCCGACAGGTCCACACCCAGATCGACCGAATCCGCCACCAGCATGGGCCCGCCCTGCGCGCCGGCGACATTGGCCAGCGTCACGCCTTCGACCCGGGCACCCAGCACCGGCCAGAACGTGGGCGTGACCTTGCCGTCGATGGTCAGCTGGCGACCTGTCGCGGCCTCGAACTGACGGGCGGCCAGTTGCGCGATGCGCTCGGCGGGTAGCAGGAACAGCGCCCCCACCGCCAAGGCGATCAGCACGACAACCAGCCCCAAAAGCCTGAAAACCCAACGCATACGCACCTCCGACCCCGAATACGGACCCATGATAGCATCGACCGAGTCGGGCACAAGGCAAGCGGCTCTCACGGTTGTGTGGATCGGCGGTGCGCTGCAAAGATGCTAGGCATCGCGCCCGGGCCGTCGCATGATGCCACCATGACCTGGACCACCCCCTTTCGGCGACTGGCCGCCCGCGTGACCGGACAAGCCCTGGTGCTGTTCGCGCGTGCGATCACAGCCGTGCACGCGGACTGGCGCGGCGTCGGGCCGGCGCCACGCCAACGGGTCTATTTCGCGAACCACGTCTCGAATGCCGACATGCCGATGATCTGGTCGGTCCTGCCCCACGCGTTGCGCCAGCGCACGCGCCCCGTCGCGGCGGCGGACTACTGGCTGACCAGCGGATTGCGCCGATTCGCCGGGGCCGACGTGTTTCGCGCCGTGCTGATCGACCGCCGCCCCGAGGCCCGGACCGAGGACCCGATGGCCGCCATCCTGGCCGCACTGGATCAGGGCGATTCCCTGATCCTGTTTCCCGAAGGCCTGCGCAACCAGGGGCCGGAACCGTTGAAACCCTTCAAGGCGGGGCTGTTCAACATCGCGCGCGCGCGCCCCGAGGTCGAACTGGTGCCGACCTGGATCGCGAACCTGAACGCGGTCATGCCCAAGGGCGAGGTGATCCCGCTGCCGCTGATGTGCAGCGTCATCTTTGGCGATCCGGTCACCCTGCGCCAGGACGAGGACCGTGGCACCTTCCTGACCCGCGCCGCCGAGGCCCTGCTGGCCCTGCGCCCCGAGGACACGGCATGAGCCCGCTCACCCGCGATATCGCCCTTCTGGCGCTGGCCGTCGCGCTGCTGCTGCTGGGGCTCACCGCGCTGGGCGACCGGATGCGCGCGCGCCGGGCCGTTCCCGATCCCACGGTCGAGGTCTTCATGGCCCGTGTCGACAGCTGGTGGGCGATGGCGATCCTTTTCACCCTGGCGATGCTGGCGGGGCGGTGGGCGGTGATCCTGCTGTTCGCCACGGCATCATTCGCCGCGCTGCGCGAATTCTACACCTATTCGTCACGCAGCCGCGCCGATCACCTGACGCTGGCGCTGGCGTTCTATGTCCTGCTTCCGGCGCAGTTCCTGCTGGTTTTCTTTGACCTGCAACGCACCTTTACCGTGTTCATTCCGGTCTATGTGTTCTTGCTGCTGCCCTTCGTGACGGTTCTGCGGGGCTCGACCGAGCGGTTTCTGGCGCGGGTGTCCGAAACCCAGTGGGGCCTCATGATCGCGGTGTTCTGTCTCAGCCACATTCCCGCGCTGATGTGGCTGGAACTGCCCGGCGCCGAGGGGCGCGGCCTGCTGCTGATCGCCTTTCTCGTGCTGGTCGTGCAGACCGGGGACCTTGCGGATTTCTACCTGGGCCGGCGCCTGGGCCGGCGACGGATCGTGCCTGGCCTGTCGTCAAAGACCTGGCAGGGCGCCCTGTGGGGCATGGCAGCCGCGGGCGCCCTCGGGCTGGCGCTGTTCTGGATCACGCCCTTCGGTCCGCTGGCGGCGGCGGCCATGGCGGCGGGCGCCTCGGCCACGGGACAGGCCGGCAGCCTGGTGCTGCGCGCGATCAAGCGGGACCGCGGCTTGCGCGACTGGTCGCATCTGATCCCGGGACAGGGCGGGTTCCTGGATCAACTGGACAGCGTCATCTTTGCCGCACCCGCCTTTTTCCACCTGACGCGGCTGTGGTGGTTCACGACCTGACTGCCGCCACGTTCCGCTTGCCCGGGCGCCACGCCTGCGTCAGCGTGCCGTGACACCAGGCGCCCGATCCCGGGGGCCTGAGACCGGGAGAGCACGCCATGACCGACAACCGCGTAACGATCACCATCGAAAACGGCGTGGCCGAGGTCACCCTGAACCGCGCCGAAAAGATGAACGCCTGGGACGAGGCGATGTTCACGCAGGTCGCCCGGGCCGGCGAGCGCCTGATGGAGGAACCCGGCCTGCGCGCCGTGGTCCTGACCGGTGCCGGACGGGCGTTCAGCGCGGGGATCGACACGGCGATGCTGGCAGGGTTCGCCGGCCGGCTCGATGCCCTGCGGGCCGAGATCGTCGCGCCCCCGCCGGGGCAGGCGGCGAACCGCTTTCAACGCCCTTGCACCGTCTGGGCCGATCTGCCGGTGCCAGTGATCGCGGCGCTGCACGGCGTCGCCTATGGCGCCGGAATGCAGCTGGCGCTGGGGGCGGACATGCGCATCGCGGCACCCGATACCCAGCTTTCCATCATGGAAATGCGCTGGGGCCTGATCCCCGACATGGGGCTTACGAAACTGCTGCCCGGGCTGATGCGCGCCGATCAGGCGCTGGACCTGATCCTGTCCGCCCGTGTCCTGCAGGCGCCCGAGGCCCAGTCCCTGGGTCTGGTCACGCGCACCGCCGAACGCCCGCTGGACGCGGCCCGTGCCCTGGCGCGCGACATCGCCGCCCGCTCGCCCGAGGCCACGCGCGGCGCCAAGGCGCTGGTGCGCGCGGCCTGGCCCGGCGATGATGCACAACTCGCCCTGGAAGCGCGGCTGCAGGCGGCGATCATCGGCTCTGCCAACCAGATCGAGGCCGTCATGGCCGGTATGCAGAAGCGCACGCCTCAGTTCCGCTGACCCGATTCAGGGTGGCCACACAGGCCCTGTCTGGCTAGGGTTCCCGAAAGCCCCGACGCGCCTGGCGGCCTTCACCGTTTCGCAACACCCGCGGATCAGACTGCCCGCCACGGACGCACCCGAACCGGGGCGTCGAAACGGGAGCTGTCATGATTTCGCGCCTGCTGCGCTTTTCCACCCTCATCGCCTGCGTCGTGCTGACCCTGGTCTCGGCCATCGCGCTGACCTGGTCGGGCGCGTTCTGGTTGCCCCTGGTGATCTTCGGCGCGCTGGCCGCTTTGGGGATCTATGACATGCTGCAATCGCGGCACGCGATCTTGCGCAATTATCCGATCCTGGGCCACCTGCGCTATTTCTTCGAGATGATCCGCCCGGAAATCCGCCAGTATCTGCTGGAAAGCGATTTCGACGAGGAACCCTTCACCCGCGAGGCGCGCAACATCGTCTATCAGCGGTCCAAGAATGTCGAGGACAAGCGCCCCTTTGGCACCAAGGTCAGCGTCTATGATGGCGGGTATCAATGGCTGACCCACTCGATCCGCCCGCGAAAGATCGAGAACACCGATTTTCGCGTGCTCGTCGGCGGGCCCGACTGCAAGCATCCGTATGACCTGTCGCTTTACAACATCTCGGCGATGTCCTTTGGCGCGCTCTCCGCCAACGCGATCTCGGCCCTCAACCGGGGTGCAAGGATCGGCGGCTTCGCGCAGGACACCGGCGAAGGGGGGATCTCGCGCTATCACCGCGAAGGCGGCGGCGATCTGATCTATGAGGTCGGCACCGGCTATTTCGGCTGCCGCACGCCCGACGGCCAGTTCGACCCCGAAAAGTTTCGCGCCGTCGCCGCCGACCCGCAGGTCAAGATGATCGAGATCAAGCTGAGCCAGGGCGCGAAACCGGGGCAAGGCGGCATCCTTCCGGCCGCCAAGATCACCCCCGAGATCGCCGAGGCGCGCGGCGTGCCGATGGGCGTGGATTGCCATTCGCCCGACGGCCATTCGGCGTTTTCGACCCCCGTGGAACTGATGGAATTCATCGCCCGGCTGCGCGAGCTGTCGGATGGAAAGCCCGTCGGCTTCAAGCTGTGCATCGGTCACCGGCGCGAATTCATGTGCATGGTCAAGGCGATGCTGAAAACCGGCATCACGCCCGACTTCATCGTCATCGATGGCAAGGAAGGCGGCACTGGCGCGGCACCGCTGGAATTCGCCAATCACATGGGGATGCCGCTGGTCGACGGGCTGACCTTTGCCCATAACGCGCTGCGGGGCGCCGGCCTGCGCGACAGGGTCAGGATCGGCGCATCGGCCAAGCTGGTCACCGCCTTCGACATCGCAAAGGCCCTGGCCCTCGGCGCCGACTGGGCCAATTCGGCGCGCGGCTTCATGTTCTCGATCGGCTGCATCCAGGCCCAGTCATGCCACACCAATCACTGCCCGACCGGGGTTGCCACCCAGGACAAGAGCCGCCAGCGCGCGCTGGTCGTTCCCGACAAGGCCCAGCGCGTCGCCAACTTCCATCGCAACACGCTCAAAGCCCTGGGCGACATGACCGGGGCCGCCGGTCTGACGCACCCGTCGGGCTTTTTGCCCTGGCACCTGATGATGCGCGAGAACGAGCGCGAGATGGTCACCGGCGAAGACGTCTATCCCTACATGCCCGACGGCTTCCTGCTGCGCGAGGATGACGAACGCTTCGGCTATCTCAAACGGTGGCGCCGCGCCAGTCCGGACAGTTTCGAACCCTTCGACGAGGGGGTCTGACCACCGCGCCCGGCCGGTGGCACCGGCCGCGACGCCGCGCCTCAGCCGCGCGGCGGCACGCGGGTGATCTTCGCGCCCATCGCATTCAGACGTTCGTCAATGCGTTCATAGCCGCGTTCGATCTGCTGCGCGTTGTTGATGGTCGAGGTCCCCTCGGCACACATCGCGGCGATCAGCATCGCCATGCCGGCGCGGATGTCCGGGCTTTCCAGCCGCGAACCACGCATCGCCGACGGACCGGCAACGATTGCGCGATGCGGGTCACACAGCACGATCCGCGCGCCCATGGCGATCAGCTTGTCCACAAAGAACATCCGGCTTTCGAACATTTTTTCGAACATCATCACCACCCCTTCGCATTGGGTGGCGGTCACGATGGCGATGGACATCGTGTCAGCCGGAAAAGCAGGCCAAGGCTGGTCCGAAATCGTCGGGATATGGCCGCCAAAGTCCGCCTGCACGCGCATTTCCTGATCGGCGGGAATGAACAGATCGTCGCCACGCACCTCGCAGCGGATGCCCAGACGGCCGAACCCCATGAGTGTCGAGCGCAGATGCTCGACCCCCGCATTCCGGATCGTGATCTCGGATTTCGTGACCGCCGCCAGGCCGATCAGCGAGCCGACCTCGATGTGATCGGTGCCGATCCGATGGGTGCAACCGGTCAGCCGGGCCCCACCGTGAATGGTCATGGTGTTGGTGCCGACCCCTTCGATCGTCGCCCCCATCGCCATCAGGAACCGCGCGAGATCCTGCACATGGGGCTCGGACGCGCAGTTGCGCAGGATCGTCACGCCCTCGGCGCAAACCGCGGCGCAAAGCGCATTTTCAGTCGCGGTGACCGAGGGTTCGTCCAGGAACACATCCGCGCCGCGCAACGTCGCGGCCTTGAAGCGGTAGTGCCCGTTGACGCTGATCTCGGCACCCAGCTGTTCCAGCGCCAGGAAATGCGTATCCACCCGGCGCCGGCCGATCACGTCCCCACCGGGCGGCGGCAGGACGACCTCGCCGCAGCGCGCCAGCATCGGCCCGGCCAGCAGGATCGAGGCCCGCACCCGTGCACAGAGATCGGGGTCCAGATCGGCGGGGCGCAGATGGGCGGCGCGGATTTCGAGCGCGTTGCGCTCCAGCCAGCGCGCCTCGGCCCCGACCGACTGGATCAGTTCGACCAAAACCTCGATGTCGCGGATGCGCGGCACATTGGTCAAGGTGACCGTCTGGTCGGTGAGCAGCGCCGCCGCCACGATCGGCAGCGCGGCGTTCTTGTTGCCCGACGGCTCGATCGTGCCCGAAAGCCGGTGTCCGCCTTCGACAATATACTGGATGCGTTCGTGCGGTTGCGCCTGCGCCATTCTCTACCCTCTGCCCTTTGAGCGAGAGCTAGCAAAACTCTGCCCTCACGAAAACCGACAATACCGTGCGCTCAGGGCCGCCAGCCCAGGAAATTCCCGATCAGGCGGAGTCCCGCCGCCTGGCTCTTTTCCGGATGGAACTGGGTGCCCAGAATGGTGTCCCGCCCGACAATGGCCGTGACCGGTCCGCCATACTCCACATGCGCCAGCAGATGCGCGGGATCGGCCACCTGAAACCGGTAGGAATGAACGAAATAGGCGTGATCGCCCGTCGCCAGCCCGGCCAGAACCGGGTGGGGCCGATCCAGAACCATGTCGTTCCATCCCATGTGCGGCACCTTCAGCGCAGGGTCGGAGGGGGTGATGCGCCGCACATCGCCACCGATCCAGCCCAGACCCGGCGTTTCGGCATATTCGTGCCCGGTCGTCGCCAGCAACTGCATCCCCACGCAAATGCCCAGAAAGGGGCGCCCGCGCTGGATCACGGCCTCGGTCAGGGCGTCGACCATGCCGGGCACGGCCGCCAGTTCCCGCCGGCACGCCGGAAAGGCGCCGTCGCCGGGCAGCACGATGCGGTCGGCGCGCAAGACATCCTCGGGCCGGTTGCTGACCAGCACGGTGCCGCCATCGGTTTCACGCGCCATGCGTTCAAAGGCCTTCTGCGCCGAATGCAGATTGCCGCTTTCGTAGTCGACCAGAACCGTCAGCATGGCCTACAGCGTGCCCTTGGTCGAGGGCACGGCGTCGGCCTTGCGCGGGTCGATCTCGCAGGCGTCGCGCAGGGCGCGGGCCACGGCCTTGAACGCGGCTTCGGCAATGTGGTGGCTGTTCACGCCGTGCACCTGATCCAGATGCAGCGTGATGCCGCCATGCGTGCTGAAGGCCTGGAAGAATTCGCGCACCAGTTCGGTGTCGAAGGTGCCGATCTTCTGCGTGGGCAGGCTGACGTTCCACACCAGGAACGGCCGCCCCGACAGATCGAGCGCACAGCGCACCTGGGCGTCATCCATCGGCAGCGTGCATTCCCCGTAACGCCGGATGCCCCGCTTGTCGCCCAGCGCCCGCGCAAGGGCCTGACCGATGGCGATGCCCGTGTCCTCGACCGTGTGGTGATCGTCGATATGCAGGTCGCCGTCGGCGCGGACGGTCAGGTCGAACAGCGCGTGCCGGGCCAACTGGTCCAGCATGTGATCAAAGAAGCCGACCCCGGTCTGGTTGTCATAACGGCCCGTGCCGTCGACATCGAGCGTGACGGTGATCTCGGTCTCGCTGGTCTTGCGGGTGATGGTGGCGCTGCGCATGGTCTTATCCGTCGCTGGAACGGCGCCGGTATAGGCCGGGGCGGCGCGCTTGACTAGCCCTCATACCCTTCGACAATGACCATGTCAGCGGTCGAGATCGGGTCGCGGATCGCCTTGGCCGCCTGATATTCGGGCGAGTGGAAGCACGCCAGCGCCGTTTCCATGTCCTTGAACTCGATCACCACGGTGCGGGCGCGGCAGTCGCCCTCCATCTGCTGATGGGGCGCCCCGCGGATCAGGAACCGGGCTCCGTATTTGCCGAAGGCTACGGCATTCGCCTCGCGATATTTCGCATAGATCTCGGGGTCTTCGACATCGACATGGGCGACCCAATAGGCTTTCGGCATCGGTATTCCTCCATTTTGGGCAAGGTGGCCCCGGGCGCCGGTGGGCGCAAGTCAGAACTTGAGCCTGAGGCGCGGCCCCGGGTCGATCCGGTCGAACCCCAGCGCGGCGTAGAACGCCCGCGCCCGGTCATTCGCGGGGTGCGTGCCCAGCGTCAGAAAGCGCGCGCCCTGGGTCTTTGCCTGCGCAACGGCGGCCTGCACCAGCGCCCGTCCCAGCCCGGCCCCGCGCTGTGCGGGCGTGACAAAGAGGTGGTGCATCTCGACCCCGCGCAGGCCCCAGTGAAGCTGCGCGACCGGGTAGAGCGCGGTATAGCCACCCTCGGCCATCAGCACGCTCAGAAAGGCCCGCGGTCCAAACAGGTCGCGGTGCAGGTCGTCCAGCGTGCAGGCTGCCGGGTCGCCGTGATGGGCGGCAAGCGCATGGACCATCGGCAGCAGGCGGGGCAGATCGTCAGGCGTGGCGGGGTGGATCATCCGGGGCTCCGGTCTGGGGCCGCCCGCGCCCCCTTGGGCCGCAGGGGCGGCGCGAGGGCGTGGATCGTCATGGTGAACAGAACCGCCCGCGCTGTCAGGCGCGGTAAGAACGGGCGTGCTGAGGGCCGGTGCGGGTCATGGGCCCACCATCGCCGCGCCCCGCCGCCGCGTCAAGCGTTGACAGCCCGGGGGCTGCCGCGCCACGCTTGCCCGCATGACCGCGCTTCACCTGCACACCTGGGGACCGCCTGACGCCCCGCCGCTCCTGCTGCTGCATGGCTTTCCCGAATACGGCGGCGCCTGGGCCGAGGTCGCCGCGCATCTGCCGGGCTATCGCTGCATCGCCCCCGATCAGCGCGGCTATGGCCTGAGCCCCGCCCCGCCCGAGGTCGAGGCCTATCGCATCGGCGCGCTGACCGGCGACATCGCCGCGCTGATCGACGAGATCGGCGCGCCCTTGCCCGTGGTGGCGCATGACTGGGGCGCGGCGGTCGCCTATGCGCTGGCGATCCGGCGCCCCGATCTGGTCTCGGCGCTGATCGTGGTCAATGGCGTCCACCCCGGCCCGTTCCAGCGCGAACTGGCCAAGGGCGGCGCGCAATCCGTGGCCTCGGCCTATATCGAATACCTGCGCGACCCCAGGGCCGAGGAGCGCCTCGCAGCCGATGGCTTCGCCGGATTGCAGCGCCTGTTCGCGGCCAGGATGGACATGCGCTGGCTGTCGGGTCCGGTGCTGGAGGCCTATCGCGCCGAATGGTCCCGCCCCGGGCGGCTGACCGGCATGGTGAACTGGTATCGCGCGACACCGCTGCGGGTGGCCGAGGCCGGAAGACCGCTGGACCTGCCGCTGCTTCCGGTCGACGCCGGGCTGATACGCCCGCCGCACCTGGTTCTCTGGGGCGAGGACGACACCGCGTTGCTGCCCGTCTGCCTGGACGGTCTGGATGCCTGGTGCCCCGACCTGACGGTCCGGCGCATTCCGGGGGCCGACCACTGGATCTGCCACCAGAAACCGGCCGAGGTCGCCATGGCGATCAGCACCTGGCTGGACCAGCGCCGATAGACCGCTCAGACCCGGGGCGGCACGAGCGGCGGCGTGACAAGCCTTGCCCTGCCAAAGCCATCCACGCTAAGAGAAAAACGGCAGTTCCACGTCGTATCCGACGGCGACATGCGGTGAGCCGATCTGAACTGAGGACGGGAATGAACGAGCGTTCCAAAAGCCCGCGACCCGGGTCGCAGCCTGACGTCGAGGACGCCGGGACGAACCTGCCCGCGCGTGAGCGTGACGGGCATCGGGTGCTGGATCTCGAGGGCTACATTCCGTTCCTGATCAGCGCGATCGGCAACAAGTGGTCGCGCAGTTCCTCGGGCCTGTATCTCAGGGAGTTCGGTGTCGGCGTGACCGAATGGCGGATCATCGCGATGCTGGCGATCGAACCGCGGATCACCGCCTATCGCGTCTGCCAGGTGATCGGCCTGGACAAGGCCGCGGCGAGCCGCGCGCTGAAGGCGCTGGAACAGCGCGATCTGGTGCGAAGCTGGCAGGAGGACCCGCACAACCACCGCAAGCTGGTCGAACTGACCGCGGCGGGCTGGGACATGCACGACCGCATCATCGTCGTCGCCCGACGCCGCGAGGCGCTGATGCTGTCCGACCTCAGCCACGACGAGGTGGCGACCCTGGCCGCCTTGCTGGGCCGGGTTCACCGCCGGATACCGGACCTGCTGGCGATCGAACCCGGCGATCTTTGACCCGGCCACACCGGCGGGCTATGGCCCGGTCCCGGTGATCCTGGCCTCGGTCAGGCAGAGCGGGGTCACCCGTGCGCCATCTGCGCCGGCCAGATCGCCGGGGAACACCCGCGCACCGGCCGGTAGCACCGTCCAGTCGGCCGCCTGATCCACGAAGATGTAATGCGTTTTCGCCGGACCGCGATCAAAGCCGTTGGGATCGTCCAGCGTGCCGGCATAGACCCCCACGAGGGCGGGATAGCGTTCGAACGACAGCCACAGCTTGGTGCCGCAGCGGTTGCAGAAATGAATATGCACCTGCTTCCCGCTGCCTTCGGACCGATGGTCGTAGATCGCGGGCTCTCCTGTCAGCACCCGAAATCGCTCGCGCTTGAACAGGGCGTCCACCAGATAGGCGCCGCCGGTCGATCGCTGGCAAAAGCGGCAATGGCAAACCGTCACGGTCGAGGGCTGCCCGTCGGCCTCGTAGACCACGTCGCCGCACAGGCACCGCCCCTGCATCACGCCTCGCCCCGGAACCGCGCCACCAGCTCGGCCGGGAGGGGGGCCGATTTCAACCCGCGCTCGGGGTCCTTGACCGTCCAGACCCGGGTTTCGAACCCTTCGACGCAGAGCGTTCCCTGGTTCGTCAGAACATGGCGGATGTCAAAGCTGCGGTCCTTGATCGCGGCGATTTCCGACGTGATCTCGACGTCGTCCCCATAGCGACAGGGCGCGCGAAACGTCGCCCGGGTATCGACCAGCGGGCACCCGGCCGCGCCGAAGCGCGCCAGCATCTGCTGCTTGGGCCAACCCGCCGCTTCATACAGCATCGTCGTGCCATGATCGAACCAGCGGAAGAACTGCGGATTGAAAACGATACCGGCAGGGTCGCAGTCGCCCCATTCGATCCGGCGCCTCAAGATGTTCGACAGCATCATTTTTCCCTCTGGTCAAAGACCCGCCGGGCCTTCATTTCGGACTTGGGCAGGGAATTCGGCGCGGCAACCTCGACCGTGCAGCGCACCTCGCACCGGCTGCGGATTTCCCTGGCCACGCGGTCGGCGATCCCGGCCTCGGTGTGTTCCACCACCACGGTCATCACATCCAGCCCATCAGCCATGGTTGCCAGGCGGATCTGGAACTCGTCGCCGGTCCCCGGCACCGCGCGCACCGCTTCCTCGATCTGGACCGGGAAGAACTTGATGCCGCGCAGGTTGATCAGATCGTCCGAACGCCCCGTCATGCAGCCCATCGCACGGACATGATTGCGGCCACAGGCGCATGGCGCGTGGCTGAGGCGGGTGTAATCGCCCACCAGGAACCGCAGTTGCGCCGAGGATTCCGAGTTCAGATTGGTGCAGACCGTCAGGCCGCGCGCGCCCTCGGCCACGGGCGTCAGCGTGTTGGGATCGACCGTTTCCCAGACCTGGATATCCTCCATCAGGTGGATGAAGGGCTCGTCTCCCTCTTGGTATTCCGGGCAGGAATAGCCACCGCAATGGGGGCTGGCCTCGGTGCAGCCATAGAACTCGACCGACTTCGCGCCCCACAGATCCTGGATCCGTTCCAGCGTGCCCGACACCCCCGAGAAGGGCTCGCCACCTGTCACCAGCCACCGGACCGAGGTCTGCGCCGGGTCCTTGCCCATGTCCTGCATGGTGCGGCCCAGATACAGCAGATAGGACGGCGTGCAGACCAGAACGCTGGGGTTGAACCGTTCGATGAGCGACGCGCGCGCAGCGCCGTCCATACCGCCGCCGGGGATCACCGGCAGGCCCATCTTCGCCAGCGTGTATTGCACGCCCCAGGCAAACACATGCGGGCCGAAACCCACCATCGGCAGGGCGCTGTCGCCCTTGCGCAACCCGCCGGAATAGAGGGCCCGCGCATTCGCCTGTTCCCAGAACTTCCGGTCGAAATGGGTGTAGCGAAAAACCCGCGGCACCCCGGTCGACCCCGAGGACGAGAACAGCATCCAGCCGCGGTCCGACCATTCGGCCTGGTCGCAGGTGGTATAGGTGCCATAGGGCGGGTGCGCGGTCGCGTCCTCCATCATCTCGTATTTGGTGACGACCGGCCAGTTGGCGACCATCGTCTCGACCGAGGTGATATCGGTCGGCGCAACACCCAGACGATCGAACCGCCGCCTGTAGAAGGCACTGTTTTCATAGAGAAACGGCGCAACGGCGGCGATCTTTTCGTCCTGAACGGCGCGGGTCCGGTCGGCCGACCAGGTATCCTTGGCGGACCAGTAGTCCGCGGTTTCGGGGGTTTCGCGGTCCTCGTGATAGGTTTCCAGAACCGTCTTCCAGGCGGCGCGCGTGGCCTCCGCGCGCGAGGTCGGATGTGTCATGTCGTCCTCCCTTGTGGTGATCAGCGGACGTCGATCAGCACGGCCATGCCGGAATCACCCGCGGCACAGCCCTGGAACAGGCCGACCCCGCCACCCCGGATTTCAAGCTCCTCGATCATCTCGATGATCGCCCGCATCCCCGTGGGACCCTGCGGATGCCCCCAGATCAGCGAACAGCCGTAGTTGTTCATCGTGCGCCAATCCAGGCCATAGGCCCTGGCAAAGGCGATGTCGTTGACCGCAAAGGGGTTGTGCGACTTGAACACATCGACCTGATCCATGGTCATCCCGGCCCGGTCCAGCGCCTGCTTGGCGGCCAGAATTGGCGCGGCCGGCATGAAGGCCTTTTCCTCGCGCCCCTGGCCGGTGGCGATAACCCTGACGGTCGGGCCGCCCGAGACCGGCGACAATTCGCGCGCGCGGCCCTCGTCGGCCACCATGACGATGCCGCAATTGCCATCCGCCGGATGCGTCTGCCCCGCATAGGTCACGGTGCCGCCCTCGCGCATCGGCTTGAGGCCAGCCATCTTTTCGCGTGTCGTGGGATAGACGCCTTCGTCACCCTGCAGCGTTTTCACAGTCTTGCGGAATTTCGAATCCGGCACCGCGAACTCGGCATCCATGAAGCGTTTCTGGAACGCCCGGTCATCGGCCAGCGCGGCCTGATACTGTTCATGCCGAACGGCGACCAGATCGTGCTGTTCCTCGGTGGTGATTCCGAACCGCTGCGCCACGTTCTCGGCCGTGTCGACCATCGCGCATTTGGCGAAAGGGTCGTTCATGAAGTTGTCGAACATCAGCGCCTCGGAATCGCCGGTGCCGCCGGGGTTTCCGGGTTCGGGGTAATAGATATGCGCCGCGTTCGACGTGCGATCGCCCGACATCAGCAAGGCGACCTGCGCATTCCCCAGCGCCATCTCGCCCATGGCGGTGGCGACCAGCCGCGCCGAGGTCGCGCAGACCTGGCTGATGGTCGGGCCGGTCAGGCGCTCGGCCCCCATCATCGCCGTGACCCAGGGCGTGCCGTTGAACGAGCGGTGCTGGTGCATCGTGATCCCGTAGGTCGCGAAATCGAACACACCCAGGTCGATCCGGCGATCCGCCAGCGCACCCTTGGCGACATGGGCGGCGAACTTCATCGAATGCAGATGCGACAGCGATCCTTGCCAGCGTGCGAACGGTGTCGACCAATAGGCCCCATAGGGGATGTAGGCGTGCATGTGGGTCCTCCCTCCCGATGCGAAACCCGGCCCGAAGGGTTCGGGCCGGGCCAGTTCCCTGTCAGACGTCCTGCAGCGAACCGCGCTTGATGCCGATATCGCTGCGGTAGCTTTGCGCGGCCTTGCTGATCGGGCTGGGCGCGACCGTGGCGCGGATCCTGACCTGCTTGTGCGGTTCGATGTTGCCGGCGCTGCGGCTGCCACCGCCATCCTCGCCCCAGTGCAGGATCACCTCGGTGCCCGGCTCGGCAAAGGCGGCATCGACCGACGCCAGAGACATCATCGCGCGCTCGTTCTCGGTATAGCCGGGATAGGTCGCCAGGCCGATCATGTTGCCGTCGGCATCCGTCACCTTGTCATAGTGCATCCGTCCGATGGCCGCCAAGGGCAGCGTGATGGTCAGCGGCTTGTCCTCTTGCGCGCCGCCCTCGAATTGTGCGGCCATGACCGACAGCACATCGTCGGCGTTCCACACCAGCGTCACCTTCTTGCGGTGCGGCGCGTCCTTCATCGCCTCAAGCGCGGCGCGGCCGATATAGTCGTGGTCGAACTTGATGATATGGCCATAGTTCACGTCATAGGGCGTGAGGTAATAATCCTCGATGTTCGGGGAATACATGCTGCCGCCCAGAGACATCCGCATCGAGGCGTGCTTGGCCGAGCACCAGTCGCGGTAGCCCCTGGTCCCCTCGCCGGTATAGACGCCGGACACCGGCACCGCCCACCAGCCGGATTCGATCACGGTGGTGAAATAGGCGATCGAACCGACCATCCGCAGGCCATAGGCCTTGCCCGCCTTTTGCAGCAGCGCCTTGACGGCCTTGTAATCCGCCCAGGGCCCGGAAATTTCCAGCCCCGGCATGCCGCCCATCGAATGCCGCATGCCGCGCGCCCGGTGCGGGCCGATGCCGATCTCGGCCGATTTGAAGAACCTGATCTCGGGCAAGGGCCCGCCGTTCAGCTCTTCCAGCAGGTCCCAGGCCCTGGGCCCCTCGACCTGGAACCGGTAGAATTCGCGCGCCTTCTTCGGGTTCAGCGTCCACATCGGGTCAAGTTCGGTGGTGACGTCATAGTCCAGCACCTCGGCGTTGTATTCGACCCATTCGGTGGTCGCCGGATTGCCGACGACCATGTAGTCGTCCTCGTCCATGCGATAGAGGATCGCGTCGCCGATCAGATACCCCTCGGGCGAGCAGCAGACCAATTGCTTGGCGGCACCGATGCCGAAGTTCTTGAACGTGTTAACGGACAGATATTGCGTGAAAGCCAGCGCATCCTTGCCGCGCACATGAAGCGACTGCATGTGATAGCTTTGATCGTGCACCGCGATCGTGTTGCGCCAGGCCCATTGCTCGTCGCGCCAGGTCGTGAACTCAGGGCGCACGCCATCGCCGGGCATCATCTGCGTATAGATCGTCAGCGCCGCCTTGGGGGCATTGCGGAACAGATGGTCGGTGATGTTCGGAACGATATCCATCAGATCGCTGAGCGACTGCGGTGAAGCGGTCGTCTTGGTCATGCTGTCTCCTCCAGAGCATGGGCGCCAGTCCCGCACGCCCGCGCCGGCTCCTCGATCCGAGGTCAGCGCACACGGCTTGACATGTCAACTGTTTTCTGACTGGCAGAGAAGCGTTGTCATGTCAAATGTTTTCAGGGCGCCGCGCGCGGTCGCCCACAGCGGAACGCAGGGGTTGGGGGAACGCACGGGTCTGCCAGGCCCGCGCCGCGGCCGGGCACGCGCCATCGCACCGCCACAGGGCAGCATCCGACGATCCGCGCGCGCGGTGTTGCGTGTCGTTGGACCGGCGGGACCGGACCCCGCGGCCCTCAGCCCCTGACGGGACACCCCCGCATCAGATCACCCGCCCACCCGCCGCCGCCAGCAGCGTGTCGACCAGGGCCGTTTCGTCGGGGTGCAGCCTTTGCGCCCTGGGATAGCGCGGATCGCGGCGGTCGTTCAGAACGGGGGTTTCCCATCCGTCGGTGGTGGCGAAGAAATCGCGCGCGCCCTGTTCGCCGAATTCGCGCAGATAGCCTTGCACCACCACGTCGAGATAGCTCAGCAGGATCGGCGCAGGATCGGCCTGCACCACCATCGTGTGGGGCGCCACGGCATAGACCTGCGCGGCCACCGGAACATCGCCCTCGACCGTCAGCCCGCCCGCGATGGCGTGCCGGGCATAGCCCTCTTCGCGCAGGTCCAGCGCCGCCCAGTCCGACCCGGGCACCAGCGCCACCAACCCGTCGATCACGCTGTCGGCATCGGGCACGCCGGTCAGGAACGGCGTCTGCCGCCCCAGCGTATGCTTCCAGGCGCGCCGCCAGCCCGACAACCGCGCGCGATGGGCAGGGGTGTAGATATGCGTGGCCCGGTTCACCAGCGAGCCATAGCCAAAGAAGAAAGGGTCGGACATGCGTTGCCTCAGGTTCCTGAGCCCCGAGGGTTGCCCGGGTCGGCCCCGGGTTGCAAGGGGGTGCGGGGCGCGCGGCGGGTGTCGCCCCGGGGGCGCGGTGTGCACCGGCATACAAACCCCCTTGCCAGCCCGGTGTCGCCCTTGCTATCGAAAGTGTCGTGAAGACGGGAGAATCCGGCGGGCTCCACCCCCGCCGGTGCCGAAGGAGCAACCGCCCCGGTAATCTCTCAGGCGCAAAGGACCGTGTTCACGACGACAGCTCTGGAGAGTGGCGCATCCGCGCCCGCCGAAGGGATAACGATCTCAGGCGTCCGGTTCCACCGGACAGGGACAGAGGGGGCACCACGGGCGCGAGACCGCGCCGGGATTGGTGCCGGGTCATCCGGCCAGCGAATGAGGGACGGCATGACCGAGCTGCGGCGCACTCCGCTCTATGATCTGCATATCGAACTGGGCGCGAAGATGGTGCCCTTTGCCGGCTACGAGATGCCGGTGCAATACCCGATGGGGGTGATGGGCGAACACAACCACACGCGCATCCGCGCCGGGTTGTTCGATGTCTCGCACATGGGGCAGGTCATCCTGCGCGCACCGCCCGAGGCGCTGGAATCGCTGGTGCCTGTCGATGTGCAGGGGCTGGCCCGGGGGCGCCAGCGGTATGCGCTGTTCACGAACGACGCGGGCGGAATTCTGGATGATCTGATGGTCGCGAACCGCGGCGATCACCTGTTTCTTGTGGTCAATGCCGCCTGCAAGGATTCCGACATCGCCCATATGCAGGCGCATCTTCCGGGTGTCCAACCGATCACCGACCGCGCCCTGATCGCCCTGCAAGGCCCCGAGGCCGAGGTCGCGCTGTCCCGTCTGGTGCCCGGTGTCACCGCCATGCGATTCATGGATGTCGCGGTGCTGGACTGGAACGGCGTCGCGCTGTGGATCTCGCGGTCCGGCTATACCGGCGAGGACGGGTTCGAGATTTCCGTGCCGGATACCAGCGCCGAAACGCTCTGCCGCGCCCTGCTGGCGATGGACGAGGTCGCCCCGATCGGGCTGGGGGCCCGCGATTCGCTCAGGCTCGAGGCCGGGCTGTGCCTGTATGGTCATGACATCGACACCACCACCTCGCCGATCGAGGCGGCGCTTGCCTGGGCCATCCAGAAACGCCGCCGGGTCGAGGGCGGTTTCCCCGGCGCCGACCGCATCCGGCACGAGCTGGCCGACGGGACCAGCCGCCTGCGCGTGGGCCTGCTGCCCGAGGGCCGCGCGCCGATGCGCGAAGGCACGCCGCTGTTCGCCAGCGCCGAGGCAACCGAGCCGGTGGGAACCATCACCTCGGGCGGGTTCGGCCCCAGCCTGCAGGCCCCCATCGCCATGGGCTATCTGCCGACCGCCCTGGCCAGGCCCGGGACCCTGATATTCGGCGAGGTGCGCGGCAAACGTCTGCCGGCGCGGGTCGCCGCGCTTCCCTTCCGTCCTTCCAACTTTCGCAAATGAGGTCCTGAGATGAAATTCACCGAAGAACACGAATGGCTGCGCGTCGACGGCGATCTGGTCGTGGTCGGCATCACCGAACACGCCGCCGAACAACTGGGCGATGTCGTCTTTGTGGAATTGCCCGAGCTGGAAACGCAGGTTGCCAAGGGCGACGAGGTCTGCGTGATCGAATCCGTGAAAGCGGCCTCGGACATCCTGGCACCCCTGGACGGCGAGATCGTCGCGGTGAACGAGGCATTGTCTGACAATCCCGCGCTGGTGAACGAGGACCCGACCGGCGCGGCCTGGTTCTTCAAGATGAAGATCGACGACCTGAGCGCCCTCGACGCCTATATGTCCGAGGACGAATACAAGGCCTTCATCGGGTAAGCCATGGCGGTTCTCGGCGTCGTCCCGAACCTGCCCGCGCGCGATCCCGCGCATCTGGCCGCCTTCCATCAGGCGGTGTTCGGAACGAGGCTGGATCATGACATGGGCTGGATCGCCTGTCCTGGCGCCGCGGGCCCTGCACGGCCCCGTCTGCAACTGGCCTGGCAGCGTGGGTCGGGCACCGATCGGCCCGCCCTGTCGATCCCGGTCGATGACCTGGACGAGGCGCTCACCCGCCTGCGCCTGACCGGGGCCGAGCCCGCCTGCGGCCCCGTCACCGAACCCCGGGGCATCCGCCGCGTCCATCTGCGCGACCCCGACGGCAACCTGGTCAATGTCGCCCAACACGCCGACTGACCCCTCGCGAGAGTGTCTCATGCCCTATACCCCCACCGACTATAACCCCTACGATTTCGCCAACCGCCGCCATATCGGCCCCTCGCCCGCCGAGATGGCGGAGATGCTGAAAGCGGTCGGATGCCAGTCCCTCGATGCGCTGATCGACGAGACAGTGCCCCCCTCGATCCGGCAAGCGCAGCCGCTGCCCTGGGCGCCGCTGTCCGAAGGCGGGCTGCTGGCGCGGATGCGCGAGGTGGCGGAAAAGAACACCGTCATGACCTCGCTCATCGGGCAAGGGTATTACGGCACGATCACCCCGCCGGCGATCCAGCGCAACATCCTGGAAAACCCGGCCTGGTATACGGCCTACACCCCCTATCAGCCCGAGATCGCGCAAGGGCGGCTCGAGGCGCTGTTGAACTTCCAGACCATGGTCGCGGACCTGACCGGTCTGCCCGTCGCCAATGCCTCGCTTCTGGACGAGGCGACCGCCGCCGCCGAGGCGATGGTGATGGCCCACCGCGTCGCCAGGTCTAAGGCCACGGGCTTTTTCGTCGATGCCAACTGCCATCCGCAGACCATTGCCGTGATAGAAACCCGCGCTGCGCCCCTGGGGATCGCCGTGACCGTCGGACAGCCGCAGGATCTGGACCCGGCGCAGGTGTTCGGCGCGATCTTTCAATATCCCGGCACCTATGGTCATGTGCGCGATCTGACCGACCCCATCGCGGCGCTGCACGCCGCCCGGGCTGTCGCCGTGGTGGCAACCGACCTGCTGGCCCTGTGCATGCTGAAGGAACCGGGCGCGATGGGGGCGGATATCGCCATCGGTTCGACCCAGCGGTTCGGCGTGCCGATGGGGTATGGCGGCCCGCACGCGGCCTTCCTGTCCTGCGCCGACGCGCACAAGCGGCAGATGCCGGGGCGGCTGGTCGGGGTCTCGGTGGATGCGCGCGGCAACAAGGCCTATCGCCTGGCGCTGCAAACCCGCGAACAGCATATCCGGCGCGAAAAGGCCACCTCGAACGTCTGCACGGCGCAGGCCCTGCTGGCGGTCATGGCCTCGATGTATGCGGTGTTCCATGGCCCCGCCGGTCTGCGCGCCATTGCCGAGCGGGTGCATTTCATGACCGAACGCCTGGCGCGCGCCCTGAAAGCGGCCGGCGCCCGGGTCGAACCCGACGCCTTCTTCGACACGATCACCGTCGAGGTTGGCGTGGGCCAGGCCGGCATCCTCGCCGCGGCGCGCCACGAGGGGCTGAACTTCCGCAGGATCGGCCGCGACCGCGTGGGGATCTCGCTGGACGAGACCACTGACGAGGCGGTGCTGGTGCGCGTGCTGAAAGCCTTTGGCATCGACGGCGTGCCACCGCATCGGGCGCAACTGGGCTTTGCGCAATCGATGGCGCGCGAAAGCGCCTATCTCACGCATCCGATCTTTCACATGAACCGCGCGGAATCGGAAATGATGCGCTACATGCGCAGGCTCAGCGACCGCGATCTGGCGCTTGACCGGGCGATGATCCCGCTGGGATCGTGCACCATGAAGCTGAACGCGGCGGCCGAGATGATGCCCATCACCTGGCCCGAGTTCAGCAGCCTGCACCCGTTCTGCCCGCCGGACCAGGCCCGGGGCTATGCCGAGGTCATCGAGGACCTGGGCGCAAAACTGTGCGAGATCACCGGCTACGACGCGATGTCCATGCAGCCCAATTCGGGCGCGCAGGGCGAATATGCGGGCCTGATGACGATCCTGGCCTATCATAGCGCGCGTGGCGACGATCAGCGCAAGGTCTGCCTGATCCCGATGTCGGCCCATGGCACCAACCCGGCCTCGGCGCAGATGGCGGGCATGGAGGTGGTCGTGGTCCAGTCCTCGGCCAATGGCGATATCGACGTCGAGGATTTCCGCGACAAGGCCGAGGCGGCGGGCAACCGGCTGGCGGCCTGCATGATCACCTATCCCTCGACCCACGGCGTGTTCGAGGAAACCGTGCGCGAGGTCTGCCGCATCACGCATGAACTGGGCGGGCAGGTCTATATCGACGGCGCGAACATGAATGCGATGGTGGGCCTCGTGAAACCGGGCGAGGTCGGCGGCGACGTGAGCCACCTGAACCTGCACAAGACCTTTGCCATCCCGCATGGCGGCGGCGGCCCCGGCATGGGGCCGATCGGTGTCAAGGCGCATCTGGCGCCGCATCTGCCCGGCCATCCGGAAACCGGCGGGACCGAGGGACCGGTCAGCGCCGCGCCCTATGGCTCGGCCTCGATCCTGCTGATTTCCTGGGCCTATATCCTGATGATGGGGGGGCCGGGGCTGACGCAGGCGACCCGGGTCGCGATCCTGAACGCGAACTATATCGCGGCCAGGCTGCAGGGGGCCTACAAGGTCCTGTTCATGGGGAACAAGGGGCGGGTGGCGCACGAATGCATCCTGGACACGCGCCCGTTTTCCGAGGCTGGCGTGACCGTCGAGGATATCGCCAAGCGCTTGATCGACAACGGCTTTCACGCTCCGACGATGAGCTGGCCGGTGGCGGGAACCCTGATGGTCGAACCGACCGAGAGCGAGACCAAGGCCGAGATCGATCGCTTCATCACCGCGTTGCTGGCGATCCGCGCGGAAATCGACGCGGTGGAAAAGGGCGAGATCCGCGCCGAGGACAGCCCGCTGCGCCACGCGCCGCACACGGTCGAGGACCTGGTCGCCGACTGGGACCGCGCCTATTCGCGCGAACAGGGCTGCTTCCCGCCGGGGTCTTTCCGGGTGGACAAGTATTGGCCGCCGGTGGGCCGGGTCGACAACGTCTGGGGCGACCGCAACCTGTTCTGCGTCTGCCCACCGCTGAGCGACTACGACCAGGCGGCCGAATAGGCCCTGGCAGGCGGCAGGCTGCGGGGGCTGCCGCCCACCCCCCGCCCAAAGGGGCACGCCCCCTTGGAAACCCGTGCGTATTTCGGACAAGATGATGCGGCCGGCCGTCAGCCCTGGGAGCGGTTGGGCCGGGGCCGGCGTGGGCGGCGCGGCTTTTCCGCGGCCGCCGCTTCGGCATAGGCCGGATGCACGCGCGGTTTGCGCGGTTTGGACGTCGCCGCGCCCGGCGATTGGGCACCCGGTTTGCCGCCCGGTTTCGAGCCGCCCCGCGCGCCCTGCCCCGCCCCTGCCCCGGGGCGACCGCCACGGCCCTGGTTCGAAGCCGCGCGCGCCTTGGTGCGGGCCTCGGCGGCCATGGCCTCGGGCCAGGGGTCACCACCGATCACGGTGATCGGTTGACGGGTCAGGGCCTCGATCGCGCGAAGATCCGCCATTTCGGCGGGCGCGCAGAAGGCGACCGCGCGCCCGTCGCGCCCGGCCCGGGCGGTGCGGCCGATGCGGTGGACGTAGTTTTCCGGCACGTTCGGCAGGTCAAAGTTGTAGACATGCGCGACCAGCGGAATATCCAGGCCGCGCGCCGCCACATCCGTGGCGACCAGCACCTTGGTTTCCCCGGCGCGAAACGCGGCAAGCGTGCGTTCGCGTTGGCCCTGGCTCTTGTTGCCGTGGATCGAGCCGACGGAATAGCCCCATTTGTCCAGCAGCCGCGCCAGTTTCTCGGAGCCGTGCTTGGTGCGGCCAAAGACCAGCGCCAGTTCGCCCGGGTGTTTGCCCAGGTATTCCGCCAGCAGCGTCGCCTTGTCGCCCTGCGCGACGAAATGCACGGCCTGGTCGATCTTTTCGGCGGTCTTGCCCGGCGGCGCGACCTGCACGCGCACGGGGCGGGTGAGGTAGGTATCGGCGACCTCGGACATGTCCTTGGGCATCGTCGCGCTGAACAGCATGGTCTGGCGTTCCGCCGGCAGGTGCCGGGCGATCTTTCGCAGCGCGTGGATGAACCCCAGATCGAGCATCTGGTCGGCCTCGTCCAGGACCAGCATCTGGACACGGGCCAGCGAGACAGCGCCCCGGTCCAGAAGGTCGATCAGCCGCCCCGGGGTCGCCACAAGCACATCGCATCCCCGCACCAGCCGGTCGGTCTGGCGGTTGATCGAGGCGCCGCCGACCACGGTCACGATCGAGGTGGGCGTGCCCTGCGCCAGGCCTGACAGGGCCTCGGCGATCTGCTGCACCAGTTCGCGGGTCGGCGCCAGGATCAGGGCGCGCGCGGCCTTGGGCACGGGTTTGCCCTGCCCCGCCAACCGGTGCAGGATCGGCAGGCCGAAGGCCAGTGTCTTGCCGGTGCCGGTCTGCGCCAGTCCCATCAGGTCGCGCCCGTCCATCAGCGGCGGGATCGCGCGGGCCTGGATCGGCGTGGGGGTTTCCAGCCCGGCGCGGGTCAGCGCGGACAGCAGCGCCGGGTTCAGCCCCAGCATCGAAAAATCGGTCATCATGGTCCTTTCGGGCACCGCGATCAGGGCGGTGCATGGCCTGGGCGCGGCCCGTCCCGAAGGCGCCACGCGGGAGAACATGGCAGATGGGACCTGCGCCGCGCGAAGTCAAGCGCGAACGCGCCGCAGGAGGCCCCGAACCCCAACAGCACCCTTGATTTGTTGACGATTCGTGTCATCCTGACGCTGTGACAACAGACTTCCTGCGCCCGCCCGCCTTGCTCAGGCAGCCCGCACGACCCGAAGGCCTGGCTGCACGGCCCCCGACAATCTCGTCGTGGGGAAACTGAAAGAGGATGGAATACGGAAAATGGCCACTGGCACCGTAAAATGGTTCAACGCGACGAAGGGCTATGGCTTCATTGCCCCGGATGGCGGCGGCAAGGATGTCTTCGTGCACATCTCGGCGGTGGAACGCGCCGGGCTGAAGGGTCTTCAGGACAACCAGAAGATCGCGTTCGAGATGCAGTCGGGCCGCGACGGACGCGCCTCGGCGAGCGATCTCAAGCTGCTCTGACGCGCAGCCCCGAACGCAAGGCGGAAACCCGTCGATGCGCTCGGCGGGTTTTTTCACGTCATGGCCGCCCGCACAAGCGCAGCACGGTCGGCCACCGAGAGTTTTGGCAACTCTCTGATTTCATAACCGAATCTCGGCAGGAATGCACACAGGCGGCGGTATTCCGCCAGCGCACTGGCCTGATCATGCCGGCGTTCCGCGTCCGTGTGAAAGAGGTCCGGCCAGGGTGGGGCCATCCAGACCTGCCGGTCATACCGCGTGCCCAGCCCTTCAGCCTCGGGCGGAAGCGCGCCGGTTTCGTGTTCGAACGCCGCCACGGCATCCAGAAGCCCGCGATCGAAGACCACGGGCGCTGTCAGGCCGTGCGCGGCGTGCCAGTCCTGTAGCGCCAGGGCGACCGCGCGACGGGCGAATTCGGCCGGCTGCTGCCAGGGCAGGCCACACCCGTCCCCCGCAAGCGCCGCGGCAACGATCCGTCGCCCCGGTTCCGGCACCGTGGACAGGCCCTGCGCGGCCAGTTCCGCGATCAGGGTCGATTTTCCGCCGCCGGACGCGCCCGAAACGACGACGAATCGGGTCATTCCAGACCCAGTGCCGTGCGGGTTTTCGGCGTCCAGCCCAGATGAAGCGAATCGCCCTGCCGGATCACCGGGCGCTTCATCAACGCGGGATGCACCGCAAGCAAGGCCGCCGCATCCTGCGCGCGCTCGGCCTCGGACAGGGCGCGCCAGGTGGTCGAGGACCTGTTGACCAGCGCATCGCCGAACCGGGACAGGAACGCGGCGATTTCGTCCGCGCTCAGGGGCGTGTCGCGGATGTCGCGAAACTGCGCATCGGGCAACGCCTTGCGGGCCTTGCGGCAGGTATCGCAGGTCTTCAGGCCGAGGATCTCTGTGGTCATGCTGGGCTTTCAGGTCAGGGGTTGGGCACGATGGGCACGGACGGGCCCTTCGGCAAGGTCATCGAGGATCGGACACTCTGGTCGTCCGTCGCCCGCGCAGGCATGAACCAGCCCGGCGACGGTCGCGCGCAGGGCCTGCAGTTCCGCGATCCTTGCGTCGATGCGCGTCAGGTGTTCCGAGGCCAGTCGCTTCACGTCCTCGCTGGCGCGCCCCTGATCGTCATAGAGCCCCAGCAAGGCGCGACAGTCCCCGATGCTGAACCCCAGTCCCCGGGCCCGATTGAGGAACGCGAGGCGATGGATGTCGGCGTCGGAGAAACTGCGATAGCCGTTGGAGTCGCGCGCCGGATGGATCAGGCCGATTTCCTCGTAGTAGCGGATCGTCTTGGCCGGCAGGCCCGAGGCCCGGGCCGCGTCGGAAATGCTCATGCCGTGCCCTCCATCGCAGGGCGCAGCCGCCGCAACCGCAGCGCATTGGTCAGCACAAAGATCGACGACAGCGCCATCGCCCCGGCGCCGAGAACCGGAGAAAGGGTGATCCCGAACCCCGGATAGAGCACGCCGGCGGCCACCGGGATCAGCGCGGTGTTGTAGGCAAAGGCCCAGAACAGGTTCTGCCGGATATTGCGGATCACCTGCCGGCTGAGGTCGATCGCGTTGACCACCCCCCGCAGGTCGCCGGACATCAACACCACTTCGGCCGCCTCGACGGCGACATCCGTGCCGGTGCCGATGGCCAACCCGACATCCGCCGCCGCCAGCGCCGGGGCATCGTTGATCCCGTCGCCGGTGAAGGCCAGCTTGCGGCCACCGTCGCGCAGCGCGTCGATCGCGGCGACCTTGCCGTCTGGCAGAACCTCGGCGACCACATGGTCGATCCCCAGATCGGCGGCAATGGCCTGTGCGGTGGCCTGCGCATCGCCGGTGATCATCGCCGTCTGCACGCCCATGCCGTGCAGTGCGTCGATGGCGGCGCGGGCGGTCGGTTTCACCCGGTCGGCGACGACGATCAGCGCGGGGCCCTGCCCTTCGACCGCGACATAGAGCGGGGTTTCCCCACGACGGGCGTGATCGGCGGCGCGGGCGGGCAGATCGCCCAGCGCGATCCCTTCGCGGGTCATCAGCCGTTCCGCCCCGATCAGCACGCGCCGGCCCTGCACCGTGGCGGTCAGGCCGAAACCGGTCAGCGCGGTCACGTCGGCCACCGCGGGCAGCGTCAGGCCCCGATCCTCGGCGGCGCGCAGGATGGCGTGCGCGATCGGGTGCTCTGACCCCGTTTCGGCCGCCGCCGCTGCCGCAAGCAGGCTGTCGTCAGGATAGATCGCGACCAGCTCGGGGCGGCCTTCGGTCAGGGTGCCGGTCTTGTCGAACGCGACGATCTGCACCGATTGCAAGGTCTGCAACGCATCGCCCCGTCGGAACAGCACGCCCATTTCCGCCCCGCGTCCGGTGCCCACCATGATCGAGGTCGGCGTCGCCAAACCCATCGCGCAAGGGCAGGCGATGATCAGCACCGCAACCCCGGCGACCAGCGCATGCGACAGGCCCGGCCCCCAGACCATCCAGATCGCAAAGGTCAGCGCCGCCGCCGCCATGACCACCGGCACGAAAACGCGCGTGACCTTGTCGACCGCGGCCTGGATCGGCAGCTTGGCGCCCTGCGCCTCTTCGACCATGCGGATGATGCGGGCCAGAACCGTATCGCCGCCGACCGCCGTCGCGCGATAGGTCAGCGCGCCGGTGCCGTTGACCGTGCCGCCGGTCAGGTCCGCGCCCAGGGCTTTCTCGACCGGCACAGGTTCGCCCGAGATCATGCTTTCATCGAGCCACGAGTGCCCGCTGGCAACCGCGCCATCCACCGCCACCCGTTCACCGGGTGCCAGGTGCAACAGGTCGCCGACGGCGATGTCGGTGATCGCGACCTCCTCGATCAGGCCGGCGCGGTCGCGCCGCGCGGTCCGGGGTTGCAGACCGACCAGCCGGGCAATTGCCGCCCCCGTGCGCCCCTTGGCCCGCGCCTCGAGCCAGCGGCCCAGCAGGATCAGCGTGACAATCATCGCGGCGGCTTCGAAATAGACCGCACGCGAGGCTTCGGGCAGAACCTGCGGCGCAAAGGTGGCCACCGTGGAATAGCCCCAGGCCGCCGTCGACCCCAGCACCACCAGGCTGTTCATGTCGGGGGCGCCGTGCAGCAACGCCGGAACCCCGGCGCGAAAGAAACGGATGCCCGGACCGAACAGAACCGCCGTGGTCAGCAGGAACTGCGCGATCCACAGGGTTTGCCGACCGACCATCGCATTCAGCCAGTGGTGAAAGGCGGGAACCATGTGCCCACCCATTTCCAGCACAAAGACCGGCAGCGTCAGCACAGCCGCCAGGATCACCGCGCGGGCCAGGCGCGTCTGTTCCTCGGCCTTGTGCTGGGCGACATCGGCGCGGCTCGTCTCGGTGGCGACGCGGGCCTCGTAGCCGGCAGCGCGCACCGCTTGCGCCAGCCGTTCGGACAGTCCGCTGACGGCGTAGTGCCGGATCGTCGCGCTTTCGCCAGCCAGGTTCACACTGGCCTGCGTCACGCCGGGCACCTTTTGCAGCACACGTTCGACACGCGCCACGCATGAGGCGCAGGTCATGCCGCCAATGGCCAGCCGGGTCACATCCTCGGCCGCGACAAAGCCCGCGTCGGACAGGCGCGCGGCCAGGCGGGCGGGCTCGGCCGCGCCATCCACCGCCACGGTCCCGGTCATGAGATTGGCACGCACGCCGGTCACGCCGTCCTCGCGGCCCAGCATCCGTTCGACGCGGGCCGTGCACGCGGCGCAGGTCATGCCATCGACGCGCAGGGTCTGGGTTTCGGTCATCGGGACCTCCTGTTCTCAGGTCCTGCGCAATATGAGGCTTCCAGTAACTGGAAGGTCAAGGGGCGGCGTCAGATTTCTGCCGGCTGCGTCCGGCACCAGGCCAGAACCGAGGGCAGATCGGCCGCCACGGGCTGCCCCAGGCCCTGCGCAAAGGCCTCGAACCCGGGCAGATTGTCCCGCTTGAGGCCCAGCAGGACCGGCACGCCCTGGGCCAGCGCCTCGCCGATCAGGGCGCGAAAACCCCGGCCTTCGACCTCGGCCTTGCCGAACTTGTTCAGGATCAGCAGCCGCGGCAGGGGCGCCATGGTGGTTTCGACCAGCGCGACGGCGGTTTCCAGGCCCTCGGGATCCAGACGGCATCCCTGGCTGGCCTCACCCAGCGCCTGACTGATGCGCACGACCTCGCCTCGGCCAAGGACACGCAGGTCCATGTCGCAGCGGCGTGACCCCGGGCGGTCGGTGTTCACCTGCACGACACCGGACAGCCGCCACCCCTCGGCTGACAGGCGTGCGGCGACGTCGGCCAGCAATCGGTCGCCCGCGCCGCGCGCCTCGGCGATGACGTAACCCAGCGCGCTCATGCGCCCGCCCCCCTATGTTCCGGTCTCGGGCCCTGATAGCCTGCCCGCAACGCAGGGGAAAGACGATGATCGTGGGGATTGTTCTGGCAGGCGGGCTGGGCACGCGGATGGGCGGCGCAGACAAGGCGCTGCTGCCCTTGGGCGGGCGGCCCATGCTGGCGCATTGCCTTCAGCGGCTGGCGCCGCAGGTGGACCGGATCGCGATCAGCGCGAATGGCGAACCCGCGCGCCTGGCGGGGTTCGGCCTGCCGGTTCTGGCCGATTCGGTGCCCGGCTACCCCGGGCCGCTGGCCGGTGTGCTTGCGGCGATGGACTGGGCCGCCTCAGCGGGTGCGGGCGGGGTCGTGAGCCTGGCAGCCGACACACCCTTTGCCCCGGCCGATCTGGCCGCGCGGCTGACACCGGCAGGTTTTGCGATGGCCGCCAGTCCCGATGCGCAGGGCCGGATGCGGCGTCACCCCACGGTCGCCCTGTGGCCGGTCGCCCTGCGTGACGACCTCAGGCGCGCGTTGGCCGAGGGCGAGCACAAGGTCGGCCGCTGGGCCACCGAACACGGGGCGCAAACCGTTGTCTGGTCCGAACGGCCCGACCCGTTCTTCAACGTGAACACCCCCGCCGATCTGGCCGAAGCCGAGGCACGGCTGTGACCTTTGACCGCATCGCGGTGCTGGACTGGTCCGCGGCGAACCGCCCCCGGCGCGGCAAGGATTCGATCTGGCTGGGGCTGAACGACGGGCAAAGCTGGAACCCGCCAACCCGGGCAGCCGCGCTGGACTTGCTGCACCGGCTGGTGCGCGACACGCTGGAGGCGAACGAAACCCTGCTGATCGGGGCCGATTTCGCCTTTGGCTATCCGCAGGGTTTTGCGCAGGCGTTGACCGGACAGGCGCGGGCGATGGCGGTCTGGGACTGGCTGGGCGCGCATCTGACGGACGGGATCGACAACCGCTCGAACCGGCTGGCCCTTGCCGCCGAGATCAACGCCCGCCTGCCCGGGGTCGGACCGTTCTGGTTCAACCCGTCCCCACGGGACCTGCCGCATCTGCCGCGCAAGGGCCGGCAGCGCCATGGCCATGGTCTTGCAGAGCTGCGCGCCTGCGACCGGGCGGCGACGGGGGCACAATCGGTCTGGAAACTGGGGGGCGCCGGGGCGGTGGGATCGCAAACCCTGACCGGCATAGCGGCGCTTTCGCGCCTGTGCCGCGCCTTTCCCGACCAGATTGCCGTCTGGCCGTTTCAGCCCGTCCCCCGCCCCGTCGTTCTGGCCGAAGTGTTCCCCACCCTGATTGCGCCGGCAGTCAACGCGCGCCTGGGTCCCGGCATCGTGAAGGACCAGGTTCAGGTGACGCTTCTGGCCCGTGCGCTGGGCGCCCTGCCGTCCCTGGCGCCGCTTCTGGCCGCGCCCGTCTTTCCCGCCCTGGCCGAGGAAGGCTGGATCCTGGGCCTCGGGCATGAGGCGGCGCTTCTGGGTGCGATCTAGACCAGGCGCGACACCTCGACCGCGGCGCGGACGAAGTCGGCGAACAGCGGATGCGGCTTGAAGGGTTTCGATTTCAGTTCGGGGTGGAACTGCACACCGATGAACCACGGGTGATCGCGATGTTCGACGATCTCGGGCAGGCGGCCGTCGGGCGACATGCCCGAAAAATGCAGGCCGCAGGCTTCCAGCTTGTCGCGGTAGCGGATGTCCACCTCATAGCGGTGGCGATGACGCTCCTCGATCCGGGTGCTGCCATAGACCTGCGCAACCAGCGATTCGCCATCCAGCGCGGCGTCATAGGCGCCCAGCCGCATGGTGCCGCCCTTGTCATCGCCGACCTTGCGTTCGACGACATGATTGCCCTGGACCCATTCCTTCAGGTGATAGACCACCGGCTCGAACCGCTTTGCGCCGCGCTCGTGGTCGAATTCCTCGGATCCGGCGTTGTCGATCCCGGCGAGATTGCGCGCGGCCTCGATCACGGCCATCTGCATGCCCAGGCAGATGCCCAGATAGGGGATCTTCTTTTCCCGCGCCCATTGCGCGGCGCGGATCTTGCCCTCGGTCCCGCGTTCGCCAAAACCGCCGGGCACCAGAACGGCGTGGAATCCTTCCAGCACCGCAGTGGGATCGCCCTTTTCAAAGAGCTCGGCGTCGATCCACTCGGCCTTGACCTTGACGCGGTTCGCCATGCCGCCATGGGTCAGGGCCTCGGCAATGGATTTATAGGCGTCTTCGAGCTGCGTGTATTTGCCGACCACCGCAATGCGCACCTGACCCTCGGCATGGGTCAGACGGTCCATCACGTCCTCCCAGCGCGCCAGGTTCGGGCGCGGCGCAGGGGTGATGCCGAACGCATCCAGCACCGCCTGGTCCAGCCCCTCGCGGTGATAGGCAAGCGGCGCCTCGTAGATCGTTTTCAGGTCATAGGCGGGGATCACCGCATCCGGACGCACGTTGCAGAACAGCGCGATCTTGGCGCGTTCCTTTTCCGGGATCGGATGTTCCGACCGGCAGACCAGAACATCGGGCGCCAGGCCAATGGATTGCAGCTCCTTGACCGAGTGCTGCGTGGGTTTCGTCTTCAGTTCACCCGAGGCAGCCAGATAGGGCAGCAGCGTCAGATGCATCAGGATCGACTGGCCGCGCGGGCGCTCGTGGATGAACTGGCGGATCGCCTCGAAGAACGGCAGGCCTTCGATGTCGCCGACCGTGCCGCCGATCTCGCAGAGCATGAAATCCACCTCGTCGTCGCCGATGCGGAGGAAATCCTTGATCTCGTTGGTCACATGGGGAACCACCTGAATGGTCTTGCCCAGATAATCGCCGCGGCGCTCTTTCTCCAGCACGTTGGAATAGATCCGCCCCGAGGATATCGAATCCGTCTTGCGCGCCGGGACGCCTGTGAAACGTTCGTAATGGCCAAGATCCAGGTCGGTCTCGGCCCCGTCGTCGGTGACGAACACCTCGCCGTGTTCAAAGGGCGACATCGTGCCCGGATCGACGTTCAGATAGGGGTCCAGCTTGCGCAGGCGGACGGTGAAACCACGCGCCTGCAACAACGCCCCAAGCGCGGCCGAGGCAAGCCCCTTGCCCAGGCTGGACACCACGCCACCCGTGATGAAAACATAGCGCGCCATGCTGGAAACTCCCGTGTTCGTCGCAGCCAAAATGAACGGATCACGGGAGTCGGGATATAACCCAAGTCCCTGCGTTCCGCAAGACGGACGCAACATGCAGCGTCAACGGACCATCAGGCCCAAAATCTAGGTTGAAACTCAGTTCCCGCGCGGGGGCAGAACCGGGCTGTCACCCGCCGGCGGCAACTGGACATCGGGCAGTTGCACGTCAGGCGTGGCCGGCGCGGGCGCCGTCGTGGCGTCGGGCGCCGGGGCGCCGATCCTCTCCAGCACCGAGGTTTCGGCCGAATTCGACGCACCGATCACCGTCAGAGCCAGCGAGGTGCAGATGAACGCCGCGGCGAAGGCCCAGGTCAGTTTCGCCAGTCCCGTCATGGGCGGGCGCCCCGCCTGCGGGCCCATGGCCCCGCCGCCGATCCCCAGACCGCCGCCTTCCGATCGCTGAAGCAGCACGACGCCCATCAGCGACAACGCCAGGACAAGGTGGATGATCAGGACGACAGTCTGCATGGGGCGGCCTTTGCAACGGTTCGCGCCTATCTATGCCCAGCGGGAATAGGGTGCAAGCCCTTTGGCCCCGCCTTTCCTCAGGCGGCGGCCTCGCACACGGCCGACAGCTTGTTGCCGTCGGGGTCGCGCAGATAGGCGGCGTAGAAATGCGGACCATAGGGGCGCAGACCCGGCGCCCCCTCGTCCCGGCCGCCATGGGTCAGACCGGCGGCATGAAACGCGGCGACCGCCGCCCGCGACGGCGCGGCGAAACAGGCCATGGTGCCATTTCCGGCGCTGGCGGCGCGCCGGTCAAAGGGCGCGTTGATCCAGAAGTCGCTGTGATCCGCACCGGGCACCCCATAGCCGCAGCCGTCAGGATCCGATTCGAGCCGGACATACCCCAGCGCCCCCAGCACCGCGTCATAAAAGGTGGCGGCGCGGGTCAGATCGTTCGTGCCAAGGGTCAGGTAGCTGAGCATGCGCTAGTCCTCGTCCACCTCGTCCACATCGGCCTGACCACTGATTCGCCGCCGCATGATCGACCAGCTCAATCCGATGCCCAGCACCAGCGAGGCCGCGACGATCGCCAGCCACTGGTTGATCACGGAATTGTCCGTGCGCAGCACCCCCCAATCGACGAGAACCCAGATCAGCGCCGCAAAGACCGCCGCGACCAGCGCCATGCCGATCGGCCCGATCGACCGCAGCGTGGCCCGCAGATAGACGATATAGCCCACCAGCAGCAGCAACCCGCCCAGCACGGCCAGAGGCATCTGTGCCTGCCAGTTCTGTTCGGCCCAGCGCAGATAGTTCCAGCGTGTCGGGTTCCATGTCAGCGCCAGCAGCACAAAGGCGACCGCCCAGCGGATCAGAATGGCCATGCGAGGTCTCCTCGTCCTGTCTGTCCCTTTCGTGCCAAGACCGGGCGCCGCTGTCCAGAGCGGCGTCTGCCCCGGTCCCTGATGCGGGCGCGGCGAAAAGACTGTTTCGCTGCACCGCACACATCGCTATAGAACGCACGGCTTCTGCAAACCGGGAAGGATTCCTGTCATGGCCAATGTTGTTGTCGTGGGCGCCCAGTGGGGCGACGAGGGCAAAGGCAAGATCGTCGACTGGCTGAGCGAGCGCGCGGATGTGATCGCGCGCTTTCAGGGCGGGCATAACGCCGGCCACACGCTGGTCATCGACGGCAAGGTCTACAAGCTGAACGCGCTGCCCTCGGGTGTGGTGCGCGGCGGCAAGCTTTCGGTGATCGGCAACGGCGTCGTGCTGGACCCCTGGCACCTGGTCAGCGAAATCGCCAAGATCCGCGAACAAGGCGTTCAGATCAGCCCGGAAACGCTGATGATCGCCGAAAACACGCCGCTGATCATGCCCTATCACGGCGAACTGGACCGCGCGCGCGAGGCCTCGGCCGCCGACAGCAAGGCCAAGATCGGCACGACCGGGCGCGGAATCGGCCCAGCCTATGAGGACAAGGTCGGCCGCCGCGTGATCCGTGTGGCCGATCTGGCCGACCCGGCGACGCTGGAACTGCGCGTGGATCGGGCGCTGATGCACCACAACCCGCTGCGCGCCGGTCTGGGGCTGGACCCCATCGACCGCGATGCCACCGTCGCCCTGCTGAACGAGATCGCGCCGCAGATCCTGCAATACGCCGCGCCGGTCTGGAAGGTCATGAACGAGATGCGCCGCGCCGGCAAACGCATCCTGTTCGAAGGTGCGCAGGGGTCGCTACTGGACATCGACTTCGGCACCTATCCCTATGTCACCTCGTCGAACGTGATCGCCGGTCAGGCGGCAACGGGGGTCGGCATGGGCCCCAATGCCATCGACTTCGTGCTGGGCATCGTCAAGGCCTATACCACCCGCGTGGGCGAAGGTCCCTTCCCGACCGAACTGCACGATTCCGACGGCGAGCGACTGGGCACGCGCGGGCATGAATTCGGCACGGTCACCGGCCGCAAGCGCCGCTGCGGCTGGTTCGACGCGGCGCTGGTGCGCCAGACCTGCGCCATTTCCGGCATCAACGGCATCGCGCTGACCAAGCTGGACGTGCTGGACGGGTTCGAAACGCTGAAGATCTGCGTCGGCTACGACCTGGACGGCAAGCGGCTGGACTATCTGCCCACCGCGGCCGATCAGCAGGCGCGCTGCAAACCCATCTACGAAGAGATCGAGGGCTGGTCCGAATCGACCGAGGGCGCGCGCAGCTGGGCCGATCTGCCGGGCGCCGCGATCAAATACGTCCGCCGGATCGAGGAGCTGATCCAGTGCCCCGTGGCGCTGCTGTCCACCTCGCCCGAGCGCGATGACACGATCCTCGTCACCGACCCGTTCGCAGACTGATGGCGCTGTCCTACAAAGCCCGGCGCCGCTGGTCGCTGTTCATCCTGGTGGTCGCGCTGCCAGCCTATATCGTCGTGGCCGTCAGCCTGATGGGTCTGTTCCAGCGCCTGTTCGGCCGTCCGCCGATCCTGGCGGAACTGGCGATCTATGTCGGATTGGGCGTTCTTTGGGCCTTCCCGCTGAAGGCGGTGTTCAAGGGCGTGGGCCAGGCCGACCCTGACGCGACCCCGACCAGGACTGAGCCCGGCCAGGACTGAGCCCGGCCAGACCCCGGAAAGCGCGACAGCACCCACCCGATCGGATCATGCCAAAAGGCGCCGCTCGACCGCGGCGCCTTTCTTGTGTGTCGTCGGTGTCTCAGCCCTGCGCGAAGCGGCGCGCCTGTTCCCCGAATTCCGAATCGCGGGCCAGTTCGAACTGACCCCGGCGCGACCGCTGCATGGTGCCCTGACGCATCAGCGTGCCAAAGGTGCGCAGCAGATTCTCGCGCGAACGGGTCATCGGCTGGCCCGTGGCAACGACGTGGCGCATGACCTGCGGCCGGGTGAATTCCTCCAGGCCTTCGACATGGGTGACATAGGCGGCGGCGGCCTCGGTCAGTTCAGCCAGCGTCGTCAGATGCATCGGGCCAACGAAATCGGTAAAGGCCTTGCCGCGCGGGGCTGCAGGTGCCGGCGCGTCCTCGTCGAACAGTTCCTCCATCGCCAACGAGCCGGTGGCGATCCGACGCGGGCGGATCGATTCGCCGTCAGTGCTTGCCGGTCGGTCGATGCGCTGTTCGCTGACCAGAACCAGCGGCGGCTGGGCATTGCGCGGGCGTTCGGTGCGCTGCGCCTGCGGACGGGTCGGCCGACGCGGCGTGCCATCGTCGCTGCCCTCGGCGGCGGGCCGGCGCACGGTGCGCTCCAGGTCCTGACGATAGCGCGCGATTTCGGCGCGTTCCTCGTCTTCGGGGTTGCGGGCCGCACCGGCCTCTTCCTCGGCACGGGTGGCCACGACCGCAGCCTTGAGATGCGAGATCGTCGATTGCCGGCGCTGGGCCTCGGCCCCGGACAGATGCGAATCCGTTTCCGTGATCAGACGGTCCATCGAGGCGTCAGCCTCGTCGTTCAGAGCGGCCCGGCGCAGCCGCTCGGCGCGGCGCTGATTTTCGGCGTCGCGCTCGACCGCGGCCAGTTCCGCGACCAGCCCGGCCTCGTCCTCGGCGCCCAGGCCGGTATCGCCCAGGGCCTCGACCACGCGCCGCTCGATCGCGGCCTCGTCGATGGCCTCTTCGTCGATCAGATCGTGCGTCTCGGTGTCGGCGTCTTCATCCGGCAGATCGGCGGTGGCGGCGGGCACGGCAGGCGCGGTGTCCTCGTCGTCATCGGCGTCCTCGTCGGCAAAGGCCGCCATGGCCGCACGCACGGTATCCTGCGTCGCGGGTTGCGGGGCCGGTTCGGCGGCGGCATTGCCCGAGGGCGCAGCCGCGGCCAGGGCCGCAGCGGCAGCGGGCGTCGCCGCGGCAACCGCAGCCAGCAGCGCCGAATCGTCCGCGCTGTCCGACGCGTCCTCCGACGTCCGGTCCTGTCCCGACGGCGCCGCCTCGGCGACACGCGAGGCCGGTTGCGCCTGCGTCGGATTGGGGCGGACGACCACAACGCGACGGCGCGGCGCGGCCGGTTGTTCCGCATCGGCTGCGGGTGCAGCCGCCGGCTGGGCAGGCTGGGCCGCGCGTTGCGCGTCCCGGCGGGCAATGTCGGCGCGCACCGCTTCTTCCAGACGCCGGCGCTCGGCGGCGAGTCGCTCGCTGTCCGCGTCGCGGTAAGGCTCGGGTTGCGAGGCGTCCTCGTCTTCATCCGCCAGATCGTCCGCAGAGGGTGCTGCCGCTTCCTCGGCAGCCTGGCGCTCGGCTTCAACCCGCGCCGCTTCCTCGGCAGCCTGACGCTCGGCTTCGGCCCGCGCGGCTTCCTCGGCGGCCTGACGCTCGGCTTCGGCCCGCGCGGCTTCCTCGGCGGCCTGGCGCTCGGCTTCAGCCCGCGCGGCTTCCTCGGCGGCCTGGCGCTCGGCTTCAACCCGCGCGGCTTCCTCGGCGGCCTGACGCTCGGCTTCAACCCGCGCGGCTTCCTCGGCGGCTTGACGCTCGGCTTCGGCGCTGTCCGTGTCCGGGGCGTCCAGCAGGGTTGCGACGGGTTCGTCGTCGTCGCTGGTCTCGAACGCGCGGACCTGCGCAACTGCGGCGCGGATGCGCTGCAGCTTGGCGGAGATGCCGCTCAGCGCCTCGGAGTCATCGGGACCGTCGTCCGCGGCACCGGCCGCGACTGCGAGAGGGGCGGCGGCAATCGCGGCTTCGGCGGCGGCGCGCACGCCCGAGCGACCGGTCGAGGTGCGTTCCGGGGCGCGTTCCTGGGCCCGACCGGGTGCGCGGGCATGAGACCGGCCGCCGCGCAGATCGGCGGGAGGCGGCGCAAAGGCATCGCTTTCCGCCTCTGACTCGATCTGCGGCCGCAGGATGACGCCATTGTCCTCGATCTTGGCATCGACCCGGCGCTTGATCTCGCGTTCGGCGATGCGGTGCAGCATTTCGGCATCGGGGGTCGGCGGTTCGGCCCCGAAATAGCGGTCTTCTGCGGCGAGATCGCGGAAATACTCGGCAATGGCCTTCATCGTGTCGAAGGGTTCGTCAAAACCCTCGAGCGTGCACGAGAAGGTGCCATACGACACCGTCAGGATTTTGTTCGGACCGACCATACGCTTAAGTCCCCTATTACCATTCGAGCCCGACTGTGCCTGCCTCAGGGTGCGCCAGTATGAAACGCGCAAGGTAATTTCTTGATCGGATTGTGGCGCAGCTTGCCTTCCCCCGCCTCAATTGACAAGAAAACCCTATGTCGAAGCCAGATGCAAAAGCCCCGGGCATCACGTTGGTGGGAGGCGGCGCGCCCAGCCCCCAGGCGCTGGCCCGTGCCGTATCGCGCGCGCCGCGGCTGATCGCGGTGGACGGAGGTGCGGACGCCGCGCTGGCGATGGGTTACATGCCGGACCTGGCAACCGGCGACTTCGATTCGATCAGCGATGCGGCGCGCGACACGCTGGGCGAAGCGCGCCTGCACCACACACCGGATCAGGAACAGACCGACTTTGACAAGGCGCTGGCCCTGGTCGATGCCCCGTTCGTTCTGGCCGTGGGCTTTACCGGCGCGCGGCTGGATCACACGCTGGCGGCGATGAGCACCCTGTTGCGGGCGCCGTCCCGCCGGGTGATCCTGGACACGGGCGACGATCTTTGCCTGCTGTGCCCGCCCCGGTTGCGGCTGGCGCTGGCGCGGGGCACACGGGTCTCGCTGTATCCGATGGCCCCGATGCGCTGCCGATCGAGCGGGCTGCTCTGGCCGACGACGCCGTTGCACTTTGCCCCGAACGGGCGCATCGGCACGTCGAACGCGGCGACCGGGGCGCCGGTCGTGCTGGAACCCGACGGGCCGTCCATGCTGCTGCTGTTGCCGGTCACCGAACTGGATGGCTTGCTCAGCGCGCTGGAACACGCGCCTCTCTGGCCAGACGCCGTTCCCGCGCGATGATGTAAAGCCCCGAGGACACGATCACCGCGATACCCGCCCAACTCATCGGGTTGGGCCAGTCGCCAAAGAACAGCCAACCGAACAGCGCGGCATTGACGATCTCGAGATAGTGCAGCGGGGCCAGCGTGGCCGAAGGCGCGTATCGCAGCGCATAGGTGATCGCCATGTGCGACACGGTGGCGGCAACCCCGACCCCGGCCAATTGGCCCCAGACCGCCAGCGGCGCATCCGACATCCGCAACAGCGCGATATCCGCGCCGTGGCCCAGCGCCAGCACGGGCAGCATGAGCACCACACCGATCCAGGCGGTGTGGAATTGCATGGTCTCGGGCGGAACCTCGCGCGTGATGCGCCGGGTCAGCAGCATGTAGACGGCAAAGAACCCCGCCGTTGCCAGCGGATACAGCGCCACCGCGCCAAAAACCGCAAAGTTCGGCTGGATCACCAGCAGCGCCCCCAGAAAGCCGATGATCGACGCCAGGATCCGGCGCGGGCCGACCTGATCGCCGAACAGCAGGAACCCCAGGGCCAGCAGGATGAAGGGCTCGACAAAGGCGATGGCCAGCGCGTCGGCGATCGGCATGACCTGAACCGCGCCGACAAAGGCATAGGTCGACCCGATCAGCATCAACGCACGCAGGATCAGCAGGCCGAACGCGCGCCGGGTGACCCCTGCGTTCTGACGCATGACCATGACCACCGGCGCCATCAGGACCGCCTGAACAACCATGCGCGAAAAGGTCACCTGCGTGACCGTCACCGATTGCGACGCCATTTTCGCCGCCACGTCGATCAATGGCGCGATGGCACAAAAGGCAACCATCAGGACGATGCCCAACGGCACCCGATCGACGCTGGAAGGAGGGGCGGCAAGGGTCATGTCCCCTGCCCTAAACGGCGGAAGGCGACCCGTCTATCCTGTCCGCGACCTGCGCCGCGCTTTGCAGCCAGGGACCGCGCAACAGCGCCGCGTGCCGGCCCGCGGACCCCGCGGCCGTGGGCGGTCATGCGGCCCAGCCGACGGTGGCGCATGGCCAACCCCCGGCACCGGACGCGGACCGGTTCCCGGCGCGGGTCGGGCACCGGGCCGTCACGACTGGCACAAATCCTGCCAGGCCGGTCGAAAATCGGGCTGACGGCGGCAGCCGCCTTTCCCTGTTTCAACCTGCGCGATTGGTCTGACCTTTGCGCGGCTCAACAGTTCGGCACGTTCACCGCCAGGCCGCCCAGCGCCGTTTCCTTGTATTTCTCGCTCATGTCCGCGCCGGTCTGACGCATCGCCTCGATACAGTTGTCCAGCGGCATGAAATGCTGGCCATCCCCGCGCAGCGCCAGCGAGGCCGCGCTCACCGCCTTGATCGCACCCAGTCCGTTGCGCTCGATGCAGGGCACCTGCACCAGTCCCTTGACCGGATCGCAGGTCATGCCCAGGTGATGCTCCAGCGCGATCTCGGCGGCATTCTCGACCTGTTCGGGCGTGCCCCCCAGGACGGCGCACAGCCCGGCGGCCGCCATGGCCGCGGCGCTGCCGACCTCGGCCTGGCATCCGCATTCGGCCCCGCTGATCGAGGCATTGTGCTTGATCAGCCCGCCGATCGCGGCGGCGGTCAGCAGAAAATCCTCGACCTTGTCCACGCTGGCGCCCGGCACATGATCCAGCCAGTAGCGGATCACGGCGGGCATCACGCCGGCGGCGCCATTCGTGGGGGCGGTCACCACCTGCCCACCGGCCGCGTTCTCTTCGTTCACGGCCATGGCATAGGTGGACATCCAGTCATTGATGACATGCGGCGCGGTCAGGTTGAGCCCCCGCTCGGCCATCAGCGATTCATGGATCGCCTTGGCACGACGGCGCACCTTCAGCCCACCGGGCAGGATTCCGTCACTGGTCAGGCCGCGTTCGATACAGGCGTTCATGACCGCCCAGATCCGCTGCAGGCCGGCCTTCAGCGCGGCCTCGTCCCGCTGCGTCAGTTCGTTCGCGCGCTTCATCATGGCAATCGACAGGCCCGATTCGCGCGCCATGACCAGCATCGCCTCGGCGCTCTCGAAGGGGAACCGCACCCTGGGGCCGCTCTGCGCCGAGGGGCCGGCCGCCAGTTCGGCCTCGGTCACGACGAACCCGCCTCCGATCGAGAAATAGGTCTCCTGCGCGATCACGTCGCCCTGGGCGTCGGTGGCCATCAGGATCATCCCGTTCGCGTGGCCGGCCAGCGCGGGGCCATAGTCGAACTGCAGGTCCTTGTCGGGATCGAAGGCCAGAACCGGCAGATCGGGGGGCTCGACCGTGCGGGTCGCCCGGATCGTGGCCAGCGCGGCCTCGGCACGGTCGGCGTCGTAGCTCTCGGGCAGGAAACCGGCCAGGCCCAGGATCACCGCCCGGTCGGTCGCATGGCCGACACCCGTGAACGCCAGCGACCCGTGCAACGAGGCCCTGAGACCGTGCGCCCGGAACGGCGACGCCCTGAGCCGGTCCAGAAAGCGCGCGGCCGCAACCATCGGCCCCATCGTATGCGACGATGACGGACCGATGCCGATCTTGAAGATATCGAAGACGGAGAGAAACATGCAGGTGCCCCGTTGGATTTGCCGCACCCTAGCCGTGGCACGCCCCGCCCCCGCGACCGCCAGCGACGCAAGAGCCCCCGTTTGCGGCCACGCTGCCCGCCGGATGCGGCCGCGCCGGTGAAACCCGGGCCGCCCCATCTTTGTGCCGGAAATATCCTCCGGGAGGGTCCGGGAGGGTGGAAAACCCTCCCGGCGGGTGCCACCCGCTCAGACGTCGAACCTGACGCCCTGGGCCAGCGGCAACGAGGCAGAGTGGTTCACCGTATTGGTGGCCCGGCGCATGTATCCCTTCCAGGCATCCGACCCGCTTTCGCGGCCACCGCCGGTTTCCTTCTCGCCGCCGAACGCGCCGCCGATCTCGGCACCCGAGGGGCCGATATTGACGTTCGCGATCCCGCAATCCGAGCGTTGCAGAAAATCCTCGGCCTCGCGCAGGTTCAGGGTGAAGATGCACGACGACAGCCCCTGCGGCACGTCGTTTTGCAGCGCGATGGCCTCGTCGAACGCGTCATAGCCCATGACATAGAGGATCGGCGCAAAGGTTTCCTCGCGCACAACCGCCGTCTGGCCCGGCATCTCGACGATCGCGGGCTCGACATAGGCGCCGCCTTGCGGTGCGGACGAGGCCGCGCGGCCACCATGCACGATCCCGCCATCGGCTCGGGCGCGGTCCAACGCTGCCTGCATCCGCTCGCGCGAGGCGGCGTCGACCAGCGGCCCCACCAGGGTGGTCGCCTTGCGCGGGTCGCCGATGGGCAGGCTGGCATAGGCCCGGATCAGCCGTTCAAGCAGCGCGTCGCGGATCGAGTGGTGCACGATCAGCCGGCGCAACGAGGTGCAGCGCTGGCCGGCCGTCCCCACCGCGGAAAAGACGATGGCCCGCACCGCCATTTCCAGGTCGGCCGACGGCGCCACGATCATCGCGTTGTTGCCACCCAGTTCCAGGATCGACCGGCCGAAGCGCCCCGCCACCGCCGGGCCGACGATACGCCCCATGCGTGTCGATCCGGTGGCCGAGACCAGCGGCACCTCGGGCGCGGCCGTCAGCGCGGCGCCCAGATCGGCCCCGCCGATGACGACCTGCATCAACCCCTCGGGCGCATCCTCGCCGAAGCGGGCCACGGCCCGGGCAAAGATCGCCGCGCAGGCCAGCGCCGTCAGCGGCGTCTTTTCCGACGGTTTCCAGATCACCGGATCGCCGCAGACCAGGGCCAGCGCGGTGTTCCACGACCACACCGCGACCGGAAAGTTGAAGGCCGTGATCACCGCCGCCGGACCCAGCGGGTGCCAGGTTTCGCGCATCACATGGCCCGGGCGCTCAGAGGCGATGGTCAACCCATAGAGCTGCCGCGACAGGCCCACGGCAAAGTCGCAGATGTCGATCATCTCCTGCACTTCGCCCAGGCCTTCGGAAACGATCTTGCCGGCCTCCAGCGTCACCAGCGCCCCCAGCGCCTCTTTCGAGGCGCGCAGTTCCTCGCCCAGCAGGCGCACCAGTTCGCCCCGCCGGGGGGCAGGCACACGACGCCAGGCCTCAAAGGCGTTGGTCGCGCGGCCGATGATCGCCGGCATGTCGGCCAGCGGGGTTTCGGCGATGCGTGCGATCTCAGCCCCGTCGATCGGGCTGTGCACCGCCAGGGTTCCGCCGGTCAGGGTTGCGGCATCGAAACCGCAGGCGGTCAGGATTTCGGCGGCGGAAGGCAGGTCAGTCATGGGATACTCCGGATCAGGTGCGCCGGAGGATAGGAGGGATGCGCGCCGGGCGAAAGGGGGGCGGGCCGGGCCACAGGCCCGAAATGACGAAACCCCCGGCAAACCGGGGGTCCCTGTCGTCCGCTGCCGCCGTGCCGGATCAGGCGCGGGCGGTGCCCTGGTTGTGTTTGCGCGCGACCAGCGTCTTGGCGGTTTCCACCGCGACGGCCGCATCGCGGCAATAGGCGTCGGCGCCGATGGCGCGACCGAATTCCTCGTTCAGCGGCGCGCCGCCCACCAGCACGATGATGTCGTCGCGGCGGCCGGTTTCCTTCAGCGTGTCGATCACGACCTTCATGTAGGGCATCGTCGTGGTCAGCAGCGCCGACATGCCCAGGATGTCCGCGTCCTCGGTTTCCAGCGCCTCGAGGTATTTCTCGACCGGGTTGTTGATCCCCAGGTCCACCACTTCGAAACCGGCGCCTTCCATCATCATGCCGACGAGGTTCTTGCCGATGTCGTGGATGTCGCCCTTGACCGTGCCGATCACCATCTTGCCCATGCGCGGCGCGCCGGTTTCGGCCAGCAGCGGCTTCAGGATGGCCATGCCGGCCTTCATCGCGTTGGCGGCCAGCAGGACCTCGGGCACGAACAGGATGCCGTCCCGGAAATCGTGGCCGACGATGGTCATGCCGGCGACCAGCGCCTTGGTCAGAACGTCATAGGGGGCCCAGCCGCGTTCCAGCAGGATATTCACGCCCTCTTCGATCTCGTCCTTGAGACCGTCGTAGAGGTCGTCCATCATCTGCGACACAAGTTCCTCGTCGTTCAGTTCGGACAGGATGATGTCGTCGTCGTCGGACATGGCGCGGTTCCCTGAAAAGCGTCTCTTTTTCCGTCAATGCGGCAGAAGCGCCGCCTTCACTGATCCATTCCCGACATGCGCCGAATGAAAGACGACCACAAGCCCCAGTTTGACGCGCGGACTTGAAAAATGTTCATCATCTGTTCATCATTCGACTCATGGTGACCGCGCTCCCCCCCAAGGACCCCACGCTGCGCGCCCCGGCCCGGGGCACGCTGGCACAGCCCGCGCCGCGCTTTGACGCGCAGGCGCGCGAATGGGCGCATGACGGCTGGGACCTGCCCGAGGACGAGCGGCTGGTCAAACGCGAGATCTCGGTCGAGCGGCCGCGCAGCGTGATTTCGTGGAACCAGTCGCCCGACCTGGGTTTCGACCGCGCCCTGAACCCCTATCGCGGGTGCGAGCACGGGTGCATCTATTGCTATGCGCGGCCGTCGCACGCCTATCTGGGGTTGTCGCCGGGGCTCGATTTCGAAACCCGGCTGATCGCGCGGCCCGACGCCGCGCGCGTCCTGGAACGCGAGCTGGGCAAGACCGGCTACCGCGTGGCCCCGCTGGCGCTGGGGTCGAACACCGATCCCTGGCAGCCTGTCGAACAGCACTACCGCATCACCCGTTCGGTGCTGGAGGTGCTGCGCGACTGGCGCCATCCGGTCACGATCACCACGCGCGGCGCCATGGTCGAACGCGACCTGGACATTCTGTCCGACATGGCGGTGCAGGGCCTGGCCGAGGTCGGGGTCAGCGTGACCACGCTGGATCCCGCGCTGGCCCGCGCTATGGAACCCCGGGCGCCCTCGCCCGCGCGACGGCTGGCGACGATGCGCGCGCTCAGCGATGCCGGCGTGCCCGTTCGGCTGATGATGGCCCCGCTGATTCCCGGGCTCAGCGATCACGAGGCCGAGGCGATCCTGACCGCCGCGCGCGAGGCGGGCGCCCGCACCGCCTGGTGGGCCTTTGTCCGCCTGCCCGGCGAGGTCGCCCCGCTGTTTCGCGACTGGCTGGAGCGGGTGCGCCCGGGCCATGCCGTCAAGGTCATGAACCGGGTGCGCGAGATGCGCGGCGGGCGCGACAACGACCCCGAATTCCACAGCCGGTTCCGCGGTCAGGGGCCCTATGCGGACATGGTGGCCACCCGCATTCGCGTGGCCTGCAACCGCCTGGGGTTCGAGGCGTCGCTGCCGCCGCTCGATTGTTCGAAGTTCAGGAAACCACCCCGCGCCGGCGATCAGTTGAGCCTGTTCTGACGCGCCGGCACAGGCGCCCGCAGGACCGGGCGCCTGCCGGGATGCCGATCAGCGGCAGCGCCGGGTGTAATACTGGCCGCGACCGTTGGAATACGCGCATTCCCCGGTGCGCGAATTGCGCGCGACCAGGACGCCGGCAGCCGCGCCGCCAAGGGCCGCGACGATGGTCCAGTTCGGGTTGGCATTGAGGGCACTGGCCAGAACCAGACCGCCCGCCGCCCCGGCCAGCCCGCCGACGACATCGCGTTCGTTCTGGGTCATCGTGCAGCCGCCCAGCGCCGTGGCCGAGATGACAAGAGCAACAAGAACAGATTTCATGCAAACCTCCATTGGATAGGCCCGGACCAGATTACCCGCTCTGCCCGCGCCGGAAAGACCCCCGCCGCAGCATCGGCGCAAAGCCGCCACCGTGCCGGGCGCCGTGCCGAAACGGGCCGGGAGGGGTCAATCCTCGAACAGTTCGGACTGGCCATCGGGCGAGTCCTCGTCGTCGTCCTCGGGGGGTTTGACGCCCGGCATCCCGCGACTGTCCAGAAGCCCGGCCTCGCGCAGTTCCTTCAGGCCCGGCAGGTCGCGCGGCGTTTCCAGGCCGAAGTGATCCAGGAACGCATCCGTGACCACGAACGTCAGCGGCCGACCCGGCGTCATGCGACGGCGGCCAAAGCGGATCCAGCCCATTTCCATCAACTGGTCGATCGTGCCGCGCGACAGCGAGACACCGCGAATCTCCTCGATCTCGGCGCGGGTCACGGGGGCGTGGTAGGCGACGATGGCCAGCGTCTCGATGGCGGCGCGCGACAGGCGGCGGGTTTCGACCTGTTCCGTGCGCATCAGCCAGCCCAGATCGGGCGCGGTGCGCATCGCCCAGCCATCGCCCACCCGCACCAGATGCACGCCCCGCCCCGCATAGCGCGAGCGCAAGTGCACCAGCGCCTCGGCGACGTCGCACCCCTCGGGCAGGCGTTTTGCCAGTTCCGACGCCGACACCGGTTCGGCCGAGGCAAAGAGGATCGCCTCGACCATGCGCTCCTGCTCGCCCATGGGCGGCACCGGGAACAGGCCGGGTGTTGCATTCGGGTCGGCGGGGCCGGGTCGGTCGGTCTCGTCGGTCATCGGGCCTCGTTCGGGCGGGCGCGCAGGCGGATCGGCGCGAAGGTTTCCGATTGGCGGATGTCCAGCTGCCCCTGTTTCGCCAGTTCCAGCGACGCCGCAAAGGTCGAGGCCAGGGCAGATCGCCGCCGCGTCCCCGCCGCGCGCCAACCGGGCGGCAGGAACCCGGCCAGATCGGACCAGTCCACCGCATGGCCGATCATGCCCCTGAGCCGGTCAAGCGCGGTTTCCAGCGGATAGATATCCGTGCGATCAAAGGCATAGGGGCGGAATTCGTCCTTGGTGCGAATCCGCGCATAGGCCTGGATCAGCTCCAGCAGCGTTGCCGTGTGCTGGGTGCGTTTCTCGATGGCCTGGGTTTCGGGCGCTCCCCGGGCGAAGAACTCGCGCCCCAACCGGTCACGTCCCATCAGGCGCCCGGCGGCCTCGCGCATCGCCTCGAGCCGTTCGAGCTGAAACGCCAGATGCGCGGCCAGATCCTCGGCGGTGGGGCCTTCCTCGGTCGGATCGGGGGGCAGCAGCAGGCGCGACTTCAGGAATGCCAGCCAGGCCGCCATCACCAGATAGTCGGCGGCCAGTTCGATGCGCAACGCGCGCGCCGCCTCGACGAAGCGCAAATACTGCTCGGCCAGTTGCAGCACCGAAATGCGCCTGAGATCCACCTTCTGGCGCCGGGACAGCGTCAGCAGCAGGTCCAGCGGCCCCTCGAAGCCGTCGACATCGACGATCAGCGCCTCGTCTTCGAGACGGGCGGCGACGCTGAGTTCGGCGCCTTCCTCGGTCTCGGACATGGGGGATCACACCTGCGGGTTGCTCAGGCGTTCAAATTCGGCGGTGGCGGCGGCAATGTCAATCGGCGCGGGCGTCCGGCGCGCGCCAAGCGCCCGGTCTGCGCGGATCCCGGCGCGCAACGCGCCCGAGGCGGCGACAACGCCGTCCATCTCGTGCAGGGCGCCGGAACAATGCAGCACCAGATCGCACCCGGCGGCGATGGCCCGCGCGGCGCGGTCGGGCAAGGTGCCCGGCAAGGCATTCATGGACAGATCGTCGGTCATCAGCAGCCCCTGGAACCCCAGCGTTGACCGCAGATAGCCGATCACCACGGGCGACAGGGTCGCCGGCGTCCCGGGGTCCAGGGCTTCGATCACCATATGGCCGGTCATGCCCAGGGGCAGATCGGCCAGCGCCCGCACCGGGGCGAAATCGCGCGCCTCCAGCGCCTCCAGCGGGACGGTGCAATGCGGCAGCTTGAGGTGGCTGTCGGCATTGGCGCTGCCATGTCCCGGCAGATGCTTGATGACCGGCAAGACCCCGCCGTCGAGGAGGCCCTCGGCCGCGGCACGGGCGGCGACGGCGACGGCCCGAGGGTCGGCGGACCAGATGCGCCGTTGCAGGAAGGGGTGCGTTTCGGGCCCCGCAAGGTCGATCACCGGCGCGCAATTGCCATCGACACCGACCGCGCGCAATTCGGCGGCCATCAGCCGGTGGCGCAGCCGGATTGCCGCCGGTCCGCCAGGCTGGGCGCAGGCATCGGGCCAGTCCCGGGCCAGGGGCGGGCGCAGGCGCTGGACGGTGCCGCCCTCCTGATCCATGAACACCGGCGCGTCGCGGCCCACGGCGTCACGCAGGGCGCCGGTCAGGGCGCGCAGCTGCGGCGCGTTTTCGACATTGCGGCGGAACAGGATGAATCCCCAGGGCTGAGCCTGCCGGAAAAAGGCGGCCTCGGCCAGGGTCAGAACCGGACCGGCGCAGCCCAGGATGGTTGCGCTGGTCATCGACGGTTCACCGGATCAGGACGGGGATGCAATCAACGTTCTCGGCCTGAAAGATCGAGCAGAAGCGTCGCGCCTCGGGCTCGTCCGAGAACCCGGCCGCGCGCAGACGATAGAACGTCCGCCCGCCGGCCGAGGCGGCCTCGACGATGCGGCCGCGACCATCCAGATACGCGGGGAAGCGGGCGGCCAGATCGTCCCACGCGGCCCGCGCCGCGGGTTCGTCGTCATAGGCCCCCAATTGCACCAGCCGCGTGCCGGGCGTCAGCGAGGCGGGATCGATTTCCGTCACCCGGGGCGAGCCCAGGCGCGTTACCAGTTCCTGAAGCAGGGCTTCGGCCTGGGGATCGCTGCCGGTGCCCGAGGTCGCGGCGCTGGCGACCCGCTGCGTCGCGGCCTGGGGCGCGGACTGGAAGCCGGTCCCTGCCGGACGCGCGCGCGGGATCGGAGAGCGCGAAACACCGGGCAGCGATGCGGGCACGATCTGCAATCCGGTCAGCGGCGCGGGCTGTTCCGCGGGAACGCTGGCGATCTGGACGCTTTGGGGCGTGCCGATGGCGCCGCCGGGTTGCACCGGCTGCGGCGCGGCGATCGAACCGGTCCGCGCGGCCAGAACCGCGGCAGACCGGTCCTCGTCGGTCAGTTCGACGGGCGGTGGCGCCAACGCGATGATCTGGGCGGCATTGGCCGCACCCCCTTCGGCGGCGACAGAATTCACCGCCAGCCCCTGATAGGCAGCCTGACGGCCACCCGGGTCCTCGGGCGAGGTGCGGATCGGGCCGGACATGGCGCGGATCACCGGCACACCCGTCACATCGCGCACCATCAACCGATAGCTCCAGACGCCGACGCCAACGACCAGGGCAACCGACAGGGCCGCCCCCGCCAGATTGACCAGACGCCCCACACCACCGCGCCGAGGGTCCCGTTGTGGAACCGGCGCGGCCTGCGGGGCGTGATACGCCTCGTAGTGCCACTGTGCCATGCTCGCCTCGCAAACCCGCCGGATTGTTCCGGTCTTGGCCTTAGAAAATACTGCTCGTCCGGGATTTTCCCGAACGCGCCCGCCGCCTGCGCTGGCCTGATATCAGCGCATTTCCTCGACAGGCGTCACCCCGAGGATAGCAAGACCTGCGGAAATGACAACGCCCACGGCACGCGCAAGGGCGATTTTGCGTGTCATCACCGCCACATCGTCCTGAACAAAGCGCAGCGCGGTCTCTTCGTTGCCCTTGTTCCAGTGCCCGTGAAGGTCGGCGGCCAGTTCCGTGAGGTAGCCGGCGATCCGGTGCGGTTCGTTGGCCCGGGCGGCGATTTCCACCTGCCGGGGCCAGTCGCCCATCTTGCGCATCAGGGCCAGTTCGGCCGGATGATCCAGCGTCGCCAGATCGGCGCCGGCAAGCGCGGCGTCCGAGGTATCCACGCCGGCCTCGGCGGCCTTGCGCAGAACCGAGGCGATGCGCGCATGGGCGTATTGCACATACCAGACCGGGTTGTCGCGCGACTGTTCCAGCACCTTGTCGAAATCGAAATCCAGCGCCGCGTCGTTCTTGCGGGTCAGCATGACGAAACGGGTCACGTCGGGGCCGACCATCTCGACCACGTCGCGCAGGGTGACGAAAGTGCCCGCGCGTTTCGACATCTTGAAGGGCTCGCCGTTCTTGAACAGCTTGACCAGTTGCACCAGCTTGATGTCCAGCGGCACGCGGCCGCCCGACAGCGCCGAAACCGCCGCCTTCATGCGCTTGACATAGCCGCCGTGGTCTGCGCCGAGGATGTCGATCAGCAGATCGAACCCGCGCTTCACCTTGTCATAGTGATAGGCGATGTCGGGTGCGAAATAGGTCCACGAACCGTCGGACTTCTTCACCGGGCGGTCCACGTCGTCGCCATGGGCGGTGGACCGGAACAGCGTCTGTTCGCGGGGCTCCCAATCGTCGGGGGTCTTGCCCTTCGGCGGTTCGAGAACCCCCTCATAGATCAGGCCCTTCGAGCGCAGTTCGTCGATGGCCGCCTCGATCTGGCCGGTGCCGTAGAGCGCCTTTTCCGAGGAATAGACATCCATCGTCACGCCCAGAACGGCCAGATCCTCGCGGATCATGGCCATCATTGCCTCGGTCGCGAATTCGCGCACGTCGGCCAGCCAGACCTCTTCGGGCTGATCCAGCAGCGCGGCGCCGTATCTGTCCTTGAGCGCGACACCGACCGGCACCAGATAGTCACCGGGATAGAGGCCTTCGCGGATCTCGGGGGTCAGGCCGTTGGCCTCGCGGTAGCGTTCATACGCCGACCGTGCCAGCACGTTCACCTGCGCGCCGCCGTCGTTGATGTAGTATTCGCGCGTCACGTCCCAGCCCGCAAAGGCCAGAAGCGAGGCCAGCGCATCGCCGACGACGGCACCGCGCGTGTGCCCCACATGCATCGGCCCCGTCGGGTTGGCCGAGACAAATTCGACATTCACCTTTTGCCCGGCGCCCAGGGTGCCCCGGCCAAAATCCTTGCCCTGCGTCAGCGCGGCGCCGACCACCGCCTGCCAGGCGGTGGGCACCAGACGCAGGTTCAGGAACCCCGGGCCCGCCACCTCGGCGCCGGCGATGCGCGGATCGCCCGCCAGCCTGGCCGCCAGCGCATCCGCGATGTCGCGCGGCTTCAGCCCGGCGGGCTTTGCCAGCACCATCGCCGCGTTGGTCGCCATGTCGCCATGCGCGGCGTCACGCGGGGGCTCCACGGTCACGGCAGCGGTATCGAGACCCCGGGGCAGCGCGCCCTCGTCGGCCATGGCGGCCAGGCAATCGATGACCAGCGCGCGAATGTCGGTGAACAGGTTCATGTCGTCGTCCTTTTCTGCGCCCTGCACTATCACGGCCGGCGCGAAGGTCAATCTCTGGACGCGCGCGCGGCGGACGGGACCTCGCCGGCGGGCGGGGCCAGCGCGATCAGCCGCGTGCCGGGCGCCAGTTTCGAGGGCTCGCGCCCGGCGGTGGCGATGGTCAGCGCCCCGGTGGGGGCGATCCAGCCCAGCAACAAGGCGCCGTGCCGGGTGTCGCGCCAGTCCGCCAGCGAGAACTCCTCGCTCAGGCGGGTCACACCGATGCGCTCGCCGTCGATCATGCGCTGGTCCAGGTCATCAAAGGTCAGACCGCTGGCGAACTGCTGGCCGCCCAGGCTGACCGGCAGGGTGTGGCGGCGGCTGTCGATCTTGTCCCCGGCCAGTTGATAGACGGCATCGCGGCCGAATTCGGGCGCAAGGTCCGTTGCCACCAGGGTGTTGTAGGCATCGTTGCCCGTGGCCGCCAGCAATGTGCCGAAACCGACCAGCTCGACCGAGGTTTCCGCCGCCTCGGACAGGATATCGCCGTAGAACACCGGCAGGTTTTCCGCCCGCGCGCCCCGCAGCCGGCGCACGTTCTGGTCGCTGACCAGGACCGGCACCTTCTGCGACTGCAGGGCCTTGGCCAGGGCCACGGTGAAACGCGAGCCGCCGACCAGCAGCACCCCGGGCGTTTCCGATGCGACCAGACCCAGCGCCCGTGCCAGCGGTGCCAGGGCAAAGCCGTGCAGCACCACCGTGACGGCCACCAGCACGAAGGCCAGCGTGCCCATCTGTGCACCGTCGGCAATGCCCAGCGCGGCCAGGCGTTCGCCAAACAGGCCGGCGACCGCGACCAGCACCACCCCGCGCGGCCCGGTCAGGGCGATCAGCACCCGTTCGCGCCAGGGCACGCTGGAAAAGGCCAGCGCGATCAGCACGGTCAACGGCCGCGCCACCAGGATGACCGAGGCGACGAAAGCCGCCGCCCGCCAGTCCAGCGCCGCCAGGTCCGCCGGGTTCAACCCCGCCGCCAGCAGGATGAAGACACCCGACACCAGCAGCACCGTCGCGTGTTCCTTGAACCGGCGCAGCTCTTCAAAGCTGGGCAGGTGCGAATTGGCGATCACCAGCCCCATGACGGTGACGGCCAGCAACCCGCTTTCGTGCAGCAGGTGGTCCGCCAGCGCAAAGGCGATCAGCACGGCGGCGAACAGCACCGGCACCTTCATGTATTCGGGCACCAGGCCGCGGCGGAAACTGCTGGCGATGGCGCGCCCGGCGATGAGACCGACCACCGTGGCCGCGCCGATGCCCACCGCATAGGTCAGGGCGGCATGGCTGAAATCGGCCTCTTCGCGCCGCACCAGCACGACACCGAAGGCCAGCACCGCGGCCAGCGCGCCGATGGGATCGTTGACGATGGCCTCCCATTGCAGCAGCACCGCGGGACGGCGCGACAGGCGCGCCTGCCTGAGCAGGGGCGCGATCACCGTGGGTCCGGTCACGATCATGATGCCGCCGAACACCGCCGAGGATTCCCAGCTCAGCCCGGCGGCGTAATGCAGGGCCAGCGCCGAAAGAAGCCAGCCCAGCGGCGCGCCGATATAGACCAGCCGCCGCACCCCCTGCGCGGCATCCAGAACCGAGCGGATGTTCAGCGTCATCCCGCCTTCGAACAGGATGATCGCGACCGCGACCGAGATCATGGGCGCCAGCAGCGTGCCGAATTCGCGTTCCGGGTTCAGCAGACCCAGCACCGGGCCGACAATCAGCCCCGCCACCAGCATCAGCACGATGGCCGGCAGGTGCAGCCGCCAGGCCAGCCACTGCGCCCCGACCCCCAGCGCACCGATCAGCGCAAAGGCTTCGGTGGGGCTCAATCCCGATACGGTGCCTGCGGCCATGCTGTGCTCCCTTCGATGAGGCGGGCGTGTTCCTGCAAGGCGAACCGATCGGTCATCCCGGCGACGTAATCGGCGACGATCCGGGCCAGGGCCCTCTCGTCGCCGGCGCGCGCGACGTCGTCGCGCCATTCGTCGGGCAGGTGCTCGGGCGCACGCAGGAACAGGGTGAACAGGTCACGCACGACCTCGGTCACCTCGGCGCGCATGCGCACGACCGAGGGCGCGCGATACATGCGCGTGAACAGGAACTGGCGGATCACCTTCAATTCGCGAAACAGACGGTCGGAAAAGCGGATGATCGTGGTGCCCAGGTGGCGCACCGCATCGGCATCGACGGGTTGCGCCGCCTGCAGACGGGTCTGCGCCACCAGGATCACGTCCTCGACCATCACGCCAAAGACGCGGCGCAGGGCCTCGTGTCGGCGGCGCATCCGGTCCAGCCCGGGATAGAGCCTGTCCACCTCGGCGAACGCGGGACCCGTGATCGGCAGCGCCATCAGGTCCAGTTCGGTGAACAGGCCAGAGCGCAACCCGTCGTGCAGGTCATGGTGGTTATAGGCCACATCGTCGGCGATCGCCGCGACCTGGGCCTCGGCGCTGGCATGGGTGTGCAGCCACAGATCATGGCGGGCGTTGTATTCGACCAGCGCGGCCGGCAGCGGCCCCTTGCGCGGCGTGCCATCGGGGTTGACCAGCGGGCCGTTGTGCTTGGCGATCCCTTCCAGCGTTTCCCAGGTCAGGTTGAGCCCGTCGAAATCCGCGTAGTGCCGTTCCAGCGACGTGACGATCCTGAGCGCCTGCGCGTTGTGGTCGAATCCGCCATAGGGCGCCATCAACTCGGCCAGCGCGTCCTCGCCCGTATGGCCGAAAGGGGTGTGGCCCAGATCGTGGGCAAGGGCGATCGCCTCGGCCAGGTCCGTGTTCAGCCCCAGCGCGGCCGAGAGGGTGCGCGCCACTTGCGCGACCTCGATCGAATGGGTCAGGCGGGTGCGGTAGTAATCGCCCTCGTGCTCGATGAAGACCTGGGTCTTGTGCTTCAGCCGCCGAAAGGCCGAGGAATGGATGATCCGGTCCCGATCACGCTGAAACGGCGAACGGAAGGTCGAGATCACCTCAGGATGAAGCCGGCCGCGCGATTGGGCGGGATCGGCGGCAAAGGGGGCCGGTTGGGTCATTCTGTCCGTTCTGCCATGGCGCTTGTCGTGCGCCCCTGGCCTTCTTATATCTGGACTCACGCCACAGGAAAACGCCGATCCGCCATGAACTTGCCCCCGAAAGTCACAGACCGCGCCTTTGATCGCCTTGCCGAGATCGCCGAAAGCGCCGGGCAGGACCAGGTCCTGCGCGTCGCCGTGTCAGGGGGGGGATGTTCGGGCTTTCAATATGAGATCACGCTGGACCAGCCCGATGGCGAGGATCTGGTTCTCAGCGGCAAGGGGCAGCGGGTGGTCATCGACCCCGTGTCGCTGCCCTTTCTGTCGAACGCGGTGATCGATTTCACTGACGAGCTGATCGGCGCGCGCTTTGTCGTCGAGAACCCGAATGCCTCGTCCAGTTGCGGGTGCGGTCTCAGCTTCTCGATGGGGTAGACGCGCCCGTCACCGCACGATCAGCAAGGCCCCGCTGACCAGCGCAAAGACCAGCACCGCCACGCGCAATCCCTTGCCGCCGATCCGGTGATGCGTCATGCGCGACAGGGCCGTGCCGGCAAGAACCGCCGGGATCAACGCCAGTGCCGCCAGCCATTGCGTGCGCGTGCCCTGCCCCGCCAGCACCAGCATGACCAGCGAGATCACCTCGCCGGCGAGGAAGCACACGGCCACTGTCGCGCGCAGGACCGGCGCGGCGGCGTGTTGATACAGCAACGCCAGAGGCGGACCACCGATGCCGGTCGAGGTTTCGGTGACGCCCGTCACCAACCCCACCACCAGCGCGGCCGGTCGCCCGGGATCGAAGCGCGGCGCGATCAGGGCGGCCAGCGCGGCGGCGACGGTAAACCACCCGACCGCCAGGTCCAGTTGCCCGGCGCTGAGCACCGCCAGCAGCCAGAGCCCGGCAAAGGTGCCGGCAAAGCGGCCCGCCGTGATCCAGCCCGCGCCGCTCCAGTCCACGGCGGCGCGTTCGCGCCAGGCGACCAGTCCATTCAGCGGCAGCATCAGCACCAGCAGTGTCACCGGCAGCATCCAGGGCGCGACAAGGCCGAGGACCGGCGCCAGGATCAGCGCAAAGCCGATGCCGATCGCGCCTTGCAGAAAGGCGGCGGCAAAGGCCACGACCGACAGCCCGAGGATCAGGCCCAGGGTCATGCCTGCGCCCCGTCCCGGTGGCGGGTTGCCGTCGGGTGGACCCGCTGGATGCCGGCGCCGGCGATCGCCTCGGCGGTCAGGGCGCGCACCTCGTCCATCAGGGCGCGCGCGTCCCAATCCACGGGCCACCCTTTCCACAGCCTCAGCTGACCCTGGGTGAACACCGCGTCGATCTGATCGCGATTGCCATAGCGCACCAGCTCCCAGGGCAGATCATGCGACGGGGTGAATTCCGGCCGGTTCAGATCGACCAGCAGGAAATCGGCGGCCAGCCCTTCGGCCACGGCGCCCGTGACACGGCCAAGACCCGCGGCCCCGGCGGCCATCGTGGTTGCGGAGTCGAGCCACAGCCACCCGCCCCCGCACGAGCTGTCGCCCGTGGCCAGGCCAAACGCCGCGCGTTGCATCCCCTCGGCCGCGTCCATCAGCCGGAACCCATCGGCGCGCGTGCCATCGGTGCCCAGACCGAACCGGATGCCCAGTTCGGCCATTTGCAGCGCGGGGGCGATGGCGTTGCCCTTCCACAGGCTGGCAACCGGATTATAGGCCACCGCCGTGCCGGTCTGCCGCAGCAGCGTCAGCTCGTGCGGCGTCACCAGCGTGGAATGGGCGACCAGGACATGCGGTCCCAGCGCGCGGATGGCGGCCAGGTGTTCCAGGGGCCGCTGACCACGCGCCACCAGCGAGCGTTCGACCGCCACGAGATGCTCGTTCACATGGGTCTGGAAGATGGCGCGCGCTTCGGCCGCCATGCGCGAAACGCGGGTCAGCATGTCATCGCTGGCGGCCTCGGGGATGGAGATCGCCAGCGAGGGGTGGATCAGCGCGTCCCCTTCAAAGGCCGACAGATGCGCCTCGGCCCGGTCGAGGATGGCGTCGGCGGGCGGGATTTCCGCCGCGCCCCCCTTGTCATTGCAGATGAAGCCCAGAACCGTGCGCAGCCCCGTCTCGTGCGCGGCCGAGGCCAGCGCGGCCATGCACCCCTCGCTGCGGGTGCCGGCGTCCACCGCCGTCGTGAAGCCCCCGCGCAGGGATTCCAGCGCCGCCAGCTTGGCCGACAGGTAGACCAGATGCGGCGTCAGGCTGGCTTCGAGTGGCACCCAGATCCGGCGAAAGATCTCGCTGGGTTCGCCAAAGACCAGGGACTTGCCCAGCGATTGCGTCAGATGGGTATGGGTGTCGATGAAGCCCGGCATCAGCAGGTGGTCCGGCAAGGGCACCGGGGTCAGCCGGGGATGCCGGGCGCAAAGCGCCCCGGCATCGTCGATTCCGGCGAACCGACCGGCGCGCACCAGCACGCCCTGCCCGGACTGGACCCGCCCGTCGATCAGCACCTTGCCGGGCAGCAGCAGCAGATCGCCGCCCGCCGCCAGGGTATCGCGCAAAGGGGTCATTGGCTGGCCTCCACCTCGGCCGCGACGATGTCATCGGCGGGATCGGGTTCGGCCGCGTTCATGAACAGCGCGTTCACGACAGCCGCCGTGATCGTGCCCATCGCCAGACCATTGCCCAGGATCATCTGCGCCCAGCGCGGGAATTCGCTGTAGACGCCCGGAACCAGGATCGGCAGCAGGCCCATCGCCAGCGCCGAGGCCAGCGTGATCATGTGCCCGTGCGCGCGCAGATCCACCCGGCGCAGCAGGTCGATTCCGATCACCCCGATGATCGCGAAGACGATCACCGCCGTGCCGCCGACCACCGGCCCCGGCAGCGCCGACGCCAGGCGCGAGACCGGCGCGAACAGCGCGATCAGCACCAGGATGACCCCGGCCGCCGCCGTCACGAAGCGCGACTTGACCCCGGTTGCGCGCACGATGCCGATGTTCTCGCCCGACGTGATGATCAGCGAGGTTCCGAACAGGCCGCCGACCAGCGAGGTCAGGGCATCGCCCCGGATCGTCGCCGGCACGATGGCCTGCGCGTTGCCCTTGCGGCCGACGATCTCGGCGGTCGCCAGCGTCTGGCCCGTGGCCTCGGCCATCGAGATCACCGAGAAGATGATCAGCGGCAGCGCCGCCAGCAGGTCAAAGCGCGGCATGCCGAAGGGCAGCAGTTGCGGCACGGCCACCAGCGGGCCGTCGAACAGCGCCGGCAGATGTGCCGCGCCCATCACAAAGGCGATCAGCGTGCCCGCGACCAGCCCCAGCATCACCGCGAGTCGCTGCCACATCCCCTTGAGGAACCGGGCGAACAGGACCGTCAGCGCGATGGTCGCCAGCGCCAGGCCGATATGTGTGGGATCCGCGAATCCGTCGGTCCCCGGGCGCCCCGTGATGGTGCCCCCATAGATGCGCACCAGGTTGACCGAGACCAGCAGCAGCATGGTCCCCACCACGATCGGCGGAAAAAAGACCAGCAGCCGCCGGAACACCGGCAAGGCCAGGAAATAGAACACGGCCGTCATGATGACGGCGCCGACAGCGGTCTGCACATCGACGGTTGTCGCGATGGCGACGAAGATCGCGATGGGTGCGCCGCCCGGCACCATGATGAATGGCAACCGCGCACCGAAGCCGGCGGGGCCAAAGCTCTGCAACAAGGTGCCCAGGCCGCAGACCAGGAAGGTCGCGCTGATCAGCGCGGCGGTCAACGCGTCGTCGAAATGCAGCGCGCCCGCAACCAGGAACACGGCCGTGATCGGCGAGGCCGCCATGACCAGCACATGCTGCAACCCGAACAGCGCCAGGCTGCGCGGTGGCGGGATCGCGTCCGTCGGATCGCGCGTTTCATTGGGTGTCGTCATCTCTCTCTCCATGCTGATCGCCCTCTTGGCGGGGCCTTGGTGGGTGCGCAACGGGGTGCCGGATTGGCGAATTGTGGCACAAACCGATTTGCGCAAATCGGTTTGCATAGCCTGGATGGATAGCATGGAAATTGCGTCTTGCAAACCGTTTTGCTATCCAGAGGGCCCATCCATGGACGACACCCGATGAGCAAACCCACCATCAGCGACGTTGCGCGGGTCGCCGGCGTGTCGAAAACCACCGTGTCGCACGCCTATAGCAATCGGCGTCATGTGGACCCGGAAACCCGCAAGCGCATCTTCGCCATCGCCGAGGAAATCGGCTATCGGCCCAATCGTGCCGCGCAGCATCTGCGCTCGGGCCGCACCGGGATCATCGCGCTCGCGTCCTCGATGCCGTTCGCCGTGGCGGCCGGGCCGTCGCGGCTGGGCTTCCTGATGGAGATCGCGGCCAGTGCCGCGGTGGCCTCGCTCACCCGCAATCTGGCGCTGTGCCTGGTGCCCCCGCTGGCCGAGGGCGCGCGCTTCGATGCGGTCGTGCCCGACGGTGCGATCCTGGTCGAACCCCGCGAGGGCGATCCGATGCTGGCCCATTTCCTGTCCCAGGGGGTGCCGGTGGTGTCGATCGGGCGCGCGCCGGGACGGCCGGACCTGCCCTGCGTCGATCTGCAATCGGCCGCTGTGACACGGTGCGTGCTGGACCATCTGGAATCGCAGGGCGCCCGGAAAATCGGCCTGGTCACCGGCGTGCAGCGGCGATGCTCGTATCTGGAAAGCGAAGCCGAGCACGCCGCCTTTTGCGCCGCACGCGGACAGGTTCCGGTGCAGATGCAACTGGACGAGGCCGGCGGCGAGGACCTGGCCGAACCGGCCATCGTGCGCCTGTTGCAGCGCGAACCCGGCCTGGATGCCCTGTTCGTCCCGGTCGATGCCTTTGCCACCGGGGCTGTCCGCGCGGCGGCGGCGCTGGGCAGGCGCGTGCCGCAGGATCTGCGGCTGGCGACGCGCTACAACGGCCTGCGCGCGCGGCTGGCGGACCCGCCGCTGACCGCGCTGGACCTGCATCTCGAAATTCTGGCGGATCTGGCCGTCGGGCTTTTGCTGACACGGATGGACAGCGGCGCGGCGGACAGCGTGACCGCCCCCACCGCCGCGCTGATCGCGCGTCCCTCGTCGGTCTGAACCGGAACGCCGGTCAGAACTGCTCGATCAGGCGGTTCAGATAGTCGCGCTCGTCCTCGGGGCGTTCGCGTTCGGCCTGCCGGCGCCGGATCTCGTCCATCAGTTCGCGTGCCCTCTCGCGCGGATCCACCCCGGGCACGACCGACCCAAGGTCGCCCCCCTGCGGGCTGCGCCCCAGGTCGCGGCCCAGGGGGTCACGGCCGGCGCCCTCGCCCTGTGCCTGCTGCTGGTTCTGTCCGTCCACGCCCTGCTGTTCGCGGCGGTCGGCCAGTTGCGCATCGCGGAACGACCGCAACCCCTCGCGCAGGGAATCCAGCGCCTGCGCCTGCCTTTCCAGCGCGCCACGCAGGTCGCCGTCCTCCAGCGCCTGGGCCGCCTGGTCCATCGCCCGGTCCGCCTGTTCCAGGGCATCGAGGCCGGCATTCCCTTCCTCGGTGCCCTCACCGGGCAGGTCGCCCAGTTGCTGCTGGTGCAGATCCTCGCGCAGCTGGCGCTGGCGTTCGGCCAGATCCTGCATCGCCTGCGCGTCATCCTTGCCGGGCTGGCCGTTCTGGCCCGTTTGCGGGTCCTGCCCGTCCTGGCCAAACTGATCCTGCAACTGCTGAAAGGTCTGGTCGGCCAGGTCCTGCTGATCGCCCAGCGTGTCACCCAGACCCTGCATCGCCTGATCGCCCGGCAACGGATCGCCGCCCTGTCCGCGCTGCATCTGCAAATTGTCGAGCAGGGCGTTCAGCTCGGCCATGGCCTGCGCGGCCTCGTCCATGCGGCCCTCTTCCATCATCTGCTGGATCGCGTCCATCATCTGCTGGATCTGGTTCTGGGTGATGGTCTGGCCCTGCTGATCGCCCTGGTCGCGCTGATCGCCAGCCTGATCCTCGGGCGGCATCTGTTCGGCCAGCATCCGCATGTAGTCGTCGGTCGCCTCGCGCAGTTCGTCCATCAGGCCCGCGATCTCGCTGGGATCGGCGCCGTTGCGCATGGCCTCGTCCAGACGGTCGCGCGCGCGTTGCAGGCGTTCGCGCGCATTCGCCAGTTCGCCTTCGTCGATCAGCAGCGCCAGGTCCCAAAGCTGCTGCGCCAGATCGTCGCGCGCCTCGGGCGTGAAGGTCCCGGCATCGAGGCGCGTCTCAAGATAGTCGATCGCGCCGCGGATCAGCACGGGCGCGCCCTGAAACCGGAAGGCCCCGTCAGAGCGATAGAGCATCCCGCGCAGCAATTGCGCCGCGTCGCGGGCATTGGCGATGTTCCACAGCAGATCGCGGCGGATCTCGGCCAGGGCCTTGGCCGCGGGTTCGAAGAAGCGGCGGCCCGGCAGGATCACCGATTGCGCCGGACTGGTGCCGGTCTGCCCGGCGGCGTCGGTGGCGCTGAGGGCGACGCGGACCGGCAAGTTGGCCCAGGGGTGCAGCGACAGATCCTCGCGCAGCGTGTCGCTGACCTGCGTGCGCTCGCCCGTCATCGGCAAGGGCAGCGCCAGGTGCAGCGGCGCGCGCGGCTCAGGGTCGCGCGCCAGACCATAGCGGCGATCCACCGCCTGCAGGTCCAGGGTGATCTCGGCCTGCCCCGCCGTGACACCATAGTCGTCCGAGGCATCAAAGCCCTGCTCCATCACGCCGCCGCGGGCGCGCGTGACGGGGCCGGCGGGCGCGATCTGCGGCACCGCGTCCGGTGCGACCGTCACCTGCCAGGACCGTCCACCCGGGCCGTCGATGGCCAGCCGGCCCGAATGGCGCGCGTCGAATTCCAGGGCCTGCCCGGTTTCATCCGCCGTGACGCCCGCGTCCAGCGACTGATCCAGCGTCAGCGCGCCGACCCGGCCATAGAACCGCAGGACAACACGGCTGCCTTGCGGCACCTCGAATGCATCGCGGTCGATCTCGTTCAGATACAGACCGGGACGGCCGGTATAGGCGGGCGGCACGATCCAGCCTTCCCAACTGGGGCCGACCGCCGCCCCGGCGCTGCCCGGCAGGCCCGCCAGCGGACCCTGCCCGCCCGGAACGGCAAACAGCGCGGCCATCAGCCCGGCGGTCAACGCCATCAGCCTGAACCCATAGGGATCGCGGTGCACCAGATCGGGGCGCGGCGCCACCGGGCGCGCCCGCGCCGCCGCCTGTTCCATCCGCGCCCGGTGCGCCGCCCATAGCGCGGCCGACGCCGGATCGCCCGCGTTGATCGCCTGCCGGTCGGACAGTGCCGCCAGGGGCCGGCCCGGCAAGGTCCGGTCCAGGCGGGCGATGGCCTCGGCCCGGGATGGCCAGCGCAGGCGCCACAGCCCCAGGCCCAGCGCCACGACGATCGCCACCGCAAAGGCACCGACCGCCCAGATCGCGACATCGCCCGGCAGGCGGGTCTGCAGGTCAAAGGCCCAGGCCGTCACCGCGATCAACGCCAGCGACAGCGACAACCACAGCGCCCGCAGCAGCCGTTCGATCACCATCGCCGCACGGGTGAGGGCGATCGCGCGGGCAGCGGGAACAAGCGGGTCGGGTGACGCCATGAAGACCTCGTGCAGCCTGACCAACCTACAGCCAGGCCGGTATCGTATCGCGGGCGATCATCGCGTCATAGCTGGGGCGGGGCCGGATAACGGCGAAATGATCGCCGGAAACCAGCACCTCGGGGATCAGCGGGCGGGTGTTGTATTCCGAAGACATCACCGCACCATAGGCCCCGGCCGAACGGAACGCCACCAGGTCGCCCGCCTGCACCAGCGGCATCGCGCGCTGCCTTGCAAAGGTGTCGCCGGATTCGCAGACCGGGCCGACGATATCCACCGGCACCTGCGGCGCCCCGGCCGGTGCCTCGATCACCGGAACGATATCGTGATGCGCCCCATACATGGCCGGGCGCACCAGATCGTTCATGGCCGCGTCCAGGATCAGGAATTCGCGTTCCTCGGCTTTCTTGCGATAGATGACCTGCGCCACCAGGATGCCCGCGTTGCCGGAAATCAGGCGCCCTGGCTCGATCTCGATCTCGCAGTCCAGGTCGCCCAGAACGCGCTTGACCATCGCGCCATACTCCAGCGGCAGGGGCGGCGCCTCGTTGCCGCGGGTATAGGGAATGCCCAGCCCGCCGCCCAGATCCAGCCGTTCGATGGTGTGACCATCCGCCCTGAGCGCGCGCGTCAGATCGGCCATCTTGAGATAGGCGGCCTCGAAAGGCGCAAGCTCGGTCAACTGGCTGCCGATGTGCATGTCGATCCCGACAACGCGAATCCCCGGCAGCGCGGCGGCGCGGGCATAGATCGCGCGCGCACGGCTGATCGGCACCCCGAACTTGTCCTCCTTGCGCCCGGTGCTGATCTTTTCATGCGTGCGGGCGTCCACATCGGGATTGACGCGCAGGGCAATCGGCGCCTGCACCCCCAGGGACGCGGCGACGGCGGACAGCGCCTCGAGCTCGGGCTCGCTTTCGACATTGAACTGCCGGATGCCCCCCTCCAGCGCCATGCGCATCTCGGTCGGGGTCTTGCCGACGCCGGAAAACACGATCCGGTCACCCGGGACACCGGCGGCGCGGGCGCGCAGGTATTCGCCGATCGACACCACGTCCATGCCGGCGCCCAGATCGCCCAGCACCTTCAACACCGCGACGTTGGCGTTCGATTTGACCGCAAAGCAGACCAGCGAGGGCATCGGCGCCAGCGCGTCCCTGAACAGCTGGAAGTGCCGGGTCAGGGTCGCCTGCGAATAGCAATAAAACGGCGTGCCCACCGCGGCGGCAATGTCAGACACCGCGACGTCCTCGGCATGGAGATGCCCGTTTCGATAGAGAAAATGATCCAAGTCAGGCCCCCGGCCGATGCGCGATTGATGTCAGGTTTGCGATCTTGGGGAATGGTCAGACATCCGCCCGCCGCAGGAACAGATACAACGGCAGCCCGCAGCTGACGCCGATAAGAAAGGTCGCCGGCACGGCCAGCAGCCCGCGCCAGTTCGCGGTGCGCCAGCTTTCCACGCCCACCCAGACGGTCAGGGAAACCGCCGCGATGGTCAGGTCCCAGACCAACCCCGAGGTCGCCGCGTTCACATGCCAGGCCGCGATCAGCCCCGATACGGACAGCCCGTTGTCCGCGAACCAGTCCAGGAACCAGCGCATCGGGTGGATCGCCCCCCAGACCGCCAGGGCCAGCCAGACCAGCCGCATCACCGCCCCCGCCAGAATCCGCTCAGGTCGATGCCGCCGGCCGCGGTCGGCGGCTCACCCGCGCCGCAGGCGGACAGCAGCATCAGCCCGGCCAGCGCCGCCCAGAGTGTCCGTTTCATCCCAGGACCTCCTTCCATCGTGCGATCTGCGCCCGCACCTGATCGGGCGCTGTCCCCCCATACGAGACACGAGACCGCACCGAGTTGTCCACACCCAGAACCGAGTAGACCTCGGAATTGATGCCCGGATGGGCGGATTGCATGTCATCGAGGCTCAGGTCGGGCAGGTCGCAGCCGCGGGATTCCGCCAGCGCGACCAGCGCGCCGGTGACATGATGCGCCTCGCGGAAGGGCAGGTTCAGAGACCGCACCAGCCAGTCCGCCAGATCCGTCGCCGTGGAAAAACCGCTGGCCGCCGCCGCCGCCAGGGCGTCGCGGTTGGCGGTCATGTCCTTGACCATGCCGGTCATCGCCGCCAGCCCCAGCATCAGGTTGTCGGCGGCGTCAAAGACCTGCTCCTTGTCTTCCTGCATGTCCTTGGAATAGGTCAGCGCCAAGCCCTTCATCACCGTGAACAGCGCCACCGTCGCGCCCAGGATGCGCCCCAGCTTGGCGCGCAGCAATTCGGCCGCGTCGGGGTTCTTCTTCTGCGGCATGATGCTGGAGCCCGTGGTGAACGCATCCGACAGGCGCACGAACCGGAACTGCGCCGAGGACCAGATCACCAGTTCTTCGGCGAAGCGGCTCAGGTGCATGGCGCAGATCGACGCGGCGCACAGGAATTCCAGCGCGAAATCGCGATCGGACACGCTGTCCAGGCTGTTTGCGGTGGGCCGGTCAAAGCCCAGCGCGGCCGCCGTCGCGTGCCGGTCGATCGGGAACGAGGTCCCCGCCAGCGCCGCCGCTCCCAACGGGCATTCGTTCATCCGGCGGCGGGCATCGTGGAAGCGGCTCTTGTCGCGGGCGAGCATCTCGACATAGGCCAGCATGTGATGACCCCAGGTCACGGGCTGGGCGGTCTGCAGATGCGTGAACCCCGGCATCACCCAGTCCGCGCCGGCCTCGGCCTGGGTCACGAAGGCCCGCATCAGGGCGTCGATCCCCTCGATCGCGGCGTCGGTCTGATCGCGCACCCACAGACGGAAATCGACCGCCACCTGGTCGTTGCGTGACCGGGCGGTGTGCAGCCGGCCGGCCGGTTCACCGATAATCTCCTTCAGGCGGGCCTCGACATTCATGTGGATGTCTTCCAGCGCCGTGCGGAAGGGGAAGGTGCCGGCCTCGATCTCGGCCCGGACCTGCGCCAGACCGGCATCGATGGCCTGCTGGTCGGCCTCGGTCACGATGCCCTGCGCGGCCAGCATGGCGGCATGGGCACGCGATCCGGCGATATCCTGCGCGAAGAGACGCCGGTCGAACCCGATCGAGGCATTGATCGCCTCCATGATCGCATCGACCCCGCCGGCAAACCGCCCGCCCCACATGCTGTTCGCACCGTCGCTCATCGCAATCCCCCTGACTGTCGCGGCGCCGGTATACGCGCAGGGCGGGTTCGGCGCAATCGGCGGGCGGCGGTTCACCGGCTGTTAACGGCTGCCGGTCATTCTGGGCGCAGACGGAACAAAGGTGCCAGCCATGCCGACCCCAGACTCCCTGCCTGAAGACGGGCTCGACAGCCCCCTGTCCGTCGCGGACCGCATGCGGCAGAAGGAAACCATCGACATGGTGCGCCGCGCGCTGGACGAACGACGCGCGCTGCTGGCCTATCAACCCGTGGTGCAGGCGCGCATGACCAACCGCGCCGCCTTTTACGAGGCTTTCATCCGCATCCTCGACGAACGCGGCCGGGTGATCCCGGCGCGCGATTTCATGGGGGCCGTCGAAACCAGCGAACTGGGCCGGCGCATCGACTGCCTCGCACTGGAAATGGGCCTCGCAGCCCTGGCGCGCGAACCCTCGATCCGGTTGAGCGTGAACATGTCCGCCCGGTCGATCGGGTATCCGGCCTGGTTGGCGGCGCTGGAACGCGGCCTCAGGGCCGACCCGACCATCGCCGAACGCCTGATCCTGGAAATCACCGAGGCCTCGGCCATGGTCATGCCCGATCTTGTCACGGTCTTCATGGCCGACATGCAGGCGCGCGGCATCTGCTTCGCGCTGGACGATTTCGGCGCCGGCTATACCGCGTTTCGCTATCTCAAGGATTTCTATTTCGACATCATCAAGATCGACGGCCAGTTCATCCGCGGCGTCGCCAAGGATCCCGACAACCAGGTCCTGGCACAGGCGCTGGTCTCCATCGCCCGGCATTTCGACATGTTCACGGTCGCCGAATCGGTCGAAACGGCCGAAGACGCGCGCTATCTGATCGATATCGGCTTCGACTGCCTGCAAGGCTATTACTATGGCATCCCCTCGACCGAGGCCCCCTGGCTCACATCAAAACTGGCGAAACTGGCATAGGTGTCGCTGTCGGTTCCGCTAACGGCGCGAATTCGGGCGCGCTGCCTGTGTTTTCCGCACTGCGGCATTGATTCGACTCGGGGCGGTGCGTAAACCTTCGGGCATCCGCGCGCCGCTCCGGTCGCGCCCTACGCGAGAGGATCCCCTATGACCAATGTCGTGATCGTTTCCGCCGCACGCACCGCCGTGGGCTCGTTCAATGGCAGCTTTGCCAATACCCCCGCCCATGAACTGGGCGCCGCGGTGATCGAGGCGGTGGTTGCGCGCGCCGGGATCGACAAGGCCGAGGTGTCGGAAACCATCCTGGGCCAGGTGCTGACCGGCGGCCAGGGCCAGAACCCGGCCCGTCAGGCCGCCATTCGCGCCGGCCTGCCGGTCGAGGCGTCGGCCTGGGGCATCAACCAGGTCTGCGGCTCGGGCCTGCGCGCCGTTGCGCTGGGCGCGCAGCACGTCCAACTGGGCGATGCCGCGATCGTCGTTGCGGGCGGTCAGGAAAACATGTCTCTCAGCCCCCATGTCGCCCATCTGCGCGCGGGCTACAAGATGGGCGACGTCAAGTTCATCGACTCGATGATCAAGGACGGGCTGTGGGATGCCTTCAACGGCTATCACATGGGCCAGACCGCCGAGAACGTCGCCCAGCAGTGGCAGATCAGCCGCGAAATGCAGGACGAGTTCGCGGTCGCCAGCCAGAACAAGGCCGAGGCGGCGCAGAAAGCCGGCAAATTCGCCGACGAGATCGCGCCCTTCATCCTGAAAACCCGCAAGGGCGAGGTGACGGTCGATGCCGACGAATACATCCGTCACGGCGCGACCCTGGACGCCATGCAGAAACTGAAGCCCGCCTTTACCAAGGACGGATCGGTGACGGCGGCCAACGCCTCGGGGATCAATGACGGCGCGGCGGCGGTCCTGCTGATGAGCGAGGACGAGGCCCAGCGCCGTGGCCTGCCGATCCTCGCGCGGATCGCGTCCTATGCGACGGCGGGTCTGGACCCGGCGATCATGGGCGTCGGACCGATCCACGCCTCGCGCAAGGCGCTGGCCAAAGCCGGCTGGAACGCCGCCGATCTGGACCTGGTCGAAGCGAACGAAGCCTTTGCCGCCCAAGCCTGCGCGGTCAACAAGGACATGGGCTGGAACCCGGACGTCGTGAACGTCAATGGCGGCGCCATCGCCATCGGTCACCCGATCGGCGCCTCGGGTGCGCGCATTCTCAATACCCTGCTGTTCGAGATGAAGCGCCGCGACGCCAAGAAGGGCCTGGCCACCCTGTGCATCGGCGGCGGCATGGGCGTCGCCATGTGCCTGGAGCGCTGAAATCGCCCTGGGCGTGCGGTTTTCTTTCGACGGACGCCCGAATGGGGCGCAACAATGTTGCGCCCCCTCTTCATATTCGGTAACAGAATTTCAAGCACGCTTACCCACAGGAGGATAGTATGGGACGGGTTGCACTGGTTACGGGTGGGTCTCGCGGCATTGGCGCGGCGATCTCGCAGGCGCTGAAAGCCGCGGGCTACACGGTCGCCGCGAACTACGCCGGCAATGACGAGGCCGCCGCGGCCTTTACCGCGGAAACCGGCATCAAGACCTACAAGTGGAACGTTGCCGATTACGAGGCGTCGAAAGCCGGGATCGCGCAGGTCGAGGCCGATCTGGGCCCGGTCGACGTGGTGGTCGCCAACGCCGGGATCACCCGGGACGCGCCCTTCCACAAGATGACGCCCGATCAGTGGAAACAGGTGATCGACACCAACCTGACCGGCGTGTTCAACACCGTGCACCCCCTCTGGCCCGGCATGCGCGAGCGCAAGTTCGGTCGTGTGGTCGTCATCAGCTCGATCAACGGCCAGAAAGGCCAGTTCGGGCAGGTGAACTATGCCGCCACCAAGGCCGGCGATCTGGGGATCATCAAGTCGCTGGCGCAGGAAGGCGCACGTTTCGGGATCACCGCCAACGCGGTCTGCCCGGGCTATATCGCCACGGAAATGGTGATGGCCGTCCCTGAAAAGGTGCGCGAATCGATCATTGCCGGCATCCCCGCGGGTCGGCTGGGCGAACCGGCGGAAATCGCCCGCTGCGTGGCCTTCCTGGTGTCGGACGATGCCGGTTTCGTCAACGGCTCGACCATCAGCGCGAACGGGGCTCAGTTCTTCGTCTGACCCCGCACGACACGCCGGGACAGGCTGCGCCTTTCCCGCTGGCTCCCGAGGGTGACTTCGGGGGCCATTTATCACGACACCACCCAGGGCGATGGCGACCGGCGCGCGCGGCCGGGGACGCCATGGCTGCGAACCACCGACGAGGCCACCATGATCGACGATCCCGGCGCGTATGAGCAAACCCTGCTGTCGGTGCTGCGAGCGCACAGCGCGGCGGCCGTATCCTCCTTGCAGCGGATCGACCGCACCCTGCCGGAAAAGGCGCGCGGCCTGCTGATCATGGTTCACCTGCCCCAGGATGCCGAGGGTCTGTTCAGCGTGATCGTCCATCTGGAGGGACCGGACGCATACGCGCTGCAAAACGCGATGGGTCAGGACCGGACGCTGTTCAACGTGCGCTTCGTCGAAGGCCGGGTCGTCCCGGACGTGCCGCTGTTCGATCCTTTCGACCAGCCATTCGACGTGAACGACGCGATCGTCGATGCGGTCATGATCTGGATGACCGAAGTCTGGGCGGCATTCGGCGGTCTGGGCAAGCGCCTGCCGGTGCGTGTCCTGTCACCGGACGGCTTCGGGCGCAGACAGTCCCTGACGCTTGCCCCCTGATTGCCCACCGGCCGATCGTTGCGGTTCGCCGCGCGCGCGGCCCGTGTCCGAACGCCGACGCGCCGGGTCTTGCCGCATCGTCGCACTTTTGCGACAAGGCCCCCGAAACGCAGGGGCAGGCATGACACGCGGCAAAGCCACCATCATCGGGTTTTCGGCCGTGGCGCTCTGGGCCTTGCTGGCGGTTTTCACCGTCGCCAGCGCGCCGGTGCCGCCCTTCCAGCTGTCGGCGATGACCTTTGCCATCGGCGGGGCCGTCGGTCTGATCTGGCTGGCCGCGACGGGCGGGGCCGCCGTTCTGCGCGCCGTCCCGCTGCGCGCCTATGCCTTTGGCACCCTGGGTCTTTTCGGGTATCACTTCCTCTATTTCACCGCACTCAGACTTGCCCCGCCGGCCGAGGCAGGGTTGATCTGCTATCTCTGGCCGCTGCTGATCGTGCTGTTTTCGGGCCTGCTGCCGGGCGAGGTTCTGACGCGCGGCCATGTCATCGGGGCGTTGCTGGCCTTTGCCGGCGCGGCGCTGATCGTCGCGGGCGGAATCGGTGCGGTCTCGGGCGCAACAGGGGGCTATGCCGTGGCGCTTGTCGCGGCGTTGACCTGGGCGGTGTATTCGCTGGGCTCTCGCCGCCTGGCGGGGGTGCCGACGGCCGCCGTCTCGGTGACCTGCCTGGCCACCGCCGTGTTGTCGCTGGTCGCCCACCTGGCGTTGGAACAGACCGCGTGGCCGCAGGGCGCGCCGGGATGGCTGGCGGTTCTGGCCCTGGGACTGGGGCCCGTGGGCCTGGCGTTCTACACTTGGGATGTCGGGGTCAAGAACGGCGACATTCAACTGCTGGGAACGGCATCCTACGCGGCCCCGCTTTTGTCCACGCTGGTTCTTGTCCTCTCCGGTATGGCCACGGCCAGCCTGTCGCTGGCCCTGGCCGCAGGTCTGATTACCGGCGGCGCGTTGATTGCCGCGCGCGCCGGGCGCAGGATCACTCCGCCGCGAGGCGCGTGATCTCCTCCTTCAGGCGCAACTTCTGCTTCTTCATCTCGGCAATCGCCAGATCATCCGCGCCGGGCGCCCGTTGCGCGGCCTCGACCTTTTCGGCGAGGGCCTGGTGGCGGCGGCGCAGTTCCTGAAGATGCGAAGTCAACGACATGAGTATCCTCCTGTTTCCGGGTGTCCGTCTGATCAGTGCACCACAGTTTCATGCGTTTGTCACACAAAACCCAACCGCGACTTGCCTCGAATTTGACCGAGCGGCAAAGCCCCGCCGTTCAGTCCCAGTCGAGTGCCTGCGCATCGCGCAACAGCGCCTGCGCCGTGGGCGAAAAATCGTCCCCGTCGGCCAAATGGCGATCCCCCGAATGCAGCACCAGCGGCGCAAGCAGGCGGAACGGCCCCTTGGCCCCCTTGCGGGCCTGCACCAGGACCCGGCCCGCCGCCCGCCCGGTGCGCGCGGTCAGGGGGCGCACGGCGATGGCCCCCATGGGGCCATGCAGGGCGGTCAGGATTTCGGGCAGACGTTCGGCCAGGTGGATCAGGGTCAGGTAACCGCCGGATCTGACGCGCTTGACCCCCTGCCCCAGCCAGTCGGCCAGGGGCGTGTCCTCGCGCAGGGCGGCATCGCGACCGAGGTCGCGGGCGCCGGGCGCATCCGGGCGATAAAAGGGTGGGTTGGTCAGCACATGATCGAAACCGACGCGCAGGGCGGGCGGCAATGCCATCAGGTCGGCTGTTTCGATCACGGCATCAATTCCGTTGTCCCGCGCATTGACGCGCGCCAATGTGGCATAGGCCTCTTGCCGTTCCACACCGACCATGCCCAGCCCGCCGACGCGCCGTCCCAATGCCAGCAGCGCCACGCCGACACCGCACCCCAGTTCCAGCACCCGCTCGCCGGGCCGGGCATGGACCGCCGCAGCCAGCAGGATCGGATCGGTCGCGGCCCGATAGCCCGTGCGCGGCTGGCGGATCCGCAGCCGCCCGTCCAGAAAGACATCCAGCGTGGTGTCGTCAGTCATCCACGGGCACATTGTTGTCGCGCAGGATCGCCCGGGCCAGAAACAGATCGCGTTCCCGCACCATCAGGCGTTGCGGCACGATGGCCAGCGCGCTCATATGGACGTCCACGGCAAAGGCCTCTATACCTTCGGCGCCAAGCAGGGCCGTCGCGAAGGGGATGATCGTGGGGTCCGTGGTGCGCAAGAGCTCTTTCATCCCGTCACTAAACGGCAAGCGCCCGCGCTTGTCAAAGCGGGGAATCGGCCGAGGATGAGCATCACCCAGATCAACCCGCTCGAGGCCCTGTCACAGGCCCTGGCCGAGGATATGGCCGCCGTCAACACCTTGATTCGGCAAAGAATGGCCTCGGAAAATGCGCCCCGCATCCCTGAGGTCACGGCCCATCTGATCGAGGCCGGCGGCAAGCGGATCCGCCCCATGATGACGCTGGCGGCGGCCCGTCTGTGCGGCTACCGGGGCGACGCCCATGTAAAGCTGGCGGCGACGGTCGAATTCATCCATACGGCGACCCTGCTGCATGACGACGTGGTGGATGAAAGCGCCCAGCGGCGCGGTCGCCCCACCGCGAATCTGCTGTGGGACAACAAGTCGAGCGTGCTGGTCGGCGACTACCTGTTTGCACGGGCCTTTCAGTTGATGGTCGAACCGGGCAACCTGCGCGCGCTGACCATCCTGTCGAACGCCGCCGCCGTGATCGCGGAAGGCGAGGTTCTGCAACTGACGGCCGCCCAGAACATCGCCACCACCGAGGACACCTATTTCAAGGTGATTCGCGGCAAGACCGCCGCCTTGTTTTCCGCTGCGACCCAGGTCGGACCGGTCATTGCCGGTGCCGAGGAAAGCCAGGTGCAGGCGCTTTTCGATTACGGCGACGCCTTGGGGATCTGTTTCCAGATCGTTGACGATTTCCTGGATTACGGCGGTGCAGGCGACGGCCTGGGCAAGAACCTGGGCGACGATTTCCGCGAAGGGAAGCTGACACTGCCGGTGATCCGCGCCATCGCCGCCGCCGACACCACCGAGCGCGCCTTTTGGGAACGGACCATCGGCAAGGGGCAGCAAGTCGAGGGCGACCTGGATCACGCCATGAGCATTCTCGCGCGCCACGGCACGCTGGACAGCACGCGGCAGGCGGCGCTCGACTGGGCGGCGCGGGCGAAATCCGCGTTGCAGGCGCTGCCCGCCCATCCGCTCAGGGATCTGCTGGCCGATCTGGCGGATTTCGTGGTCAAACGGGTCAACTAGGCCCGCGTCTCGCCATGGCTGCGCGTGGCCTGAACGAACCACCCCTGCCCCGACAGCGCCGCAGCGGCGGCGCGGCAGGCGCGGTCGTCCGCAAACAGGCCGACGCCGGTCGCCCCTGATCCGGTCATCCGCGACAGCAAGCACCCGGGCTGCGCCGCCAGCGTGTCAAGCACCGTCGCCACCGGTGGCAGCAGCGCCCGCGCCGGAGGTTCGAGATCGTTGCGCATCCCCGCCAGCCACCGGGCCAGATCGGGCGCGTCCCGCCACCGGGGCAGGTGCGCGGGCATGGGCGGGTTCTGCTTTTGCGCCAACGCCTTGAAAACCGCGGGTGTGGACAGGCCGACGCCGGGATTGACCAGAAGCAGCCACAGGGGGGGCACGCCGGGAACCGGGTCGAGCTGCTCGCCCAGGCCACGCATGCGCATCGGTTGCGGTGCGGCCAGACAGACCGGCAGATCCGCGCCCAGCCCCATCAGCGCGGCGGTGTCCGGCAGGGGCCGGCCCTGGGCCTGCGCCAGAAGGCGCAGCGCCGTGGCCGCATCCGAGGACCCGCCCCCCATGCCCGACGCCACCGGCAGGCGTTTGTCCAGGCACAGCGCCACATCGCCGGCGCCGATCAGCCGGGCCGCGCGCAGGATCAGATTGTCCCCTTCGGCCCCGAGGGCCGCCGCCTGAGGCCCGGTCACGCGCAGGCTCAGCCCCGCGCCGGGCGCAAGCGTGACCTCGTCGCCAAACGCGGTAAAGACCACCAGCGAATCCAGCAGGTGATAGCCATCGGCGCGCTGGCCGGTGACATGCAGGGCAAGGTTGATCTTGGCCGGAGCGGTCGCGCGCATCACTCGGCCGGATGCAGCGGCGGCTCCCCGGCCTCGGCCCGCACGGCATCCAGTCCGACCTCGAGCTTGCGGCGCAGGCGCCCCTCGTCCAGGTCGTCGGCGGGCGCGAAGGACAGCGCCCGACGCCACTGGAAGCGCGCCTCGCGATGGCGCCCGACGGCCCAATACACGTCGCCCAGGTGGTCGTTCAGGATCGCATCCGTCGGCTGCAATTCGACCGCGCGTTCCATGTTGGGCACGGCGTCCTCGTAATGCCCCAGCCGGAACTGCGCCCAGGCCAGGCTGTCCACGATGTAACCGCTGTCCGGTTCGGCGGTGACGGCGCGCTGGATCATGGCCAGCGCCTCGTCCAGCTTTTCGCCACGCTCGATCAGCGAATAGCCCAGATAGTTCAGAACCGTCGGCTGGTTCGGTTCGACCGCGAGGGCCGCACGAAAATCGGCTTCGGCCGCGGCCCAGTCATCGGTGCGGGAATGGGCGACGGCACGGGCGAACCAGGTCTGCCACTCGGGTTCCAGCCCGTTCGCGCGCAGGATGTCGATGGCCCGCGAATAGGCCGCGACTGCCTGCGGGAACTGACCGTCACGGCGCAAGGCGTCGCCCAGCACCGACTGCGCGGCAAAGCTGTCGGGGTTGTCGGCGGCGAGCTGCAGCAGTTCGTCCAGCGCCGCCGCGTCCTGGCCCTGCGCCTCGAGCACCTGCGCACGCCCCATGCGCGCGGCCATGTCAAAGACGCTGCCCTGCGGGATGCGGGCATAGGCGGCGGCGGCGGCATCCGGCTGGCCCAGCTCTTCCAGGATCTGGCCGATCAGGATCTGCGCATCGGTCAGGCCCGGATTGATCCAGACTGCGGCCTGGGCATAGATCAGCGCCTCATGCGTGTTCTGGGTCGAACTCATGGCATTGGCCATGACGGAAAAGACCTCGGCCATGCCCTGCGCGGGGGTGGTGATCAGATCAAAGGGCAAGGCGTGGTGATCGGCATAGGCGGCGCGCATCCGCGTCACGTCGGGGTCCATGCCCGACGCGAACACCCGGTCGATCAGCGCGATGGCATCGTCATAGCGTTCCGTCAGGCCCAGAAGCTGCGCATAGGCGATATAGCCGCGCCGGTTCAACGAGGCCGCCACGCCGTCGCGCTGATCCTCGATGACGCCCACGGCCCCCTCGACATCGCCGGCCAGCGCCAGCGCCAGCGCCCGGCAATACAGCGCGAACGAGCGCATGCCATCGATCCCGGCGACGCGATCCAGTGAATCCAGCGCCTCGGACATGCGGCCCGCGCCCAGTTGTGCCCAGGCTTGTGCCAGGCCGTCGATCAGCGGATGCACGACAGGGCTGCCCACATCGACAAACCCCGACGCGGCGGCGTAATCCTCGCTCTGAAAGGCGCCGGCCAGCAGCACCATGGCGGCGGCGCGATTGTCGGGGGCCAGCGCGTGAAGATCCTGGGCATAGCGGGCGGCGATCTCGACCTCGCCGATCGAGAACGCCGAGACGACCAGCGTTTCCAACGCCGCCACATTCTGCGGGTCGGCCGCGTGCAGCCGTTCCAGATAGGTGATCGAGGCCCCGAAATCGTTCCTGACGCCGGCTTCGCGCGCGGCCAGATAGGCCCCCGCGAGGCCCTGCGCCTGGGCAAGACCCGGCACCGTGACCGCCAGCAGGGCCAGGGCGGTCAGGGCAGACCGCAGCATCGGTCGCAGGGGCGGCAAGATCAGGGGCATGGGCAAGTCTCCGGTCGCGGGGCCGCTCGGTTTCCCAAGGTGTAGCTGCCGCGCCGCACAAGGGCAATGCGCAGCGCCCGGCGCCCGTTCACGCCGCCGCGAGCGGTGGCGGGGCCGTCCGTGGCCCCGCGCGGCGTCACATGTTGGGATAGTTCGGGCCGTCACCGCCCTGAGGCGTGGTCCAGGTGATGTTCTGCGACGGATCCTTGATGTCGCAGGTCTTGCAATGCACGCAGTTCTGGAAGTTGATCACGAACTCGGGCTTGCCGTCCTTTTCGACCACCTCATACACGCCGGCCGGGCAATACCGCTGCGCCGGTTCGTCGAACCGGGGCAGGTTCACCGCGATCGGCACGTTGGGGTCGGTCAGCTTCAGGTGGCAGGGTTGGCTTTCCTCGTGATTCGTGGCGCTGAAGGACACGTTGGTCAGCCGGTCAAAGGACAGCACGCCATCGGGGCGCGGATAGTCGATCGGCTTGAATTTCGCGGCCTCGCCGGTGGCCTTGGCGTCGTTCTTGCCGTGGCGCATGGTGCCGAACAGCGAAAAGCCCAGCGTGTTCGTCCACATGTCGAACCCGCCCAGCGCCAGCGACGGCACCAGCCCCCATTTCGACCACATCGGTTTGACGTTGCGGACCTTTTTCAGGTCCTTGCCGATGACGCCGCCGCGCAGGGTCTCTTCATAGGCGGTCAGCTCGTCGCCCTCGCGCCCGGCCTGCAGCGCCGCATGGGCGGCTTCGGCGGCCTCGATCCCCGAATGCATGGCGTTGTGGTTGCCCTTGATGCGCGGCACGTTCACCAGCCCGGCCGAGCAGCCCAGCAGCACCGCGCCCGGCATCGTCACCTTGGGGATCGACTGATAGCCGCCCTCGCTGATCGCCCGCGCGCCATAGGCCACGCGCTTGCCGCCTTGCAGCAGGTCGGCGATGACGGGGTGGTGCTTGAGCCGCTGGAATTCCATGTAGGGGTAGAGGTGCGGGTTGGCATAGTTCAGGTGCACCACAAAGCCGATCAGCACCTGGTTGTTCTCGAAGTGATAGACGAACGACCCGCCGCCCGCGTTCGAGCCCAGCGGCCAGCCCATCGTGTGGGTGACCGTGCCCTCGCGATGCTTGGCGGGGTCGATCTCCCAGATCTCCTTCATGCCGATGCCGAATTTCTGCGGGCACTTGCCCTTCGACAGGTCGTATTTCGCGATCAGCTGCTTGGCCAGCGATCCGCGCACGCCTTCGGCGATGAAGACATACTTGCCGTGCAGTTCCATGCCGGGCTCATAGGACGGCCCCGGCGTGCCATCGGGGTTCTTGCCGAATTCGCCCGCGACGACGCCTTTCACGCGGTCGCCGTCATAGACCAGTTCGCTCGCGGCCATGCCGGGGAAGATCTCGACGCCCAGGGCCTCGGCCTGTTCGGCCATCCAGCGACAGACGTTGCCCATCGAGACGATGTAATTGCCGTGGTTGTTCATCAGCGGCGGCATCGGCCAGTTCGGCACACGGATCTTGCCGGCTTCCCCCAGCATGAGGAAATTGTCGTGCGTGACCGGCACATTCAGCGGCGCGCCGCGGTCCTTCCAGTCGGGCATCAGCCGGGTCAGCCCGGACGGGTCCAGCACGGCGCCCGAGAGGATATGCGCCCCCACCTCCGAGCCCTTTTCCAGCACGACCACATTCAGGTCGGCATCGAGCTGTTTCAGCCGGATCGCGGCCGACAGGCCCGCAGGGCCGGCGCCGACGATGACGACATCGTATTCCATCGCTTCGCGTTCGATCTCGGACATGGTGGCTCCTCGGTCCCTGGGGCTGCCGTCTGGCGCAATTTTGTTTCGTGGGGAATACCCTCTGGCGATGCATCTGGTCAATGCGAACCGCGCGTCAGAACGCGCCGTGTATGCCGCTTTGCGGCGATACGGGCAATCGCCGGATCCGATACCCGTGGGCAGTGGCCCGCTCAGGGAAAAAAAGCCTGCCGCGCGGGGCTTGCAATTCGCCCGCGACTGCGGTCAGGTAGTCGCGTTGACCCCGCGCTGCCCCGGCCCCGGCCGTGGGCGTTTTCTTTTGTTTGGTGAGCACGATGGAAAAGATCCCCATGACCCGCCGCGGCTTTGACGCCCTGGACGAGGAACTGCGCACGCTGAAATCCACGGAACGGCCCGCGGTGATCCGCGCCATCGCCGAGGCGCGCGAGCATGGCGACCTGTCGGAGAACGCCGAATACCACGCCGCGCGCGAGAAGCAGAGCTTCATCGAAGGCCGCATCAAGGAGCTGGAAGGCATCCTTGGCCGCGCCGAGGTCATCGACCCGTCGAAGATGTCGGGCGCGATCAAGTTCGGCGCGACCGTCACCATCGTCGATGAGGATACGGACGACGAGCGCACCTATCAGATCGTCGGCGAATCCGAAGCGGACATTGAAAACGGCCTGCTCAACATCAAGTCGCCGCTGGCGCGCGCCCTGATCGGCAAGGAGCCCGGCGATTCGGTCGAGGTTCGCACCCCCGGCGGCGAGCGCAGCTACGAGGTGCTCGCGGTCGAATACCGCTGATGTCCGACACACCCCCGCCCCGGACCAAACCGGACGCGCGGCCCCCTCGTTCCGGCGCCCGGCCCCGTCTGTCCGGCGAGATGCTGGCCTTCTTGCTGTCCCTGGCCTGGCTGGGAATGCTTGTCGTGGCATTCCGGGTGCTGGGCCTGCAAGGGGCGCAGATCGCCGATACACTGGGGCTGGTGGTCGTGGCACTGGCCGTTTTTCTGCCGGTCGCCCTGATCTGGCTGGCCGTTCTGGTGCTGCGCGCCGCGCGCGACATGCGCGACGAATCGCTGCGTCTGCAGGCCACGGTCGAGGGGATGCGCCGCGGCTGGATCCGCGACCAGCAGGCCGCCGGCCTGGCCCTGAAACCCACGGTCGAGGAAAAGCTGGACCAGATCGCCGCCGCGCAAAAGCACGCCGAGGACCGCCTGGCGATGTTCGTCTCGCGCCGGGATCCGGCGGCGCGGCGCCCGCCCGCAGCCCCTGCCGGCGCGGGCGACGGCGGCGATCAGGACGTGCTGGCGCTGGAAAACCCGTTGCCCGCCTCCGACCCGCTGCCCGCGCAGGATTTCATCCGCGCCCTGCATTTCCCCGAATCCGAAACCGACGAGGCCGGCTTTGCCGCCTTGCGCCGGGCCCTGGCCGATCACGCCACCGCGGAACTGGTCCGGGCGGCGCAGGATGTCCTGACGACCCTGTCCCAGGAAGGCATCTACATGGACGACCTGCGCCCCGACCGTGCCCGCCCCGAGATCTGGCGCGCCTTTGCCCAGGGCGCGCGTGGCCCGGAGGTAGCGGGACTGGGGGGGATTCGCGATCGCTCGTGCCTGGCGCTGACCTATGCGCGGATGCGTTCGGACCCGGGGTTTCGGGAATCCGCGCATCGCTTCCTGCGCACCTTTGACCGTCGGTTCAGCGCCTTCGAGACCCAGGCATCGGACGGCGAGATCGCCCAGTTCGCCGAGACACGCTCGGCCCGGGCCTTCATGTTGCTGGGCCGCGTGACCGGCATGTTCGGGGTGAGACTATGACAACCGATGCCCACGCGATCACGCCGCGCCAGAGCTTCTGGCAAGGGCTGCGCCATGGCGGCCCCTTCGTGCTGATCGTCGGCCCCTTTGGGGTGGTCTTTGGCGTCGTGGCCACGGATGCGGGGCTGTCGCTGGCGCAGACCATGGGGTTCACCATCGCGGTGATCGCGGGCGCGGCGCAGTTGACGGCGGTGCAGCTGATGACCGAGCACGCACCCACGGTGATCGTTCTGGTCACGGCGCTGGCGGTGAACCTGCGGATGGCGATGTATTCCGCCAGCCTTGCGCCCCATATCGGCGCGGCGCCGCTGTGGCAGCGCGCGCTGATCGCGTATCTGATGGTCGATCAGGCTTATGCGACCTCGATCCTGCGCTACGAACAGCAGCCGGGATTGAGCCTGCGCGCCAAGGTCGCCTATTATTTCGGCGTGGTCTCGCTGATCTGCCCGGTCTGGTATCTGGGCACGCTGGTGGGCGCGATGGCCGGCAACCAGATACCCGCGGGCGTGCCGATCGGCGCCGCGGTGCCGATCGCCTTCATCGCGCTGATCGGTCCGATGCTGCGCACGCTGGCCCATGTCGCCGCGGCAATGGTGTCGGTGGTGCTGGCCCTGGCGCTGTCGGGCCTGCCGTATAACCTGGGCCTGCTGGTCGCCGCGCTGGCCGCGATGGCCACGGGCGCCCTGGTCGAAACCTGGCAGCAGAGGGACGCCCGATGAGCGTGTCCGCGTCCACCATCTGGCTGGTGATCGTCGTCCTGGCTGTCGGCACCTTCGCGCTGCGGTTCTCGTTTCTGGGCATGATCGGCGGCCGGCAGATCCCTGGCTGGGCGCTGCGCCTGTTGCGCTATACGCCCGTCGCGGTGATCCCGGGACTGATGGCCCCGCAGGTCGCGCGCCCGCTGGCCGACACCGGCCTGCCCGATCCCGCGCTGCTGTCCGCGGTGGCGGTGACGCTGCTGGTGGGGGTCTGGCGCAAGAATGCGATCTGGGCGATGCTGGCAGGCGCGGCCACATTGGCCGCCGTCACCCTGCTGACATGAAAAAGGGCCCCGGCGGGCCCTTTTGTCATTGCGTGTATTGCTGGCGTTCCGTGGGTTCGGCGTCGGAATAGACGTTTTCCTCGACCACGCCGGGGATCGTCGCGAACTGGTCGGACAGCCGGTTCGGATAGAACGAATCCTCGATCCACGCGAAATCGGGCACCTGCTGAAGGATATGCACGATGGATTTCGCGCAGAAGGCGTCGGGCACCGGCCCTTCCTGCTGGGCGAGGCGCAGGATGTATTCCGCCATCTCGCCGGAAACCTGAAGATGCTGGATCCGCACATGATGCGTCCGCCGCGCATGGTAATAGGTATAGCGGAACAGCTGCGTGTCGTCGAAACCGTAGTGGACGTCGTTCACTTCGGGCGACAGGGGATGGGTCCAGCTGCCGGCCGGATCAAAGAGCACACGCTGGCTGGGTGCGTTGATCATCAACGCCGCATGCTCGCCCGAGCCGCGATCGTTGTTCACCACGTTGAACAGGACGATCTCATAGGGCGCGCCGGCCTGATAGCGGGCGGCGGCAACCTCGGCCTCGGTCGAATTGTGGACCGGCTTGGTGCAGGCCGCCAGCAGCACGAGGCCGACCAGGGCCAGAAGGCGTGTCACGATGCGCATGGCAGGATCCTTCGGGTCAGGCAGGAACGGGCGGCAACGCCGGGGGCACCGCCCCGGCGGTCAGGCGTTGGCCAGCGCCAGGAAGATCAGCACGCCGATGGCGATGGCGGCGCCCCAGATCGCGGTCCGGATGAAACCGTGAAAGGTCTTCTCTTGCGTGGTGACGTCCATCGAGCCGTGTTCGTATTCCAAGGGTCTTCTCCCGTTCCCAAGATTTTTTCCTTCCATACCGGATGGCGCAACGGCTGTCACCCGCCTTTGCGCGCCTAGCCGTCGCGCCGCGCATAGGTGAAACCGGGACGCCCCAGCAGGGCCTGCAGCAGGTCGGCCGTCACCCAGCCCGGGTCGATGAAGTCGAACCCCGGCAGATCCGCCAGCACCGTGCCAACCCCCAGCGCGCAATGCAGCGGCGGCACCGGTGGCGCCGCCTCGGCACGGGCCAGCGCCAGCCGCGCGGTCGCCGCGCTGACGGGGCGGTCGAACACATGCACGACCCAATGCCCCGGAGCCTCGCCCAGCCCCTCGCGGCTGAGATAGGCCGCCTCGCCCTGCGGGGTGACCTGCCGCAGCATGTCGCCGTCGCGGGTGCATTGCGCGGCCTGGGGCTGCCAGTTTCCGGCGGGATCAAAGATGCTGACACCGTCCGGCGTGTGAATGACCAGACCTGCGTGAAACGGCAGGTCGAGGCCGCCGATCTCGAATATGACGATACGCAACAGCGCGGGGTCCGTGCTGACCGCCGGCGGGTCGGCCGGCGGCAGGGCGCCATGGGTCAGCCGCGAACACCCCGCCAACGCAGCGGTGGCGGCAGCGGCAGCGGCCAGCAGGCCCCGCCGCGAGACCGTCAGGCGCCCGTCGCCTGCCACAGCCAGGCACCCCGTTCGTCACGCCAGCGCCGGGCACGTCCGGTGCGCAACAGGTGGTTCAGATGGCCCACGGCCTCGACCAGGGCCATGCCGGCCTGCGATCCCGTGATCTCGCGCTTGAAGATCGGCACGAAGCACTGCATCGCGGTCTGAGGTGTCGTCAGATGGCGTTCCAGCCTGTCCAGCGCGCCGATATGGTTTTCGACCATCTGCGTCAGGCGCAGCGGCAATCCGGTGAAGGGCAGCTTGTGGCCCGGCAGCACGAAATGGCGGTCCTCGGCAAAGGCCGCCAGCGCGCGGCAGCTGGTCATCCATTCGCCCACCGGGTCGGCATCGGGTTCGGTGGCGTAGACGCCCAGATTGGCGCTGATCCCGGGCAGAAGCTGATCGCCGCCGATCACCAGATCGTCGTCCAGGCTCCAGAACGTCGCATGTTCGGGCGCATGGCCATGGCCCACGCGCACCAGCCAGCGGCGGCCGCCGATCTCGATCTGGTCGCCTTCGGCAACGCGGGTAAAGCCCAGCGGCAGCGGATCGACCACATCCGCAAAGTTGAAGGGGCGTTCGGTCATGCGGCGCGCGATCTCGGCCTCGTCCACACCGGCGCCGCGCCAGTAGGCGACGGTTTCCGCGACCGGTTGGGATTGTCGATCCAAGAGCAGCATCCGCGCGAACAGCCAGGCGGTGCGCGTGGTGACCAGTTCGGCCCCATGCTGCGTCTGAAACCAGCCGGCCAGCCCGACATGGTCGGGGTGATGGTGGGTGACGATCACACGATGCACCGGTCGCCCGCCCATGGGACCGGACAGCAGATCCTCCCACGCGGCGCGGGCGGTGCGACTGGCAAATCCCGTGTCGATCACGGTCCATCCGCGCGCGCCATCGTCCAGCGCATAGACATTCACATGGTCCAGCGCCATCGGCAGGGGCAGACGCATCCACAGCACGCCGGGCGCGACCTCGATCGCGGCGCCGGGTCCCGGGGGTTCCTCGAACGGATACCGGATACCGGGGTCGGCGGGGCGCCCGCCGGGGCGCGCTGCGGAAGAAGACGTCATGCGGAGATCAGATCCTCGGCCGAAAGGGCGTAGAGCTGCGCGGCGCCGGCCCGGGCCTGCACCAGCAGCGATTCGTGCTCGGGCAGGATACGGTCCATGAACACATGTGCAAGGCGCGCGCGCGGGCCCTGCGGATCGGCGAGCGCGGCCTTCAGGTGGTAATAGCCGCCCAGCACGCGCGCGAAGGCACGCAGATAGGCCACGGCGCCGGCATTGCGGTCATCGGGTTCCTGCGCGACCATCCATTCGGTCGCCTCGCGCATCGTCTCGGCCGCGCCCCAGACCTTTTCGGCCAGTGCGGGCAACGCGCCGCGTGCGCTTTCGGCGGTATCCTCGATCTCTTGCAGCAGGCGGCAGGCGGCCTCGCCGCCGTCCATCATCTTGCGCCCGACCAGATCCATGGCCTGAATGCCGTTCGTGCCCTCGTAGATCGGGGTGATGCGGGCGTCGCGGAAATACTGCGCGGCGCCGGTTTCCTCGATGAAGCCCATGCCGCCATGGATCTGCACGCCCATCGACGAGACCTCGCAACCGATATCGGTGCCGTGGGCCTTGGCGATCGGCGTCAGCAGCGCGGCGCGCGCCTTCCAGCTGTCCCGGGCGGTGGCCTTGCCCATGTCGATGGCCAGGCCGCAATCCAGCGCAATCGCGCGGGCGGCAAAGATCTCGGCCTTCATCACGGCGAGCATCCGGCGCACGTCGGCATGGTCGATGATCGCGCCATCGCCCAGCGGCGTGCGGCCCTGCTTGCGGTCCCGGGCATAGGCCAGCGCATGTTGATAGGCCGCCTCGGCCACGCCGATGCCCTGCGCCCCCACCCCGAGGCGCGCGTTGTTCATCATGGTGAACATTGCCGCCATGCCGCCGTTCGGCTTGCCGACCATCCAGCCGGTCGCCCCCTCGAAGCTCATGACGCAGGTGGGCGACCCATGGATGCCCAGCTTGTGTTCCAGCGAGACGACACGCAGGCTGTTGCGTTCACCGGGGTTGCCGGCCGCGTCGGGGATCAGCTTCGGCACCATGAACAGGCTGATGCCCCGCGTGCCCGGCGCACCATCGGGAAGCCGCGCCAGCACCAGATGGCAGACGTTGTCGGCGACATCGTGATCGCCCCAGGTGATGAAAATCTTCTGCCCGGTGATCGCAAAACTGCCGTCGCCGTTGTCCACCGCCTTGGTCCTGAGCGCGCCGACATCCGAACCCGCCTGCGGTTCGGTCAGGTTCATCGTGCCCGTCCACTCTCCGCTGATAAGCTTGGGCAGATACAGGTCCTTGATCGCGTCGCTGGCGTGGTGTTCCAGCGCCTCGATCTGGCCCTGGCTCAACAGCGGGCACAGTTGCAGCGCCAGGCAGGCGCCCGACATCATCTCGTTCATCGCGGTGTTCAGCGTCTGCGGCAGGCCCATGCCACCATACGCGGGCGTGGCGGCGATCCCCAGCCAGCCGCCATCGGCGATCGCCTTGTAGCCGTCCTTGAAACCGGGCGAGCTGCGCACGACGCCGTTCTCCAGCCTGGCGGGCGTCAGGTCGCCGTTGCGGTTCAGGGGCGCCAGAACCCCGTCGCACAGGCGCCCGACCTCGCCCAGGATGGCGTCGGTGACGTCGCTGCCGGCTTCGGCGAAGGTTTCGGTTTCGGACAGGCGATCGTAGCCGAGCACCTGATCCAGCAGAAAGCGGATTTCAGCGACGGGCGAGGTGAAGGACATGGCGCAACTCCAGAAACGAAGGGGCGGACCGCTTGGCAAGTCCGGCTGACGGCTGTATTGCCGCAAGATCGCACAAGCCGACACCCCGAGAAACCAGAACGCAGCGTCACCGCCCGATGCCCGCCACGCGCCGCCTGTCCCCCCAGCCCGACGATCTGCGCCGCGCCGCCGAGGTGTTGCGCGCGGGCGGTCTGGTGGCCATGCCCACCGAAACGGTCTATGGGCTGGCCGGCGACGCGCGCAATGACCGGGCCGTGGCGGCCATCTTTGCGGCCAAGGGGCGGCCACGGTTCAACCCGTTGATCGTTCACCTGGCCCAGGTGTCGCAGGTCACGGAATTCGCGCAGCTGACCCCCCTGGCCGAACGGCTGGCCGAGGCGTTCTGGCCGGGCCCGCTGACGATGGTGCTGCCCTTCAAGGGGGGGCTGTCGCCGCTGGTCACGGCCGGGCTGGACACGGTTGCGATCCGCCTGCCCGCGCATCCGGTGGCGCGCGCGCTGCTGACCGCGTTCGGTGGCCCGCTGGCCGCGCCATCGGCCAATCCCTCGGGGCGGATCAGCCCGGTCAGTGCCGCGCATGTGCTGGCGGGGCTGGACGGCCGGATCGACGCGGTGATCGACGCAGGCCCCTGCGCGGTGGGGCTGGAATCGACGATCCTGGACGCGACCGGCGACCGCCCCGTGCTGTTGCGGGCGGGCGGGTTGGCCGAGGAAGCGATCACGGCATTGGGGGTCGGTCTCGACCAGCGCAGCGATGGCGCGATCACCGCACCCGGGCAGCTTGCCTCGCATTACGCGCCGCGCGGACGGGTGCGCCTGGAGGCGCGCACGCCCCGGGCCGGCGAGGTCTGGGTCGGCTTTGGTCCCTGCCCCGGCGCGGCGCTGACCCTGAGCGAGACGGGCGACACGACCGAGGCCGCGGCCCGCCTGTTTCACGCCCTGCACGAGGCCGACGCGCTGGCCGGCCCCGACGGGCGGATCGCCTTTGCCCCGGTGCCCGAAACCGGGTTGGGGCGCGCCGTCAACGACCGCCTCAGGCGGGCCGCCGCGCCGCGCTGAGTTCGGTCAGAAGCGCCGAAGCGGGCCAGATCCGCCGCCCGGCCCGGATCAGCCCCATGAGCCGCCGGTTCACCGGCGCATCCCGTCCCAGGCTCTCGGCCAGGCGCACCACCTCGCCGTTGATCCAGTCGATTTCCGTCTGCCGGCCCAGCGCCAGATCGTCCGCCATCGACGACCGTGCCAGCGGGTCGATCCTGAGCATCCCGCCCGCAAGCCGCCGGAACAGGCTGTCCGGCAGGCGCAGAACGCGGGGCAGCATCGACGCGGGCAGCGGCGTCAGCCGCGCCAGCGGTTGCCCGGCCCGGGCGGTGAGCGTCAGCCATTCCTCCTGCGCCAGCGCCAGGCAGCGGCGGTAGTCGCGTTGCGACAGTTCCGCCTGCAAGGGCACCCCCGACAGCGCGTTGATCGCGTTGTTGAGGTTCAGCATCAGTTTGGCCCGCAGCACGGCCGGCATGTCCCCATGCTGCCGCAGCGCCAGCCCGGCGCGTGCGAACAGCGCGGCGGGCAGGCGCGGGTCGCGCGCCACATGCAGGTCGCCCTGCGTGCCCTGGTGAAAGCGCCCCTCACCCTGCGCCGCGACATTGAAACCCACCATCCCCGGCAGAACGGGCCGGCCCAACCCCTCGGCAAGGGTCTGCGCATTCCGCAGCCCGTTCTGGAAACTGACCACCACCGCGTCGGGCGCCAGACAGGGGCGCAGGGCCTGCGCGGCCTCGGCGCTGGCGGCGCTTTTCACGCAGACCAGAACCAGATCGGCCTCGTGCGCGGCTTCGGGGCCCTCGGCAAAGGGCAAGGCGCCCACCTGCGCACGCCCGCCCCGGTAGTCGGTGACTGTCAGTCCCTGGGCGATCTCGGTGCCGATCCGCGCGCGACCGATGAGCAGGACCGACCCCCCCGCCGCCGCCAGACGGCCGCCCAGATAGCAGCCAACCGCGCCGGCGCCGAAGATCGCGATGCGCATTGTGATCCCTCCCACTGGCGAGGCGGCCCGGATTGGCCTATATCCGCGCGCATGAACACCATCGTCCCCCAGAGCCTGACCTTCCGCAAGATGCACGGTGCGGGCAACGATTTCGTCATCCTCGATTCGCGCGGGCGCGAGGCGGTGACGACGCCGGCGCTGGCGCTGGCGCTGGGCGACCGCCACCGCGGCGTCGGCTTTGACCAGCTTGCCGAACTGCGCGATTGCGCCGACGCCGACCTGGCGCTGGATTTCTGGAACGCCGACGGCACGATGGCGGGCGCCTGCGGCAACGCCACCCGCTGTGTCGCCTGGGCGGTTATGCGCGAAAGCGGCCGTGACCGCCTGACCATCCGCACCGAGCGCGGCTTGCTGACAGCGGTGCGTCAGGACGGACAGGTCTGGGTCAACATGGGGGCGCCCCTGCTGGACTGGCAGTCCGTGCCGCTGTCCGGCCCGCAGGACCTGCAGCACCTGCCGCTGCCCGGCGACCCCGCAGCGGTCGGCATGGGCAACCCGCATTGCGTTTTCGTGGTCGACGACGCCGAGACCGTTGCCCTGGAGACGCTGGGGCCACGCTATGAACACGACCCGCTGTTCCCGCAGCGCACGAATGTGGAATTCGTCAGTCTGCTGGGGCAGGACCACCTCAGGATGCGGGTCTGGGAGCGGGGCGCGGGCGTGACGCTGGCCTGCGGTTCGGGCGCCTGCGCGGTGGCGGTGGCAACCGCGCGACGCGGGCTGACCGGGCGCCGGGTCACGATGGACCTGGACGGCGGCACGCTGATCGCCGACTGGCGCGACGATGGCGTCTGGCTGACCGGCCCGGTGGCCGATGTCTTTACCGCCACGCTGGGCGCGGATTTTCCGGCCACGCCATGACCGATGCGCCGGTGTTCACAACCCTCGGCTGCCGGCTCAACGCCTATGAGACCGAGGCCATGAAGGACCTGGCGCAGCAGGCCGGTGTCACCAATGCGCATGTGGTCAACACCTGCGCGGTGACGGCCGAGGCCGTGCGCAAGGCACGCCAGGAAATCCGCAGGATCGCCCGTGCGAACCCGGGCGCGACGATCATTGTCACCGGCTGCGCGGCCCAGACCGAGCCCGAGACCTTTGCCGCCATGCCCGAGGTGACGCGCGTCATCGGCAACCACGAGAAGATGCAGCCGGGAACCTGGACCGCGATGGCCCCCGATCTGATCGGCAGGACCGAGCGCGTGCAGGTGGACGACATTCTCAGCGTGCGGGAAACGGCGGGGCATCTGATCGACGGCTTCGGCAGCCGCGCGCGCGCCTATGTGCAGGTGCAGAATGGCTGCGACCACCGCTGCACCTTCTGCATCATTCCGTTCGGACGCGGCAACTCGCGCTCGGTGCCGGCGGGGGTGGTCGTGGATCAGATCAAGCGGCTGGTCGACGCGGGGTATCACGAAGTGGTGCTGACCGGGGTGGATCTGACGTCGTGGGGCGCGGATCTTCCGGGCCAGCCCGCGCTGGGGGATCTGGTGCAGCGGATCCTGCGCCTGGTGCCCGATCTGGCGCGCTTGCGCATTTCCTCGATCGATTCGATCGAAGCCGACCCGGCGCTGATCGACGCCATCGCCGGTGCGTCCCGGCTGATGCCGCACCTGCATCTGTCGTTGCAGGCCGGTGACAACATGATCCTGAAGCGGATGAAGCGCCGGCATTCGCGCGACGACGCGATCCGCTTCTGCCAGGACATGCGCGCGGCACGGCCCGACCTGGTCTATGGCGCGGACATCATCGCCGGCTTTCCCACCGAAACCGAGGCGATGTTCGCCAATTCGCTGGCCTTGGCCCGCGACTGCGGACTGACCTGGCTGCATGTCTTCCCCTATTCCCCGCGCAAAGGCACGCCCGCCGCGCGGATGCCCCAGGTGCCGGGCGCCGAAATCAAGTCCCGCGCGGCACGACTGCGGGACCTGGGCGAGGTTCTGGTGGCCGAGCATCTGGCGGAGCAGGTCGGACGGACGCATCGCGTGCTGATGGAAAGCCCGCGCATGGGCCGGACCGAACAGTTCACCGAGGTCGCCTTTGGAACGGATCAGCCCGTGGGGCAGATCGTGACCCCGCGTATTCTGGGCCAGGACGGGCGCCAGTTGACGGCATAGCGGGGGGCCAGCCCCCCGCACCCCCCGCCCAAGGGGGCTGTCTGCCCCCTTGGGGAACCCCCGAGGATATTTAGGGCACAAAGAGGGACGGCGGCAGGTCCCGCCAACGCCCGGGCACAAGACCATCGAGCGTGACCGGTCCGATGCGGTAGCGCACGAGGCGCAGCACCGGGTGACCGACGGCGGCGCCCATCCGGCGGATCTGGCGGTTGCGCCCCTGGTTCAGGGTGATGTCCAGCCAGGTGCCCGGCGTGTCCACCTCGGCGCGGGGCCACAGCCAGGACGGGCGGTCGATGGGGGCGATCGCGGCGGGACGGGTGCGACCATCGGCGAGCAGCACCCCCTGGCGCAACTGATCGAGCACCGCCTCGGCCGGCGTGCCCTGCACGAGCACGGCATAGGATTTGGACGTCGCGCCGCCGGTCAGGCGGGCCTGAAGCGCGCCGTCATTGGTGAGCAGCAAAAGCCCCTCGCTATCGGCGTCCAGGCGCCCGGCGGGCACGAGCCCCGGCAGCGACAGGCACCGTGCCAGGCCGGGCCAGTGGGGATCGTCGGTCCATTGGCTGAGCACCCCCGCGGGCTTGTTGAACGCGACGAGGCGGGCGGGATCGGTGGACCGGGACCTGGGCCGCGGGCGGGTCATGGCACCAACCGGGCCGGAAAAAGGGACTGGCGCGGCCAGGGTTCGGCGGTCCGGCCGGGCGGACCGCCCGCCCCCGGCGTCACCGCAGCGCCCCGAAATGGCGCAGAAATGCGTCGAGCACCGCCCCGGGCGCTTCGTCCATCACGAAATGACCGCTCTGGCAGGCACTGTCGGTGACCGTTTCGGCCCAGCGGGACCAGGCATCGCGCGGCGCGCCCGCGCGGGCGGGAAAGCCCCCCTCGGCCCAGAGGAGATGAAGCGGCGCGACGATGCGGCGTCCCGCTGCAAGATCCGCCTCGTCATCCGCGCGGTCCGTGGTCGCCCCCGCCCGGTAATCGGCGCACATCGCCCCCAGCCGCGCGGGATCGGCCGCCTGGGCGCGGTAGCTGTCCAGCGCCTGCGGATCGAAGCCTGTCAGCGATTTCTGCCGCGTCCACGCCGTCATCAGCGTGTCGATGAACCACCCGGGCCGGGCACCGATCAGGGTTTCGGGCAAGGGCGCGGGTTGGGCCAGGAACGGCCAGTGCCAGATCGCCATTGCCAGTTGGGCATCCATCGCGCGCCAGTAGTCGGCGGTTGGCAGGATCTCGATGATGCCCAGCCGGTCGATCCGCGCGGGATGATCCAAAGCGAACCTGTAGGCGACGCGCGCGCCCCGGTCATGGCCGAGAAGATGCGCACGCTCCAGCCCGTAATGATCCATCAGGGCGACGATGTCCCTGGCCATGCGACGTTTGGAATAGACCCGATGCGCGCTGTCGTCAGGCGGCGCATCCGATGCGCCATAGCCCCGCAGATCCGGCACGATCACGTCGAAATGCCGAGCGAACTCCGGCATGACCGGCCCCCAGGCCCGGTGATTCTGTGGGAACCCGTGCAGCAGGATCAGGGGTGCGCCCTGCCCGGCCCGGCGGACGTGCAGGCTGACCTCGCCCAGATCGACGCGATCCGAGGAAAAGCCCGTGAGCATCAGTGCGCCTCGGCCCAGTTCCGGCCGACGCCGGCGTCCACGATCAGCGGCACGTCGATCTGCACCGCGGGGGCGGCGGCGCCCTCCATGATGGCCTTGACGCGGGCGATGGTTTCGTCGACGGCGGATTCGGCGACCTCGAACACCAGTTCGTCGTGGACCTGCAACAGCATCCTGGCCGGCAGATCGCGAATGGCCGGAGGAATCCGGATCATGGCACGACGGATGATGTCGGCGGCAGTGCCCTGGATGGGGGCGTTGATCGCGCCGCGCCGGGCGAAACCGGCGGCCGGACCCTTGGCGTTGATCTCGGGCGTGTGGATGCGGCGGCCAAAGAGGGTCTGGACATGAAGATGCTCGCGCGCGAAGGCGATGGTCGACTCCATGTAGTCCCTGATACCCGGGAAACGCAGGAAATAGGTGTCGATGAACTCCTGCGCCTCGGCCCGGGGGATGCGCAGGTTGCGCGCCAGGCCAAAGCCTGAAATGCCATAGATCACACCGAAATTGATCGCCTTGGCGCGACGGCGGATATCGGATGTCATCTCGTCCAGGGGCACGTTGAACATCTGGCTGGCGGTCATCGCGTGGATGTCCAGCCCGTCGTGGAACGCCTGCTTCAGCGCCGGAATGTCGGCGGTATGGGCAAGGATCCTCAGCTCGATCTGGCTGTAGTCGAGGCTCACCAGCTTCATGCCCGGCCCGGCGACAAAGGCCTCGCGGATGCGGCGGCCTTCCTCGGTGCGGACGGGAATGTTCTGCAGGTTCGGATCGGTCGAGGCCAGCCGCCCCGTGTTCGCACCCGTCTGCGCATAGGACGTGTGGACCCGCCCGGTTTCGGGGTTGATGTGGTTCTGAAGCGCGTCGGTGTAGGTGGATTTCAGCTTGGACAATTGCCGCCAGTCCAGCACCTTGCCGGGCAGTTCGTGTTCGGTCGCCAGATCCTCGAGTATGTCGGCGCCCGTGGAATAGGCGCCATTCTTGCCCTTTTGCCCGCCGGGCAATCCCAGCTTGTCGAACAGCACCTCGCCCAGTTGCTTGGGCGAGCCGACGTTGAAAGGGCCCCCGGCGAGGTCGTGGATCTCGGCCTCGAGCCCGGCCATCGACTGCGCGAAAGCGTTGGACATGCGGCTGAGCGTGTCCCGGTCCACGGTGATGCCGTGCATCTCCATCTCGGCCAGCACGGGAACCAGCGGGCGTTCCAGCGTCTCGTAGACGGTGGTGACGTGTTCGCCGTGCAGGCGCGGGCGAAGGGCCTGCCACAGGCGCAGCGTGATGTCCGCGTCCTCGGCCGCGTATCGCGTCGCGTCCTCGATCCCGACCTTGTCAAAGGTCCGCGCCGATTTGCCAGACCCCAGCAACGGCTTGATCGGGATCGGCACATGGTTGAGATAGGTTTCCGAAAGCACGTCCATGCCGTGGTTGTGCAGCCCGGAAAAGAGCGCATAGCTCATCAGCATCGTGTCGTCGAACGGGGCGACGGTGATGCCGCGGCGGGCGAAGATCTTGGCGTCATACTTGATGTTCTGGCCGATCTTCAGAATCGACGGATCCTCCAGAACCGGCCGCAGCGCGGCAAGCGCGGCCTCGGGGTCGATCTGACCGGGCAGACGGGTGGCCGAACCGAAAAGATCGTCCGCCCCCTCGGAATGGGTGAGCGGGATATAACAGGCATCGTTGGGCCCGAGCGCCAGCGAAATGCCGACCAGCTCCGCACGCATCTCGTCGAGCGAGGTGGTTTCGGTGTCGACCGCGACAAAGCCCTGGTCGCGGATCCGGTCGATCCAGAGGGTCAGCGTGTCGATATCGCGCACGCAGACATAGGCATCCGTGTCGAACGGCGCCGCGGGGGGCGTATCAACCGGGGCGCTTTCGGCAGGTTTCGACGCCGGCGCCTCGGACACCGCGGGCGGTGCCACGCCCAGCTTGTCGGCGATGCGGCGGGTCAGGGTGCGAAACTCCATCCGCGACAGGAAGTCCATCAGCGCCGTCGCGTCCGGCGCGGTCACTTCCAGCGCATCGAGCGCGACATCGACCGGCGTGTCGCGTTTCAGTGTCACCAGCGCGCGCGACAGGCGGATCTGGTCGGCCTTTTCCAGCAGGGTCTCGCGCCGTTTGGGTTGCTTGATCTCGGTCGCGCGCGCCAGGAGGGTGTCCAGATCGCCGTATTCATTGATCAGGAGGGCCGCCGTCTTCAATCCGATCCCGGGCGCACCGGGGACGTTGTCGGTGGGGTCGCCCGCCAGCGACTGCACATCGACCACCCGCTCAGGGCCGACGCCGAATTTCTCGAACACCTCGGGTGCGCCGATGGTCTTGTTCTTCATCGGGTCGAACATGTCGATGCCCGGGCCGACCAGTTGCATCAGATCCTTGTCCGACGAAATGATGGTGCACGATCCCCCGGCCTCGGCGGCCTGACGCGCGAGCGTGGCGATGATGTCGTCGGCCTCGTAGCCCTCCATCTCGATGCAGGCGATGTTGAAGGCGCGCGTGGCCTCGCGGGTAAAGGGGAACTGCGGGCGCAGATCCTCGGGCAAGTCCGGGCGGTTGGCCTTGTATTCGGGATAGATCTCGTTGCGGAAGGTTTTGGACGAGGCGTCGAAGATCACCGCGATATGGGTGGCCTTGGCCTTGTTGGCCGACCCGTTCGACACCTCGTTCCAGATCAGGTTGCAGAACCCGGCGACCGCGCCCACGGGCAGGCCATCCGATTTGCGCGTGAGCGGTGGCAGCGCGTGATAGGCGCGAAAGATATAGGCCGAGCCGTCGATCAGATGCAGATGAGAATCCTTGCCGAATGCCATGCCGCACCCCCGTTCGCGCCCTGTTCCTTGCCTGACCTTGGTAGCCCCCTGGAACCGGCCCGTCCAGCCGCCACGCCCACAGGGCGGGCGATAACCCCCATCGCCGCCACCCGCGCGGCCGAGGTTGATCTTTGCGCCCCGCCTTGACATATAGAGAGCGTCTTCCGGTCGGCCCCTGGTGGCCATGCGGGTCCCCCTGACCCAGCGCGTGCGGCGCATTCCCCGGAAGCAGTCCAGCCCGGGCCTTTGCCTGTCCTCGCCCCGTCTCGTGCCGGGCGCGGATCGGTTTTCGGCTTGGGGACCAGACGAAAAGGAGACGACATGTCGAACGATCTGACCAATGACGAACTGCTCCAGCGCATCGAGGAGCTGAGCAAGGCGGGCATGACGCAGGCCGCCAAGGCCCTGCAGCGCGAGCTTGCCTATCGTGCCAAACGCGCGGCCTGAACCGGACGTGCACGATGCAGAAAGGGCGGGGTTTCCCCCGCCCTTTTCATGTGCGAACCGGCGCCGGGTTCACCCCCGGATGAAGGTGCCGTTGTTCAGTTCCTGAAACGCCTGCCGCAGCTCTTCGCGGGTGTTCATCACGATCGGTCCGTGCCAGGCGACCGGCTCCTGGATCGGCTGCCCCGAAACGAGCAGGAACCGCACCCCGTCCGGACCCGCCGTCACCACGATCTCGTCGCCGGTGCCGAAGCGCACCAGCGTGCGGTTGCCGCTGAGATCGCGGATGTTCAGCTCCTGGCCCGCAACTTCCTTTTCCACGCGCACCCCCTCGGGCCGCGCGGCATCGCGGAAGGTGCCGGCCCCGGCGAACACATAGGCAAAGGTGTTCGCATAGGTATCGACCTTCAGCACCTTGCGGGTGTTGGGCGGCACCGAAACATCCAGATAGAGGGGATCGGCCGCGATCCCGTCCACCGGGCCGCACTTGCCCCAGAACTGGCCGGTGATGATGCGCACCGCGGTGCCATCGTCATCCACCACCGTTTCGATATCGCCGGCCTGGATGTCCTGATAGCGCGGCGCGGTCATCTTCAGGTCGCGCGGCAGATTGGCCCACAGCTGGAACCCGTGCATCTGCCCCCGGGCGTTGCCCAGCGGCATTTCCTGATGCAGGATACCCGATCCGGCGGTCATCCACTGCACCGATCCCGGGCCCAGCCGTCCCTTGTTGCCCAGGGAATCGGCGTGATCGACCGACCCCTCCAGCACATAGGTGATGGTTTCGATGCCACGGTGCGGATGCCACGGAAACCCCTTGCGATAGAGCGCGGGGTCATCGTTGCGAAAATCGTCGAGCAGCAGGAACGGATCGGCCTCGGCCGGGTCGCCAAAGCCAAAGACACGGTGCAGGTGCACGCCCGCGCCTTCGAGCGCCGGTTGCGCCTTGCGGGTCGCGGTCACGGGACGAAAGGTCATGGAAGCCTCCTGTGGGTCAGGTTGCCCCCGATATGGATCGCCGCCCCGCTGCTTTCCAGCCCGCGGCCTGCGCGCCAGCGCACAGGCGCTGTTCAGTGCGCGTCGCTTGCGCCCGCGGCCAGGGTGTAGCGCGCGTCGCAATAGGGGCAGTCGATGAACCCCGCCTCGTGCGGGATCGTCAGCCAGACGCGCGGATGGCCCAGCGCGCCCTCACCGCCATCGCAGGAAAAGCGGCGGCTGTGGACGACATGGGTGGCGGGGGCGTCGTGCGCGGGGCTGGCTGACATCGGGGCTTCCTTGTCTCGGCGGTCGGAACGGCCTATGCGTGATGGGCCCAGACAATACCCCGTTTCCCGGCAGGAGCAAGATGACCGAGCACGCAATCCAGATCGAAGGCCTGCGCAAGGTCTATGCCGCCAGCGGGAAAACCGGCGCCAAGGAAGCCCTCGGCGGGATCGACCTGACCATTCCCCAAGGATCGGTGTTCGGGCTTCTGGGCCCCAATGGCGCGGGCAAATCCACGCTGATCAACATCCTGGCGGGTCTGGTGCGCAAGACCTCGGGTCGGGTGCGGATCTGGGGGTTCGACCAGGACCAGAACCCGCGCCAGTCGCGCGCTGCAATCGGCGTCATGCCGCAAGAACTGAATGTGGACCCGTTCTTTTCCCCGCGCGAGGCGCTCGAGGTGCAGGCCGGGCTTTACGGCGTGCCCGCGCGCCAGCGCCGCACGGACGAGATCCTGGGCCTGATCGGCCTGACCGACAAGGCCAACGCCTATGCCCGCACGCTGTCGGGCGGGATGCGCAGGCGGTTGCTGCTGGGCAAGGCGCTGGTGCACGCGCCTCAGGTTCTGGTGCTGGATGAACCCACCGCCGGCGTCGACATCGAACTGCGGCAAATGCTGTGGGCAAATGTGCGGATGCTGAACCGCCAGGGCATGACGATCATCCTGACCACCCATTACCTCGAGGAAGCGCAGGAGATGTGCGACGAGATCGCCATCATCGACAAGGGCCGGCTGATCGTGCGCGATTCGACCCAGGCGATCGTCGGCCGGATCGACGCCAAGACGCTCCTGGTGCGCACCGCGGCGCCCGTCGGCGCCCTGCCCTTGCCCGAGGGCGTCACGCGCGAGGATCGCGGCGATGGCTGGCTGGCGCTGTCCTATCCGCAAAGCCGGGTCAACGCGGGCGCCGTCCTGCACGCCCTGGGCGATGCCGGGGTCGAGATAGTGGATCTCTCCACCGCCGAACCCGACCTCGAGGATGCCTTCCTCGCGCTGACGCGCCAGGCACGGGACGCGGCGCCTGAGGCCGCGCGCTGATCGGCCCGCCCCGGCCCCCGTCCAGCCTGGCCCCGTCCACCCCGGCACCCGTCCACGGCGACCATCGCGCACCCATCATCTTGTCCGAAATACGCACGGGGATTTTCAAGGGGTCCGTGGACCCCTTGAAGCGAAATTCGGGGGCAGCCGCCCCCGACGCCGCCCGACACCGCGTCAGGCGTGAATGGCGCCGTCGCCACAGGCCAGAGCCGCCTCGCGCACCGCTTCGGAATAGGTCGGGTGGGCGTGGCACGTCAGCGCCAGATCCTGTGCCGCCGCGCCGAATTCCATCGCGACGCAGACTTCGTGGATCAGGTCGCCCGCCCCCGGCCCGACGATATGGCACCCCAGGATGCGGTCGGTCGTCTTGTCGGCCAGCAGCTTCACGAAACCGTCCGCCTGGAACACCGCCTTGGCGCGCGCGTTGCCCATGAAGGGGAACTTGCCGACCTTGTAGGCCACGCCCGCCTCCTTCAACTGTTCTTCCGTCTTGCCGACCGAGGCGACCTCGGGCGTGGTGTAGATCACGCCGGGGATGACGTCGTAGTTCACATGCCCGTGCTTGCCGGCGATGACTTCGGCCACGGCCATGCCCTCGTCCTCGGCCTTGTGCGCCAGCATGGGGCCCGTCACCGCGTCGCCGATCGCATAGATCCCCTTGACCGAGGTCGCCCAGTGGGCGTCGGTCTTGATCTGGCCGCGCGGCAGCATCTCGACGCCCACGGCCTCCAGGCCCAGCCCGTCGGTATAGGGTTTGCGCCCCGTGGCGACCAGCACCACCTCGGCCTCGATCTCGTGCGCGCTGTCGTCCTTGCGCAGCGTGTAGCTCAACTTGACGCCCTTCCTGGTGCGTTCGGCCTTTTGCACGGCGGCACCCAGGGTGAAATTCAGGCCCTGCTTCTTCAGGATGCGCTGCAGCAGCTTGGCGACCTCGCCGTCCATACCGGGGGTGATCGCGTCCAGGTATTCGACCACCGTGACCTCGGTGCCCAGGCGGGCATAGACCGAGCCCATTTCCAGCCCGATCACGCCGGCGCCGATGACCACCATCGATTTCGGGATCTTCGGCAGGCTCAGTGCGCCGGTCGAGGTGACGATCGCCTCCTCATCGACCTCGACCCCGGGCAGCGACGACGGCACCGAGCCCGAGGCGATGACGATATTCTTCGCGCCGTGCACCGTGTCGCCGACCTTGACCTGCCCGGCGGCCGGGATCGAGGCCCAGCCCTTGAGCCAGGTCACCTTGTTCTTCTTGAACAGGAACTCGATGCCCTTGGTGTTGCCGGTGACCACATCCTGCTTGTAGGCCTTCATCCTGTCCCAGTCGACCTTGGGCTTGGCGCCCATCAGGCCCATGGTCTCGAAATTCTCGTGCACCTCGTGCAACTGGTGGGTGGCGTTGAGCAACGCCTTCGAGGGGATGCAGCCCACGTTCAGGCAGGTGCCGCCCAGGGTCTCGCGCCCTTCGACGCAGGCCACCTTGAGGCCCAGTTGCGCAGCGCGGATGGCGCAGACATAGCCGCCGGGTCCGGCGCCGATGACGATGAGGTCGAAGTCAGCCATTTCGGGTCTCCTGGTTGGGATCGGGGGAAGGGGGCGCTTCGCCCCCCTCGGCCTGCGGCCTCACCCCCCGAGGATATTTGAAGCACAAAGATGAGACATCAGACGAGAGCCGCGACCAGCAGGGTCAAGGTCGCGAAGAATCCGACGAACCAGATCAGCGAGCGCCCCGGCGCCCAGCCGAACAGGTAGGCGGGAACGTAGACGACGCGCGCGCCGAGATAGCTCCAGGCGGCGACGCGGGTGAGCGGGCTGGACTGATCGGACAGGGTGACGACCAGAACGGCGATGGTGAACAGGACCAGCCCTTCGAAATGGTTGGTCAGCGCCCGCTGCGCGCGCCCGGCGTAGCCGGTGAGCTGGCGGGCCTCGTCGCGCGGGCTGGCGGCATAGCGCGTGCCGACCTGTTTTTGCGCCAGCGCCGAATACAGCGCGAATTGCAGACCCTGCAGCAGCGCGGCCAGGGTCAGGGCGGTCAGTTCAGGGGTCATAATCGAATGCCTCGTAATCCGTGCCATAGACATGCGCCAGCCGCGTCACCACCGAGGGGGCGGTCATCCAGCCCGGGCGATCGCGCATCGCGCCGGGATCGCCGTTCAGATCGCCACGGCGGATCGCGCCGTCATCGCCGGGCGCGCGCCCCAGCCGGTCGACCAGCGCGGCGATCAGCGCATCGGGCTGTTCCAGACGCCCCAGCACATCCGGGCGGAACAGGTCGGGCCGGATATCCAGCCATTGGGGGCGCCAGTGGTTGTCCGGCAACTGCGCGCTGTCATCGCCCAGTTCGATGGCGACGAAATCGAGGAACCGTTCGAACCCCTCGCGCGTGCGCGCATGGCTGTCCCAGTCGAAGCCGGTCAGCGCGCACAGCCGGATGCGGGCGGCGGCGAACTGCATGTGCCGCAGATCCTGCGACCGGCAAAGATACCGGAACGCCGACCAGGCGCGATCGGTCGGGTGCCGCACCGTGGCGATGCGCAGCGTGTTCGCCAGATAGCCCGACAGGCTGTCGATGTCGTCGCGCGCATGAAGGCTGCGAAACACCCCGGCGTTGACCGCCCGATGCATCGCCGCGTCGCGGTTCATGTCCGACGGGTCCGCGACCAGCGCGCTGTTCTCGACCCCGAATTCCAGCCGGAACAGCAACGCCAGGGTCGAGGTCGTGCCGGTCTTGCCCGACGAGACATAGGCCCAGCGCCCACTGCGGGGTGTCAGCAGATAGGTGTAGAACGCATCATGCCGTTCGCGGCTGCCAAAACGCGCCCCCTCGGCTGCCCATGAGGCATCGAGCAGGCGCTTTGACTGCTGCCACGTCGCCGGTTTGCTGAGGAAAACCGAGGCCATGCATCACCTTGCAGGGGCCGGCGCGGGCGGTTGCCCGCGCCCTGCGCGTCACAGATCCATCAACAGCCGGCGCGGATCTTCCAGCGCCTCCTTGACGCGCACCAGGAAGGTCACGGCACCCTTGCCGTCGACGATGCGGTGATCGTAGCTGAGCGCCAGATACATCATCGGCCGGATGACGATCTGTCCGTTCACCACCACAGGGCGGTCCTGGATCTTGTGCATCCCCAGGATCCCCGACTGCGGCGGGTTCAGGATCGGCGAGGACATGAGCGACCCATAGACCCCCCCGTTCGAGATGGTGAACGACCCGCCCTGCATCTCGGCCATGCTCAACTTGCCGTCGCGGGCGCGCAGGCCCAGTTCGCCGATCTTCTTCTCGATCGCGGCAAAGCCCATCTGATCGGCATCGCGGACCACCGGCACGACCAGCCCGGTCGGCGTGCCGACGGCGACACCCATATGGACATAGTTCTTGTAGATGATGTCCTGGCCGTCGATCTCGGCGTTGACCTCGGGCACCTCTTTCAGGGCGTGGCAGCAGGCTTTGACGAAGAACGACATGAAGCCCAGCTTGACGCCGTGCTTCTTTTCGAACTGGGCCTTGTATTCATCGCGCAGCGCCATGATGCCGGACATGTCCACCTCGTTGTAGGTGGTCAGCATCGCGGCGGTGTTCTGGGCGTCCTTCAGGCGACGGGCGATGGTGGCGCGCAGGCGGGTCATGCGCACACGCTCTTCGCGCGAGGCGTCGTCAGCGTGCACCGGACCGCGCGGCATCGACACCGGCGCAGGGGCCGGGGCAGCGGCCGGGGCGGCTGCGCCCGCGGCCACGGCGCGTTGCACGTCGTCCTTCATGACACGGCCGTCGCGCCCGGTGCCCTGCACCTGGTCGGGGCTGAGACCGGCTTCGGCCATCGCCTTCTTGGCCGAGGGAGCGTCCTCGACCGATTTGGCGGGCGCCGGTTCGGCCGCGGGGGCTGCCGCGGCAGGCGCGGCCTCGGCCTTGGGCGCGGCAGCCGCACCCGACCCTTCGCCGATCATCGCCAGCAGCGCGTTCACGCCGACCGTCTCGCCCTCTTTCGCGATGATCTCGCTGAGAACGCCGGCGGCCGGGGCCGGAACCTCGACCGTCACCTTGTCGGTTTCCAGTTCGCACAGCATTTCATCGGCCTGCACGGCATCGCCCGGTTTCTTGAACCAGGTGGCGATGGTCGCCTCGGAGACGCTTTCCCCAAGCGTGGGCACACGGACTTCGATGCTCATTGATCAGTTTCCTTCAGACGACAGCGCTTCGTTCACCAGCGCCTCTTGTTGAGCCTTGTGCTTGCTGGCCAGGCCCGTGGCCGGCGAGGCCGAGGCCGGGCGGCCGGCATAGCGCGCACGGGTATGCTTGGCACCGACCTGCGTCAGCACCCATTCCAGGTTGGGTTCGATGAAGGACCAGGCGCCCTGGTTCTTGGGCTCTTCCTGACACCACACCATCTCGGCCTGCTTGAAGCGTTGCAGTTCCTGCCGCAGCGACTGGGTGGGCGTCGGATAGAGCTGTTCCACGCGCAGCAGATACACATCGTCCAGACCGCGCGCGTCGCGTTCGGCCAGCAGGTCGTAATAGACCTTGCCCGAACACATCACCACGCGCTTGATCTCGGCGTCGGGTTTCAGCGTGATCGTCGAATGCCCGCCGCGTTCGGCATCGTCCCACAACAGCCGATGGAATGTGGACCCCTCGGTGAACTCTTCGGCCTTTGAGGTGCACATCGGATGGCGCAGCAGCGACTTCGGCGTCATCAGGATCAGCGGCTTGCGGAAATCGCGGTGCAACTGACGGCGCAGGATGTGGAAATAGTTCGCCGGGGTCGAGCAGTTGGCGACGATCCAGTTATCCTCGGCCGAGTTCTGCAGGTAGCGTTCCAGACGGGCGGACGAGTGTTCCGGCCCCTGCCCCTCGAACCCGTGGGGCAGCAACACCACCAGGCCGGACATGCGCAGCCATTTCGATTCGCCCGAGTTGATGAACTGGTCGAACATGATCTGCGCCCCGTTGGCGAAGTCGCCGAACTGCGCCTCCCACAGGGTCAGTGCATTGGGTTCGGCCAGCGAAAAGCCGTATTCGAAACCCAGAACCGCGTATTCCGACAGCATGGAATCGATGACTTCATACCGCGCCTGCCCCGCCTTGATATGGTTCAGCGGGTAGTAGCGTTCCTCGGTCGTCTGATCGACAAAGCCGGAATGCCGCTGCGAGAACGTGCCCCGCGTGCAGTCCTGACCGGCCAGCCGCACAGGATAGCCCTCGGCCAGAAGGGTGCCAAAGGCCAGGGCCTCGGCCGTGGCCCAGTCAAAGCCTTCGCCGGTTTCGACCATCTTCGCCTTGGCTTCGAGCTGGCGCGCGACGGTGCGGTGAATGTCGAAATCCGCCGGATAGGACGAAATTGCCGCTCCGACCTCGGCAAAGAGCGCGGAACTCACGGCGGTCTGTCCGGCCTGATAGTTGATCAGGTCCTTGGCCTTGAGCTGTTTCCAGCGGCCATCCAGCCAGTCGGCCTTGTTCGGGCGATATTCCTTGGCGATCTCGAACTCGTTGTTCAGATGCGACTGGAACGCCGCCTTCATGTCGTCGATCTCGCCTTCGGGGATCAGGCCGTCGGCAACCAGGCGTTCGGTATACAGCTGCAGTGTCGTCTTGTGCCGCTTGATGCGGTTATACATCGCCGGGTTGGTGAACATGGGCTCGTCGCCCTCGTTGTGACCAAAGCGGCGATAGCAGAACATGTCGATGACCACGTCCTTGCCGAACTGCTGGCGGAACTCGGTCGCAACCTTGGCGGCGTGCACGACGGCCTCGGGGTCATCGCCATTGACGTGGAAGATCGGCGCCTCGACCATCAGCGCGATGTCGGTCGGATACGGCGAGGTCCGGCTGAAATGCGGCGCCGTGGTAAAGCCGATCTGGTTGTTCACGATGATATGGATCGTGCCGCCCGTGCGATGCCCCTTGATGCCGGACAGTTGCAGACACTCCGCGACAATGCCCTGACCGGCAAAGGCCGCATCGCCATGCAGCAGGATCGGCAGGACCGCGCGGCGTTCGGGATCGTTCAACTGGTCCTGCTTGGCGCGGACCTTGCCCAGAACGACGGGGTTCACGGCCTCCAGGTGCGAGGGGTTCGCGGTCAGGCTGAGGTGCACCACATTGCCGTCGAACTCGCGGTCGGACGAGGCACCCAGGTGGTATTTCACATCGCCCGAGCCGTCGACCTCGTCCGGCTTGAAGCTGCCGCCCTGGAATTCGTTGAAGATCGCGCGGAACGGCTTGGACAGCACGTTGGCCAGCACCGACAGGCGGCCGCGATGCGGCATGCCCATGACGATCTCTTTCACGCCCAGCGCGCCGCCGCGCTTGACGATCTGTTCCATCGCCGGGATCAGCGCCTCGGCCCCGTCCAGGCCGAACCGCTTGGTGCCCATGAATTTCACATGGCAGAACTTCTCGAACCCCTCGGCCTCGACCAGCTTGTTCAGGATGGCGCGCCGGCCCATCTTGGTAAAGGTGATCTCCTTGCCGTAGCCTTCGATCCGTTCCTTCAGCCAGCCGGCCTCGTGCGGGTCGGAAATATGCATGAACTGCAACGCGAAGGTGCCGCAATAGGTGCGGCGCAGGATCTCCATGATCTGCCGCATCGAGGCCACCTGAAGCCCCAGCACGTTGTCGATGAAGATCGGGCGATCCATGTCCGGTTCGGAAAACCCGTACGAGGCCGGGTCCAGTTCCGGATGCATCGATTCATCGCGCATCCGCAGCGGATCGAGCTCGGCGATCAGATGCCCCCGGATGCGATAGGCGCGGATGATCATCAGCGCGCGCAGACTGTCCAGAACGGCGCGCTGGACCTGCGCGTCCGACAGTTCGACCCCGCGTTCGGCGGCCTTGGCCTGAATCTTGTCCCCGGCCGCCTTGCCCTCTTTCGCGGCGGCGGGCCACATGCCGGTCAGGGCGGCGGTCAGCTCGTCCTGGGGCTCGGGCGGCCAGTCCTTGCGCGCCCAGCTCGGCCCCTGCGCCTGACGGGTCGCGGTGACGAAATCGTCGCCGGCGGCCTCGAAGAACTGCGCCCAGGCAGCATCCACGCTGGCGGGGTCCTGGGCGTATCGGGCCTGCATCTGGTCGATATAGTCGGCATTCGCCCCGTCCAGGAAGGACGAGGCGCGAAAGGCTTCATTGGGGCTTTGGTCGTTCATGATTCAATCCTCAGGGTGAGGGATAGGAATACGGGAAAGCATGCCGGCCTTTTCCGGGGTCGGCGCCGGGTCGGGCCCGGCCTCGTCCGCCTGTTCGGCGCGGAGTTCAACACGCTCCAGCCGATAGGCATCGGTCAGCGGCGTGCGTTGCGGATCCGAGGTGAGGCGGGTCCAGGTCGAATACATCCGATACTGGATGTCATCGCGCATGTTCATCGCGGTTTCGTCGAACCGCGCGGCCATCAGTTCCAGGTCCGGCAGGACCTCGGGGCCGCCGTGGGCGTCGATCAGCGCCAGGGTCTCGTCGCCGGCAGGCATGGCCAGATAGCAGCCGACATGTTCGGTATCCTCGGCGGTGCGCGCGATGCTGAGAGCCAGCAACGCGCCGTCCTTCTGCCACAGCGTTATCGCCCCGTCGCCGGCCAGACGGGCGAAATTCGCCGCCAGCAGCGGCGCGCGCGCGAACCGTTCGTTCACGTCGGTCATGCCGCGGGTGAAGCCGATCACATGGGCCACGGCCAGGTCGGTCAGGGTGCCGGCCTCGTCGACCGGCGCCGGGGTCCAGCCCAGTTGGGGCAGGCGCTCGCGCTTTTCGGGCCCGGTGGTCATCGGGTCCGAGCAGATCTCGGCCGCCTCGGTCATCGGACCGGCCAACGCCGGACCTGCCAGGACAGCGCAAAGAAGCGCGGTTGCGAGCGCCTTGACCATGGCGTTACCCCTTGATCGCCTTCATCACCGCTTCGCCCAGCGTGGCGGGGCTGTCGGCGACGATGATCCCGGCCGATTTCATGGCCTCGATCTTCGACTCCGCGTCGCCCTTGCCGCCCGACACGATGGCACCGGCGTGGCCCATGCGGCGGCCCTTCGGCGCGGTGCGGCCCGCGATGAAGCCGGCAACCGGCTTCCAGCGGCCCTTCTTGCGCTGTTCGGCCAGGAATTCGGCCGCTTCTTCCTCGGCCGAGCCGCCGATCTCGCCGATCATGATGATCGACTGCGTCTCGGGGTCGTCCAGGAACATGTTCAGCACGTCGATATGCTCGGTTCCCTTGATCGGGTCGCCGCCGATGCCGACCGCGGTCGACTGGCCCAGCCCCAGATCCGAGGTCTGCTTGACCGCCTCATAGGTCAGCGTGCCCGAACGCGAGACCACACCGACGCTGCCGCGCTGGTGGATGTGACCGGGCATGATGCCGATCTTGCAGGCCTCGGGCGTGATGACGCCGGGGCAGTTCGGCCCGATCAGGCGCGATTTCGAATCGATCAGCGCGCGCTTGACCTTCATCATGTCGAGGACCGGGATCCCTTCGGTGATGCAGACGATCAGCCCCATCTCGGCGTCGATCGCTTCCAGGATCGAATCGGCCGCGAAGGGTGGCGGAACGTAGATCACGCTGGCATTGGCGCCGGTGACCGCCTTGGCTTCATGCACCGAGTTGAACACCGGCAGGTCCAGGTGGCTGGTGCCGCCCTTGCCGGGGGTGACCCCGCCGACCATCTTGGTGCCGTAGGCGATCGCCTGTTCCGAGTGGAAGGTGCCCTGCGAGCCGGTGAAGCCCTGGCAGATGACCTTGGTGTTTTCGTCGACGAGAATGGCCATGTGTGCCGTCTCCTAATTAGATGAACTTCTTCGCAAGCGAGATAGCCAAGGCGACCAGACCGCCGGCCACGAAACACAATCCAATTGCCTGTCCGAGGTAGGCGGCTGCGCCATACACAGACCAGAACTCCCTCGGAATTCGGCGGTTCACCTCGTCCTCGGTCATTGAACGCCTGTGAACCAAGCGGAACCACGGATTGTGCCGGCTGATCTCGATCATCTTGTCACGATTATTCGCAGCGGACCGAGCAGCGGTGGAGATACTCCAAGCCACAACTCCGAACCCCAAGAGAAGAGCCGCGTGGAGCGGGTTCTCGAGGGGATAGAGTGGAGTGGAGTTCGCCGCCACCTGCTTACCCCTTCACTGCCTTGACGATCTTCTGCGCGGCGTCCGACAGGTTGTCGGCGGCGATGACGTTCAGGCCGCTTTCGTTGATGATCTGCTTGCCCAGCTCGACGTTGGTGCCTTCAAGCCGCACCACCAGCGGAACCTGCAAGCCGACCTCTTTCACCGCGGCGATGGTGCCCTCGGCGATGATGTCGCAGCGCATGATGCCGCCAAAGATGTTGACCAGGATCCCCTTCACGTTCGGGTCCGAGGTGATGATCTTGAACGCCTCGGTGACCTTTTCCTTGGTCGCGCCGCCGCCGACGTCCAGGAAGTTCGCCGGTTCCGCGCCATACAGCTTGATGATGTCCATCGTGGCCATAGCCAGACCGGCGCCGTTCACCATGCAACCGATCTCGCCGTCCAGCGCGATGTAGTTCAGGTCGAACTTCGAGGCCGCCAGTTCCTTGGGGTCCTCTTCCGTCTCGTCGCGCAGGGCGGCGATGTCGGCGTGGCGGTAGATCGCGTTGCCGTCAAAGCCCACCTTGGCATCCAGCGCCTTGAGGTTGCCGTCGGTCATCACGATCAGCGGGTTGATTTCCAGCATCTCCATGTCCTTCTCGATGAAGGCGCGGTAGAGATTCTTGATCAGGGCGACGCATTGCTTGACCTGCGCACCCGACAGACCGAGGGCAAAGGCTACACGGCGGCCATGAAAATCGCTGAGCCCGGTGGCCGGGTCCACGCTGAACGACAGGATCTTTTCCGGGGTCGAGGCCGCGACTTCCTCGATGTCCATGCCGCCCTCGGTCGAGCAGACGAACGACACGCGCGAGGTGCCGCGATCGACCAGCAGCGCCAGATAGAGTTCGCGCGCGATGTCCGAGCCATCCTCGATGTAGATGCGGTTCACCTGCTTGCCAGCGGGGCCGGTCTGGTGGGTGACCAGGGTGCGGCCCAGCATCTGCTTGGTCATCGCCTCGGCCTCTTCGACCGATTTGGCCAGCCGCACGCCGCCCTTTTCGCCTGCTTCGGCTTCCTTGAACTTGCCCTTTCCGCGCCCGCCGGCGTGGATTTGCGCCTTGACGACCCAGAGCGGCCCGTCCAGCTCGCCCGCCGCCGTCTTGGCGTCTTCCGCCCTCAGGACGACACGGCCGTCCGAGACCGGCACGCCGTAGCTGCGAAGCAGGGCCTTCGCCTGGTATTCATGGATGTTCACGGAACTGCCCCCGTTGCTGCGAATTTGGGCCGTCTTGCCACGAAACCAGCGTGGCACAAACGAATTAATCGTGCAAAACTTCGCGATCAGGGGAATTTCTTTGATTTGTGATCACGGCTTTGAAAAGTGTGATCACAACAAGGGCCTGCGTGATCGCCCCGCCGCCGAGGATTGAATCCATGCCTGACGAACCCGCTGAGTCGCGCCACTCGGGGCCCCGCCGCCTTGCCGCGGCGCGGCAATTCCTGGCTGGCGGCGTGTTGCGCCCGGTGCTGACCCTGGGCGTGACACAGATCGTCGGATTCGGAACGATCTATTATGCCTTTGGCGTGCTGGTGACGCAGATGTCGGCCGATCTGGGCCTGTCGCTGACCCTGTCCTATGGCCTGCTGTCCGCCGCCTTGCTGGCCGGCAGCCTGTCGGCGCCGCTGGCTGGATCGCTGATCGACCGGCTGGGGGCGCGGCGGATGATGGCGGCGGGGTCGCTGGCCGCGGCGCTGGGGTTTGCGCTGATGTCGCAGGTCGGCGGCGCCTGGGGCCTGGCCGCAGCGCTGCTGCTGATCGAGATGGTCGCGCCGCTGGTTCTGTATGACGCGGCCTTCGCGGCGCTGGCACAGGCCGTCGGCGCAGGGCGCGCCCGGCGGGCGATCACGCTGATGACGATGCTGGGGGGATTTGCCTCGACCGTGTTCTGGCCGCTGACGCTGGCGCTCCAGCAGACCTGGGGCTGGCGCGAGGCCTATGTGACCTTTGCCGCGCTGCATCTGCTGCTGTGCCTGCCCCTGCACCTGTCCTTGCCGAGGGGCGACGCGACCCGGGCGAGCGATCGGACACCGCCCCCCTTTGCCCCCCTGCCCGACCGGCTGCACGGACGGGCCATGGTGCTGCTGGCGCTGGCGCTGGCACTGTCCTGGGCGGTCATGTCGGCGTTCAGCGCGCAATGGGTTCCCGTGCTGGGCGCGCTGGGCCTGGGGCAGGCCGCCGCGGTGGCGGCGGGGGCGCTGATGGGGCCGTCGCAGGTGGCCGCGCGGGTGCTGGAAATGCTGGTTGCCCATCACCGCCACCCGATGCTGACGGCCCTCTTCGCGCTGGCCTGTCTGGCGGTGTCGGTCGCGATTCTGGCGCTGGCGCCAGTCAGCTTTGCCTCGGCCGCCACCTTTGCGGTGCTTTTCGGCATCGGGCAAGGGTTGGCCACCACCGTGCGCGGAACCGTTCCGCTGGCGCTGTTCGGCTTGCGCGGCTACGCGGCGCGCCTGGGCCGTCTGGCCAGCCTGAGGATGCTGGTCGCCGCCATCGCGCCCTTTGCCATGGCCGGCTCTCTGGCGCTGTTCGGCCCGGGGCTGACACTGGCGCTGACCGGCGCGCTGGCGCTGGTTTCCCTGGCCCTCATGGCCGCCGTGCCCTGGCGGGTCAGAGGATGACCGGCGTTCTGTCGCCCACCGCAAAACGCCTGAGCACCGCCGGATACAGCCGGTGTTCCTGCACCAGCACACGCGCGGCCAGCACATCGGCGGTATCGCCCGGCAGCACCGGCACCCGCGCCTGCCCCAGAACCGGGCCGGCATCGAGCGCGGCGATCACCTCGTGCACCGTGCACCCGGCCTGATGGTCGCCGGCATCCAGCGCCCGCTGATGGGTGTGCAACCCGGGATATTTCGGCAACAGCGAGGGGTGGATGTTCAGCATCCGCCCGGCAAACCGCTGGGTGAACGCGGGTGTCAGGATGCGCATGAACCCCGCCAGGCACAGGACGTCGGGAGCGGCGGCCAGCAGCGGTTGCAGCAAGGCGGCCTCGAATCCCGCGCGATCGCCCCGGAATGGGCGATGATCCACCGCCGCGACGGGGATGCCCATCTCGGCCGCCCGCGTCAGCCCCTTGGCATCCGGGTCGTTCGACAGCACCAGCACCGGACGCGCCGGGTGGTCGCCCACCATCGACCGTGCCAGCGCCACCATGTTCGAACCGCCCCCTGAGATCAGGATGGCGACCCGTTTCACAGGACGTGCCCGCGATAGGTGACGCCCGCACCCGGGGTCACATGGCCCAGCCGGAAGACACGCTCGCCCTCGGACGACAGCAGGTCGGCCAGCGCCTCGGCGCGGTCGGCGGCGACGACGACGATCATGCCGATGCCGCTGTTGAAGGTTTTCAGCAGCTCGGGCTCGTCGAACCCGGCAACGCCGGCCATCCAGCCAAAGACCGGCGGCAGCGGCCACGCGGTCAGGTCGATGGTCGCGCCCAGCCCCTCGGGCAGGACACGCGGCAGGTTTTCCGTCAGGCCGCCGCCGGTGATATGCGCCAGCGCATGGACCCCGCCTGCGCGAATGGCCGCCAGCGCGGGCTTCACATACAGCCGGGTCGGCGCCAGCAGTGCCTCGCCCACGGTGCCCGGGCCGAACGGACAGGCGTCTGCCCAGGTCAGCCCGGCCTTTTCGACCACCTTGCGCACCAGCGAATAGCCGTTCGAATGCACCCCGTTCGACGCCAGGCCCAGCAGAACGTCCCCTTCGGTCACGCCGGCGGGCAGGTCGGTGCCCCGTTCCATCGCGCCGACGGCGAAACCCGCCAGGTCGAAATCACCGGCGTGATACATCCCGGGCATTTCGGCCGTCTCGCCGCCGATCAGCGCGCAGCCCGACTGGGCGCAGCCATCGGCGATCCCCTCGATGATGCGGGCGGCCTGTTCGACCTCGAGCTTGCCGGTGGCGAAATAGTCCAGGAAGAACAAGGGCTCGGCACCCTGGCACACCAGGTCGTTGACGCACATCGCCACCAGATCGATGCCGATCGTGGCAACCACGCCGGTGTCGATCGCGATACGCAACTTGGTGCCGACGCCGTCGGTGGCGGCCACCAGGACCGGGTCGGTGTAGCCCGCGCCTTTCAGATCGAAGAGCGCGCCGAACCCGCCCAGGCCAGACATCGTCCCGGGGCGGCTGGTTCGCTTCGCGGCAGGTTTGATCCGCTCGACCAGGGCGTTGCCCGCGTCGATATCGACGCCTGCCTGCGCATAGGTCAATCCGTTCTTCGTGGTCATGGCGCACCCCCGGCCCGAGTTTGCCGTGGCGTTACCCCATCGCGGCGCAGGGTTCAATGCGGATGCCTTGTTTCGCACCCGCAAACGGCGCATGATCGGGCGCATGTCACCGCGCGATCCGATCAACGCCCTGTGCGCCGCGCTGCCCGGGGCCGAGGTATCCGACCCCTGGGGCGGCGGACACGACTGCTGGAAGGTCGGCGGCCGGATGTTCGCCTCTCTCGGCGCGCGCCGCGACGGTGTCAGCGTCAAGACGGACAGCGTCGAAACGGCACAGATGCTGATCGACGCCCGCATCGCCGAGCGCGCGCCCTACATGCACCGAAGCTGGGTTTACCTGCCGCCTGAAACCGCGCCGGACGAATTGCGCCACCGGATCGCAACCAGCTATCGCCTGATCCGCGCGCAGTTGCCCAAACGCGTGCAGGCCGGCCTCGCCCCCCTGCCCGAGCCCCCCTTTTCCCCTTGACCCCTTGCCCGCCGCTTACTACCCAAAGCCCGGCCGGGCCTGTAGCTCAATGGTCAGAGCAGGGCGCTCATAACGCCTTGGTTGGGGGTTCGAGTCCCTCCGGGCCTACCACCGCGCGCACCGCGCGCGCGAGGGGTGGCGATCGCGTTGCTTTCGCCGCGGCTTGCCAAGGGCCCCGCGCGGCTTGCGTTTCGCGATCCTGGCGGCGCCGGACAGGCTGGATGCGGATCGCGATTGCGCGCCGGAGCGCGCCGTCTTTCGCGGCATCGGGCGGGGTTACATTTTCGTAAGAAGCCGATTTCGGGGCAGAAACGGATTGCCATCCCCCGCAGATGGCGTATCGACGCCGCATCATGGCCGAACGGCAGCCCCGAGGACCCCCGAGTGCCGACCCCGACGATCCGCGCATTGAAACGATACGGCCCGATCCTTCTGGCGGGCGTGCTGTTCGCGATGGGGATCTCGGCGCTGGTGCATCTTCTGCGCCCGGTCAGACCGGCCGACATCCTGGCGCAGATCCACGCCATGCCCGGCTCGGCGCTGGCGGCGGCGCTGGTTGCCACGGCCGCGGGGTATGCCGCGCTGGTCTGCTATGACTGGTTCGGCCTGCGGTTCATCCGCCACCAATTGCCCGCGGGCGTCGTTGCCCTGGGCGGGTTCCTCGCCTTCGCCTTTGGCAATACCATCGGTGTCAGCGCGATTTCCGGCGGCGCGGTGCGCTACAGGCTCTATTCCGCGGTCGGGCTCGGCGCGCTCGAGGTCGCGGCGGTCTCGGCCTATGTCGCGGTGGCGCTGGGAACCGGGCTGACGCTGGTCGGACTGGCGGCGTTGGCCGTGCACCCCCATGCCGTTGCCAGCTACCTGCCCTATGCTGCCGGCACGATCCAGGCCATCGCGGCGGGCATTCTGGTCGTGGCGGTCGCGGCGATCGGCTATGCCTCGGTCCGGGGGCGCACGATCCGCGTGTTGCGCGTGACGCTGCACATGCCGCCGCCGCGCGATCTGGCCGGGCAGATCGTGGTGACCCTGATCGACATCGCGGCGGCATCCTTTGCGCTGTGGGTGCTGCTGCCCGCCGGAAAACCGGATTTCGCGACCTTTCTCGCGGTCTATTCGGCGGCCATCATGATCGGCGTTCTCAGCCATGTGCCCGGCGGCGTCGGCGTGTTCGAAACGGTCGTGCTGGGTGTCATGCCCGCCGCCGTTCCCGTAAGCGAGGCCGCCGCCGCGCTGCTGCTGTTCCGGCTGATCTATTACCTGGTGCCCTTTGGCCTGGGTTTTCTGGTCGTCGCCCTGACCGAGGCCCGCGCGATCAGCAATCTGGCCAGTCGCCTGCTGCGTCGCCTGCCCGAGCCGGTCCAGCCGGTTCTGAGCGCGCTGCACGGGTTGGCGCCCTCGCTGGTCGCGGTCGTGGCCTGCGGTTTCGGGATCTACCTGGGGCTGGTGTCGCTGGTGCCGTCCATGCGCAGCAACGCGCTGGCTGACGGCGACCTGGTGGCGCTGATCCTGACACGGGGCGGCGCGCTGGCATCGGGCCTGGCGGGGTTGGCGCTGGTCGCGCTGTCCTTTGGCCTGGCCCAGCGTCGGCGCGCGGCCTTTGCCGCCAGCATCGCGACGCTGCTCGCCGGGGCGACTGTTGCGCTGGCCACCGGATTCGACCTGGAGAATGCGCTGATCCTGGCGGGAGGAGCCGTGGTATTGTGGCCGTTCCGCAGCGCCTTTGATCAGCCCGCCCGCCAAGGAAGGCCCCCCGATGTTTCCCTCGATTGACCAGATCCTGCCGTCGCTTCAGTCCTTTGGCGTGTTCGGATACTGGCTGATCGGGCTGGCATCGGCGCTGGAAGCCTTTTTCCTGACCGGGGTCATCGTGCCCGGCACCCTGATCGTCGATGCCGGCGGTTTGCTGGTGCAACAGGGCCTCATGGATTTCCTTGATCTGGTCTGGTTCGTCGCGCTGGGGTCGGTGCTGGGGTCCGAACTCAGCTACTGGACGGGGCGGCTGGCGCTGCAACGCATTCCGGGGCGATCAAAGATCGAAAGCTCGGCCGTGTTCCACCGCGCGCGCGGCCTCTTCGAGCGCCGAGGCGGGCTGGCCCTGGTGCTGGGTCGGTTCCTGGGCCCGGTCGCCGGGCTGGTTCCGCTGGCCGCCGCGATGGCGGGGATGGACCGGCGGCGCTTCTTCCTGTGGAACCTGGCGGGCAGCTTGCCCTATGCGCTGGCGCATGTGGGACTGGGCTACCTGATGGGCGACGCGGCCAGGGTCCTCGGCAACACGCTGGGCCGTGCCGCGCTTGTCGCCGGGCTGGCGCTGGCGGTCCTGGCGCTGCTGTGGTTGCTGCTCTTTGCGGCGTTGCGGCTGGTGCCGCTGGCCGGCACCATCCTGGGCGTGGCGGCACGCGCCCTGGCGGCGCAACCGCCGGTCGCCCGGGTGATCGCCGCGCATCCCCGCACCGCCGCCTGGCTGGCCGCGCGGGTCAACCGTCACGCCTTTGGCGGTCTGCCATTGACGCTGCTCAGCGCGCTGTTCGTCTATATCGGTGCCGTCTGGCTGGGCACGGTGGTGGATTTCCTGTCAGGCGATCCGATCCTGCAGGTCGACACCCGCCTGGCGGCCTGGATCCACAGCCTGCAGGCGCCGCTGCCCGTCCGGGTCGCCACCGCGTTCACGGCGCTGGGCAGCGCGCATGTGGTGGCCCCTCTCAGCCTGGCGATGCTGGCCTGGCTGCTGTTGCGCCGACAGATCGCACTGGCGGTCGGGGTGGCGATTTCGGTTGCGGGCAGCGCGGGCGCCATCGCGGCGCTGAAGCTGGTGTTCCAGCGCCCGCGCTCGCCGCTGGGGTATTATCTGGAAACCTCGAACAGCTTTCCTTCGGGTCATGCGGGGTCATCCATCGCCGCCTTTGGCGTGATCGCCTATGCGCTATGGCGTCTGGGCAAGCTTAGGGCCGAAACCGCGCTGCTGGGTGCCGGCCTCCTGGCGCTGGCGATCGGAGGAAGCCGTGTCTACCTGATCGAACACTACCTGTCCGATGTTCTCAGCGGGTGGCTGGTCGGCGCGCTGGCGCTGGTCATGGGGATCGCCGTGGCCGAATGGCTGGCCGACCGCTGGCCCAGCCCCGCCCCGCCGACGCCCGGCTGGCGGCTGTTCGCCGGCTATGCCGCGGTCGCCGCCCTGGTGGTGCTGGCCGCGTTCGAGGGCTGGCGCTATGCCCCGCCGCGCAGCCCTGCCGTGCTGCCCCCCGCCGATCAGCAGATCACCTCGCTGGCCGGGGCCCTGGCGCAGCCCGACACCCCCTCGTTGCAGACCCTGTCCCTGCTGGGCACGCCGGTTCGCACGTTGACGGTCGCCGTGCTGGCCCGCGATAGCGCCACCCTGTCCGCCGCGCTCACCGGGCAAGGCTGGACGGCGATGGCGTCACAGGGTCCGCGCGCCCTGATCGGGGCGCTGAATGCCGCGGTCGAGGCCGACGCCGACCCCTCGATCGGGATCGCACCCCATTTCTGGCGCGGCGCGCCCGAGGTCCTGACCCTTGCGGCCCCCGCCACGGTGGCGGGCACGGCGGTTCATGCGCGGTTCTGGCCCTCGCATTTCGTCACCGCGGGCGGCCAGCGGCTGTTTCTGGGCAGCGTCGGCAGCGATGCGGTGTCCGACACGGGCGCATCCCCGGCGCAGGCAGGCTCGCCGGCTGACCTGGCGGCGCTGGCGCAGGCGTTGCTGGCGGCCGGGGCACAGGATGCCGGCACCCTGCCGCACGGGACCGACAGGGTGCACGGTTTCGTGCTACCCTCGCCCTAGGCCCCGGTCCGGCACCCCAACCCGCAAGGGGGGGGCGACCGCGGCGGCAGGGGTTGCCAAGCCCCGAGACTATGCGAAACAGGCACGGAACCATTCGTCGAGGGGAACACGCCGATGTCCGCCAGGAGCTACACCTATCAGTCCATCGCGCAATCGGTGCTGGATCATGGCATCCAGACCATGTTCGGCCTGATGGGCGACGCGAACCTGTTCATGGTGGATCACTATGTCCGGCAAGGCGGCGGCACCTTCGTGCCTGTCGCCTATGAAGGCAGCGCGGTGCTGATGGCCATGGCCTGGAGCCATGTCTCGGGCCAGATCGGCGTCGCCACCGTGACCCACGGCCCGGCCCTGACGAACTGCGTCACCGCCCTGACCGAGGGCGCGCGCGGCCATATCCCGATGGTGCTGCTGGCCGGCGACACGCCGGTGATGACCCCGCAGAACCTGCAGAACATCGACCAGCGCGAGGTGGTCAAGGTCACCGGCGCCGGGTTCGAGCAGATGCGGTCCCCCGCCACCGCCGCGCATGACGTGGCCCATGCGTTCTATCGCGCCCGGGTGGAAAAGCGCCCCATCGTGCTGAACATGCCCGCCGATTTCATGTGGCAGGAACAGGCGCATCGGTCCGTCACCTTCCCCGCCTTTGCCGCCCCCGCCTATGTGCCCGAGGGCGACGATCTGGATGCGGCCGTCGGCATGATCGCCTCGGCCCGTCGCCCGATCATTCTGGCGGGCGGCGGTGCCGCGGATGCGCGCGAGGCCCTGATCCGCCTGGCCGACCGGCTGGAGGCCCCGTTGGCGACCACGCTCAAGGCCAAGGGGCTGTTCAACGGCCACCCCTACAATCTGGACATTTTCGGCACGCTCAGCACGCCCGCCACCTATGACGCCATCGCGCAGTCCGATTGCGTGGTGTGTTTCGGCACCTCTCTGCACCATTTCACCACCGACAAGGGCAAGCTGATGAAGGGCAAGCGCGTCGTGCAGATCAACGACACGCCGACCGAGGTCAGCAAGAACTTCCACGCCGATGCCGCGCTGGTCGCCGATGCCGCGCTGACCGCCGACAACATCGTCTGGTGGCTGAACGAGGCCGAAATCGCGCCCTCGGGCTTTACCCGCGATCTGGACATGGCGGTGCTGACGCGCCACCCGCCGGGCCGCCCGGGCAAGGCCAAGCCGGGCTGCGTGGATTTCGTGCCGGCGCTGGAAAAACTGGAAGCCGCGTTGCCGAAGGCCCGTGTGCTCACGACCGACGGCGGGCGTTTCATGACCGAGGTCTGGTGCCGCATCTCGGCCCCCGATCCGCGCAATTTCATCGTCACCGCCAACTTCGGTTCGATCGGGCTGGGCCTGCAAGAGGCGATCGGCGCCGCGCTGGCCGCGCCCGACCGGCCCGTGGTGCTGTTCACCGGCGACGGCGGTTTCATGATGGGCGGCGTGAACGAGTTCAACACGGCCGTGCGGCTGGGTCTGGACCTGATCGTCATCGTCTGCAACGACAGCGCCTATGGGGCCGAGCATATCCAGTTTCTGGACCGCGCCATGGACCCGGGCCTGTCGCAGTTCGATTGGCCCTCGTTCGCCGAGGTGGCGACGGCGCTGGGGGGGGACGGGATCCGCGTGGACAGCAACGCGGCGCTTGAAACCGCGCTGGAAGCCATCGCCACCCGCACCCGCCCCCTGCTGATCGAACTGAAGCTCGACCCCGAGGATGTGCCCCGGATGCGCATCTGACGCCCCTAGAGCCGCAAGAGCGCCGCCGCCAGGATCAGCCCCAGGCGCCGGGCCTCGGGGCCGTCCGACCGCGAGTTCAGCAGCACCGGCACGCGCGCGCCCAGCACGATGCTGGCGGTGCGCGCCTGTGCGTGCAGTTTCCAGGCCTTGACGGTGGCATTCCCGGCCTCGATCGACGGGAACAGGATCAGGTCCGCCCGCCCCGCCACCGGGCAATCCAGCAACCCCTTGGCGCGGGCCGCGGCGGGCGACAGCGCCACGTCATAGCCAAAGGGCCCGGCGACCAGCACCCCGGCGGGCGGGTCCAGGGCCAACGCGCGCGCGTCCAGGGTCGCCGGCTGCCCTGCGCTGACCTTTTCCGAGGCCGCGATGGCCGCCACGCGGGGCCGCTGCACGCCCAGCGCGTGAAACAGTGGCACCGCGTTTGCGATCATCGCGCGCTTCTGCGCCAGATCCGGCAGGGGCACGATGCCATTGTCCGTCGCGCCGATCAGACGGTCCATGCCGGGTATCTCGGCCAATGTCAGGTTCGACAGGATGCCCGAGGCGCGCAGACCCGTCCCGCGCGCGACGACCGCGCGCAGATAGGCGGCACTGTCCACCTGCCCCTTCACCAGCACGTCGGCCCGGCCCGCGCGCACCTCGGCCACGGCCAGCGTGGCGGCCTCGGTGGGTGTCTCGGCAGGAAGCAGGCGCAGACGGTCGCGCCATTCGGCGGGGATCGGCGTGTCGGCGGCGCCGGTCAGGACGGCATCCTGCACCAGGCCGGTTTCCAGCCCCGCCACCAGCGCCTGCATCACCCCGGCATCGCCCGCCCCGGCAATGGCGGGCCTGAGCCCCGTGCAACCGGCCAGCGCGCCCTCGAGCGCGGCAAAACTGCGGATCACCATGGCAAGGACTCGACCCTGGGCTGAACGGGCCAGGCAAGCGCCGGCTCCTGACCGGCCAGTGCCCGCGCCGCGCCTTCGGCCAGCGCGCGGCTTTCGTGGCTGCCCGGAAACAGCGTGACCGGCGCGAACGCCTGCACGCGACGGGTCAGCGCGTCGGTCAGACGCCGGGATTGCGCCATGCCGCCCGTCAGCACGATCGCATCGGCGCGCCCGTCGAGAGCCGCCACCATCGCGCCGATGGCCTTGGCGATCTGATAGATCATCGCCTCCCACACCAGCCGGGCGCGGGCATCGCCTGCGTCGATCATCCCTTCGACCCGGCGCATGTCCCTGGTTCCCAGATAGGCAAAGACACCGCCCTTGCCATAGAGCTTCGCTTTCATCTCTGCCTGGGTGTATGCCCCCGAATAGCACAGGTCGATCAGCGCAAGGGGCGGCAAGCCACCGGCGCGTTCGGGCGAGAATGGTGACGCTTCCATCCGGTTCGTGTTGTCCACGATGCGCCCGCCCCTGAGCGCGGCCACGGAAATGCCGGCGCCCAGATGCGCGACGACCGCGTTCACGCGCGTCGGGGGCTTGTTCAGGGTCTCGGCCAGGCGGCGGCCGCAGGCGCGGATGTTCAGCGCGTGAACAAAGGAAAAGCGCGGGATCTCGGGGCAGCCGGACACCCGCGCCACGGGCGGCAACTCATCGACCGAGACGGGGTCGACGATAAAGGCCGGGCATCCCGCCTGACCGGCGATGCGATGCGCCAGCGGTGCGCCCAGGTTCGACGCATGGTGATGCACCGGGCGATGCAGCGCCATGTCCACCAGCGCGTCATCGACCGCGATCACGCCGGCGGGAACGGGTGTCAGCATGCCGCCGCGCCCGGCCACCGCCGCCAGGCGCACCCCGCCGGGCAGCGCCGCGAGAAACCCGGCCACGGCAGCCGCACGGAACGGCAATTGCGCGGCGATGGTCGGAAAGTCGGCCATGACGGTCTCGTCATGGTCGAGGGTCTGTTCCAGCACCGTCGTGACCGCCCCCTCTTGCGGTTCGAACAGACCGATGCGGGTGGTGGTGGTGCCGGGGTTGATCGTCAGGATCAGGTCCTTGCCCATCGCGCTACCCCCCGAAACTGTAGGCGGTTTTCACGGTCGTGTAGAATTCGACCGCGTGACGACCCTGTTCGCGCGCACCGAATGAGCTGCCCTTGGTGCCGCCAAAGGGCACATGGTAATCCACCCCGGCCGTGGGCAGGTTGACCATGACCATGCCCGCCCGGGCACCGCGACGAAACGCGGTGGCGTGTTTCAGCGACCCGGTGCAGATCCCCGCGGACAGACCAAAGTCGGTGTCGTTCGCGGTCGCCAGCGCCTCGTCCAGGTCGCGCACGCGAATGACGGCGGCGCAGGGGCCGAAGATTTCCTCACGCGCGACACGCATCTGGTTGGAGGCGTTCACGAACAGCGCGGGGGCCTGAAAGAACCCCTCGGTCGCACGATCGAGCCGCGCGCCGCCGATGACCGCGCAGCCCTCGGTCGCGGCGAGTGCCGCATAGTCCAGGTTCGAGGCCAGTTGCGGACCCGAGGCGACAGGGCCGATCTGGCTGGTCGGGTCCAGCGCCGCCCCGACGCGCAGCGCCTGCATCCGGCCGGTCAGCGCCGCGACAAAGGCGTCATGGATGCCGTCCTGCACGATCAGCCGCGACGAGGCGGTGCAACGCTGTCCGGTCGAGAAGAAGGCCCCGTTCAGGCAGGCCGCGACGGCGAGGTCCAGGTCGGCATCATCCAGAACCACCATCGGATTCTTGCCGCCCATCTCGAGCTGCACCTTCAACAGTCTGGCGCCAGCCTGCCGGGCGATGTGGCGGCCGGTCGCGACGGACCCGGTAAAGGAAATCCCGTCGATGCCCGGCGAGTCGATCATCGCCTGCCCGACGACAGCGCCGGCCCCCATCACCAGATTGACCAGCCCGGGCGGGCAGCCGGCGTCCTGGATCACCTGCACCAGCAGATGCGCGGTGCCTGGCACCAGCTCGGCCGGTTTCAGCACCACCGCGTTGCCATGGGCCAGCGCGGGGGCCAGTTTCCACGCCGGGATCGCGATCGGAAAATTCCAGGGCGTGATCAGGCCGACGACGCCCAGGGGCTCGCGCGTTGCCGTGACCTCGACCCCGGGGCGAACCGAATCGACCGCATCGCCGGTGACGCGCAGCGCCTCGCCCGCGTGGAAGCGGAAGATCTGCGCGGCACGGCGGGTTTCGGCCAGCGCCTCGGCCAGGATCTTGCCCTCTTCGCGCGCCAGCAGGGTTGCGAATTCGGCCTCGCGCGCATCGATCCCGCGCGCGATCCGTTCAAGCAGGTCGGCGCGCGCCTGCGGACCCGCCGCAGCCCAGAAAGGTTGCGCGGCGCGGGCGGCCTCGACCGCGCGGGCGACATCCGCCGCCGAACCGGACGCATACAGGCCGATCACGTCGGTCAGGTCGGAGGGGTTGCGGTTTTCGACCGCGTGGTCGCCAGCGACCCAGGCGCCACCGATCAGGTTGAGACGGGTATCCGGCATCGCTCAGGCCGCCCGTTTCATCGCCGCCGCCTCGATCGCGGCTTCCAGGATATCCAGCGCCTCGTGCAGGTGATCCATCGGGATCGTCAGCGGCGGCAACAGGCGCAGCACATTGTAGCGCGTGCCGCACGACAGCAGGATCAGGCCGCGCGCCTCGGCCTCGGCGACGATGGCCTGCGTGAGGGCGGCGTCGGGCGCGTTGGTGGCGCGATCCGTGACCAGTTCCAGCGCATTCATGGCGCCAAGTCCGCGCACCTCGCCGATGCATTCCATGCCCTGCCGCGCCGCGATCTGGTTGAGACGCGCGCGGATCACATCGCCGATTTCGTCGGCGCGCGCGCACAGCCCTTCCTCTGCGATGACGTCCAGCACCGCGTGCGAGGCCGCCACCGCCAGCGGGTTGCCCGCGTAGGTGCCGCCCAGACCGCCCGCACCGGGGGCATCCACCACCTCGGCCCGACCGGTCACGGCGGACAGCGGGAAGCCACCCGCCAGCCCTTTGGCCATGGTCACCAGATCGGCGGCGACACCCGCGTGATCGAAGCCGAACATCCGGCCGGTGCGCGCCATGCCAGCCTGCACCTCGTCGGCAATCAGCACGATGCCGTGGCGGTCGCAGATCGCACGCAGGGCTTGCAGGAAGCCCGCGGGCGCGATGTTGAACCCGCCCTCGCCCTGAATGGGTTCGACAATGATCGCGGCGATGCGTTCGGGATCGACCGACGAGGCGAAGAGCCGCTCAAGATGACCCAGCGCATCGGCCTCGGTCACGCCATGAAAGGCATTCGGAAAGGGCGCGTGAAGAACCTCGGGCGGCATGGCGCCAAACCCCTTCTTGTAGGGCGCGACCTTGCCGGTCAGGGCCATGCCCAGCAGGGTGCGGCCATGGAACGCGCCGGAAAAGGCGATGACCCCCGACCGCCCGGTAAAGGCGCGCGCCATCTTGATCGCGTTTTCCACGGCTTCGGCGCCGGTCGTCACCAGCATCGTCTTCTTGGCGAAATCGCCCGGCGTGGCGGCGTTCAGCCGCTCGGCCAGGCTGATGTAGCCCTCATAGGGGGCGACGTGGAAACAGGTGTGGGTGAAGGCCTCGGCCTGGGCCGCAACGGCGGCCATCACGCGCGGGTGGCGATGGCCGGTGTTGTTCACCGCGATCCCCGACGCGAAATCGAGGAACCGCCGCCCCTGGTCATCCCAGAGTTCGGCATTTTCGGCCCGGGTGGCATAGATGCGGCGCGTGGCGACACCGCGCGCGACGGCGGCGGTCTGACGGGAGGCGAGGGTCTCGGTCATTTTGGGACGGGTCCTGAGAGAGGGGGTGAGGCACGCCCGGGGGAACAGGCCGGGCGCGCCAGCGGGGTCATTGCGCCAGCAGAACCGACAGTGGCACCGGCTCGGAGATCGTCCACTCGTCGACCCGCGCGGGTGTGCCATCGGTGATCTCGATGATCTGCATCAGCGCGGTGTTCTGGTGGTGCAGGTCGGACGCAAAGCTGCGGGGGCCAAAGGCCGTGGGTTCGTCCTGCATCGCCTCGAGCTGGGCGGTGACGGCGGCGGCATCGACCGTGCCCGCACGTTCGACGGCGCGTGCCCACAGGTCGATCAGCACATAGCCCGGATAGGCATACTGGCTGGCCGGGCGGGCGCCGGTGCGCGCGGCATAGGCCTGGTTGAAGGCCTCGACCTCGGGGCGCGGGTCATCGCCATAGATGGACCCCTGCACCGGCAGCGCAAAGCCCGACAGGCCCGGCGTGGCATCCAGCCAATAGGACCCGTCAACCGCCGAGCCGTTCAGGATCAGCGAATTGATCCCCGCCGCCCGGATCTGGCGCACAGCCGCCGCAGCGCCCGGCATGACCGAACACAGCATGATCACGTCCGGCTCTTGCGGCAGGTCGCGGATGCGGGTGATCTGACTGGCGATCGAGGCATCCGA
>JACKKF010000006.1 GCA_020637555.1 Rhodobacter sp. | reverse complement strand
GAAAGAGAAGTATGACGTGATCGGCGACGTGCGCGGCGGCCACGGATTGATGATCGCGCTGGAGCTGGTCTCGGACCGGGCGACCAAGGCCGGCCCCGACAAGGCGACCCCCGGCAAGGTGCAGAAAACCGCCTATGAGGCCGGCGCGATGGTCCGCGTCTCGGGGCCGAACGTGATCCTGTCGCCCTCGCTGGTGCTGACCTCGGACGATGTCCAGGTGATCCTGAGCGCGCTGGATGCAGGCTTTCGCGCACTGTGACCGACGGTAAGGGGGGCCAGCCGGCCCCCCTTTGCTTTCTGAGGCGAGGAACCCCGATGACCCAGGCTGAACTGATCCTGACCAACGCCCGTATCCGCACGATGGACCCGGGCCAGCCCCGGGCCGAGGCGCTGGCAATCGGCGGCGGGCACATTCTGGCGGTGGGGTCAGCGGCCGAAATCGCAGTGCTGACCGGCCCCGGCACACGGGTCCATGACCTGCATGGGCGGGCGATCATCCCCGGCCTGATCGACAGCCACACACACGGGCTCTGGGGGGCCACGCGCGACACGCTCGAGGTGTTCACCGGCTTCGCGTCGAGCCATGCCGAGTTGCTCGAGGCCGTGCGCACCCGCGCCGCCACGCAACCGCCCGGCAGCTGGATCGCCGCCGGCCCCTGGAAGATCTTTCAGCGCGCCGAACTGGGCGCGCGGCCAGCCGACCTGCTGGACCGGTTCGCCCCCGACCATCCGGTGGCGATCAAGGACATCACCCATCACGCGCTGTGGGTAAACAGCGCCGCTCTGGCCGCCGCCGGCATCGGCCCGGACACCCCTGACCCCGAAGGCGGCGAGATCGAGCGCGATGCGGACGGTCGCCCGACCGGCATCCTGAACGAAACGGCGATGGCACTGGTGCTGCCATTTATCGCGCATTCAGCAGCCGATATGGGCCGTGCGGCGCGCCATCTCGTGCAGTATTTCAACGCACAGGGGATTACCGGCTTCAAGGAGCCGATGGCCTTCGAACCCGATCTGGTCGCGTATGCGCAGGCTGACGACGACGGATGCCTGACATTACACATGGCCGCGCATCTGGCCCGACAGTCACCGTTTGGCGCGGGCTTCACGCCGATGGCGGTGCTGGCCGACTGGCGCGACCGCTATGCCCGGCCGCACCTGAAGACCGACTATGCCAAGCTCTTCCTCGACGGGGTCGCGCCCAGCCACACCGCGGCGTTTCTCGAGGCCTATGTCGGCACCGATCCCGCCACGCACGACCCCGAAGCGATGCTGCTGCTGAAACCGGATCTGCTGGCGGCCGAGGTCACCGCCCTCGACGCCGCCGGCTTCACCGTCAAGATGCACGCGGTCGGTGACCGGGCGGCGCGCGCCGGCCTCGACGGGATCGAGGCCGCGCGACGCACCAATGGCGACAGCGGGTTGCGCCATGAAATCGCCCACAGCCCCTTTGTCACCGACATCGACAAACCCCGCTTTGCCGCGCTGAACGCGGTGGCCGAGGTCTCGCCCAAACTCTGGTATCCGAACCCGGTGACCGCCGGACAACGCGCGGTGCTGGGCCCCGAGCGGGTCGACCGGTGCCACCAGATCCGCGGATTGCTCGATGCCGGGGCGACGGTGATCTATGGCTCGGACTGGCCCGCCGCGGCGATGGCCCCTGCCCCGTGGGAGGGGCTGGCCGGCATGATCAGCCGCCGCGATCCGACCGGGCGGTTCCCGGGCACGGTGGGCGCGGATCAGGCGATCACGCTGGATGAGGCGCTGACGATCCTGACGGTGAACGGGGCCGCCGCGATGGGACGCGCAGGGCAGACCGGGGTGCTGAAATCCGGGGCCTCGGCCGATCTGGTGGTGCTGGAACGCCCGCTGGACAGCATGACGCCCGAAGAGATCGCCGCGGTCACCCCCGCGGCCACCCTGTTCGAGGGGCGCTGCGTGCACGGCGCGCTCTGACGCATCTTTTTTACCAGACGGTCCAATGCTAGGCTCTGATCCACGCGATCAGGAGACCCCGCATGACCATCCATATCGGTGCCAAACCCGGCGACATCGCAGAAACCGTGCTGATGCCCGGCGATCCCTATCGCGCCCGCTGGGCGGCCGAAACCTTTCTCGAAAACCCGGTGCTGGTGAACGAGGTGCGCGGCATGCTGGGCTATACCGGCACCTGGCGCGGGAACCGGGTGACGATCCACGGCTCGGGCATGGGGATGCCGTCGCTGTCGATCTATGCCAATGAGCTGATCCGCGACTTTGGCGCCAAGACCCTGATCCGCGTGGGGTCCGCAGGCGGCATGCAGCCGCAGGTCAAGATCCGCGATGTGGTGCTGGCGATGAGCTGCACCTCGCTGTCGACCCCGTCCAAAGGCATCTTCCGCGAGCTGAACTTTGCCCCCTGCGCCGATTTCGACCTGCTGGCGGCGGCGCACCGGGCGGCACAGGGCAAGGGGATCGGCGTGCATGTCGGCAATATCTATTCCGCCGACGTGTTCTATGACGAACGCCCCGACCTGAACGAGATCATGGCTCGCCACGGCGTGCTGGCGGTCGAGATGGAGGCGGCCGAGCTTTACAACCTCTGCGCCCGGCACGGGGTGCGCGGTCTGGCGGTGCTGACCATCTCGGACCACCTGCAGACCGGCGAGGCCCTGCCCTCGGCCGACCGGCAGTCGAGTTTCGGCGACATGATCGAGATCGCGCTGCAAGCCGCGTTTTCCTGACGTCGGGTCGCGCTGGACGCAATGCCGGCGGTGCGCCTAGCCTGACGCCGTCGTCCCTGGCCGGGACGGCAGAATGCGTATTTCTGGCAAGATGAAAGGGCGGCGGTGGCCCGGATTTCCGATGAAGCCGTGCGGATCGAGGCGCCGGGTGCCAGCCTGATCGGCACTCTTGCTACGGTGGACACGCCGCAAAGGGTGGTGCTGATCAACGGCGCGACCGGCGTTCCGGCGTCGTTCTATCTGCCCTTCGCGCGCTGGCTGGCAGAGGAAAAGCAGGCGGCGGTTCTGACCTGGGACTATCGCGATTTCGGCGCATCGGGCAGGCCGCATCGCTCGACGGTGGCGATGACCGAATGGGCGACGGTTGATCCGGTCGCCGTGCGCCTCTGGGCCGAGGCGCGGTTCCCCGGGCTGCCGCTGTGGGTGATCGGTCATTCACTGGGCGGCATGGCAATGGCCTTCCAGCCCGGCACCGAGCGGATCGAGCGGATCATCACCGTGGCCGCCGGGCACGGCCATGTCACCGACCATCCCTGGCCGTTTCAGGCCAAGGCCTGGCTGCTGTGGTATCTGCTGGGTCCGGTCACCACCACCTGGCTGGGCTATTTCCCCGGGCGGCGGCTGGGCATGGGCAGCGCCCTGCCCAAGGGCGTGTTCTGGCAATGGCGCAAATGGCTGCTGGCGCGTGGGGCGCTGCCGGCCGATCCGCTGCTGGGCGGCATCCGGCAGCCCGGGTTCGGCGGGCGGCTGACGCTGGTGGGCATGGAAGACGATGTGATGATCCCGCCGCACGCCGCCTGGAAGATGGCCGCCTGGCATCCGAATGCCCGGGCCGAGCAGCGTCTGCTGCGGCCCGGGGATTTCGGCCTGCCCGCGATCGGCCATATCCACGCGTTTTCCGCGCGCAACAGCGTGCTGTGGCCGGCGATCGTCGCCTGACACTCAGGCCGTCAGCGCCGCCAGAACCTGCCGCGCGGCGGCGTCCGGGCGCGCCCGCAGCGGCCAGAGTCTGAGCCCGCGCTTGCGCTCTGCCTCGACGCTGAAGAGCGCCACCACCCGGCCCGAGGCCAAGGCGCCATCGGCCAGGGGCCGCGCCAGAACCAGCACGCCCGCGCCGTTCGCCGCTTCTTCCAGCGCCAGCGCCGCCTGCGCGTGAACCGGGCCACGGGGCGCAAAACCGGCGATCCCCGCCGCCTCGGACCACAGCGCCCAGTCCCCGTCCGGTCCCGACAGAACCAGGCATTCGCCGGGGTCCAGCGCCCCGGCCCCGCCCAACCCCGCCGCCAGATCCGGCGCGGCGACAGCGATCAGCGGCGCGGGCGCCCCCCGGGTGTCGTCGAAGAACAGCGCGAGGTCAGCCAGACCGCGCGCGGCCTCGGGCGTGGCGACCGGCAGCGGCACCACCTGCACCCCCGCCTTGCGCAGCGCCGGCAACCGTGGCGACAGCCAGAGCTGCGCCAGATCCGCCGTGGTGGCGATCCGCACGAGGCCCGGCGTGGCCTCGGTCTCCAGCCGGTGCACGGCGGCTTCCAGCGCCGAGAAGGCCGCGGTGAAATCGGGCAGCACCCGCGCGCCGACCGAGGTCAGCGTCACGCCGCGGTGGCGGCGCTCGAACAGCGCGACGCCAAGGGCCGATTCCAGGGTTTTCAGATGCGCGGTCACCGCGCCCGGCGTCACGCCCAATTCAAGGGCGGCGGGCGCGAAGCCGCCCAGCCTTCCCGCGGCCTCGAATGCGCGCAACGCGGTGAGCGGCGGCAGTTTCGGACGTGGTGGCTGGGCGGCCATTTTGCCTGCTAGTTTCTTGCCTCAGTATTTCTTACCCTAATTTTTATAATTCATGCAACAGAAATTTTCACCCTGCTGCGAAAAAATCGGCCGGAAAAATCGGCATGAAAAAACCCGCGCGGGGCGCGGGTCGGGTCGAAATTCCGAGGGGGCCTTACCAGGCGGCGGGCTGGCGGTTGCTGAACAATCCGCCGGTCGGCCCGTCATCGGGCAAGAGCGCCAGCCAGATCGGGGTCTCGGCCCCTTGCTCGGGTGTCAGCGGCGCCGAAGCCCCGCCCATCCGCGTGGACATCCAGCCCGGATTGCAGGCGTTGACCTTGACGTAGTCCGGCAGATCGCGGGCCAGCGCCCGGGTCAGCGCGTTCAGTGCCGCCTTGGCGACGCCATACGCCCCGGGCCCTTCGAGCCCGGCCGCATGCGAGCCCCACACCGACGAGATATTGACCACACGGCCCCAGCCGGTCCTCTGCCAATGCGGCAGGTTCAGGCGAACCAGATCGAGCGGCGCGTGCACCGCGGTCTCCATTTCCTCGCTGAAACTCGACCGTGGCGAAAGCAGCGAGACGTCGTTCAATGTCCCGGCGTTGTTGATCAGGATGTCATACCCCCCCGACCGGGTGAGTGCCGCGAAATAGCTGTCGGGATCGTGCAGGTCGATATGCGCGAAACCGCAGCCCAGGTCGTCGGCGGCGGCCTGCCCCAGAGTCACGTCGCGCGCACCGATGGTGACCGCGCACCCGCGCGCCATGAGCCCGGCGGCGATCGCCTTGCCGAGACCGCGGTTCGCGCCGGTGACCAGCGCCGTGGGATGCAGCGGACGTGTCATGGCGCGCAAGCTAGGCCGGCGCGCGCGCCCGGGCAAGGGCCCACATCACTCACGGGGGATCGGCATCCCCCGGGTCCAGAAGGCCTGAACATGCTGCCAGCTGCGGGCGCTGCGCGGCCCCAGAAAGCGCAGGAAATCCGCCGGCGCGGTGCCACGATGCAGATTCGCGTTCTGCGCATCCTCCAAAAACCCGGCGATGGCCAGATCGTGGACATAGCGGTCCCCGGTCGCGATCCAGCGTTCGATCTGGTCGAAAAGCCGCTGCACGCCGTCCTCATGCCCCGCCGCCAGCCGTTGCGAGCAGGTCACCACCAGATCGCCCATCAGCAGATAGAGCGGCAGGTCCGGGCGCGGCCCGTAGAGGGCCACGAACGCGTCGATCTGCGGCGCGAAATCCGGGCAGGTCGCGCGCAGGTCGTCAAGCAGGGTGAACTGGGTCAGCATCGAGGCCGAGGGTGCGCCGGCCCCGGCCCAGGGTCAATCGCGCCTTAGCGGTGATAGAACCCGACCTCACCGCCCGGCGCGGACACGGTGGCCAGCAGATCCCAGACATACTGCGCGACCGAACGGAAGCAGACGAGCCGCCATTCGTCCTCGGACTCGCGCCACAGTGCTGCGGCGACCTGGGCGGCGCGGGTGCGACGCAGCTCGCCCACGGCGAAGCCGGTGAAATCGACCGGGCAGATCTTGGCCAGAACGTCGCGGGCCTGCGGGCCGCGGATCTTGAACAGGGCGCGCGCGTCCGAGACATCGGCAGCGGTCGCGAATTCGCCCGCCAACTCGCGGCGCAGGATCTCGACCACCGCGCCGGCGCGGGCGTAGGGGGTGATCAGCAGCAGCTCATCGGGCGACATCCAGGCGGCCTGACCGCTGGCGCCGGCCTCGATCCGGCGCACGGCCGGCACAGCGGCCCCGGTCGCGGCCTTGACCGCCGCAGCCAGTGCCGGCGAGGACAGGTCGCCGCGCAACGTGACCATGCCCTTGAGCCCGGCCTCGGCCAGATCGACGAGCCCCGCGAAATGCGCCCCGTTCAGCGCGCTGACGGCCTCAGACATTCTGCTTCTCCCCGGCCTTGTCGTAGAAACACGGATCGACGATGCGCGCCTCGACGCGGCCGCCGCTTTCGGTCTGGAAGGCGATCACCTCGCCCATGCGTTCCGGCCCGCGATGAACGAGGCCCATCGCGATCCCCCGCCCCAGGGTGGGCGAGAAATAGGTCGAGGTGACGCGGCCCTGGGTTTCCTGCTGGCCGTTCACATTCTTGCCCGGCAGCGGCGCCAGCGCCCCGTCGGCCAGAACCGAGCCGTCCAGCGTTTCCAGGCCGACCAGCTTCCAGCGGTCGGCCGAGGTCATCGCCGGGCGCTCCATGCCGCGCTTGCCCAGGAAATCCGGCTTTTTCTTGCTGACCGCCCAGTCCAGCCCCAGATCCTGCGGGATCACCGTGCCGTCGGTCTCGTCGCCGATCATGATGAAGCCCTTTTCGGCGCGCATGACGTGCAGCGCCTCGGTGCCATAGGGCATCATGCCGAACTCGGCCCCCGCCTGCATCAGCGCATCCCAGAACGCCTGCCCTTCCGAGGCCGGCACGGCGATCTCATAGCTGAGTTCGCCCGAGAACGAGATGCGGAACACCCGCGCCCGGAATTTTCCCAGCCGCCCTTCGCGCCAGTCCATGAAGGGGAAGGCCTCCTTGGACAGGTCGATGTCGCCGCCGAGTTTCTCCAGCACTTTCCGCGCATTGGGGCCAACCACGGCGATCTGGGCGTATTCCTCGGTCAGGTTGACGACATGGACCTTCCAGTCCCACCACTCGCACTGCAGCCAGTCCTCCATCCAGGCATGGATGCGGTCGGCCCCGCCCGAGGTGGTGTGGCACAGGAACGTCTGATCGTCGAGGCGCGCAACCACGCCGTCATCCGACAAAAAGCCGTTCTCGTTGCACATCAGCCCATAGCGGCACTTGCCCGGCTTCAAGGTGCTCATCATGTTCGTATAGAGCATGTCGAGGAACTTCGCCGCGTCGGGCCCGGTGACCAGCAGTTTGCCCAGCGTCGAGGCATCCAGAAGGCCCACAGACCCCCGCACCTGCGTAATCTCGCGGCTGACGGCATGGCCGTGGCTTTCGCCGTCGCGCGGATAACAATAGGGGCGGCGCCATTGGCCCACGGGCTCCCAGTGCGCACCGTTCGCCTCGTGCCAGGCGTGCATCGGCGTGCGGCGCAGCGGCTGGAAGATCGGCCCGCGCGCTTCGCCGGCGATCGCTCCCAGCGAGATCGGCGTATAGGGCGGGCGGAAGGTGGTGGTGCCGGTCTGCGGGATCGGCTGGCCCAGCGCGTCGGACAGAATCGCAAGGCCGTTGATGTTGCTCAACTTGCCCTGATCGGTTGCCATCCCCAGCGTGGTATACCGCTTGGTGTGCTCGACCGAGGCATAGCCTTCCTTGGCCGCCAGCTGCACGTCCGAGACCTTCACGTCGTTCTGCGGATCGAGCCACATCTTGGCGCGCAACAGGTAATCGGCCTTGGCCGGCATCATCCACACCGGCATCATCGGCGCGGCGTCCGTGTCGCCCAGATCGCCATTCGCCGCCCCGGTGCAGGTGACAAAACCCTGCCCGTCCCGGCCCAGCGGCGGGCGCGACGGGTCGGGGCGGAAGAACGCGCCGGCCTCGTCCCAGAGCAGTTTGCCGCCGCAGTGCGACCACAGGTGCACGACCGGCGACCAGCCACCCGACATCGCCACCGCGTCGCAGGCGATGGTCTCGGCCACCGCGCCGCCGTCCGAATCAAACCGGCAGAGTTCCACCCCGGTCACCGCCTTGCCGCCCTTGACCGAGCGCACCGCCATGCCGTCTGCCACGCGCAGCCCCGCCGCGCGCGCCTGTTCGACCAGCGCCCCCCGGGGTTCGGTGCGGGCGTCGATGATCACCGGCACGGCAACCCCGGCCGCGTGCAGGGCCAGCGCCGTGCGATAGGCGTCGTCGTTGTTGGTCACCACGACCACGCGCTTGCCCGGGCTGACCGCCCAGTTGACGACATAGTCGCGCACCGCCGCGGCCAGCATGACGCCCGGCAGATCGTTGCCGGCAAAGGACAGCGGGCGCTCGATGGCCCCGGTCGCGGCGATCACATGCCCGGCACGCACCCGCCACAGTCGGTGGCGCGGCTTATCGGCACCCGGTTCGTGGTCGGCCACGCGCTGATAGGCCAGGACGTAGCCGTGATCATGCACGCCGGCGGCCATCGTGCGGTTCAGCACGGTGACGGCGGGGTTGGCGTGCAGATCGCCCAGAACCGCCTCGACCCAGCCGGCGGCGGGCTGACCCTCGACCTCGGCCCCGTCGACGACCGCGCGCCCGCCCCAGTGGGCAGCCTGTTCGATCACGATCACGCGCTTGCCCTCGGCGGCGGCGGCGCGCGCGGCGGTCAGCCCGGCGATACCGCCCCCCGCGACCAGCACGTCGCAATGGGCATAGAACTGCTCATAGCGGTCAGCATCGCGGGTTTCCGCGTCGGGCGCCTTGCCCAGGCCCGCCGACTGGCGGACGATGGGCTCATAGACATGCTTCCAGAAGGACCGCGGGTGGATGAACATCTTGTAATAGAAGCCCGCCGGGAAGAACCGCCACAGCTTGGCGTTCACCGCGCCGATGTCGAAATCGAGGCTGGGCCAATGGTTCTGGCTGACCGCTTTCAGCCCGGAAAACAGCTCGGTCGTGGTGGTGCGCTGGTTCGGCTCGAACCGCTGCCCCTCGCCCATGCCGACCAGCGCGTTGGGTTCCTCGGCCCCCGAGGCGACGATGCCGCGCGGGCGGTGATACTTGAACGAGCGCCCGACCAGCGTCTGCCCCGCGCCCAGCAGCGCGGCGGCCAGCGTGTCGCCGGCAAAGCCGCGCAGGGTCTTGCCGTTGAAGGTGAAGTCCAGGGGGCGCGAACGGTCGATCAGACGCCCGCCGGTGGCCAGACGATAGCTCATTTGTAACCCTCCCATTCGGGGCGGCGGGCCTTGATTTTCGCAACGATCTCGGCGGGCGGTTCGGTGGTCTGGGCGGGATAGGCGCCGTAAACCTCAAGGGTCATCGTGTCGCGTGCCATCAGGAACCACTTGCCGCAGCCATAGGCATGCCGCCAGCGTTCGAAATGCACGCCGCGCGGGTTCTTGCGGTTGAACATATAGGCCTCGTAGTCGGCATCCGACGAGCCGGGGCCGAACCGCTTCAAATGCGCCTCGCCGCCGTTGGCGAATTCGGTTTCCTCGGCGGTGACGCCGCAGCAGGGGCAGGTCAGAAGAAGCATGGCGAAACCTCGGCAGTCAGGCGGTGAAGACGCGCGTTCGAACGCGCGTGCAGCGCGCCGTCGACGGCGCGTTTGAACGGGCTTGCGCAAGCCCGTTTCCCGGACGAAAGGACGAACGCGCGGGCCATCAGTGCGCAACCCCCGCGGCGACGCTCTCGTCGATGAAGCGGCCTTCGCGGAAGCGATACATGCTGAACTCCTCGGCCAGCGGGCTTGCGCCCTTGGCCATCAGTTCCGCCATCGCCCAGCCCGAGCCGGGGATCGCCTTGAACCCGCCGGTGCCCCAGCCGCAGTTGATGAAGGTGTTGCCCAGCGGCGTCTTCGAGATGATCGGCGAGCGGTCGCCGGTCATGTCGACGATCCCGCCCCATTGGCGCAGCATCTTCAGGCGGCTAAGCATCGGGAAGGTCTCGATCAGTGCGCGCACGGTTTCCTCGATATGCATCCAGCTGCCGCGCTGGGTGTAGTTGTTGAAATGGTCCGCGCCGCCGCCGATCACCATCTCGCCCTTGTCGGATTGCGACATGTAGCCGTGCACGGTGTTGGCCATGACGACGCAGTCCATCGCCGGTTTGATCGGCTCGGACACCATCGCCTGCAGCGCCACCGATTCGACCGGCAGCCGGAAGCCGGCCATGTTGGCGAGGTGGCCCGAGTGGCCGGCGACGACGATGCCCAGCTTGGTGCAGCCGATCGTGCCCTTGGTCGTCGCGACCGCAGAAACCTGACCGCCGACGCTCTCGACGCCGATCACCTCGCAGTTCTGGATGACGTGCATGCCCATCGCCGAACACGCCCGGGCATAGCCCCAGGCAACCGCGTCATGGCGTGCGGTGCCGCCGCGCGGCTGCCACAGCGCGCCCAGCACCGGATACCGCGGCCCGTCGATGTTCATGATCGGCACGATGCGCTTCACTTCGGCCGGGGTGATGAACCGGGTCTCGACGCCCTGCAGTGCGTTGGCCATCGCCGTGCGCTTGTAGCCCCGGATCTCGTGTTCCGTCTGCGCCAGCATCATCACGCCGCGCGGGCTGAACATGACGTTATAGTTCAGATCCTGGCTGAGCGTCTCATAGAGGCTGCGCGCCTTTTCATAGATCGCCGCAGAGGGATCCTGCAGATAGTTCGAGCGGATGATCGTCGTGTTGCGCCCGGTGTTGCCGCCACCCAGCCAGCCCTTTTCGATGATCGCCACATTGGTGATGCCGAAATTCTTGCCGAGGTAATAGGCCGTGGCCAGCCCGTGGCCGCCGGCGCCGACGATCACCACGTCGTAATGCGTCTTCGGTTCGGGCGAGGCCCAGGCCTTGTCCCAGCCGCTGTGCTGACGCATCGCCTCGCGGGCGATGGCAAAGACCGAATAGCGTTTCATGGTCCTCAACTCCGTGCTGGGGCGCATTTGCCCCCGGCTATGGAATGCGCGGCGCCCGAACCCTTGGCTGCAAGCGGCAGAATGCGGCCAAAACCGACATCGCCCCGCAGATGCGGCACCGGGCCGCATGACCTCGTGCGTTTTGCGCCCTATGTCGCGGCAAGTTGAGGCCGGTTTCGCTTTTTTCCCGGGCAGCGAGACAGTAAGGGTTGGCCAGCAGACAGGAGAAACTATGGCAGCCTTGTCGTTTTGGATTCCCGCGCTGGCGCTGTCGGTGCTGGTTGTCGGGCTGGTGGTGCTGGGCCTCGTGCGCGGGGCGCGCCTGCGCGACAGCGAACCGGGCGAGAAGCGCGAGTTGCGGATCTATGCCGATCAGCTCAAGGAGATCGAGCGCGATCGCGCCCGCGGCGTGGTGACCGAGGACGAGGCCGAGCGCCTGCGCGCCGAGACCGCGCGCCGGCTGCTCGATGCCGACCGCAAGGCCCAGAGCGCGTTGCGCGACTCGCCGTCGGGGATGCGCTGGCTGGCGCTGGGACTGGCGGTCGCGGTGCCGGTCGGAGCGTTCGCCCTCTACTGGCACGAGGGCGCGCCGGACTATCCCGACATGCCGCTGTCCGCCCGCTATGCCGAGGCCGAATCGATGCGGGCGGCGCGCCCCTCGCAGGACCGGCTGGAACAGGTCTGGCGCGACAGCGACGAATACGTCGCCCCGCCCGAGCCCGAGCCGCGCTATGCCGATCTGATGCAGCAGTTGCGCGCGGCCCTGTCCGAACGCCCGCAGGATGCCCGCGGCTTCCGCCTGCTGGCCACCAACGAGGCCAATCTGGGCGATCACGCAGCCGCCGCGCAGGCCTGGGTGCGGGTGATCGAGATCGAGGGCGAGGACGCGCCGGTCGAGGATCTGGTGCAGCTGGCCGAAAACATGATCCTGGCCACCGGCGGTGTGGTGTCGCCACAGGCCGAAGTGGTGCTGGACCGGATCCTGCGCCGCGATGCCCGCAACGGCACCGGGCGCTATTACCTGGGCCTGATGTTCGCCCAGACCGGCCGGCCCGACCTGACCTTCCGCCTGTGGCGCGGCCTTCTGGAGGACAGCAACGCCGACGACCCCTGGGTTCCGGCAATTCGCCGCACCATCGAGGAACTCGCGGACATTGCCGGCGTGCGCTACACGCTGCCGCCCGAATCCGCGACCGGCGCGCGCGGGCCGTCGGCCGCCGACATGGCTGCGGCTGCCGACATGACCCCCGAAGAGCGCCAGGCAATGATCGGCAACATGGTCGAGGGGCTGGCCTCGCGGCTGGCCAATCAGGGCGGCACGCCCGAGGAATGGGCCCAGCTGATCAACGCGCTGTCGACGCTGGGCCAGACCGACCGCGCGCGCGGCATCTTCGCCGAGGCACGGATGGTCTTTGCCGACCAACCCGAGGCCCTGGCGCTGATCGAGGCCGCCGGCCGCCAGCAAGGCTTTGTGGAGTAACCCCGTGCCGGTCCACGCCGATATCGACAGCTTTGTTGCCGCCCTGCCCCGCGACGGGGCGGTAGCCGGGCTCGACCTGGGGGAAAAGACCATCGGCGTTGCGGTTTCCGACCTGCGGCGCGCGCTGGCGACCCCGCTGGAAACCGTCCGGCGCAAGAAGTTCACGCTGGACGCCGCGCGCCTGCTGGACATCGCCAAAGGCCGCGGGCTGGCCGGGTTTGTCCTCGGCCTGCCCCTGAACATGGACGGCAGCGAGGGGCCGCGCTGCCAGTCGACCCGCGCCTTTGCCCGCAACCTCGCCGGGCTGACCGATCTGCCGATCGGCTTCTGGGACGAGCGCCTGTCAACCGTCGCCGCCGAGCGCGCGCTCCTGGAATTCGACACGTCGCGTGCGAAACGGGCCGAGGTGATCGACCATGTCGCCGCAGGCTTCATCCTGCAGGGTTTTCTGGACAGATTGGCGCTGATGCGTCGCTGACAGGCTGGCATGCGGCGGCATGCTGCGTATGGTCGCACGGGCTGCCCCACCGGAAAGGGATCATGGAAGACCACTCGTCTGACGACATCTGGAAGCGCAACGAAGTCGAAAGCCCCTGCGTGAAGGTCTGCGTGATCCACCAGGGCGCGGGGCTCTGCGTGGGCTGTCACCGGACGCTGGACGAAATCGCCCGCTGGTCGCGCATGACCCCGGACGAACGTCGCGCGGTGATCGCAGAACTGCCCGACCGGGCCGGGCTCCTGAAAACCCGCCGGGGCGGCCGCGCCGCCCGGTTGTCGGGCACGTGATCCGAGCCGGCTGCAAGTCTCTTGCACCGCGCGCGGCCTGCACTATCTTGAAACCATGTTCACCATCGAGCACGAATTCGACGCAACCGTGATCACCCTCATCGACGAGGGCGAGGCCCCGCTGTGCGAGGATGTCACGATCGAAAGCCATGACGCCGGGGTGACCCTGCTGCAGACCGATCCCGACACCGACGAGGTGATGGTCATCCACCTGTCGATGCGCCAGTTGCAGGAGCTGGGTGCGGCGCTGGACCTGCCCGAAGGGATTTATCGGCTGCGGCCTACGGGGGGCGCTCAGTCCAGCTGAAAGGCCTTGTCACGGCTGGTCGCCCCGCGCACCAGCGTCAACCGGCTGGGGGCCACCCCCAGCGCCTTGGCCAGCAATTTCCGAATCGCCTCGTTCGCCTTGCCGTCTTCGGGCGCGGCGGTCACCCAGGCCCGCAGCGGCGCGTCCGGCGTCTCGCCCGGCTCGACCGCGTTGCGCCGGGCCTTGGGGGTCGCGCGGACCTCGATGCGCGCACCGGGTTCCAGCCGCGCCGCCAGGTCCGCCAGGCTCATGCCTGCAGCGCCCGGATCATCATCGCCCGGTCCACGTTCCCGCCCGAGGCCACCGCCACCACCGGCCCCTCGCCCGGCCGGAACAGCGCCGCCGCCAGCGCCACCGCGCCGCCCGGCTCCAGCACGATCTTCAGCCGGTCATGCGCCAGCGCCATCGCCCGCAGCGCCTCGTCCTCGGTCACAACCAACCCGGGCCCGCACAGGTCGCGCAACAGCGGCCATGTCAGATCGCCGGTCACCGGGGTGATGATCGCATCGCAGATCGACCCCGCCAGCCGCTCGTTGCGCAGCCGCTCACCCGCCGCCTGCGAGCGCGCGACATCGTCGAAACCCTCGGGCTCGACCGGATGCACCCGCAGATGCGGCGCGCGCGCCTGCAAGGCCAGCGCGATCCCCGAGGTCAGCCCGCCACCGCCGCAAGGCACATAGACCGCACCGGCCTCGACGCCCGCCTCGGCCAGTTGTTCGGCGATCTCCAGCCCGGTGGTCCCCTGTCCGGCGATCACCTCGGCCATGTCGAAGGGCTTGATCAGCGTCAGCCCGCGCTCCTCGGCGATCTGCGCGCCCAGCGCATCGCGATCGGCGGTCGCGCGGTCATAGGTCACCACCTCGGCCCCCAGCGCGCGGGTGTTGGCGATCTTGATCGCCGGCGCATCGGCGGGCATCACGATCACCGCCGGAATCCCGTGCCGCCTGGCCGACAGCGCCACCCCCTGCGCATGGTTACCCGAGGAATAGGCCAGCACCCCCTTGGGCTGCAGCGCCGAAACCGCGTTCCACGCGCCGCGGAACTTGAAGCTTCCGGTGTGCTGCAGGCACTCGGCTTTGACGAAAACCGGCCGCCCGGCGATCTCGTCCAGAAACGGCGAGGTCAGCAGCGGCGTGCGCCGGGCATGGCCCTTGAGCCGCACGGCGGCGGCCTTGATCATCGCGATATCGGTCATATCAGCCGGCCCAGAAACTTGTGAATCGCCCGCAACGCCTCGGGCTCGTCGAGGAAGGGAACATGCCCGCGGTCGGGCACCTCCTCATAGATCATGCCGGGCGCGCGCGCTGCCATCTCGTCGGCGGTCGCCTGGGTCAGCAGATCGGAATTCGCACCCCGGATCAGTGCCAGCGGCTTGTCCTTGCACGCCTCGAAAAGCGGCCAGGCATCGGCCAACGGCCCCTTCATCGCCTCCAGAAACGCCGTGCGCAGCGCCGGATCATAGGTGATGTCCAGCCCCTGGTCGGTCTGCACGTAATGGATCTTCGCTTCCTGCATCCAGCGCGCAGGCGGCGCGTCGAACCCCTCCATCGCATGCTCCAGCGCCACCGCCATCGCCGCATGGCTCCGCGCCGCCGGGCGCTGGCCGATGTAATCCTGGATCCGGCTCAGCCCCAGCGGGTCGATCACCGGCCCCACATCGTTCAGGATCAGCCCGCGCACCCGTTCGGGCGCCACCGCCGACAGATACATCCCGATCAGCCCCCCGCGGGAGGTCCCCAGAATCGCCGCGCTCTCGATCCCCAGATGATCGAGCAAGGCCAGCGCGTCGGCACCCTCCTGCACGATGGTATAGGTCTCGGCCCCGGTCCAGTCCGACTGCCCGCGCCCGCGGTAATCCATGCGGATCAGCCGCAGCGGCGGCAGATGCGGCGCCACATAGTCGAAATCGCGCCCGGTGCGCGTCAGCCCCGCCAGCGCCAGCAAGGGGATGCCGTGCCCCTCGTCGGTGTAATGGATCGAGGCACCATCGGCGGCGGTGAACTTGGGCATGGGGGTGGTCCGTCAGACTGCGCTTCGCGGCACTAGACCACGCGGCGGCGGCGGCGGCAATGCCCGCTCACAGAAACCCGCGCGCGACCAGGTCGGCCTCCAGCGCCTCCGGCGCGGTGAACAGATGCGCCGCCATGCCGACCCGGCGCGCCCCGTCGACATTCTCGGCCCGGTCGTCGATGAACAGACACTCGGCCGCAGCCAGCCCGTTGCGCTCCAGAAGCAGCTCATAGATCGCCGGGTCGGGTTTGAGCAGCCGCTCATGGGCGGAGATCACCACATCCTCGAACACCACTCCCAGCCGCGGATGCACTTTCAACGCACGCGGCCAGGTCTCGGCGGCGAAATTGGTGATCGCAAAGATCCGGTGCCCGCGCGCCGCCAGCCGGTCCAGCAGGTCCCAGCTGCCGGCGATCGCCTCGCGGATCGTGTCAGCGAACCGCTCCGGGTAATCCGCCAAAGGCCCCGCGCACCCGGGATGCGCCGCCTCCAGCGCCGCGACCCCCTCGGCAAAGCTGCGCCCGCCATCCTGCGCCAGGTTCCAGGCCTGGAATCCGACCGCATCCAGATAGGCCCGCGCCGCCACCGGATCGGGAAAGGCATGCGCCACCGCCCGTTCAGGCCGCCAGCGGATCAACACATTTCCGATGTCGAACACGATATTCACCGCCCGCGTCTCCCAACCCTGTCAGAAAACCCGCCTGCTCATCTTTGCGTCTCAAATATCCCGGGGGGAGGCCGCAGGCCGTGGGGGGCAGAGCCCCCCGGCGGCGCGAGGGGGCTCGATGCCCCCGAGCGCCGCCACCCTTCGCGTCTCTGTGGCGCGAGGGGGCTCGATGCCCCCGAGCGCCGCTCCGCTCACAGCGTGGTGTTGATGCCGCCCCCGTCCAGCAGGATGTTCTGCCCGACGATGAACCCCGCATACTGGCTGCACAAGAACGCGCAGGCCGCGCCGAATTCCTCGGGTGTGCCATAGCGCCCGGCGGGGATCGTCGCGACGCGGCGTGCGCGGGCCTCGTCCATCGAAATCCCTTCCTTCTTCGCCACACCCCCGTCGAGCGATTCCGCGCGGTCGGTGGCATGGATCCCCGGCAGCAGGTTGTTGATCGTCACGCCTGAGCCCGCGACCTGACGCGCGGTGCCGGCAACGAAACCGGTCAGCCCGGTGCGCGCCGAGTTCGACAGGCCCAGCACGCCGATCGGCGCCTTGACCGCCTGGCTGGTGATGTTGACGACCCGGCCCCAGCCGCGCGCCATCATTCCGGGCAGCAGTGCCTGCATCAGCGCGATCGGCGTCAGCATGTTGGCATCCAGCGCCTTGATGAAATCGTCGCGCGTCCAGTCGGTCCAGATCCCCGGCGGCGGGCCGCCGGCGTTGGTCACCAGGATGTCGACCGCGCCCGCGGCCTCGAGCACCCGCGCGCGGCCTTCCTCGGAGGTGATGTCGGCGGCGATGGCGGTCACCGGAACGCCGGTGCGCGCGCGGATATCCGCCGCGGCAGCCTCGAGCGCCTCGGCACCGCGCGCATTCATCACCAGCTCGACGCCGGCCTCGGCCAGCGCCTCGGCGCATCCCCGGCCCAGCCCTTTCGACGACGCGCAGACCAGTGCGCGCTTGCCCTTCAAACCCAGATCCATGCGGTTCCCTCCATCATCTGCGCAAAGACCTAGCATCGCCCCCCTGCCGGGGCAACGCGGCCTGTGCTCCGGATCGCGCTGCGATTGACCTTGGCTCAGGGCGCACCCTAAGATGGCGCTGATCCACGAACCGCCCCCCGGGGCCTCATCGTCGCCGTGTCCGAGACCGCCGTCATGCCCGCCCCTTTGCCAGATCCGGCCACTGTTCCGGCCCCCGCCCCGTCTGCGGCCCATGCGGTCACAGTCTTTGCGGCGGATGATCTGCGTGTGCTTTCCGGGGCCAATGCCGGCGATCCGCTGCCTTCCCCGACCGACAGCATCTGCGGCGATTACTACCGGCTCGAAGACACCGCCGATGGGCTGACCCTGTGGCTGGCGCTCTCTGCAGGCGACGGAGATGCCGGGCAGCTTGCCGCCGGCTCAGCCCTGGGCCAGCCGGGCGAACCGGTGCGCCTGCTGGGCCGGCTGTCGCTGATGGCGCCCGATGGCGATCACGTCGAGGTTCTGGTGCTCGACCTCGGCACGGCGGGACGGGTGGCGCTGCCGCTGTCGCCGCTGCTGAAACGCCACACCTATACGCTGATCGCCACCGATGCCACGCCGGGGCCGATCCGGCTGGCCGATGTCGTGGCCGGAGCCTTTGCACAAGGCACGCGGATTGCGCTGGCCGACGGGCGGCAAGTGCCGGTCGAGGCGCTGCAGCCGGGCGATCTGGTGATCACCCGCGACCACGGCGCGCAACCGCTGCGCTGGAAGGGCGCGGTGCGGCTCAGGGCCGAAGGGGGCTTTGCCCCGGTTGCCGTGCTGCCGGGCGTGATGGGCAATCCCGGCCCGCTGATCGTCAGCCCGCATCACCGGCTGTTCCTGTATCGGCGCGCCGCCAAGCCGCTGGCGGGTGCCGCCGAGTTGCTGGTGCAGGCCCGCCATCTGGTCGACGACGTGTCGATCCTGCGGCGCGCGGGCGGTTTCGTCGAATACCATTCGCTGGTCTTCGACGCCCATGAGGTGATCTATGCCGAGGGCGTCCCCTGCGAGAGCCTGATGGTCTGCCCCGCGGTGCTCACCCGCCTGCCAGAGACCCTCGCCGCGCCCCTGCGCGAGGCCTTCCCCGGCCTCAGCCATCGCCTCCATACCGGGGCCGATGTTCAGCCGGGCCTGGTTTCGCGGCTGGTCGACCGGCCCGGCGCGGGTCCATCCCGTTCCCACTGACCCCTTGTTTCGTCGATGGTCTCCATGCCCCAGCCCCTGATCCTTGCCGCCACCGATCTCTCCTCGCGCTCTGCCCATGTTCCGGGCCGCGCCGCGGCGCTGGCTGGCATCCTGGGTGCACGGCTGATCCTGGCGCATGTCGGCGCCGAGGACACCGGCGGCCGACGGGGCGCGCTGGCCAAGGGGCGCGGCAAGGCGGACGAGGATCTGGAAACGCTGGCCACCCGCCACCGTGCCGAACCGCTCCGTCTGAGTGGCGAGCCCGCCGCGGCGCTGGCCGCGCTGGCACAGGCCGAAGGCGCGGCCCTGATCGTGCTGGGACTGCACCGCGAACGCCGGGTGTTGGACGTGCTGCGCCTGACGACGATGGAACGGATCGTGTTGCAGGCGCCCTGCCCGGTGCTGATCGCGCAATGGCCGTCCGAGCACCCCTATCGGCAGGTTCTGGCGCCCACCGATTTCTCGGCGGCCTCGGCAGCGGCGCTGATCATGGCGGCCCGGATCGCCCCGCAGGCGCGGTTCCATGCCATCCACGCACTGTCCCTGCCGCTGGGCGCGATCTTCAAGCGGGGCAGCCGGGAAACGGATGCCGCGCTCGACCGGGCCTCGGCCCGCCGCGAAGCGTTCCTGGCAACCCCCGGTCTGCCCGAACTGGCCGAGGTGCCGGAAATCGTGCCCGGCGGCGTGCATCAGGTTCTCGGGTTTCGCCGGGACGAGCTGGGCGCGGATCTGGTCGCCATCGGCGCGCATTCGGGACGCGACCCCAAGGCGCTGGGGAACTATGCCCGCGACCTGATGCGGGCGCCGCCAACCGATCTGCTGGTCGCCAAACCCGGCTGAGGCGGGATCAGCCGGCGCGTCCGGCCATCGCCCGCTGACGCGCCCGCGCGCTGTCATGGTCGCTGACCGCCAGCAGGGGCGCGAGGTGCCGCATCAGCGCGTTCTCCTCGGGGTCGCGGTGGTCGTCGGCCAGAACGATCTGCCACAGCCCTTCCATCACGCCGACCCGCTCTTCCTCGCTCAACCCCATCTTGATGACCCGGGTAAAGCGCACGATGTCGGGTGCATTGGCCTGGGCCTCTTCGCCCTGGGTGCGCAGGGCGCGGGCGTCGTCGGGGCCAAGCGCGAACATCCGCTGCAGGAACACATCGACCGCCGCGCGCTCGGCCGGGGCATAGTCGCCATCGGCCCGCGCCGCGTCGACCAGCAGGGCGGCAACGGCGATTTCGGTCGGGACTTCGCCGCGCGGGCCGCCAGACCCGGCGAAAAAGAGGCTTTTGAGCAGGTCGATCATGCGTCCGTTCTAGGCCCGTTCCGCCACGGCCCGCAAGCTCCCCTGCGGGAACATCTGCGCGATCAGCCCTGCACCGGCCAGTCGTCGAGGATCCCGCGCACGCGGGTCTGGGCCTCGCGGTATTCCCGAGCGATGCGGCCGATCAGATCAGCGGCCGGCACCACCGCCTCGACCGCGCCCACGCCCTGCCCCGAGCCCCAGATCTCTTTCCAGGCCTTGGGCCGGTCATCGCGCGCCTTGCCAAAGGACATCTGCGTGCCCGAGGCCTCCAGCTCTTCCACGCTGGTGCCCGCGCGGGCAAAGGACGGGCGCAGGTAGTTCCCGGTCACCCCGGTGACCCCGGCCGTTGCGACGATGTCATCCGCGTGCGCCTCGACGATCATCTGCTTGTAGGAAGGATCGGCGTTCGCCTCATTCGTGGCAATGAAGGGCGAGCCGACATAGCCCATATCCGCCCCCGCCGCCTGCGCCGCCAACAGCGCCCGGCCGGTCGCAATCGAACCCGACAGCAGCACCGGCCCATCGAACCAGCTGCGGATCTCATAGAGCAGCGCAAAAGGCGATTGCGCGCCGGTATGGCCCCCCGCACCCGCCGCCACGGCAATCAGCCCGTCGGCGCCCTTTTCGATGGCCTTGCGCGCGAAGCGGTCGTTGATCACGTCATGCAGCACGATGCCCCCCGCCGCATGGGCGGCATCATTCACATCCGTGCGCGCCCCCAGCGAGGTGATCCAGACCGGCACCTTCCACTTGGCGCAGATCTCCACATCGCGTTCCAGCCGGGCGTTGGTCTTGTGCACGATCTGGTTGACGGCAAAGGGCGCGGCCGGGGTATCCGGGTTCGCCTGGTTCCAGCGGTCCAGCTCCTCGGTGATCCGTTTCAGCCAGGCCTCGAGCAGCGGCGGCTCGCCGGCGGCCTCGCGGGCGTTGAGCGCCGGGAAGCTGCCGATAACGCCCGCCTTGCACTGCGCGATCACCAGATCGGGGTTCGAAATGATGAACAGGGGCGATCCGACCATTGGCAGACGGGCGGCCCTGAGGGCGGCGGGCAACTGGGCTCTGCGTGACATGACAATCTCCTCTCCCCTTGGACATCTTGGAGGACTATTGACGATGCGCCCGTCTGACGCCAGACGCGACGGTGCGTCGCGCACCAGGTGAAGCCGCCACAAAATCCCTGCCCGCCCACTGTGCGGAAGGGCGCAGTTGCGATGGCACCGTTTCCGTGCGATCAGGTCCGTCAGGTTTGAGGGCGGGATCTCATGGTGGACAACGGCGGTTCGGAACAGCTCGACCGCGGCGCGCAGAACGCCGAGGAACGCCTTGCCCGCCTGATCCGGCTGGCGGCACGCGCGTTCAACCGCTCGCTGCAGATCCGGCTGTCGACCGAAGGCGTGCTGTTCGGCCACTGGATCTTCCTGCGGATCCTGTGGCGCGAGGACGGCCTGTCGCAGCGCGAACTGAGCGAACGCGCCCATCTCACCGAACCGACCACCCATTCCACCCTGTCGCGGATGGAAGAGTTGGGCTATGTCACCCGGCGCAATGTCGAGGGGAACAAGCGCCGACAGCACGCCTTTCTGACCCCGCAGGGGCTGGCGCTGCGCGACAAGCTGGAACCCCTGGCAATCGAGGCGAACCAGATCGCCACCCAGGGGCTGAACCCCGACGAGGTCCAGACCCTGCGCCGGGCGCTGGTGACGATCATCGGCAATCTGGAACGTGATGAGGTTGACGCTGCGACGCGGGGGATGCGGGTTCCTCCGACCCGCGGCAACGGCACCCTCTGATCCGGCCGGCCGCGGCCCTTGCGTGTGGCGTCCAGGCATAATATTAGATGTCTAATTAAATGCCCGTCCCCACCGGGATGGATGACTGCGAACAGGATCGCCCGACCATGCTGAACGCCGAACGCTCTGCCCCTGACGAGGGAAGCCAGTTGCTGATCCTGCGGGTGACCGCAGCCGACGGGGATCGCTGCGCGGCGCTGCTCCGGCAGATGCAGCGGCAGGCAGCCGGTGCTTCGGGCTATCAGAGCTGCGATGTGATTGCCCGCCCGGCCGGACCGGGGCCGGAATTCCTGGTCCTCGCCCGCTTTGCCTCGAACGACCGTCTGGCGGCCTGGCAAAGGACTCCGGCGTTCCTCACGACGATGGCCGATGTCGCGGCCCTGAACGGCGCCACCCTGGCGGTTCAAGACCCCGATCCGACGGGGATCTGGGGCGTTCCGGCCGGATCGCCCCCCATCCCGGCGCGGCCACCGCGGCTGTGGAAACGCTGGCTGATCAGCCTGCTGGCGGTTTATCCCGCGCTGATCCTGCTGGTGCATCTGCTGGCGCCGCTGACCCGCCCGCTGCCGCCGTCGCTTGGCCTGCTGATCGTGGCGCTGGTGCTGACCGGCCTCACAACGGCGTGGATCCTGCCGGCCCTGAACCGCTGGTTGCAACCTTGGCTGCATCGCCACTGACTGCGGCGAGGCGGGCAACGACGGCCGCCAGCGACAGGATCACGCGCTGCGGCAGATCCTCGACATCGGCGGCATCGCGCAGGGTCAAGCCGCCGGATTGCCAGATCCAGTCATACACCCGCTCCCCGGCCCGGTTCAGGACCGGCACGCGAAACCGCGGCGGGTCGATGACCGGCCGCTGCCCCACAACGCGCAGCCGGCCCTGTGCCAGCACCCCTGCAAGCGGCACCAGAAACACCTGCAGCCCCCCCGAGGCGATCAGCGCGCCGGGGTCCAGGGATGCCCGATCCAATATCCGCGGGGCAAAGGCCACCGCCGCCGGATATCCCGGCGGTTGTGCCTGCACCCAGCCGCAGAGCACCCCCTCGTCCAGGCCGATCTCGATGATGTCGCCGGGTTGCGGGGTCATAGAGACCAGCTCTCGGCGGTGGTCGGGTGGAACAGCTCGTCCACAGCCAACCGGCGGGGGCTGAGGCCCTGGGCGTGGTGGTGATGCAGGAAATAGTCCAGCGTCGCGCGATTTGCCTCAAGCCCGTAGGACCACAGATCCGGTGCCATCTGCGCCGAGATCGCCAGCACATCCTCGACAAACGGCATCGTGACCTTGGTGGCCGAGGTATCGGCCAGCGCCGCCTGTGCCAACACCTTGGACTGGCTGAAAGCCTTGAACAGCGCGCCGGGCAACCAGGGGTTCTGTTCGGCCAGGCTGCGGCGAACCCCCAGCACATGCATGATCGGGAAATGCCCGGTCCCGGCGTGCCAGTCGCGCGCCGCCCGGAACCCGTCCTGCCAGAGGCGGCGCACCTGCGGGTGACCTTCGTGATAGCAGCGCGGCCAGCGCGGGCCGATGAACCCGTCAATGTCCCCGGCGGCCAGCATCCGGTTCAGCGTCGCACCCTCGGGCGCGGGCGTGATCCGGACATTCGGCGGCAGCTCCAGCCGGATCTTTTCCGGCCGGCCCGGCGTGTCCATCCCGCCACGCACCCAGTGGATCTGGTCGGGCGACACCCCCGCATCCTGAAGGATCGCCCGCACCCAGACATTCGCCGTCAGCTGATATTCGGCCAGCCCGATCCGCCGACCGATCAGATCGGCAGGCCCTTCGATCCCGCGATCGGCGCGGACATAGACCGACGAATGGCGAAAAGCTCGGCTGAGGAACACCGGAACGGCGATATAGGGCGGGTCTTCGCGGGTCAGCGACACGCAATAGGAGCTGAGCGACAGCTCGGTCACGTCGCAGGTGCGATGCCGGAAAGCGTTGAAGAACATCTCTTCGGGCGATTGTAGCAGGTAGACCGGGCTCACCCCGTCGATCTGCACGCGCCCGTCGAACAAGGCCCGGGTGCGGTCATAATCGCCCATTGCGACGGACAGGCTCAGGGTCATGCGGTCTCTCCTTGATGGACCAACCCCTGCGGGCGGCCGGTTCGGGCGCTGGCCAGCAGGGCATGGCAAATTTCCAGCGAGGCCCGCCCCCAGACCCCGGACTGCAGCGGCGGCACACCGGCGCGCAGCGCCGCATGGAGCGTGTCGAAGACCTCGGCCCGGGTGGTCCGGAACGGCGCCGGGTGGAACCGGCGTTCACGGTCGTCGGTCACCTCGACCCCGCCCGGGGTCAGGCGCAGGTCGCCGCGCTCACCGAACACCAGCACCTGGCCGAAATGCTCGTGCGTCTCGGCCACCGGGCACTCGGCCAGCGTCGCAAAGCCGCGCGCGCGTTTGGCGGCGGCCTCGTCGGGTGCGGCGGACAGCGCGGCCCGGGCCGCGCGATGCGCCGCAGGCTTGGGCACGCCCAATTCCGACACCCCTTCCATCAGGCGGTCGCCATCGACGTGGGCATAGCCGGAATAGGTCAGGCTGGCGAAGGCCCCGTCCGCAAAGTCGATCATCATCGCATAGGCGCCTTCGGTCGGACGGGCGGGATCCCAGGCGCCGCCGGTGCGGGCGTAAACCGACACCGCCCGCCCGCCGGCGAGGCGGCGCACCAGGTCGACCTGGTGAATCGCCTGGCTGAACACCACGCCACCGCCCAGATCCGTGCTCAACTCATCGGCGCGGCGGGGGCGATACAGGAAATCGGTGGCATAGAGGGCGTGGATCATGCGCACCCCGCCAATCGCCCCGGCAGCGATCAGATCCGCCGCCAGCTTGACCGGGCCGTCAAAGCTGTGGCTCGGACCGACGATCAGCGTAACACCGGCCGCGCGCGCGGCGCGCACCATCGCGCAGGCATCGCCCAGCGACACCGCCATCGGCTTTTCGACCAGCACATGCTTGCCCGCCCGGATTGCCGTCAGTGCATGGTCCAGGTGCATCCCGTGCGGGGTGGTGACATAGACCGCCTCGACCTCTGGATCGGCGGCCAGATCCGCGACCTCGGCATAGACCCGACCACCGAACGCCGCGCGAAAGGCATCCCGGCTCTCGGCACGGGGTGCGGCGGCGGCGACCGGCACGACGCCCGGATGCGCGGCGATGGCGGGGGCGGTCAGCGCAAAGGCCCGGCCCAGACCGACCACCCCCAGCCGCACGGGATCAGAGGTCGAGGACAAGGTGATCCCCCTTGGCGCGCGACACGCAGACCATGATCTTGCCGGCTTTTTCCTCGTCCATCAGCACCATGTCGCGATGATCGGCCTCGCCTTCGATCAGCCCGCATTTGCAAGTTCCGCAGGTTCCACTTTCGCAGGAGCTGACGGTCTTGTGCCCGGCATCGCGCAGGGCTTCGAGGATTGTCCGGTCGGCCGGCACCTCGACGGTGATCCCGGACCGCTGCAACACCACGGCAAAGGCGTGATCGTCGGCCCGCACGACATCGACGGGTTTGAAGTCCTCGAAATGCACGTGCCCTTCCGGCCAGTGCCCGGTCATGCCGCGGACTTCCTCCATCAAAGGGGTTGGGCCACAGCAATAGACCTGCGCGTCCGTGGGTTCGCCCAAGACATCCCAGAATTCGAACAGCCGCTCGGGGTCGCCACCGTCATGGTGCAGCGTGAGCCGGTCGCCACACAGTGCGCGCAGGTCATCGGCATAGGCGGTGCCGGCCGCGTCGCGGGTGCAATAGATCAGGCGGAATGCCCGTCCCTGCGCGCTCAGACTCTGGGCCATCGCATAGATCGGGGTGATCCCGATTCCCCCCGCGATCAGCAGCGCGGCATGCCCCTCGCCCAGAGGAAAGGCGTTCTCGGGCGCGTCGACATTCAGGATCGTGCCAACCACCGCCGCGTCATGCATCGACGCCGACCCACCGCGCGACGCGGCCTCGCGTTTGATGGCCAGAACATAGGTTTCGGGCGCGTCCGAAGGATGCACCAGAGAATAGCGGCGCATCGCCCCCGACGGGGTCTCGACGGTGACATGATCGCCTGGTGCTGCGGACGGCAGAGCGGCGCCATCGGCCGGCTCGAGGGTGAACTCCTCGATATCGGCGGTCAGCGATCGACGCCCGGCGACTCTCATTTTCATGACTCTGCGCTCCATCTTTCCTCAAATAAATTAGATTTCTAATTTTTTCTTGTCAAGCGCAGCGACCTCCGGCAAAATCGCGCCAAGCAGAGGAGACCGCGATGCTATCACCGCAAGAGAACAACACCCTGACGCGCGTCGGGCCGGGAACGCCGATGGGCACCCTGATGCGCCAGCATTGGACACCCGTTTGCCTGTCCGAAGAGGTTGCCGAACCCGACGGAACGCCAGTCCTGATCGAGGCGCTGGGCACGCGCATGGTCGCATTTCGGGACAGCAAGGGGCGTCTGGGCCTGCTGGACGAACTCTGTCCGCACCGGCTGGCCTCGCTGGTTCTGGGCCGCAACGAGGAATGCGGCCTGCGCTGCCTGTATCATGGCTGGAAATTCGACGTTGAGGGCAACGTGGTGGCAATGTCCTCGGAGCCCGAGGGCAGCCCCCTGATGAGCAAGGTCAAGCACCGCGCCTATGAAACGACCGAGTTCGGCGGTTTCGTCTGGGCGTGGCTGGGCGAACAGGGACAGGCGCCCGAGTTCCGCCCCCCGGCGTTCTGCCCCACCGGGACCGAGCGCGTGTCGATCCTCAAGATCCGCATCCCCGCCAACTGGGCACAGATCACCGAAGGCCAGATCGACAGCGCGCACTCCTCGTCGCTGCATTCGTCCGACATGGTGCCGGCGCCCGTGGACAGCGCCGGCGCGACGGCGACCAACTGGCTGCGCCCCTCGACCGACCGGTCGCCGCGGATGCAGGCGCACACCACCAATTACGGTTTTCAGTATGCGGCGATCCGGCGGCCGATCAAGAAGGCCGCAACCCATGACTACATCCGCGTGACGCAGTATGTCGCGCCCTATACCTCGCTCATCCCGCCGAACACGTCCTATAACGTCGCCACGGTGATCGTGCCGATCGACGATACCAGCTCGATGTTCCACTTCATCGCATGGGGCAAGCCCGAAGAAACCCCGGACACCCAGACCTGGCGCGCCTTTGCCCATGCGGTGCCCGGGCAGGATCTGGATCCGGTCACCTGGGCGACCTATGCAACGATGGACAACCGCTTCCGGCAGGACCGCGCGCGGATGAAGGACGGGAATTTCACCGGCATCGCCGGGATCCCGAACCAGGACATCGCTATGTGGGTGTCGATGGGGCCGATCGTCGACCGCACGCATGACATCCTGGGGGCGTCCGACATCGCCATCGTCGAGTTCCGCCGCCTGATGGTCGATGCGGCCACCGCCGTCGCCGCCGGCGCCCCCGCCATCGGCACGGACCCCGGCATCCGGCAGGCGCAGATCGCGTCGTATCAGGGGGTGGTGCCCAAGGGGACCGACTGGCGCGAGCTGTGGAAGGGAAATGTCCTGGCCGCAGAATAGGCGGCCGGACCCATCCCGGGTCGGACAACGGAAAACCCTCGGAGGCGGTCGCCCCCGAGGGTATTTTTTGATGGGCACGCGCGGCGACGGATCAGGCGGCGTTTGCCGGCTCCCAAAGGTTTTCGCGCAGCAGCCAGTCGCGGATCAGGCCGAGGCATTCGGCCAGCAGCTCGGGCTGGCCCTTGTAGTAATGCGTCGCGCCCTTGATCACATGCATTTCCCGCCTGGTCTGTGCCGCTGCCTCGTAGACCATCCGCGAATGCGAGGCCGGCGCGCCATCATCGGCGCTGTTCTCGATGACGATCAGCGGAACCGAGATCCGCGCCGCCCCGGCAAAGGCGTCGCAGCGGCTGTCATCGACCGACCATTGCGACAGCCAGCTGCGCAGGCAGCTGTAACGACCGATCCCCACGGGGTTCACGTTCGCGGCCTGCGGGTTGCCCAGATAGCAGGTCTGCGGCACCCGGTCGTTGGGATCAACCGCCGGGTCAAGCCAGCGCAGATCGGCCATCGTGCGATGGGTGACAAAGCTGCGCTCGAACTCCACGCCACCGGCGCGGCTCAGGGTGTCCAGCTCTTCGCGCGCCCAGGCGGTGATACGGCGCATCCGGGCCAGCTGGGCGGCGCGAAAATGAGCAATGAAATCGGCGCTGTAGGGCGGACGCGGTGCACCGTTGGGATCATAGATGTCCAGCTCGCGGTCGCGGCGATAGGGGTTGCCCTCGTCGATCACCGACGGGTCGAGCCATTCGCTGAGGGTGCGCGCGCGGCTGGCGTGGGCGGCGACCATCATCACCCCGTCCGCCGGGATCAGCCCCGCCGCCGTCAGGTCATAGGGATCGCCCGCAGGCGTATGGGTGATGTCCGGCTTTTCCGCCTGCGATTGATAGAACAGCGACAGCGAGGCGCCGCCCGACCAGCCCAGCAGCACCACCTTCTCATAGCCCAGGCCGTTCTTGGCATAGTCGACATAGGCCCCCATGTCGCGCGCAACCTTCTCCATGATCAGGCTGGCGTCGAACCGCTGATACCGGCTGTTGCCGCAGATCACATGGAACCCGGCCTCGGCCAGCGCGATCGGCACCGGCAGCAGTTGCAGCGTGGTCGCCGGGTGCATGATGATGAGGACGGTCTTGGACGGCACCCCCTCGGGGCGCAGCAGCTGCCCTTCCAGATTGACCATGCCCTGCGTGCCGACAAACCCGTAGGTTTCGGCGTTCTTCAGGGCCTCGGGATACTGGATGATCAGCGGAATGCGGGTAAAGGCGTGTTTCTGGGCGATGGTCATGGGTCTTGCTCAGTGCATCATGTTGGGGAGGAAGAGCGACAGCACCGGAAAGGCCAGCAGCAGGCCCAGCCGGACGATGTCGGCGACGATGAAGGGGATGACTCCCCGGTAGATGGTGCGGATGCCGATGTCAGGCACCACATTGGCCAGCACAAAGATGTTCATACCGACGGGTGGCGTGATCAGGCTGATCTCGGTGACCACGACAACGATGATGCCGAACCAGATCGGATCCAGCCCCAGCGTCTGCACCAGCGGAAAGAACACCGGGATCGTCAGCAGGATCATCGAGATGCTGTCCAGGATCATCCCCAGGATCACATAGGCGACAATGATCAGCCCCAGCACGGCCCAGGCGGGATAGCCGTTGCCGGCCACGAACTCTCCGATCTGGCGGGGCATCCCGGTCATGTTCAGAAAGTTCGAAAAGATCGCGGCCCCGACCAGCACGGCGACCAGCGTGGCCGACAGCACGGCGGTGTCAAAGAACACCTCGACCAGGTTCCAGAAGCTTACCGTGCGCCGCAGCACCACCGACAGGAAGGCGCCGAACGCGCCGATCCCGGCGGCCTCGTTGGGGGTGAAGAGGCCCACGTAGATGCCGCCGATCACCACGATAAACAGCAGCAGGATCTCCCACACGCCCATCAGCGCGCGCATCTTGTCGCGCAGCGGGACGATGGGGCCGGGCGGCCCGGCCTCGGGCTTCATCCGGGCGACGACGCTGATCGCGGCATTATACAGGGCGATGCCCAGAATACCTGGGATCACCCCCGCGATGAACAGCGCGGCGATGTCGGTCTGCGTGAGCACACCATAAAGCACCATGATCACGCTGGGCGGGATCAGGATGCCCAGCGTGCCGCCCGCAGCGATGGCGCCCGCGGCCAGGTCCTGCGAATAGCCCAGTCGACGCATCTGCGGCACCGCGATCTTGGCCATTGTCGCGGTGGTGGCCAGCGAACTGCCGCAGACCGCCGAGAACCCGGCGCAGGACACGATGGTCGCCCGCGCCAGCCCTCCGGGCTTGTGCCCGAGCCAGGCATAGGTCGCGTCATAAAGCCGACCGGACAGACCCGAACTGGAGATCAGGTTGCCCATCAGCAGGAACAGCGGAATCACCAGCAGCGAATATTCCTGCGAGGTATGGATCGCCGATTGCGCCGCCGAGATCAGCGAGGGCCGCCAGCCGACGACCAGGCCAAAGCCGACGATACCGACGATCATCATCGCAAAAGCGATCGGCACGCGCAGGAAGATCAGCGCCAGAAGCGCCGCGAACCCGAGGGAAGCGTCAAGCATGGTCGGTATCCGGTTTCCCATTGGAGCGCAGCAAGGCGATGGCACGCCACAGCAACGCCAGAGCTGACAGCAGGATCGAGGCCGCGCCCAGCAGCGCGAAAGGCCCCAGCGGCAGGCGCAGGAACATCGTCGCCTCGCCGTAGCGCACCGAACTGAGCCCCTTTTGCAGCACGAAATAGCTGACGATGCCCAGTGTCACCGCGCAGATCAGCATGCCCAGAACCTCCAGCCAGCGCCGGGCGCGGTTGCTCAGCATGGCGTCGATCAACTCGACGGTGATATGGGCGCGGCGCATCGTGGCGGTGGGCAGCGCCAGAAAGAACAGCGCCATCAGCATCAGCCCCGACAACTCGTAGCCACCCCTGAGCGGGCTGTTGAAGAGGTCGCGCCCGGTCACGTCGATCACCGTCACCAGCATCAAGGCGAACAGGAACGCCGCCAATCCGAAGCGAAGGAGTCTGCGGAGCGTTGCGCCCCGCAGACCCTGATCCGGGCGGGAATCGGTCCCCGCCATTTAATGCGCCATTTCCTCGTTCAGGCGCGCGACTTCCTCGCGGTAGGCGGCCAGCGCGGCACGGCCATCGACGCCCAACGCGGCGGCGCGGTCGAACCACTCGGTCTCCATCGGCACAAAGGCGGCCTCGATCTCGGCGCGGAATTCGGGCGACATCTGCGTCACCTGCACGCCCTCGGCGGCAACGTATTCGCGCCCCGCCGCGTCACCGATGTCCCAGGAATGACCGATCATCCGCGCACCGGCCTCGCCCGACACGCCCATGATCGCCGCCTGATCCTCGGCCGAGATCTCGTTCCAGGCATCGCGGTTGATCGCGAAGTGAAAGACGAAATTGTAGATCCCGCCGGGCACGTCGGTGGTATAGGGCAGATACCGCGCCAGCGACATGTCGCGCACCGCGTTGTAGGGCACGAAGATACCGTCCACGACATGGTTCGAGATCACCTGCGAGACCTCGGTAAAGGGCACCGACATCGCCACCGCACCCAGCGAGGTCGCCAGCTGGCCGATGGTGTCGCCCGGCACGCGCATCTTCAGACCTTCGAGGTCCGCCGCGCGGGTGATTGGCCGCACCGAATTGTGGATCATCCCCGGACCGTGGGTCGAGACGGTGACGACGACCACATCGTCATTCTCGCCGGCCGGCGCCAGGTATTCCTGATAGATCCGCCAGTAAGCGGCCGAGTTCGCCTCGGCCGAGTCGCCCAGGAAGGGCAGTTCGGCGACACGGTGCAGAACGAAGGGGCGCTGCTGGATGCCCGGCGAATAATACCCCGCATCCATCACCCGGTCGCGGATCAGGTCATAGAAAACCGTCGGCGATCCCGGCGGCGAGGCCAGGAATTCGACACGCACGCGGCCTTCGGTCACTTCCTCGACCTGACGCCCCCATTCGAAGGTTCCGTTGCGGTTAAAATCCGCTTCGGCGCTGCCATACCAGCCGAAACGCAGCACGGTGTCTGCGTCGGCTCCAGATGCAAACGTGAACATCGGCAAGCTAAGAAAAAGCCCAAGCAGGGCTACAGTCTTGTTCATGGGTTCTCCTCCCTAGAGTCCAGTCATGTGTAAGCGATGATCTCACAAATGTAAACGTGAACATTCGCGATTGAAATCACGACCCGCCAGTCGCGGCGATCACTCGGCGAGTTTCGCCATCAGGTCCATCGGCGCGCGCTTGCTCTTGGACCACGCGGCCAGCATCGGTGCCGAAATGTCGTGCAGCTTCTTCGCCAGCGGCGGTTGCATCGTGCGGAATGCGAGTTCAAGCCGGTGGCCGTTCGGATCGAAGAAATAGATCGAATGGCAGATCTTGTGATCGGTCGGGCCGACCACCTCGACGCCCATCGCCTCGAGCCGCTCTTTGGCAACGGTCAGGTCATCCAGGCTGGCGACATCCATCGCCAGATGCTGCACCCATTCCGGCGTGTTCGGATCGCGGCCCATCTCGGGTTCCTCGGGCAGCTCGAAGAACGCCAGATGGCTGCCGTCGGGCAGCTGGAAGAAGATGTGCATGAAGGGGTTGGCTTCGCCCGTGGTTGGATTGTGATTCTCGGCCACGGCGAAGGTGTATTCCATCCCCAACGCCTTTTCGTAGAACTCGACGGTCTCCTGCGCATCCTTGCAGCGGTAAGCAACGTGGTGAATGGACTGCGGTAGCATCAATCTCTCCTTCTTGAGCCTCGCCCCGGCATCATATTATTCGATATCTAAGTTTTTACAAACAGGAATTCCACAGCGCGGGGGTTCGATCAAGCCATTGAATACTATTCCCAATTCACCCTGCCCTTCGACACCCCATCTGCAGCCGGGTAGTCGAATAGTCCGGCTCCCGGCACCGGGTCAAAAGATGATTCGGTTTAGAATGATTTGCCGAAAGCAGCCGCCGGGGCAAAAAATTCCGCCACCGTCCCCGATCCAGCCGTTGCCTTTTGCAAGCAGCGGACAATAATTTAGACATCGAACTATCTTCGCGCCCGGGCCCTGCGCGGATGCGCCCCACCGACTCAAAGGACACTGGATGACCATCCTCGCTCTCGCTGCGTCCAGCCGCGAAAACTCCCTGAACGCCGCCCTTCTGGATGTGATCCTCGACGAGCTCGCGCCTGCCGGCTTCGCCGTCGACCGGGTCGACTATACCCTGTTCGAGGAAACCCCGCATTATTCGGCCCGAAGCGAACAGACCGAGGGCGTGCCCCAGCCGATGCGCGACCTCGCCGCCCGGATCCAGGCGGCAGACGGCCTGATCCTGATCACGCCGGAATACAACCACGCCATCCCCGGCACACTGAAGAACGGCATCGACTGGCTGAGCCGCGTCTCGGTCACGCTGATGGCGATGAAACCGACGCTGATCGGCGGAGCCTCGGCAGCGCCCTATGGTGCCTGGCGCGCGATCCGGTCGCTGCGGCCCAGCGTCGAGCTGCTCGGCGCGCTCACCCTGCCCTACATGATCTCGATGAGCGGCGTCACGTCGAAGGCCGATATCACCGCACGCTTTGGCGATCCCCTGGCCCGGGCCAAGATCGACCCGGCGCTGGCGGGATTCCGCGATCTGGTCGCGCTGCGTCAGGGCAAAGGATCGGCGTAATGCCGCAGCCCGCACGATTGCCCGGGCGCATCATTGCCCGCTAGACTTGTGCGGGCGACCGGGGGCTGTATTCCGGTGGCAAGACCGCCCAGAGGAGAGTCAGCGTTGGTCACCATCAAGGATATCGGTCGGGCCATCGGGGTCTCTCACGCCACGGTTTCACGGGCGCTGAACGGCTCGCCGCTGGTCAAGCCCGACACGCGCGCGCTGGTTCTGGAAACCGCCCGGTCGATGGGCTACCGGCCCGACAGCGCCGCGCGGATGCTGCGCGGATCGACGGCCAACATCATCGGCTTTGTCCTGCCGGACATCACCAACGCCTTCTATTCGCGCATCGCCAGCGTCGTCGGGCGATACAGCTCGGACCACGGGCTGCAGCTGGTTCTGGCCACCACCGACGACGACCCGATGCGCGAAGAACATCACATCATCGAATTGCAGCATGCCCGGGCGCGCGCGATCATCGTTACCCCGACCGAAGGGATGACTCCGACCTCGATCGCGGCGCTGAACGAGATGCAGACCCTGCAGCTGGTGCGGCGGCACCCGGGGCTGGATGCGGATCTGATCGCCGCCGACGACCGGCAGGGCGTGGCCACGGCGACCCGGCATCTGCTGGACAACGGCCATCGGCGGATCGCCTATATCGGCGGCGGCGGCGAGACCCTGAGCACCGGCCAGGAACGGCTGGACGGGTATCTGACGACAATGGCGCAGGCCGGGCTGTCCGACCATGTCCGCTTCGAGCTGGGTCCGCCGCAGCCCGAATTCGGACGCGCGGCGATGCTCAGGCTGCTGCAGGACGCGCCTCCGCCGCAGGCTGTCGTGCTCGGCAGTTCGCAGCTGACAATCGGCTTTCTGGAGGCGGTGGTGGCTTCGGGCCTGTCGATCCCCGCGCAGTTGAGCTTCACCGGCTACGACGACCCGGGCTGGTTCGCCTTCTGGGGGCCGGGCATCACCTCGGTGCAGCTGCCGATCGACAAGATCGCGCGCACCATCGCCGCAATTGCCGCCGGGCGGACCATCGACACCCCCGATGCCCAGATCACCACCGGCGATACCGGGGTCCAGACGATCCGGTTTCCCTGCACCCTCGCCCGGCGCGGCACCGTCGCGCGCGCCTGACCTGACCGCGCCGCGGGGGTCAGCGGCAGCCTTCGGCGTCGCGGTCCACGCGGTCATGGACCAGCGCGGTGAGCGTCGCATTCACCGGCGCGCACCGGTCGATGGTGCGTGCAACCCGGTCGATGGCCCCGTTGATATAGTCGATCTCGCTGGGCCGCCCGGCCTCGATATCCAGCAGCACCGAGGGTTTCGCGCCGCGCACCTTTTCCCCGAACGCCAGCACATGCGCCACCGGGTCGGTGACCGACAGCGCGATCCCCGCGGCACGGGCGATGTCAAAGGCCTCCTGCGCCGCGGCCCGGCTGACCGGGCCCAGATCGGGGCTGTCCATCACCGCACCGACGGTCCGCCCGGTGATCCCGCACAGGCCACTGTAGGCGACGTTGCAGATCAGCTTTTCCCATTGCATCGCGGCGATATCGGGCACGACGGATGCGTCCATGCCGGCGGCGGACCAGGCGGCGGCGATGCGCTCCAGCCGGGCACCGGGCAACGCGGCATAGGCGCCGATGACGATCTTGCCGGTGTTCTCGTGATGCGCGTGACCCGGCGCGCGCAGGCTGGCACCAAAGGCTGCGGCAATACCGACCGCGAGGCGTTCGGGGCCGACGACCTCGGCCACCTGCTCGCTGGCGCCAAGCCCGTTCTGGATCGCCAGGACGATCGTCTCGGGTCCGATCAGAGGCGCGGCACCACGGATCGCGGCTGCCGCGTGCAGCGCCTTGGTTGCCAGAACGACCAGATCGACGGGGGTATCGGGGGCCTCGGTATAGGTCGCGACGCGGATCACCTGATCGCCGCTGGCCCCGGTCAGGTGCAGGCCCTGCGCGGCGATGGCGCTCATGTGCGCGCCGCGCGGCGACAGCGCCAGGACATCGTGCCCGGCCTTGGCCAGAAGCCCGGCATAGACCGACCCCATCGCGCCGCAGCCGACGATGGCGATGCGCAGGGGCGCGGGCGCGGGGGTGCTCATGCCAGGATCCTTTCGATCTCGGGTTGCAGGTCTACTTTTTGCTCCAGGCCGAAGCCGGGCGCATCGCTGGGGCTGATCCGCCCGTCCTGCAACCGGCATTGCGGCGCATAGCCGCCGAAGGGCACAAAGACCTTGGGATAGGCCTCGCAGCCGCCGAGGCCCAGCGCGGTCACGATGTGCAGGTTGATCAGGTGCCCACCATGCGGCATCACCTGCTCGCGGCGATGCCCGGCGGATTCGAGATCGGCAATCATCCCGGCGTATTCGCCCAGACCATAGCTGAGCCCCGCATCCATCTGAAAGATGTCCTTGCCGGGCCGCGGCGCACCAAAGGCCAGAAGGTTTCGCACATCCTGCCGGCTGAACAGGTTTTCGCCGGTGGCAATGGCGGTGTCGATCTCGGCCACCAGGGCCGCGTGGACGCCATAGTCCAGCGGGTCGCCCATTTCCTCGAGCCAGCGCAGCCCGTAACCATCGAGGTGCCGCCCCCAGCTCAGGGCCTCGGCCCGGTCGAACCGCCCGTTGGCGTCGACCGCCACCCGGTCGGCCCCGCCCAGCATACCGATCGCCTCTTCGATGCGGGCGGTATCCTCGGCCAGCGAGGCGCCGCCGATCTTCATCTTGACCGAGGTGAACCCCTGATCGAGATACCCTGCCAGTTCCTCTGCCAGGCTCCCCTTGGACATTCCGTCATAGTAGTAGCCGCCGGCGGCATAGACCGGGCTTCCGTCGCGGTGTGGCGTGGTGCCATAGGCGCGGGCCATCGTCACCCAGGCGGGTTCGTCGCCCAGTTTCGCCGCCAGATCCCAGACCGCCAGTTCCAGTGCGGCAACCGCCGCAGCCCGATCGCCGTGCCCACCGGGTTTTTCGTTGCGCATGGCGACGGCGCGGACCTTGGCGGGATCGGGCCCGCCATTCGGTCCGCCGCCGAGGCTGTCCGGCATCGCCGCCAACACCCGGGGAATGAACCGGCGGTTCAGCAGGCCCCCCTGCGCAAACCGTCCAATCGAGTTGAAGCCGAGGCCCACCACCGGCTTGCCGTTGCGCATCACATTCGACATGACCGCAACCAGCGAAACATCGTGTTCCGCGAAATTGACCACGGCATTCGCGACCTGCCCCTTGAGCGGGACCGAGAGTTCGCGGATTTCGACAATTCGGGCTGTTTCCGTCACCGGTTTACTCCAGCGTTACATGGTATCGAAGCGCATAACAGCGCCGCCGTGCTCCAAGGCACGGTTCGGTTCAAGATTGGATCCCGGGTGAGCGGACGGCCGGGTGGCCCCCGCCCCGCCCGGGACCGGGGAAATCAGGCGGCACCGGTCAGGAACGGCAGGCGCTCGCCGCTTCGGATTGCCGCGTGGACCATCAGCTCCAGCATCCGGGACCGCAGCGCGGCCTGACCCGGGTCGTCCCACAGATTGGTGTTTTCCCCGGGATCCTGCGTCAGGTCGAACATCTCGGTCCAGGGCAAGGGGTCATAGACCGTCAGCCGGTGATCATGGGTCAGGACGGTGCGCAGGCGCTGCGGCTCGGTGAAACCGAGGTAAATACGTTCGCGGTCGTCCTCCATATAGATATGGTCGCGCACCTCGGCTTCGGTGCCGTCAATAAGCGGCAGCAGGCTGACGCCCTGCATCCCGTAGGGCTCGGCCAGATCGAGGCGCTGAAGCAGCGTCTGCGCAAAGTCGATGGACGAGGCCAGCCCCGGAACCGAGGCCCCGGCCCGCGACGGATAGGCGGGATCCGACCACAGAAATGGCACCCGCGTGCTGCCGCGATAGTGCAGCGGGCCCTTCTGCATGATGCCGTGATCGCCCATCTCGTCGCCGTGATCCGACATGAAGACGACGATCGTGTTGTCCATCACGCCAAGCTCCTCAAGCCGGTCGAGGATCCGCCCCACGGCATCGTCGATCATCGCGATCATGCCATAGGTCAGCGCCAGCGACTCCCGGGCCTCGCGTTCGGTCACCGCAAAGGGCAGCTCGCCGTTGCGCTTGTCGGTGCCGTCGGCCAGCGTTTTGCGCATGTGCTCGATGACCGGGGACGTCCCCTTGCCGAACGACTCCGAGACCGGCATGGCGTCGGGATCATACATCGACCAGTAGCGGCCGGGCGGTGTGAAGGGCGCGTGCGGGTCGGGGAACGAGCACTTGATCAGGAACGGCCGGTCGTCGCCGTCGGCGGTCATGCGGTCGATATGGGCGATGGTGCGCTCGGCGACATAGGTCGTCGGATACAGCTCCTCGGGCATGCGGGTGCGCCAGGCACGGGGCGTGGTGATCGTGCCTTTGTCCAGGGCGTTCACCGGACCGCGCAGGCTGTCGGGGTCGTTGCAACGATCCAGCAGCCAGCGTTCATAGGCCCCCGACACCTGGTCGGCATGCATCGTGCAGACCTCGGCCACGTCGAACCCGTAATAGGGCGCGGGCATGCCGCGGTCGGGATCGTCCTGCCACAGCGGGGTGCTTTCGGCGTCATACTCCGGGCCGTCCAGATGGCGTTCCTCGCCCTCGACCAGACGGCCGTCGCGGCGCTCATAGGGGCCCTTGCCGGGCGGGTCGATCACCGGCGGCAGACCGGTGATGTTCTGCAGGTGGCTCTTGCCGATCATCACCGTGCGATACCCGGCATCGCGCAAAACATCGGCATAGGTGCGCGCGTCCTGCGACAGCGGAATGCCGTTGCAGCGCACCCGGTGCGAAGACGGGTAACGCCCGGTCATGATCGAGGCCCGGTTGACCTGGCAGATCGGATTCACCACATGGCAGTCCTCGAACCGCACCCCGCGACGGGCAATGCGGTCGATATTGGGCGTGCGCAGGATGGAGTTCCCCATGCAACCAAGGTGATCGGCGCGCTGCTGGTCGGTCATAATGAGCAGGACGTTGGGCCTTTTCACGGTCATCTCCTTGTCCTCCGCGGTCTGTGGCGGGGTTTCCGTTCGGGTTTGCGCGGGGTCAGGACACCAGCCACAGGGTCAGGCCGGGGAACATCAGCAACAGCGCAACCCGCGTGAAATCGGCAATGATGAACGGCACGATGCCGCGATAGAGGCTGCTCAGCGTCATCCAGGGCGCGGTGCCCTTGATGACAAAGAGGTTCATCCCCACCGGCGGCGTGATCAGCCCGATCTCGACCACCGAGACGATCAGCACCCCGAACCAGATCAGGTCGATCCCTTGCGCCGCAACGATCGGATAGACGAAGGGCAACGTCAGGAACAGCATCGACACCGCAGGAATAAAGCAGCCGAGCACGACATAGAACACGATGATGATCAGCAGGATCGCCATCGTCGACAGCCCGGCGTCATTGACGATCCCCACCAGCAGATCGGGGATGTGGGTCGACTCGATGAAGAAGTTGAACATCGCCGTGCCAATGACGATGAAAAAGATCATCCCGGTCGTCCAGGCGGTTTCGGTCGCCATGTCGATCAGCGCGCGCAGTGTCAGCTGGCGACGCATGGCGCCGATCAGCAGCGCCCCGGCGACCCCGACCGAGGCCGCCTCGGTCGGCGAGAACCAGCCCGCGTAAAGCCCGCCGAACACGAAACCAAAGAGCGCCACCACCGGCCACATCTGCAGCGCCAGCTCGACCCGCCGGCGCCACGGCAGGCGCTGCGAGGTCTGCGAGGCGTCGGGAAAGCACCGGGTATAGACCATGATCGTGACGACATAGAGCACCGCCGCCAGAAGCCCGGGAATGATCGCCGCGATGAACAGCGCCCCGATCGAGGTTTCCGTGAGGATGCCATAGACCACCAGCACCACGCTGGGCGGGATCAGCACCCCCAGCGTCCCGCCAGCCGCGACGCTGGCCCCGGCAAGGGCGTCCGAATAGCCCCGCGCGCGCATCTCGGGCAGCGCCACGCGGCCCATTGTCGCCGCCGTCGCCAGGCTCGAGCCGCTGATCGCGCCGAACCCGGCGCAGGCGACGATGGTGCTCATCGCCAGGCCGCCGCGGAAATGCCCGACCATCGCATTCGCGCCGTCATACAGCTCGCGCGACAATCCGATACGAAAGGCGATCGAGCCCATCAGGATGAACAGCGGCACCACCGACAGCGAATAGGGAAAGACCGGCTCGAAGGTCTGCGATCCGATCACGAAAACCGTGGTGTCGAACCCGTTGAGGATCAGGCTGCCGACGATGCCGACCAGCGCCATGATCATGCCGATGTTGCCGCCCGCCGCGATCAGCACCAGCATCACGACGCAGCCCAGAAGTCCGATTGCAGGCGCGGTCATGTCAGTGGCTTTCCGTTGCGTCCGGCTCGCCGGCGAGATCCCGGCGGATCGCCACCAGGCTTGCCGGCACCGACAGCGCCAGCCCGACGAGAACCGGCACCCAGTAGAGGATCATCGGAATGCCGATGGTCTGCGACAGATCGCCAAACCGGTATTGCATCGCCGCCTGGGTCCAGCCGGCATAGACCATGAAGCACAGCACCGGGATGCCGACGCCCCACCAGAACGCCGACACCCGCCGCTTGACCCGCGGACCCAGCAGGTCGGTGACGACCGTGACAGCGACATGCGAGCGTTCGATGAAGGCATAGGTGATGCCAAAAAACACCGCATACATCACCGCCAGCTGCGTAAGGTCCGCCACACCGACGATGGCAATGCCGACCGTGTGGCGCGAGATGATATCGGCAATCGTCAGGGCCGCTGCGAGCACCAGGCAGACGACCCCGAGGATCGCCAGCCAGCGAATTGCACCGTTGAAGAGACTGGGCATGCTTGTGTTCCGGCTGGAAAGGTGCGGCCCGCCCGGTCAAAGGACAGGCCGCAACGGGGTCACTCGTGCGACTGGATGGCAGCAACCAGCGCGTTGTAGATCTCGCGCGCGTTGGCGACGCCCTGCGCCTCGGCCGCGGCGATCAGCTCATCCGTCACCGGCGCCAGGCGGTCCTTCCACATCTGGGTTTCCGCCTCGTCGAGAACGATGAAGGTGTTGTCCGACTCGGCCTCGATCCGGGCCCGCGAGTCCGCATCCCAGACATCCCACATGTCGGCAATCCGCGCCACCAGCCCGTCGCCCGACACCTGGTCGACGCAGGCCCGCACATCATCCGGCAACCCGTCATAGGTGCCCTGGTTCATCACGAAGAAGAACGGCACGACATAGAACGACCCGATGGTGTGATACTGCGTCACTTCATACAGGCGGAAGCTGGCAACGGCATTCCAGCCGATGGCCGCACCGTCCAGCGTGCCGCGCTGCAGGTTCTCATACATTTCGGCCGGCGGCAGCCCGACCGGGGTCGCCCCCAGCGCGGTCAGCATGGCCGAAACGCCCGGCGTGGGCGTGCGGATCCGCATTCCCGCCATATCGTCCGGCACGCGCACCGGCTCGCGCGTGTTCAGCATCGCCGGGTTCGGCGCGGTCAGCGCCAGAACGTGAACCCCCTCGTATTCCTGCGCCAGGTATTCGGGGAAGATATCCCAAAGCCCCAGAGACGCGGCGCGCGCGGAACCGGCGATGAACGGCACCTCCAGCAGCGACGTCGCCGGGAACCGGCCCCGCGGGATGCCCTGCAGGCCAAAGGCGACATCGACGATGCCGGCGCGCACCTGGTCATATTGGCGCCCGACGTTGCCAAGCGCCGATCCGCCGGTCGAGATTTCGAATCCGACGCGACCGCCTGTGCATTCCTGCAGCGCCTCGGCCCAGGGCTGCACCAGATCGGTGTGGATCCCCATCGTCGGCGGCACATAGTGACTGATGCGCAGGGTGATGTCTTGTGCAAACACCGCCGACGGCAGCGCCGCCACAACCCCCGCAAGGGCCGTCATTCGAATGCTGTGCAGGGTCATGTGTTCCTCCCATCTGGAAACCCGGTCGCGGGACGGACAACTGCCCGGAAATCCGGGAGCCCCGACGTGCGGGGCCCGTCATCGGTCGGCACCAGAGGCACCGGACCCGCCACCTACTGAGGTCGACACCTAATGTAAACGTGTTCATCGTGTCAACAAAAATTGCAAACGTGTTCAATTTTACCCGCCCGTCAAAAAGCAGCGAAATCCCCGATGCCGGATCAAGACAAAGATGTCGCGCCCTCGTCCGCACCCGGGCACGATGCGCGCAGGAAACGCCGATGGCCGGCAGACACCGGCCGATACCGAAAGCGGCACAGCCAGGCGCAAGCGACCAATTGTCAGAAAGGGGAAAATGGTAGCGGAGGAGGGACTTGAACCCCCGACACGCGGATTATGATTCCGCTGCTCTAACCAACTGAGCTACTCCGCCACGGGCTGGCGGCTTGGTATGGCACCGTCCGGATGGCGTCAAGGGGGGAATTGCGCGAAAAATGCGACCGCCTGTCCCCTCGCCTTGCCCGGCAACGCGCGCTAGGACAGGCCCAGATCGGAGGCCCCATGCTGACCCTTCCCCTGACCCGCGACCTGCTGTTCATCGGCGGCGGCCACGCCCATGCGCTGGTCTTGCTGAAATGGGCGATGAACCCGCTACCCGGCGCGCGGCTGACAGTGATCGACCCGAACCCGACCGCGCCCTATACCGGCATGCTGCCCGGACATATCGCGGGCCATTACGCGCGCGCCGATCTGGAAATGAACCTGGTGGCGCTGGCCCGGCACGCTGGGGCGCGGCTGATTCTGGGTCGTGCCGAGGGGCTGGACCCGGTGGCGGGCACGGTGCGGGTCGCCGGGCGGCCGCCGATTGCCTTCGACGTCGCCTCGATCGACATCGGCATCACCTCGAACCTGCCGGCGCTGCCCGGGTTCATGGACCACGGCGTCGCCGCGAAACCCTTGGGTGGCTATTCCGAACGCTGGACGCGATTCGTTGCCGCCGTCGAGGCGGGCGAGGCAGCGCCTACGGTGGCGATCCTCGGCGCGGGCGTCGGCGGGGTGGAGCTGGCGCTGGCGATGGACTGGCGGCTGCGCGCTGTGCCGGGGCGCAAGATCACGCTGATCGAACGCGACGAGGCCCTGCCACACCTGGGCACCTCGGCCCGGGCGCGGCTGCTGAACGCCCTGCAGCAGACCGGGATTGCCCTGCGCACCGGGGTCGAGGCCGCATCGGTCGATGCGGGCGGCGTCACGCTGAGCGACGGCACGCGGGTCGAGGCCGCGCTGGTGCTGGGCGCGGCGGGCAGCCGGCCGCAGGACTGGCTGGCCGGGACCGGGCTGCACCTGACGGACGGCTTTGTCACCGTCGACCCGATGCTGCGCTCGGTCTCGCACCCGATGGTCTTTGCCGCCGGCGACTGCGCGCATATGGCCGAGAGCCCGCGCGCCAAGGCAGGCGTCTATGCGGTGCGGCAGGCGCCGGTGTTGCTGGAGAACCTGCGCGCGGCGCTGTCGGGCGGGGCGATGCGCCCTTACCGGCCACAGCGCGATTACCTGAAGCTGATCTCCTTGGGCGACCGCGCGGCGCTGGCCGACAAATGGGGCCTGCCGCTGCAGGGGCGCTGGCTGTGGCGGGTCAAGGACCGCATCGACCGCAAGTTCATGCGCATGTTCCACGACCTGCCGGCGATGCCCGCCCCGGCCCTGCCGCACCCCCATACGCTGGGCCTGCCCGAGGCCCTGGGCGACAAGCCGATGTGCGGCGGCTGCGGCTCAAAGGTGGGGCCGGATGCGTTGCGGGCGGCGCTGGCGGGGCTCGAGACCGGCGGCAGCGTCGAGCTGGGCGCGGGCGATGATGCGGCGGTGCTGACCGTGGGCGGCGCGCGGCAGGTGATCGCCACCGACCATCTGCGCGCCTTTACCGAAGACCCCTGGCTGATGGCGCGGATTGCCGCGGTGCACGCGCTGGGCGATATCTGGGCAATGGGCGCGACGCCGCAGGCCGCGCTGGTCAGCCTGGTGCTGCCGCGCCTGTCCGAACCCCTGCAGACCCGCACCCTGGCCGAGATCATGGCCGGGATTGCCGAGGTGATCGGCGCGGCAGGCGCGCAGATCGCTGGCGGGCACACCACGCAGGGCGCCGAATTGACCATCGGCCTGACGGTGACCGGGCTGGCCGGCGCGCGGGTGCTGACCAAGGGCGGCGCGCGCCCGGGCGATGCGCTGGTGCTGACGAAGCCGATCGGCTCGGGCACGCTTCTGGCCGCCGAGATGGCCAAACAGGCGGACGGGCGCGACGTGGCCGCGCTCTGGCCGCTGCTGACCCAGCCGCAGGGCGCGGCGGCGGCGATCCTGGCACCGGTGGCGACGGCGATGACCGACGTGACCGGGTTCGGGCTGGCCGGGCATCTCGACGAGATGCTGCGCGCGGGCGGTGTGGGGGCCGAGGTCGATCTGGCTGCGGTGCCGGTCCTGGCCGGGGCCGAGGGGCTGGCGGCGGCGGGCGTTGCCTCGACACTGGCGCCGGCGAACCGGGCGGCGCTGCTCGGGCGCTGGTCGGCGCCGCAGAGCGCGCGCGCCGCGCTGCTGGTCGATCCGCAGACCGCCGGGGGCCTGCTGGCCGCGGTGCCCGACGGGGCCGTGCCCGACGTTCTGACGGCACTGGCCCAGGCTGGCTATACTGCCGCGCGGATCGGCACGGTGACCGCCCCGGGCGAGGGACCGGCGCTGGTGGTGCGCTGAGACGCGGCGTCGACGCCGCGTTTGACGCGCTTGCGCAAGCGCGTGAGACGGCGCGTCGACGCGCCGTCCCCCGGCCCTATTCCTGCGCGCGCAGGATCCCCGCCGGGCGCGCCGCCAGCGGCCTCAGCGCGAACATCAGCCCGGCCAGCAGCACTGCGACGACGCCCCCCGCAACGATCGCCAGGGCCGAGAGGGGCTCAAACGCATAGGGCAGATCCATGACGCGCGTCAGCACCGCCCAGGCCGCCAGCGCGCCCGCTCCGATCGCCACCAGCCCGGCCGCTGCCCCCATCAACACCGAGCGCAGCGCAAAGCTGAGCAGGATCCGCGCCCGCGTCGCGCCGAGCGTCTTCAGCACCGCCGCCTCGAACACCCGCGCCGGCTCGCCCGCTGCCGCCGCGCCGATCAGCACCACGAACCCGGTCGCCAGCGTCGCCAGCGCCGCCAGCGAGGTCGCCGCCGCCAGCGAGCCCATCGCCTCGGCCACGCGGGTTGCGGCCTCGCGGATCGGGATCGCGGTGACGTTCGGGAACTCGGTGCCGATGGCACGCAGGATCGCGCCCTCGCTGCCCTCGGGGGCGTGGGCGGTGGCGATCACCGTATGTGGCGCACCGCGAAACGCGGCCGGGTCGAACAGCATGACAAAGCCGATGCCGCCGGTGCGGAAGTCGAGTTCGCGGAAATTGGCGATGGTGCCGGTGATGTCGCGGCCCATGACATTGACCGTCACCGTATCACCGATCCGCAGGCCCAGTTCTGCCGCTTCCTCGGCGCCGAAGGAAATCAGCGGCGGGCCGGCATAGTCGGCGGGCCACCATGTCCCCTCGGTCAGCACGATATCGCCCTGCTCGGCCTGATAGGTGACCCCCCGGTCGCCGCGCAGCACCCAGTGGTTGCCATACTCGCTGGCCGGGCGGCCGTTGATCTGACTGATGACACCGCGCAGCTGTGGCGCGGTGTCGATGTCGGTGACGCCCTCAAACGCGGCCAGCCGGGCCGAAAAATCCTCGACCTGGGCCGGCTGGATATCGAGGAAGAAGAAGCTGGGCGCCCGCGCCGGCAGCTGGGACGATATCGCGTTGCGCAGGTTCGCGTCGATCTGCCCGACGGTGGCCAGAACCGTCAGCCCCAGCCCCAACGACAGCACCACCGCCACCGCCCCCTCGCGCGGGTTGCCGACGGCCCCCAGCGCCAGCCTGAGCGCAGTGGAACCGCGCAGGGCGCGCGCCCGCGCCAGACGCCGTGCCGCCACCCGCAAGATCACCCCGGCGAGCGCCAGCAGCACCAGCGCCCCGGCGATGCCCGCAGCAGCCCCCAGCGCCAGTTGCCAGACGCCCGAGAACCAGACCGCCGCACCGACCAGCCCTGCAACCGAGGCCGCCAGCGCCACCATCGGCAGCACCCGCGGCCAGGCGCGGGCCTCGGTGCCGATACCGCGAAACAGGGCCGCCGCCCGCACCCGCTCGACCCGGGCCAGCGGCCAGAGGGTAAAGACCAGCGCGGTCAACAGACCGTAGAGGCCGGCCTCGGCCAGGGGTTCGGGATAGACGCCAACCTGCAAGGGCACCGGAATCACCCCCTCGACCAGCGGCGCGGCCAGAATCACCGCGCCGGCCCCCAGCGCCAGCCCTGCCGCCACGCCGGCGACGGTCAACGCCCCGATCTGCAGGAAATACACCGCAAAGATGGTGCGCCCCTCGGCCCCCAGGGTCTTGAGCGTGGCGATCACCGGCGTCTTGGCGTCGAGATAGGCGCGCACTGCCGACGACACGCCAATCCCGCCAACCGCCAGGCCGGCCAGCCCCACCAGCACGAGGAACGCACTGATCCGCTCGACAAAGGCCGCGACGCCCGGCTCGGCGCGGGTCGCATCGCGCCAGCGGATCCCCGCGTCGTGGAAGGTGGCGATCAGCGAGGCGCGCACGCCTTGCAGCGTGTCCCCTTCGCGCAAGGTGAGGCGATAGGAGGTATCGAACAGAGACCCCGGCCCGATCAGCCCGGATCCCTCCAGCGCCGCGTGCGCCACCAGCGTGCGCGGGCCAAAGCCGAAGCCGGAACTGACGGTGTCGGGCTCACGCAGCACGGCGGCCATCAGCACGAAGTCCTGCGTCCCCAGCCGAAAATGATCGCCCAAGGCCAGCCCCAGCCGGTCGATCAGCACCGGATCCATCGCCGCACCCGGCAGCCCGTCCTGACCGGCCAGGATCTGCGCAACCGGCAGCACCGGGTCGAACTGGGCCGCACCGACCAGCGGCCAGGCATCGTCGACTGCCTTGACCTGGGTCAGTGCCCGGTCACCCCCGCCGGTTACCGCCATCGAGCGGAAATCGACAACCTCGGCCCAGCGAGTCGAATGCGCGTCAAGCCAGGCGCGCTCGGCCGCGTCGGCAAAGCGGTAGGTCATGCGCAATTCGGCGTCGCCGCCCAGCAGGGCGCGCCCCTCGCGCGCCAGCCCGCCCTCGATGGCGGCGCGCACCGACCCCACGGCGGCGATCGCGCCGACGCCCAGCGCCAGGCACAGCAGGAAGATGCGGAACCCGCCCAGACCGCCGCGCAATTCGCGCCGGGCCAGGCGCCATGCCACAGACAGGCTCATGCCGGGATCCCTGCCGAGCGGGTTTCACCCTCGATGTGCCCGTCGCGCAGCTGCACCACCCGGTCGCAGCGCGCTGCCAGTTCGGGCGCATGGGTGACCAGCACCAGCGTCGCGCCATGCCGGTCGCGCAGGCCGAACAGCAGATCCATGATCGCCTGCCCGGTCGCGCCGTCGAGGTTCCCGGTGGGCTCATCAGCCAGAAGGATCGCCGGGCGCGGCGCGGCGGCACGGGCCAGCGCCACGCGCTGCTGCTCGCCACCCGACATCTGCGCCGGATAGTGATCCATCCGCGCGCCCAGCCCCACGGCCTTCAACTCGGCCTCGGCGCGCTCGAACGCATCGCGCACACCCGCCAGTTCCAGAGGTGTCGCCACGTTCTCCAGTGCAGTCATCGTCGGGATCAGGTGAAAGGACTGGAACACCACCCCCATGTTGCCGCGCCGAAACCGCGCCAGCGCGTTCTCGTCCATCGCGGTCAGGTCATGGCCCAGCGCCGCCACCGACCCCGCAGTGGCGCGTTCCAGCCCGCCCATCAGCATCAACAGCGACGACTTGCCCGACCCGGAGGGCCCGACCAGGCCGACCGTCTCGCCCCGCTCAACTTCCAGCGAGATGCCGCGCAGGATCTCGACAGGGCCGGCGTTGCCCTGCAAGGTCAGCCCTGCACCCTGCAGCGAAAGAACGGGTTCGGTCATGCAAACAATCCTTTGGTTCTGGTCCCCCCGATATGGGGTCGCAGGCGCGGCAGGCAAGCTGGCGCGTATCACGGCCACCCTTGTTTTTACGCTGACCGCCGGGCTTTCCGTTGCACAGGCCGATCCCGTGCGGATCACCGCATTCGGCGATTCCCTCACCGCGGGCTACGGGCTGGCGCAGGATCAGGGGCTGGTGCCGCAACTGCAGGCCTGGCTGAGCGCGCGGGGGCACGATGTCCGCGTGGCGAATGCCGGGGTCAGCGGCGACACGACCTCGGGCGGGGTGCTCCGGCTCGACTGGACCCTGGCCGACCGTCCCGATGCGATGATCGTGGCGCTGGGGGGCAACGACCTGCTGCGCGGCATCGACCCGGCGCTGAGCCGCGCGAACCTGGCGACGATCCTCGACCGGCTTGCCGCCGAGGGCATCCCCGCGCTGCTGGTCGGGCTGCCGGCACCGGGCAATTACGGACCCGAGTTTCAGCAGGCCTTTGACGCGATGTATCCTGAGCTGGCGCAGGCGCATGACGCGCTGCTGGTGCCCGACCTGCTGGCACCGATCCAGGCGCAGGTCGACGCCGGCCGGCCCGCCACCACGCTGATGCAGGCGGACATGATCCACCCGAACCCGGATGGCGTCGCGCTGGTGGTCGAGGGGCTCGGCCCCGCCGTCGAGGCCCTGATCGCCCGCGTCGAAGAGGCGCGCGGATCCTGACCTAGAACCCCAGCGCCTTGCGCAGCATGTTTGCGGCCATGACGATGATGAAGACCGCAAAGATCCGTTTCAGCGGCTTTGGATCCAGCGCATGCGCCAGTTTCACGCCCCAAGGTGTGGTGATCATGGTCATCGCGATGACCAGTGCAAAGGCCGGCAGGTTGACCGCGCCCACCGTATAGGGCGGCGGTGCGTCGATGGACATGGTCAGGAACCCGGCGACCGAAGGCACGGCGATGATCACCCCGAACCCTGCCGCGGTGGCCACCGCGCGATGGATCGGCACACCGAAGAGCGTCATCAGCGGCACCCCGAACGAGCCGCCGCCGATCCCCATCAGCACCGACAGAAACCCCATGACCCCGCCGGTCGCCGCCCGCGGAACGCCGGTGGGCATCGCCGTGCCCAGCCGCCAATGCGCGCGCCCGAAGGCCAGATACAGGCCGACGGTCAGCCCCAGAACCCCGAACACCCCCTGCAGCACAACCGAACGCAGCCCCGAGGCCGCGACCATGCCAAGCAGTGCCCCGGCGGCGATCCACGGCCCCCAGCCCTTCAGGATGTCCCATTCCACCGCGCCGCGCTTGTTGTGGGTGCGCACGGACTTGATCGAGGTGACGATGATCGTCGCCAGCGAGGTCGCCAGGCAGACCTGCATCAGCTGCGGACCGCCATACCCCAGCGTGGTGAAGGCATAGAAAAAGGCGGGAACCAGCACGATCCCGCCGCCGACACCGAGCAACCCGGCGATGACCCCGGCGATGCCGCCGATCACCGCCAGCAGCGCCGCAAGCTGCGCCAGCAACACGGGATCAGGCATCGCCGCCCCCGAGGTGCTGCGCGGCCACCGCGCGGATCCGCTCGACCATCGCCCGCACCCCGTTCGACCGCTGCGAGGACAGATGCTCGTTCAGCCCCAGGCGCGCCAGTTCGGCGGCGGCGTCGATCGCCGGGATCTCGGCCACCGGCCGGCCGGCATAGAGCGCGTGCAGCACGGCAATCAGCCCGCGCACGATCATCGCATCCGAATCGCCCAGGAAATCGAAAACCGCCGCCGGCCCGCTGCCGTTGATGCGCGGAAACAGCCAGACCTGGCTGGCGCAGCCCTCGACCTTGTTCACCGGCACCTTCAGCGCGGCCTCCATCGGCGCCAACTCGCGGCCCATCTCGATAACGTGACGATAGCGATCTTCCCAGTCGTCGAGGAACTCGAACGTCTCGGCGATCTCGTCGAAATCCTGCTGTGCCATGCGTTTGTCCCGTCCTGACCGCATCTGGGACCAGACCTAGGCCGCGACCGGGCAAAGGTCCAGCCCCGGCACCGCGGGCTTTTCAACGCCCGGGCTTTGCGCTAGGCAAAAGACGCCCTGCCCCGGAGGATCCCATGCGCACGCCGCTCATCACCCTGCTGGTCGTCTGCACCGCGCTGTCGGGTTGCGGCTCGATGCGCGAATCCCGCTTCAACCCGCGCAACTGGTTCGGCCACTCGCGCGAGGAGGCGCCGACGCTGGGTCCGACGCAGACCACCATCGACAACCGCGCACTGGTCACCCAGGTCACTGCGCTGACGATCGAACGCACCTCGTCGGGGGCGATCCTGCGGGCCGAAGGGCTGACGCCGACCGCCGGCTGGTGGGACGCCGAGCTGGTGCCGGAAAACTACGGCCGGCCGCAAGCCGGGGTGCTGACCTTGCGGTTTGTCGCCGCCGCGCCGCGCGAGGCATCGCCGGATACCGGCCCGGCCTCGCGGACACTGGTGGTGGCCTATGCCCTGACCCAGGCGCAGCTCGACACGACCGCCGATGTCGTCGTCACCGGCGCCGAGAACAGCCGCCGCATCCGTCGCTGACCCTGTCGCGGAAACCGGGAGCTTCTGCCGCGCCATTCCCGGCCGGGTGACTGCCGGTCAATACCGCTCGATCAGCCGATCGAGGTAATCGCGTTCATCCTGCGGGCGTTCGCGCTCGGCCTGGCGGCGGCGGATCTCGTCCATCAGCTCGCGGGCCCGGGCGCGCGGATCTTCACCCGGCAGGACCGAGCCGAAGTCCTGCGCCTGCCGGCTTTCCCCCATCTCGCGGCCCAGCGGGTCGCGGCCGCTGCCCTCGCCCTGCTGCGGGTTGCCCTGCTCGTCCGCGCGCTCGCGCTGATCGGCCGCCAGCGCGTCGCGGAAATGGCGCAGCCCCTCGCGCAGTGCGTCCAGCGCCTCGGCCTGACGTTCCAGCGCGCCGCGCATGTCGCCTTCGTTCAGCGCCTCGGCCGCGCCATCCATCGCCCGTTCCGCCTGCTCCAGCTGGTCCAGCCCGGCATCGGCCTCGGGTGTGCCCTCGCCCGGCACCTCGCCCAACTGCTGCTGGCGCAGCTGCTCGCTCAATTCGCGCTGGCGCTGCGCGAGATCTTCGAGCGATTGTTCCTCGTCCTTGCCCGGATCCTGACCCTGTTCCTGGTCTTGGCCTTGGCCGAACCGGTCCTGCAACTCGCGGAAGGTCTCGTCGGCCAGACCCTGCTGCTCGTTCAGCGTGTCGCCCAGCCCGTCCATCGCTTCGCCGCCGGGCATCGGCTCGCCGCCCTCGCCGCGCTGCATCTGCAGGTTCTCCAGCAGCGCATTCAACTGCGCCATCAAGTCGGCCGCCTCGTCCATGCGGCCTTCTTCCATCAGCTGCTGGATCTGGTCCATCAGCTCCTGGATCTGGCCCTGGGTGATGGTCTGGCCCGGCTGGTCACCCCGGTCGCGCTGGTCGGACTGGTCGCCGTTCTCGGGCGGCATCTGCTCGGCCAGCATTTCCATATAGTCACGGGTCGCCTCGCGCAGCTCGTCCATCAGTTCGCGGATCTCGTCGGGCGCCGCACCGTTGCGCATCGCCTGGTCCAGCCGCTCCTGCGCGCGACGCAAGCGTTCGCGGGCGTTGGCCAGCTCGCCCTCTTCGATCAGCAATGCCAGGTCCCACAGCTGTTGCGCCAGCTCGTCGCGCGCCTCGGGGGTCCACTGGTCGGTGTCGAGCCGGCTTTCGATGAATTCGACAGCCCCCCGGATCAGCACCGGCGCGCCCTCGAACCGGAACGCCCCCTCGGAGCGGTGCAGCATCGCCCGCAACAGCTGCGCCGAACGGCGTGCGTTGGCGCGGTTCCACAACAGATCGCGGCGCAACTCGGCCAGCGCCTGCGCCGCGGGCTCGAAGAATCGCCGCCCCGGCAGGGTCACCGCAATCGGCGCGCTGTCGCCGGTCTGGCCGGCCGCGTCGACCACCGACAGAACCACCCGCACCGGCAGATGCGCCCAAGGGTGCAGCGACAGATCCTCGCGCAGGGTCTCGGTGAAATCGGTGCGGTCGCCGCTGACCGGCATCGGCAAGGGCAGGCGCAGCGGCTCGCGCGGCTCGGGCTCCAGCGCCAGACCGAAGCGCCGGTCGACCGCCGGCAGATCCAGCGTGACGACGGCCTCGCCCAGGGTGACGCCGTTGTCGTCCTGCGCCTCGAAGGGCTGCTGCATCACGCCGCCCCGCGCGCGCGTCATCGGACCGGCGGGAGCCACGACCGGCACCGCATCGGGGGCGACTGTCACCTGCCAGCTGCGGCCCTGCGGCCCCTCGATCGCCAGACGGCCACTGCGGCGGGCGTCGAATTCCAGCGCCTGCCCGGTGGCGTCGGCCTGCACCCCGTCATCGAGCGACTGTTCCAGCGACAGCGCCCCGGGCGGGCCATAGAACCGCAGGATCACCCGGCTGCCCTGCGGCACCTCGAAGGCCTCGCGGTCGATTTCGTTCAGATAGAGACCCGGCTTGCCGGTATAGGCAGGCGGCGTGATCCACCCCTCCCAGGATGGGCCGATCGCGGCGCCCGCGGTTCCGGGCAGGCCGCCCAACGGCCCCTGCTGCCCCGGCACGGCGAACAGCAGCGCCATCGCCGCCGCCGTCAGCGCAACGAGACGCAGCGCATAGGGGTCGTGCCGGGCCAGATCGGGCGCGGGGCGCACCGGGCGGGCCACGCCGGCCCGCTGTGCCATCCGCGCGCGGTGTGCTGACCACAGCGCAACTGAATCGGCATCGCCCGCCCCCAGCGCCTGCGCATCGGTCAGTGCCGCCAGCGGCCGGCCCGGCAAGGTCTGGTCGAGCCGCGCCACGGCCTCGTCCCGCGACGGCCAGCGGAACCGCCAGAGCCCCAGCGCCAGCGTGACCAGCACGGCCAGCGCGCCCCCCCCGGCAACCCAAAGCGCGAAATCTCCCGGCAGGCGCGACTGCAGGTCGAACGCCCAACCGGTAATCGCCAGCAGCGCCAGCGACAGAGGCAGCCACAGTGCCCGCGCCGCCCTCTCGGCCACCATGCCGGCGCGCGTCAGAAACAGCGCGCGGGCAGCAGGTGCGAGCGGGTCGGTGGACACCATGAAGATCCTCTCAGAGCCAGTCCGGGATCGTATCGCGGGCGATCATCGCGTCATAGTCGGGGCGCTTGCGGATGACCGCAAAGTGATCGCCCGAGACCAGCACCTCGGGCACCAGCGGGCGCGAGTTGTATTCCGACGCCATCACCGCGCCATAGGCCCCGGCCGAGCGGAACGCGATCCGGTCACCGGCCTGCAACAGCGGCAGCGCGCGCTGCTTGGCAAAGGTATCGCCAGATTCGCAGATCGGCCCGACGATATCGACGGGAACCAGCGGTTCGCCCGGCACGGCTTCGACCAGCGGGTCGATGTCGTGATGAGCGGAATACATCGCCGGGCGCACCAGGTCGTTCATCGCCGCGTCGACGATCAGGAATTCGCGCTCCTCGGCCTTCTTGCGATAGATGACCTCGGTCACCAGAACGCCCGCGTTGCCGGAGATCAGCCGACCCGGTTCGATCTCGATCTCGCACTCCAGATCGCCCAGCACTCGCTTGACCATCGCGCCATAGTCGACCGGCAGGGGCGGCGCATCGTTCGAGCGGGTATAGGGAATGCCCAGCCCCCCGCCCAGGTCCAGCCGCTCGATGGTATGACCATCGGCGCGCAGGGCGCGGGTCAGTTCCGCCATCTTGGTATAGGCCGCCTCGAAGGGCGCAAGGTCGGTCAGCTGGCTGCCGATATGCATGTCGATGCCGACCACGCGCAGTCCCGGCAGGGCGGCGGCGCGGGCGTAGATCTCGCGCGCCCGGCTGATCGGCACGCCGAACTTGTCTTCCTTGCGGCCGGTGCTGATCTTCTCATGGGTCTTGGCGTCGACGTCGGGGTTGACCCGCAGCGCGATCGGCGCGGTCACGCCCAGCGCGGTGGCGACCTCGGACAGGGCCTCCAGCTCGGGGTCGGATTCGACGTTGAACTGGCGGATGCCGCCTTCCAGCGCGCTGCGCATCTCGGCCCGGGTCTTGCCGACGCCCGAGAACACGATCCGCTCGCCCGGCACGCCCGCCGCCCTGGCGCGCAGGTATTCGCCGATCGACACCACGTCCATGCCAGCACCCAGATCACCCAAAAGCTTCAGCACCGCCACGTTCGAGTTCGACTTGACGGCAAAGCAGACGAGGTTGGGCAGCGGGCTGAGCGCCTCCTGGAACAGCCGGAAATGGCGCGTCAGTGTCGCTGCGGAATAGCAGTAAAACGGCGTGCCCACCGCGGCGGCAATGTCGGACAATGCCACGTCCTCGGCATGCAGGTGCCCGTTGCGATAGAGAAAATGGTCCAACTCAGGCCCCCGGCGATGCACGGTTGATGTCAGGTTTGCGATCTCGCGGATTGGTCAGACATCCGCGCACCACAGGAACAGAAAAGCGGTCCGGCACGCCCCCGGGTTTGCACCCGGCAGGCGGCGTCAGTGCCCGCGCCAGAAATCTCTCAGGTCGACCCGGCTGCCCGGCGCCGTCGGCGGGTCGCCCGCGCCGCAGCCCGCCAGCAGCACCAGCCCTGCCAGCGCCGCCCAGATTGCCCGTTTCATCCCAGCACCTCCTTCCAGCGCGCGACCTGCGCCCGCACGTTGTCGGGCGCCGTCCCCCCATAGGAAACGCGCGAACGGACCGAGTTGTCCACACCCAGAACGCCGAAAACCGCCTCGGTGATGCCCGGATGAACCGATTGCATCTGTTCCAGCGTCAGATCCGGCAGGTCGATACCCGCATCCTCGGCCATCTTGACCAGCGAGCCGGTGACGTGATGCGCATCACGGAACGGCAGGTTCAGGGCCCGCACCAGCCAGTCGGCCAGATCCGTCGCGGTCGAAAACCCGCTGGCGGCGGCGGCGGACAGCGCCGCGCGGTTGGCCGTCATGTCCTTGACCATGCCGGTCATCGCCGCCAGCCCCAGCATCAGGTTGTCGGCCGCGTCAAAGACCTGTTCCTTGTCCTCCTGCATGTCCTTGGAATAGGTCAGCGCGAGGCCTTTCATCACCGTGAACAGCGCGACCGTCGCCCCCAGGATGCGCCCCAGCTTAGCGCGCAGCAGCTCGGCGGCGTCTGGGTTCTTCTTTTGCGGCATGATCGAGGAGCCGGTGGTGAAGGCGTCCGACAGCCGCACGAAACGGAACTGCGCCGAGGACCAGATCACCAGTTCTTCGGCAAACCGGCTCAGGTGCATCGCGCAGATCGACGAGGCACACAGGAATTCCAGCGCGAAATCGCGGTCGGACACACTGTCGAGGCTGTTCGCGGTCGGGCGGTCAAAGCCCAGCGCCGCGGCCGTCGCGTGGCGGTCGATGGGGAACGAGGTGCCGGCCAGCGCCGCCGCGCCCAGCGGGCATTCGTTCATCCGCTTGCGTGCATCGGCAAACCGCGCCTTGTCGCGGGCCAGCATCTCGACATAGGCCAGCATGTGGTGGCCCCAAGTCACCGGCTGGGCGGTCTGCAGATGGGTAAAACCGGGCATCACCCAGTCGGCGCCGGCCTCGGCCTGCGCGAGAAAGGCCCGCATCAGCGCGTCGATGCCGGCCACCGCCGCATCCGCCTGATCGCGCACCCACAGCCGGAAATCGACCGCCACCTGATCGTTGCGCGAACGCGCGGTGTGCAGCCGGCCCGCCGGCTCGCCGATGATCTCCTTCAGCCGCGCCTCGACATTCATGTGGATGTCTTCAAGCGCCGTGCGGAACGGGAAATTCCCGGCCTCGATCTCGGCCTTGACCTGCGCGAGGCCCGCGTCGATGGCCTGCTGGTCGGCCTCGGTCAGGATGCCCTGCGCGGCCAGCATCGCGGCATGCGCGCGCGAGCCGGCGATGTCCTGCGCATAGAGGCGCTGGTCGAACCCGATCGAGGCGTTGATCGCCTCCATGATCGCATCGACCCCGCCGGCAAACCGCCCGCCCCACATGCTGTTCGCGCTGTCACTCATCGCCTGTCCCCTGATCCGGTTGCGCGCGTGGGTATACGCGCAGGCCCGCGTGCGCGCAATCGGCGCGTCGGCGGGCACGGTTTTTCGGTTGCGCTTCACCGGGCGTTAACGGCTTGCGGCGATGCTGGGCGAAACCGGCGCGAGGATCCGCATGTCCAGACCCCTGAACACCCCCGACGACCTGCCCGAAGACGGGCTGGAAAGCCCGCTGGCCGTGGCCGACCGGATGAAGCAGCAGCAGACCGTCGACATGGTCCGCCGCGCATTGGACGACCGGCGCGCGCTGCTGGCCTATCAGCCGGTGGTGCAGGCCCGCATGACCAACCGCGCAGCGTTCTATGAGGCGTTCATCCGCATCCTCGACGACCGCGGCCGGGTGATCCCCGCGCGCGATTTCATGGGCGCGGTGGAAACCAGCGAAACCGGCCGCCGTATCGACGTGCTGGCGCTGGAACTGGGCCTGACGGCGCTGGCACGCGAACCCTCGATCCGGCTCAGCGTCAACATGTCGGCGCGCTCGATCGGCTATCCTGCCTGGCTCAGCGCGCTGGAACGCGGCCTCAGGGCGGATCCGACCATCGCCGAACGGCTGATCCTGGAAATCACCGAAAGCTCGGCGATGGTGATGCCGGATCTGGTCACCGTCTTCATGGCCGACATGCAGGCACGCGGGATTTCCTTTGCACTCGACGACTTCGGTGCCGGCTATACCGCGTTTCGCTATCTCAAGGATTTCTATTTCGACATCATCAAGATCGACGGCCAGTTCATCCGCGGGATCTCGACCCAGCCCGATAACCAGGTGCTGACCCAGGCGCTGGTCTCGATCGCGCGGCATTTCGACATGTTCACCGTGGCCGAATCGGTCGAGACCGCCGAGGACGCGCGCTATCTCATCGACATCGGCGTCGACTGCCTGCAAGGCTATTACTATGGCATCCCCTCGACCGAGGCGCCGTGGCTCACCTCGAAACTGGCGAAACTGGGGTGACGCGCACGGCAGCCTGCGACCGGTATCGCAAACGGTATGAAAACAGGCGGAATGACCAACGCTTCCGCGCCGCAGCATTGATTTGTGGCCGGCCCGCGCGTAAACCTGCCGCCAGCAGCGCCGCCCGCCTGGGGCCGCGCCCTTTGCGAGAGGACCCCCAATGACCAACGTCGTGATCGTCTCCGCCGCACGCACTGCCGTCGGCTCGTTCAACGGCAGCTTTGCCAACACCCCCGCCCACGAACTCGGCGCCGCCGTGATCGACGCGATTGTCGCACGCGCCGGGATCGACAAGGCCGAGGTTTCGGAGACCATCCTGGGCCAGGTGCTGACCGGCGGTCAGGGCCAGAACCCCGCGCGCCAGGCCGCGATCCGCGCGGGCCTGCCGGTCGAGGCCTCGGCCTGGAGCATCAACCAGGTCTGCGGTTCGGGCCTGCGGGCGGTGGCGCTGGGTGCGCAGCACGTCCAGCTGGGCGACGCGGCGATCGTCGTCGCCGGCGGGCAGGAGAACATGTCGCTCAGCCCCCACGTCGCGCATCTGCGCGCGGGCTACAAGATGGGCGACGTCAAGTTCATCGACTCGATGATCAAGGACGGGCTGTGGGACGCCTTCAACGGCTATCACATGGGCCAGACCGCCGAGAACGTCGCCAACCAGTGGCAGATCAGCCGCGAGATGCAGGACGCCTTCGCTGTCGCCAGCCAGAACAAGGCCGAGGCCGCCCAGAAAGCGGGCAAATTCGCCGATGAGATCACGCCCTTCACGCTGAAGACCCGCAAGGGCGACATCGTGGTGGATGCCGACGAATACATCCGCCACGGCGCGACGATCGAGGCGATGCAGAAACTGAAACCCGCCTTCACCAAGGACGGCTCGGTCACCGCGGCCAACGCCTCGGGGATCAACGACGGCGCGGCCGGCGTGCTGCTGATGTCGGCCGAGGAAGCCGAGCGCCGCGGCCTGACCCCGCTGGCGCGCATTGCCTCCTATGCCACCGCCGGTCTGGACCCGTCGATCATGGGCGTCGGCCCGATCCACGCCAGCCGCAAGGCGCTGACCAAGGCCGGCTGGAAAGCCGCCGATCTGGATCTGGTCGAGGCCAACGAAGCCTTTGCTGCCCAGGCCTGCGCGGTGAACAAGGACATGGGCTGGAACCCGGATGTGGTGAACGTGAACGGCGGCGCCATCGCCATCGGCCACCCGATCGGCGCCTCGGGCGCGCGGATTCTGAACACCCTGCTGTTCGAAATGCAGCGCCGCGATGCCAAGAAGGGCCTGGCGACGCTGTGCATCGGCGGCGGCATGGGCGTGGCCATGTGCCTGGAACGCTGACACCGGCGGATTTCTCCTGCATTCGCGAAAAAACCGGGCGCAACATTGTTGCGCCCGGTTTTCATATTGGGTAACAGAATTTCAAGCACACCAATCCAGGAGGGACATATGGGACGGGTTGCACTGGTCACCGGCGGGTCGCGCGGCATCGGCGCGGCGATCTCGAAGGCGCTGCAGGCGGCGGGCTATAGCGTGGCCGCCAACTATGCTGGCAACGACGAGGCCGCCGCGGCCTTCACCGCCGAAACCGGCATCAAGACCTACAAGTGGAACGTGGCCGACTATGACGCCTCGGCCGCCGGCATCGCCGCCGTCGAGGCCGAGCTGGGCCCGATCGACGTGGTCGTCGCCAATGCCGGGATCACCCGCGACGCGCCGTTCCACAAGATGACCCCCGATCAGTGGAAGCAGGTCATCGACACCAACCTGACCGGCGTGTTCAACACCGTGCACCCGGTGTGGCCCGGGATGCGCGAGCGCAAGTTCGGCCGCGTCGTGGTGATCAGCTCGATCAACGGGCAAAAGGGCCAGTTCGGCCAGGTCAACTATGCCGCGACCAAGGCGGGCGACCTCGGCATCGTCAAGTCGCTGGCCCAGGAAGGCGCGCGCTTCGGCATCACCGCCAACGCGATCTGCCCGGGCTATATCGCCACCGAGATGGTGATGGCGGTGCCGGAAAAGGTGCGCGAGGCGATCATCGGCCAGATCCCCACCGGCCGCCTGGGCGAGCCCGAGGAGATCGCGCGCTGCGTGGCCTTCCTGGCCGCCGACGATGCGGGCTTTATCAACGGTTCGACGATTTCGGCCAATGGCGGGCAGTTCTTCGTCTGACCCGACGGCACCGGAACAGAACCGAGGGAGGGGGCGCTGCCCCCTCTTTTCGCCTCTGGCGAAAATTCACCCCCGGCGTATTGTCGGCAAGATGAAACCGCTTCAGGAAAGCAGGGGCCGCGCGACGGCGATCGGATTCTCGGCGGTGGCGCTGTGGTCGCTGCTGGCGCTGTTCACGGTTGCCAGCGCGCCGGTGCCGCCGTTTCTCTTGTCGGCGCTGACCTTTGCCGTGGGCGGCGCGGTAGGCGCGCTGTGGCTGCTGCTGAGCGGTGGCTTGGGGGCGTTGCGCAAGGTGCCGCTGCGCGCCTATGCCTTTGGCACAGCTGGTCTTTTCGGCTATCATTTCCTCTATTTCACGGCCCTGCGGCTGGCACCACCGGCCGAGGCCGGGCTGATCTGTTATCTGTGGCCGCTGTTCATCGTGCTGGGTTCGGGGCTGATGCCGGGCGAGGTGCTGCGACCGGGGCATGTCGCGGGGGCGGTGCTAGCCTTTCTCGGCGCGGCGTTGATCGTCGCCGGCGGGATGGGGGCGGTTTCAGGGTCGATCGCCGGCTATGTCGTGGCCTTTGTCGCGGCGCTGACTTGGGCGGGCTATTCGTTGGGTTCACGGCGGCTGGGCGCCGTGCCGACCAGCGCGGTGGTGGTGACCTGCCTGGCGACGGCGGTGTTGTCGGCGCTGGCGCATCTGGGCCTGGAAGAGACCGTCTGGCCGGCCTCGACGACCGGCTGGCTGGCGATCCTGGCGCTGGGGCTGGGACCGGTGGGGCTGGCGTTCTATACGTGGGATGTGGGCGTCAAGGCCGGGGACATTCAGCTTTTGGGAACCGCATCCTATGCGGCCCCGCTGTTGTCGACCCTCGCCCTGGTTCTGGCGGGCCTCGCCAATGCCAGCCTGACGCTGGCATTGGCGGCAGCCCTGATCACCGGCGGCGCGGCGCTGGCCGCGCGCGCCGGGAGAAAGGTCACTCGGCCGCGAGGCGCGTGATTTCTTCCTTCAGCTTGAGCTTCTGCTTCTTCATCTCGGCGATCGCGAGGTCATCGAAGCCAGGCGATCGTTGCGCCTCTTCCACCTTCTGGGTGAGAGCCTCGTGACGGCGACGCAGTTCCTGAAGATGCGAAGTCAGCGACATGATTATCCTCCTGTTACGGGTGTCCGTAGGAAAGATTGCAGCACAGTTTCATCTGTTTGTCACACGAAACCCGAACCCGAAGTGCGGATAATTCGACGCATGGGTTGGGGGCCATGATCACGTCCAGGAGAGCGCCGCGCCGTCGCGCAGGACAGCCTGTGCGGCGGGCGTGAAATCGTCGCCATCCTGCCGATGGCGGTCACCGTCATGCATCACCAGCGGGGCCAGCAGGCGAAACGGCCCACGCGCGCCCTTGCGGGCCCGCACCAGCACACGGCCGGCGTCCCGCCCCGCGCGCGGCGCCAGCGGCCGCACGGCGATCGCTCCGGCGCGCCCGTCGAGCGCCGCCAGAATCGCCGGCAAGCGTTCCGCCAGATGGATCATCGTCAGATACCCGCCGGGCCGCAGCCGTTTCATCGCCACCTCGACCCAGAGCGCCAGCGGCGTCTCTTCGCGCAGGGCGGCGGCGCGGCCGGGGTCCGCGGCGGCAGGGGCGGTCGGCGGATAATAGGGCGGGTTGATCAGCACATGGTCAAAGGCGCGCCTGAGCTGTGCCGGCAGCGCCACGAGATCGGCGCAGGTAATCTGCGCAGCAATGCCGTTCGCCGCGGCGTTGCGCTGCGCCAGTTCGGCATAGCCCGCCATGCGCTCGACCCCGACGAGATCAAGCCCCGGCACCCGCCGCCCCAAGGCCAGCAGCGCGACACCGACGCCGCAGCCCAGTTCCAGCACCGATTGCCCGGGCAAGGCGGCAACGGCGGCGGCCAGAAGGATCGGGTCGGTGGCCGCGCGATACCCGGTCCGGGGCTGCACGATCGACAGCGCCCCCCCCAGGAAAACGTCGCGTGTGACCTCGGCCGGCGCGTCAGTCATCCAGGGCGATTCCGTTGTCGCGCAGGATCACCCGGGCCATGAACAGGTTCTCGTCGCGCACCATCAACCGCTGAGGCACGATGGACAGCGCGCTCATATGGACGTCCACGGCAAAGGCCTCTATACCTTCGGCCGCAAGAAGGGCCGTGGCGAAGGGGATGATCGTGGGATCGGACGTGCGCAGAAGCTCTTTCATGTCCACACTAAACGGCAAGCCCAAGGGCTTGTCAAAGCAGGGTTTCCACTGCCCATGACGATCACTGCCGCCACCCCGCTCGACCGCCTCTCCGCCGCTTTGGAGGAGGATATGCAGCGGGTCAACACGCTGATCCGCGAACGCATGACCTCGGAGAACGCGCCGCGCATCCCCGAGGTGACGGCGCATCTGATCGAGGCCGGTGGCAAGCGCATCCGGCCGATGATGACCCTGGCCGCGGCGCGGATGTGCGGATACGAGGGCGACGCGCATATCAAGCTGGCGGCGACGGTCGAGTTCATTCACACCGCGACCTTGCTGCACGACGATGTGGTGGACGAAAGCCGGCAGCGGCGCGGGCGGCCGACGGCGAACCTGTTGTGGGACAACAAGTCCAGCGTGCTGGTGGGCGACTATCTGTTCGCGCGGGCTTTCCGGTTGATGGTCGAACCCGGCAATCTGCAGGCGCTGACGATCCTGGCCGATGCCTCGGCGGTGATCGCCGAGGGCGAGGTGTTGCAGCTGACCGCGGCGCAGAACATCGCCACCACCGAAGCGACCTATTTCAACGTGATCCGCGGCAAGACGGCGGCGCTGTTTTCCGCTGCGATGGAGGTCGGCCCGGTGATCGCCGGCGCGCCGGATGCGGTGACCCGCGCGCTGTTCGCCTATGGCGATGCGCTGGGGATCTGCTTTCAGATCGTCGACGACTATCTGGATTACGGCGGTGCGGGCGATGGGCTCGGCAAGAACCTGGGCGACGATTTCCGAGAGGGCAAGCTGACGCTGCCAGTGATCCGCGCGATCGCCGCGGCTGACGCCACCGAGCGCGCCTTTTGGGAGCGCACCATCGGCAAGGGCCAGCAGGCCGACGGCGATCTGGATCAGGCGATGGCGCTGCTGGCGCGCCACGGCACGCTGGAGAGCACGCGGCAGACGGCGCTGGACTGGGCCGGGCGCGCGCGGGAATCGCTGGACGGCGCGCCGGACCATCCGCTGCGCGCCACCCTGGCCGATCTGGCGGATTTCGTGGTCGAGCGCGTCAACTGACCGACGCGGAGCTGCGGGTCACAGCGGTGAACCAGCCCGGCCGCGCCAGCGCGGTTTCGGCAGCGGTGGCGGTCGGCTGATCCCGGAAGATCCCGAAACAGGTCGCCCCCGATCCGGTCATGCGCGCCAGCAGGCAACCCGGTTGCGCCGACAGGCCGGCCAGAACCTGCCCCACGGCAGGCACCAGGGCCTGAGCCGGGGCCTGCAGATCGTTGCGCTGGCCAGCCAGCCAGTCGCAGAGCGCCGCCGGATCCGGCCATCGCGGCAATTCGACGGGCATCGGCGGGTTCTGCTTGTGGCTCAGCGCCTTGAAGACGGCCGGGGTGGACAGGCCCTGCCCCGGGTTCACCAGCACCAGCCAGAGCGCCGGCACGCCGCCAACCGGGGCCACCTGTTCGCCCAGTCCACGCATCCGGCTCGGCGCCGGGGCGGCCATGCAAACCGGCAGGTCGGCGCCCAGCGTCATCAGCGCCGCGGTGTCGGGCAGGGACAGGTCACGGGTTTCGGCCAGCAGGTGCAACGCCGCCGCCGCATCCGACGAGCCACCACCCATTCCCGAGGCCACCGGCAACCGTTTGTCCAGCGCCAGCCCGGCATCGCCCGCGCCGATCAGCCGAGCCGCGCGCAACACCAGGTTGTCGCCCTCGCCATCCAGCGCGGCGGCCTGCGGGCCGCTCAACCGCAGCCCCGGCCCGCCGCCATCCAGCGCGACGCGATCCCCGGCCTCGGTAAAGACGACCAACGAATCGAGCAGGTGATAGCCATCGGCGCGCTGCCCGGTGACGTGCAGGGTCAGGTTGATCTTGGCCGGGGCCAGCCGGGAGGTCGCGGGCATCAGTGCTCCGGGTGCAGGGGCGGCAGCCCTTCTTCGGCACGCACCGCGTCCAGACCGACCTCGAGCTTGCGGCGGATACGGCTCTCGTCCATGTCGTCATTCGGCCCGAAGGACAGCGCCCGCCGCCATTGGAACCGCGCCTCGCGATAGCGACTGACCGCCCAATAGACATCGCCCAGATGGTCGTTGAGGATCGGGTCGGTCGGCGCCAGTTCCACCGCGCGTTCCATATGCGGCACGGCCTGATCGTAATGGCCCAGCCGGAACAGCGCCCAGGCGAGGCTGTCGACGATATAGCCGCTGTCAGGCTCGCCACGCACCGCACGTTCGATCATCGCCAGCGCCTCGTCGAGGTTCTCGCCGCGTTCGACCAGCGAATAACCAAGATAGTTCAGCACCGAGGGCTGATCCGGCTCGATTTCGAGCGCGGTGCGGAAATCGGCCTCGGCCAGGGGCCACTGGCCGGTGCGCTCATAGGACACCGCGCGCGAGAAATAGGTCTGCCAGCCTGGCTCGACGCCACGCTCGGCCATCAGGTCCAGGCCGCGCGAATAGGCAACGATCGCCTCGTCGTGGCGGTCGGCCCGGCGCAGGAAATCGGCCAGAACCTGCTGCGCGGTGAACGAGTCGGGGTTGTCGGCCGCGGTGCGGGTCAGGATGGCGATCGCCTCGTCGACCTGGCCCAGACCTTCGAGGACCTGCGCCCGCCCCATCTGCGCCGCCATCGCGAACACGTCGCCCTGCGGGATCCGCTCATAGGCGGCGGCGGCCATCTGCGGCTGCTCCAGTTCCTCGAACAGCTGCCCGATCAACAGCTGCGCATCGCTCAGGGCCGGGTTGATGTGCACCGCCGCCTGCGCATAGATCAGCGCCTCGTGCGGGCTCTGGGTCGAGCGCATCGCGCTGGCCATCACCGCATAGACCTCGGCCATGCCCTGCGCGGGGCTGTCGATCACGTCGAACGGCACCGCCTGCTGGGTCTCGTAGGCCGCGCGCATGTCCGCCAGCCGCGGGTCGGTCGATCCTGCAAAGACCCGGTCGATCATCGCGATGGCGTCGTCGAATCGCTCGACCAGACCCAGCAATTGCGCATAGGCGATATAGCCGCGCCGGTTCAGCGAGCCGGATACGCCGGTTGCCGGATCTTCGAGGATCGCCAGCGCCCCTTCGGCATCCCCGACAAGCGCCAGCGCCAGCGCCCGGCAATAGAGGGCAAAGGCCTGCATGCCCTCCTGTGTCGAGGTCTCATCGAGCAGGTCCAGCGCCTCGGACATGCTGCCCTGCCCCAGCTTGGCCCAGGCCCGTGCCAGCCCGTCGATCAGCGGATGCACCTCGGCGCCGCCGTCCGAAATCGTGGCGACCTGGTCGTAATCGCCGCGGGCGAACCCCTCGCTCATCAGCACCATCGAGGCGATGCGGCTTTCCGGGTCCAGACGGACCAGCGTTTCGGCATGGCTCTGGGCCGCATCGAAGAGCCCCGCGGAAAAGGCCGAAACGGTCACCCCTTCGAGGGTGGCCAGGTTCTCGGGGTCGGTTTCCAGGATCCGTTCGAGATATCGCGTCGAGGCCAGGAAATCGTTCTGTTCACCAGCGAGACGCGCCGCGAGGAACGCGCCGGCCAACCCCTGCGCGGGGGCCGGGGCCGGCCAAGGGGCGAGGGCTGCGGCGACCAGCAGGGCCGAAACGGTCGAGCGGAGGGTTCGGATGCGGGGCAAGGCAGTCTCCCGGGGCGCGCGCAGGTTTCCCAAAGGTGTAACGAGACGGGGCGGCAAGGGCAATGCGCCCTGCCGCCCCGCCGTTCACGCAAACGCGAGCCTTACATGTTCGGATAGTTCGGCCCGTCGCCGCCCTGGGGCGTGGTCCAGGTGATGTTCTGGCTGGGATCCTTGATGTCGCAGGTCTTGCAGTGCACGCAGTTCTGGAAGTTGATCACGAACTCGGGCTTGCCGTCCTTTTCCACCACCTCATAGACGCCGGCCGGGCAATATCGCTGCGCGGGTTCGGCGTATTTCGGCAGGTTCACCGCGATCGGGATCGACGGATCCTTGAGCCGCAGGTGGCAGGGCTGCGATTCCTCGTGGTTGGTGAAGCTAAAGCTGACGTTGGTCAGCCGGTCGAAGGACAGCTTGCCGTCGGGCTTGGGATAGTCGATCGGCTTGAACTTGGCGGCCTCGCCGGTGGCGGCGGCGTCGGTCTTGCCGTGGCGCAGCGTGCCGAACAGCGAGAAGCCCAGCGTGTTGGTCCACATGTCGAGGCCGCCGAAGGCCAGCGACGGCACCAGCCCCCATTTGGACCACATCGGCTTGACGTTGCGGACCTTCTTCAGATCCTTGCCAACCGGGCCCGAGCGCAGGGTCTGTTCATAGGCCGTCAGTTCGTCGCCCTCGCGCCCCGCCTGCAGCGCGGCATGGGCGGCCTCGGCGGCCTCGATGCCCGAATGCATGGCGTTGTGGTTGCCCTTGATGCGCGGCACGTTGACCAGACCGGCCGAGCACCCCAGCAACACACCGCCCGGGAAGGTCACCTTTGGCACCGACTGCCAGCCGCCCTCACTGATCGCCCGCGCGCCATAGGCCACGCGCTTGCCGCCTTCCAGCAGCTCGGCGACCATAGGGTGATGCTTGAACCGCTGGAACTCCATGTAGGGATAGAGGTGCGGATTCTCATAGTTCAGGTGGACCACGAAGCCGATCATCACCTGATTGTTCTCGAAGTGATAGATGAAGCTGCCACCGCCGGCATTGCCGCCCAGCGGCCAGCCCATCGTGTGGGTGACCGTGCCCTCGCGGTGCTTGGCCGGGTCGATCTCCCAGATCTCCTTCATGCCGATGCCGAATTTCTGCGGGCAGTGGCCCTTGGACAGCTCGTATTTCGCCATGACCTGCTTGGCCAGCGAGCCGCGCACACCCTCGGCGATGAACACGTATTTGCCGTGCAGCTCCATCCCCGGTTCATAGTTCGGGCCCGCGGTGCCGTCGGCTTCCTTGCCGAACTCGCCAGCCACGACACCCTTCACCCGATCACCGTCATAGACCAGTTCGCTGGCCGACATGCCCGGGAAGATCTCGACGCCCAGCGCCTCGGCCTGCTCGGCCATCCAGCGGGTGACGTTGCCCATGCTGACGATATAGTTGCCGTGGTTCGACATCAGCGGCGGCATCGGCCAGTTGGGCACGCGGATCTGCCCGGCCTCGCCCATCATATAGAAATTGTCCTCGCGCACGGGGACGTTCAGCGGCGCGCCCTTGTCCTTCCAGTCGGGCATCAGCCGGGTCAGACCCGAGGGGTCCAGCACGGCACCCGAGAGGATATGCGCGCCCACTTCCGAGCCCTTCTCCAGCACCACGACCTGCAGATCCGCGTCGAGTTGCTTGAGTCGGATCGCCGCCGACAGGCCCGCAGGGCCCGCGCCGACGATGACGACATCGTATTCCATCGCTTCGCGTTCGATCTCGGACATGGTGGCTCCTCTGACCCTGGGGCTGCCGTGTGGCGCAATATTGTTTCGTGGGGAATACCCTCAGGGATACGTTCTGGTCAATGCAGACCGGACGTCAGAATGCTGCATTGCCGCGATTGACAGGGGTTCCCTATAGCCCGGGCGTGTCGCCCATCAGATAGCGGGGACCGCTGCCCTGACCGTGCGCGCGGTCCTCGGGGTTGTAGAGGCTGCATTTCGGCAGGCTCAGACAGCCGCAGCCGATGCAGCCGTCGAGGTTGTCGCGCAGCCGTTCCAGCGTTTCGATCCGCTGATCAAGACGGGCGCGAAACCGGGTGCTGATGTGCGCCCAGTCCTGCGGTGTGGGGGTGCGGCCGCCGGGCAGTTCATCCAGCAAGTCCCGGATTTCAGACAGGGAAACGCCGAACTGCTGCGCGATCATCACGAAGCTGAGACGCCGGATGTCAGCACGGGCAAAGCGCCGCTGCCCGCCCGCGTTGCGCCAGGCACTGACCAGGCCCTGGGTCTCGTAATAGCGGATCGCCGACACCGCGAGGCCCGTCCGCTCGGCAAGCGCGCCGATGGACAGCCCCCGCTGCGATGCCTGTCGTGCCTGTGGTTCTGCCATGCGCCTCACCTCTTGACCTAAAGTCAGCTTTAGAAATTACGCTTCCCCGACGCAACACCGAATCAGAGAGGACCGAGCATGACCGCAACGCTGGAACACGCGAACCTGACCGTCCGCGACCCCGCCGCCACCGCGCGCTGGATGCACGAGGTCTTTGGCTGGCGCATCCGCTGGCAAGGGCCGGCCAAGGGCGACGGTTTCACGATCCACGTGGGCGGCGAAGACAGTTACCTGGCGCTCTACTGCCCCGCCGAGGCCCCGAACCCGGCACGCGCGGCCAGCTATGACACCATCGGCGGGCTGAACCATGTCGGCGTGGTGGTCGCGGACCTCGACACCGCCGAAGCCCGCGTCCGGGCCGCCGGGTTCACCCCGCACAGCCATGCCGATTACGAGCCCGGCCGCCGGTTCTATTTCGACGACGACAACGGCGTCGAATACGAGGTTGTCAGCTACGCCGACGGTGCCGGCCCCCACCCCTGACGCGGGCCCTTGCCGAGTGCACGCCCCAGCCCTCGCGCGGGGCTTGCATTTCGGCGTTCCATGCTATCAGGTAGGCGCAGAAGACCTGAACTGCCCCGGCCTTGGCCGCGGGCGTTTTCATTTGTGTGTGAGGCCCCATGGAAAAGATCCCCATGACCCGTCGCGGCTTCGATGCCCTGGATGCGGAACTGCGGAACCTGAAAAGCGTCGAACGTCCGGCTGTTATCCGGGCGATCGCCGAAGCCCGCGAACATGGCGACCTGTCGGAAAACGCCGAATACCATGCCGCACGCGAAAAGCAGAGCTTCATCGAGGGCCGGATCAAGGAACTCGAGGGGCTCATGGGCCGCGCCGAGGTCATCGACCCGACGAAGATGTCGGGCTCGATCAAGTTCGGTGCGACGGTGACCATCGTCGATGAGGATACCGACGAGGAAAAGACCTATCAGATCGTCGGTGAATCCGAGGCTGATATCGAGAACGGTCTGCTGAACATCAAATCGCCGCTGGCACGGGCGCTGATCGGCAAGGACGAGGGCGATTCCGTCGAGGTGCGCACGCCGGGCGGCGAGCGCAGCTACGAGGTGATCTCGATCGTCTGGCGTTGACGGGTCCGGCGATGGCCGAACCCGATCAGCCCCAATCCCCCGATCCCGGCCGCAAGCGGATCCCGGGCGAGGTGCTGGCCTTTGTCCTGTCGCTGATCTGGCTGGTGCTGCTGGCGGTGGCGTTTCGCGTGCTGGGCCAGCAGGGCATGCAGCTGTCGGACACGCTGGGGCTGGTGGTGGTGGCGCTGGCGGTGTTCCTGCCCGTCGCGCTGATCTGGCTGGCGGTGCTGGTGCTGCGCGCCGCGCGTGAGATGCGCGACGAAAGCGCCCGGCTGCAGGCCTCGGTCGAGGGGATGCGCCGCGGCTGGATCCGCGACCAGCAGGCCGCCGGGCTGGCCCTGAAGCCGACCGTCGAGCAAAAGCTCGATGCGATCGCCGCCGCCCAGCGCCAGACCGAGGACCGCATTGCCATGTTCACCACCCGGCGCGACCCGGCGCGGCGCGGCGCGGCCGCCCCCGCTCCCGGCCCTGCGGCGGCGGGTGACGGCAGCCAGCCGGTTCTGGCGCTGGAAAACCCGTTGCCGGTGACCGAACCGCTGGATGCCGCCGATTTCATCCGCGCGCTGAACTTCCCCGAGAACGAGGGCGACGAGGCCGGTTTCGCCGCGCTGCGCCGCGCGCTCAAGGACCACGGCACGGCCGAGTTGATCCGCGCGGCGCAGGACGTGCTGACGACGCTGGCGCAGGAAGGCATCTATATGGACGACCTGCGCCCCGACCGCGCCCGACCCGAGGTCTGGCGCGCCTTCGCCGTCGGCGCGCGCGGCCGCGAGGTCGCGGCGCTGGGCGGTGTGCGCGACCGCTCGTGCCTGGCGCTGACCTATGCCCGGATGCGCTCGGACCCCGGGTTCCGCGAGGCCGCGCACCGGTTCCTGCGCGCCTATGACCGGCGCTTTCAGGAGTTCGAATCCGCTGCCTCGGATGGGGATATCGCCCGCCTGGCCGAAACCCGCTCGGCCCGGGCCTTCATGCTGCTGGGTCGCGTGACCGGCATATTCGGATGATCCCGCGATGAACACCCCCTCCCAGACCCGCCGCACCTACTGGCAGGGTTTCCGCCACGGTGCGCCTTTCCTGCTGATCGTCGGCCCCTTTGGGCTGGTGTTCGGTGTCGTCGCCGCCGATGCGGGTTTTGACATGCTGCAGGCGCTGGGGTTCTCGGTGGCGGTGATCGCCGGAGCCGCGCAGCTGACCGCTGTGCAGCTGATGACCGAGGGCGCGCCGCTGGTCGTCGTGGTCCTCACCGCGCTGGCGGTGAACCTGCGGATGGCAATGTATTCCGCCAGCCTCGCGCCGCATCTGGGCGCGGCACCGGTCTGGCAGCGGGCGCTGATCGCCTATCTGATGGTCGATCAGGCCTATGCCCAGAGCGTCCTGCACTTCGACAAGAACCCGCAGATGACGCTGCCGGAAAAGGTCGCGTATTACTTCGGCACCGTCTCGCCGATCTTTCCCATCTGGTATCTGATGACGGTGATCGGGGCGCTGCTGGGCAACCGCATACCGGCCGATATCCCCATCGGATTTGCCGTCCCCATTGCCTTTCTGGCGCTGATCGGGCCGATGCTGCGCACGCTGGCCCATGTCGCGGCGGCCTTCGTCTCGGTGGTCGGCGCGCTGGTGTTCTCGGGCCTGCCCTATAACCTCGGCCTGTTCGTTGCGGCCTTGCTGGCGATGGCCACGGGCGCCGCGGTCGAAACCTGGAGCGCCCGCCGGAGGGCCCGGCCATGACCTTTTCGCCGGCCCTCATCTGGACCGTGATCGTGCTGCTGGCAATCGGCACCTTTGCGCTGCGCTTTTCGTTCCTCGGGCTGATCGGCAAGCGCCAGTTGCCCGACTGGGCGCTGCGGCTGCTGCGCTATACGCCGGTCGCGGTGATCCCCGGGCTGATGGCGCCGCAGATCTTTCTGCCCGCCGCCGGTGAAACCGCACCCGACCCGGTGCGCCTGACCGCGGCGGCGATCACCGTCGCTGTCGGGCTTTGGACCCGCAACGCGATCTGGGCGATGATCGCCGGGGCGGCGGTGATGGTCGGATTGACCCTGCTGACATGAGAACGGGGCCCAAAGGCCCCGTCATCGACCGCCGTCATGTGCCCGGTCACTGCGTGTATTGCTGCCGCTCGGTCGGTTCCGCGTCGGAATAAACCACCTCTTCCACCACGCCGGGGATCGTCGCGAACTGGTCGGACAAGGCGTTCGGCGAGAAGGTCGGGTTGATCCATTCGAACCCCGGCACCTGCTCGAGGATCTCGCCAATCGACTTGGCGCAATAGGCGTCGGGCACCGGCCCGGCCTGTTCGGCCAGACGCAGGATGTATTCGGCGGTCTCGGGCGCGACCTGCAGATGCTGGATGCGCACCCGGTGCGTCCGCCGGGCATGGTAATAGGTGTAGCGGTAAAGCTGCTGCTCGTTGAAGCCAAAGTGCACGTCGTGGCGCTCGGGCGACTCGGGGTGCGTCCAGGTGCCCGCGGGGTCGAACAGAACCCGCTGGCTGGGCGCATTGATCATCAGCGCGGCATGCTCGCCCCGGTCGCGATCGTTGCTGATGACATTGAACAGCACGATCTCGGTCGGGCCGGGATGCTGGTAGCGCGCGGCGATGACGTCCTCTTCGGGCGCCCAGACCGCAGGCTTGGTGCAGGCGGCCAGCAACGCCAGAACGGCAACGACCAGGATACGCGATATCTGCGTCATGGACTCGCTCTTTGGTTCGTGGGCGGGCTGCTGGCGCAGACCCCGTCGGATCAGGCGTTCAGCAGAGCCATGAAGATCAGCACGCCGATCGAGATCGCCGCCACGGTGATCGCCATGCGGATGAAGCCGTTAAAGGTCTTCTCGTGCTGGCGGATATCCATCGAGCCGTGTTCGTGAGCCATGTTTTCTCTCCCGTTCCCAGAGGTTTTTCGATTCCTTAGCGGAAGCCGTCGCGGCTGTCACCCGCATTCGGGCGGTCGCCGTCATCCCGCCGGCGAGTGCTGCCCGCAGGTCACGCCCCGACCGCCTGCCACTGCCACGTCCCGTGCGCATCGGTCCAGCGGCGCACGCGCTCGTGCTTGAGCAGGTGGTTGAGATGCGCGACGGCCTCGACCAGAGCCATCCCGGCCTGATTGCCGGTGATCTCGCGCTTGAAGAGCGGCAGGAAGCATTCCGCAGCCGTGCGCGGCTCGGCCAGATGCGCCTGCAGACGGTCCAGCGCGCCGAGGTGGTTCTCGATCATCTGGCGAAGACGCAGCGGCAGGCCGGTAAAGGGCAGCTTGTGGCCGGGCAGCACCAGATGGCGATCCTCGGCAAAGGCGCCCAGCGCCTGGCAACTGTCCAGCCATTCGCCTACCGGATCGGCGCCCGGCTCGGTCGCGTAGACGCCCAGATTGGCACTGATCCCCGGCAACAGCTGGTCGCCACCAATCACCAGATCGTCGTCGAGGCTCCAGAAGGTCGCGTGCTCGGGCGCGTGGCCGTGGCCCACCCGCACCACCCATTGCCGGCCGCCCATGCGGATCCGGTCCCCCTCGGCCACCCGGGTAAAGCCCAGGGGCAGCGGCGCGACGATATCGGCAAAGTTGAACGGTCGTTCCTCGAGCCGGCGCGCGATCTCGGCCTCGGTCACGCCCGAGCCGCGCCAGTAGGCGACGGTTTCGGGAACCGGGCGCGCCTGCTCGTCGAGCTGCAGCATCCGGGCAAAGAGCCAGGCGGTGCGGGTGGTGATCAGCTCGGCGCCATAGGCCGTCTGCAGCCAGCCCGCACAACCGACGTGATCGGGGTGGTGGTGCGTGACCACGACGCGGCGGATCGGCCGGCGCCCCAACGGACCGGCCATCAACGTCTGCCAGGCCTCGCGCGTCCGGCCCGAGTTGAAGCCGGTGTCGATCACCGTCCAGCCGTCGCCGTCATCCAGCGCGAAGATATTCACATGATCCAGCGCCATCGGCAGCGCCAGACGCATCCACAACACACCGGGCGCCACTTCGATCGCCTTGCCGGGTTCGGGCGGGGCCTCGAACGGATAGCGGATCCCGGCTTCGTGGCGTCGTGTGGCGGGGTGCGTCATGCGCTTTCCAGATCCTCGGCCGACAGCGCATAGAGCTGCGCGGCCCCGGCCTTGGCCTGCACCAGCAGCGATTCGTGTTCCGGCAGTATACGGGTGATGAACACCTGCGCCAGCCGGGCACGCGGCCCCTGCGGATCGGCCAGCGCGGCCTTCAGGTGATAATGCCCGCCCAGCACCCGGGCAAAGGCCCGCAGATAGGCGGTCGCGCCGGCGTTGCGGTCATCGGCCCCCTGGGCGATCAACCATTCGGTGGCCTCGCGCATGGTCTCGGCCGATTCCCAGACTTTCTCGGCCAGCTCGGGCAGCACGCTGCGCGCGGCCTCGGCGCAATCCTCGACCTCCTGCAGCAGGCGGCAGGCAGCATCGCCGTTGTCCATCATCTTGCGACCGACGAGGTCCATCGCCTGGATGCCGTTCGTGCCCTCGTAGATCGGAGTGATGCGGGCATCGCGGAAATACTGCGCGGCGCCGGTTTCCTCGATAAAGCCCATGCCGCCATGCACCTGCACCCCCATCGAGCTGACCTCGCAGCCGATATCGGTGCCATGCGCCTTGGCGATCGGCGTCAGCAGCGCGGCGCGGGCTTTCCAATGCCCCTCGCCGGTGGCCTTGCCCAGGTCCAGCGCGATGCCACAGGCCAGCGCGATGGCGCGGGCGGCAAACACCTCGGCCTTCATCACCGCCAGCATCCGGCGCACGTCGGCGTGGTCGATGATCGCCCCGTCACCCAGGGGCGTGCGGCCCTGCTTGCGTTCCTTGGCATAGGCCAGCGCGTGCTGATAGGCGGCTTCGGCCACACCGATACCCTGCGCACCGACGCCGAGACGGGCGTTGTTCATCATGGTGAACATCGCCGCCATGCCGCCGTTTTCCTTGCCGACCATCCAGCCGCGCGCCCCTTCGAAGCTCATCACGCAAGTCGGCGAGCCGTGGATGCCCAGCTTGTGCTCCAGCGAGACCACCCGCAGGCTGTTGCGCTCGCCGGGGTTGCCGGCGGCGTCGGGGATGAATTTCGGCACGATGAACAGGCTGATCCCCTTGGTGCCCGGCACGCCATCGGGCAGGCGGGCCAGCACCAGGTGGCAAACGTTGTCCGCCACGTCATGGTCGCCCCAGGTGATGAAGATCTTCTGCCCGGTGACGGCATAGGTGCCGTCGCCGTTCGGCTCGGCCTTGGAGCGCAGCGCGCCGACGTCCGACCCGGCCTGCGGCTCGGTCAGGTTCATCGTTCCGGTCCACTCGCCCGAGGTCAGTTTCGGCAAATAGAGATCCTTGATCGCGTCCGAGGCGTGATGCTCCAGCGCCTCGATCTGCCCTTGGCTGAGCAGCGGACAGAGTTCCAGCGACAGGCAGGCGCCCGACATCATGTCATGCATCGCCGTGTTCAGCGCCAGCGGCAGGCCCATGCCGCCATGATCGGTGCCAGCGGCAAGACCCAGCCAGCCACCCTCGGCAATTGCCTTGTAGCCGTCCTTGAACCCCGGCGAGGTGCGCACGATGCCATTCTCCAGCCTGGCCGGGGTCAGGTCGCCACCGCGGTTGAGCGGCGCCAGCACGCCGTCGCACAGCTTGCCCAGCTCGGTCAGCACCGCCTCGGCGGTGTCGTTGCCGGCCTCGGCAAAGGTCTCGGTTTCGGCCAGACGGGCATAGCCGAGGACGTGATCGAACAGGAAACGGAATTCGGCGACGGGGGCGGTAAAGGGCATCGGCATCCTCCGGGCGATGGGCACGGGTCATCAAGGGGGCCGCCTGACTTGGCAAGCCCGGTCGGCGGCTGTATTGCGCAAAATAGCCCACCGCGCCAGCCGCGGAAAACAGAACGTAACGGCACAGCATGCCCGAAACCCGCCTTCTTGCCCCCGATGCCGCCGGCCTGCGCGACGCAGCCGCGATCCTGCACGCGGGCGGGCTGGTCGCGCTGCCGACCGAGACGGTCTATGGCCTCGCCGGCGATGCCACCAACGACCATGCGGTGGCCGCGATCTTTGCCGCCAAGGGACGGCCGCGGTTCAACCCGCTGATCGTGCATCTGGCCGATCTGGCGCAGGTCGACCGCTTTGCCGCACTGACCCCGCTGGCGCAGCGACTGGCGGCGGCCTTCTGGCCCGGACCGATGACGCTGGTCCTGCCCCTGCGCGAGGGGTCCGGGCTGTCGCCGCTGGTCACCGCGGGGCTGAACACGGTGGCGGTGCGCCTGCCCGCGCATCCGGTGGCGCGCGCGCTGCTGGCGGAATTCGGCGGGCCGCTGGCCGCGCCCTCGGCCAACCCATCGGGGCGGATCAGCCCGGTGACCGCGGCGCATGTGCTGGCGGGTCTGGGCGGCCGGATCGCCGCGGTGATCGACGGCGGGGCCTGCGCGGTCGGGCTGGAATCGACGATCCTCGACGCGACCGGCGCCGCGCCGGTGCTGCTGCGTGCCGGCGGTCTGGCGACCGAGGCGGTCGAGGCCCTGGGCCTGACCCTGGGCAGCCCACGAACCGACAAGATCACCGCCCCCGGGCAGCTGGCCTCGCATTACGCCCCGCGCGGGCGGGTGAGGCTGGATGTGACCGCCCCCGAGGCCGGCGAAATCTGGGTCGGCTTCGGCCCCTGCCCCGTCGCGGCGCTGAGCCTCTCGCAGACCGGCGACCTGACCGAAGCCGCCGCGCGCCTCTTTCACGCCCTGCACGAGGCCGACACCCTGGCCGGCCCCGAAGGGCGCATCGCCTTCGCCCCGGTCCCCGACACCGGCCTTGGCCGCGCGATCAACGACCGCCTGCGGCGCGCCGCCGCGCCGCGCTAGACCGCGCCCGGACGAAGCACTGGACCCGCTGGCAGGCCCGCGCTATGCCCGGAGCAACAGGAGGATCCCCCATGCCCAACCCGTTGTTCGATGCCCTCTTTGCCCCGCTCGCCGGCCGCGAAACCCCGTTCCTGATCTTGCCCGACGGCCGCACGATCAGCGGCGCGGCCTTTCTGGGGCATTGCGCGCGGGTTGCCGGGGCGCTGACCGAGGCTGGCCTCAAGCCCGGCGACCGGATGGCGGTGCAGGTCGAAAAAAGCCCAGAAGCCCTGGCGCTCTATGGCGGCGCGGTGATGGCCGGTGTCGTGTTTTTGCCATTGAACACCGCCTATACCGCCGACGAGGTCGCCTATTTCCTGGCCGACGCCGGCGCCGCGCTGCTGCTTTGCGATGGGAGCAAGGCGGCGGCGCTGGCGCCGATCGCCGCCCGATGCGGCAGCCAGCTGATGGTGCTGAACGCCGACGGCAGCGGCAGCTTCGCCGAGGCGATGGCCAGCGCGACCCCCGCCGCACAGCCCGCGGACCGCAGCGCCGATGACCTCGCGGCGCTGCTCTACACCTCGGGGACGACCGGGCGGTCCAAGGGCGCGATGCTGAGCCAGGCGAACCTGTTGTCCAACGCCGAGGTGCTGCGCGACCTGTGGCGCTTTAGCGACCGCGACGTGCTGCTGCACGCCCTGCCGATCTTCCACACCCACGGCCTTTTCGTCGCCACCAATACGCTGCTGCTCGCCGGCGGGGCGATGATCTTCCTGCCGAAACTCGACGTCGACGCGCTGATCGCCTGGCTGCCGAAAGCCACCAGCCTGATGGGCGTTCCCACTTTCTATACACGCCTCCTCGACGATCCCCGCTTCACCCGCGATCTGGTGTCACATTTCCGGCTTTTCATCTCGGGCTCAGCGCCACTCCTGGCCGAAACCCATGAGGCCTTCGAGGCCCGCACCGGACATCGGATCCTCGAACGCTACGGCATGACCGAGACCAACATGAACACCTCGAACCCCTATGACGGCGAACGCCGCGCCGGCACCGTGGGCTTCCCGCTGCCCGGGGTCGCGCTCAAGGTCACCGACCCCGAGACCGGCGCACCGCTGCCGCAGGGCGAGATCGGCATCCTCGAGGTGCGCGGCCCCAACGTGTTCATGGGCTACTGGCAGATGCCCGAGAAGACCGCCGCCGAACTGCGCGCTGACGGGTTCTTCATCACCGGCGACCTCGGCCGGATCGACGCCGAGGGCTACGTCACCATCGTCGGCCGGCAAAGGATCTGATCATCGCCGGCGGCTACAACATCTACCCCAAGGAAATCGAGCTGGAACTCGACGAGGCGGCGGGCGTCAAGGAAAGCGCGGTGATCGGCGTGCCGCATCCCGATCTGGGCGAAGGCGTGGTCGGCGTGATCGTGCCACAACCCGGCGCCACCCCCGACACCGCGGCGATCCTCGCCGACATCGGCCAGCGGCTGGCGCGCTTCAAGGTGCCGCGCGCCCTCGTGGTGGTTGACGAACTGCCGCGCAACACGATGGGCAAGGTGCAAAAGAACGTGCTGCGTGACCGCTTCAAGGACCAGTTCCGCGTCTGATCCTCTTTGCGTCGCAAATATCCTGGGGGGTGAATTTGCGTAAGCCAAAGAGGGGGGCAAAGCCCCCCTCAGGCCCGCGGCACGCGAGCCATCTGCCCCCGCGGCCCGTCAGCGCCCGATCAGGCCGCGCATTCCAGCAGCAGCGTGCCGGCGGCGGTGTTCGAGATCGGGATGTGATAGTTGCGGGTGATCTCGGTCACGTCATCGCCCAGTGCGCCGCGCATCATCATCCACATCAGGAACTCGGTCCCCTGGGCGCCGGCGTTCTTCACCAGTTCCTGGCGGGTGATCTTGGTCAGCACTTCGGGGTTATGGACGATGTTCTCCAGGCAATACTGGTCGAACTCCTTGTTGATATAGCCCGCGCGCTGGCCGTCCAGCTGGTGCGACAGCCCGCCGGTGCCCAGCACGACGATTTTCGCGTCCTCGGGGAACGAGAGCAGCGCCTTGCGCAGTGCCCGGCCGAAGTTCAGCGCGCGGTTCAGCGTCGGAATCGGGTGCTGCACGGTGTTGGCCGAGATCGGCACCGCGCGCGGCATGTCAGGGTTGTTCGGGGCGCCCGGCCAGAACAGCTGCATCGGCACGACAAAGCCGTGGTCGACCGCCAGTTCCTGGCACGAGGTGATGTCGAACTCGTCCGCGACCATCGATTCGATGATGTGCCAGCTCAGTTCCGGTGCACCCGGGAACGGATCAAGCGACGGCAGGCCCCAGCCCTCGTCCTCGTTCTTGTATTCATGGGCCGCGCCGATCGCGAAGGTCGGCATGCGGTCCAGGAAGAAGCCCAGCCCGTGGTCGTTGTAGATGTTGATCACATAGTCGGGCTTGTTGTCCTTGATCCACTGGTGGACCTTCGGATAGCCGTCAAAGAAGGGTTTCCAGTAAGGATCGTCATAGAGTTCCTTCTGGATCGCGTTGCCCACGGCGGGAATGTGGGACGTGGTGATGCCGCCGAGAATGCGTGCCATGCTCCGGTCTCCTTACGCCTGGCTCTGCAGGTATTCTTTGAACTCTTCGGTGGTGCGGCCGGTCTGCAGACCGCCCACATCCTGCACCGACAGCTTGAAGATCCCGGCGAACTTGGCGAGGTAATAGATGTTCCCGCCGGCGTCGATCAGCCCCAGGACGTCGCGCTTGCGGATCGCCTCTTTCTGCTGGTCGTTCAGGCCATACTTGGCCATCCACCCTTCTTCATCGGCCAGGAACCCGTCGCGGTTCACGGCCTTGTTGAAGTCATAGCACATCTTGTTCAGGGCATAGCCCTTCATCGCCTGCGCGCCGTCGAACAGCGTCGTGCCGGGGATGTCGATGTGGTAGTCGAAACCGGGCATGTCGTGCATCGGTGTCCTCCTCCTCTTCGGTGATGCGCGGGCGGGGCTTTGCGGGCCGGGCCGCGCGTTTTACTGCGCCCAGTAAAGGCGCATCGGGTTGTCCACGAGGAGCTTTTGCTGCTGCTCCCTGGTGCGGGCAATGCGCGGAATGTAGTCGACCAGAAACCCGTCATCGGGCATGTGCGACTTCATGTTCGGATGCGGCCAGTCGGTGCCCCAGAGCACGCGGTCGTCGAAGCGGTCGACGATCGCCTGATAGAAAGGCACGACATCGTCATAGGGCACGCCCTGCACCGTCAGGCGCTCGGGGCAGGTGACCTTGGTCCAGATGTTCTCGTTCTGCGCCATCAGGTCGATGAACCGCTGGAAATCGGGGTGGTCGACGCCCTTCTTCACATCGGGCCGGCCCATGTGGTCGACAACGATGATGCCCGGCAACTGGCGCAGGAAGGGGGTCAGCCCTTCCAGATCCGCGGCCTCGAAATAGACCACGGTCGACCAGCCGAATTCCTGGATCTTGTCGGCGATGCCCAGGAAGACCTCGGGCGGGGTCGCATCGACCAGGCGTTTCACGAAGTTGAAGCGCACACCGCGGATGCCGGCCTCGTGCATCTCGCGCAGTTCCTCGCGGGTGATGTCCTTGCCAACCGAGGCCACGCCGCGCGCCTTATCGCCGGCGGTGCGGCAGGCGTCCATCGTCGCGCGGTTGTCCTTGCCGTGGCAGGTGGCCTGCACGATCACGTTGCGGGCAAAGCCCAGATGGTCGCGCAGGGCGAACAGCACGTCCTTGCCGGCGTCCTTGGGCGTATACTTGCGCTCGGGGGCGTAGGGGAATTCGGCCGAGGGGCCGAAGACGTGGCAATGCGCGTCGACCGCCCCTTCGGGAAGCACAAAATCGGGCTTCTTGGGGTTCGGGTGATAGACCAGCCAGTCGGCGTCCATCGGTTGCGGTTGCGTGGTCATCGGGGGTCTCCTCGTTTCCGGTCCCGCCGTCGCGGGCCGTCCTGTTGCGCAGCCGCACCATGCGCCCGAACGCGCCGTTTGCCTAATGCGTTCTGAGACCGTAGGATAAGTTTTTTCTATTCGGGTGCCGGAATGAGCGCGTCCCTGCCGAATATCCGCCACATGCGCGTGTTCCTGGAAACCGCCCGGTCGGGGTCGGTTTCGGTGGCGGCGGACCGCTGCCTGTTGTCGCAACCGGCGGCGACGCAGGCCATCGGGCGGCTGGAGGCCGACCTTGGCGCGCCCCTGTTGGTGCGGCGCACGCGGCGCTTTGCCACCACCGCCTGCGGCACGCTGTTCGAGCGGCGCGTGGCTGCGGCGCTGGAGCATTTGCAGACCGGGGCGCGGGTCGCGCTGCGCGGTGCCAGCACGCCCGGGCGGGCGCGGTTCGACCGGCTGGTGACAGCGGCGCAGCTGCGCACGCTGATCGCGGTGGCCAACAGCGGCAGCTTCACCGTCGCCGCGCGCGATCTGGGCCTGTCGCAACCCACCGTCCACCGCGCCGCCCGCAGCCTCGAGGACACCGCCGGCGTGCCGTTCTTTCGCGCCACCGCCGCCGGGGTGGAACTGACCGCGGCGGCGCAGGCCTTTACCCTGGGTGCAAAGCTGGCGCAGGCCGAAATCCGCCAGGGGATCGAGGAAATCGGTCGGCAACTGGGCGATGACCGCGGCACCTTCACGCTGGGCTCGCTGCCTCTGGCGCGCACCTCGATCGTGCCGCGCGCCACCCATGCGCTGATTTCCGAGACCACCGGCGTGCAGGTGCGGGTGATCGACGGGCGCTATCCCGAACTGCTGCGCAGCCTGCGCGAGGGGGATGTGGACTGCCTGATCGGCGCCCTGCGCCATCCCGTCCCTGCCGATGACGTAACGCAGGAGCACCTGTTCCTCGACGAGCTGGCAATCGTCGCGCACCCGCGCCATCCGCTGGCCGTGCGCGAGGCAGTGACGCTGGAGGAAACCCTCGCCTACCCCTGGGTGGCGCCACCGAAGACCACGCCCGCCGGCACCTATCTGTTTGAAACGCTGCGCATCGACCAGCGGCCGCTGACCCCGGTGCGGGTGGTGTCGTCGTCGCTGGTGATGCTGCGCGGCATTCTGGCCGAAGGGCCGTATGTTTCGGTCATCTCGCGCCACCAGATCAGCACCGAGATCGCCGATGGCCATATGGTCGCGCTGCCGATCGCGCTCAGCGGGAACACCCGCTCGATCGGGCTGACCTATCGCAGCAACTGGCGCCCGACCGAGACACAGGCGCGGTTCCTGCATCACCTGCGCACCGCGTGCCCGCAGGACAGCCCCGGAAACGTGCAGCAAGAATAGCTTTTTTCAATGGTCCCGGGCCGGATTCAATTGGCCCCGGCGGCGGTGGGGCTATATTCAGCCGATACAGGGACCGCCGGGCCGCCGCCCCTGCGACGCCGGCCCGGTCACGAAGCGCGCAACCCAGAGGACCCCATGACCAAGAAGGATTACGAGGACATTCCAGGGACATTCGTCTTTGACGCGGATCGCTCGCGCGAAGGCTATCACCTGAATCAGTTCTGCATCTCGCTGCGGCTGCAAAAGAACCGCGATGCGTTCAACGCCGGCGAAGAGGCGTATCTCGACAAGTTCCCGATGACGCCCGAGCAACGCGAGGCGGTGCTCAAGCGCGAATGGAACCGGCTGCTCGAACTGGGCGGCAACATCTACTACACCTCGAAGCTGGCCGCGAATGACGGCATCAACTTTCAGAACCTCGCCGGGCTGATGACCGGCATGGGGGTCGAGGCCTATCGCGACATGATGCTGCACGGCGGCCGCCCGATCGAGGGCAACCGCTATAAATCGGAATGGGGAGAAGAATAATGGCCCGTATCACCGCAGGCGTCGGCTGCAGCCACGTTCCGGCAATCGGGGTGGCGATGGATACCCACATCACCGACCAGCCCTATTGGGTGCCGGTCTTCAAGGGCTTCGAATTCAGCCGCGAATGGATGAAGGCGAACAAGCCCGACGTGATCTTTCTGGTCTATAACGACCATTGCACGGCCTTCGACGCCTCGTGCATCCCGACCTTTGCGCTGGGCGCGGCGGCCACCTTCACCCCGGCGGACGAAGGCTATGGCCCGCGCCCGGTGCCGGTGGTGCGCAACCACCAGAAACTGGCCTCGCATATCGCGCAGTCGCTGATCCTGGATGAATTCGACATCACCATCATGAACGAGATGGAAGTGGACCACGGCCTGACCGTTCCGCTGTCGGTCATGTATGGCGACAGGACGCCCGACGACGACTGGGGCGTGCAGGTGATCCCGCTGGCGGTGAACGTGGTGCAATACCCCGCCCCCACCGGCAACCGCTGCTACAACCTGGGCAAGGCGGTGCGCAAGGCGATCGAGAGCTTCCCCGAGGACCTGAAGGTCATGGTGTTCGGCACGGGCGGCATGTCGCATCAGCTGCAATACAAGCGCGCGGGCCTGATCAACCCCGAGTTCGACATCGACTTCCTGGACCGGCTGACCTCGGACCCGGTCGGCCTGTCGAAAATGCCGCATGTCGATTACCTGCGCCTGGCGGGCTCGGAAGGGGTCGAAATGGTGATGTGGCACGTCATGCGTGGCGCGCTGGATGACGACGTGGTCGAGGTGCACCGCCATTACCACGTCCCGGCGTCGAACACAGCGGTGGGTCACATCATCCTGGAAAACAAGTCGTATCACGACAGCCACGCCAAGATTGCGGCCGAGTAAAACGGAGAACCCCATGCGAATTTGCGTTGCAGGCGCCTATGGCGCCTTCGGCATCAAGCACCTCGACGCGCTGAAGGCGATCGAGGGCGTGACCGTCACCTCGGTGATGGGGCCGACTCGTGCCAAGATCGACGCCCTTGCCGCCGAGCGCGGCATCGGCCACGCCGCCACCGACCTGGCCGAGTGCCTGGCGCGGGACGATGTGGATGCGGTGATCCTGGCGACCCCCACGCAATTGCACGCCGACCAGGCGATCCAGTGCATGCGCGCCGGCAAGCCCGTGCTGATCGAGATCCCGATGGCCGACAGCCTGGAGGAAAGCGAAGCGATCTGCGCGGTGCAGGAAGAAACCGGCGTGCTGGCAATGGCCGGTCAGGTGCGCCGCTACAACCCCTCGCACCAGTGGATCCACAACAAGATCAAGGCGGGCGAACTGAAGATCCAGCAGATGGATGTTCAGACCTATTTCTTCCGCCGCTCGAACATGAACGCCAAGGGCGAGGCCCGCTCGTGGACCGACCATCTGCTGTGGCACCACGCCTGCCACACCGTCGATCTGTTCCAGTATCAGACCGGCGAGGTCGTCAGCCAGGCCTATGGGCTGGAAGGACCGCATCACCCCGAGCTGGGCATCGCGATGGACATGTCGATCGGCATGAAGACACCGTCGGGCGCGATCTGCACGCTGTCGCTCAGCTTCAACAACGAGGGCCCGCTGGGCACGTTCTTCCGCTACATCTGCGACAAGGGCACCTATATCGCCCGCTATGACGATCTGTTCGACGGCTTTGACAAGCCGGTAGATCTGTCGGGCGTGGCGGTGTCGAACAACGGCATCGAACTGATCGACCGCGAATTCATCGCCGCGATCCACGAGGGCCGCGAGCCGAACGGATCGGTGCATCAGGTGCTGGACGCGATGCGCACCCTGGACCGGATCGAACGCAGCTTCACCTGAGGCCGTTAACCTGTTAAGAAAAGGCGCTGCCCCCGCGGGTGGCGCCTTTTTCGTTGCCGCCGGAGCGCCCCTTTTGGACCAGTCCCGAAGTTACGCCTCGCCGTTCACGCTGCTGCCGGTGATCGGCATCCCCGTGTTCCTGGCCATCGCCAACCAGACCATGATCTCGGTCGCCCTGCCCGATATCGGCGCCGATCTGGGGCAGATCCGCCGGTTGCCGTGGCTGGTGATGGGCTACATGCTGGCGCTGACGGTGGCCGGGCCGGTCTATGGGGTTCTGGGCGATCTCTGGGGCCGCGCGCGCATGATGCACCTGGCCCTGGCGGTGTATATCCTGGGTTCGGTCCTGTGCGCCGCGGCCACCAACATCGAATTCCTGGCGGCCGGCCGCCTGGTTCAGGGGCTGGGCGGCGGCGGGCTGATGTCCCTCAGCCAGGCCCTGATCGCGGATATGGTCGCGCCGCGTGACCGCGGCCGCGCACAGGGCAACAATGCCGCGATCAGCGTGCTGGCCTCGACACTGGGGCCCCTTGTCGGCGGCGTCATGGTCGAGGCGCTGGGCTGGCGCAGCATCTTCCTGTCCACCGTGCCGCTGGCCCTGCTGGCCATGCTGGTGCTGGCCCGCCACCCGGTTCCGATGCATCAGGCCCAGGGGCGCAAACGCTTCGACCTGGGCGGGTTCGTGGCGCTGCTGGTTCTGGTCTTTGGCGTGACGGCGGCCATCGAACTGGCCGGGGACAGCCAGACGCGCCTGCTGGCGGCGCTGGGCGCCGCCGGGGCCGTCGGCGCCATCGCCACCCTGATCCGGATCGAGCCGCGCGCCGCGAACCCCTTTTTCCCGCCGGCCCTGTTTCGGGTGCCGGCGATCAACCGGGCCTCGGTCATGGTGTTCTTTCACGGCGCCGCGCTGGTGTCGCTGGTCACCACGATTCCGCTGTTCCATGCCATCCTGCGCACCGACGGCGCCCTGGCCACCGCCACGGCGATGCTGGCCCTGACAGTGGGCTTCGGCGTCGCGGGCTTCATCACCGGCAATCTGGTGACGATGACCGGCCGCACGACACTGTTCCCGTCGCTGGCGCTGCCCGTCACCGTCGTCATGGTGCTGTTCCTGTCGGTCGAGGGCGCGACATTGGCGCGTGGGCCGCTGATCGGCTGCTATCTGGTCACCGGGCTGTCGCTGGGCACCGTGATGTCGGTGATGAACACGATCATCCAGCACGCGGCTCCGCGCAGCGTTCAGGGACGCGCGGCCGGATCGGTCACCTTCTTCCGGTCGATCGGCGCCTCGGTCGGAACGGCGATCACCTCGCTGGTGCTGTTTCTGGTTGCGCCCGCCGGGTCCGACGCAGGCGCCATTCTCAGCGGCGGGGCAGGATCGGACCCCGCCACCCACGCCGCCTGGCAGAGCGCCTTTCAGGCGACTTTCGTCGCGATCGCCGCATTCATCGTCATCGAATGGATCATGGGCCTGATCAACCCCGCCCGACAGGTGGAGTAACGCCGATGCGATCCCCCGATCCGAATTGCGTATTGCACTGCATCTTGTGTGGCGTAGAACAGGGCCAGATTGAATGCCCTTGCCGAGAGACGTTATGACAAAACGCATTACCAAAGCCGTGTTCCCTGTCGCCGGATTGGGAACGCGGTTTCTGCCGGCCACCAAGGCCATGCCCAAGGAATTGTTGCCGATCATCGACAAGCCCATCATCCAGTATGCCGTCGAAGAGGCCATCGCGGCCGGAATCACCGATCTGGTTTTTGTGACCGGTCGCCCGAAACGCGCCATTGGCGACCATTTCGATGCCAACCTCGAACTGGAATTCCAGCTCACCCAGAAAGGCAAGCACGCCGAGCGCGACATGGTGCGCAACATCATTCCCCCGGGCGTGAACTGCATCTTCGTGCGCCAGCCCGAGCCAAAGGGCCTGGGCGACGCGGTGCTCTGCGCGGCCCCCGCCGTCGGCAACGAACCGTTCGTGGTGCTTCTTGCCGATGACCTGATGATGGGCGATACCCTGCCCACCGCCGAAATGGTCGCCGCCTATGCCGATGCCCCGTCGAACTACCTCTGCGTGACCGAGGTCGACGACGAGAGCGTCCACAAATACGGCATTGTCCGCCCCGGCCCGGCGGGCCCCGATGGCCGCGTGACCGTCGCCGGCCTGATCGAGAAGCCGCCACTGTCGCAAGCCCCTTCGCGGCTGGCCTCGATGGGGCGCTATGTCTTCGACCCCGAGATCTTTCCGATCCTGCGCGACCTGAAACCCGGCGCCGGCGGCGAGATCCAGCTTGCCGATGCCATCGACGTGCTGGCCTCGAGCGGGCGCGTCAAGGCGATGGAGATGAGCGCGCAACGCTACGATTGCGGGTCGAAATTCGGGTATCTCACCGCCATCGTGGATCACGCGCTGGCCCATGACGAATTCCGCGACCGGTTCCTGGCGCTGATGCGCGAACGTCTGGCGGCGCAACCCGGTCAGGACCCGACATGAGCGGCGACAAGGGCACGGTTCTGGTGACGGGCGGGGCGGGCTATATCGGGTCGCATGCCTGCAAGGCGCTGGTGGCGGCGGGCTATCGGCCTGTCACCTTCGACAACCTGTCGACCGGCTGGGCGCAAGCGGTGAAATACGGCCCCTTCGTGCAGGGCGACCTGCTGGACCGGGACGCGCTGGATGCGGCCTTTGCCGCGCACCAGCCTGTCGCGGTCATGCATTTCGCCGCCTTCAGCCAGGTTGGCGAGGCGATGTCGAACCCCGGAAAATACTGGCGCAACAACGTGTTGGGGTCTCTCACCCTGATCGAGGCCGCGGTTGCCGCCGGGTGCCTGGACCTGGTGTTTTCCTCGACCTGTGCGACCTATGGCGAACAGGACGGCGTGGTTCTGGACGAGAGCTCGCGCCAGGAACCGATCAACGCCTATGGCTCGTCGAAGCGCGCGGTCGAGGAAATCCTGCGCGATTTCGGCGCCTCGGCGGGGCTGCGGCATGTGATTTTCCGCTATTTCAACGTCGCCGGCGCCGACCCCGAGGGCGAGGTCGGCGAATGCCACCGGCCCGAGACCCATCTCATCCCGGTGATGCTGGAGGCGATCGACGGCCAGCGCCCGGAACTGGTGATCCACGGCACCGACTATCCCACGCCCGACGGCACCTGCATTCGCGACTATGTGCATGTCATGGACCTGGCGCAGGCGCATGTGCTGGGCCTGGAGTGGCTGCTGGCGGGCAAGGAAAGCCGGGTCTTCAACCTGGGCACGGGCGCGGGGTTCACCGTGAACGAGGTGATCGGCCACGCCCGCGCCGCGACCGGCCACAAGGTGCCGCACCGGTTCGGCCCCCGCCGCGGCGGTGACGCCGCCTGCCTGGTCTCGGGCAGCAAGCGCGCCCTCGACGAGCTGGGCTGGCAGCCGATGCGGTCCTCGCTGAAACTGATGATCGCCGACGCCTGGAAATGGCACAAGACCGGCGGCTATTCGGGATAGGAACGGGGCGCGACCCGCTGGCCGCGCCCCTCTCGTCGCATGGGCCCCGCCCGGATCAGGCGATATCGAACCGGTCGGCGTTCATGACCTTGGTCCAGGCCGCCACGAAATCGGTGACGAACTTGGCCGCGTTGTCGTCCTGCGCATAAAGTTCGGCATAGGCCCTGAGGATCGAGTTCGAGCCGAACACCAGATCGACCCGGGTTGCCGTCCATTTCACCGCGCCCGACTTGCGATCGCGGATTTCGTAATGGCCGTCAGCCTTGGCCCAGGCGTTGCCCATGTCGGTCAGGTTGACGAAGAAATCCGGCGTCAATGCCCCCACCCGGTCGGTGAACACGCCATGCGCGCTGCCGCCGTGGTTGGTGCCCATGACGCGCATCCCGCCGACCAGGACCGTCATCTCGGCCGCGGTCAACCCCATGAGCTGGGTGCGGTCCAGAAGCAGTTCCTCGGGGCTGACGACATAGTCCTTCTTCTGCCAGTTGCGATAGCCATCGGCCAGCGGTTCCAGCACATCGAACGAGGCCGCGTCGGTCTGTTCGGCGCTGGCATCGCCCCGGCCCGGCGTGAAGGGCACGCTCACCGCATGGCCCGCCGCCTTGGCCGCCTGTTCCACCCCGACATTGCCCGCCAGCACGATCACATCGGCCAATGACGCGCCCGCCGCCTTGGCGATCGGCTCCAGCACAGCCAGAACACGGGCCAGACGCGCGGGTTCGTTGCCCTCCCAGTCCTTTTGCGGGGCCAGGCGGATACGCGCGCCATTGGCGCCGCCGCGCATGTCGGACCCACGGTAGGTGCGCGCCGAATCCCAGGCGGTCGCGACCATGTCCGACAGGCTCAGCCCCGAGGCCGCGATCTTTGCCTTGACCGCAGCCACATCCCAACCGGTCGCGCCCGCCGGGATCGGGTCTTGCCAGATCAGGTCCTCGGCCGGCACATCGGGACCGATGTAGCGCGCCTTGGGCCCCATGTCGCGATGCGTCAGCTTGAACCAGGCACGGGCGAAGGTGTCGTTGAAATAGGCGGGATCGGCCATGAACTTCTGGCAGATCGCGTTATAGATCGGATCGACCTTCATCGCCATGTCGGCGTCGGTCATCATCGGGTTGTGCCGCTTGGAGGGGTCCGAGGCATCCTGCGGTTTGTCCTCGTCCTTGATCGACACGGGCTCCCATTGCCAGGCACCGGCGGGCGATTTGCGCAATTCCCACTCATGGCCGAACAGCATGTCGAAATAGCCCATGTCGAACACGGTCGGATGGGTCGTCCAGGCGCCTTCGATCCCCGAGGTCACGGCACGGCTGGCCTTGCCCTGTTGATCCGGGTTCGACCAGCCCAGGCCCTGCTCGGTCACATCCGCGCCTTCGGGTTCCGGGCCCAGCTTCGCCGCGTCGCCGTTGCCATGAGCCTTGCCCACGGTGTGCCCGCCAATGGTCAGCGCGGCGGTTTCCTCGTCGTTCATCGCCATGCGGGCGAAGGTCTCGCGCACCTGGGCGGCGGTTTTCAGCGGGTCGGGCTGCCCGTTCACCCCCTCGGGGTTCACATAGATCAGACCCATTTGCACGGCCGCCAGCGGGTTTTCCATGGTGTCGGGTCTGGACACATCGTCATAGCGGTTGTCGGACGGCGCCAGCCATTCCTTTTCGGCACCCCAGTAGATATCAGTCTCGGGGTGCCAGATGTCGGGCCGGCCAAAGCCGAAGCCGAAGGTCTTCAGCCCCATGTCCTCATAGGCGACAGTCCCGGCCAGGACCAGAAGATCCGCCCACGAGATCTTGTTGCCGTATTTCTTCTTCAGCGGCCACAGCAGGCGGCGGGCCTTGTCCAGGCTGGCGTTGTCCGGCCAGGAATTCAAGGGCGCGAACCGCTGGTTGCCGGTGCCGGCGCCACCCCGGCCATCGGCCAGACGGTAGGTTCCGGCCGCATGCCACGACAGACGGATCATCAACCCGCCGTAATGGCCCCAATCCGCCGGCCACCAGTCCTGGCTGTCCTTCAGCAGGGCCTTCAGGTCGGCCTTGAGACCGGCGAAGTCCAGCGTCTTGACCTCCTCGCGATAGTCGAAGCCGGGCCCCATCGGGTCGGTCTTGGTGTCATGCTGGTGCAGGATGTCCAGATTCAGCCCGTTCGGCCACCAGTCCGTCACGCTCTTGCCGCTGGCGGTGTTCCCGCCATGCATCACCGGGCATTTGCCGCCATGATTGCCGTCCATTGCACTCTCTCCGATGCTGGTTGATTCCCCCGGGCCATGGGCCCCTGAGCAGAGAGACTAACAAAGGAAAATCATTAGCTTAAGTTGTATTTCCTGATTGTTGCGATAAGCTGTCCTTATGATAAACCTGACCCTGCGCCAGTTCCGCTATTTCGAAGCCCTTGCACGGCATGGCCATTTCGGCCGTGCGGCCAATGCCTGTTCCATTTCCCAGCCTGCGTTGTCCATGCAGATCAAGGAGTTGGAGGAAAACCTCGGCGTCCCTCTGTTTGAACGGGGCGCGCGGCAGGTGCGCCTGACCAGCTTTGGCGAGGAGGTCGCGCGCCGTGTGCGCCCCATCCTGCAATCCGTCGACGAACTGGGCGATCTTGCCCGCGCCTCGGGCACGCGGCTCAGCGGTCGGTTCCGGCTGGGCGTGATTCCCACCATCGCCCCCTACCTGCTGCCCCGGGTCATCGGACGCCTGGCGCAAAGCCACGCCGACCTGGACCTGCACATCCGCGAGACCGTGACGCCCAAGCTGCTGACCGAATTGCATGAAGGGCGGCTGGATACCGCCATCGTCGCGCTGCCCGTCTCGGAACCGGGCCTGACCGAAGTCGCGCTCTTCTCGGAAGAGTTCGTCCTGGTGCGCCCGGCCAAGGACGCCAATCTGCCCGTTCCCAGCCCCGAGAAGCTGCGCGAAATGCGCCTGCTCCTGCTGGAGGAAGGGCATTGTTTCCGCGATCAGGCGCTGTCCTATTGCAACATGACCATGGCCAGTCCGCGCGAACTGCTGGACGGATCGTCGCTGTCGACGCTGGTGCAGATGGTCGCGGCAGGCATCGGGGTCACCTTGATCCCCGAAATGGCGTTGCCGGTCGAAACCCGGTCGGCCGAGGTTTCCGTGGCCCGCTTTGCCGAACCGCGCCCCTCGCGCAGCATCGGCATGGTGTGGCGCAATGCCAGCCCGCTGGCCGGGCATCTCGGCGCCATCGCCGAGACCGTGCGCGCGGCCGCGGCGCAATGACCCCGGCGGTGACATCCGCCGGGGTCTTTTTCGGGGTCAGTCGCGGTTGCTGCCCAGTTGCTCGTATGCGCCCGGGTCCGAGGCCCTGAGCCGCGCCGCCGCCAGGAAGCCGATGATCGCGCCCAGCGGGATCAGCGACGGCAGGATCCAACCCAGGCTGCCGCCCGTGGTGCCGGTCAGGTCGCCGAAGTTCAGGAAGATGTAGACGAACAGCGCCGCCATGATCAGGCCCGAGATCGCCGGCAGGATGACGCGCGCCAGCGCGCCGGCCTTGGCCTCGGGGTTCTTGCTGAAATAGGCGATGACGGCCAGCGACGTGACGGTCATCATGCCCAGAACCCCCAGGGTGCCGATCTGGCTGATCCAGGTGAACATGTGCTGGATCGGGTCCAGCCCCAGCCCGGCAAAGATCGCCAGCACGATCAGCGCGCCGATGGTTTGCGCGACAGAGCCGATATGCGGGCTCTGGTGGGCGTCATGGGTTCGGCCAAAGGCCGACGGCAGCAGCCCGTCGCGCCCCGCCACATAGCTGTAGCGCGCGATGTAGTTGTGGAACGCGCTGAGGGCGGCAAACAGGCTGGAGACCAGCAGGATGCCCGCGATCGCCGGAACCGGCCCGCCGACATACATGTCGGCCAGCATGAAGAAATAGTCCGTCGGATCCGGCAGACCGCCCACCGTGTCGATCAGGTTCGCGGCCCCGACGCCGGCCACCATCAGCCAGGTGGTGAAGACAAAGAACAGACCGATCATGAACACGGCCAGATAGGTCGCGCGCGGGATCGTGCGCTCGGGGTCGCGCGCTTCCTCGGCATAGATCGTCGTCGCCTCGAACCCGATGAACGAGCCCAGGCAGAACAGCACCGCCGCGGTCAGCGACCCCGACATGAAGGCGTCCATGTCGAAGATGTTGACGGCCAGGCCGCCGGCATCCGCCGCACCGCCCGCGCCGAGAATGCCGAAGTCCACGACAAACACCACCAGGTATTCCAGCGCCACCAGCACGATCATCACCTTGGCCGACAGGTCCACCTGGCGATAGCCCAGGATGCCGACCAGCAGCACCGCGATCAGGCTCCAGACCCACCAGGGCAGGACCAGGCCGAAGCTGCCGAACACCCCGGCCGCGATCCCGCCCAACAGACCGACCAGGCCGAACTGCATGGCGTTGTAGGCGACCAGCGCCGTGAACGAGACCGCCCCGCCCCAGGTGCCGCCGAGGCCGCGCGCGGCATAGGCATAGAACGCGCCGGCGTTGCGCACATAGCGCGCCATGGCCACATAGCCGACCGCAAAGGCCAGCATGATCAGCGTCATCAGAACAAAGGTCAGCGGGATGCCCGCGCCGTTGCCCAGAAGGAACGCCAGCGGCATCGCGCCAGCGACCCCGGTGAGGGGCGCGGCGGCCGAGATCACCATGAAGGTGACCGCGATCAGGCCCAGCGAGTTGCGCCGCAACTCGTTGGGGCTGCCCCCGGTTACGATGGTTTCCGTCATTGATCCTCTCCACGTTGTTGTGGGCCCGGTTTTGCCCGGTGCCCTTTGGTGCCGCGCGCGCGTCGCTTGCGCAGCGCGGTATTCGCGTCAGTCGCCGTTCAGATGCACCGCCTTGCGATAGGCGCGCTGGCCATACAGCAACGCCTTGGGGTCCTCGGACAGGCGCACCGCCATGACCCGGCCGACCATGATGTGATGCGTCTCCCACAGCATCGCGGTGGCCAGGCGGCATTCGAAGATCGCCGTTGCACCCGCGAGGCGTGGCTGACCCAGCGGGCCGGAATCCCAGGCCGCATGATCGAAGCGCGCCGCCTGGTCGGTGCCGCCGCGTCCGGCAAACAGGTTGGCAAGGTCCTGCTGCCCTTCGTGCAGAAGGTTCGCGCAGAAGCTGCGGTTCTTCAGGATCGCCGTGGCGGCGGGCGACATGTGGTGAATGCAGGCCAGCAGCGACGGGTGGTCCCCGTCCGCCGACACCGATGTCAGCGACGAGATCGTCACGCCGCACCGGCCGCCAGGTCCATCGGTCGTCGCCACGGCGACAAAGGTCGCGGCGCGGCTCATCCCTTCGAGAAAGCGGTTGCGCAGGTCCTGATCCATGCCTTCACCCCAGATCGAAGAAGCGTTCCAGTTCGACATCCGGCACCTTGCGCCGGAATTCGTCGTGCTGGAAGGCCCGCGTTGCGCTGAAGGTGTCGACAAAGCGCGCGCCCAGCCAGTCGCGCGCCAGCGCCGAGCCGCGCAGGCGTTCGACCGCCTCGGGCATCGAACGGGCAAAGTCGCGCGGGGCGTCCTGGGCATAGCCGTTGCCCCGGGTCTCGGGGTCGGGTTCGCGCTGTTCGAGGATGCCGGCCACACCGGCCGCCAGGGTCGCGGCGGTGATCAGATAGGGGTTCGCATCCGCGCCCGCCATGCGGTTTTCCACCCTGAGCGAGCCCGCGTCATGCCCCACCACCCGCAGGCAGGTGGTGCGGTTCTCATACCCCCAGGTCAAGCCGGGCGGCGCGAAGGTGCCCGGCGCAAACCGCCGGTAGGAATTGACCGTCGGCTGAAAGATCAGCGTCATGTCCCCCAGATAGGCCTGCAGACCGCCGATGAAGTGGCGAAAGATCCGCGACATCCCGTGTTCGGCATCGGGGTCATGGAACACGGTCCGGCCGGCCAGATCCTTGAGCGAGATGTGCAGATGGATCGACTGGCTGTCCGCCTGCTCGTTCCAGCGCGGCATGAAGGTGACGGAGCGCCCCTGTCGCAGCGCCAGCGCGCGAATGAAATTCTTCAGGATGACCAGTTGGTCGGCCGGGTCGGTGCCGCCGTTGGCGCCGATGCAGGCCTCCATGAAACCGCCGCCGATTTCCTCGTGCATCTTGGTCAGGTCGATGCGCAGCGGTTCGGCCATGGCCGCGACGGCTTCATACCATTCGCTTTGCACCACCTGATAGAGCACCAGGTCATGGCTGGCGTGGGGCGTCGCGGTCTTGAGGTTGCGATACCCCTTGGCACGGGCGCTTTCGGCGGTTTCGTCGAACAGGGTGTATTCCAGTTCCATGCCGTATTTGGGGGCAAAGCCGGCGTCGGCCGCCCGGGCCAGCACCGATTTCAGGATCGCGCGCGGGCACAGCCTTGCGGTCTCGCCGCCGTAATTCGACAACACCAGCAGGTCATGGCCCGGCTTCGCCCAGGGCACACGGCGCACGCTGTCGGGGTCCACGATCAGCGGATCGTCGTGGAAATCCGCCGTCTCGCCATCGGTCACACCCGGCATTTCCAGCATCTGGTCGGTGGGGTCCAGCGCCAGTTGCGCCGGCGCCATGCCCATGCCGTTCCGGGCGATCCCTTTCAGCGATCCCGCCGACACCATCTGGCCCCGCAACAGGCCGTTGGTATCCGTCATCGCCACCGTCGCAAAACGGCTGGCGGGGTCGGCGAGGAAATCGTCAAGCGTCATGCGTCACCTGTGGTTTGTTGCGCGCGGATCAGCGCGTCGAACGTGGCGAGATCGGCCTCGGGCCGGGTGGAATAGGCCCGCAGGAACACGCGGATGCCGTTATGGATGTAGCGGGTCAGCTCAGCCCGCGTGGGTGCCGAGTCGGGCATATACAGCGCCTTGGTCCGCGGCGCGGACAGCACCAGACCCCACAGGTCCTCGGCCGCGAGTTCGGTGTCGTCGAAAGCAAGCTGCCCCTCGGCCCGGCGCGCATCGAGATAGGCCATGATCCCGCGCAGGACGTGATCGGGACCCGCGGACTGATAGGCGCGGCCGATCTCGGGGAAACGCTGCACCTCGCCGATGATGAGCCGCGCCAGCGACAACAGATCGGGGCGCATCACCGTATCGGCGTAATCCCACGCGAACCGCAGCAGATCCTCGACCATGCTGGTGTGGGGCGAATGCTCGAACACGTCGAGCATCTCGTCGCGCTTGCCCAGCATCATCGCGGAAAAAAGCGCCTCTTTCGACTTGAAATACTGATACAGCGTGGGCTTGGACAGACCGGCCAGCGCCGCCACGGCATCCATCGTCGCACCCGAATAGCCCGCCTCGGAAAAGACCGTAAGCGCCGCCCCCAGAATGGCCTTGCGGCGCGCGAGGCGGTTCTGCTGGCTGCGCGACATCTGGTTCATGCCGACACCCTGCCCAGGAAATCCAGCAACCGGCGCCCATAGGCCGCGGGCTGTTCCACATTGCAGACATGGCCCGCATCGGTGATCACCTCGAACTGCACGTCGGGCTGGGCGGCCGCATCCCAGATCCGGCCCGCCACGGCGCGGATCTCGGCGGGGGGCGCCAGCCGGTCGTATTCGCCTGTCATCATCAGGACGGGCATCGTCATGCGCGAAAAGTCGAATTTCTCCAGCGGGTTGGTAAAGCAGACCAGGGCATCGCGATAGGTTGGCGCGGGGATCGCGGCCATGGATTCGTAAAGCTTCCGACGCGTTTCGTCGCTGGCGTTCGGCCCGGCCAGCACCTTGACCACGGCCGGGGCAAAATCGGCGGGAACCTGGCCTGCGTCCATCGGCACCTCGCGGCTGACGCGGAAGGCCTCGCGTTCGTCGGGGCCGGCCTCGGACATGCCGGTGCAGCCGCCGGACAGCACCAGCCCCGCCAGCATCTCAGGGTGGCGCATGGCGAATGAGGTGGCGATCCAACTGCCATAGCTGAGGCCGACCAGCACCAGCCGGTCCGCGCCCAGATGCGCGCGCAGGCGCAGGATGTCGGCGCAGTAGTCATCCACACCCGAGGGGCGCGGCCCCAGCGTGCTGTCGCCGTAGCCGCGCAGATCCAGCGCGGCACAGCGCATGACGGTTCCCGCGACCGCCAGTTGCGCATCCCAGTTCCCGCGGGCGCCCCCGATCCCGTGCAGGAACACCGCCAGGGTGGTGTCCCCGGTGTCAGGCGTCACCGTCACGCCCAGGCGCGGCAAGTCGTCAAACACCATGGTCGACAGCGCGACCGGCGCAGGCAGGGGCGCGGGGGCCGGCATCGTGGCCTCGCGGGCCGCGCGTCCCAGCGCCTCGATCCCCATCTCTAAGATTGCCCGGGTGCCCGTGCAGATCGGCGCCAGCCGGTCGGCGGGCGCGCTGACCGTCGCGGTCCATTGCACCACGCAACCGTCGTCCGTGGGGGTCACGCTGACGCGGGCGTCGTAGGCCTGCACCCCGGCGATCCCCGCCAGATGGGTGTATCCCAGAACCCGGTCGCTATCGCTGAAATAGGTCCTCTGCTCGCGATAGAGCGTGTCCTCGCCCGCCACCGTGAAGGCCCGGATCGGGGCGCCGCCCGGGCCGGACTCGGCCCGGATGGATGTCATCGCCGGGTGCCAGAGCCCGCAGAAATCACGGGCAACGGACCAGACCGCATCCGCGGATGCCGCCAGCTTGCCGTGAACCTGAACCCGGTCGCGCGGCATGATCAGCGAAGCCCCTTGATCGAGCCGCCCTCGCCCCGCCACAACGACGTCCGCGCCCCATCGAGATCACCGGGCGCATCGTCCAGCTCGTCCATGTCGTAAAGCGCGAGGACACCGATATAGTCCTCCATGATCTCGGACGTGTAGGGCAGCATCAGCGCGCCGCAGCGGGCGTCGCGATACATCCGCTCCAGCGGCAGCGAGCGCAGCATGGATTGCCCGCCACAGGTGCGGATGGCCAGCGCGGCGATCTCCTGCACGCCCTCCATGACATTGTATTGCGCCGCATACATGCGCAGGACCTCGCCCTTGGTCGGGAAGCCCTTGGCCTCGGAGAAGGCCTGCCACCAGAGCGCCCGCATGGTCGCCAGACGCGCATACATCTTGCTGACCGCGACGCGCTTGGTCGCATACATGCGCCGGTCGATCGGGGGCTGGCCGGGCACCTGTCCCTTCAGATAGGCCACGGTGAAATCGAACGCCCCTTGCGCAACGCCCATATAGGTGGGCGACAGCGTCGCCATCATGTGCGGCCAGTGCGCCAGCGTCTTGCCGAAGATGCCGGGCGGCATCAGCATGTCGTCCTCGGTGACGAAGACATCCTTCAGGATCAGATCGCGCGAGTTGGTGCCGCGCATCCCCAGCGGGTCCCAGTCGCCCTTGACCGAAAGACCGGGGGCGTCCTTGTGCACGACGAACAGCATCGTGTCCTCGTGGCGTGGCTCCTGCCCCTCGAACACCTCGGTGCAGACGATGGTGTAATAGTCGCAATACCCGGCAAGCGAGGCGAATTTCTTGAAGCCGTTGATCTTCCAGCCGCCCTCGACCTTGCGGCACTGGGTCTGGTTCGGCTTCGAGGTCCAGTTCTGCCCACCTTCGGAAATCGGCTGCGAATAGATCGCGCGCTCGGCGATGGCGCGGCGGAACTGGCGTTCGCGCAGGGGGGCGAAGGCGGCCTTTTCCTCGGCGGTCAGGTTCGGCATGTCGAACATGAAGCGCGACCAGGCCATCGACGAATTGTGCATGTTGAAGGTCAGCGCGGTCGCGCCGCAGTATTTGCCGATCTCGGCGCCGACCATGGCATATTCCCACATGGAAAAGCCCCAGCCGCCGAATTCCTCGGGGATGCACAGACCCAGGAAGCCCTCGGCCGCCAGATCCTTGTAGTTTTCGACAGGAAAGCTGGCGTCGTCGTCGATCGCCTTGGCGCGCGGCGCGAATTTCTCGCGGCCCAGCTGATTCACGCGGCGCAGCACCTCGACCACCTGCGGGCGGATGCGGCTGAGATCGTAATAGTCGGCAATATCGCTCATGGTTTTCTCGTGTTCTCGTGGGAAATCAGAGGGCCAGCTCGCCCTGAAGCACGCCGTCGCGGACAACGACCTTGCCATCCAGGGCAATCGTGCAGTTGCGCATCGGCAGGTCGAAATGACCCAGCGTATAGCGGCCTGCATACTGGTTGGCGCCGGTGGACCACAGGAAGCTGCCGGCCAGCGCGCGGAATTCGACCGCCTGCATGTCGCGCTTGTCATACATCGCAGCCGACACCCATTTGGCGCCCGGGTTCATCCCCCAGCCGACATGGGACATGCCATAGGCGTTGCGGTCGTCCCAGGCCTCCATGTATTCGCGAAAATGAAGCGCATCGATGCCGTCGCCCTTGATCGAGGTGACAAAGTCGTTCTCGATGGTGAAGTCGATGGGGCTGGTCAGATAAGTCTTGAACGTCAGGTTCATGTCGCCCACACCCATCACGATCCGGCCGTTCACCGCGTTCTTGCCCGGAAAGGCCAGGCACAAACCGCCCGGCCAGTGCGCCACGGCGCCGGGCGTGGTGCCGAACCCCGCCGTGCCACCGCAGGGCGCGCCGCGCAGGTCCACCGTCAGGTCGGTGCCCAGGGGCGAGGTGACGCGCATCTCGTTCGCCTCGCGCAGCATCTGGATGCCGATTTCCAGCTTGACCGCGTCCTCGGCCCGGGGCTCGGTGCGTTCCAGGATCTCGGGGTGTTCGTTGGTGATGACCAGCAGGCGGGTGCGGCCGGCGTCCTCGATCTCGGGCCATTCGGGGGCGTGGATCAGCCCCTCGACCGTGCAATCCACGATCACCTCGACCAGTTTCAGCGCCTCGATCACCGCGCGGTTGCCCTGGATCGCCCACGAGGTCCCCGTGGATTTCACCGGCACCGGGGCGGATTGCGGCGGTGTGGGCATCTGGATCATGCAGAACTCGGCGCCCAGATCATAGGCCGCCAGTTCCGACAGATGCACCAGAACCGGGCGCGACTGGGTTTCCGAGATGATGGCGATCTTCGTGCCCTTGCCGATTCCATTCAGCGCGAAGACGCGGCGAAAGGCGGCAAGCCATTTGCCCTCGATGCGTTCTTGAAGCATCGGTCCCTCTTTCCTGTTGACGATTCGCGTTCGCGCGAATTTCTTAACTCTACAGTTAAGGTTTTCCTGCGGACCGGAGTCTGTCAAGGAAATTTTCGCAAATCCTCAAAAGCATCGAATATGTCAGGGAAAACGGATGGTTAAGGGGCGCCTCGGGGGCGCCCCCTTGATCAGACCTTGCCCTCGGCCTTCAGCCCGGCCCAGGTCGGGCGATCCAGCTTGAAGGTATCGTGGCTGCGGATGTAGTCGCTGCCATAGGACCGTGCCACCAGGTCCAGCGCGTCGGTATCGACCCAGCCGCGGTCTGCATCCAGCAGATAGCGGTCCTCGATATGCACGGCGAGAACGCGGCCGATGACCACCGTCTGACAGGGCCCCGTCACCACCGATGACAGGGTCCGGCATTCGAACGCGACCGGGCTTTCGGCGATGCGCGGCGGCCCGACATGGACGCTGGGCAGGGTGTCGAGCCCCGCCAGCGCCAGTTCATCCACCCCCCGTGGCGCATCGGCGGCGGTCAGGTTCATCGCCTCGACCAACCGCTCGGGCACCAGATTGACCACGAACTCCCCGGTTTCCAGAATATTCGCGGCGCTGTCCTTGAACCCGCGCTCAGGGTCGGCCAGCAGCCCCAGCGCGACAGTGGGCGGGGCCGACCCCATGACGTTGAAAAAGCTGTAGGGCGCGGCGTTGAGGCCGTCCCGGTTCCTGGTGACGACCCAGGCGATGGGTCGGGGAACCACCGTGGCTGCCAGCAGCTTGTAGGCGATAGGGGTGGGAAGCTGGTCGAGATCGTAGCGCATCCGCTATGCCTGCGTGACGTTGACGACGGGGTGTCTGAGGGTTCCGATGCCCTGGACGGTTGCGACGACGACGTCGCCGGGCCACATCCATTCCTGGGGGTTGCGGCCGGCGCCGACGCCCTCGGGGGTGCCGGTGGCGATGATGTCGCCGGGTTCCAGCGTGATCACGCGGCTGATGTCGGCGATCAGTTCATCGACCTTGAACAGCATCCTGGCGGTGTTCGACCGCTGCTTTTCCACGCCGTTCACGCTCAACCACAGGTCCAGCACCTGCGGGTCGGGGATCTCGTCGGCGGTGACGATGCAGGGGCCGAAGGGCGCATACCCGTCCATCCCCTTGGACACGATCCACTGCCCCGCGCGCCGGTTGTCGCGCGCCGACACGTCGATCATCACCGAATAGCCGAACACATGGCCCAGGGCGTCGGCCCGATCGACCCGGCGGGCGGTGGTGCCGATGATCGCCGCCAGCTCCACCTCCCAGTCCAGTTGCTGCGTGATCTCGGCGTCATGCGGGATCGGCTCGCCCGGGCCGATCACCGCGGTCGGCGGCTTGGAGAAGATCACCGGCTGGCGGGGCAGATCGGCCGAGGTATCCAGCGCCTGCGCGCTTTCCGTGACGTGATCCAGATAGTTCAGGCCGATGCCGAAGATGTTCTTGCGCGGGCGCGGGATCGGCGCCAGCAGCGTCACGTTCGCCAGCGCCGTCGCGCAGCCCACCGGCAGGTCGGCGCCCACCTCGTCCAGGCAGGCGCGCAGCGTGCCCAGCCCGGGGCGGCCCGCGTCGATCAGGCCCAGCATCGTGTCGGGCATCTCTTCGCCGCAGGCCGCGCCCAGACGGGCGACATCCACGCACAGGTCGTCGACGATCACGCCGACACGGGCACGCGATTCCACGCCCCGACGATAGGTCACAAGTTTCATGAAGCTCTCCTTGATAGGGTCCCGGGCCGGCCAGAGGCCCGGCCCGCGGGCGGTCGCCCGGGCGGGCCCAGCCAGAGCGCGCCCTCCCGGTAGCCACCCGTGACGAGATGGATCGTGTCGCGAAGGTCCGGGTCCTTCTCGACCCAGTCGCGATAGCGGTCGTTGGTGACGATGATCCCGCCGACCTCGCGCGCGGCGGCCAGGATCGCCGGATCGGCCGGCGTGCCCCGGGGAACCACCATCACCCGCCTCTCCGGCAGGCCCAGCCGGGCGGCGAAATCGCGCGCGCCCGCGTAGCGGCCGAACAGCAGATGGCCCGCGTTCGCGTCGAAGACGACGCAGGCCTCGTAGCCCTGCGCGCCCAGCCGGTCCAGCACCGCGCGCACAGGGGCCAGATCGGGCGCACCCCCCATCCAGTAGAGGATGTTCGACCCGTCGAGCACCGCCCAGGGCCGCCGCCCCGCCGCCCGTTTCCGGCGCCAGAGCACCACCACGAGCCCGGCGAGCAGCACCGGAGCGAGCAGCAGCGCCAGATCGGCGGGGGCCAGCCCGGGGATCATCACGGGGATCAGCACGGGGATCAGCACGGGGGCCAGATCGGGGATCATCGGTGTCGGTCCCGGTCCGGGGTCATGACGTCAGGGGCTGGTGCCCGCCGTTCTCGCCAAAGGCTTCCTCGCGGTAGAGCCCCAGCGCCCGCATCACCGGCAGGTCGTTCAGGCAGAACAGGCACGCATCCTCGCGGTCCGAGGCATTGGCGTGTTCGTGCCAGGCCCAGGAGGGCACGCAGAAGATGTCGCGCTCCTGCCAGTCGAACCGCCGGCCGTTGATGACCGAATGCCCGCGCCCCCTGGCCACATGATACAGGTAGCTGCCGGTGTGCCGATGCGCCCGGGTCCGCTCGCCCGGCCGCAGCATCTGCATCGAGGCGCCCATCGTCTTCATCACCGGCCCGTTGTTGGCGGGGTTCACATACTCCATCAGCACGCCGTCAAAGGGGCTGCCGTCGGTGCACTGGCCGTATTTGCCCAGCGCCTCGTAGGTCGGCGCCCATTCGTATTTGAACATCGGGCTGTAGCCCTTGCTCCACGCCCCCCCGTTCGGCGTGAGCCCCGGGTTGCCCCAGGTCTTCGTCATGTCGTCCACCGCATAGGCGACCGCCTGCGTCAGATCGGGGTGAACCTCGTAGAAATTCGCCTCGAGCGCGTTGACCAGCGGGATGTCCAGCCCGTCCTGCCAGATGCAGGGCGTGCCCGAGGCTTCGACCGCGTGTTCGTGCCAGGTGCCGTTCGGCGTCAGCACGAAATCATTGGCCCCAAGCGTCATCTTGTGGCCATCGACCACCGTATAGGCCCCCGCCCCTTCCATGATGAAGCGCACCGCGCTGGCCGAATGGCGATGCGCCGACGCCCGCTCGCCCGGGTGCATCACCTGAAGCCCCGCATAGATCCAGCCCACCGCCGCCGCCACATCCGTGCGCCCGGGGTTGTTCAGATAGATCACCCGGCGCCCCGCCTTCTCGGGCGTCACCAGATCGACCGAGCGCAGGACATGGTCGCGCAGATCCCGGTAGCGCCACAGAACCGGAACCGACGCCGACGCCGGTTCCCACGGCTCGATCTTGTTCGCAACCGTCCACAACGCCCCCGCATCCAGCGCCTCGAGATCATCGTAATACGCAAGCAATTCAGGCGTGTCCTCGACATCCGCCCGACCCGCAACAGATTCTCGATGGTTCTCGCGACGACGCGTCATGGAAGGTCCTCCGGTTCCGTCTCGGGCGCAGTCTGGCGCAGGTTACTTTCGACAACAACAACAATCTTCGAAAATATACAGATTGCGGCGCCCTGCGCCTTTCCGGTAGGATCGCAGACCGAAAGGACCCTCGCCATGACGCTTGCGGAGAAAGCCTATCTCGGGTTGCGACACGACATCGTGCATGGAGCGTTCGCGCCCGGCAGCCCCCTGCGGCTGGCCGATCTGGCCGAACGCTATGGCATGGGCTTTTCCCCCCTGCGCGAGGCGCTGAACCGGTTGGGCGCCGAACGGCTGGTCACGTCGGAAACGCTGCGCGGTTTCCGTGTGGCGCCCCTGTCACTGGCCGAATTCGAGGACGCGCTCGCCACGCGCCTGCTGATCGAGGCCGAGGCGCTGCGCCTGTCCATGATCAAGGGCGGCGACGACTGGGCCGCGGGCGTCGTGGCGGCCCTGTATGCGCTGCAACTGCAAGCCGACCGCAAGGGCACCGGCGCCGATCTGTGGGAACTCGAGGCCCGCCACCACGCCTTTCACCTCGCGCTGCTGGCGGCCTGCGGGTCGGAGTGGATGCTCGAAATCTTCGAGCGGCTGCATCACGCCACGCAACGCTACCGGGTCCCGGTTCTGCTGGCGTCGACCGGGCCGGGCACGCGCGACATCCAGGCCGAGCACAAGGCCCTGGCCGATGCCGCGCTGGCGCGCGACGAGGCGACGGCCCTGCCCCTGTTGCGCGCGCACTACCTGCGCAGCGCCGACACCATCCGGGAGACGCTGGCCACCGCACCCGCCGCACCCGCAAAACGCCGCCGGGCCTGAGCGGTCACGCCATGCGGGCCCGCAGGAACCGGGTCATCGCGTCATAGACCTGCGCTTCTTCCGGCACGTCGGAAAAACCGTGCCACATGCCTTCGTAGACCCTGAGCTCGCTTTCGCTGCCCTGATCGAGCAGGCGCATATGCAGCCGCGTCGCATCGCTGAGCAAGAGATCGCGCGTTCCGGTGATGATCTGCACCGGCGGGAAACCGGTCAGATCGGCATGGATCGGCGACAGCCGGGGATCGTCCAGCGCGAGGCCGTTCGCGTAAAGCCGGGCCGCCGCCCGCACCAACCCGTGATAGGTGACCAGCGCGGGGTCGATGCCGTCGAACAGGCCCAGGCTGTCGCCCGCACCGGTCAGGTCCATCCAGGGCGTGTTCAGCACGGCAGCGGCGGGCATCGCCAGCCCCGCATCCCTGGCGGCAACCAGCATGGTCGCGGCCAGGTTGCCCCCGGCCGAGGTGCCGTAGACGCCGACGCGCGCGGCCGGATGGTCCGCCAAAACCGCGCGATAGACCGCCAGCGCGTCCTCGGTCGCGGCGGGATGGGGCGCGGACGGGGGCATGCGGTAATCCACCGCGATCACCCGCAATCCCGATGCCAGCGCGAACTTGAAGGCCCGTCCCAGCCCGGACAGACCGGCATAAAGCACATAGGCGCCGCCGTGGAATTCGATCACCACACGGTCGTTGTCCGCCCCTTCGGGTGTGAGCAGATGGCAGGTCACGCCCGCGATCTCGACCGTGTCGAGGGCGACAGGCAACCGAGTGCGCAGGCTTTCGACCGCCGTTTCGCGCAGCGCGTTGAAACGCGCGATCAGCGATTGCCATTCCTCCAGGGATTGCGGGGCGCGGCGAAACACCGCCTCGGGCAGCGGCTGGGCGAGAAACGCGCGCGCCTCGGCCGACGCCAGCGCCGGGAGGGGCGGTCTCATCGTCCGCCCCCGACATCGACGATCGCGCCCGAGGTATAGGACGCCCCCGGTTCGCACAGCCACAGTACGGCCTGGGCGACTTCCTCGGCGCGGCCGGGGCGACCCATCGGCACCAGCGACGCCAGGGCCTGGGCCCTGTCGGGGCGGCCGCCCGAGGCGTGGATCTCGGTGTCGATCAGGCCCGGACGCACGGCGTTGACGCGCACATTCTCACCCGCAAGTTCCTTGGCCAGACCACGGGTCAGGCTGTCAACTGCCCCCTTGGCGGCGGCGTAATCGACATATTCGTTCGGCGCCCCCAGGGTTGCCGCGATCGACGACAGGAACACCAGCGCCCCCGCCGGTTGATCGGCGGGCCGGGGCAATCGGCGCGCGGCCTCGCGGGCGCAGTAAAGCGCGCCCATCAGATTGGTATCGACAACACGCCGCAGCCGGTCGTCGTCCATCCGGGCCAGCGACGCGGCGGGGGCGACGATGCCGGCATTGACCACGACCGCGTCGAGACGGCCCTGCGCGGATTCCGCCGCCGCGAACAGCGCCCGCACGGCGGCGGGATCGGCCACGTCGCCGGCGATGGCCGTGCCGCCGGTCTGCGCGACGACGGCCTCGGCCGCGACCGCGTTGCCGTGATACCCGATGGTCACGCGCCAGCCACGCGCCGCCGCCAGAAGCGCCGTCGCCCGCCCGATCCCGCGCGATCCGCCGGTGATGAGAATGTGTCGTGACATGGGCGCCCTCCGTCGCCGGTCAGGCTATCCCCGCGCCGGCGAGACGTCCACCTTTACCGGCGCCGCGCCCTGCCCTAGCGTGTGGGCCATGACTCACCTTCTGATCAGTGCCTGCCTGATGGGTCAGGCGGTCCGCTATGACGGGCAGGCCAAGACGCTGCACGACCGGCTTCTGACCGGCTGGCGCACCCGGGGCTGGCTGGTGCCCCTGTGCCCCGAGGTCGCCGCCGGTCTGCCCATCCCGCGCCCCCCCGCCGAGATCGAGCCCGGCGCCACCGCCGCCGATGTGCTGGCCGGTCGGGGCCGGGTGCTGACCGACGCGGGCCAGGATGTCACGGCGGCCTTCGTTCAGGGGGCACGGATCGCGCTGCGCGTGGCGCAGGATCGCGACTGCCGCCTTGCGCTGCTGACCGACGCAAGCCCGTCATGCGGCAGCACTCTGGTTCATTCCGGCCATCATGACGGCCGCCGCACGCCCGGCGCGGGCCTGACCGCGCAGCTCTTGCGGACGCATGGAATCGCGGTGTTCGCACCCCATCAGATCGCCGATCTGGCGGCGCGGATGCCGCAATGACGCAGGGGCTTGCACGCGCGCCCGCCCGGCCCCACATCGGCGCTGTCAGTCCGAGGTTCCGATGCCCGAAACGCCCCGCCCCAAGATGACGGCCGCCGCCTGGGTGGTTTCCTTGCCTGTCCGCGCCTATCGGCTGGTTCTCAGCCCCTGGGTCGGGCACGGGTGCCGCTATCAGCCGACCTGTTCGGCCTATGCGATGGAGGCCCTGCAACGCCATGGCGCGATCCGGGGAAGCTGGCTGGCGGCGCGGCGCGTGGCGCGGTGTCATCCCCTGGGCGGGCATGGCTATGATCCGGTGCCGGGGGCCGATCCCGAATTCGACGCCCGACACCGCCCCTGAACGCGCCCGGCGCGGTCAGGGAAACGCGCCGATCCGTTCGATCCGCCAGGCCGGCTGATCCCCGGTCAGCGCCAGCGCACGGTCGGTGCGGGCGTCATCGGCCCAGTCATGCGCCGCCAGCACCGCCAGCAGATCCACCCGCGCGGCGCGGTAGCGATCGCGCACGAAGCTGTCGGGCGCGGCGGCGGCAGCCAGATCGGCCAGGGGGTCGGCGCCGGTCAGCACCGCACCATCCAGATCGACAGAGCTGAGCTGCGCCCCCTGCCACTGCGGGGCGATCAGCACCGCGCCCCGAAAGCTGGCCCCCGCAAGCGTGGTGTCGCGCAGATCCACGCCGATCATCAACGCCCGGTCAAAGATCGCGGCCATGGCATTCGAGCCGCTGAAATCGCTGTCCTCGATCAGCGCGTCCGACAGATCCAGCCCGACCAGCGGCGCCGCGTATCCGCGGATGTCCTGCGTCGCATAGGGGCCGCGCGCCGACTCGGCCGGCAGAAACCCCAGGTCGCTGCGCATGATCTGTGCATGGCGCATCCGCGCATTCGCCAAGGTGGCGCCCCGCAAGTCCGTCTCGATCACCTGACCATAGGACAGATCGGCATAGGAAAGATTCGCGTTCTGCATCGTGGCCCCGGCCAGCACCAACCCCTGCGCCGTGGCGAAACTCAGATCCAGCCCATAGAAGCTGAGGATCTCGGTCTCGCGCAGGCCATTGGTCATCATCACCCGCAGCAACTGCCCGCGTTCGGGGCTGCCCGGCCGGTCGACCAGTGGCGCCGGGCCGGCGCGATCGACCCAACCGTTCAGATCGGCCATCCGCGCATAGGTCTGGGGCATGGCCTCGCGTCGGGCCAGCATCGCCTGGTGAACCATGGCGCTTTCGTCCGCGTGGTTGAAACCCGGGTCGAGAAACCGATAGGGCCGCAGCGCCTGCGACAGCGCGATCAACCGAAACAGCACGCTGCGCGGCACGTCGGTTTCCGGATGCAGCACGGGCGCGATCTCGATCGGTCCGCGCTGGCCGACCGGCCCCATCACCCGATCCACGGCCTCGCCCAGCAGACCGGCGACCGCGGTCACTTCGACCGCCAGCGCCGCATTGCGGGCGGCTTCGGCCAGTTCGGTCTGCTGTTCGAGCAGGGCGTTCTGTTGCTGGATCCGGTCGTTCTGGACACCGAGCAGGACGATCTGCTGGGCGATCAGATCGTTCTGCTTGAACAGCAACGCCGTGCCGGCCAGGGCCGCCATCGCCGCGATCAGCGCCGTGAGCGAGGTCATGATCCAGCGCCGGGTCGCCAGCCAGGCGTAGCGCGCCAGGGCGACCTGGATCAGGCGCCGCGCGGATTGTGCGGCCTGTTCGGGATCGCGCCGGGCAGCGCCCTGGGCGACCTCGGCCAGGGGGGTTGCGATCACATCGACCTGGGCCCCGGCCAGACCGAACAGCCGCGTGAGGATGCGGTCGCGCAGCAGATACAGCACCAGGCCGGCCAGTGCCAACAGGCACAGTGCCACCAGGAACACGCCGGCGATGACCCCGGCGCTGTCTTGCAGAAAGCCCAGGCCGGAAAAGGCCAGCAGAAACCCCGCGGCAATCCCGAATGCGAAGAACAGGATCGAGAACGCCACCGAGAAGCGGCTTGCGCTGAGGTCCACCAGGAGCTCTCCGGTCTGGTCCTGTTCCATCGTCCGCCCCTGGTCTGGATGGCTTGACGATGGCAAAGGAAACCCCCTATGGCAACCCGCAGGAGGGCCCTGGCCATGCTCGACGATCCCGGCGACGATATCCACGCGCTGTTTCACGGCGCCCCCAAGACCACCGAGTTCCGCAAGCTGCGCAAGCGGCTGGTGCAGCAGGTGCGCGAAGCGATCGACACCTTCGGCATGGTGCGCCCGGGCGACCGCTGGCTGGTTTGCCTGTCCGGCGGCAAGGACAGCTATACGCTTCTGGCGATCCTGCACGAACTGAAATGGCGCGGCCTGCTGCCGGTCGATCTGCTGGCCTGCAACCTGGACCAGGGCCAGCCGGGCTTTCCCGCGACCGTCCTGCCCGAGTTTCTGACCCGCATGGGCGTGCCGCACCGGATCGAATACCAGGACACCTATTCCGTGGTCGTGGACAAGATCCCCCAGGGCCGCACCTATTGTTCGCTCTGTTCGCGGCTCAGGCGCGGCAATCTCTATCGGATCGCCCGCGAGGAAGGCTGCGCGGCGGTGGTCCTGGGGCATCACCGCGACGACATGCTGGAAACCTTCTTCATGAACCTGTTCCACGGCGGGCGCCTGGCCACGATGCCGCCCAAGCTGGTGAACGAAGATGGCGACCTGACCGTTCTGCGTCCGCTCGCCCTGGTGGCCGAGGCCGACTGCGAGAAATTCGCGCGCGACATGGGCTATCCGGTCATCCCCTGCGACCTGTGCGGATCGCAGGACGGATTGCAGCGGATGCAGGTCAAGGCCCTGCTGGACGAATGGGAACGCCGCACCCCGGGCCGGCGCAATGTGATGTTCAAGGCGCTGATGAACGTGCGTCCGTCGCATCTGGTGGACCCGGGCCTGTTCGACTTTGCCGGCCTCTGGCCGCAGGGCGCCCGGCCGGAAAGCGACAATTCGAACGAAATTCCGGTGCTGCGTTAAGCCTTCGCTCATCTGCGCCGACCAGCCTGTGACTGCCGGATCGGGTTCCGGCGGCAAGGGATTGGGCACATGGGGTTTCAGAACGGCTGGCTCGCACGATGGCCGGTGCCGGCCCGGGTATTGACGGCCTGCGCGGTGGTGGCACCCTCGGCGGCACTGGCAACGATGACCTTGCCGGCCTGGACCAATGCGGTGCTGGTCGGCTTGCAGGCCGGGCTGGTCTGGACAGCCGTGCGCGCGCCGCTGACCCGGGCGGCCGCAGGCGGCGGGCAGGCGCCCTTCCTGGACCGGGCGGCGGTTCAGGCCGCCCTGGTGCAACCCGGCAATGGCGCGCGCGGTGCGGCGCTGGCGGTGCGAATCGACGATGCCCAGCGGCTGCGCGCACTGCATGGCGATGCCGCCTTTGCCCTGTTGTCGCAGGATCTGGGCGATCGCCTGGGCCGGGCACTGCGCGATCAGGATGTGTTTTGCGCGATCGGGGATGACGGGTTCGGAATTGCGCTGTTCCCGCAACGCGGGCTCGATCTGGGGGGCGTTCTGGCGATCGCCCAAAGGCTGCAGGCCCGGCTGGCGCAGCCGGTGCGTGGCGACCACCTGACCATCTGGCCCAGCGTCTCGATCGGGTTTTCGATCAGTGCGCGCGCGGCGGCGCTCAACGGCCTGGACATGCTGCAGGCGGCCGAAATCGCCGCCGACAAGGCCCTGCGGTCGGGACCGGGGGGGTTGAGCAGCTACTCGGTGGTGGATTTCCCCGCGACATTGAGCGCGGGACATCTGGGGGCCTTGCGGCGCGCGCTCACGAATGGCGAGATTCGGGCCTATTTCCAGCCACAGATCCGGACGGATAGCGGCGAGGTCAGCGGGTTCGAGGCGCTGGCGCGCTGGCAGCATCCCGACCGCGGCCTGATCGCCCCGGGCGAATTCCTGCCCCAGATCGAGGCCGCCGGTCTCTCGCCACTGCTGGCCGAACGGATGCTGCGCGACTCGCTCGACCTGCTGGTCGCCCTTGACCGCGCGGGACACACGGTGCCCAGCGTCTCGGTCAACCTCTCAGCCGAGGAACTGCGTAACCCGCGCCTCGCGGACGAAATCGGCTGGGAGCTCGAACGCCATGACCTCCCGCCTGAGCGGCTTTCCCTGGAGATCCTTGAGACCGTGATCGCCGAAGGCGACGACGACATCGCGGTGCGCACCATTGCCCGCCTGGCCGCCATGGGCTGCGGGATCGACCTGGACGATTTCGGGACCGGGCACGCCTCGATCGCCCATATCCGCCGTTTCGCGGTCGGTCGCATCAAGATCGACCGTTCGTTCGTGACCAACCTGCACCGCGACCATGGCCAGCAGCGGATGGTCGCCGCGATCCTGTCGATGGCCGAGCAACTGGGAATCGCCACGCTGGCCGAGGGGGTGGAAAGCGCGGGCGAGCAGGTTCTGCTGGCGCAGATGGGATGCGACCATCTGCAAGGTTTCGCCATCGCGCGACCGATGCCCGCGCAGGACCTGCCAACCTGGCTGCGCGCCCATGCCGAGGCCCTGGCGCGCGGCGAGCCCTGGTGCGAAGACGCCGAAACCGCACGCACCGCGGACGGCACCGACGGCTGAGGCACGCGCGCACCGGCGGACAGGGGCGCCTTGGCCCGGGCGGTTGCCGGACGGGCCGTCAGCGGGAAAAATCCCCCCGCGCGGCAGGCCCGCCCGGGGAATCCGCTTGACCTTTGTGGACAGGGCCTGTTGAACCGGCGCAGCACCGAAATCGCGCCCGGAAAGCCCCGATGGACGATCAAACCAAGAACCTGATCCTCGCCTTTGCCCTGAGCCTCGCGGTCATCATGGGCTGGTTCGCGCTGTTCCCCCCACCACAGCCCGACCCTGCCGATACCGTCGCCCAAAGCGAGCTGATCCCGCCGCCCTCGGCGGACACCGCGGCCCCTGCCGCGGGCGACGCCACGCTGGCGCAGCCGCTGGAAACCACGGCGCGGATCGCCATCGACACGCCGCGCCTGACCGGATCCCTGGCGCTGACCGGCGGCCGCTTTGATGACATGCAGCTGCGCGACTACCGCGAAACGGTGGACCCCGACAGCGAACTGGTGCACCTGCTGAACCCCAATGGCGGCGCGCGGCACCCGTTCTATGCCCTGTTCGGCTGGACCCCGCGCGGCACGCTGGACTATGACCAGGTCCCCGGCCCCGCGACCCCGTGGCAACAGGTCGGTGACAACGCCCTGACGCCCGAAACGCCGGTCACGCTGCGCTGGGACAACGGCGCCGGGCTGATCTTCACCCGCGAGATCGCGGTGGACGACGGCTATATGTTCTCGGTCACGCAGACCGTCGAAAACACCGGCGACACGCCTGTCCAGCTGGATCCTTACAGCATTCTCGCACAGCATGATGTGCCGCCTGACATGCAACGTTACTACATCTCGCATGAAGGGCTGGTGCAGATGGCCGATGGCGCCCTCATCGAGGACAGCTACAAGACCATGCGGGACTATCCCGTCAGCGACCGCGAGCACACGCCGGCGCGCGAAGCGGACGCGACCGAAAACGCCTGGATCGGCTTTACATCGAAATACTTCATGGCGGCCCTGGTCGCGACGCCCGGCAACCCCGCGGCGGGCGTGGGACAATATGTCCCCGGGTCCGAAATCTATCAGGCCAGCCTGCGCCAGCCGACCGTCACGGTCGAACCCGGCCAGACCGCCAGCGCCTCGTCGATGCTGTTCACCGGCGCCAAGGAATACGCGACGCTGACGGGCTATGAGGACACGCTGCACATCGACCGCTTCGTGGATGCGATCGACTGGGGCTGGTTCTTCTTCCTCACCAAGCCGATCTTCCTGGTGCTGAACTTCTATCACGGGCTGATCGGCAACATGGGCTGGGCGATCCTGGCGCTGACGCTGACGCTCAAGGCGCTGCTGCTGCCCCTGGCGTGGAAATCCTATGTCTCGATGGCGCGGATGAAGGAACTCCAGCCCGAGATGCAGGCGATCAAGGAACGCGCGGGCGAGGACCGGCAAAAGCTGCAACAAGAGATGATGGCGCTCTACCGCGACCGCAAGGTGAACCCGGCTGCGGGCTGCCTGCCGATCATGATGCAGATCCCGATCTTCTTCTCGCTCTACAAGGTGATCTTTGTCACCATCGAACTGCGGCAGGCGCCCTGGTTCTGGGTGTTCAACGATCTGTCGGCACCGGACCCGACGTCGCTGTATAACTTCTTTGGCCTGCTGCCCTGGGCCGCGCCCGAAACCGGCACCATGCTGGCGACGGTGTTCCTGGGCCTGCTGCCGTTGCTGTTCGGCCTGTCGATGTGGTTCCAGATGCGCCTGAACCCGGCGCCCGCGGATCCGATGCAGGCGACCATCTTCAACTGGATGCCGCTGGTGTTCATGTTCGTGATGGGCGGTTTCGCGTCGGGGCTGCTGATGTACTGGATCGGCAACAACATCATCACCTTCACCCAGCAGTATCTGATCATGACGGCGCATGGATCGCGGCCCGACATCTTCGGCAATATCCGCGCCTCGTTGAAGGTGCCGAAAGGCGGAAAGCCGGGTGGCAAGAGCGGCGGCAAGGCCAAGTGAGCGCCGCCCATCTGGCCCATATCGTCCGGCACCCGGTGAAATCCGCCGGGTTCCAGGCCTTGACCCGGGCGGCCCTGAACGAGGGCCGCCCGTTCCCCTTTGATCGGCACTACGCCATCGCGACCGAGGCCGCCAAATTCGGCACCGCGCCCGAGGGCTGGGTTCCCAAGATGAACTTTGTCCGCGGCGCGGCCGAAGGAAGCCTTCAGGCAATTCGCGCCGACTTCGATGAAACCACCGGCGCGGTGCACCTGACCCATCCCCGGCGCCCGTCCTTTTCCGGCACGTTGCCGGACGATGGGGACGCGCTGATCGCCTGGCTGCGCCCGCTGTGGCCCGCCGATCGCCCGGCGCCGCGCGCCCTCGTGGCCCGGCGCGATGGCGGGGCGCTGACGGATGTGCCGGGTCCCTGGATCTCGGTTCTCAATCTGGCCTCGTTGCGGATGCTGGGCGCGCGGATGGGGCTGGACCTGTCGATCCACCGGTTTCGCGGGAACCTGTGGCTGGACGGTCTGCCGGAATGGTCCGAGTTCGACCTGATCGGCCGCGAGATCGCCATCGGGTCGGCGCGGCTGCGGATCGAACAGCGCATCACCCGCTGCGTGGCCACAACCTACGACCCAGAGACCGCCGCCCCCGAGGGCGACACGCTGGCCGCGCTCGAATCGGGTTGGGGCCACCGCGATCTCGGGGTTTATGCAACCGTGACCCGGGGCGGCGAGATCGCGCTGGGCGACCCGGTGGAGATCCTGCCATGACCCTGCCCTTCCCCCTCAGCCCCGAGCCGGACGCGCTGGCCGCCGAGACCGGCCGCAAGCTGTTCGCTGGCCCGGTCGATTTCGTCAAGGGCGTGGTGGCGATGCCCGGCCTGCCCCCGGCAGATCGGCTCGAGATCTGCTTTGCGGGACGATCGAATGTCGGAAAGTCCAGCCTGATCAATGCGCTGACCGGGCGGAAATCGCTGGCACGCACGTCGAACACGCCGGGACGCACGCAAGAGATCAACTATTTCGATGTCGGCGGGCAGCTGTATCTGGTCGACCTGCCCGGCTATGGATTTGCCGAGGCGCCCGTGGCGGTGGTCAAGAAGTGGCACGCCCTGCTCAAGGATTATCTGTCGGGCCGGGCCACCCTGCGGCGGGCCTTCGTGCTGATCGACATGCGCCACGGCATCAAGAAGGTCGATGAAGAGATCCTCGATCTTCTGAACAAGTCGGCGGTGACCTTTCAGGTCGTGCTGACCAAGGCCGACAAGATCAGCAAGGCCGAACAGGACAGAACGCTCGCGCAGGTGCGTGGCGCGTTGGCGAAACACCCCGCCGCCTACCCCGAGTTGCTTGTCACCTCGTCGGAAAAGGGCGAGGGTATCGCGACGCTTCGCGCGCTCATCGCCAGCATGGAATAACTCTTCATGAGACAGCAGAACATGGATCGTGACTGGAAAGCCATCGCCCGCACCCTCTCCGAGGCTCTGCCCTACATGCAACGCTTTTCCGGCGCCGTCGTCGTCGTGAAATTCGGCGGCAACGCCATGGGCGACGAGGCCGCCATGGCCGAATTCGCCCGTGACATCGTGCTGATGCGACAGGTCGGGCTGAACCCGGTCGTGGTGCATGGGGGCGGGCCGATGATCAACGATCTTCTGGGCCGGCTGGGCATCAAATCGGAATTCGTGCGCGGCAAGCGCGTCACCGACAAGGCCACGGTCGAGGTCGTGGAAATGGTTCTGACCGGGCTGGTCAACAAGCGCATCGTTCAGGCCATCATGGATGAGGGCGGCCGCGCGGTGGGGCTGTCCGGCAAGGACGACGATCTGATGGTCTGCGTGGCCGACGACCCTGACCTGGGCTTTGTCGGCAAACCCGTCGAGATGAACGTGCAGGTGCTGCGCGACCTGTTCAAGGCCGGCATCATCCCCGTGGTCGCCCCGGTCGCCACGGGCATGAGCGCGCTCGAGACCTTCAACGTGAACGGCGACACCGCCGCCGGGGCGATCGCCGGCGCGCTCAAGGCCGACCGCCTGCTGCTGCTGACCGATGTGTCGGGCGTCAAGGACAAGGACGGCCATATCCTGACCGAGATGCACCCCGACCAGGTGCGCGCGATGATCGAGGACGGCACCATCGCCGGCGGCATGATCCCCAAGACCGAAACCGCCCTGCAGGCGATCGAGGATGGCGTGCGGGCCGTGGTGATCCTGGACGGGCGGGTGCCCAATGCCTGTTTGCTGGAACTGTTCACCGAACATGGCGCCGGCTCGATGATCCGCGCCACGCCCTCGCGCGTGACCCTGCGTGCCCACGACTGAGGTGCTGGCCGCGCTGCGGGCCGAGGGCCTCGTGGCCCTGGCCGTCGCGCCGCCTGATCCCGAATTCTGCCCATCCGACACGCGCGCGCTGGTCCTGATCGGGCCCGCGGGCGGCGAAGGCTGGTGGCGGCGCGTCACCGCCTCGGCCGAGTGGCACGACGGCGCCCCCGACCCGGTGGACCGCTGGTCCAGGCGGGTGCTGACTGCTCTGGCCAACCGATTCGGCGGCACGGCGCTGTTTCCCTCGGACGGACCGCCCTGGCCGCCCTTCTTCCGCTGGGCCCTGGACAGCGGCCAGATGTGGCAATCGCCGGTCGGGATGCTGGTGCACGCCGACTGCGGGCTGTGGGCCTCGTTCCGGGGGGCGCTGGCCCTGCCCCTGGCCATCACGGTGCCGACCGCGGAAAACCCCTGCAAAACCTGCGTGAACACGCCTTGCACGCAGGCTTGCCCGGTCGCGGCGCTGTCGCCAGCGGTCTATGACACCGCGCGCTGCCACGCCTATCTGGACACGCCGCCCGGGCAGGAGTGTCTGACGCAGGGCTGCGCCGCGCGCCGCGCTTGCCCCGCCGGGGAAAGCCATGCAAGACTGCCCGAACAAAGCGCCTATCACATGAGCCGGTTCCACCGATGAGCAAACGCCTGATCCTGACGCGGCACGCCAAATCCAGTTGGGATGACCCGACGATGGCCGACCATGACCGCCCCCTGAACGACCGCGGCAAGGCCGCCTCCGCCGATCTGGGCGAATGGCTGGCCTCGCGCGGGTATGTGCCCGAAGAGGTGCTCTGCTCGGACGCATTGCGCACGCGCAAGACCTGGTCCGGCATCGCCCCCGCCCTGCCCGGCTCACCGATCCTGACGCTGAAACCCGCGCTGTATCATGCCGGACCCGATGTCATGCTGGCGGTTCTGAAACATGCGACGGCCGACACGGTGATGATGATCGGCCACAACCCGGGCATCGCCGAATTCGCCGAACGGATCGTGGCGCAACCCCCGATGACCGCGGAGTTTCGCCGCTATCCGACCGGGGCGACCCTGGTCGCCTCGTTCGAGATCGACAGCTGGACGGACATCGCCTGGGGTCAGGGCGCGACTCGGGATTTCATTGTTCCGCGCGAACTTGGCGCCTGATCGGCGGGCCGTGCGGTGCGATGACCTGTTCCGGCTGGCGGGTTCGGGGCGAAATCCTGTCCCGGTCCGCCGCCGCGCGGGATGAACGGCTGTTCCGCGCAGACCCGCGCAAAGGGAACAGCCGCCTTATTATTTCCGATATATTGCAATGACTTAATGTATCGCCCAGATTGACGGCAACACATCGCTGCCATCCGGGACCCCTGCCATGACCCTGCTCGTCAATCCGCAAGACTGGCTTTTCGGCCTGACCGGAGGTCTGATGATCGGCGCCGCCGCCGCGCTTTTGCTGCTGGGCAACGGGCGGATCATGGGCGCCAGCGGGATCCTGGGGAATGTGCTGACCGGCACCGGCCCCCGCATCCGGCACGAGGATCTGCCCTTCCTTCTGGGGTTGATCGGCGCACCGATGCTGGCGGTTCTGGTCTGGGGTGCGCCCGACAGCCATGTGTCCGGCGACCTGCCGCTGCTCGCGCTGGCGGGGGTGCTGGTCGGCATGGGCACGCGGCTGGCGAATGGCTGCACCTCGGGGCATGGCGTCTGCGGAATGTCGCGCTTTTCGACCCGCTCGATCCTGGCGACGGCGGTGTATCTGTTCGCGGGCATGCTCACCTTCTTCGTTGCCCGCCATCTGATCGGAGGTCTCTGACATGCGTTCCGTGATCGCTGGCGCCGCTGGCGCGTTGTTCGGGCTGGGCCTGCTGGTATCGGGCATGACCGATACGGCCAAGGTGCAGGGCTGGCTGGATGTGACCGGCACCTGGGACCCGACCCTTGCCTTTGTGCTGGGCGGGGCGATCCTGCCCATGCTGCTGGCCTGGCAGGTCGCCGCGCGGCGCCCCCGCGCCCTGAGTGGCACGCCGATCCCGCCGATGCCGAAGCAGGTGATCGACGGCCGGCTTCTGGGGGGCTCGGCGCTGTTCGGCGCGGGCTGGGCGCTGGCGGGCTTCTGCCCCGGCCCCGCCCTGGCCGCCCTGGGCTGGAGCGGCACCGGCGGCCTTGTCTTTGGTCTGGCCATGGCGGGCGGCATGATCGCGGTGAACGCCCTGCCCGCGCTGAAGACGCGCGCGGCCTGACGGCCCCGCCTGCCCGCGTTATCCCGCCAGCACCGGATGCGCGGACAGGTCCACCACTTGCCCTTCGCAACCGGGGCCTATTCCGGCGGCGTTGGCCTCGTCGGTATCGATGTGCATCTCGGTAAAGGCCGTCGGCTGCACCCGCACCAGGGTCCGTCCAAAGGTCAGCGCGCGGTCGCCTTCGCCGATGCGCACCTGAACTTCCTGTCCATCTTCAAGCCCCATCGCCAGCGCGTCAGTCGGGTTGATATGGATATGCCGCGCGGCGACGATCAGACCGTCGGTGTCGATCTGACCGGCCGGCCCCTCGATGCGGATGACCGGCGTGCCCTCGAGCTGCCCTGAATCGCGCACGGGCACATCGATCCCCAGTGCGAAACTGTCCGTGCGCGAGACCTCGATCTGCGTGGCCTTGCGCAAGGGGCCAAGGATCGCAATGTGCTCGATCCGGCCCTTGGGACCGACCAGGGTGACGCGCTCTTTCGCGGCCCAGTTGCCGGGCTGGCGCAGCGGCTTGTCGACGGTCAGTTCATACCCGTCGCCGAACAACGCCTTGAGCGACGCCGCGCACAGATGCACATGCCGGCCCGAGACCGCGACCGGAAGCGGCCGGGGCACGCCGACCGGACGCCGCAACTGGGCCGCCACCTCGCGCGCGATCTGCAATTGCTCGGCGGTTTCGGTGACGATCACCGCGACGCGGGATCCATAGGCCTGGATCTGCGGTGCCGCGTGGTCGGCCAGATCCACCGCCATGTTGCGGTCATGATCCAGCCTCAGCCCCATGAAATCGAAGCCATCGCAAATCCGCCGCCGCATCGAGGCCGAGTTCTCGCCAATCCCGCCGGTAAAGATCACCGCATCGACACCCCCCATCGCCGCGGCATAGGCGCCGATATATTTGCGCACCCGATAGGCATAGAGATTGATCGCCAGCTGCGCCGCCGCATCCCCGGCCGCCGCGCGATCCTCGACGTCGCGCATGTCGGCGCTGCCGGTCAAGCCTTTCAGCCCGCTGTCATGGTTGAGCCCGTCCTCGATCGCCTCGATCGTCAGGCCGAGCTGGCGGTGCAGATATCCGAACGCGCCCGGGTCCACATCGCCCGAGCGCGTGCCCATGACCAGCCCTTCCAGCGGCGTCAGCCCCATCGAGGAGTCAAGGCTGCGGCCCAGGTTGATGGCACAGGCGCTGGCGCCATTGCCCAGATGGACCGAGATCAGCCTGAGATCGCCCAGCGGTCGGCCCAGCGCCTCGGCCGCGCGCTGCGCGACGTATTTGTGCGAGGTGCCGTGGAACCCATAGCGGCGCAGGCCGGCGGCGCGCCAGGCCTCGGGCACCGCATAGGTCGTGACCCGGGGCGGATTCGTCAGATGAAAGGCCGTGTCGAACACGCCAACCTGCGGCAGGTCCGGCCAGACGTTCCGGGCCACGCGCACGGCCTCGAGGTTGGCGGGGTTGTGCAGCGGGGCGAGTGGGGTCAACAGCTCTATCCGCGCAAGGGTCGCCTCGTCCAGCCGCGCGGGTTGGGTGAATTCGGCACCGCCATGCGCGATGCGGTGGCCGACCGCATCCAGCCCCGCGATTCCCCAGTCCGCCAGCACATCCGGCACCGCCGCGATCGCGGCAGCCAGATCGGCATGGGGCGCCGGGCCGGTTTCGCGCCGCGCACCGGCTTCGAACCGCGCCAGACAGCCGCCATCGCGAAACCGCTCGAATGCGCCCTTGAAAACCTGGACGGTATCGGCGCCGTGCTGGTCAAACACGCCAAGCTTCAGGCTGGAACTGCCTGCATTGAAAACGAGGATGCGCATCTGGGTCTCTCCGATCTGGCCACAGGATAATCACCCCCCGCCGATGACGACAGCATGACGCGCGGTCAGGCGGTCGGCAAGGACCGCGCGCGCCCCGCATCCCCTGCCGGGACGGTCAGCGATCGTCGGGACCGTCTTGGTCGTCGTCGGGAAGCTCGTCCTTGACCGGGATCGCATAGTCGCCCCGGAACCAGCGCGCCAGATCCACGTCCGCACAGCGTTTCGAACAGAAGGGCTTGTAGGCCTCGACCGCGGGCTTCCCGCATTGGGGGCAACGGCCGCTCATGCAAACCACTCGGCCAGGGTCACGCGATCACGCCGCCGGGTCAGTTCGAAATTGCCCAGGGGCGTCCAGCCGGCCAGCGATGCCTCGCCCGCATCCGCGCGAAAGGCCTTGTTCAGCACCTGTTCGACGACATGGCGATCGCGTTTCGGACAGGGCGCGAAATCGACCAGCACCATGCCCCCGAGCCCGCGCAGCCTGAGTTGCCGCGGCAGGTCGCGCGCCGCCGCGATCGAGGCCTTGAGCCCCGCCGCCGGCGAGGTATCGGCCCCGGTGTTCACATCGACCGCGATCAGCGCGCGTGTGGGTTCGATCATCATCGACGCGCCGGCGTCCAGCGACACCAGCGGATGGCGAAGGGCCTCGATCTGATCCAGCGCACCGCTGAGTTCCAGCGCGTCGGGGCTATCGTCCACCTCGTCCACATCGCCCCAGTCGCGCCAGGCCAGTTCGTGCGCCCCCGGCGCATCGAGCAGCAGTTCGGGCGGACCGTCGAGATCGGCCAGAACCGCCTCGGCCAGAGTGCGCATCTGGGCGATGTCGTCGGCAATGCCGGCTTCGTCTGCCGCGTCACAGACCGAACGCAGGATCAGGCCCAGCGCGGGATCGGCACCGTCCATCGCCGTGCCTGCCAGCGTGGTCAGCGCGTCGCGCACCCCCTCGTCCCGGATCGAACGCGAGACATTGAGCCCCGGCGCCTCTGGGGTGACGATGGCGTAGCGGCTCTTGAACAGCAGCCGTTGGGTCAGCGGCAGGGCCTTGCCGGGTTCGGCCACGCCCGTGACCTGCACGAGGATGCGCTGCCCGGGCGCCAGCCCCTTGGGCGCGCGCAGAAAGCCGGTCTCGCCGTCGGGCAGGTCGACAAACACGCCGCCCAGGCCCTTGACCGGACGCCCGACCACGCCGCGCAGGATCGCCCCCGGGCCAAAGCCGTCCCCGTCAAGCGCGAGGTCCTGCAAGCGACCGTCGACCATCAGCGCCGCGACCTCGCGCCCGGCGATATGACCCAGGGCGATCATGCTGCCCTTCATGTCCGCCACCCCGCCGCATCGAGCAACGCCGCCGTTTCCGCCAGCGGCAGGCCCACGACCGCGCTGAAACTGCCCTGAATCCACGGAATCAATGCCCCGGCCCGGCCCTGAATCCCATAGGCGCCCGCCTTGCCCTGCCATTCGCCGCTGGCGAGATAGCCGTTCAGTTCGCGATCCGACAGACGCTTCATCTTGACCGCGGTTTCGACCTCGCGCGTCCACAGCCGGTCCCCCCGGCGGACGGCGACAGCCGTGATGACCTGATGACGGCGACCACCCAGCAGGGTGAGGAATTGCGCGGCCTCGACCGCATCGCGCGGTTTGCCCAGAATGCGGCGCCCCAGGGCCACCGTCGTATCCGCGCAAAGCACGATCTCATCCGCCCCGCAGTCCAGCGCCAGCGCCTTCTCGCGCGCCATGCGGGCACAATAGGGTCGCGGCAGTTCGCGGGGCTCGGGGGTTTCGTCGATGTCCGCGGGCCGCACCGCATCCGGCACGATGCCCAGTTGCGCCAGCAGGTCCAGCCGCCGGGGGCTGGCCGAGCCCAGGACCAGACGCATCACTTGAATCGATAGTTGATCCGGCCCTTGGACAGATCGTAGGGGGTCATCTCGACCTGAACGCGGTCGCCCGCCAGGACGCGGATGCGGTTCTTGCGCATCTTTCCCGCCATCGTCGCGATGATCATATGGCCGTTTTCCAGCTCGACCCTGAATGTCGCGTTCGGCAGGAGTTCCTTGACGACACCGGGAAATTCGAGCGTGTCTTCCTTGGCCATAGTCACTCCGAAAGCAATGGATAATGGCCCGCTCAAGGCAGGCGCGGCCTACATGCGCCTTCATTTCAGGAAATTCAAGGTTTAACTTGCAGCCGGTCAGACCGCGGTGACAACCGTGATCGGCGCGGCAAGGCGCGCGGTCTGTTCGGGCCAGTGCGCCAGGTTCAGAACGCCGCCGTCGGCGCGGGTCTCGGCGACCAGATCGCGCGACACGCGGGCCATGACCCAACCGGGCGTGTCCATCGCGCCCTCGGCCAGGATCCCCTCGGCCGGCCACCCGCGATCCGGCGGCCCATAGATCGAGGCCCGGCCGGTGTTCTCCTCGACCCCGACACACCAGCCGGCCTGCCCGACCAGCGGCGCATGCACCACCGCGCATTGATTCTCGAGCGCGCGCGCCATGGACCCCACCCGCACCCGGGTGAACCCCGCAAGCGTTTCGGTGCACGAGGGCGCAAGCAGGATCTCGACCCCGGCCTCGGCCAGCGCGCGCCCCAGCAGCGGGAACTCGCTGTCATAGCAGATGATGATCCCCAGACGGCCAAGCGCGGTGTCAAAGACCGCCAGCCCGTCCGCGCCGGGCACCACATCCCAGTCCTCGCGCTCGAATCGGGTCATGATCTGCTTGTCCTGATGGCCGATCACGCCATGGGGCCCGAACAGCGTGGCGCGGTTGACCGGCCGGTTGCCCGTGAACACGGGCCCCGAAGGCCCCAGGATATGCACCCCGTGCTGCGCGGCAAGATCGGCGAACAGCGCATCCATCCGCGGACGGTGACGCGCCACCTCGGACAGGGCGCCCTCCAGATCGGCGGCGATCGCAGCGCCGCCCAGACTGGCCAGCTCCATCGCGCCGTATTCCGGAAAGACCAGAAGGTCCGCACCCTGCCCCGCCGCATCCGCCACCCAGCGCGCCGCCTTGGCGCGGTATCCGGCGAAGTCGTCGAACCAGTCCAGCGGATAGGCGGCGGCGGCGATCGTCACGTCGCGGGTCATGTCAGGTCTCGCATCCAGAATTGCAGCGGTTTCGCGCTTTCCATGCTATCGCCCAGATCCCTCCAGCGAAAGGAGGCAATGACACCCGGCACCGGGGCATAGCCGCGCGCGCGCCAGAACGCATCGAGCGGCCGGTATCCGGCGGGCCGCGCAGGATGGTCCGCCGGTCGCTGAACCGAACAGAATGCAACATGACGGCGGCCCAGTTTGCGGGCCTGCGCCTCGCGGATATCAAAAAACCGATGTCCGACACCCTGGCCGCGAAACTGGGGCAGCAAGACGGATTCGGCGCAATAGAAAATGTCTGACAGTGCAATCCCGGTCGCGGCGAAGGGCGCGGCAAAGTCGTCGGCGTGATCTTCCATCGGCGTGCCGGTGGCCGCGCCGACCAGCCGGTCGCCCTGGAACGCGCCGGCCACCACGGCGCGCGGGTTGTCGCGGTAAGGCGCCAGGTAGCGGCGCTCATAGTCCAGATCGCCGTCATAGAGATAGGGCCAGTCGCGGAACACCGCGATCCTGAGGCGCGCGACAGCATCCAGCGACGCGTCCAGCGCCGCCCCCGCCAGCGCCTCGACCCTCATGCGCTGACCTGCCGGATCCAGTCCTGCAGGTTGTAATAGGTCGTCACCCGGGTGATGCGTCCGTCCTTGAGCGAAAAGAACCCGCCGGCCGGCAGCACATAGGTTTGACCGTGTGCCTCGGGCAGGCCGGGGTCGGTCTTCAGATAGGTGCCGTTCACCGTGAATTCCGCAGCGCCCCGCGTGCCGTCCTCGCTGCCATAGACCACCAGGTCGGTCAGCAGTTCCTTGTAGGTGTCCGACATGTGGGCGCAGAATTCGGCAAAGGCCTGCTTGCCCAGCCGTGCGCTGCCTTCGTTGACGTGATGGGTGAAATCGTCATGCAGGCAGGCGACCATGGCGCCGGTATCGCCCCGGTTGAAGGCATCGTAATAGGCCTGGATCGTGGCGCGGGCGGTCTGGGCAGGGGTCATCGGGATCTCCATTCTGTCGGGCGCAGGATAGATCGGCGCCACGCAGGGGTGCGGGTCCGAAAGCGACGCGCGTCAGGCCGTGGGCGGCCCGAAGCGTTCCTGCATCTTGCGCACGATCTGATCGCGCGTCTGGCGATAGGCCTGAAGCTTGGTCTCGCGGGTCTCGCCCAGGCCGGTGGGGTCCATGATCGGCCAGTATTCGACATTCACATGCGCATAGCGGGTCAGTTCCAGCGCCGCGCGCTGGCTGGCGGGACTGAGCGCGACGATCAGGTCGAAGCCTGACAGATCGTCGCCCCATTCCTGCATCTCGTCGAAACTGCGGGTGCGATGGCGATCGAGGGACACGCCCTTTTCCGCGCTGACGGCAACCGCGAACCCGTCGATGTCCATCTCGCCATGCACGCCGGCCGACTGCACATAGGCGCGCTGACCGTAGAGCTTCTTCATGAACCCCTCGGCCATGGGGGAGCGGACCGAATTCTGGTCGCAGCAGAACAGCACAGACTGGGGAAAACCCTGATCCAAGATCACGACCCGTGGTTGAGAACGGAGATCAGGGTGAACAGGCGGCGCGCGGTATCGAGATCGATCTCGGCCTTGCCGTCGAGCCGCTCTTGCAGCACACGCGCGCCTTCGTTGTGGATGCCGCGGCGGGCCATGTCGATCGCCTCGATCTGGCTGGGGGGCAGACGTTTGACCGCATCGAAATAGCTGGCGCAGATCTGGTCGTAATCCTTGATGACCTGCCGGAACGGCCCCAGCGAGAGATGGAACTCGGCCACCTTGTCGCCGGACTCCTGCGCGATATCGACCACAAGCCGCCGGTCGCGGATGGCCAGGGCCAGCCGATAGGGCCCCTCGGGCACGGCGCGATCGTCACGCGCGGGCAGGGCGAAACTGTTGTCCTCGAGCAGGTCGAACACCGCAACGCGCCGCTCCTGTTCCATCTCGGGCGTGGGGGCGGGCAGATCGGACTCGTCAATGTCGATATGGCAGATGCGGTTCATACGTCGGTCTTTCATCACTGTCGCCATGGTGATGCCCCAGCCCCAGCCCCGGATCAAGGCGCTTTCCCGTTGCGCGGCGTCAGACGCGGCGCTAGCCTGCCTGCCGGGCAAGTGGCGATGGCGTCGCCGCAGGGCATCGAACGGTGCCCGGTGCCCGTGGTCCCTTTGCCGGGCCCACATCGTCCTGCACGCCGGGATCTTTCGGGGTCCCGCGTTGTCGAGACCCCTGTTCAGAGGTCTGACGATGACGACGGAACGTCCCGCTTTCTACCGTTTCCACCAGGGGCCGCGCGTGCTGCCCTTCGCGGCCGAGGAATACGACACCCGCCTGGCCGGCCTGCGCGCCGCCATGGCCGCACAAGGGGTCGAGGCCTGCGTGTTCACCTCGATGCAGGCGATCGCCTACTATTCCGGGTTCCTGTATTGCAGCTTTGGCCGGCCTTACGGGCTGGTGGTGACGCCGACGGACAGCGTGACCATCAGCGCCGGGATCGACGCGGGCCAGCCCTGGCGGCGGAGCCACGGCGATACCATCACCTATACCGACTGGGCACGCGACAATTACTGGCGGGCGGTGCTGTCGGTGACCGGGCCCGGCCGCGTGATCGGATACGAGGGCGACCACCTGAGCCTGGCGCAATCCGCGCGTCTGGACGCCTTCCTGGGCCCCCGGGCGCGCGTGGACATGGCGCCAGCGTCGATGCGGCAACGGATGCTGAAATCGCCGGCCGAAATCGCGCTGATCCGCGCCGGCGCCAACACCGCCGACGTCGGCGGATACGCGATCCGCGAGGCGATCGTGCCCGGCGCGCGCGAGATCGACGTCGCGATGGCCGGACGCGACGCGATGGAGCGCGAGATCGCCCGGCGCTTCCCGGATGCCGAATACCGCGACACCTGGGTCTGGTTCCAGTCCGGCATCAACACCGATGGCGCCCACAACCCGGTGACGAGCCGGCGGATCGAGACGGGCGACATCCTGTCGCTGAACACCTTTCCGATGATTTCGGGCTATTACACGGCGCTGGAGCGCACCCTGTTCGCCCGCGAGGTCGACCAGGCGTCGCTGGCGATCTGGGAGGCCAATGTCGCGGCGCATGAGTTCGGCATGAGCCTGCTGAAGCCGGGCGCGGTCTGCGCCGATGTCACGGCGCGGATCAACGCCTTTTTCGCCGAGCGGGATCTTCTGCGCTACCGGACCTTTGGATACGGCCATTCGTTCGGCGTGCTGTCGCATTATTATGGCCGCGAGGCGGGTCTGGAACTGCGCGAGGATATCGAGACCGTTCTCGAGCCGGGCATGGTGATCTCGATGGAGCCGATGCTGACCATCCCCGAGGGCCAGCCCGGCGCCGGCGGCTACCGCGAGCACGACATTCTGGTGATCACCGAGACCGGAGCCGAGAACATCACGCATTACCCCTATGGCCCGGGGTTCAACGTGGTCGGCTGACAGGCGGGGTTTCGCCCTCGGCCGACGGCATTCCATGCCGTAGCCCTCGGGCGACCCGGTGGGGGGCGCTGCCCCCCACACCCCCCGGGATATTTGTGGCACAAAGAGGGGGGCGCGAGGCGCGCGGGGTCAGGGGCTCACGCGGGTGAGCAGGGCTTCGACCTGGGGCCCGAGGGCATCGACGATCAGCGCGACACCCGCGGCATTCGGGTGAATCATGTCCCCCTGCATGAGATCCGTCGCGGGGGTGCCCGCGTCGCGCGCGGCCGCGATGGGCGCCAGAAGGTCGGGCAGCAGTAGCGCATCATGCGCCCGGGCGAGATCGGGATAGAGCGCCGCAAAGGCCTGCTGGAACGCGGGTCCGTAATTGGCCGGGGCGGGCAGGCCCACGAGCAGCGCGGGGATGCCCGCGTCATCGAGGCGACCGAGGATCGAGCCGAGATTCGCGCGGCTGAGCGCCGGGTCGATGCCGCGCAGCAGATCATTGCCCCCAAGCGCCACGATCATCGCATCCGGGCGGTCCGCAAGCACCCAGTCCAGCCGCTGCAACCCGCCGGTGGTGGTGTCGCCCGAGACCCCCGCATTGAGCACGCGCACGTCGTGCCCGCGCGCCGTCAGCCACGCCTGGAGTTGCGGCACGAGGCCCTGCCCTTGCTCCAGCCCGTATCCCGCAGTGAGCGAATCACCCAGCGCGGTGAGCGTCAGCGTGCGCGCTGACGCGACGGAAATCCCTGCGGCAAGCGTGAAAATCAGCGCCGCCAGAAGCTTGCCTGCCCGGCGCGCGACCCCATATCCGCTGGATGCGTTGCAAAGGATTGATTTCATGCCTGAACCCGTTCTGACCCTCGATGATGCCCGGTTGACCTTGCAGGGCAATGCCGGCCCTGTCGAGATCCTGCGCGGGATCTCGCTGCAAGTTGAGGGTGGGCAATCGCTGGGACTGGTCGGGCCTTCGGGGTCGGGGAAATCCTCGTTGCTGATGCTGATGGGCGGGCTCGAGCGTGCGACCGGCGGGCGGGTGCTGGCGCTGGGGCAGGATCTGGGCACCATGAACGAGGACGCCCTGGCCCGCTTTCGGCGCGGGGCGATGGGCGTGGTGTTCCAGAGCTTTCACCTGATCCCGACAATGACGGCGCTGGAAAACGTCGCGGTGCCGCTGGAACTGGCGGGCCGGCGCGATGCGTTCGAGGCCGCGGAAGCCGAGCTTGAGGCCGTGGGCCTGGGCGCGCGCCGGCATCATTACCCGGCGCAGATGTCGGGCGGCGAACAGCAGCGCGTGGCGCTGGCCCGTGCCGCGGCGCCCCGTCCGCGGATCCTGCTGGCGGACGAACCGACCGGCAACCTGGACGGGACGAACGGTCAGGCGATCATGGATCTGCTGTTCGGCCTGCGCGATCGGCACGGCGCAACGCTGGTGCTGGTGACGCACGCGCCCGAACTGGCGGCGCGCTGCGATCGCGTGGCGCATCTGCGCGACGGTCTCATCGAACGGGTGGAGGCCGGCGCATGAGCCTGCGTATCGCCGCCCGCCTGGCCCGCCGCGAGTTGCGCGGCGGCATCGCGGGATTTCGCATCTTTCTGCTGTGCCTGATCCTGGGCGTGGGCGCGATCGCGGCCGTGGGATCGGTGCGCGCGGCGATCGAGGGCGGGTTGGCCCGCGAGGGCCGGGCCCTGCTGGGGGGCGACGCCGAATTGCGCCTGACCTACCGCTTTGCCAGCGACGCCGAGCGCGCCTGGCTGACGCGCGAAAGCGCGGCCTGGGGCGAAGTCGTGGACTTTCGGTCGATGGCGGTCACGCCGGCGGGCGACCGGGCCCTGACGCAGGTCAAGGCGGTGGATGCGGCCTGGCCCCTGGTCGGTGCGCCCGTGCTGGACCCTGCGCTGCCCATGGCCGAGGTCCTGGCCGGGCGCGACGGGCTGCCGGGCGGCGCGATGGACCCGATCCTGATCGACCGGCTGGGCCTGAGCGTGGGGGACCGGTTCCGGCTGGGAACCCAGGACTTCGTGTTGATGGCGGCAGTCGTGCGGGAACCGGACACCGTGGGCACGGGGTTCGGCTTTGGCCCCCGCACGCTGGTGGCGACCGAGGCGCTGCGCAATGCGGGGTTGCTGGGCGCGGGATCGTTGTTCGATACCTCGTACCGGATGATCCTGCGCCCCGGCGACACGCCCGAGCGCGTGCGCACCAGCCTGATCGACACCTTTCACGATGCCGGCATCCGATGGCGCGACGCCAGCCGGGCCGAGCCGGGCGTGGCCCGGTTCGTGGACCGGATCGGCGCCTTCCTGGTGCTGGTGGGGCTGGCCGGGCTGGCCGTGGGCGGGATCGGCATCTCGGCCGCCGTTCGGGCCTATCTGGACGCCAAGACCGGCGTGATCGCCACGCTGAAGACACTGGGCGCCGAGGGACGGGTGATCTTTGCAACCTATCTGATGCAGATCGGCGCGCTGACCCTGCTGGGCGTGACGCTGGGGGTCGCGCTGGGGGCCGGCGCCGTGTTGATCGCCGGGCCGCTGGTGCAGGATCAGGTGCCGGTGCCGCTGGCCGTGGGCCTCTATCCCCGCCCGCTGGCCGAAGCCGCGCTCTATGGCGTGCTGACCGCGCTGGTCTTTACCCTCTGGCCGCTGGCCCGGGTGGAACGGGTGCGCGCCGCCGCGTTGTTCCGTGGCATCGGCGCCGAGGCCCGCGCATGGCCGCGCCCCGGCCCGCTGGTGGCGCTGGCGCTGTCCACGCTGGCGCTGGTGGCGGCGGCTGTCTGGTTCTCGGATGCCTGGCAACTGGCGCTGGGGGCCGCCGCGGGGATCGCTGCGGCGCTGGTCCTGCTGTGGGGGGTGGCATTGGCGTTGCAGGCCCTGGCGCGGCGGGTTGCGCGGTCCCGGATGCTGCGTGGATGGCCGGCTCTGCGCCTCGCGGTTGCCGCGATCGGCAACCCGCGCGAAGGCGCGGTCGCGGTCGTGCTGTCGCTGGGTCTGGGATTGAGCGTTCTGGCCGCGGTGGGGCAGATCGACGCGAACCTGCGCGGCGCGATCACCACCCAGATGCCCGCGCGCGCGCCCTCCTTCTTCTTTCTGGACATCCAGCCCGCCCAGCTTGCGGAATTCACCGCGCGCCTGTCGGCCTTTGACGGGGTCGAGGATATCCAGACCGCCCCCCAGTTGCGCGGCGTGATCAGCGCGATCAACGGGCGCCCCGCGCGCGACTATGGCAACCACTGGGTGCTGCGCGGCGATCGGGGCGTGACCTTTGCCGACAGCCAGGGATCCTATCGCCTGACCGAGGGGAGTTGGTGGCCCGAGGGCTATGACGGCCCCCCCCTGATCAGCTTTGGCGCCGAGGAAGCCGCGGAAATCGGCCTGAAGCTGGGCGACACGATCACCGTGAACGTGCTGGGCCGCGACATCTCGGGCACAATCGCCAATTTCCGCGAGCTGGATTTCCGGACCGGCGGCATCGGATTTGTCATGGTGTTCAGCCCGGGCGCCTTTCAGGGGGCACCCTACACGCTGATCGCCACGGCCCGCGCGCCCCGCGGCAGCGAGGGGGCGATCCTGCGCGACCTGGGCGACCGGTTCCCCAATGTCACCGCCATCCCGATCCGCGAAGCGGCCGAACGGGTGGGCGACGCCCTGGCGGGGCTTGCGGCGGCGACCTCGCTGGCGGCGCTGGCCACGCTGGCCACCGGCTTTGTCGTGCTGATCGGGGCGGCGGCGGCCGGCGAGCGGGCCCGCATCTTTGAGGCGGCGGTGCTGAAGACGCTGGGCGCGACCCGAGCGACGGTGCTGGCCAGCTTCGCGTTGCGCTCGGCCCTTATGGGCGCCGCCGCCGGGATGGTGGCTATCGCCGCCGGGGCGCTGGCGGCCTGGGCCGTGCTGGTCCCGGTCATGGATCTGGAGTTCCGCCTGGCGCCGGGGCCCGCGCTGCTGATCGTGACGGGGGGCGTTCTGGCGGTGTTGGTGACGGGCGCGATCTTTGCCTTGCGACCGCTGGCGGCGCGACCGGCGGGCGTGCTGCGGGCCACCGGTAAGGCGGGGGCTGCCGCCCCCGCACCCCCGCCCAAAGGGGGCACGCCCCCCTTTGGAAACCCCGTGCGTATTTTCGACAAGATGATGCGCGGGGCTTTCCGTTTCGGACACGAGGCGCTATGCCCGGGGCCATGCAGCGCCACAGTCTGACGTCCGTTTCCGACCTGTTCACCTTGCCGTATGACGAGGTGATCGACGTGCGCTCGCCCTCTGAATTTGCCGAGGACCATGTACCCGGCGCCGTCAACCTGCCCGCGCTGAGCGACGAGGAACGCGCCCGGGTGGGCACGGTCTATGTCCAGGAAAGCCGCTTTCTGGCGCGACGCATGGGCGCGGCCCTGGTCGCGCGCAACGCGGCCCGCCATCTCGAGGGGTATCTGGCCGGGAAGCCCGCCGATTACAGACCCCTGGTCTATTGCTGGCGCGGGGGGCAGCGGTCAGGGTCGATCGCGCTGATCCTGGCGCAGATCGGCTGGCGGGTCGGGGTGCTGGACGGTGGCTGGCGGTCCTGGCGCAGGCTGGTGCAGACGGCGCTCTATGAGGCGCCGTTCCCGGCGCCGGTGCTGGTCCTGGATGGCAACACCGGCACGGCGAAGACCGCGATCCTGCACAAGGTGGCCGCGCTGGGCGGGCAGGTTCTGGACCTGGAGGGCATGGCCCGGCATCGCGGCAGCCTGTTCGGCCTGGCGCCCGGCGACACGCAGCCCGCGCAAAAGGGGTTCGAGAGCGCGCTGGCGCTGGCCGTGGCGCGGCTGGACCCGACCCGCGCGGTGCTGGTCGAGGCGGAATCGAACCGCATCGGCACGATCCGCGTGCCCCCGTCGCTGTGGGCCGCGATGCGGGTGGCACCCAGGATCGAGATCAGTGCCCCGCTGGCGGCCCGTGCCGACTGGCTCACCCGGGCCTATGCCGACGTGACCGCCGATGCCGCGGAGCTGTCGGCCCGGATTGCAGCGCTGGCGCCCTATCAGTCGCGCGACACCATCGCCGCGTGGCAGGCGCTGGCGGCCGCCGGCGATTTCGCGCCGCTGGCGGCAGGGCTGATGGCGGACCACTACGATCCGCGCTATGCCCGCACGCGCCTGAGGCAGGAGGGCGCGGTGCAAAGGGTCTTTGCCACCGACGGGCTGGACGATGCGGCGCAGGACGCGCTGGCGCGGCAGATTGCCGAGTTTCTGGGCTGATCAGCCGCGCGCGGCCTTTTCGGCGATGCCCGAGACCCCCTCGCGCCGGGTGAGTTCGGCCTCGATATCGGCGAGGGTGACGCCCCGGGCCGCGCACATCACCAGGAGGTGAAACATCACGTCCGCGGCCTCGGCGGTGAGGCGGGCGCGATCGCCCTTGACGGCCTCGATCACGGCCTCGATGGCCTCTTCGCCGAATTTCTCGGCGCATTTCTCGGGGCCTTTCGCGAACAGCTTGGCCGTCCACGAGGTTTCAGGATCGGCGCCCTTGCGGGTCTCGATCGTGGCGGCGAGTCGGGCGATGGCGCTCATGTCAACCTCACGGGGATGCCGGCGGCGGCCATATGGGCCTTGGCCTGGCCGATGGTATAGGTGCCGAAGTGGAAGATCGACGCGGCCAGCACCGCCGAGGCATGCCCCTGGGTCACGCCCTCGACCAGGTGATCCAGCGTGCCGACCCCGCCCGAGGCGATGACCGGCACCTCCACCGCATCGGCGATGGCGCGGGTCAGCGGCAGGTTGAAGCCCGACTTGGTGCCGTCGCGATCCATCGACGTCAGCAGGATCTCGCCCGCGCCCCTGGCGGCCACGGTGCGCGCGAAGTCCACCGCGTCGATACCGGTGGATTTGCGCCCCCCGTGGGTGAAGATCTCCCACCGGCCGGGTGCCACGGTCTTGGCGTCGATGGCGACGACGATGCATTGGCTGCCGAACCGGTCGGCGGCCTCGGCGACCACGTCGGGATTGGCGACGGCGGCAGAGTTGAAGCTGACCTTGTCCGCGCCCGCCAGCAGCAGCGCCCGCACGTCATGATGGCTGCGCACCCCGCCCCCCACGGTCAGCGGCATGAAGCACTGTTCCGCGGTGCGGGTCACCAGGTCGAACATGGTGCCCCGGTTTTCATGGGTGGCGTGGATGTCCAGGAAGCACAGCTCGTCCGCGCCCGCCGCATCATAGGCCTTGGCGGCCTCGACCGGGTCGCCCGCGTCGATCAGGTTGACGAAATTGACACCCTTGACGACGCGGCCATCGGCAACGTCCAGACAGGGGATGATGCGGGTTTTCAGCATGGGTGGGCTCCTTGTCCCTTCCCTAGCGCCTGTCGTGGCGGGGGGAAAGCCCGTTCGCACGCCGCCCGGCCGGTCAATCCCCGCGACGGCGAAAGAGCGTGGCCAGCGCCAGACCGATCCCCAGCGCCATGCCCCCCAGCGCGAGAGGCGCCCCCAGCAGTCCCAGCCAACCGGCCAGGGCCGCGCTGTGCAGCGCGTGCCGCGCCTCGCCCAGCGCCGGGGCGGCCATGTCCAGCCCCAGCGGGGTCAGCCCCACCCCGATCATCACCGCCGCCAGGGTCCACAACCCGCGCATGCGCCCCCCTGTGTCCCGTGTGCCCCGTGTCCTGTGCCAGCAGTCTGCACGCCCGCCGGACACACGACCAATCCACGAGCCCGTGAAGAGCTGTTTGCAGGCGGGGACCCGCCGGGATAGAACGACACGATGACCCATGCACCGCTTCTCTTGCTGCCCCTGTTGCTCGCCGCTGGCTGCGCCCTCGGCGCGCCCGAACGTCCGCCGACCACGGACGAACGCATCGCCGCCGAGTGCAGCTTGCTGGCCACGGCCGCGCAGCGGATGGTCGCGCCCCCTCCGGGCCTGTTCGAGGGGTGCCCCGGCGCCGAGGGCGTTCAGGATACCCGCCCGGTCGAGGTGCAGACCAATTCCCTGCGCATGGCAACGGCCGCCCCCCTGCCCCAGGGGGTGATGGCCGGCACACGCGCCGAAACCGTGTTCCGCCGCATGATCACCCGCGGTGTCGCCCCCGGACTGGCGGCGCAACTGACCGGTTCACCGGAATTTGCCGCGGCCATCCGGTAAGCGCCGGGTCCCGGGGCTGGACACCACCGCCCGGGCGCGCCACTTTGAACCAAAGACCAGAAGGCAGAGATCATGGCCCGCACCACCGCCCCCGCCCCCGCGCATCTGACACCGGTCGCCCTCGTGCTCTTGCTGTGGCAGGGGCTATTGGCCGCGGATTACATCGTGACCCGGTTCGTGCTGGGACAGCCTGGCTGGCCGCAGATCATGGCGAACCTGCCCCTGGACACGCTGTGGATGCGGGTGTGCTGGGCCCTGGCGGTCTGGCTGGGCTTTGCCGCGGCCTTTTTCCTGACGATTCGCGACAATGCCTCGGTCCTGCTGTTCTTTGCGGCCGCCGTGGCAGCGGGCGCGGTGGCCGTGGGGCTCACCCTGGCGGGGGCGACGGCCCCCGGGCTGCCGCTGTCCGTGCCGCTGAACCTGCTGCTGGCGGTGCAGATCCTGGTGCCGTTGCTGGGCTGGCTGTATGCGCGGGCCCTCAATCGCACCGCCGTGCTGCACTGACAGCCCGTTCCTCGATTCGCGTTCTGAAAGGACCCGTCGCATGATTCGCCGCAATCTGGCCGAAGCCATTGGCAACACCCCCCTGATCCGGCTGCGCAAGGCCAGCGAGGAAACCGGCTGCGAGATCCTCGGCAAGGCCGAATTCCTGAACCCCGGCCAGTCGGTCAAGGACCGTGCGGCGCTGTTCATCATCCGCGATGCGGTCGCGCGGGGCGATCTGAAACCCGGCGGCACCATTGTCGAGGGCACGGCCGGCAACACCGGCATCGGTCTGGCACTGGTCGGCGCCTCGATGGGGTTCCGCACGGTGATCGTGATCCCGGAAACCCAGAGCCAGGAAAAGAAGGACATGCTGCGGCTGGCAGGCGCGGAACTGGTCGAGGTTCCGGCGGTGCCCTACAAGGACGCCAACAATTACGTCAAGTATTCGGGCCGGCTGGCGGCCGAGCTGGCGCGCAGCGAACCCAACGGCGCGATCTGGGCCAATCAGTTCGACAATGTGGCGAACCGCCAGGCGCATATCGACACCACCGGGCCCGAGATCTGGTCCCAGACCCAGGGCAAGGTGGACGGGTTCGTCTGCGCCGTCGGGTCGGGCGGCACGCTGGCGGGCACCGGAATGGCGCTGCAACCCAAGGGCGTCAAGGTCGCGCTGGCCGACCCCGAAGGCGCGGGTCTGCTCAAGCTTTATACCGGGCAGGACAACCCCGGCAATTCGATCACCGAGGGAATCGGCCAGGGCCGCATCACCGCGAACCTGGAAGGGTTCACCCCGGACATGGCCTTCCGCATCCCCGATGCCGAGGCTTTGCCAGTGGTGTTCGACCTGCTCGAACACGAGGGGCTGTGCCTGGGCGGCTCGTCCGGCGTGAATATCGCCGGCGCGATGCGGATGGCGCACGAGATGGGCCCGGGGCACACAATCGTGACGGTGCTGTGCGACTTTGGCACCCGCTATCAGTCCAAGCTGTTCAACCCGGCCTTCCTGCGCGACAAGGGCCTGCCCGTGCCCGGCTGGATGGACCGCGCTGCCCGCACCCTTCCCGACATGCGCCAGGGGTGAGCGCACCGATGCCGCGACTTCGCCCCCTGCCCTGGTTGCGTGCGCTTTGCCTTGCGCTGATGGCGCTGGCGGTGGTGCCGCTGGCCACGCCCCTGGCGGCGCAGACGCCGGCTGCGGACCAGCAGCCGGCCGCGGCCGCGCCCGCGGGCGATCAGCAGACGCCCGCGCCCATCGACTACAACGTCTGGAATGCGCTTGCGTCGCTGGCCGAGGCCGCGATCGAGGATCCGAACACCACCGATCAGGCCCTGAACGACCTGCGCACCGAGATTTCCTCGATGCGGACGCAGTTCCTGAACGCCGAAACCTCGTTGCAGGGGCGCCTCGATGCGCTGCGCGCGCAGATCACCGCGCTGGGACCGGTGCCGACGGACGGGCAGACCGAAGCCGCCGATGTCACCCAGCGCCGCGACGAACTGAATGCACAGCTTGCCGAACGCGAAGCCCCCCTGCGCGCCGCCGATGAAGCCTATGCCCGGGCCGACGCGATCATCCGCGCCATCGACCGCGAGGTGCGCGCCCGGCAGGCCAACGCCCTGATGACGCTGGGCCCCTCGCCGATCAATCCGGCCAACTGGCTGGATGCGCTGGATGCGCTGATCGGATCGGCCCTGACCATCAACGGCGAGATCTACAACGCCTGGCTCGATCCCGCGCGGGTCGAGGAAATGCTGACCGACCTGCCGATCACCATCGGGTCGCTGTTGCTGGCGGCGCTGCTGCTGCTGCGCGGGCGGCGATGGATGGAACACCTGACCGTCCGCCTGCTGCAAAGCACCGCGATCCTGCGGGGGCGGGCCGTGGCCGCGTTCTTCGTGTCGCTTTCGCAATTGATCGTGCCCTTCCTGGGCCTGTTGCTGCTGGCCGTGGCGATCCAGCTGACACGCATGACCGGGCCGACGATCCTGGCGATCGACGACGCACTGGTGCCGGCGGGCATGGCGTTGTTCGGGGCGCGCTGGCTGTCGCTGCACCTGTTCCCGATCGTGAACGAAACCCGCGCCGCGCTGAACCTCAGTTCCGACGACCGGCGCCGGGCGCGCGGGGTGTCGCTGGCGCTCGGGATGCTGGCGGGGGTGCACGAACTCTATGTGCCCTTCATCGCGCCGCAGGTGCAGCCCGCAACCGCCCAGGCAGTGCTGATGTATCCGCTGGTGGTGCTGGTGTCGCTGTCCCTCTGGCGTCTGTCCCGCCTTTTGCTGCGCCACCAGCCGCGCCGGACCGAGGTCGAGGGCGTCGAGGTGGATTCGTCCCCCTTCTTCGACCGGATGGTGAAGTTCACCAGCCGCATCCTCACCCTGCTGGCGGTCATGGCGCCGATCCTCGGCGCTGCGGGCTACATGGCGGCCGCGCAGCAGATCGCCTTTCCCGCGCTGGCCTCGCTGGCGCTGATCGGTGTCATCATCGTGCTGCACGGTCTGGTCAGCGCGATCTATGCCGCGGTCCTGGGCGACGAGGAACGCGCCGCGCAGGGCCTGGTGCCATCGCTCGCCGGGCTGATGCTGGCGCTGCTGGCCATGCCGCCGATGGCGCTGATCTGGGGCGCGCGCGAAACCGACCTGATCGAGGTCTGGACCCGATTCAGCGAGGGGGTCTCGCTGGGGGGCACCCGGATCGCGCCGGCGAACGTGCTGTTGTTCTTCATCGTCTTTGCCGTGGGCTATCTGATTACCCGGGGCTTGCAGGGCGCGCTGGGAACCTCGGTCCTGCCCAAGACGTCGATGGAAAAGGGCGCGCAGAAGGCCGTGGTGTCCGGCGTCGGCTATCTGGGCATCACCGCTGCCGCTCTGGTCGCCTTTTCCATGGCGGGGATCGATCTGTCGGGGCTGGCCATCGTCGCCGGCGCCCTGTCCGTCGGCATCGGTTTCGGCCTGCAGAATATCGTGTCCAACTTCGTGTCGGGCATCATCCTGCTGATCGAGCGCCCCGTATCCGAAGGCGACTGGGTCGAGGTCGGAACGACCTCGGGCACGATCGAGCGGATCTCGGTGCGGTCGACCGTGATCCAGACCTTTGACCGCTCGAAGGTGATCGTGCCGAACGCCGACCTGATCTCGGGCGCGGTGACGAACTACACGAAATCGTCCAAGACCGGCCGCGTCGTGCTGACGGTGGGCGTGGCCTATGGCACCGACACCCGCAAGGTCGCGCGCATCCTGCAGGAGATCGCGGAATCCGAACCCCTGGTGGTGATGGATCCAAAGCCCGGGGTCGATTTCCTGGGATTCGGCCCCGACGCGCTGGATTTCCGCATTCGCGCGGTGCTGCGTGACGTGAACTACAAGGTTGCCGTCGCAACCGAGATGAACCACAAGATCGCCGCCCGCTTTGCCGAGGAAGGGATCGAGATCCCCTTTGCGCAGCGCGACATCTGGTTGAGAAACCCCGAAGCTCTGGCACCGCCCGCCCCGCGCGAGGCCGCGCCAGCGCCGAAGCACCCGGAACCCAGGGCCGACCGCGACACCGCCGACAGTGCCGCCGTCAGCCCCGATCAGCGCGACGACGACTTCCGCGAGGAGACCCGATGACCGACCAGACCCGGCCCCTGTTTCGCGAGGATGCCTATGCACGCAGCTGCGTCACCACGGTGACGCGCCTGGCCGAGGACGGCGGCATCGTCGTGGCCGACTCGGTCTTTTATCCGACCGGTGGCGGGCAACCCGGCGACAGCGGCACCTTGTCCTGGGACGGTGGCGAAATCGCCATCCTCACCACGCGCAAGGACGGCGACTCGGGCGTCGCCCTGATCCCCGAGGACGGCGCCACCCCGCCCACGCCCGGAACGTCGGTCACGATGACACTGGACTGGGATCGGCGCCATCTGCACATGCGCACGCACACGGCCTTGCATCTGCTGTCGGTCGTCATTCCCCTGCCCGTGACCGGCGGCGCCATCGGACCGGGAAAGGGGCGGCTCGATTTCGACATGCCCGAGGCCCCCGAGGACAAGCAGGCCCTGGAGGACGCGCTCAACGCGCTGATCGGACGCGACCTGGCCGTGACCGAAAGCTGGATCACCGACGCCGAGCTCGAGGCGAACCCCGGTCTGGTCAAGACCATGTCGGTGCGCCCGCCCATGGGGCAGGGCCGCGTCCGTCTGGTCCGTATCGGCACCGAGGGCGAGCAGGTGGACCTGCAACCCTGCGGCGGAACCCATGTGCGCCACACCGCCGAAATCGGCCGCGTGACGTTGGGCAAGGTCGAGAAGAAGGGCAAGCAGAACCGCCGGGTGACGCTGACCTTGGCCTGACGTTCCCGGCGGTCCGCGCCGTTACCCTTCGGCGACGGCCAGCGCCTCGGCGATCACCGCGCTGTCGCCGATGTGGTTCATCAGCGTCAGGATCAGGCGGGCGTTGAAGGCGTCGCTCTCGGCCTTGGTCTTGCCCTCATGGGCGTCGATCAGCATCTGATACATGTCATCGGGCCGGTCGGCGTTGCGGCTGGTGTTCAGGCTGGCCATGGTTCAGTGCTCCTTGCCGATGGCGCGCGCCAGGGCGGCGGCGACGGCGGTTTCATCCCAGGTATCCCAGCGCGCCGCGACGTGCTGGTCGGGCCGCAGCAGATAGATCGCCGAGCCCGCATCGCCCAGATAGCGGTCGCGCAGCAGGGCATTGTCGGTGGTCGACAGCGCGATCACCTCGCAGTCGAGACCATGCGCGCCAAAGGTCGCGGGCGCGTCCGCGTCGATGGCCAGGATCTGGAACCGCGGCGCACCGCGCGCGCCCAGGCGATCCAGCAAGAACCCCTCGCCCAGCGGCAGGTCCGCCGCAGGGGACCCGGGACGCGACCGCGCGGGACCGCCGGGCAGCGCATCGGGCGTGTTCAGCGGCGATCCGTCATAGGTGCAAGGCACGCTCAGCCGGCCCGAGTTGACGAACGGACGGGCAAAATCGTGGTTCTCGGCCAGATCCAGCACTGCATCGCGGAAGATGCGGCTGGTTTCCGATTTCGGCGTGATGAAATCGGTCGAGCGGGTCGAGTTCAGGATATTCTCCTTGGCGCCGTGGATCCGCTCCTGGTCGTAGCTGTCCAGCAGGCTTTCGGGCGCCACGCCGTCCAGGATGAGCTTCAGTTTCCAGGCCAGGTTGTCGGTGTCCTGCAAGCCCGAATTCGCCCCCCGCGCGCCGAACGGCGACACCTGATGCGCGGCGTCGCCCGCAAAGATCACGCGGCCCTTGTGGAACTGCTCCATCCGACGGCACTGGAAGGTATAGATCGACGACCATTCCAGCTCATAGGTGATGTCCTCGCCCAGCATTGCGCGCAGCCGCTTGTCGATGTTCTCGGGCTTCAGCTCTTTCTCGCGGTCGATATCCCAGCCGATCTGGAAGTCGATGCGCCAGACATTGTCGGGCTGCTTGTGCAGCAGCGCCGACTGCCCGCGGTTGAAGGGCGGGTCGAACCAGAACCAGCGTTCGGTCGGGAATTCGGCATCCATGACCACATCGGCGATCAGGAAATTGTCCTGGAACACCTCGCCCACGAAATCCAGACCCATCGCCTGCCGGATGGGCGAGCCGGCGCCATCGCAGGCGATCAGCCAGTCGGCTTCGATGGTATAGGCGCCCTCGGGCGTGCCGATCTCGATCGTGACACGGTCGCCCGCATCGGTCACGCGCGTGACCTTGTTCTTGCCGCGCATCTCGATCGGGGCGCCCGACGCGCGCAGCGCCTCGGCGCGATGCACGAGGTATTCCTCGAAATAGTATTGTTGCAGGTTGATGAACGCCGGAAACTTGTGCCCGTCCTCAGGCAGAAGGTTGAATTCATAGACCTGGCGCTGGTCGAAGAACACCTTGCCCAGGTTCCATTCGACACCCTTTTCCACCATCTCGATGCCGCAGCCCAGGCGATCCAGGATCTCCAGCGGGCGTTTGGCGTAGCACACCGCACGCGAGCCGAAACTCACCTTGTCATTGTCATCGAGCACCACAACCTCGACACCCTGCTGCGCCAGGTCGATCGCCGCGCCCAGCCCGACGGGACCTGCGCCCACGATCACCACCTGATGACGCGCGGGCGTGGCGGCATCCTGATCCGCGACCCGCGCATAGGGGTAGAGCGGCACCTCGAAAATCTTGTTCTGCTGAGTCATGGCTTTTCCTCCGGAAACCGGGGCGGGGGCCACCGGCTGGTGCCCGGGGGCGGTGGCCGCCCCCGGAAAGACTGCGGGGAATCCGCCCCGCCGGGCGCGTCTCACCCCTGAAGATCGTTCCACATCTGCCTGTCGCGTTCGGCGGTCCAGATGCGGGGGGTGTCGATGCCGCGGGCCTCGTCATAGGCGCGGGCGACGTTGAAGGGCAGGCAGTGTTCGTAGATCGCGTAGTCCTTGAACCGCGGGTCGCATTCCGCGCGCACCGCGTCCCAGGCTTCCTTCAGCGTGCCGCCGCGCGCCGCGACCTTCTGCGCCGGGCGATAGGTCGAGCGGACGAAATCCGCCGTGTTGCTCAGCGCCTTTTCCACCATCTCGGGGCCCACCAGCGCGTCGCCGCGGCCCGGCGCGATCGCCCGGGGCTCGAACGACGCGATATTCGCCAGCGTCTGCTCCCAGTCGCCGAAATGCCCGTCGCCGCAATAGCAGGCCGAGTGGTATTCGACGATGTCGCCGGTGAACATCACCTCCTGGTCCGGAACCCAGACCACCGCGTCGCCCGCCGTATGCGCGCGCCCCAGGTGCATGATGTCCACCCGCCGCCGGCCCAGATAGACCGTCATCGTGTCGCTGAAGGTCGTCGTCGGCCAGGTCAGGCCGGGGATCTCCTCGTGGCCCTGAAACAGCCGCGGGAACCGACCGAATTCCGAATCCCAGTCCTCCTGGCCGCGCTCGACGACCATCGCGCGCGCCTCGTCGGTCATGATCACCTCGCGCGCGCCATAGGCCGACGCCCCGAGAACCCGCACCGCGTGGTAATGCGTCAGCACAAGGTGGCTGATCGGCTTGTCCGTCACCGAGCGCACGCAGTCGATCACCTTGCGCGCCAGACGCGGCGTCGCCTGCGCCTCGACGATCATCACGGACTCGTCGCCGATGATGACGCCCGTGTTCGGGTCCCCTTCCGCCGTGAAGGCATAAAGACCCTCACCGACTTCCGTGAAACTGATCGTCTTCTCCGCCATGTCGCCCTGCGACGCAAACGCCTTGCTCATTAGCCGGTCTCTTTCTGTTTCGTGTCTTTCCGAATCATCTTTGCGCAGGGTATTAGTTGAAAATGTAACTATCAACGGGGTAGTCGACTATCATGTTTTTGAAGGATTATCTGCCATACAGACTGAATCTTCTGGCTGAGTTGACCTCGGATTACACGCGGCCGATCTATCGTCGCCGGCATGAACTGACCCGGCCGGAGTGGCGCGTCCTGGTGAACCTGGCCGAGGCCCCCTCGCTGACCGCCAGCGAACTTTGCGAGCGCGTTCCGGCCCACAAGACCAAGGTCAGCCGCGCGCTGGCCGAACTGGAGAAACGCGGATGGGTCACGCGGCGCACCGATCCGACGGACCGCCGCGTCGCCCATGCGGCCCTGACGCTGAAGGGCAAGCGCGCCTTCAACCGCATCCGCCCGGAAATGGAGGCGGCGACCGAAGCGATGCTGGCCCCCCTCAGCCCCGAGGAACGGCGCACGCTGGACGACGGGTTGCGGGTGCTGGAACGGCTGTTCCAGCAGATCTGAATCAGCGCGCCGCCGTGGCCAGGCGGGTGGACATCAGTAGATGGGTTTCCGACTGGCTGACGTTGTCCAGCTTGCGGATGCGCGCCAGCGTCTCGTCCAGATGCCGCAGGCTGTCGGTGGCCAGATCGACGATCACATCCCAGCGCCCGGTGGTCGAATGCACGGCCCGCACCGCGCCCATCGCCAGCATCCGCGCCACGGCACGGTCGGTCCCGGCACCGTCGATGGCCACCATCATCAGCGCGCGCACCGGGCTTTCCGCCAGATCGGCGCGGGTCAGGGCCGTGAAGCCCGCGATCTCGCCCGACTGGATCAGCCGCGCCAGCCGGGTCCGCACCGTCGCCCGGCTGAGACCCAGGTGCAGCGCCAGGTCGCCCAGCGCGGCGCGGCCATCGCGTTTCAGCACCGCAATCAGTCGAAGATCGGTATCATCCATGGGCATCGCTCGGTCCCGCCATGCATGATGTATAGTCCGGATGACCATTTCGGGCAATCGAATGCGCAAAATGGTCAATATGGCTGATGAAACCGGCAGTGCGCGCGTGTGATCGAAATCCAGGACAAGGAGAAACCGCATGACCCGTTCCCCAAAGACCTGCCTGCTGATCGGCGCACCGGTCGATAGTGGCCAGCGGCGCCCCGGCTGCCTGATGGGACCCGCCGCCTATCGCACCGCCGGGATTGCGGCGATGCTGGAGGGGTTGGGCCATTCCGTCACCGATCTGGGCGATGTCGCCTGCGCGCCTCGGCCTGCCGCGTGCCCCAACCCGGCGGTGCACCACCTGGCCGAAACGCTGGGCTGGACCGAGGCCCTGGCCGATGCCGGCGCCGAGGCGGCGGCGCGGGGGATGCCCATCTTCCTGGGCGGGGACCATTCGCTTTCGCTGGGCTCGGTGGCGGGGGTCGCGCGCGCGGCCGCGGCTGCCGGCAAGCCGCTGTTCGTGCTGTGGCTCGACGCGCACAGCGATTTTCACACCACCGCCACCACCCGGTCGGGCAACCTTCATGGCACCCCCGTCGCCTATCTGGCCGGTCGCGCCATGCCCGAGTTCCCGCCCTTCCCCGCTGTCGTGCCACCCGGAAACATCTGCCTGTTCGGCATTCGCAGCGTCGACGCCGCGGAACACGCCGCGCTGCTGGACCACACGATCGCCATCCATGACATGCGCGTGCTGGACGAGCACGGCGTGGTCAAACCGTTGAAACGCTTCCTAGACCGGGTGCGCGCGGCACAGGGTCTGCTGCATGTCTCGCTGGATGTGGATTTCCTGGACCCGATGATCGCCCCCGCCGTCGGCACCACGGTGCCCGGTGGTGCAACCTTCCGCGAGGCGCATCTGGTCATGGAACTGCTGCATGAATCCGGCCTTGTGTCCTCGCTCGATCTGGTCGAGCTGAATCCGTTCCTGGACGAACGCGGGCGCACGGCCCACCTGATGGTCGATCTGGTGGCCTCGCTCATGGGCAAGAAGGTCTTTGATCGGCCGACCCGCAGCTACCGGGGGCAGGCGTGATGCGCGATCTGCCACCCCCCTCGGCGCAGGCGCTGGTGCCCTTCGTCTCGGTCGCCGAGATGATGGCAATCGTCCATCGCATCGGGCTGGAGCGCGCGCTGCATGCCCTCACCGACCGGATCGAGGCCGACTTTCACCGCTGGCCCCGGTTCGACAAGGTGCCGCGTGTCGCCGCACATTCCGCCATCGGCGTGATCGAACTGATGCCCACATCCGACGGCGACCGGTATGCGTTCAAATATGTGAACGGCCACCCGGCGAACACGACCGCCGGGCTGCAGACCGTGACGGCCTTTGGCGTGCTGGCGCAGGTCGCGACCGGCTACCCGCTGATGGTGGCCGAGATGACGGTGCTCACGGCCCTGCGCACCGCCGCCAGTTCGGCACTGGCGACACGCGCGTTGGCGCCGGCGGGCGCGCGCGTCCTGGCGCTGATCGGCAATGGCGCACAGGCCGAGTTTCAGGCGTTGGCGCTGAAGTCCGTCTGCGGCATCGACACGGTGCGCCTGTATGATGTCGACCCGGCCGCGACAGCGAAATGCGTCCGCAACCTGGCCGGGTCAGGGCTGACGGTGATCCCCTGCCGCAGCGCCGAATCCGCCGTCGAGGGCGCCGAGGTCATCACCACCTGCACCGCCGACAAGCGCAACGCGACCGTGCTGCATGACAACATGATCGGCGCGGGGGTGCATATCAACGCCATTGGCGGCGATTGCCCCGGCAAGACCGAACTCGCGCCCGCGATCCTGGCCCGCGCCCAGTGCTTTGTCGAATATGAACCCCAGACCCGTGTCGAGGGCGAGATCCAGAACCTGCCTGCGGACTATCCGGTGACCGAGCTGTGGCAGGTGCTGCGCGGCGCGGCGCCTGGCCGCAGGACCCGCGGCGACATCACGCTGTTCGATGGCGTCGGTTTCGCGATCGAGGATTTCGCGGCCTTGAACTGGCTGTATGATCAGTTGCCGCCCGGCGGCACGCGGCTGGACATGATCGCCGACCCCGACGACCCGCGCGACCTTTACGGAATGCTCATGCGCGCGCGCTGATATCCCCGGCATCGCGGTCGATCCACCGTGCGATCGCCGGCCTTGGGGCTTGGCAGGGGCGCGGGGCATGCTAGGCTCACGCCGTTTTCAGGATGATGACCCGATGCGCCCCTTGCTGTTCGCCCTTGTTCTGCTTGCCACCCCGGCCGGGGCGCAGGAAACCGATTGCGACCGGTTGGCCGGCTACCCCGCCCTGCCCCGGATCGAGGGCAGCGCGGGCGCGTATCGGATCGCCGACCCGGCTGCCGCCGTCGCCGCCTGCCAGGAGGCCCGCCGTCTGGCACCCGACGATGCGTTTCTGGCGGTGCTGCTGGCGCGCGCCCTCATGGCCGCCGACCCGCAGGACCCAAGCGCCGCCACCCTGCTGACCGAGGCCGGCCAGACCTTGCCGGCCCTCGCCGCGGGCTTTTTGGGCCAGCTCTACGAATTCGGCCTGGCCGGACTGCCCGCCAGCGACCGAAGCGCCCGCGATCAGTATCGCGCGGGGTGCGACGCCTGGCCGGATCGCCTGGCCGCGCCCGGATGCACCGGTTTTGCCGCGATGCGGATCGAAGGGCGCGGCGGCCCGACCGAACAGCAGGCCGGTTTCTCGTTGCTGGATCAACAATGCCGGTCGGGCTGGCCGGATGCCTGCCTGCAACAGGCGCAACTGGCCGAACTCTGGGGCACGGGGTCCGCCAGCGACACGGCCGGTCTGTTGCGCCGGGCCTGCGAGATTGACGACTTCATGGGCTGCGCCCTGCTGGGATACCGCTATGAAACCGGCGACGGCGTGACACAGGATGTCGCCGTGGCGCGCGACCTTTATCAGCGCGCCTGCGACCGGGGGGAACCGGTGGGGTGCACCAATCTGGCCGAGGCCTATCGCTCGGGCCTGGGATTACCGCCCGACATGACCGAGGCGGTGCGCCTGTTCACCATCGGTTGTGCCGGGCAGGACAGCTATGCCTGCACCACCCTGGGCGACATCCTGTCCGATGGCCGGGGCGTGCCGCGCGACATCGCGGCCGCGCGCGGCGCCTATGAACGCGGCTGTGCCCTGGGCGATCCGATGGCCTGCGACGGCGCCGACATGACGGAATAAGCCCCGACGCCTTGGCAGCGGGCGCGGCAGATCTTAGCTTGCCCGCCAAAGGAGCCCTGCCCGTGCATCACTATTCCATTCTCGACCTGTCCCCCGTCCCCGAGAGGGCCAGCCCCGCCGACGCCCTGGCGAATTCCGTGGCCCTCGCCCGTGCGGCCGAGGAGGCCGGCTATCACCGTTTCTGGCTGGCCGAGCATCACAACATGCAGGGCATCGCCAGCGCCGCCACAGCGGTCGTGATCGGCCATGTCGCCGGCGCCACGAAAACGATCCGCGTGGGCGCGGGCGGCATCATGCTGCCCAACCACGCGCCGCTGGTTGTCGCGGAAGCCTTTGGCACGCTGGAAACGCTGTATCCCGGGCGCATCGATCTGGGTCTGGGGCGCGCGCCCGGCACCGACCAGATGACGATGCGCGCGCTCAGGCGCCACATGACGAACGAGGATCAGTTCCCCCAGGACGTGATGGAACTGCTGTCCTATCTGGGGCCGGACAGCCCGGATGCGCGGGTGCGGGCGGTGCCGGGAACCGGCACGCAGGTGCCCGTCTGGATCCTGGGGTCCAGCCTGTTCGGCGCGCAGCTGGCGGCCTATCTGGGACTGCCCTATGCCTTTGCCTCGCATTTCGCGCCCGCCGCGCTGGACGAGGCCCTGGCGATCTATCGCGCGCGATTCCAGCCCTCGGTCTATCTCGAACGTCCCTATGCGATGGTGGCCGCCGGCCTCTTTGCCGCCGAAACCGATGCCGAGGCGACCTATCTGCGATCCTCGCAGGTTCTGTCCTTCGCGCGCCTGCGCTCGGGCCAGCCGGGGAAACTGCCCCTGCCGGTCGACAATCTGGACCAGCTGGTTCCGGCGCGGGTTCTCGCCCAGGCCGAGGGCGCCCTGTCCTTTTCGGCGACCGGCGGCCCGCAACGCCTGCGCGAGCAACTGGCCCGGCTGATCGAACGCACCCAACCCGACGAGATGATCTTTTCCGGCGCGATCCACGATCCGCAGGCGCGCATCCGTTCGATCCAGATCGGCGCCGACGTGCTGCGCAGCCTTGTCGGCTGATGCGGGTTCTCGACGGAATCATCAGCGACCGGGGATCGAAATATGCGGTCGCTGGCGGGCCCTGCGCCACCGAGGACGCGGCAAAGGCCTTTGTCAAAGAGCTGAAACGACAAAAGAAATTCGCCAAGGCGACCCATAATTCCTGGGCCTGCCTGATCGCCGGAGAGCCGGTCAAGAACGACGACGGCGAGGCCGGCGCGGGCATGGTGATCGTGCGGATGCTGGAGCGCGCGGGCCTGCACGACCATATCGTCGTCGTCACCCGCTGGTTCGGCGGCAAGCACCTGGGCGGCGACCGCTTCCGGCATGTGCAGGAAGCGGTCCGGATTTACCTCGAAACGGTGTCGGATCGGGCCTAGTTTTCGTTGATGTCGTGGTCGATGCGCTTCATCTGGCCCTTGCGCACCCCCATGACCGACCGCATCACCAGCCAGGCGACGACCGAGATCACGGCAAAGACCACCAGCGCATTGACCGGCGAGGCCGCAAGCCAGCCCGCGCCGGGAATGCCCAGCCCGATCACCGCACCCGTGATCACGGCCCCCACGGCAAAGCCGGCGAACAGGAACCCGGGGACCAGAACCTCAAGGATCGCCAACCCCAGACCGGCGGCGATCCAGACCCACCAGAGCGATTGCATCAGACCTTTCCTTTCAGCATCTTGAAGGCATCGCCAAAGGCATCCATCAGTTGCGCGGGCAGCACGATGGTCTGCTTGCCCTGCCCCTCGGCGACCTTCTTCATCGCCTCGACCTGGGCCAGCGCGATCTGGTATTGCGCGGCCTCCAGCCCGTTCCTGGCGATGGCCTCGGCGATGACGCCGGTCGCATATGCCTCGGCATCCGCGGTCACGCGCTTGGCCTTGGCCTCCTGCTCGGCGGCGTAAAGCTGGCCGTCGGCGGCCAGTTCGACCGCGCGACGGCGGCCCTCGGCCTCGGTCACGGCGGCGCGGCGCGCGCGCTCGGCGTTCAGCTGCTGCAACATCGCCGCGCGGGTGGCCTCGTCCAGGTTCACGTCCAGCAGTTCCGCCCGCGTCACCACGATGCCCCAGTCATCGACGACATCGGCAATCGCCGCGCCGATCTTCTGCGTCAGGCGGGCGCGGTTCGACTGCACCTCGTCCAGCTCCATCGTGCCGATTTCGGACCGCACGATACCGGCCACGGTGGTCAGGATTGCCGCGTCCACGTCACGGATGCGATAGACCGTCTTTTCCGGTTCCATGATCCGGTAGAAGACCGAGGTTTCGACCTGCACCAGCACGTTGTCGGTGGTGATCGCGTCCTGCCGTTGATTGGGCAACTGGCGCTCCAGGATCGAGACCTTGTGCGCGACCGTATCCACGAAGGGCACGATCAGGTTGATCCCCGGTCCCAGCACCGCCCGCAGGCGGCCAAAGCGTTCGACCACATATTTCTGTGACTGCGGCACGATCCGCACGCCCAGGAAAATCGAAATGATGATGAAAATAGCAAGGAGAAGCAGCACGATGCTGCCTCCGCCAATAAACGAGGAGGACATCCAGGACTCCGTCTGCAAGGGCTGTGGGAGAAGCTCGTCAGGTTTCACGTCACGGCCAGACCAATCGAAAACGCCGCCAGTATGGGCAACTCGGGGGCAAAGGGAAAGAGCCACCGCTTGCAGCACGGGCCGCCGCCCTGTAGGGACAGGGGCAAATTCCCGTTATCGTTGGAGCCTGCGGCATGGCCAGCTATCAGTATGTCTATCACATGGACGGCGTGTCCAAGACCTATCCCGGCGGCAAGAAGTGTTTCGAGAACATCCGCCTGAACTTTCTGCCCGGCGTGAAGATCGGTGTCGTCGGCGTGAACGGCGCGGGCAAATCGACGCTGCTGCGGATCATGGCCGGCATCGACAAGGACTTCACCGGCGAGGCCTGGGCCGCCAAGGGCGCCAAGGTCGGCTACCTGCCGCAGGAACCGCAGCTTGACGACAGCCTGGACGTGCGCGGCAACGTCATGCTGGGCGTGGCGGAAAAGCAGGCCAAGCTGGACCGCTACAACGAACTGGCGATGAACTATTCGGACGAGACCGCCGACGAGATGGCGCGCCTGCAGGACGAGATCGACGCCGAGAACCTGTGGGATCTGGACAGCCAGATCGACGTCGCGATGGAAGCCCTGCGCTGCCCGCCCGACGATGCCGCCGTGGCCACGCTTTCGGGGGGCGAGAAACGCCGTGTCGCCCTGTGCAAGCTGCTGCTGGAAGCGCCCGACATGCTGCTTCTGGACGAACCGACCAACCACCTGGACGCCGAAACCATCGCCTGGCTGCAAAAGCACCTGATCGAATACAAGGGCACGATCCTGTGCGTGACCCACGACCGCTATTTCCTGGACGACATCACCGGCTGGATCCTGGAACTGGATCGCGGGCGGGGCATCCCCTACGAGGGGAACTACTCGTCCTGGCTGGAGCAGAAGGCCAAGCGCCTGGCGCAGGAAGCGCGCGAGGACAAGTCGCGCCAGAAGGTGCTGGAAAAGGAACTGGAGTGGATCCGCGCCGGCGCCAAGGCCCGCCAGGCCAAGCAGAAGGCCCGGATCAACGCCTACGAGGAAATGGCGGCGAAGTCCGAACGCGAGAAGATCACCACCGCGCAGATCATCATCCCCAACGGGCCGCGCCTGGGTGGCAAGGTGATCGAGGTCGAGGGCCTGAAAAAGGCCATGGGCGACAAGCTCTTGATCGAGGATCTGACCTTCAGCCTGCCGCCGGGCGGCATTGTCGGCGTGATCGGCCCGAACGGCGCCGGCAAATCCACGCTGTTTCGCATGCTGACCGGGCAACTGGCGCCTGACGCCGGCACCGTCACCTATGGCGATACCGTGAAACTGGCCTATGTGGACCAGTCGCGCGACGCGCTCGATGGCAACAAGACCGTGTGGGAGGAAATTTCCGACGGGCTGGAAGTGCTGGAACTGGGCGACGCCACGATGAACAGCCGCGCCTATTGCGGGGCGTTCAACTTCAAGGGTGGCGACCAGCAGAAGAAGGTGGGCCTGCTGTCGGGCGGTGAACGCAACCGCGTCCACCTGGCCAAGCTGCTGCGCGAGGGCGGCAACGTGCTGCTGCTCGACGAACCGACGAACGACCTGGACGTGGAAACGCTGCAGGCGCTCGAGGCCGCCCTGGACGACTTCGCCGGCTGCGCGGTCATCATTTCCCACGACCGTTTCTTCCTGGACCGGCTCTGCACGCATATCCTGGCGTTCGAGGGCGAGGCCCATGTCGAGTGGTTCGAGGGCAACTTCGAAGCCTATGAACAAGACAAGATCCGCCGGCTGGGCCCGGATTCGGTCGAACCCAAGCGGGTGAAATACAAGAAATTCTCGCGCTGACGGGTCCCTGACCCGGCGGGACCGCAGCCTGCGGCCCCGCGCCCCGGGCGGCCATGTTCCGCCGCCCGGACGGCCCGAACAGATGCGAAAACCTGCAATTTCGCCAGAAACCGGGCCAAGTGTTGCCGCTTTCGGTTGCGAAATTTCCTGCACTTGGAACATTCTCATTACTCTGTGCAGGAACTAGTCATGTCCAGTCGTCGCGTTTACGTTCACGCCCACAGCCTCCAGCAGGTTTGCCTGTCGGATCGCTGCGCGGGCGAAGAAATCCTGTCCGCCCTGATCGGCGTCGGGGTCAAGAAGCGTCTGTTCAACCGCCTGGTGCAGGACGGCCAGATGCTGCTGGGCCTGCCCGAGGACCGGCTGGACGCGATTCGCCGCCGGATCGTCGATCTCGACGGCACCAATCTGACGCGCACGTTGCGCCGTCTCCACCACTATCCGGCGCTTCATGGGCGCACCCGCTCGAACACGCCGCTCGAACCGCTGTTCCGGGACGGCGAGGAAGTCGTCGCATCGTGTTTTGATGACAATTACTACACCTTTGCGACCGACTGGCCGGCCGCCGAACGCATGTATGCCGATCATGTGCCCATCAAGGACCTGCGCCGCCTGTTGACCGACTCGCCGGACGATCCGCGCGTGGCCGACCTGACGCTGGTGCGCGGCAACCGTCTGGTGCTGACGCCGCAGGACGACCGCATCGGCGAGCGCCTGACCCCTGTCGATCTGCGCCATGTGGCGCGCAGCGCGCAAAAACGGGTGTCAGGCCTGGCAGAAGGGTTCCTGGAAGACCTGGACCGCTCGCTCTTTCCCGATTCGTATCTGGGCCTGATCCGCGACAACCTGCTGGATTCCATCGGCGATTCCGCGCGGCCGCTGTGGGGTGGGCGACGCTGAGACACGCGGCCTCTTGCTGGGGGCGCCCGTTGCCCCCATCTTGCCCATGCAAAGCAAGGAGGCCCCCATGTCCTATACCATCGACCGCCTGATCGCCGGCGCCAGCATGTCCGACGCCGACGCCCGCACCCGGGCCGCGCTGCAATCCAAGGGATTCGGCGTGCTGACCGAGATCGACGTTCAGGCCACCATGAAAAAGAAGATCGACAAGGACATGCCCGGGTATCGCATCCTGGGCGCCTGCAACCCGGGCATGGCCTGGCAGGCCATCGGCATGGAGGCCCGGGTCGGCGCCATGCTGCCCTGCAACGTCATCCTGCGCGAGACGCCCGAGGGGGTCGAGGTGTCGGCCATCGACCCGGTGGCCTCGATGGCGGCAATCGACAACGCGGACCTGATTGCCGTCGCCGGCCAGGTGCGCACCATGCTGGCCGAGGCCGTCGCCGCGATCTGATCGCGGCGCCTGTCGCCCCGGCCGCAATGCCGCTATAACCGGGCAAGGCCTGGGCAGGAGCGTGGGGATGCTGGTCCTCGGTGTGGATATGGGCGGCAGCGCGACCCGATGGGTGGCGTGCCGGGCGACCGACGGCAGCGTGGTGGCACGCGGTCAGACGACCGGCGCCACCGGGTTGCTGTTTTCCGACGCGGCCCGCGCGGCGTTCCACGACGCGCTCGCGCCGATCCCCGCCAGTTTGCCCGCGCCCCTGACTGCCGCCTGCCTGGGTGTGACGGGGGCGGGCATCGACCGCGATCCCGCCGTGGTCGCGGCCGTCGGCGCGGCCCTGGGATTGCCGGGCGATCGCGTGACAGTGATGAACGACGTGGTGCTGGCCTGGCACACCGCCTTTCCCGGCGGCCAGGGGCATCTGGTCGCGGCGGGCACCGGCTCGGTCGGGATTTCCATCGATGCCACGGGGGCGATCACCCTGGTCGGCGGGCGCGGATCGCTGATCGACGACGGCGGATCGGGCGCCTGGATCGCGCTCACGGCGCTGGATGCGCTGTTTCGGCGCATCGACGAAACCGGCCACCCCGACGGCGCCGAGGGGTTGGCCCATCACCTGTGGCAGGCGGTTGGTGGCGCGGGGTGGGACCCGGTGCGCCGTCATGTCTATGGGCTGGATCGGGGCGCCATCGGCACGCTGGCGCCCGCCGTCGCCGCCGCTGCGCACCAGGGCGATGCCATCGCGCTGGGGGTGATGACCCAGGCCGGGCGCGAACTGGCACGGCTGGCGCGGGTTCTGGTCGCCCGTTGCGGACCGGCGCCCGTGGCGGTCGTCGGCGGCGTGCTGGCGCTGCACCCCGCGATCCGCGCGGCGATGGAGACCGCCGTGCCCGCCATCCCCCTGCATTTCCCCGTCATCGACGCTGCGGCCCACGCCGCGGCCATGGCCCGCACCGCCACAGGAGCCCCGGCATGAGCAGCACCGAACAGGCCGCACCCCGCTTTGCCGGGCTGGAAACCTGGCCGACCCGCGATCTGGCGGCGGCCTTGCTGGAAACGCAGGTGGCCGCCGCCGCCGCCGCCGCCGCCCAGGGCGACGCGCTGGCGCAGGCCATCGACGCCGCGGCCGACCGGCTGGCCGGGGGCGGACGGCTGATCTATCTGGGGGCCGGCACCTCGGGGCGGCTGGCGGTGCTGGACGCGGCGGAACTGACGCCCACCTTCGACTGGCCACCGGACCGCGCCCTGGCCCTCATGGCGGGTGGGGATGCCGCCCTGATCCACGCCGTCGAGGGCGCCGAGGACGACGGACCCGCCGCCGTTGCCGCGCTGGACCGCGTGGCGCTGTGTCCGCAGGATGCGGTGATCGGCGTCGCCGCCTCGGGGCGGACGCCGTATACCCGCGCCGGCCTCGTCCATGCGCGGCGGCTGGGGGCGTTGACAATCGGACTGCTCAACGCACCCGAAGGACCGATGCGCGACGCGTGCGATATCGCCCTGGTCGCCGACACCGGCCCCGAGATCATCGCCGGATCGACCCGGATGAAGGCCGGCACCGCGCAAAAGGTGCTGTTGAACAGCCTGTCCACCGGGATCATGGTGCGGCTGGGCCATGTCTGGCGCGGACGCATGGTGGACATGCGTCCAACCAACGCAAAGCTTCGCGCGCGTGCCGTGGCGATGGTCGTGGACCTGACCGGATGCGCGCCCGACCGGGCCCAGGCCGCGCTCGATGACGCGGGGTCCATCAAGGTTGCGCTGGCGATGGTGCTGCTGGGGATTGACGCGGAAACCGCGCAGCGGCGCCTGGCCACGGCCCAGGGCCATCTGGCGCGCGTGCTCTAGGCGTCAGCGGGCGAACAGGGAAAGCTGGCGATCGATCAGCCGCAGCCCGTCGGCCTGCAACGAGGTCCGCCGCGGGCTTTCGCCCCAGCGCAGCGTCAAACCCTGCACCAGCGCCGCCAGCAGATCGGCCGCCTCGGGCAGATCGAGATCGGGCGAAAGCGCGCCCTCGCTGGCCGTGGCCTGAAGCGCCTCCAGCAGATGCGCGCGGAACTGGGTGGCGATGCCCGTGAACCGGTCCCGCAAACCGGCATGATCCGCGGCAAGCTCGCGCGAATGCAGGATCGCCGGCATGGCGGGGCAGGTCTCGTTCAGTCCCAGATGCACCGCCAGCAGCGCGCGCAACCGGTCCCGGGGCCGGGGATTGGCCGCGATGGCGGTTTGCCAGCCTGCTTCGATGCGCGCGGCGACCGCTTCGGCGGCTGCGGCCCACAGATCGGCCTTGGTCGGGAAATGCCGGAAGATGGCCGCCTGGGTGACTCCGACCTCGCGCGCGATGTCGGTGGTGGTCAGCCGGTCGGGACCGATGCGGTCGGCCAGGACCAGCAGCGCGCCGACGATGTCGGCCTTGCGGTCTGCGGCAGATTTACGCGGCATGGGGATGTCCCGTTGTAAGTAATCAATCACTAACATATCCTGCCCGCCAAGCCAACACCCCCCGCCCGGTTGCAGGAGTCACCGATGCGCCTGATCCAACGCATGACCAAAAACCTGACACTCGCCATTCCGGTGGCGATGGTGCTGGGGCTGATCTATGGCCTGGTCGCCCCCGCGGGCTGGCTGAAGGCGCTGATCGTGCCGCTGACCTTTCTCATGGTCTATCCGATGATGGTGGGCCTGAAGCTGTCGCAACTGCGTGAAGGCGGGCACAGGAAGGTGCAGGTGCTGGCGCAGGGGGTGAATTTCCTGATCGTGCCGTTTGTCGCCTTTGCGCTGGGGTTGGTGTTCTTTCCCGATCGCCCCTTTGCCGCCGTGGGCCTGTTGCTGGCCGGGCTGCTGCCGACCAGCGGCATGACGATCTCGTGGACCGGGATGGCGGGCGGCAATCTGCCGGCCGCGATCAAGATGACGGTTCTGGGGCTGATCCTGGGGTCGATCCTGACGCCCTTCTATCTGATGGTGCTGGCCGGTGCGCGCGTGCCGGTCGATCTGGTCGCCGTATTCCGCCAGATCGCCGTCATCGTTGTGCTGCCGCTGGTCGCCGGGCAACTGACCCGGCTGTGGCTGGTCCGGCGTCACGGGCTGGCGGGCTTCCAGAAAGACTGGGCGCCGCGCTTTCCGCCCTTTTCGACCCTGGGGGTTCTGGGGATCGCCTTTGTCGCGATCGCCTTGCAGGCCCGCGTCCTGGTCGCCGATCCGGTCACCGTTGTCTGGCTGCTGGTGCCCTTGCTGCTGCTCTATGCGGTGAATTACGCCCTCGCCTTTGGTCTGGGCCGTTGGGTCCTGGCGCGGGACGATGCCATTGCGCTGACCTATGGCACGGTGATGCGCAACCTGTCGATCGCTTTGGCACTGGCGATGAACCTGTTTGGAAGCGAGGGGGCCGAGGCCGCCCTGCTGATCGCCCTGGCCTATGTCGTGCAGGTGCAATCCGCCGCCTGGTCGGTGCGGCTGGCCGACCGTGCCTTTGGCCCCCGGCCAGCCTGAGCGCGCTCAGTTCGCGTAATCGTCCAGCAGGGCGTGCGGGCAGGCAAAGGCAACCAGCTTGTCGTGATCGACAATGGTGACATGACTGCCGTCGACCTCGACACCATGCGCCTTGAGGGCGTTGAAAGCCCGGCTCAGGTTCTCGGGCGTCATGCCCAGATACGAGGCGACGCGGCGCTTCTCGGCCAGCAGTTCAAAGCGCGTGCGGTTGCCCGACTTGCCCAGTTGGCGCAGCAGATAATTCGCCAGCCGTTCCTGTGAATTGCGCAGCTTCAGGTTCTTGGACGTGCGGATCGTTGCGCGGTAGCAGCGGGCCAGTTCGTTGACGATCGCCTTGGCGAACCCGATGTCCTGCTCGAAGATCTCGCGCACGTCCTGGCTGGGGATCAGGATGAGGCGGCTCTTTTCGACCGTGCGCGCCGACATAAGATAGGGCGCATCGCGCACCGTCGCCGCCAGGATGAAGGTCGAAACCGGGTGAACCGTGGCCATGCTGGTTTCCCGCCCGTTCCATGTTGAAAACAGCTCGACCCGGCCGGACACCAGCACATGCAGAAAGTCCGCAGGGTCCCCTTCCGCGATCAGCTGCAACTGCGCGGGAAAGCTTTGCAGATAGGCGGCGCGGGTCAGACGCAGGAACGACTCGTCGCTCATCCGGGCGAAGAGATCGAGGTGCCGCACGGCGCCAAACGGGGAATCAATCATCACGCAATCTGCCTCCGTCCCGAGCTTGACAAATATCAAGCGGAAGACCGGGGCGGATCAACCCCCTAGTTGACACATGCCCCGACCCTGCTGAACCCACCTCAACACCCAATCAAGCAATTGTTAATAAAGGCTAATTTTTCGCCCGCGAAGCCGCGGCGCCTGATCTGGATCAAGTTTCCGTCCGCCCCGGTCGGTCAACACCGAGGGGAAACACGGGGTCCGGCACCACAAGGGCCGGGCTGAAAAACGGAGGGACCCCCATGGAACTGGAGAACAAGGCCACGGCCCTGTGGTCCAACTTCCTGAACGTGAAAATGGTGCAGATCCGCACCTTCCACATGACCTGGTTCGCGTTCTTTGCCTGCTTCTTCGCCTGGTTCGGCATCGCCCCCTTGATGAGCGTGGTCCGCGACGAACTGGCGCTCAGCCACGAACAGGTGGGCTGGGCGATCATCGGTTCGGTGTCGATGACGATCTTCGCGCGGCTGTTCATCGGCTGGCTGGTGGACCGCATCGGCCCGCGCAAGTCCTATACCTGGCTGCTGATCCTGGGATCGTTGCCGGTGATGGGCATCGGACTGGCGCACAGCTTCGAGACATTCCTGCTGTTCCGGGTGCTGATCGGTGGCATCGGCGCGTCGTTCGTCATCACGCAATACCATACCTCGGTCATGTTCGCGCCGAACGTGGTCGGGCAGGCGAACGCGACCTCGGCGGGATGGGGCAATCTGGGCGGCGGCGTCACGCAATTCGTCATGCCGCTGCTGTTCTCGGTCCTTGTCGTCGGCTTCGGCTTTTCCGAGGCCCTGGGCTGGCGGTTGAGCATGGTGGTGGTCGGGATCATCATCTTCCTGATCGGCATCGCCTATTACAACCTCACGCAGGACGCACCCGACGGCAATTTCGACGACCTGCGCGCCCAGGGCCGGATGCCCGAGAAACGCCAGGTCACGGGGGCTTACTGGCTGGCGCTGCGCGACCCGCGCGTCTGGGTGCTGTTCGTGATCTATGGCGCCTGTTTCGGCATCGAACTGACGATCAACAACGTCGCGGCCCTGTATTTCGTCGATTACTTCGACCTGAGCCTGGTGGCCGCCGGATTCGTCGCCGCCTCGTTCGGGCTGATGAACATCTTCGCGCGAACGCTGGGCGGATTGTTCGGCGACAATTTCGGTGCGCTGTGGGGGCTGCGCGGCCGTTCGTTCTGGCTGTTCATCTGCATCCTGTTCGAGGGCATCGCCCTGATGATCTTCAGCCAGATGCAGGTGCTGTTCCTGGCCCTGCCCGCGCTGATCGTCTTTTCGCTGTTCACCCAGATGTCCGAAGGCGCGACCTATTCCGTCGTTCCCTTCATCAACAAGAAGGCCCTGGGCGCGGTTGCCGGCGTCGTCGGCGCCGGCGGCAACGCGGGCGCGGTCCTGGCCGGCTTCCTGTTCAAGGGCGCGATGAACTGGAACCAGGCGTTCCTGATCCTGGGTATCGTCGTGACCTGTGCGTCGGTGCTGGCGTTCTTCGTGCGCTTTTCCACCCGGCAGGAGGACGAGGAACGCGCGGCCTTTGCCGCCGCCAATATCGACACCCTGCGCAAGAAGGCCGAGCGCGCGAATGCCGACCTGCAGGCGGCCATCGCCACCCTCGAAACCCACCGCGGCGCGACCGCCGCCTGACCGATTTTCCGCCAAGAGGAGAGACCCATGGCGAACATTCCCCAATCCACGGCGCAGCAGGGGCACACCCTGATCGACTGGCGCCCCGAAGATCCGCAATTCTGGGCCGCGAAAGGCCGCGCGATCGCCACCCGCAACCTGTGGATCTCGATCCCGAACCTGCTGCTGGCCTTTTCGGTCTGGATGGTCTGGTCGGTGGTCGTTGCGCGGCTGCCTGCAATCGGCTTCGCGTTCGACACCAACCAGTTGTTCTGGCTGGCGGCGATGCCGGGCCTGTCGGGCGCCTCGCTCAGGATCGTCTACACCTTCGTGATCCCGATCTTTGGCGGGCGGCTCTGGACCACGCTTTCCACGCTGTCGCTGCTGTTGCCCGCCCTGGGCGCGGGCTTTGCGGTCCAGAATCCCGACACCAGCTATACCTGGTTCCTGATCCTTGCCGTGCTGTGCGGCTTTGGCGGCGGCAACTTTGCCTCGTCCATGGCCAACATCGCCTATTTCTATCCCAAGGCGACCAAGGGCAACGCGCTGGCCCTGAATGCCGGGCTGGGCAACCTGGGCGTGTCGGTCATGCAGTTTCTGGTGCCGATCGTCATCACCACCAGCGTGTTCGGCGCCATCGGCGGGCAGGCTCAGGTCCTGCCCGGCGGCGAACACCTGTGGCTGCAGAACGCGGGCTTCGTGTGGGTGCCGTTCATCCTGATCTCGGCGCTGCTGGCCTGGTTCGGCATGAACGACATCGCCGATGCCAAGGCCTCGGTCAGGGAACAGATGTCGATCCTGGGACGGTTCCACAACTGGGTGATGTGCCTGCTCTATACCGGGACCTTCGGCAGCTTCATCGGCTATTCCGCCGGCTTCCCGCTGCTGATCCGCACGCAGTTTCCCGATGTGAACGCCTTGAGCTATGCCTTTCTGGGGCCGCTGGTGGGCGCGCTCAGCCGCGCCGCGACCGGCTGGGTGTCGGACAGGTTCGGCGGCGGGCGCGTGACCTTCTGGGTGTTCGTCGGCATGATCGCCGCCGTCTATGGCGTGATCGCCTTCCTGCCGAGCGGCACCGAGGACCCGGGCAATTTCTGGGGCTTCTTCATCGCCTTCATGGCGTTGTTCTTCCTGACGGGTGTCGGCAATGCGTCGACCTTTCAGATGATCCCGTCGATCATGAAGCAGGAGATCCCGCGCCTGTTGCCCCAGCTGGAGGGGCCGGTGGCCCAGCGCACCATCGAACGCGAAAGCGCGGGGATCGTGGCCTTTACCTCGGCGATTGCGGCTTACGGCGCGTTCTTCATCCCCAAGGCCTATGGCACCTCGATCGCGCTGACGGGCGCGCCGAACGATGCCCTGTGGTGGTTCATGGGGTTCTACATGCTCTGCGCCGCCGTGACCTGGACCTTCTACACCCGCAAGTCGGCGCCGGTTCCCTGCTGACCCACTGACCGCCGCCCTGCCCCGGCATGGCCCGGGGCGGGGCCCGTCCAAAGGAGAAAACCATGAGCAACCTGCTCGACAGACTGAACTTCTTCCAGTCCAAGGAGGTCGACACCTTCGCGAACGGCCACGGTCAGGTCACGCGCGAAAGCCGTGACTGGGAAGACACCTATCGAAACCGCTGGCGCCACGACAAGATCGTGCGCTCGACCCATGGGGTGAACTGCACCGGGTCGTGCAGCTGGAAGATCTATGTGAAATCCGGGATCGTCACCTGGGAAACCCAGCAGACCGACTATCCCCGCACGCGCCCCGACCTGCCCAACCACGAGCCGCGGGGATGTTCGCGCGGCGCGTCCTACAGCTGGTATCTCTACAGCGCCAACCGGGTGAAGACCCCACTGGTGCGCGGCCGCCTGATGAAGATCTGGCGCGAGATGCGCAAGACGAAATCCCCGATCGAGGCCTGGACCGCGATCCAGTCGGATCCGATCCTGCGGGCCAGCTATGTCGAAAAGCGCGGACTCGGCGGGTTCGTGCGCGCCACCTGGGACGAGGCGACCGAGATCACCGCCGCCGCCAACGCCTATACCGCCAGGACGTATGGGCCGGACCGGGTCTTCGGCTTCTCGCCGATCCCGGCGATGTCGATGGTCAGCTACGCGGCAGGGTCGCGCTATCTCAGCCTGCTGGGCGGCGTCTGCATGTCGTTCTATGATTGGTATTGCGACCTGCCGCCGGCCTCGCCGATGACCTGGGGCGAACAGACCGACGTGCCGGAATCGGCGGACTGGTATAATTCCAACTACCTGCTGCTGTGGGGCTCGAACGTGCCGCAGACGCGCACGCCGGATGCCCATTTCTATACCGAGGTGCGCTACAAGGGCGCGAAATCCGCCGTGATCTGCCCAGACTATTCCGAGGCGGCAAAGTTCGGCGATGTCTGGCTCAATGCCAAGCAGGGCACCGACGCCGCGCTGGCGATGGCCTTTGGCCATGTCATCTTGCGCGAATTCCACCTGGACCGGCAGGTGCCGTATTTCCAGGACTACACCCGCAAGTATTCCGACTTTCCCATGCTGGTGCGCCTGGATGAAACCGATGGCCGGTTCGTTCCGGGCCGGTTCCTGCGCGCCAGCGACCTGGACGGCACGCTCGGCACCGAAAACAACCCCGACTGGAAAACCGTCGCCCTGGACGAGACCTCGGGCGATCTGGTCGCGCCGAATGGCTCGATCGGCTACCGTTGGGGCGAGCAGGGCGCGTGGAACCTCGAGGAACGGGCCGGCAGCGCCGATACCCGGCTGCGCCTGTCGCTGATCGACGAGGGCGCGCATGACGACGTGGCCGGCGTCGATTTCCCCTATTTCGGCGCCGATGCGACACCGGCCTTCTCGACCGGCGACCAGCGCCCCAACGTGCTGACCCGCAACGTCCCCGTGCGTCGCATCCAGACCTCGGACGGGGTGATCACGGTGGCCACGGTGTTCGACCTGTTCTGTGCCAACTATGGACTGGACCGCGGGCTGGGGGGCGACTGGGTGGCGCGGTCCTATGACGACGACACCCCCGGCACACCCGCCTGGGCGGAAAAGATCACCGGCGTCGATCGCGCCAAGATCGCGCATGTCGCCCGCGAATTCGCCGATAACGCCGAGCGCACGCAAGGGCGGTCGATGATCATCATCGGTGCGGCGATGAACCACTGGTTCCATATGGACATGAACTATCGCGGCGTCATCAACATGCTGGTCATGTGCGGCTGCGTGGGCCAGTCGGGCGGCGGCTGGGCGCATTATGTCGGCCAGGAAAAGCTCAGGCCGCAGACCGGCTGGATCCCGCTGGCCTTTGCAACGGACTGGAGCCGCCCGCCCAGGCACATGAACGCGACCTCGGCCTGGTATGCCCATGCCGATCAGTGGCGCTATGAAACCCTGACCGCGGCCGAGATCCTGTCCCCGACCGCCCCCCAGGGCGACTGGGACGCCAGCCTGATCGACTACAACATCCGCGCCGAACGCATGGGTTGGCTGCCCTCGGCCCCGCAGTTGAAGACGAACCCCCTGACCCTGGCCAGGGCCGCGCAGGACGCCGGTCTGGATGTCCGCGACTATGTCGCGCGGGCGTTGAAGGACGGGTCCCTGGAAATGTCGTGCGAGGACCCCGACGCCCCCGAGAACTGGCCGCGCAACCTGTTCGTCTGGCGCTCGAACCTGCTCGGCTCCTCGGGCAAGGGGCACGAGTATTTCCTCAAGCACCTGCTGGGCGCCGACAATGCCGTCATGAGCCGGGACCTGGCCGAGGACGGCGCCCCCCTCCCGCGCGAGGCGAAATGGCACGACGAGGCGCCGCGCGGGAAACTGGACCTGCTGGTGACGATCGACTTCCGCATGTCCACCACCTGCGTCTATTCCGACATCGTCCTGCCGACGGCCAGTTGGTACGAAAAGGACGACATGAACACCTCGGACATGCACCCGTTCATCCACCCGCTTCAGGCCGCGGTGGACCCGGCATACGAGTCGCGCTCGGATTGGGAAATCTTCAAGTCGATCGCCCGGAAACTGCAAGAGATCGCCCCCGGCTATCTGGGCCGCGAAACGGATGTGGTGGCGCTGCCGATCCTGCACGACACCCCCGCCGAGATCGCGCAAGACCAGGTGAGGGACTGGAAAAAGGGCGAATGCGACCTGATCCCCGGCAGGACCGCGCCGGCCTTTGTCACGGTTGAACGCGACTATACCGCCATCCATGACCGCTTTACCGCGCTGGGGCCGTTGATGGACACGCTGGGCAACGGCGGCAAGGGAATCGCCTGGAACACCGAGGACGAGGTCGCCGCGCTCAAGGCCCTGAACGGCGTGCACCGCGAGGGCACGGCCGCGGGCCGGCCGGTCATCGACACCGCCATCGACGCGGCCGAGGTGATCCTGATGCTGGCGCCGGAAACCAATGGCGAGGTCGCGGTCAAGGCCTGGCAGGCGCTGGAAAAGGCCACGGGCCGCAAGCACGCCCATCTGGCCGAGGGGGCGCATCACACCAAGATCCGCTTCCGCGACATCGCCGCGCAACCGCGCAAGATCATCTCGAGCCCCACCTGGTCAGGGATCGAAAGCGAACAGGTCAGCTACAACGCGGGCTATACCAACGTGCACGAACTGATCCCCTGGCGCACGCTCACCGGGCGTCAACAACTCTATCAGGATCACCTGTGGATGCGCGCCTTTGGCGAAGGTTTCATGTCCTATCGCCCGCCGGTCGATCTGAAGACCATCACCGCCGGCGTGCACACCGACCGCGACAAGCCGCATGTGGTGCTGAATTTCATCACGCCGCACCAGAAATGGGGCATCCATTCGACCTATACCGACAACCTGATGATGCTGACGCTCAATCGCGGCGGTCCGGTGATCTGGATCTCTGAAAATGACGCCAGAACGGCCGGAATCGTCGATAACGACTGGGTCGAACTGTTCAACGCCAATGGCGCCCTCACGGCGCGGGCGGTGGTCAGCCAGCGGATGAAGGACGGCACGACCTTCATGTATCACGCCCAGGAAAAGATCGTGAACACGCCGGGATCGCAGAAAACCGGCAAGCGGGGCGGCATCCACAACTCGGTCACGCGGGCTGTGCTGAAACCGACCCACATGATCGGCGGCTACGCGCAGCAATCCTATGGGTTCAACTATTACGGCACCGTCGGATCGAACCGGGACGAATTCGTCGTGGTTCGGAAGATGGACACGGTGGACTGGCTCGATGGCGAGCCGGTGCCCGGCGCAACCACGGCAAAGGGAGCGGCAGAATGAAGATCCGCGCACAAATCGGCATGGTGCTGAACCTCGACAAATGCATCGGGTGCCACACCTGTTCCGTGACCTGCAAGAATGTCTGGACCAGCCGCGACGGCGTCGAATACGCCTGGTTCAACAATGTCGAGACAAAGCCAGGCACCGGCTATCCGACCGATTGGGAAAACCAGGATCGCTGGAACGGTGGCTGGATCCGCACGAAATCCGGCAGGCTGCAACCGCGTCAGGGGGCAAAATGGCGGGTCCTGGCGAATATCTTCGCCAACCCCGACCTGCCCCAGATCGACGATTACTATGAGCCCTTCGATTTCGATTACGACCACCTGAAATCGGCCCCCGAAGGCACCGCGGTGCCGACCGCGCGGCCGCGTTCGCGCCTGACCGGCGAGCGGATCCAGAAGATCGAGAAAGGCCCGAACTGGGAGGAAATCCTGGGCGGCGAATTCGAGAAACGCTCGAAAGACTACAATTTCGACGGGATCCAGAAGCAGATCTACGGCGAATATGAAAACACCTTCATGATGTATCTGCCGCGCCTGTGCGAGCACTGCCTGAACCCGGCCTGTGCCGCAAGCTGCCCCTCGGGCGCGATCTACAAGCGCGAGGAAGACGGCATCGTCCTGATCGACCAGGAAAAATGCCGGGGCTGGCGGATGTGCGTTTCCGGCTGCCCCTACAAGAAGGTCTATTACAACTGGTCCACCGGAAAATCGGAAAAGTGCACGCTGTGCTATCCGCGCATCGAAAGCGGCAATCCCACCGTCTGTTCGGAAACCTGCGTCGGACGCATCCGCTATCTGGGTGTCATGCTCTATGACGCCGACAAGATCGAGGAGGCCGCCAACGCCGCCGAGGCGATGGATCTGTATGACGCGCAACTGGGCCTGTTCCTGGACCCCAACGACCCGGAGGTGATCGCCCAGGCCCGGGCCCAGGGCATTCCCGCCGACTGGATCGAGGCCGCGCGCGAAAGCCCCATCTGGAAGATGGCGATGGACTGGAAGATCGCCTTCCCGTTGCACCCGGAATACCGGACCCTGCCGATGGTGTGGTATATTCCACCGCTCAGCCCGATCCAGAACGCGGCCGAGGCCGGCGCGATCGGCATGGATGGCGCCATGCCCGACGTGCGCAACCTGCGCATACCGCTGCGCTATCTGGCCAATCTGCTGACCGCCGGAGACGAGGCCCCCATCGCCGCCGCACTGGAGCGGATGCTGGCCATGCGCGGTTACATGCGCTCGAAAACGGTGGACGGCCTGATCGACGAGGGGCTGGCCGCCCGGGTCGGGCTGAGCACGGCCATGATCGAGGACATGTATCGTATTCTCGCCCTTGCGGATTACGAGGACCGCTTCGTCATTCCCACCACCCACCGCGAGATGGTCGAGGATGCCTATGACCTGAAGGGCGGCTGCGGCTTTACCGATGGCAACGGCTGTTCGACCGGGATCAGCAAAGGGTCGCTGTTCGGCGGCGCGAAACGTCCACTCAAGATGCCCGAGGAGGTGCGCTGACATGACCCCGCCCCGCCCCATCCAGGACCGCACGCTCAAGGCGCTGTCCCTGCTGCTCAGCTATCCGACCCCCGCGCTGCAACGGGCAATGCCCGACATCGGCGGCGTTCTGGCGGCCGAACCCCGGCTTACCGCCGCAACCCGCAGGTCCCTGCGCCCCCTGGTGCAGGACCTGGGCCAAGGCGACATTTACGACCTGCAAGAACGCTTCGTGATGCTCTTCGACCGGTCGCGCAGCCTGTCGCTGAACCTTTTCGAACATGTTCACGGCGAAAGCCGGGATCGCGGCGGGGCGATGGTCGCCTTGCTGGAAACCTATCGCGCGGGCGGGTTCGAACCGGCCACCACCGAACTGCCTGACCATCTTCCGGTGCTTCTGGAATTCCTGTCGACGTGTCCCTTCGTCGAATCGCAGGAAACTCTGGCGGACGCGGCGCATATCTTCGAGGCCCTGAAGGCACGTCTGTCCCGGCGTGACAGCGCCTATGCGGCCGTGTTCGCCAGCCTTTTGCAGCTGGCCGGGGCGCGCGCGGACCGGGCGGCGGTGCAGGACCTGCTCGACCAGCCCGAGGTCGATCCTGACGATCTCGATGCGCTGGACCGCGTCTGGGAGGACAGCGAAGTCCGCTTTGGCCCCGATCCCAACGCCGGATGCCCGGCGTCGCGCGACATGCTCGCGCGGATGGAGGCGCCCGGAAACGCCCCACAGACCGCCAATCGGACGGCCAATCGGACTGCCAGCCAGACGGCCGGTCCCGGCGTGGCCGCAGAATGAACGGAGGCTAGAATGAACACCTTCTTTTTCGGTATTTACCCCTATATTGCGCTGACCGTGCTGATCGTCGGGTCGATCGCGCGCTATGAACGTGATCCCTTCACATGGAAAAGCGCGTCCAGCCAGCTTTTGCGCAGAAAGCAGTTCATGGTCGGGTCGATCCTGTTCCATCTGGGCGTGCTGTTCATCTTTGCCGGGCATCTCTTTGGCCTGCTGGTCCCGCACCAGATCTATGAAGCCATGGGCATCGACGCGGAATCCAAGCAGATCCTGGCGGCCAGCGCGGGGGGCGTCGCGGGTGTCGCGGCGATCATCGGCGGCGCGATGCTGGCGCATCGGCGGCTGACCGATCCGCGAATCCGCGCGACCTCCAGCTTCTGGGATACCGCGATCCTTCTGCTGTTGCTGGCGCAACTGGCGCTGGGGCTGATCAGCGTGCCGATCTCGCTGGCGACCTATGAACATGCCGACGTGCTTCTGTTCATGGCCTGGGCGCAGGGGATCTTCACCTTTCAGGGCGACGCGGCCGGTCACATCGCCTCGGTGGCGCTGGTCTACAAGCTGCATATCGTCCTGGGGCTGACCATCTTCATCCTGTTCCCCTTCACGCGCCTGGTGCATATCCTTTCGGGGATCGCCGCGCCGTTCCGCTATCTGTTCACGCGCACCGGCTATCAGATCGTGCGCACCCGCCGGCAGCCTCGCCGCGAACCGGCGGAGTGAGGGCCATGAACCAAACCCTTTTTCCCGACCTGGTGATCAACGGCGAAACCGTGCCTCACGCCCTTGTCGCCGCCGAGGTGCAGAACCACGCAGCCCCCCGGGGCAAACCCGGCATTGCCTGGCGCAAGGCCGCGCGGGCGGTGGCGGTGCGCACCCTGCTGTTGCAGGAAGCGCGCCGACGCGGCCTGTCCCCGCAGGGTCACGAGGTCGCGCCCGGCCGCGTGGAAACCCCCGACGAGGCCCGGATCCGGGTTCTGCTGGATCAGTCCGTCAGCGTCACCCCCCCGGACGATGCCGCGATCCGCGCCGAATGGGCGCGCGATCCGGGACGGTTCCGGGCACCGCCCCTGTGGCAGGTGTCGCACCTGCTGATCGCCTGCGATCCCCGCGATGACGCGGCGCGGGACCAGGGCCTGGCCCGGGCCCGATCGCTGGCCGATCAGGCCCGGGCCAATCCCGCGGGATTTGGTCGATTGGCGGCGGCGCACAGCGACTGCGCCTCGGCAGCGGTCGAGGGCAGCCTGGGCCAGATCGGCCCCGGCGACACGGTGCCCGAGTTCGAAGCCGCGCTGCGCGATCTGCCCGAGGGCGCGATCACCGAGACACCGGTCCTGACGCGCCACGGATGGCACATCATCCGCATGGACGCGATGGCACCCGGCGCGGTCCTGCCGTTCGATTCCGTGCGTGGCGCGATTGCCGAGGCCATGGAACGGACGGCCTGGGCCCGGGCCGCGCGCGCGTTCGTGGAAACCCTGGTTGCCGCCGCCTCGATCGAGGGCGCGGTCCTGCGCGATCCAGGCGTGCCGGCGTCTGCCCCCGACCCGGCCGGAATCGAGGCGTGACATGCGGATCGCCTATACCATGGCCCCCGGGCGCGGCGACACCGACCGCATCCTGCTGACGCTGGCACAGTCCCTTCAGGCGCGCGGCCTGCGTCTGGCGGGCACCGTCCAGATCAACACCGACCGCACCGATGGCGGCCCTTGCGACATGGATGTGCTGGTCTTGCCCCAAGGCCCGGTGCTGCGCATCTCGCAGACGCTGGGCCGTGCGGCGCGCGGCTGCCGGCTGGACCCCTCGGCGCTGGAAACGGCCGTCGCCCATGTCGATCGGGGCATGAGCGGACCGATCGACATGCTGATCCTCAACAAGTTCGGCAAACACGAGGCCGAGGGCCGCGGCTTTCGCCCCCTGATCGCCGATGCCGTGATGCGCGACATTCCGGTGCTGGTGGGCGTGAACGGGCTGAACCGTGCCGCGTTTCTGGACTTTGTCGGCGGCGAGGCGCGCTGCCTTGACCCACGACTGGACGCGCTGACCGATTGGTGCCATGCCGCGCTGCCCCCTGACCGCGCCACGCCCGTGCGTCAAACCGCCTGAGCCGCGCGCCGGCGTGCCGTGCCGCGCTTTGTGACGCGGGTGCATTGTCATTTGCCTGAAACGGGCGTTCAGTAGACATTGAACACCCGCGACGGTGCGCGGATGACGGACACAAGGCGATGGAACCACAGCGCGCGCAAGACGCCAGTGCCGCAGCCCGGTCGCCGGGCCCTGAGCCGGGGCCCGGCGACACGCGCGTGCTGGCGGTGCGGGGGCCGGTGATCGATTTTGCCTGCGATGGCCCCCTGCCCGCAATCCACGACGCGGTGATCGCGGACCCTGGCGGCCTGGCCATCCCTTGCGAGGTGCAGGCCCATCTCGACAGCCACCGCTTTCGCGCCATCGCGCTGACGCCCACACAGGGCCTGTCCCGGCTGATGCGCGCCGAACCGACCGGCGGGCCGCTGACGGTTCCGGTGGGTGACGCGGTTCTGGGCCGGCTGATCGACGTGCTGGGCCATACCCGCGACAACGGCCCGCCCCTGTCCGCCGATACCCCGCGCCGGGCCATCCACCGCGCTCCGCCGCCGCAAGGGATCGCACGGCCCCAGGTCGAACGCTTTGAAACCGGGATCAAGATCATCGACCTGCTGGCGCCGCTGATCCAGGGCGGAAAGGCGGCGATGTTCGGCGGCGCGGGCGTCGGCAAGACGGTTCTCGTGACCGAACTCATTCACGCGATGGTCGCGGGCTATGACGGCGTGTCGGTCTTTGCCGGCATTGGCGAGCGGTCGCGCGAAGGGCATGAAATGCTGCACGACATGGCCGGATATGGCGTGCTGGACCGAACGGTTCTGGTCTATGGCCAGATGAACGAGCCCCCCGGCGCGCGCTGGCGGGTGCCGTTGACCGCCCTCACGGTGGCGGAACACCTGCGCGACGAGAAAGGGCGCAACGTCCTGCTGCTGATGGACAATGTGTTCCGCTTCGTCCAGGCGGGGGCCGAGGTTTCGGGCCTTTTGGGGCGGATGTCGTCGCGGGTGGGCTATCAGCCGACCCTCGACACCGAGGTGGCCGAGGTGCACGAGCGGATCACCTCGGGCGCGCGGGCGTCGGTCACGGCGATCGAGGCGGTCTATGTCCCGGCGGACGATTTCACCGATCCGGCGGTGTCGGCGATCAGCGCGCATATGGACAGCACCGTGATCCTGTCGCGCGACCTGGCCGCGCAAGGGATCTATCCGGCCATCGACCCGCTGACGACGACCTCGGCCCTGCTCGACCCGGCGATTGTCGGCGCTGACCACGCCAGAACAGCCGCCGATGTCCGCCAGTTGATGGAACACTACGAGGAATTGCGCGACGTCATCGCCCTGTTGGGGGTCGAGGAACTGGGCCGCGAGGAACAGCGCCTGGTCGGGCGCGCCCGCCGCCTGCAACGGTTCCTGACGCAGCCATTCTTCGTGGCGGCCCCCTTTACCGGGATGGAGGGGCGCAGCGTCGCGATTGCCGACACCGTCGCGGGGTGCCGTGCCATTCTGGACGGGCACTGTGACGACTGGGCCGAAGCCGCCTTTTACATGGTCGGCCCCCTGGCCGAGGCCGAGGCCCGGCACAAGGCGCGCCGCCCATGACCACGCCGCACGCCCTGACGCTGACCCTGACGACGCCCCTGGCGCTGATGCTGGATCACCTGCCGATCGTGCGTTTCCGCGGCGAGGATGCGACCGGCGGCTTTGGCCTGTTGCCCGGGCACGCCGACTTTCTGACGGTCATCGACGCGGGCGTGCTGCGCTGGACCCCTGCGACTGGGCCGGTGCGCTATGCCGCCGTGCGCGGCGCGGTGCTGACGGTCCAGGGCGGCACCTCGGTCGCCGTTGCCTGCCGCGAGGCGATCCTGGGCGACGATCTGCCCCGGCTCGAAGCCGAGGTGACCCGACAGCGGCACGCCGCGCGCGACACCGGGCGGCAGGCCCGCGCCCATGCGACGCAGTTGCATGCGCGCGCCATTCGCCGTCTGATGGCCGAGATGGCGCTTTCGGGCGATTCCTCCGGATTGGAGGGCACGGAATGGACCTGAACGACGACAAGACCGCCCGGGCCGCACGCCGGGCCGAGGAGCGGGACCGCGCCGGCCAGGCCGATCCCGAACCCTCGCTGGCGCGCCGTTTCGGACAGATCGGCGTGCTGGGGTGGATGACGGTTCTGCCGGTTCTGGGCGGGCTGGTCCTGGGCCGCTGGCTGGACCGGCTGATGGGCGCGGGGCACCTGCTGACGGCCGCGCTGGTCTTTGCCGGTGCCGTTCTGGGCCTGTGGCTGGCCCTGCGCTGGATGCACGACCAATGAGCGCGGCCCTGCTCCTGCCTCTGGCGGCGCTGGCCGGGCTGGCTCTGGGCATCGCCCATTTCCGCACCCTGCGCTGGGTCAGCGACCTGCTGATCCAGGGCCGGCTGGCGGGGATCGGCGTGCAGATCGCCCGGCTGGCGGTGCTGGCGGTCTTTCTGTGGCTCTGCGCCCGGGGCGGCCCGTGGACGCTGCTTGCCGGCGCGGCCGGATTGCTGGCAGGCCGCGCGCTGATCCTGCGCGGGGTGCGCTGATGGAGTCGCCCTTTGCCAATCCCCTCGCCTTCATGCTGGGACCGGTGCCGATCACCACGACGGTTCTGACAACCTGGGCGCTGATGGCGGCGATGACCCTGGCTGCGGCCTGGGCCGCGCGGCGCTTGACCATTGACCGGCCCGGCCGTGTTCAGGTGGTTCTGGAACTGCTGGTCGAAACGCTGGATTCCGAGATCGCCGGCACCGTTCCCGGCGATCCGGCCCGGTTCCGGGTGTTGATCGGCACGCTGCTGCTGTTCGTCTTCGTCGCCAACTGGTCGTCGCTGGTCCCCGGGGTGGAACCGCCGACCGCGCATCTGGAAACCGATGCCGCGCTGGCCGCCGTGGTGTTCGCCGCCGGGGTGGGCTGGGGGATCCGCACCCGGGGGGTTCGCGGATGGCTGACCAGCTTCGCCCGCCCCAGCTGGGTGATGATCCCGCTCAACCTGGTCGAGCAGGTCACGCGGCATGTATCCCTGACGATCCGGCTGTTCGGCAACGTGATGAGCGGCGTCTTCGTGATCGGCATCGTGCTGTCGCTGGCCGGTCTGCTGGTGCCGATCCCGTTGATGGCGCTCGATCTTCTGACCGGCGCCGTGCAGGCCTATATCTTTGCCACCCTCGCGCTGGTGTTCATCGGCTCGGCCGTGACCGGCGACGAGGGGGCGACCCCGCCCCCACCGCAACAGGACGCCCCATGACAGACCTCATCCAGATCGCCAGCATCCTCGGTGCGGCTTTTGCCGTGTCCTTCGGTGCCCTCGGCCCCGCACTGGCCGAAGGGCGCGCCGTCGCCACCGCGCTTGAAGCCATCGCGCGTCAGCCCGAAGCCGCAGGCAGCATCTCGCGCACGCTGTTCGTGGGCCTTGCGATGATCGAAACGACGGCCATCTACTGCCTTGTGATCGCCTTGCTTCTGCTGTTCGCCAATCCTTTCGTGCAATGAGCTTCGACTGGTGGACCTTTGGCCTGCAGGCGGCCAATGTTCTGATCCTGCTGGCCCTTCTGCGGCATTTTCTGTTCCGCCCGGTGGCCGGGATCCTGGAACAGCGCCGTCAGGATACCGCCGCCGCGCTGGCCGCTGCCGCCGCCGCGCGCCAGGCTGCGCGTGACGCCGAAACCCGCGCCACCGCCGAGGCCGATACCCTGCGCACCCAGCGCGAGACCCTGCTGGCCCAGGCCCGGGACGAGGCCGAAACCCTGCGTCAGGACCGCATTGCCGCCGCGCGGGCCGAAGCCGCCCGCATCATCGCAGACGGCCGCGCCGCCATGGACCACGAAACCCGCGCCCGTGCCGACCAGCGCCTGCACCAGACGGCCGACCTGGCGCTGGCGGTCGCCCGGCGCGCGCTGGCGGCGCAACCCGCCGGTCTGCCGGGCTATGCCACGCGACTGGCCGACCTGCTGGCCGCCATGCCCGCCCCCCAACGGGCGGCGCTGCTGCAGGGAACCGGCCTGCATCTGGTCAGCGCGTCGCCGCCGGATGCGGCGGAGCGCGCGGCGATCCATGCCGCCCTCGCGCCCTATGTCGATGCACCGCGGATCGAAACCGACCCCGGCCTGATCGCCGGACTCGACCTGTGCAGCGACACAGGCATCGTGCGGAACGCACTCGACCATGACATCGACCGCATTGCCCGGGCTCTCCATGACGACCAGACCCGTTGATCCCGCCCTTAAGGCGATGCTGGGGGCCATCGCGGCCGCGCCGTTGGGTCCCGAAGCCCGCGAGCGCGGCACCGTGCTGTCGCTGGCCGACGGGATCGCGCGGGTGGCAGGCCTGCCGGGCGCGGGCCTGAACGAGGCGTTGATCTTCGACACCGGCGCGCGCGGCTTTGTGCTGTCGCTCGAGGAAGACGCGCTGCACGCGGCCTTTCTGGACCCGGCGGCCGGTGTGAAAGCCGGCAGCCGCGTGCGGCGCAGCGGGGCGGTGCTGTCGGTCCCGGTGGGCGACACGCTGCTGGGCCGGGTTCTGGACCCGATGGGCCGACCGCTGGACAACCGCCCGGCGCCGGCAACACAGGCCTGGTTGCCGGCGGAACGCCCCGCCCCCGCCATCATCGACCGCGATTTCGTCAGCGCGCCCATGGCCACCGGCCTCGTGGTCGTGGACGCGATGTTCGCCATCGGGCACGGCCAGCGCGAACTCATCATCGGCGAACGCCAGACCGGCAAGACCGCGCTGGCCCTCGATGCCATCGCCACCCAGTCGCGCCTGGGCACGGTTTGCGTCTATGTCGCCATCGGGCAGCGGCTGTCGGCGGTGCAGCGGGTGATCGACTCGCTGCAGGACAAGGGCGACCCCGCGCGTATCGTGATCGTGGTGGCCGAACCCGCGGCCCCTCCCGGGCTGCGCTGGCTGGCCCCGTTTGCCGCAACCAGCATGGCCGAGTGGTTCCGTGACCGGGGCGAGCGGGTCCTGATCGTCATGGACGACCTGACGCGCCATGCCGCGACGCATCGCGAACTGGCGCTGCTGGCCGGTCAACCCCCGGGGCGCGAGGCCTATCCAGGCGACATCTTCTACCTTCATGCGCGTCTGCTGGAACGCGCCGGCACCCTGTCGCCCGCGCTGGGGGGGGGGTCGCTGACCGCGCTGCCGATCGCCGAAATCGATGCCGGCAATCTGTCGGCCTATATTCCGACCAACCTGATCTCGATCGCGGACGGGCAGATCGTCACCTCGGCCGCGCTGTTCGCCGCGAACCAGAGACCGGCAGTCGATGTCGGCCTGTCGGTCAGCCGGGTCGGCGGCAAGGCCCAGCCGGCCGCGTTGAAGGCGGTGGCCGGTCGATTGCGGCTGGACTACGCGCAATTCCTCGAGATGAAGATGTTCGCCCGGTTTGGCGGTTTTGGTGACAGCACGGGCGGTGCGCGGCTGGTGCGGGGCGAGCGCATCGCGGCCCTTCTGGCGCAGGACCGCTTTGCGCCGCTCGATCCCTGGGCGCAGGTGGCGCTGCTGGCGGCGCTGGATGCCGGGGTGCTGGACGGGCTCGATCCCGCCGCGCTGCCTGCGCTGAAAGAGGCCTTGCGCCGCGCCCCGGCGCACCCTCTGCCCCCCGGGGCGCTGACCGCCGAAACCCGGGCCGCGCTGGTCGACAGGGTGCGCGACATGGCGGGGCTGCCATGACCGACCGCGTGGACATCCTGCAACGTCGTCTGACCGCCATCGACGAGATCGGCGATGTGGTCGGCGCGCTGAGGGCGATCGCGTCGGCCAATGCCGCGGCGGCGCGGGGCACGCTTGCGGCGCTGATGGCCTATGAGGCACAGGTGCGCGCCGCGCTGATCCGCCTGGCCCCGCCACCAGACGGTGCACCCGCGTCAGGGCCCGGGCTGGTGCTGCTGATCGGCGCATCGCAAGGGTTCTGCGGCGCCTACCCGATGCGCCTGGCCGAGGCCGCGCGCGACCTTGTGCCGCCGGGCGCCGGGTTGCTGGCAATCGGCCAGCGCACCACGGCCTTGCTGCACGAATCGGGGATCACGCCCGTATTCACGGCCGACCTGCCCGCGACGCCGGCCGATATTCCGGCCCTGGCCAGCCGGATCACCGACGCCATCGTCGACCGGACCGCCGCGCATCCCGGCCCGATCTCCAGCCTGTCGGGCCGCGATCAGCCCGGGGAACCGATTGCCCTGCGCCCGATCTGGCCACCCGAAGCCTCGGATCTTGCACACGGCGATGCGCCGCCCCCGCTGACGACCATGCCGCCCGCGGATCTGGCACTGGGATTATGGATGGAACTCCTGTTCGCGGCCATCGCGCGCGCCCTCAGCGAGGGGTTGCGCGTCGAGAACCTGGCCCGGATCGAGGCCATGGCCCGCGCCGAAAGCCATATCCGGGACCGCCGGCTGGACCTGACCCGACGACAGCGCCAGGCCCGCCAGGAGGCCATGACAACCGAGTTGATCGAACTCTCCTCGAGCCGTCGCCAGGCGCCGGGGCCCTAGCCGGGCTGTCAGATGCGGAACACCCCCTGCAACAGCCGGGGGATCAGCGCATTGAACCGCAAGGGCGCATCGGTCGCGGCCAGGCAGATGCAGGTCGGCCCTGCATCGGCGACGGGCGTATGCTCGACCTCGTCCGCGACCACCTGGACATCGCCGCGCCGGTAATGGCCGGTCTGATCCTGGAAACTGCCCTGCAACACCAGGGTCAGTTCCAATCCGTTGTGGCCGTGATCCGGCACCGCCTTGCCGCCGGGGATCGACAGCAGCCGCACCGTGCCTTCGGCGCCCGTGAACAGGATCTGCTGACGGATCCCGCCGCCCAGGGTGCGCCAACGCGGGGCGGGGCCGCCCAACTCGGCCGTCACGGGTCCCGGGAACAACGCGGTCGGCGCGGGCGGATCGTCCCGGCGCGGCAAGGGCGCGTCCAGCGCGGCAAGCGTGCGGGCGCGCAGATCGGCATCCGGCGCCGGCGCATCCAGCGCATCCAGCGCGGTTCCGGCCAGCACGTCGCAGGCCTCGGCGGTGGCGCGACAGGATTCGCACAGCGACAGGTGGGTGGCCACCACCACCGCAAAGGCGTGAGGCAACGCGCCCGAGGCGTAGGCTTCGATGATGTCATCCGGGATGTGGTGGGTGACGGGCGGCATGGTCAGCGGAGTTCCTTCAGTTCATGGCGCAGCCGGTCCAGGGCCAGCCGGATACGCGACTTGATCGTTCCCAGCGGCAGGCCGGTGCGCTGGCGTATTTCGGTATGCGACAGATCGCCCAGATAGGCCTGTTCGATCACCTCGCGCTGGTCGGCCGAGAGCGAGTCCAGCGCCCGGCGCAACTGCGCGGCCTCTTGATCCAGGGCGAGGGCCGAGAGCGCGTCCTCGCTGCCTTCGTCCTCGTCTGCGGGGCGCAGCGCGTCGGGCACGGGGCGGCGTTCGCGGCGCAGGATGTCGATCTGGCGGTTCCGGGCGATCCGGTAAATCCAGGACGCGGCCTGGGCCCGCGCCGGATCGAACAGCTCCGCTTTTTGCCAGGCGGTCAGCATGACATCCTGGACCACGTCATCGGCCATCGCCCGCCCCATGCCCGACCGCAGCATCATCGTGGTCAGCCGGGGCGCGAAATGGTCGAACAGTCTGGCAAAGGCCGCGCGATCGCGCCGGTCGCGCACCGCGATCAGCCAAAGCGTGGGTGGCGAAAGCCCATCGTGCGTGTCGTCGGGGTTCATTCGCCCTGTCTGCCTTCGCCCTGTCTGCCCCAGCCGCGCCCCCCCTGTCCCGAACATCGGGACGGGATGCGCGCGTGCCGTCTGAAGTGTGTCGCTCTCGTGCAGCATAGCGAGGTTACGCGCCTCGCCAAGGATCGGATCATTTTTTCTTCCGGCGCTCGCGTCGCCGGTTCGGCGCGGGTTCGGCGCCGGTTCGGGCAGGGGCGCATCCGCCATTCCCGCCCCGGTGCCATGTGATCCGATCCGCACGGTGCCGCGTATCCCTGACAAACGCAGCCCGCCACGGCCTGCCCCAAGACAGGAAAGCGCATGTCCTTCGACACCCCGATTGCTCCTCCCCGCTCCATCGCCATTGTCGGCGGGGGCATCGCCGGGCTGGCGGCGGCCCATCTGCTGGCGCCCGGCAACCGCGTCACCCTGTTCGAGGCCGCGCCAAGGCTGGGCGGGCACGCGCGCACCGTGATGGCGGGGCGGCGGGGCGATCAGCCGGTGGATACGGGGTTCATCGTCTTCAACTATGCGAACTATCCGAACCTGACGCGGCTGTTCGCCGATCTCGATGTGCCGGTCTGCAAGAGCGACATGAGTTTCGGCGTCAGCCTGGACAACGGACGGCTGGAATACGCGCTGCGCGATCTGTCGGGCCTGTTCGCCCAGCGCCGCAACCTGGTGCGACCGGGTTTTCTGGGCATGTTGCGCGACATGGCTCGGTTCAACGCCCGGGCCGAGGCCGCGGCACTCAGCGACGACATGACCGTGGACGACCTGATCCGCGACCTCGGCCTGGGCGAGGCCTTTCGCCGGGACTATCTGCTGCCGATCTGCGGTGCGATCTGGTCCACCCCCACCGCCGAGATCGGCGCCTTTCCGGCGAAAAGCCTGCTGCGCTTTTTCCGCAATCACGCGCTGTTGTCGCCGGGCGGACAGCATCAATGGTGGACGGTTCAGGGCGGCAGCGTCGAATATGTGCGCCGCCTGGAAACGCGGCTGGCGGTGCTGGGGGTCGATCTGCGCCGGGGCTGTCCGGTAGCCTCCATCAGCCGGGATGCCGCCGGTGTTCTGGTGCGGCCGCGCGGCGGGCTGGCGGAACGCTATGACGAGGTGATCCTCGCCTGTCACTCGGATCAGGCGCAGGCGTTGCTGGCCGATGCCAGCCCGGCGGAACGCGCCGACCTGTCCGCGGTTGCCTATCGCCCCAACCGCGCGGTTCTGCATGCCGATCCCGGCCAGATGCCGTCGCGCCGGGCCTGCTGGTCGTCGTGGGTGTATCGCGCCGAGCAGGTCGGTCAGGAACGGGCCGTCGGCGTCACCTACTGGATGAACCGGCTGCAATCCATTCCGCAGGACGATCCGATGTTCGTCACCCTGAACCCGCAAACCCCGGTGCGCGAGGATCGGATCTATGACGAGGTGGTCTTTGACCATCCCGTATTCGACCGCGCCGCGCTGGCCGCCCAGCAGCGGATCGCCGCGCGAAACGGCACGAACCACACCTGGTTTGCCGGCGCCTGGTTGCGCCATGGCTTTCACGAAGACGGCTTTGCCAGCGCGCTGCGCATTGCCCGGGCCCTCAGGTCGGTGCCCGTCGACACCAGGGTTTCGGCATGACACCGCACGCCGAATACCTGCGTGCCGAGACCACGCACAGCCGCCTGGGATCGACACGCCACAGCTTTCGCCACGGCGTCGATTATGTGCTGATCGACCCCGAGTCCGCCGGGCCCTTCCCCGGGCTGTTCTCGCGCAATCGTCTCAATCTGGCGTCGGTGTCCGACCGGATGCATGGCGGCCCGCGCGGTGCCGGGCGCGGCGCGGCCTGGGCACGCGAGGTTCTGGCCGCAGCCGGGGCGCCCGCCGGATTGCATCTGCGCCTGTTGACCCAGCCCCGGTTTCTGGGCCTGTGGTTCAACCCGGTCAGTTTCTGGCTGGCGCTGCAGGGCGACGACCTGATCGCCGTGATCGCCGAGGTGTCCAACACCTTTGGCGAACGCCATTCCTATTTCTGCGCCAAGCCCGGCTTCGCCCCGATCACGCCGGGCGACCGCATCCGCGCCGACAAGGTGTTCCATGTCTCGCCGTTTCAGGATGTCGGTGGCGACTATACGTTTTCGTTCGACCTGGGCCCCGGCCGGATCGCCATCCGCATCCTGCTGACCCACGGCACCGAAGGCCTGGTCGCCACCCTGGGCGGAACGCGCGCGCCCATGACCAACCGTGCGCTGGCCGCTGCGGCGCTGCGCCATCCCTTCGGCCCGCTGCGCGTCCTGGCGCTGATCTACTGGCACGCCCTCAGGCTGAAACTGAAAGGCGTGACCTACCGAACCAAACCGCACCCTCCAGAACAGGACGTCACCCGATGAAATCCCCCGTCACGCGCCGCCTGCAGCGCCAGTTCCTGTCCGCCTGTGAAGGGATCACGACGGGCCGCCTGAGGCTGATCACGCCCGAGGGGCAGCGCCACGATTTCGGCACCAGCGGCCCCGAGGCCACCTTGACGCTGCACGACTGGGCCGTGGCCGGTGCCGTCGCCTCCCGGGGTGACATCGGTTTCGGCGAGGCCCATGTCGCCGGCCTGTGGGACAGCCCGTCGATCGAGACGCTGGCGCGCGTCGCGCTGGACAATTTCCAGACGCTGGAGCCCGCCGCCCGGCCGCGCCCCCTGCAACGGATGGCAATGACGACCGTGGACCGGCTGCTGCGCCGCAACTCACGCCGGGGCGCCGCGCGCAACATCCGCGCGCATTATGATGTCGGCAACGAGTTCTACCAGCTCTGGCTCGATCCCTCGATGACCTATTCCTCGGCCCTGTTCACGCCGGACGACACCGATCTCGAACGCGGCCAGATGCGGAAATACGACCGGATGCTGGCAGGGCTGGGTCAGGCCGAACACCTGCTCGAGATCGGCTGCGGCTGGGGCGGAATGGCAGAGCGCGCCGCCGATCAGGGCCGTCAGGTCACCGCGATCACGCTGTCCCCCAGCCAGAAGGCCTATGCCGACGCGCGCCTGGACGGGCGGGCGGAGATCCGCTTGCAGGATTACCGCGACACGCGCGGCCGCTTCGATGCCATCGTCTCGATCGAGATGATCGAGGCCGTCGGCGAACGCTATTGGCCGCAGTATTTCGCCACGCTGCGCGACCGCCTGGCCCCGGGAGGCACGGCCGCGTTGCAGGCGATCACCGTGCCGGATTCCCACTTTGCGTCCTATCGCGCGGGATCCGATTTCATCCGGCACTATACCTTTCCCGGCGGGATGCTGCCGTCATCGGGCGCGATTGCCGACCAGGCGCGGCGCGCCGGGCTCAAGGTCATCGACAGCTTCGCCTTTGGCGCCGACTACGCGCGCACCTGCCGCGCCTGGGACCGCCGCCTGGCCGCCGCCGCCCCGCGCGTCCGGGCGATGGGCCATGACGCGCGCTTCCTGCGCAGCTGGCGTTACTACCTGGGCATCTGCGCCGCCAGTTTTGCCACGGGCCGCAGCGACGTGGTGCAGGTCTCGCTGACCCATGCCTGACGCTTGCGCCCCCTTTCAGAACCGAGGATCGCCATGTTGACCGCGTTGACCGTCCTTCTTGCCGTGCCGCTGGCGCTGATCGCGCTGAAAGCCTGGCGTTTTTCCTTTGCCGCGCAAAGACCGGCGGACTTTGCATCGACCGCGCCGGAATTCGATCCCCGGCGCGTGCTGTCAGGTGCCATCGTGTCCGAGGGCGTGATCTTCGGCCCGACCGGCGCGGCGATCTCGCGCTTTGTCATGCAGATGGAGGGGCGCTGGCAGGGCCCGCGCGGCACCTTGACGGAATCATTCCGCTACGATTCGGGCCGCGTGCAGGAACGCCGCTGGGATCTGACGCTGCACCCCGACGGTAGCCTCACCGCGACCGCGCCCGACATTCTGGGGGACGGGCGCGGCGAGATCTGCGGATCGGCGCTGCGGCTGCGCTACCGCATCCGCCTGCCAGAGGACGCGGGCGGTCATGTGCTGGACGTGATCGACTGGCTCTATCTGATGCCGAACGGCACCGTGATGAACCGCTCGCAGATGCGCAAGTTCGGGATCACGATGGCCGAACTGGTGGCAACCATGCGCCCCGCCCCGCCCCGGCCGGCCCGCCCGCCGCGTCAGGCCGACCACCAGGCAGAAAACGCGTTCGGCGACAGCATGATCGGCACATGATGATGCGCCGCGCCCGGCGGCAGGGACAGGCGGATGGTGACGCCCTCGACGATCTGCGGACCCTGCCGGGGCACGGACCGATCGCGCCAGTAGGCGGCGGTTTCGATGTGCAGCGCGACCGCGCCATCCGCCGGCAGGGCGTCGACGGCGATCTCGCAGCGCAGCCGGCCGCCCTGATCGGTGACCCCCTGCGCCAGCACGGCGTCGCCCGCGCACAACCGCAGCGCCACACCGCCGGCATGGGTGCCGTCGGTGCCGTTCAGGACATGGGTGGTGAAGGTGATGGTCATTCGATCGAGGCCTTGTCGCGTTTGTCCGAGGTCGCGGCGATGATCGGACTGATCACGCCCCGGGTCTTCACGTTGATGATCGCGGGTTTGCCGCTGGCCATGCCACGCCGCACCGCCGGGACGATCTGGTCGCGGTGCGTGACCAGTTCGCCGTAACCGCCCAGACCCTCGATCATGGTGTGGAACGGAATGTCGCGGAAATCGGTGGCCACATGCATCGGCGTCCGGAACAGGCGTTCCTGCTGCTGGCTGATCGCGTCGAGCCCGCCGTTGTTGTCGATCACGACGGTAATGGGCAAACCTTCGCAAAAGGCGGTCTCGATCGACAGACCACCGGCCAGAAAGGCCCCGTCGCCCGAGATCAGCACCACATTCGACGTCCGGTCCAGGTTCTTGGCCGACAACGCAAAGGGCACGCCGCAGCCCAGCATCGAATTGATCCCGGGGTTCAGCATTCCCGCCAGCTGACCGCCGCGCCAGCCGATCATGTTGACCGCGATCTCGGTCCAGAAATGGGTGTTGCCACCGTCAAAGACCAGCCAGTCGCCCGCCCCCATCGCCTTTTGCACCTCGAGCGCCAGGTGCAGGGGGTGAACCTTGCGCCCCTCGGCATCGTCCTGCACGCCCTCGGCGTGAAGCGTTGCCTCCCAGCCGGCGACCCAGTCGCCGCGGCGGCTGCGCTGCTGGTCGAACCAGGTCGGCCAGGTCCGGCCAACCCCTGCCAGCGCCTCGCAGAAGGCGCCAGGATCGCACAGCAGCAGATCGTCCGCAGGGCGGTTGAATTCCAGTTCCTCATGGCTGCCGTTGACGCAGATCACCCGCGTGTCCGCAGGAAAGAACGGCGCGTTGCCGAAGTTCAGCGTGTTGTCCAGCTTGCCACCGATGACGAGCACCAGATCGCTGTCCTGGATCGCCGGCTTCGAGGGGGGATACTGGTGAAAATCCGCCAGACCCATCCAGGGCTCGGCGTCCTCGCCCATCAGCTTGCGGTGGCCGGGCTGGCCATAGACCGGCACCCGCAGCGCCGTCGCGGCCTGGCGCAGCGCCGCGTCACCGCCGGACCACCAGACCGCATGTCCGGCAATGATCACCGGGCGCTCGGCCGCGCGAACGCGATCCAGCACCTCGGCCAGCGCGGCCGGATCGGGCCAGGCACGCGGATTGGGGCGGGCGGTGCGCTGCAGGGGGCGTTCGGCCAGTCCGGCGTCCTCGGCAAAGGACGAGAACATCAGATCGACCGGCACCGACAGGTGCACGGCGCCGGGATAGCCGGTGGTCGCCGCCGTCCAGGCGCGATCCACATATTCACGGATGCGCGTGCCGTCGCGCACCTGAAGCGACAGCTTCACCAGGGGCGCGGCGATGGCCACGTCGTCGATTTCCTTGAAACCGCCCGCATGTTCGCGTTTGAAGGTCGAGGACGAGGTGATGAAGATCACCGGGCTGCGTTCGCCCAGCGCCTCCATCATCGCCGGCACGGCATTGGCGAAACCCTCGGGTCCGACGAAACAGACGGCTGGCTTGCGCGTCAGGCGGGTGTGGCCGTCGGCCAGGTGCCCCGCCACCTGTTCGTGCGGCGTGTTCATCACCGGCATCTGGCATTCCGCCATGCCTTCCAGCGCGGGATTGCAAAACCCGCCCGCCAGCGTGAAGACGTGGTCGACGCCCTTGTCCTTGAGCGCGCGCGCCAGCAGCGCACCGCCACGGATGCGTGGTGTGTCAGTCATGGAAACCTCGTTGACAAGTCTGGGGCCGGGACAGGCCCGGCCCGGTTGCTTACTGCGGCTGAACGCCCGCCGCCTGCATGATGGCCAGGTTCGATTCGAGCTGCGCGTGCATGATCGCGGTCGCTTCGGCCGCGGTGCGGAACTGGACCGCCGCGCTCATGCTGTCGGCGACCTGACGAAAGGCCGGACTGTCCGCAGCGACGGCCAGCGCGCCCTGAAGTCGCGCGATCACGTCATCGGGCGTGCCGGCGGGGGCTATCAGCACCGACTGCATGTCCATGCCGATAGGCAGACCCAGTTCGCCAATGGTCGGCACGTCGGGAGAGCCCAGGTTGCGTTGCGTGGTCAGGGCGGCAATCACTTTCATCTGGTCGGGATACCGATGATGCACGCCGCCGGAATAGGCCAGCATCGCCTGTTCGCCGAGGATCGCGTTGACCATGCCGGGACCGCCATCCACGGGCAGGATCTCGATGTCGATGTCATTGGCGCGCGCGATCTCGGTCGCAAAGACGCGGGTGGTTGCCGACAGCGCGGCATACAGGATCCCGGGATGCGCCCGGGCATAGTCGACCATGCCCGCGTAATCGTCAAAGGGCGCCGACGCGGGCGCCACCAGCGCGATGTCAAAGCTGGTAATCATCCCCGCATAGGCAAAATCGTCGATGGAAAACGGCACCTGCGCCATGAGGGCAGGCGTCAGCGTGATGGTCTGCGAGGGGTTCAGCATGATCGTATAGCCGTCCGCCGGCATCGCCCTGAGCCCGGCCAGCGCAACGCCGCCTGCCGCGCCGGGGCGGTTCACCACATTCACCGGCACGCCCAGGTCCTCGGTCATGACACTGGCCAGCGCGCGCCCCAGCAGGTCGCTCTGTCCGCCCGGCCCGAAGCCGACAATCAACGAGATCGGGCGCTCGGGCCATTCCGCCAGCGCCGGCGACGCAGCCGCCAACGCGATCATGGCCGCAAGTTTCAGGGATTTCAGCATCAGGGGTCCTCCGGTTTGGGTGCGGCGCGCCGCGCGCCACGGGAAAAGCGCCAGACGGCCAGCACCGTCAGGGCCAGAAACATCAGCGCGATGGGGTGCTGCACCAGGTTCCAGGGATCGCGGCCCAGGATCTGGATCGATTGACGAAAGGTCAGCTCAAAGGTCCGTCCAACGACAAATCCGATCAGGAAATTGACGACCGAGAACCCCAGCTTGATGAACACGACGCCCAGCACGGCAAAGACCAGCATGACCTGCACGCCGAACACGCCGCCGCCCTCCAGCCAGGCGCCGACCACGCACAGGAACAGCACCGCCGGCACCACCAGACGTGTCGGCACCCGCACGACCTGCGCGAAAAGGCCCTGAAACGTCAGCCCGATCACCAGCAGCGCCAGGCTGGCGGCGATCATCGCGGCATAGATGCCCCCGACAAGGCGCGGCTGTTGCGCGAACATCAGCGGACCAGGGGCGACACCGTGCAGCATGAAGGCACCGATCAGGATGGCAGCGATCACGCTGCCCGGGATACCCAGCGCGAACAGCGGGATCAGACTGGCCGGCACCACGGCGTTGTCCGCGCTTTCGGCGGCGGCGACCCCTTCGATCGCCCCCTTGCCGAACCGGCCCGGGTCGCGGGCGCGGCTGCGTGCCGCCCCATAGGACAGGAACGAGCCCACGCTGGCCCCCAGCCCCGGCAGGATGCCGACACCGATGCCGATCGCCGTGCCCCGGGCGATCGCCGGGACCGAGCGGCGCCAGTCCTCGCGCGTCATGCGGCTGTCATCGGGATGCGCGCCTCTGGCGATGGCCGCGCCCTGCTGATCCAGCGCCGCGCGATTGCCCGCCTGCAGGATCATCTCGCCCACCGCAAGCATGCCGATGGCCATGGGAATCAGCGGGATCCCGTCGAACAGGCGATAATCTCCAAAGGTCAGCCGCGGCAGACCGGATTCGATTTCCAGCCCCACGGTCGCCGCCAGCAGGCCCAGACAGGCCGCGACCAGGCCCTTGGCCAGCGATTGCGCGGACAGGCCCGCGACAAAGGTCAGCGAGAACAGCAGCACCGCGCAGATCTCGACCGGGGTGATCGACAGCGCGTAACTGGCGATGGGTTGCGCCAGGACCACCAGCGCCAGCGTCGATCCCAGATCCCCCAGGACCGAGGCGAAAAGCGCGGCCTTCAGCGCCTTTCCGGCCTTGCCCTGACGCGCCAGCGGATAGCCATCCAACGCGGTCGGTGCCGACGACGGCTCGCCCGGCACGTTCAGCAGGATCGCCGACACGGCGCTGCCGGCGGCCGAGCCCTTCGCGATGCCGATCAGAAAGGCGATCGCCGGCAGCGCGGGCAACGCAAATGTCAGCGGGATGGCGATGGCGACGGCGGTCGCCTTGCCCAGTCCCGGCAGGGCGCCCACGAGATAGCCAATGGCAACACCCGCCGCGACCCACAGCAGGGTGGCGGGGTTCAGGATATCGCTGAAACCGGCAAGGATCGGGGTCATGGTCTCACCCCACCGTCGTGCCGAGGATGCGGTAAAGCAGCACCCAGCCCAGTGTCAGCGATCCGGCGGGCAACAGGATCAGCGCCACCGGACGGCGTTCGCCCATCAGCAGCGCCGCGCCCGCGACCAGCAAGACCCCCGCCGGCACCGGCCCGGCCAGCGCCAGCACCCAGATCGAGGCCAGCACCAGCGCCGGCAGCACCACCAGCGCCACCAGTTCCGGGCGCGAGAACGGGCCCGGCCGATGCGCCGGCAGGCGACCGCCGACAAGGGCCGCACCGGCAATCCACAGACCCAGCACCAGGATGCCGGACACCGCGACCTGTGGCACCAGACGCGGCGACAGTTGCCCGGCAACGCCGCGCGGGATTTCGGCCGGGATGATCCAGACCAGCATCACCCCCGCGAACAGGGCCAGCACCAATCCGGTGAGCGTTTCGGTTGCGCGCATCGTCTCCCCCCTCCTCGGCGACAGCGGGGTGCCATGCCCAAGCATTGCCCCCCCGGACGCATTCACAGCGTAACGAAGGCATTCCCGCGGCGGAAATATTGTTTTCGACGTATCGTCATGCCAAAAAGGCATGGAAGGCCGCACAGGCACGCAAGGGGCAGGCAGGCGATGAACATCAAGTTGCAGCAGTTGAAATACCTGGTGTCGGTTGTCGATCACGGCAGCATCTCGGCGGCATCGGTTGCCCTGGGGATCGCCCAGCCGGCGATCTCGCGGCGCCTGTCAGACCTTGAGACCGAACTCGGCGCCCAATTGCTGATCCGGCGGTCCACCGGGGTCGTGCCCACGGAAACCGGCAAGGGTTTCCTGGATCATGCCCGCGCCGTGCTGCGTCAACTCGATCGGGCCGAACGCGACCTGGCGATGGCACGCGGCGTCGCGCCGGACGATGTGCGCTTCATCGTGCCGCCGGCGCTCAGCCGCTTTGTCGCGGCCCCTCTGGTTCGCGCGGTCCGGACGGATTACCCCAACATTCGCCTGACCTGCATCGAAACGCATTGGGACGACGCCCGGCGCCGGATGGAGGACGGCCAGGGCGACCTGGCCCTGGTCACGAACGGGCACCTGTTCGCGAATTGCGAGGCCATGCCCTGCCTGCGCGACCGGATCTATTTCGGCGGGGCCGTGACCGCCGACCTGCACGGTGACGCACCGATTGCCCTGTCCGACATCGCGCCCCACCCGCTGATCATGCCCAGCCGTCGCTACCTGATCCGGCGGATGCTGGACGATCTCGCAACGCGCGAGGGGCTCTCGCTGCTCATCGCGCACGAAATCGATTCCGGTGCGCTGGTCGAGTCCTTTCTCGAGGAGGGGCTCGGTTTCACCATCTCGATCTGGCAGAGTTTTTTCGCGGGTGTCGCCCGGGGCCAGATGTTCGCCCGCCCGATCGCGGTGCCCGCGCTGGACCGCACGCTGACCATCGTGACCCAGCGCCCCGAACACCGCACCCCGGCGGCCGCGACCGTCCGGCGCTATCTGCAGGATCGGCTTGGCGCCCTGCATCGCGCGGGTATCCTGCGCGGCACGATGCTGCCGGATTGACCCGCCCGCGCGACCGCGGCGCCTAGGCGACCACCCGGCCCCACAGGTCGTAGTCCGAGGCCTCGTCGACCTCGACCGTCACGATGTCGCCGGGGCGCAAGGCTTCGTACCCCTCGTCGATGAACAGGTTGCCGTCGATCTCGGGCGCGTCGGCCTGGGTGCGGCAGGTCGCGCCCTCGTCATCCACCGAATCCACGATCACCGGCAGCACGCGCCCGACCTTGGCGGCCAGCTTGGCCTCGCTGATCGCCTGGGCCTTTTCCATGAACCGGTCCCAGCGTTCCTGCTTGACCTCGGCCGGCACATGGTCCGGCAGGTCGTTGGACCGCGCGCCCTTCACATCCTCGTATTGAAAGCAGCCGACCCGATCGAGCTGCGCCTCGTCAAGCCAGTCCAGCAGGGTCTGGAACTCGTCCTCGGTCTCGCCCGGATAGCCGACGATAAAGGTCGACCGCAGGGTGATCTCGGGGCAATCCGCGCGCCAGCGGGCGATCTCGTCCAGCGTTCTTGCCGCCGCCGCCGGGCGCGCCATGCGTTTCAGCGTCTCGGGATGCGCGTGCTGAAAGGGGATATCCAGATAGGGCAGAACCAGCCCTTCGGCCATCAGGGGGATCAGGTCGCGCACATGCGGATAGGGATAGACGTAGTGCAGCCGCACCCAGGCGCCCAAGGACCCCAGATCGCGCGCCAGATCGGTGATATGGGCGCGGTGCCCCCGGTCCTCGGCATGTTTCAGATCGACACCATAAGCCGATGTATCCTGGCTGATCACCAGAAGCTCGCGCACGCCGGCCTCGACCAGCTTTTCGGCCTCGCGGATCACCGCATGGGCCGGGCGGCTGACCAGCCGGCCACGCATGTCGGGGATGATGCAGAACTTGCAATGGTGATTGCAGCCCTCGGAAATCTTCAGATAGCTGAAATGTCGGGGCGTCAGCTTGATGCCTGCGGGCGGCAGCAGGTCGATGAAGGGATCCGGCGCGGGCGGCACCGCGCCGTGCACGGCATCGAGAACCTGCTCATACTGGTGCGGCCCCGTCACGGCCAGCACCCTGGGATGCACGCCGGTGATATACTCGGGCTCGGCGCCCAGACAGCCCGTGACGATGACCCGCCCGTTTTCGCGCAGGGCCTCGCCGATCGCCTCCAGGCTCTCGGCCTTGGCGCTGTCCAGGAAACCGCAGGTGTTCACGATCACCGCATCCGCCCCCCGGTAATCGGGGCTGATCGCATAGCCTTCCGCCCTGAGACGGGTCAGGATGCGTTCGCTGTCCACCAGCGCCTTGGGGCAGCCCAGACTGACCATGCCCACGGTGGGCTGGTTGCCCCGCCCCTGCGGGCGCGGCGCATCCTGAATCAGCGCACGGGGCGCCAGGTCGGGGCGGAGGTTGGGCGGGTTCTGGCTCATGCAGCGCCTATACGCCGCCGACGCCGCCACGAAAAGGGGCCAGCGCGGTTCATCTTTGTGCCGGAAATATCCTCGGGGGTTCCAAGGGGGTGGAAAACCCCCTTGGGCGGGGTGCAGGGGGGCATGCGGCCCCCCGCACCCCCCGTCACGCCCCATCAGCCGTTGCGCAGCGCCTTCAGTTCCAGGCGCCGGGCGTGCAGAACGGGTTCGGTATACCCCGAGGGCTGCACCCGCCCCTTGAACACCAGATCGCAGGCCGCCTGAAACGCCACCGTGTCGAACCCCGGCGCCATCGGCGTGTAAAAGGGATCGTCCGCGTTCTGACGGTCGACGACGAGCGCCATGCGCTTCATGGCCTCCATCACCTGCGCCTCGCTGACCACCCCGTGATGCAGCCAGTTCGCCACATGCTGCGACGAGATCCGGCAGGTCGCGCGGTCCTCCATCAGCCCCACATCATGGATGTCGGGCACCTTCGAGCATCCGACCCCTTGGTCGATCCAGCGCACCACATAGCCCAGGATGCCCTGCGCGTTGTTCTCGACCTCGGCCAGGATCTGCGCCTCGGACCATTTGCGATAGCTCGCCAGCGGGATTTCCAGCAGGGTTTCCAGATGCGCGCGCCGCCCGCCACCGGCCATCCGTTTCTGAACCGCGAACACATCGACCTTGTGGTAGTGCAGCGCGTGCAGCGTGGCGGCGGTGGGGCTGGGAACCCAGGCGGTGTTCGCACCGGCGCGCGGGTGGTCGATCTTCTGGTCCAGCATCGCCGCCATCAGGTCGGGCGCGGCCCACATGCCCTTGCCGATCTGCGCCTTGCCGGACAGCCCGCATTCCAGGCCGATATCGACGTTGCGGTCCTCATAGGCCTTGATCCAGGGCTTGCGCTTGATGAAATCCTTGCGGCTGAAGGGGCCGGCCTCCATCGAGGTGTGGATCTCGTCGCCGGTGCGGTCCAGAAAGCCCGTGTTGATGAACGCGACCCGGTACTTCGCCGCGCGGATGCACTCCTTGAGGTTGGCCGAGGTGCGGCGCTCCTCGTCCATGATGCCCAGCTTGACGGTGTTGGGCGCCAGCCCCAGCGCGGCCTCGACCCGGTCGAAAAGCGCGACCGCAAAGGCCACCTCGTCCGGGCCGTGCATCTTGGGCTTCACCACATACATCGACCCCGTGACCGAATTGCGCGGCCCGTCCGTCTTTTGCAGGTCGTGGCGCGCGATCAGCGTGGTGATCACGGCATCCATGATCCCCTCGGGGATCTCGCCGCCATCCTTCAGCAGAACCGCCGGATTGGTCATCAGGTGGCCCACGTTGCGCACCCAGAGCAGCGCGCGGCCCTTCAGCACCCGTTCGCCGCCATCGGGTGCGGTGAACACCCGGTCCGCCGCCAGCTTGCGCGCGATCGTCTGGTCACCCTTGCGGAAGGTCTCGGCCAGATCGCCGCGCATCAGGCCCAGCCAGTTGGCATAGGCCTGGACCTTGTCCTCGGCATCCACGCAGGCAACCGAATCCTCGCAGTCCATGATCGCGGTCAGGGCGCTTTCCAGCCGGACATCGGCCAAAAGCGCCTGATCCCGCCCGCCGATCGGGTGCGCGCGATCAAAGACCAGCTCCACATGCAGGCCGTGGTTCACCAGCAGCACCGAATCCGGCGCCTTGGGATTGCCGGTATAGCCCGCGAACTTCCCGGGCTGCATCAGGGGAAGATCATCGACCAGAAGCGCGCCGTCCTTGACCGTGTAGCGCCGCGCATCGGCGTGGCTGGTGCCCTGGATCGGAAAGGATTCGTCCAGGAACACGCGGGCACGGGCGACGACACGCGCCCCCCTGCCCCGGTCATAGCCCCCTTTGGGCGCCGGGGTTCCCATCGCGTCCGTGCCATAGAGCCCGTCATACAGGCTGCCCCAGCGCGCATTCGCGGCATTCAGCGCATAGCGGGCGTTGGTGATCGGCACCACCAGTTGCGGCCCCGCGACCGAGGCGATCTCGGGGTCCACATTCGTGGTCTCGATCTGGAAGTCGTCGCCTTCGGGCAAGAGGTAGCCGATTTCCTCAAGAAAGGTGCGATAGGCCTGGGCATTGTGCGGCGCCCCGCGATGGGTGCGGTGCCAGTCGTCGATCTGCGCCTGAAGGCTGTCACGCATGTCCAGAAGCGCCCGGTTCCGGGGCGCCAGATCGTGCGCGATCTCGGAAAACGCCTGCCAGAACGCCCCGGCGTCGATTCCCGACCCCGGCAGCGCACGGGTTTCGAGGAATTCGGCCAGTTGCAGATCGACCTTCAGGCCGTGCTTGTCGATGCGTTGGGTCATCCTCGCCCTCTTCTGCTGCGTTCGGTATGCTACCGGATACAATAGGGGATCAGGTTTCCGATAGGCAACAACGGCAGCAGGCCCCAGTCCCGGGGCAGTTTCAAGGAAATCCTGAAAATCGACCGCGACTCTTTTTCTTGCCAACTCGGTGCCGAGCGGCAATACTTAGGCAAATGGCTAAGCATGACCCCGCCCTCGACGCCCTGTTTCAGGCCCTCGCCGATCCGACGCGGCGGGCGCTGCTGGAACGGCTGGTGCGGGGGCCCGCCACGGTTGGCGAACTGGCCGGGCCCTTTGCCATGGCCCTGCCCTCGCTGATGGGGCACCTGAAGAAACTGGAAACGGCCGGGCTGATCGAATCGCGCAAGGACGGGCGGGTGCGCACCTGCGCCGTGGTTCCCGCCGCCTTTGTCCCCGTCCAGACCTGGCTGGATGACCAGCGCGCCCTGTGGGAGGGCCGCCTGGACCGGCTGGACGCCTATGTCGCCACGCTCATGGAGGAACGCGCAGATGGACCTTGATCCCGAAACCGACCTGATCCTGACCCGCACGGTCAAGGCGCCCCGCGCGCTGCTTTACGAATGCTGGACCACGCCGCGGCACATGAAGGAATTCTTCGTGCCACGGCCGCACAAGGTCACGGCCTGCGATCTGGACGTGCGGGCAGGCGGGCATTGCAACACCACCTTCGAGGTCGACGGCACCCTGATCGAGAACAAGGGTGTCTATCTGGAAGTGATCCCCGACGAAAAGCTGGTGTTCACCGACACCTACACCGCGGGATGGAAACCCGCGCCCGACCCGTTCATGACCGCGATCATCCTGTTCGAGGACGCGGGCGAGGGGCAGACCCGTTACACCGCCATTGCCCGCCACCGCACCCCCGAGACCCGGGCCCAGCACGAGGCCATGGGCTTTCACGAGGGCTGGGGCACGGTCGTGTCGCAACTGGAAGACTATGCGCAGCGGTTGTTGGCCCGATGACCGCCGACCGAACCATGGTGATCGAGCGCGTGATCGACGCCCCGGTCGCGCTGGTCTGGCAGGCCTGGACCGATCCCGCGGCGCTGCCGCTGTGGTGGGGACCTGAGGGGTTTTCGTGTCGCACCACCCGCATCGACCTGCGCGAGGGCGGGGACTGGGTGTTCGACATGATCGGCCCCGATGGCACGGTCTTTCCCAATCATCACCGCTTTACCCGCCATGACCCCCTGCGCCGCATCGACTATACCCTTCTGTGGGGCGAGAACGGGCCGAAACACGCCGACGCGTCCGTGACATTCGACGACCTGGGCGGGCGCACGCGGGTGACCCTGCGCATGGTCTTCCTGACAGCCGACGAATACGAAACCGCCAAAGGCTTCGGCGCTGAGGCGCTGGGTCAACAGACGCTGGCCAAGCTGGCGCGTCACCTCGGGGTCTAACCGGGGGCGCGCAGGTCCAGCGCCATCTGGCGCCCCTGGGCCCGCATGGGCAGGGGTTCGACCAGCACGGGCCGGGGCGCGCGCGGCGAAGTCTGACGCGCGCGGATGGCGGCGCGTGCGGCGCGCGCGGCGCTGGCGGGGTCCACGATCGGCTCGGGATAGCGCAGACCCCGCGCACCGGGCCAGCACCAGGGCGTGTGCAGATGCGCCTCGGGCACCGGGGCAAGTTCCGGCACCCAGCGGCGGATGAACGCCCCGTCCAGCGCCTGCTGGCGACCCACGGCCACCGGATCGGGCACGCGCGGCGCCGTGTCCGTGCCGGCGACCGCGCGCATCGCCGCACCGTGCAGCGCGGGATCGAAATCGGTGCTCAACCGCGCCAGGCGGGCGCCCACCACCCGCCAGTCCAGCCCCAGGTGGTGGCAACCGACCGAGGCCACGAGTCCCCGCGTGCGAGCGTTCAGCCACCCCGTCGCGGCCAGGGCGCGCATCGCCGCGTCCACAAAGGGCAGGCCCGTCTCGCCGCCCTGCCAGGCCGCGAGGCGCGCGGGATCGACATCGGCGGGAACGCCGGGATCGGGCAGCGCGGCCACGGTCCGACGCGCCAGTTGCGCGGCAAAGGCCCTGAGCCCCTGCGCGTTGTCCTCGGTGCGCCGGGCGCGGGCTGCGTCCAGAACCTCGCGCACGGAAAGCACGCCCCACGCCAGATAGGCCGACAGGCGCGATCCCGTGCGCTCGGCTCCGGTCAGCGTGGCGCGACCGCGGGCATAGCCCTGCGCACGCGCGCTCAAAAAGGCCTCGAGCGTCTGCTCGCCCGCGGCCCGCCCGCCAGGCTGGCGGAAGGGGCAGCGGTCCTCGGTCAGACCCAGCGCCCTCAGCCCGGGCAGGGCGCCGGTGCCCTCGGTCACGGGGGGCAGCGCGGGGGCTGGCAGCGGCGCACCATGGATCGGTTGCGGCAGCACCGCCCAGGCCAGCCCGCGGCTGCGCGCCCAATCGGCGACGCGGCGGTCACGCGCCCGGCTCCAGGCGGTCGAGGGCGCGTCGAGCGTCACGAGTTGCGAAAAGCCGTGTTTGCCATGCAGGCGTGACAGGACCTCGACCGCATCGCCCGCGCGCAGCACCAGGGGTTGCCCCGCCCGCGCCAGATCGGCGCGCAACCCGGTCAGGCATTCCTCGAGAAAGGCGTGGTGACGCGCGGCGGCCTCGGGCTGGGCCCAGAGATCCGGCTCGACCACATAGACCGGCAGAACTGCCCCCTGCCCGGCCGCCCAGACCAGCCCCGGGTGATCCTGCACCCGCAGATCGCGTTGGAACCAGACGAGGGAAAGCATCGGGGCCGCCTTGAGTCGCGCAAATGGATGTTCATGGTTTACCCCAATGCATCCCGCACCCGCAAGCGCCGCCCCGGTGTTACCGCCAAAGCACCCCGGCACCGCCCCATTCCCGCCACAGCCGGGCGGCAGGATGCACTCAGATCACAACGCGAAAGGGAAACCGCGATGAAATCTCAACCCACCACCTTCGGCTTTCTGGGCCAGGCCGTGAAGCTGCCGTTCAACATCTTCGCGGATGAGGAAGATCGCGTTCTGGCGCGCCTGGAAGACCTGCACAAGTCGCTTCCGGATCAACTGCCCGAAAAGCGGTTCTTCAAACACTGACGGCAACGCCCGGCAGGCGAAGCGCGGCCAGCAGGTCGCGCAATTCCTGCCGCGCGGCAACATTCGAGATGTTCAACTGCTCGACCCCGGTGTCGCGCAGGTCCAGCAGCGTCAGGCCGCGGGGGAACAGCTCGCGGAAGATGACGCGTTCGGAAAAACCGGGCGCCACCCTGAAGCCGATGCGCCGGGCCAGGGCGTCCAGGGCCTCGCCAACCTTGCGCTTGTTGTGCATCTGCTGCGCGCCCAGACGGTTGCGCAGAACGATCCAGTCGATGGGTTTCAAACCCGCCTGCGCCCTGAGCTGGCGCGCTTGCCAGACCATCTCGGCATAGATCGACGGCCCGATCACGGCATTCGTGTTGGGGTCGATCCGCGCCAGCAGATCGAAATCCACGAAACTGTCGTTCAGCGGGGTGACAAGCGTATCCGCCAGCGAATGCGCGACCTGCGCCAGTCGGGTGTGACTGCCCGGGCAATCGATGACGATGAAATCGCAATCCGCGTCCAGGGCGGCCATGGCCTCGCCCAGGCGGTGATCGTTGATGTTCTCGTTCGGCGCCAGGGTGGCTGGATCGACCTCGGGCAGGTCGGCGTATTGCGGGGTCGGCAGCGTCAGGCGCTCGCGCTCGCAAAAGGCGACCCGGTTCTCGATGTAGCGGCCAAAGCTGCGCTGGCGCACGTCGAGATCCAGCGCCCCGACCCTGTGCCCCATCCGCGCCAGGGCGGTGGCGATGTGCATGGCGGTCGTGGACTTGCCCGACCCGCCCTTTTCGTTGCCGGTGACGATGATATGCGCCACGGTTCTTCCTTGTCTTCCCCACGCGATTTGCGTGGCGGCGACAATAGGCTGAGCGCCCGCCCGATGGAAGCGCCGATGCGCCCTAGGCGACCGGGGTGCCGAAGATCACCACCGCCGCCGCCAGCACGGCAAGCGCCGCGTGCACCACCGCGCGCCCCTTGCGCCGGGGCCAGACGCGCACCGCCGCGATGCCCGCCTGCACCGCGTAATAGGCCGCGAACGCACGCGAGGCATAGGAGATGATCTGGAACACATCGGCCGCCCAGGTGATCGCCAGGCCCAGCGCCACCGTGACCGCATAGGCACGCCGCGGCGTGATCCGGTTGCGGCTGAGTTCGGCGATCAGCCCGCCCGACCCCGAGGTATCCGCCACCGCCGCCGAGAATTGCGCCGCCAGCGCGGCGGCAACCAGAAACAGCGGCAACACCGGCGAGACCTGCGCCATCATGTCCACGATCGCCGTTTCCGACAGGTGCGCCGGGTCCGGCGCAAAGGTGAAGGCGATCAGCGTGATATACACCAGGTAAATGCCGGTGGACACGATCTGCGCCAGTCGCATGGACCGGATGCGCGTCGGCGCGTCATAGGCATGTCCCAGATAGCGCGATGTCTCGAATCCCTGCACGGTGACGATCATGCCAAAAAGCAAGGTCAGCGCCGCCCAGCCGGTAACGCGGGCCGGGGCGGTGATCAGCGATCCGGTGACCGCCATGCCGGAAAAATGCACCATCAGCGCCACCAGAAGCCCGGCGATGATCGCCAGCTTCAGCGCGACCGAGGCATATTCCATCGTTTCGAGCAGTGCGAACCCCTTGGTCATGCCGACCCCCAGGATCAGCAGATAGACCGCGCTGGTCAGCAGCCGCGCGCTGAACGGGTCGGTCCAGGGGGTCAGCGACAGGGCAAAGGCACCGAAGAGGTTGAGGTAATAGGCGACCGAAATCATGTAGGCAAAGCCCAGCAGAGCCGAGGCCACGCCCTCGGCCCACAATCCTTCGCCAGCGTCCAGTTCGTCGCCGATCACCGCCATGTTGTCGCGGATCGCCACGCCGAACCCCCAGGCCGCCGCGCACAGGCCGGCCATGGCCAGGGGCGCCCAGGCCCCATAGGCGTGATTGAGCAGAGGGCCCAGCACCAGAAAACCCGATCCGATGATCGAGGCCAGGGGCGTCACCATGGCCCGCCACACGGGCCAGTGCCGCAGGGACGGCCGCCACAGGACGGCGCTGGCCAGCAGGATGACCAGGACGATGACACTGTCCAGAAGCACGCGCGCCTCCCTCAAATGCAGAACGCCGCTACGGGTGTAGCGGCGTTCCGGTCTGTCGTCACGACGGGATGGGTCAGAAGCCCAGGCCGGCGTATTTGTTCTTGAACTTCGACACCTTGCCGCCGGTGTCCATCAGGCGCGACGAACCGCCGGTCCAGGCCGGGTGAACCGAGGGGTCGATATCCAGCGACAGGGTGTCGCCTTCGCTGCCCCAGGTCGATTTCATCTGCACGATGGAACCATCGACCAGCTTCACGTTGATCATGTGGTATTCGGGATGGATCGCGTCTCTCATGATCCTGCTCCTTACGCTTCGCTGCCGCCCAGGGCGCGGTAGTTGGTCTTTTCCGCGATCCGCGCCGACTTGCCGCGACGGTCACGCAGGTAATACAGCTTGGCGCGACGCACGCGACCACGACGGACGACCGTGATCGAATCGATGTTGGTCGAATACAGCGGGAACATCCGTTCGACGCCTTCGCCGAACGAAATCTTGCGCACGGTGAACGAGGCGGCGATACCCGCGCCCCACGGCGGCTGATGCAGACGCCTTCGAACGCCTGCACGCGCGACCGCGTGCCTTCCGTCACCTTGTAGCCGACGCGCACGGTGTCGCCCGGCTTGAAATCCGGGATTTCCTTGCCGAGAGCGGCGATCTGCTCGGCCTCGAGTTGTGCGATCAGGTTCATCTGATCCCTCCTATCATGCTCGCGGTTTTCCCGCGACGGTCTGTGCCGGCCCAGAGCTCTGGTCTTCCACCGGGTCCCGCGCCGGTCGCCCGGGGCAGCCCGCCAGAGGTGCGGTCGTCGTTTCTGGCCCTTCCGTCCGCGCCACGATCCGCCGAAGAAGGCGGGGCCCAAACGAAAACGGCCCGGCGGGCGATTCCCGCCCCCGGACGCGCGGGGTATAGGCGCAGCGCCGCCTGCGGTCAAGCCGCCTCGACAGCCGCCGGGATGGCCCGCGAAATCAGGCGCCGAAGGACCCGCGCGCGTCTTTCACCCTCGCCTTTCCGCACCGTCGCGCCTAGTCTCGCGTCCATGTCCAGCATCCCTGATCCCCTGCCCTCTGCCCGTCGCCTGCCCGGTGTCGATATCGCCCGGGGTGTCGCCCTGATCGGCATGGTGATCTTCCACTTCACCCTGGACCTGGAGATGTTCGGCCAGGTTCCGCAAGGCACCATCGAAAGCCCGCCGTGGATGGTGTTCGCCCGCCTTGTCGCCGGCAGTTTCGTCTTTCTGGCCGGGCTCAGCCTGGTGCTCGGCCATGGGGCCGGTATCCGCTGGCGCCCCTTTCTGACCGGCACCGGACAGATCGCCGCCGGCGCACTGGCTGTCACGCTTGCAACCTATGCCGCGATGCCGTGGATGTTCGTCTTTTTCGGCATCCTGCATTCCATCGCGCTCAGCCGGGTGCTGGGGCTGGCCTTTCTGCGTCTGCCCGTCCCGGTCCTCGTGCTGGCCGCGGCCGCTGTCTGGATCGCGCCCTATCTCTGGCCGACCGACGCGATGAACCCCCGCTGGCTGGCCTGGATCGGCTTTGCGGCCGAGCAACCGCTGAGCATGGATCTGGAACCCGTGTTTCCCTGGTTCGCCCCCTTCCTGCTGGGCATGGCCGCAGCCCGGCTGGGATTGCACCATGCCTTGCCCGCGCCGCGCTGGCTGACGCCGCTTGCCTGGCCCGGGCGGCATTCGCTGGCGGTCTACCTGATCCACCAGCCGGTGATCTTCGGCACCCTCTGGCTGATCTTTGTCGGCCTTCGCTGATCCCCGGCGCCACGGCCCGGGCAATGATGCCTAAAAATTAAGCACATAACAGCGCCCGCCCCTGTCCGGTATCCTTTCGCGTGCGCGCCCTGCGTGCACCACTTTCACGTTGACAGGAGATAAGCCCATGAGAACCATCGCAAGGGCAGCCGGGCTGGCTGGCATCGCGTTCGCGGCCAGCACGACGATGGCGCTGGCAAGCGGCTATACGGCCCCGGCCCCCACACCGCCCGCCTATGTCGCGCCCCCGTCCGCACCCGTGGTCAGTTGGACCGGGTTCTATGCGGGCGGCCAGATTGCCTATGGCTCGGGCAATGTGACGGTCGGCGGCGCCCCCTACTCGAGCCTGAACAGCCTGGCCTATGGCCTGTTCGCGGGCTACAATTACCACATGCCCTCGAACTGGGTCATCGGCGCCGAAATCGGTCTGCTGCACGGCACGGTCAACCTGCCGACGGGTGCGCCGACCTCGTATACCGGCAACACCATCGACCTGCGTCTTCGCGGTGGCTATGCCATGGGTCGCGCGCTGCTCTATGGGTTCGTCGGTGGTTCGCGCACCAGCCTGTCGGGCGCACCCTTCACGCCGTCGGGTTGGACCGCCGGTGTCGGTGTGGACTACATGCTCAACGCCCAGTTCATGGTGGGCGCGAATGTGGCCTATCGCAACCTTCAGGATTCCAGCGTGCCCATGCAGGCGACCAGCACCGCGATCGAACTGCGCGCGGCCTATCGGTTCTGACGCGACGGCACCGCGGACCCCGGCCCGGTCACGATCGGGCCGGGGTCACTCGGTATCGCGACGGGCCCACAGATCGGGGCGGCGTTCACGGGTCAGGCGCTCAGCCTCGGCGCGGCGCCATCTGGCGATCTCGGCATGGTTGCCCGACAGCAGGACCGGCGGGATCTCGCGCCCTTCCCAGATTGCCGGGCGGGTATACTGCGGATGCTCCAGCAGGCCATGCGAATGGCTCTCGTCCTCGGTCGAGGCGGCATTGCCCAGAACACCGGGCAGCAACCGCACCGTGGCGTCGATCATCGCCTGCGCCGCGATTTCGCCGCCGGTCAGGACGAAATCGCCAAGGCTCACCTCCTCGACCCCGAACGCCTGGAGCACGCGCTCGTCCACGCCTTCGAACCGGCCGCAAAGCAGGGTGATCCCGTCGCATGCCGCCCACCGCCGGGCCGTCGCCTGATCGAAGGGCCGCCCCCGCGGCGAGAGATAGACCACCGGCCAGCGCGCGCGCCCGGGCGTGCCCTCGTCCGCGACGCGCAGGGCGCGCGCCACCACATCGGCGCGCAGCACCATGCCCGCGCCGCCGCCTGCGGGCGTATCGTCCACGTTGCGATGCCGGCCCTCGCCAAAGGGGCGCAGGTCGATCGTCTCCAGCGCCCACAGGCCCAGATCCATCGCCTTGCCGGTCAGCGATTCCGCCAGCACACCGGGAAAGGCACCGGGGAACAGGGTGATGATCCTGGCCCTCCACGCGCCCTTGACGCGCGGCGGACCGCCCATCAGGTCGCTGGGCTGACGGTTCAGACTGACCGAAACCCGGCCGTGGGACCGGCGCGGCGGGGCGGTGTCGTCGCTCATTCGAACAACCCCTCAGGCGGGTCGGCAATGATGCGTCCCGCGGCCACATCGACCGTCGGCACCATCGCAACGGTAAAGGGCAACAGCGCGTTGCCCTTGCCCTTGCGCTGGATTTCCAGCAGGTCCCCCGCGCCGTGGTTCTGGACCGAACTGACCCGACCGATCACCGTGCCGCCGGTATCCAGCACCGTCAGCCCGATCAGATCGGCATGATAGAATTCATCGTCAGGCAGAGACGGCAGCTTGTCACGGTCGGCGAACAGCCGCACGCCGCGCAGGGCCTCGGCCTCCTCGCGTGTGGTGACCCCGCCCAGCCGGGCCGACATCCCGTTGGGAATGGCGTTGCCCAGCCGCACGGTGAAACTGCGGCTGCCGTCCTCGGTGTAGAGAGGGGCATAGGCGGCGATGGCCTCGGGCTGGGCGCAAAAGCTCTTCAGCCGCACCTCGCCCCGGACGCCGAACGCTCCGGCAATCGCCCCCACGCAGACCCTGTCCTTCATCGTCCTGCCCTATCGTGTTTCCACCCGGACCGCGGCGCTGCGGCGTTCCCAGCCGACACGCTGCAGTTCGGGGGTGTTGTCCTGCGCCTCGGGCCAGCCGATGCACAGATAAGCGATCAACCGCCAGTCCGCACTGACACCCAGATCCGCCGCCAGGCGGTCAGGATCGAGGATCGACACCCACCCCAGCCCCAAGCCTTCGGACCTGAGCAGGAGCCACAATTGCATGACGGCCCCGGCAACGGAATAGCGGCGCATCTCGGGCATGGTGCGGGCGCCCAGCCCCTGCCCCTTGGTCGCGCCGTCATCGCAGAACACCGCCAGGTGCACCGGTGCCTCGCGCATGCCCGACAGCTTCAGCCCGGCATAGAGCGCCGCGCGGTCCCCGTCATAGCCTTTGAGCGCGGCGGCATTCGCGGCCTCGAAATTCGCCTGCACCGCGGCGCGCGCGCCCGTGCTCTCCACACGGATCAGTCGCCAGGGCTCGGACAGGCCGACAGAGGGCGCCAGACGAAACGCATCGAGGCAGCGCGCCAGCACCGCCTCGTCCACCGGATCGCGCCGGAAGTGCCGAACATCGCGCCGCCAGCGCAGAAGGTCAGCCAGTTCGGCACGGAATTCGGTGCTGAACACGCCTTCGCCGCTCACGGCTGCCCCCTTTCACCATGGGCCCTGACAGGGTCAGGGCCGGTCAGCGCCCGACCGGGCAGAGGGGGGCGCAAGCGCCCCCCGGTCCCGTCGGATCACACCGATCACTCGGCCGCGGCGGCCTTGTCGGCGCGCTCTTTCGCGCGGTCCTGGGCTTTCTTGCCGGGGACGGCCTTCTTGGGGTTGTTGCGCGCGGCCTTGGCGCGGACACCGGCGGCTTCCAGGAAGCGGGTCACGCGGTCGGTCGGCTGGGCCCCCTTGTCGAGCCACGCCTGCACGCGCTCCATGTCCATCTTCACGCGGTCTTCGCTGTCTTTCGGCAGCAGCGGGTTGTAGGTGCCGATCTTTTCCAGAAAGCGGCCGTCGCGCGGCATGCGGCTGTCGGACACGACGATGGCGTAGAACGGGCGCTTTTTCGAGCCGCCGCGGGCGAGACGGATTTTGGTAGCCATGATGGATCTCCTATGGATGGCTGTTGCGGCGCCTTGCGGGGCGCCAAGTCGGGTTATTTCTGCAACCTCTCGTGGTGACGGATCACCTCCGAGATGATGAAGGTCAGGAATTTCTTGGCGAATTCGGGGTCGAGATCGGCTTCCTTGGCCAACCATTCCAGTCGCTCGATCTGCCGCGCCTCGCGCGAGGGGTCCGAGGGGGGCAGCGCATGGGTCGCCTTCAGCTTGCCCACGGCCTGGGTGTGCTTGAACCGCTCGGCCAGGGTATAGACCAGGATCGCGTCCAGCCGGTCGATGCTTTCGCGGTGTTCGCGCAACAAGGTGGCGGCGCGTTCGGAATCGTCGGTCATGCGAGCCTCGGGAGTGGAAGAAAACGGGTCATGCATAGGCCTCCATCCCGGCGCCCTGGGCGTCCGGCGCGGGATGCCGCCAGATCGAGGTCGCGCCGAACTGCGCATGGGTGAAGCCGCCCTCGCGCACGCAGCCCAGCCGCGCGGCCAGCGCCGCCGACCGGTCGTTGCCGTCCAGGATCAGACTGATCGCCGTGGTCCAGCCCAGCGTGTCATACGCATACGCGCGCGTCGCCAGCGCGGCCTCGGTGGCATAGCCCTTGCCCTCGGCCTCGGCATCCCAGAGGGTCCAGGCGATCTCGGGCTCGGGCCAGCCCTCGGGGAACCAGGGACCCGCGGTGCCCAGCGCGCGGCCGGTGGCGCGCTCTTGCAACACGAAAACCCCGTAGCCGCGCAGCACCCAATGGCCGATCATATGGCCGAACCCGCGCCAGGCCAGGTTGCGGTCCACGGGCCCGCCGGTGAAGCGCGCGCGCGCGCTGGCCTGATAGGCGGCCGCCAGGTCGAAATCGGCCAACCGGGGCGCACGCAGGATCAGGCGCGGGGTTTCCAGCACCGGAGTCGTGGCAGCAAAGGTTTCGGCCAGCGTGGTCATCAGGTCAGCGTTTCTTGCCCAGTCCCAGGCCCGACAGACCGCCCGGCAGACCACCGCCCAGACCCGGCAGGCCACCGCCCCGGCCCATTGCCATCTGCGCGGCCTTCATCGCCTCGGGGTCGGCCATCTGCTTCTGGATGTCGGCCATGTCGGGGTTCTTGCCGAACATCGACTTCATCGCCTGTTTCAGCATCCCGCCCTTGCCCATCTTCTTCATCACGTCGGCCATCTGGCGCTGCATCTTCAGCAGCTTGTTCAGCTCGGCCACGTCCAGCCCGGCACCCGCGGCGATCCGCTTCTTGCGGCTGGCCTGCAGAATATCGGGCGGGCGCGCTCGCCCTGGTCATCGAGTTGATCAGCGCGATCTGACGTTTCAGCATCGTGTCGTCGAAGCCGGCGGCCTCGGCCTGTTTGGACAGCTTGCCCATGCCGGGCATCATCCCCATGACCGACTGCATGCCGCCCATCTTGAGCATCTGTTCCAGCTGGGCCTTCAGGTCGTTCATGTTGAACTGACCCTTCTGGAACCGCTTCATCATGCGCTCGGCCTGCTCGGCCTCGAGCGTCTGTTGCGCACGCTCCACCAGGGCCACGATGTCGCCCATGCCCAGGATGCGGCCCGCGATGCGCTCGGCCTCGAAGGTTTCCAGCGCGTCGGTCTTTTCGCCAAGCCCGACAAAGCGGATCGGCTTGCCGGTGACCGCGCGCATCGACAGCGCCGCGCCGCCGCGCCCGTCGCCGTCCATCCGCGTCAGAACGACGCCGGTAATGCCGACCTTGCCCTCGAACTCGGTCGCGACATTGACCGCGTCCTGGCCCGTCAGACCATCGACCACCAGAAGGGTTTCCCGCGGGCTGACGGCATCGCGCACCGCCTGCACCTCGTCCATCAGCACCTCGTCTATGTGCAGACGGCCGGCGGTGTCCAGCAGATAGACGTCATAGCCGCCCAGCGTCGCCTGGCTCTTGGCGCGCCTGGCGATCTGCACCGCGGTCTCGCCCTTGACGATGGGCAGCGTATCGACCCCGATCTGCCCGCCCAGAATGGCGAGCTGTTCCATTGCCGCGGGACGGTTGGTATCCAGCGACGCCATCAGCACGCGCTTGCCCTCGCGCTCTTTCAGGCGGCGGGCCAGCTTGGCGGTGGTCGTCGTCTTGCCCGACCCTTGCAGACCGACCATCAGCACCGGCGCGGGCGGGTTGTCGATCTTCAGCTTGCCAGGGTCTTCGTCGCCGCGCAGGGTGGCGATCAGCTCGTCATGGACGATCTTCACGACCTGCTGGCCGGGGTGATCGACTTCGTGACCGCGGCCCCGTCGCCTTGCCCTGCACGCGCTTGATGAAGTCGCGCGCCACCGGCAGCGAAACATCCGCCTCGAGCAGGGCCACACGCACCTCGCGCAGGGCGGCGGTCACGTCGTCGGCGGTCAGCGCACCCGCCTTGGTCAGACGGTCGAAAACGCCGCCAAGGCGCTCGGACAGATTCTCGAACATGGCAGTCCTTTCGGGACAGACTTCGGAACCACGGGGCGTCGCACCCGTGGGCGCAACGCGCTGACGGATGGCGATCCCCGCAAAAGCGATGGGACCGGAAGCATGGGCCTCCGGGGATTTCAGGCAGCACCTAGGCCCGGAACGCGCCCGAGTCAAGCTTTGCAGGCGTCATCACGTGCGAATACGGATTGCCCCACCCGCACCAAAGGCGCAAAAGCGCCCCATGCTGACCATTGCCGCCCTCTACCATTTCACCCGTTTCCCCGATCCCGCCGCCCTGAAGGGCCCGCTTGTGCGACTCTGTCAGGCCGAGGGGGTGAAAGGATCGCTGCTGCTGGCCGGCGAGGGGATCAACGGCACCATTGCCGGGTCCCGCGCAGGCATTGACGCGGTGCTGGCGCATATCCGCGCGCTGCCGGGCTGTGCGGATCTCGCCTGGAAGGAAGCCCAGGCCAGCGACATGCCCTTTGGACGCATGAAGGTGCGGCTGAAGCGCGAGATCGTCACCATGGGCCAGCCCGATGTGGACCCCCGCGCGCGCGTAGGCCATTATGTCGAACCGCGCGACTGGAACGCGCTGATCACCGCGCCCGATGTCGCCGTGATCGACACGCGCAATGCGTATGAGGTCGCGATCGGCACCTTTGACGGGGCCGTCGACCCGGGCACGCACAGTTTCGGCGAATTCCCCGCCTGGTGGGAGGCCAACAAGCACCGGTTCCACAACAAGCGCATCGCCATGTTCTGCACCGGCGGCATCCGCTGCGAGAAGTCGACCAACTGGCTGCTGGGACAGGGGGTGGACGAGGTCTATCACCTCAAGGGCGGCATCTTGCAATATCTCGAGGATGTCCCGGAAACCGAAAGCCTGTGGCGCGGCGGGTGCTTCGTCTTCGATCAGCGGGTTGCGGTGGGCCACGGGCTGACGCCCACCGGGCATGGCATGTGCCACGCCTGCCGCCGCCCGATCACCGAGACCGACCGCGCCCATCCGGCGTTCGAGGACGGGGTAAGCTGCCCGCAGTGCATCGGTGAATTCGACGAGGCCCGCCGCGAACGCTTTCGCGAACGGCAACGTCAGGTCACGCTGGCGGAAGCGCGCGGCGCGCGCCATCTGGGCGGCTAGTCGCCGCGCCCCCAGCCCCCCCTCAGGGGATATCGGCCCTCAGCGGAAACCGGCCAGAACCGTCGCCGCCCAGAACAGGCCCGCCGACAGTAGCGCGGTCGCGGGCACGGTGACCAGCCAGGCCGCCAGAATCGTCATCAGATGCGAGCGCCGCACCACCTTGCGCCGGGTGCGTTCCTCGACCGGCAAGGCCGAGAGGTCGCGGTTTTCCTTGAGGATCTTCTCGTGATACCATTCGCGATAGAAGCCCACGCCAAAGATGCCGCCGATGGCGATATGCGTCGAACTGACCGGCAGACCCAGCCACGAGGCGATGATCACCACCACCGCCGCCGACAGCGCCACGCACCAGGCGCGCATCGCGTTCAGCCGGGTGATTTCGGACCCCACGATATTGATCAGCTTGGGTCCGAACAGCATCAGACCGACGCTGAGCCCCAGCGCCCCCGTGATCATCACCCAGTAGGGGATCTGGACCCGGTCCCCCGAGGCCCCGTCCGCCACCGCATGAACGATCGCCGCCAGCGGTCCGACCGCGTTCGCGACATCATTCGCGCCATGGGCGAAGCTGAGCAGCGCCGCCGACAGAACCAGCGGAATCGAGAACAGCGATTTCAGCGACTTGACCCGATTTTCCAACCCCCGCGACTGCCGCGCGATCACCGGACGCATCAGCACCGTCAGCGGCACCGCAACGGCGACGCCCACCAGCACCGACTGGCCCAGGGACAGATGCACCAGCGCCTTCAGCCCCTTCATCGCCATGTAGGTGGCGAAAACGCCGCCCATGATGCCGATCAGCACCGGCACCCAGGTGCGCGCGGCGGCCAGCTTGTCCTCGCGATAGATGATGCGGTTGTTGATGACCGCCAGGAACAGCGCCGCGATGGCCCCGCCCAGAATCGGAGAGATCACCCAGCTGGCGGCGATCTTGCCCATCACGCCCCAGTTCACCGCGGCGAACCCCGCCGCCGCGATGCCGGCCCCCATGACCCCGCCGACGATCGAATGCGTGGTGGACACCGGCGCGCCCATGGCGGTGGCCAGGTGAATCCAGAGCGCGCCGGCCAGCAGCGCCGCCATCATCGCCCAGACGAAGATCTGCGGCTCGGCCACCGATTCCGGCGCGACGATACCACGCGAAACGGTGCTGACCACGTCGCCGCCGGCCAGAAGCGCCCCCGCCGTCTCGCAGATCGCGGCGATCAGCAGCGCGCCGCCCAGCGTGACGGCATTCGCCCCCACCGCCGGACCCATGTTGTTGGCGACATCGTTGGCGCCGATGTTCAGCGCCATGTAGGCGCCGATCACCGCCGCCATGACCACCACCCAGGTGCCCGTGCCCGCGCCCATGATCGTCGCCGCGCCCAGACCGGCCAGCGCCATGAACACCAGCGCGATTCCCGGCCCGACCAGCGGGCGCGCGGTAAAGGCTGTCGCCTGCTCCAGCAGGCCGATCCGCTTGAGATCCTTGTCGAGGGTCTTGATGGCCTTGGCGTTCGGATCGGCAGGCGAGGTCATCGCGGGCTCCGTGGCTGTCACAAAACGGTTACATGCCACCTAACGGATTCGCCCCGCGATCACAATGCGGAAGGATCAGAGGTTCCTGAGCAGTTTTTTCAGCTCGGGTTCCTCGACGGCCCTGGCCGCTTCGACCGGCGAGACCCACTGGCGTTTGCGGCGGCCCTTCTCGGGAAAATCCCGGGCCTCGCCGGTCACGGCAACGCGAAAGACCTCGCAGCGGCAGGCGACGGGGATGCCGTTCTTCACCACCTTCTGATAGGAAAAATGCCCCATCGGCGCGGTTTCGACCACGCCGGTCACGCCCGCCTCTTCCCAGGCTTCCTGCAACGCCGCCTGTGCCAGGGTGCGCCCCTCCATCGGCCAGCCCTTTGGCAGGATCCAGCGTTTCGACGTCAGGCTGGAAACCAGAAGCACCTCGGGCCCCTTGCGGCTGTCGCGCAAGCACAGCGCGGCGGTCTGCACGAATTCGGGTCGGCGGAACACCGGCTCGACGAAATTCCTGAAGGCCGCCACGGCGGATTGCTTCATGCTGAACTGCTCGCTGTCTTGGGCGGTCCTTGCGCGGGACCGCTCGTTTTCAGGGGTCTTTGTCACAAGGTGGGCCTAGTTCTCGTTGTCGTCAACACGTCCGCGCAGGGATTTGACCGTCCCGCGCCGGGTTTTCGCGTCCATCCGGCGGATCTTGCTGCCATAGGTGGGTTTCGTGGCAATCCTGCGACGGGGCGCGACAAGGGCCTGCCGGATCAGGTCGACCAGACGCTCGCGCGCGATCTCGCGGTTGCGGGCCTGGCTGCGCGTGTCCTCGACCCGCAGGATCAGGGCGCCATCCTGGGTCCAGCGACGACCGGCCAGGCGCCTGAGCCGGGTCTTGACCGCGGGTGGAAGCGAGGGGGACCTTTCGGCCTCGAACCGCAATTCGACGGCGGTGGACACCTTGTTCACGTTCTGCCCGCCGGGACCCGAGGCCCGGTTGAAGCTTTCCGTCAGTTCCCAGTCCTGAACGGTGATATCGTCGGTCACATGCAGCATGGTCACGGGGCTTTCGCAATCGAAAGGGCCGCCCGGCAATCGAGCGGCCCTCACGAGCTTCAGGAGATGGGGCCGGTTAGATCCGTGGCCCAATCAGAAGGGTCACGCAGCCAAGGGCTGCCGTCAGCTCGCGTCCCCTCTGACTGTCCCGACACCTCTCTCCAATATCACTCTCGACACTGGACCACCTCCTTTCACTGGGTTGAACCGTAGGCGGATGGTGGCACATATCTTGTATTTGTCAAAGCCTTTCAGGCGACCTGTTGGGTCAATTTCCGGACGATGATGCGAAACGGCGCCAAAGCGATCAGCGCCAGGGACAGTTTGACCAACCAGTCGGCAAAGCCCAGAGACACCCACAAGGGAACCGCCGGCCCGATCCCCAGCATCGGCAGGACCTCTTGCGCCCAGGCCGGCACGGCGCCGGGTTCCAGCGGGTTGGCCAGCGCGGAAAAGGCGAGGGTGAAGAAGATCACGGTATCCAGTGACGACCCCACCAGAGTCGAGGCCAGCGGCGCCTTCCACCACGGCCCCTGCGTGCGCAGCCGGTCGAAGATGGCGACATCCGTCATCTGCGCGACCAGGAACGCCAGCCCTGACCCCAGCGCGATGCGCAGCGTGACCGCGGGATAGACATAGCCGTCGCCCTGCAACATCACCCGCGTTCCGATCAGCGAACAGGCCACGCCGACGGCAAAGCCCGCCCAGACGACGCGACGGGCGGCGGCAGGGCCATAGACACGGTTCATCACGTCCGTGACCAGAAAGGCGACAGGATAGGTCAGTGCCCCCCAGGTGAGCCAGTCACCCAGCAGGAATTGCACCAGAATGTTCGAGGCCAGCACGGTGGCGGCCATGGCCAGAATGCCTGGCAGCATGAAACGGGTCATATCGGGTATCCGTTTTGACAAGGTGGTCGGAGACTTGGCCACCCGTTGCCGGGCGACGCGCCCCTCTACGCCCTGACACGGCCCCACGCAAGAGGTCGTGACCGGCGCCGGGCGCTTTCGTCCTTTGCATATGGGGGATCGGTGCTATCGTGGGATGTCCGGATTTGCGACCTCGAGGTTTCTTTTGATGACGTCCTTTGTCCTGCGCGGCTCGACCGCAGCCCTCGCCCTTTCCCTGGCCTTTGCGCTGCCCCTGCCCGTGTTGGCGCAGGAAACCGCACCGGCCGCCACCGCCGAATCCCCGCCGGCAACGCAAACCATGCTGCTGGACGGCGCGGTGGTCATGGCGCTGCCCCCGGGCATGGCCGAAACCGCCCGCAACGGCAACGCGCAGGTCACCGACCTGACCCTGTCCGCCGCCGACGGGGCGCCGGTGCGGCTGCTGGCCGGCGTGCCGCGCCGCGACCTGGCGGCACAGGTGACCCGCATGATGGCCAGCGTCGCCTCGGTCGACGCGGCCGAAATCGGCGGCCAGCCGGTGTGGATCATCCGGGGAGAAAGCGCGCGCTCGGCGTCGGACGAGCGGCTGCAACCCGGGTCGGGCGTGCCCGCGCGGCTGATCGTGCCGCAGTATTGCGTCGATGACCTGCCGCCCTTCATGGTGGCGATGACGACCGCGGCCGATCATGCCGACGTTCTGGACGCGATGTCCGCCGCGCTGGCCCTGACCCGGCCCGAGGGTGCGCAGGATTGCCCCGGTGTCATCGGTCCGGTCGAGGCCCTGATCCACGGCGCCATGGACCTGACCGCGCTGTCCGACCCGTCAGGCACTGTCCCCGAGGGCTGGACACCGGTCACCCGGCTGGGGCTGTCCTTTGCCACGCCCCCCGACGCGAACACCATGCATGACGGTGGCGCGGACTCCAGTGAACCGGGCTTTGCCGTGAATGGCCGGGAGCAGGGCGGAGAGTATCAACTCGGCCTCAGGCTGTTGACCCCCGAAGCGGTCGCCGATGTCGGCCAGCCGGGCACCGACGCCTTCCGCGCCACGCTGCAACGCTGGGCCGACGGTCTGCCCATGATGCTCGGTGACCGGCAGATCATGCTGGGCGGCCGCCCCTTTGCGGTCTACGCCGCGACCGGCCCGGTGACCGAGGCCGGCGAGAGCCATCCGGAAACCTCGCTCTACCTTGCCGCAACCGAGGCGGGCGCGGACGGCTCGGTGCTGTTGATCGGCGCCTCGGTCGCGCGCGTGCCGATGGAACAGGCGATGACCCTGATCGACGGGTTCGTGGGCAGCCTGGCCCTGGCCGATGCGTCGGCCCAGCCCCCGGCCACCGCCCCGGACGCCGCCCCAGACGCCACTGCGGACGCCGCACCCGCGGGCACCCCGCCTGACGCCGCCCCTGCCCCGCTGGCCCTGCTCGGCGGCTATGTGTCGCTGACGCCCGCCGCCGCGCAGACGGTCAGCGATCTTGACCGTCGCAGCCGCATGGCCGATGCGGTGCTGTCCGATGCCTCGGGGCCGGTGGCGCGGATCACGGCCGGGGTCATCGGCCGGCGGTCGGACGCCTGGAGCGGTCGCATGCTGGCGCGGCTCGACGGTGCGAGCGACGGCATGGTCGGCGAGGTGCCGGTCTGGATTTTCGACGGCCCGGCCGCCCGGTCGGTCAGCGGCGACGCGGCGACGGGTGCGCAAGATGGCGCCCGCGTGGTCGTCCCGCGCCAGTGCGTCGACGGCATGCCGCCCTATCTGGTGGTGCTGGCGGCCCGCGCCGATCAGGCCGCACAGATCGAGGCCCTGACGACCGCCTTGCATCTGGCGCTGCCCGCCGACGCCACCGACTGCCCCGATGATCTGCACGCGCGGCTTGAGTCCGCCGTGGTCGTCATGCCAGAGCCCCCGAGCCAGCCGCAGGTTCAGCCGCAGGTTCCGCAGGTCCAGCCGCAACGCCCGCCGCAGGCACAGCCCTCGGCCGAAGCGCAGGCCTGGAACGATGCGCTGGCATCGGGCGACGCGGCGCAGGTGCTTGCCTACCTGCAAAGCTACCCGCGCGGTCTGAACTCGGGTCAGGCGCGCGCCTGGCTGCACGCACGCGGCATCGTCGCCCCCGATGAGCGGACGGCAGCCGCGACAGGCACCCGGATGGAGCAGTCCAGCGACGAGGCCAACTGGCAAGCGGCCGTTCTCGAGGGGTCGACAACGGCGCTCTGGACCTATCTCAAGGCCGAGCAGCAGGGCGCACACCGGCAAGAGGCCCTGGCCATGCTGGCCCGCACGCGCCCCTATGCGCCCGAGGCACCGCAGGTGCCCGGCTCGCCTGTCAAGTAAGGCGGCCCTTGCCAAAGCGTGCATGGCGGTGCAGGTCATCGCCATGCGCTTTTCTTTTCAGGACCCCAGACGATGATCACCGACAAGCCCGGCCTGATCGAGGCCGTTCGCGACCGTTTCGCCCATGTGGATGCCTGCCCGTTCGAGGGGCCGCGCGTCTTTTTCGAGAACGCGGGTGGCGCCCTCAGGCTGAAAAGCGTGGTCGAGACCTCGGCGCTGTATGCCTCGTATCCGGACAACCAGGGCCGGCCGAACGTGGCCTCGCAGACGCTGATGCGGGCGATCGACCAGGGCAAGGCCGACATGCGGCTGTTCCTGAACGCGCCCTCGGGCGTGGTCTTTGTCGGCGAAAGCGGAACCGAGGTTCTGTTCCGGCTGGTGCGCAACGCAGCGACCGGCGCGAAACCGGGCGGCGTGATGCTGCGGTCCACACTGGAACATCCGGCGCTGGGGTCGTCGATGACCCATTGGGCGAAACAGACCGGGCGCGGTCTGATCGAGGTGGCGCATGACGATGCCACCGGCGTGGTCGATGTCGCGGCCTACAAGGCCGCGCTCACCCCCGATGTGCGCGTGGCGTCGATCATCCACACCTCGCCCGTGACGGGCAAGGCGACCGATGTGAAAGCCATTGCCGCCGCCATCCGCGCGGTCGCCCCCGAGGCCCTGATCATCGTCGACGGAATCCAGCACGCCTGTCACGGCCCGGTGGATGTGGCGGGCTATGACATCGACGGCTATGCGCTGAGCCCCTACAAGATGTTCTCACGCCACGGCTACGGGGTTGGCTGGGCGTCTGACCGTCTGACCGCGACGGATCATGAACAGATCATCGGCAACGGCCCGCAAAGCTGGGAACTGGGGACACGCGACGCGGGCAGTTATGCGACGTTTTCGGATGTGGTGGCGTATTTCGACTGGCTGGGGGGGCAGTTTTCCCCCTCGGACGACCGGCGCGAGCGGCTGGAAGCGGCCGGTGCGGCGATCCATGCGGAAGAGGCGAAGCTGGAACACTGGCTGATCGCCGGCACCGGCAACCTGCGCGGTCTGGCGGAAATGCCGGGCGTGCATCTGATCGCCGGGGATGGCGTGGCCGGGCGCGAAGGCGTGGTGTCGCTGACACTCGATGGTTGGGACACCCGGGCACTGGTCGAATTCCTGGGCGCGCGCGGCATCCGCACGCATATCCGCAAGGCCGACAACTATTCGGGCAACGTGCTGAAACCGCTGGGGCTGCCCGATTGCCTGCGCGTGTCCTTCTGCCACTACAACACCGAGGGCGAGGTGGCGAAGTTCCTGGGTGCAATGGAAGAGGCCATCGCGCGTGGCTGAGACGCGGGCCTGAGACAAGGGCCTGAAACGCGGGACGCGCGCGCGTCGGAGGGGGGGCGGGATCACCCCGCCCCTGATCCGTCACACGCCGTCACCGACAAAGGCTTTTTCGATCACATAATCGCCGGGCGCCGAATTCGACCCTTCGCGCAATCCGAACCGGTCCAGCAGCGCCGCCACATCCCTGTTGAACGCAAGCGATCCGCAGACCATCGCGCGGTCCGTTTCGGCCGACAGCGGCCCGGTCAGGCCCAGATCGGCGAACACCTGCCCCGAGGCGAGCGTGTCGGTGATCCGACCCTTGAACCGGGTCTCGTCGCGGGTGGTTGTCGGGTAGTAAAGCAGCTTGCCCGCCACCAGATCACCGATCAACGGATCCTCGGCCAGCCCCGCCACCAGCGCGCGGCCATAGTCCAGTTCCCCTGCCTCGCGGCAGGTATGCATCATGATGACCTGGTCGTAGGCCTCCCAGGTTTCGGGCTCGCGCAGCAGGCTGGCGAAGGGTGCAAAACCGGTGCCGGTGGCCAGGAACCACAGCCGCCGGCCCGGCGTCAGCGCGTCATGCACCAGCGTGCCCACGGGTTTCGGGCGCAGGATGATCGGATCGCCCGGCCGGATATGTTGCAGACGCGAGGTCAGCGGGCCATCCGGCACCTTGATCGAGTAGAACTCCAGTTCCTCGTCCCAGGCGGGCGAGGCGATGGAATAGGCACGCAGAACCGGTTTCCCGTTGTCGCCGGGCAGTCCGATCATCACGAATTCGCCCGAACGGAAGCGAAGGCTGCGCGGACGGGTGACCCGGAAGGAAAACAGCCGGTCCGTCCAGTGGGTAACCTGCGTCACGGTTTGCAGATCGGGGTTCACGGCCTGGTTCATGCGGACCTCCTGAGGCGGGCGCGATAATCGTGGCCCTGCCAGTCGGCGCGCGCGCGCCACTGCGGTTCGGGCTGGCGCGCGGCAAGGGTTTCGTCGATCTCGACCTCGTCGAACCCCGCGCGCCGCGCCATGGCGTATTGATCGGCGATCACATGACCGGCCGCGCGCAACCGCCCGGTGAACCCCGCGCGCCTGAGCCGTGCGGCCAGCGTAAACCCGCGCCCGTCGGCAAACCCGGGAAAGGCAACGCGGATCGCGGCGATGCCTGCCAGGCGATCGCCCAGCGTGCCCAAATCCACGTCCGGCGCCAGATCGAACCAGTCGCCCGCATGGGTATCGGGGCCGAACCCCGCGTCGGTGACGATGATGCTCATGTCGGTCCTCGTATCAGGGGGATCAGCCCGCGCGCCTGCGGATCACGCGCCCATCCACGACGTGGATGCCGCATTCGGTCTTGTCCTGGCCGCGCCAACGCCCGGCGCGCGGGTCCTCGCCAGGGGCCACGGGCCCGGTGCAGGGCGCGCACCCGATGGACGGATACCCGCGCGCCACCAGCGGATGGCGGGGAAGCGCGTTGTGATCCAGATAGGCCGCGATCCGGGCTGCGGACCAGTCGGTCAGGGGGTTCAGCTTGATCCGACCCGAGGGGTCGTCGGTCTCGAACATCGGCAGGCTGCCCCGCGCACCACCCTGAAACCGCTTGCGCCCGCTCACCCAGCCGTCGAAGCCGTCCAGCGCACGTTCGAACGGACGGATCTTGCGCAGGGCGCAGCACTGGTCGGTTTCGGCGCGATGAAGAATGCCGTCGGGGTCCTGGGCGAACATTTCGTTGCGCGCCGGGGTGATGACCCGCACCGCTGTCAGGCCCAGGTGCGCGGCAAGATCCCGCTGATAGGTCAGCGTTTCGGGAAACAGCATCAGGGTGTCGATGAACAGCACCGGGGTGGCAGGGTCGATCCGCGCCAGCATGTGCAGCAACACCGCCGAATCCGCACCAAAGCTCGATACCATGGCGAAACGCCCCAGCGCACCCGACAGCGCAAAGCGCAGCGCGCCCTCGGCATCGTCTGCATAGGTGGCGTTCAGGCGGCCCAGATCACGCGGCATAGAGAACCTCCTTGAAGGGGGCCAGCCCGAGCCGGCGATAGGCCTGAAGGAAGGTCTCGTCCCGGCCCTGACGCAGCGCCAGATAGGCGGACAGGATACGTTCGACGGCGGGCACGATCTGGTCCGCGGCAAAGCCGGGGCCGGTGCGTTCGCCCAGCGCCGCATCCTCGGACCCGTCGCCGCCCAACGTGATCTGGTAACTCTCGACCCCGGCGCGATCCAGGCCAAGAATGCCGATATGCCCGACATGATGATGCCCGCAGGCATTGATGCAGCCCGAAATCTTGATCTTCAGGGGGCCGATGTCGTGCTCGATCTTCAGCGCCTCGACCCGCTCGGCAATCTCTTGCGCCACGGGGATCGACCGTGCGGTCGCCAGCGCGCAGTAATCCATGCCCGGGCAGGCGATGATGTCGCTGGCCAGCCCCACATTCGCCGTCGCCAGGCCCTGCGCCTTGAGCGCGCGGTGCAGCGCCGGAAGATCGCCCCGGGCGACATGCGGCAGAACGATGTTCTGTTCATGGGTGAAGCGGATGTCGCCATGGCCGAAACGCTCGGCCAGATCGGCGATCAGGCGCATCTGGTCCGAGGTCACGTCGCCCGGCGTCGCGCCATGGGCTTTCAGGCTGATGGTGACGATCGCATGGCCGGCGTCACGATGCGGGTGCAGGTTGGTATCGGCCCAGGACCGGAACACCGGATCCGCGTGACGGGCCGCCTGCCAGGGCAGATCGGGCACGCTGTCCAGCGCGGGGTCGGCGAACATCCGTTTCAGGCGCGCCAGTTGCGCCAGCGTTGCCGCCCCGTCGAACTGCGGGGCGATTTCGGCAAAGCGGGCCTCGACCAGATCGCGGATCGTCTCCAGGCCGTTCTCATGCACGGTGATCTTGATGCGCGCCTTGTATTTGTTGTCGCGCCGGCCCAGCAGGTTGTAGGTGCCGACGACGGCCTCGAGGTAGGGCAGCAGGTCCACCGCGGGCAGGCCCGGATGCAGGACCTTGCCGATCATCGGCGTGCGGCCCAACCCGCCGCCCACGATCACCTCGAACAGGTCGGGCGCGATCATGCGCAGGCCGATGTCATGGGCCCGTGTCACCACCCGATCCACCGGCGAGCCAGTCACCGCCACCTTGAACTTGCGCGGCAGGAACTGGAATTCCGGATGATCGGTGGACCATTGGCGGATCAGCTCGGCATAGGGGCGGGGATCGGCGATCTCGTCCGCCGCGGCCCCCGCGAACGGGTCCGAGGTGACGTTGCGGATGGTGTTGCCCGAGGTCTGGATCGCGTGCAGGCCGACCTCGGCCAGGGCGTCCAGCATGTCGGGCACGTCGGTCAGCCGCGGCCAGTTGAACTGCATGTTCTGGCGCGTGGTGACATGGCCATAGCCCTTGTCCCAGCGGTCGGCAATGGATGCGAGTGCACGCAACTGCCCGGGGTTCAGCGTGCCATAGGGCACCGCCACGCGCAGCATGTAGGCGTGGAGTTGCAGATAGAGACCGTTCATCAGCCGCAGGGGCTTGAACTCGTCCTCGGTCAGCGAGCCGTCGATGCGGCGGGCGACCTGGTCGCGGAATTGCCGGTTGCGTTCCGCGATGAAGGCGCGGTCGAAGTCGTCATAGACATACATGATGGGATCCTCAGGCCGCGGCCTGTTTGCCGTGGGCATAGTTCGAGGGGCCGCGGCGGCGAAAATCCTCGCGGAAGTGAACCGGTTCCAGACCCTGCGCGGTCTGGCGCGCATCCGCGAGGTAACAGCCCACGACCTCGCTCGCGCGCCGTCCGGCACCGGCAAGCGCGGCCTCGGCCTGCGCCTTGTCGGCAAAAGGGATCGCCTGCGTCAGGTGGCGGGTCCAGTCGCCGCTGGCGGTCAGATAGACCACGTCGCCCTCGATCAGGGCGTTGGCGGTGACGACTTGCACGATGGGGTCACGGGTCATCAGGCCAGATCCTCGATGAGTTGCGGAAGATGGACCTCGGCCCGCGCGGGGCCGAGGCCGAAAAGCAGGATGGCAGGTCCGGTCAGCTGGGCGGCGTCGGCCGCCAGGCGATCGAGCCGCGAGGCAATGATGCGCTGATCGGGCCTGGCCGCGTTTTCGACCAGCGTAACGGGGGTTGTCGGGGCCGCGCCGTGCATCATCAGGCGCCCCTGCAGGAAGCGCGCGGCCTTCTTGCCCATGTAGACCGCCGCGACCGCGCCGGGCATGGCCAGCGTTTGCCAGTCGTGTTCGGCATAGCCCTGCATGTCATGGGCCGTCATCAGGCGCAGGTCGGCATTGCGCCCGCGCCGTGTCAGGCTGCGGCCGATGGCAGCGGCGGCGGCGCTGGCGGCGGTGATGCCGGGCGTCACCGCCCAGGCGATGCCGGCGGCGCTCAATGCGTCGGTTTCCTCGTCCAGACGGGCAAAGACGCTGGCATCGCCACCCTTCAGCCGCACCACGCGGGCGCCCGCTTGCGCATGGGCGATCATCGCCGCGTTGATGTCGTCCTGGGGCGTCGACGGGCCGAAGCCCTGCTTGCCGACAGGCACGAACAGCGCCTCGCGCCGGGCCAGATCCAGGATCGCCTGCGGCACCAGCCGGTCGTGGATCACCACATCGGCCGCATCCAGCAGGCGGCGGGCCTTCAGCGTCATCAGGTCGGGATCGCCCGGCCCGGCGCCGACCAGATCGACACGGCCCGGTTCGTCACCCGGGTTCAGATGCTGCTCCAGCAGGGCGTGAAGGGCGTGGTCCAACAGTTCCTCGCCCGCCTCGGCCAGAACCTGGGGCCCGGTGCGAAAGTAATAGTCCGCCCAGAAATCACGGCGACGGCGGCCTTGCGGCAGGAGCTCGGCCCGCGGGCGGAACAGCTTGCCGGCGCGGGCCAGCGGCCCCACGCCCTGCGGCAGGCGGTCCTCGAGATCGGTCTTGATCGCGCGCGCCAGCACCGGCGCCGCGCCCTCGGTGCCGATGGCGACGGTGACGGGCGCGCGGTCCACGATCGCCGGGGTGATATAGTCGCTGGCTTCCAGGTTATCGACGACATTGACCAGCGCCCCCGCCGCGCGGGCCAAGCGGGCAAAGCGGGCATCCGCCACCGCGTCGCCGTGCGCGGCATAGGCGAGGCGGACCTGCGCGAGATGGGCGGCACCGGCCTCGTGCCGCACGAGCGCGACATTGAAATCCGCCGCGGCGGATTCGAGATCGGCCTCAGGCGCGGGAGCGAACAGCGTGATCCGCGCCGGTGTCCGGGCCAGCAAGCGCAGCTTTGCCAGCGCAAAGGCACCGTTGCCGGCAATGGCCACCCGCGCATCGGCGAGATCCAGATAGATCGGGAAATGCTGCATCGCGGCACCTCAAGGAAACTTTCCCCGAGGATGAAAAATTTTCCCGGAAATCGCAAGATATCCGGGAAAACAAGGTCATTTTACCGGCGGCAGCCCGCGAGATGGAAGAACATCTTCCCGATGGCGCGCGCGTCGGATTTTCCGCCCCAAGCCGCGGCGCGACTCGGAACACGGTCTCACTCGGCGGCGCGTGCCCGGTCCGAGGCCAGATAGAGATCACGCTCGGCCCGCCATTCGTCGCCGAAATCCACGGCTTGCCAATCGTCGAACCAGGGCCCACCGTTGGTGTAATGCACGCACATCGGCAAAGCCTGCGGTTTCGGATATTCGCCTTCCAGAAAGTTCCACTCGCGATCCAGCGCCCCGATGGCCGCATCATCGAGCCACGAGAACCGGTGCAGATAGGCCGGGCTTTCGCCGTTCACCACGGCAGGCGTCAGCGCCTTGACCCCGGGGTGCGCACCGTTGAACGCCATGAACGAGGACCAGTTCTTGCGCGGATAGACGGTCTGCTGCTTGCCATCCATCTTGATCATGTTGGCGGGCGTATAATCGTGCTGAACGCAATAGAGCGCCTTGTCGGGATCCAGCAGGTCGTGAATTTCGGTGATGTCGCGGGTCACCAGAAAATCGCAGTCCATGAAGATCGACCAGCCGTCGTGCGCCGCCAGATAGGGCGTCAGGAACCGGGTGAGCGAAAACTCGGTCGTCGCGTTGTCGGCGGCGCGGGTATAGAGGCCCAGATCGCGCAGGGATTGCTGGCGCAGCGCATAGACCTCGATCGGGGACGAGGCATGGCGCAAGAGCGAATGGCGGGCGACCTGCCAGGCGATATCCTCGCGGGTGTCATACCCGACATAGATTTTCAGGGTTTGGGACATGAGAGGGCTCCTGTGGGCGTTATGGGCCTGCGCGTGATGCAGTCCATACCAGCCCAGGCGCCGGCGGCCAAGCCGCACGCAGCCACCGGCGGCGCGGGATCGCCCCTGCCCCGCCGGCGCCGATCCCGCGTTACTCGGCGGCCTTTGCGGCGTCGTATCCTGCCTCGCCCTCGAACGGGCCATCAATGACCCGCTGTAGCGAATAGTCGGTCAGCAGCTTCTCGCGGTGCCATTCCTCGGCCATGGGCACATGGGCGAATTCGTGGAAGCAGGGCGTGCCCAGCGTCCAGTGCAGGAGCTTCGCCTCCTTGTTGGCGCCGAATTCGTCGGGCAGCCAGTTCCAGACCTTGGGGATTTCGCCGATCAGGTCATCGGTCAGCCAGGTGAAGCGGTGCAGTTGCGCGCCGGTGGCATTCATCACGAATTCGGGCGTGACCACGGCGTTCGCCGGGTGGCCGCAGTTCCACAGCACCACGCTGGACCAGTTCTTGCGCGGGTAGTTCTGGTTCTTCGCGCCCAGATACTTGGTTTCCATCTTGGTCTTGTAGTCGTGATGCACGCACATCACGGCCTTGCTGTCGTCGCGCAGCGCCCAGAGCTTGGCCACGTCATCGCGCAGCAGCATGTCGCCGTCGACGAACAGGGCCCAGCCCTTGTAGCCCATGAGATGCGGCAGCAGGAACCGGCTGTAGATGAACTGGTTCGACCCATCCTTGTGCGTCTCGGCATAGCTGCCCAGGTTCTTGAGTGCGAGCGGCGAGATGGCAAGCGGTTCGGTCGAATGGCGGATCAGGCTGTTGGAACAGACGTGATAGGCAACGGCCTCGCGCGGATCGTAGCCGATAAAGACATTGATCACGGTGAGAGCTCCTCGATTTGCAAGAGTGAAGGCCTAGATCGCCCCTGCGCCCGCGCCGCACCTTGATCCTGATCAATCCGGGCGGGCGGGGTCGCGCTTTTCCGCCCGACGGCCGCGCGCCCCGCCCCTGTTCTGACCTGCCCTGCCCCTGCCCTGCGCTGACTGTCAGGCCGTTTCCGGCGCCTGCGCATGGGCGACAAAGGCCGCGTTGCGATAGTCGCGCTTGCCGTAAAGAAAGGGGCTTCCATCGGGGTTGCGCACGGTGCCCCCGGCGGCGCGCAGAACCGCGTCCCCGGCGGCAGTGTCCCATTCCATCGTCGGCCCAAAGCGCGGGTAGACATCGGCCTCGGCCGCCGCGACCAGGCAGAATTTCAGCGACGAGCCGATCGAGACGGTCCGCGCAATGCCCTGCGCGGCCAGCCAGGCGTCGGTTTCGGCGTCCCGGTGCGAGGCGCTGGCCACCGCGACCCGCTGGTCGCCACTGGCGGCGCGCGTGGCGATGGGCTGTGGCCCGGTGCCGCGATCCTCGGATGCGCCGACACCGTCGGCACCGGTGAACATGCGGTCCAGCGCGGGCGCATAGACCACCCCCATCACCGGGCGGCCGCCCTCGACCAGGGCGATGTTCACGGTGAACGCGCCCTTGCCATCGCGTTTCAGGAATTCCTTGGTGCCATCCAGCGGATCGACCAGAAAGAAGCGATCGGGCGCGGCAAGCGCGTGACTGGCCGCGTTTTCCTCGGAGATGACGGGGATCTCCGGCGCGATCGAGGCGAGCGCCGCCAGGATCACCGCCTCGGCGGCGGCATCGGCGGCGGTCACGGGGCTGCCATCGCCCTTGATCTCGGCCTCGGGCGGTTGGCGATAGATCTCCATGATGCGGGCCCCTGCCTGGCGGGCAACGGGGGTCAACGCGGCGATCAGGTCCCTGTGGTTCATTGTGCGATCCCTCCGATCAGGCCCATGCTTTCCAGTTTCAGCACCACTTGCTGGGCGCAGTAATCCACATCCAGCCCCTCGGTATCGAGGCGCAGCTCCGGGTTTTCCGGCGTTTCGTAGGGGTCGGAAATCCCGGTGAATTCACGGATCTTCCCGGCGCGCGCCAGCTTGTAGAGGCCCTTGCGGTCACGCTTTTCGCATTCCTCGACCGAGGTCGCGACATGAACCTCGACAAAGGCGCCATAGGCTTCGATCATCTCGCGGACGATGCGGCGGGTCGCGGTATAGGGGGCGATGGGCGCGCAGATGGCGATTCCGCCGTTCTTGGTGATCTCGCTGGCGACATAGCCGATGCGCTTGATGTTGATGTCGCGGTGTTCCTTGGAAAACCCCAGTTCCGAGGACAGGTGCTTGCGCACCACGTCACCGTCGAGCAACGTCACGGGCCGGCCGCCCATTTCCATCAGTTTCACCATCAGCGCATTGGCAACGGTGGATTTGCCCGAGCCGGACAGCCCGGTGAAGAACACGGTGAACCCCTGCCGCGCGCGCGGCGGCGAGGTGCGGCGCAGTTCGGCCACCACCTCGGGGAAGCTGAACCACTCGGGGATTTCCAGCCCTTCGCGCAACCGGCGGCGCAGTTCCGTGCCCGAGATCGACAGGATCGTCACCGCATCGCGGTCGGGGATCTCGCCCTCGGGTTCGTATTGGGCGCGTTCCTGGACATAGACCATGTTCTTGAAATCGACCATGGTCAGGCCGATTTCGTCCTGATGGGCGCGGAACAGGTCCTGGGCCTCGTACGGGCCATAGAAATCGGTGCCCTGGCTGGTCTTTCCCGGGCCGGCATGATCGCGGCCGACGATCATGTGCGTGCAGCCGTGATTGCGGCGGATCAGACCGTGCCAGACGGCCTCGCGCGGGCCGGCCATGCGCATCGCCAGATTGAGCAGGCTCATGGTGGTGGTGGACTGCGGATACTTGTCCAGCACCGCCTCATAGCAGCGCACGCGGGTGAAGTGGTCCACGTCGCCGGCCTTGGTCATGCCGACGACCGGGTGGATGAGGAGATTCGCCTCGGCCTCGCGCGCGGCGCGAAAGGTCAGTTCCTGATGCGCACGGTGCAGCGGGTTGCGGGTCTGGAAGGCGACGATCTTGCGCCAGCCCAGTTTGCGAAACCGGGCGCGCAATTCGTTGGGCGTGTCGCGGCGCGACTTGAAATCATAGTGCACCGGCGGCTGGATCCCCGTCACAGGCCCGCCAAGATAGACCGCGCCCGCGACATTGTGCAGATAATGCACCGCCGGGTGCGCCTGATCGTCGGCCCCAAAGACCTGCACGGCCTCATGCGATTTGTCGGGCATCCATTTGTCGGTGACGGTCATCGTCGCCAGGATCACGCCCTCGGCGTCGCGCAGGGCGATGTCCTGGCCGATCTCGATTCCGTCCGCGAATTTCTGGGTGACATCCAGGGTGATCGGCATCGGCCAGAGCGTGCCGTCCTGCAACCGCATCCCGTCGCGGACCCCTTCGTAATCCGCCTGGCCCAGGAACCCCTTGAGCGGATGAAAGCCGCCGTTCATCAGCAGTTCGAGATCGCAGGTCTGCCGCAGGCTCAGGTCCCACGACGGCAGGCCGGCGGCCTCGATCTTGAGCTTTTGCGCCGAGTCGGGCGAGACATAGAGTTCGGGGATCGGGGCGTGAAGCATCGGCAGGCGGTCCTTTGCGGTCTGGGATCAGGCAAGAAATTCGGCGCTGTAGGCAGCATAGCGGTCACGCACCCAGGCGTCATCCAGACCGAATTCCGCCAGGGAATACTCATGCGCGCCATGCTTGCCCTTGGGGTTGCGGGCGTGGTGATCGGCGATCGCCGCGCGGCGCGACTCGGGCAGGATCAGGCCGCAGAACGCATAGATCCGTTCCACCGCCGCCAGCGGATCGTCCATCATGTCCGTATACCGCACGTCCAGGATCCTGCCCGGATGCGCGGCGCGCGCCTGCGCCATCTTGAGCAGCGACACGTCGGTCATGTCGACGATGGTCTCGGCCTCGCGCTGCTGGTCCAGACCGTTCACCGCCAGCATCCGCGTGGTGCGCCCCAGGCTGAAATAGCTGCCCATCTGTTCGATCATGTCGCGATGGGTCACGATCACCCGCGCGTCCGGCATGGCGGCCAACAGTTCGTTCAGCCCGTCGTTGTGATCGGGCGCCTTCAACACCAGTCGCTTGCCGGGATAGAGGGTCTGCAGAAAGCGCAACTGATCGGCATAATCGGTGTATTTCGCGCTTTTGTCCGCGCGAGAAACCCAGTGCTGATACGCATGGACCGGTGCCAGGTTCCAGAACAACCGCGAGCGCATCGACTGCGATGTCATCCAGAAGCATTCCTCGGGGCTCTCGGCCCGGATCAGGTGAATGCCGTCCAGTTCCGGCGTGATCGCGCTGCGGATCTCCAGGAAATCGGCCGCCTCGTTGAAGCGCACCTCGTCGGTGTCTGCCGGGCCCAGGGGGATCGGTCGACGCACCTGCCAATAGGGCAACGAGGCATGGGCCGGGTCGGCGGACAGCAGCCGGTGCAGAAAGGTGGTGCCGGTGCGCGGCAGCCCGGTGACGATCACCGGCGCGATCAACGGGCCCTGGGTCTGCCCCTGCGCCCGCGCGCGCTGCAACAGCAGCCGGTTCGCCAGCTCGCCCCGGATCAGCCCCGCCGCCATCATGCGGCCATAGGCGTTCAGATTGGCGTCCCGCTCCAGCGAGTCGCACAGCCGCTCCAGCCCTTCCTCATGGTCCGGCGCGCCGAAATCCGACAGGCCGGTCAAGTCCTGCGCCGCGGCCTTGAGCCAACCGGGCGCGAAATGCGCGGGGACCGCGTTCATCTGTGCGGCCAACGCGGGAAACCGGGCGTTGATGCGATCGACGATGTTCATGATTACCAATCCCGTTGAACGGCGATTTCCGCCTGGTTGACAATGCTGCCTGCGGCCTGCGCGCCCGGCTCGATCCTGAGCCAGTCGATGCGCCCGGGATAGGCGAAGCTGCCCCGCCCCTCGCATTCCGCCGACACCTTGGTCTTTCGGTCGAGACCGATATCCAACCCCTCGCCGTTCAGCATCAGGATCGCGGGCGACATGTTCAACGGCCCTTCGGCCAGAACGGTGTTCCCGGCGGTCAACCGCACCTGCGCCTCGCAGCGCATCTTTCCCAGCGCCTTGTGGGCGATGACCAGCATCTGCGCGCCCGGACGCACCGGCAGGCGCACCGTGTGCTTGTTCAGGAAACCCGAGTTGTAGTGCACCACCACGCAACCTTGCAGCACATAGGCCGTGACCCCCTTGAGGCTGTCGCCCAGCGCGAACAGGACGCCCTCGAACCCGGGCTGATAGTCGAACGGCAGTGTCAGCAGATAGTCGCGGTCAGCGACCAGGGGACTGACGCGAATCGACTGGTAACCTTCGGTTCCGGGGTAGAACACATGCACCCGGTTCACCTGGTCCAGCCGCTCGGGCGCGTGGGTCAGGGCGCGCACCAGCGTGCGGTTGTCCAGCGGGTAGGCATTGTTGGCAAAGGCATCCTCGTCAAAGGCCGCGATCAGGTCGCGCAGCAGGTCCGGGTGCTGCGCCGCCAGGTTGTGACACTCGGTCGGATCGGCCTCGAGGTCGAACAGAAGCCAGTTGTCCAGGTCGATCCGGCTGCCGGGCGGTTGCAGCGACGCGATCTTCCATTTGCCCTTGATGAGGCCCCGGTTGCCCTCGAGTTCGTAATACTGCCGGTCGCGGGCCGAGGGGGCCGCCCCATCCCTGAGCATCGGCGCAAAGGACACGCCGTCATGGCCACGGGTGCGGTAGCCGTTGAAAGCGGCGGGATAGGCGCGGCCCAGGATATCCAGGATCGTCGGCGCCACATCGGTGACATGCACCCAGTTTCCGCGCACCGCCCCCTGATCCGCGATCCCGGCGGGCCAATGCACGACAAAAGGCACGCGAATGCCGCCATTCATGGGCGTGCGCTTGAAGAACCGGAAGGGCGTGTTGCCCGCGTTGCCCCAGCCCTTTGGATAGGCGGGCGAGGTGTTCACGGCGCCCAGAATGCCGTTGTCGAGCAGTTCGCGCGCCAGCGTCGGCGGTTCCTGCTGCGTCACCCGCTTTTCGGCGAAATTCGCCGCGCCGTCATCGCCCCCGATCGACGAGGCGCCGTTGTCCGAGGTGACGACGATCAGCGTGTTCTCAAGCTGGCCGGTTTCTTCCAGCGCGTCCAGAATGCGGCCGACGTTCTGGTCGATGTTGTCCACCAGGCCCGCGTAGATCTCCATATAGGCGGACATGATATCCAGATCGTCCTTCGGCATGTCCGACCATGCCGGGACGCCGGGCGAGAGGGCGGGCAAGTCCCAGTCTCCGATGACCCCCATCGCGCGCTGGCGGGCATAGCGTTCCTGACGGATGACGTCCCAGCCGGCATCATACCGCCCCTTGTATTTGGCGATATCCTGAGGCTTGGCCTGATGCGGCGTATGGGGGGCATTGGTCGCGAACCACAGGAAGAACGGACGATCCGGGGCGGCGACACTGACATGGCCCTTCAGCATGGCAATGGCCCGCGAGGCAAAATCGTCAGTCGAGAAATAGTCGGGGCCGTAATCCTCGATCGGGACGAATTCGTTGCCCTCGACGATCTGGCCCGGCGCGAAATAGTTCGTCTCGGCGCCGAGGAACCCATAGAACCGGTCAAAGCCGCGTTGCAGGGGCCAGCTGGACTTGTCGTCGGAACTGGCGTGGCGGCTGTCGGGGGTGTTGTGCCACTTGCCGACCGCATAGGTGGCATAGCCGTTCTCGCGCAGCAATTCGGCCAGTGTCGGCGCGTCCCTGGACATTTCGGCGGCGCGAAACCCCGGATAGCCGGGATCGGCGTGGGTCAGCCAGCCCGCCCCGACCGCATGGGGGTTCTTGCCTGTCAGCAACGCGGCGCGGGCGGGGGCGCACATCGGCACAGTTGTATAGTTGTTGAATCTCAACCCGTGCGCCGCAAGCCGGTCCAGGTTCGGCGTCTCGATTTCCGAGCCATAGCACCCCATTTCGGCGAACCCGAGGTCATCGAGAAGAATCACCACGACGTTGGGGGCGCCCTTGGGGGCGCGCACCGGTTCGGGCCACCACGGCTGGCTGTCGGCAAAGGTTCGACCGATCTTTCCCTGCCAGCCATGTGCGGGGTTCCCGTTCTTCAGCAGATCGTCGGCCATGCGCATCGCTCCCTTGCGTCGTGGACCTGAATGTCAGTCGGATGTTGACGGCGAAATATCAACTGCGCGACAATTCGGGTGACATCACGCGAAAGGGCCGACCGATGAACGCCGACGAGGCGACTGCACTGATCAACGGCCCGACTGGATTTGCGCGGGAAATGCATGTCTCGACGGTCGAGGAACTGATGCGTCGCGGCACCTTGAGCCGGTTCGACAAAGGGGCGTTCGTCACGCGACGCGGCCAGAACCTGCCGCGCCTGTGCATCGCCCTGTCGGGACTGGTGCGCCTGACGGCCTTTACCGAGGACGGGCGCGAGATGCTGACGCATATCATCCAGCCCGGCGATTGCTGGGGGGTCCACCCCTGCCTGGGCGGGTTTCAGGAAACCAATGACAGCGTCGTCGAGGTTACGGGCCAGATACTGACCTTGCGCCCCGAGGTGGTCGAAGACCTGATGTGGACGCGGCAGGACTTTCAGAAGGCGTTGGTGGCCCTGTTGTGCCATCGGCTCAACCTGGCGGTTTCGCTGGCGGAACAGTTCGGCGCCTGGTCCGCACGCGAGCGGGTGGCCTGGCGGCTGCTGCTGCTGGCAAACGCCAACCGGCCAAGCGGCGCCACGCAGGCGGAACAGCTCATGCTGCGAATCACCACGTCGCAGGAAACACTGGCCGCGATGGTGCATCTGTCGCGCCAGCGCACGAACGTGATCCTGAAGGCAATGCAGAAAGACGGCCTGCTGGCGCTGAAATACGGCGCCATCGAAATTCTCGATCCCGACGCCCTGAAGGCCGAGACCAGCCGCGCGCGATGAAAGTGCGGGCTTTGTCACCCCTGTGACAGTCCTGGACCCGCGAACTTGCAACGTTGAGGCAAGTCCGCCAGTCAGAGGAAAGGTCGCACCGTGGCTAACACCGATTTCTCCGTCCCCGCATCCCGGGTGCACGACATCTTGCGCGAAAAGGGCGTGAATGCCGTCACCACGGTGCCGGACTTCATCCAGTTCGCGTTGCACGACCGCCTGCTGAACGACCCCGGCATGACCTATGTCGAATGCGCGGCCGAAAACCAGGCGCTGACCTGTGCGATGGGCATGTATGTCGGCGGGATGGAACCCATCGTCATGGTCCAGAACCAGGGCCTGTTCAACTGCATCAACACCCTGCGTTCGGTGGGTATCGATGCCAACATTCCGCTGGTGATCCTCGTCGGCGCGTTCGGGCGTGAATTCGACAATCTCGGCAAGCCGTTGACGGAAAGCCGCCGGGTGATGGTGAATCGCACCCAGCCCGTCGTCGAGGCGCTGAAGCTGCCCTTCTACGCCATCGAAACCCCTGACGACCTGCCCAGGATCGCCGAAGCCTTTGACACCGCCCGCGCCCGGAAACAGGCGGCGGTGGTGCATTTCGGCTATTTCCCCGCCTGGAACTGAGGAGCAACGCCATGAGCATGACCAACTACGAGGCCTGCGCCGTGATCCATCAGATCCGGGGCGAGGCGCTGATCGTCAACACGATGTCGGCAATGTTCGCGATCACCGCCGTGTCGCCCTCGGCGCTGAACCTGTCGTCGGTGCCCTTGATGGGCGGTGCCTCGGGCATGGGGCTGGGGCTGGCGATCGCGCAACCCGCCCGCCCGGTGATGGTGCTGGACGGCGATGCCAGCCTGCTGATGGAACTGGGCACCATGGCGCAGATCGCCGATGTCGCGCCCGCGAACCTGATCCACATGGTGTTCAACAACAACCTGCAGTTCAGTGGCGCGGCCAATCTCGAACGCCCCGGGCGCAAGCTGGATTTCGCGGCCATGGCGCGCGCCGCCGGCTATGCCAGCGCGCAGCGGATCGAGACGGCCGCAGACCTGGCGCAGATCCTGCCCGGGCTGATCGCCACGCCGGGTCCGCATTTCATTGATCTTGCGATCGCCGCGCCGCCGAAATTCGCCCATCGCACCCCGCAGCCCGAATTCCCGGACCTGCAGTTCCAGCGCATGGGCGCCGAAGCCGCGAAGATGATGGAAGCCCTGGGGACCACGCGATGAAAACGGATTTCGACTATATCGTCGTCGGCGCCGGATCGGCAGGCTGCGTGCTGGCCAACCGCCTGAGTGAAAACGGCAAATACACCGTCGCCCTGGTCGAGGCCGGCGGATCCGACAAGCATTTCTGGGTCAAGGTTCCGCTGGGTGTCGGCAAGATGCTGCAAAACCCGCGCTATGTCTGGGAATACTGGACCAACCCTGAAAACGGCATGCAGGGGCAGAAAGTCTTCTGGCCGCGCGGGCGCATGCTGGGCGGGTCGTCGTCGGTCAACGGGATGATCTATGTCCGTGGCGAGCCGGCCCGATACAACGAGTGGCGCGACAGTGGCAACTCCGGCTGGGGCTGGGACGACATGTTGCCGTATTTCAAGAAGCTTGAAAACGCGCCTGGCTTTGCCAGCAAGAACCGCAGCACGGGCGGGCCGATTCACTGCTCCTATGGTGTCGTGCGCGACCCTATTTCCAAGAGCTTCATCGACGCGGCGGTCGATCTCGGCATTCCGCGGACCGACGACTACAATGGCGATCGCGCTGACGGGGTCGGCTACCTCCAGTTCAACATCCGCAATGGTCGGCGCGTCTCGTCGGCTGACGGGTATCTTTACCCGGTGATGAACCGCGCCAATCTGACCGTTCTGACCCAGGCACCGTGCGAGAAGATCCTGTTCGACGGTCTGCGCGCCACCGGCATTCAGATCTCGCACCAGGGCGCGACCCATCAACTGAAGGCGCGGCGCGAGGTCATCCTGTCCGCCGGGCCGATCATCAACCCGAAGATCCTGGAGCTTTCCGGTATCGGGGCGCCGGACCTTCTGGCGCGGCACGGGATCGGCGTGGTGCACGCGCTGCCGGGCGTCGGTGAAAACCTGACCGACCACCTGCACACGCGCTTCAACTACAAGGTGAACAAGAAGATCACGCTGAACGACCTGTTCATCCAGAAATGGCGCGGCGCCCGCGAGCTGGCGAAATATCTGATCGCGCGCAAGGGCTTGCTTGCGACGACTTCGGTGATCGCGCACGCGATGACCAGGTCGGACCCCTCGGTGCCCTATGCGGATCTCAAGCTTCAGATCTCGCTCTACTCGGCTGCCGAGCGCTATCTGAGCGAAGACGGTGGCGTGCCGACGGACTCGTTCTCAGGGATCGGGCTGGGGCAATTCGCGATCTATCCGAAAAGCCGCGGGCATGTGCATATCCAGTCCGCGGATCCGCGGCAGAATCCCGTGATGACCGCCAATTACTTCTCGCATGAGGACGATGTGGCCAAGTCGCTGAAGGGCATGCGCAAGCTGCGCGAGATCGCCAAACATCCCTTGATGGCCGAACATGTCATCGAAGAGAGCGAGCCCGGCTTCAATTTCGACAGCGACGACGAGATCATCGAGTTCATGAAGCGCACGGGTCAGACCTCGTGGCATCCGATCGGGACGTGCAGCATGGGCGCCGGCCCCATGGCTGTCGTCGATAGCCGCCTCAGGGTGCATGGGCTTCAGGGCCTGCGGGTGATCGACAGTTCGATCTTCCCGACGATGCCCGCCACCAACACCAACATTCCGACCATCGCCACCGCTGAAAAGGGCGCGGCGATGATCCTCGACGATGCAACTCAGGGATAAGCACATGCAGCGGATCTGGCAAAAGCACTATGGCACCATTCCGGCCGAAGTCAGCGATCAGGGCACCATCGTGGACCTGCTGCACGAAGCCGTGGCGAAATGGGGCGACAAGCCCGCCTTTCACGGGCTGCATGTGGACATCTCGTTCAACGAGGTCGATGCCCTGTCGCGCGATGTGGCCGCCTGGTTGCAGGCGCAGGGCATGAAGAAGGGCGACCGCGTCGCGGTGATGATGCCCAACCTTCTGGTGCATCCGGTCATCAGTTTCGGGATCATTCGCGCCGGCGGGGTGCAGGTGAACGTGAACCCGCTGTATACCCCGCGCGAACTGGGTCATCAGCTGCGCGATTCCGGGGCCGAGACCATCTTCATCTTCAACCAGGTGACCCCTACCCTGGCCGCGACCCTGGCCGACACGCCGATCAGGAAAATCGTCACGCTGGGCCTGTTCGACCTGTGCGACCTGCAGGGGCCGAACCCGCCGGTGCACCCGGAAATCGCCAAACGCTCGGTGTCGATGCAGACGGTTCTGGCGGCGGGGCGCGATCTGCCCTTTGCCCAGCCTGACCTGACGCCGGATGATCTGCTGTTCCTGCAATACACCGGCGGCACCACGGGGTTGAGCAAGGGCGCGATGCTGACCCATGGCAACCTTGTGGCCAACATCGCCGCATTCGAGGCCTGGGTCGCAGATCGCACCAATCCCGGCGACGAGGTGGTGATCACGGCGCTGCCGCTCTACCACATCTTTGCGCTGATGGTGAATTTCCTGTGCTATTTCAAGCTGGGTGCCCATAACGTGCTGATCGCGAACCCGCGCGACATGCCCGCGTTCGTCAAGGAATGGTCCAAGTGGCGCGTGACCGCCTTTACCGGGGTCAACACGCTGTATAACGGGCTCTTGCACACGCCCGGATTCGACGCCTGCGATTTCTCGGGCTTCACGGTCTGTTTCGGCGGCGGGTCGGCCACGCAAAAGGCGGTCTCGGATCGCTGGAAGCAGGTGACCGGGCTGCACATCACCGAAGGGTATGGCCTGTCCGAGACCTCGCCCATCGTATCGGCCAACATGCTGAACGAACCGCAATTCACCGGCACCGTCGGCTTTCCGTTCCCCTCGACCGATATCCGGATCCTGGCCGAGGACGGCAGCGAATGCCCGACCGGCGAACCGGGCGAGCTTTGCGTGAAGGGCAAGCAGGTGATGCGGGGCTATTGGGGCAAGGACAATGTCGCTGACGGGGTCTTTACCGAGGACGGCTATTTCCGCACCGGGGACATCGCCACCATCGACGCCGAGGGCTACATCCGCATCGTGGACCGCAAGAAGGACATGATCCTTGTGTCGGGTTTCAACGTCTTTCCGAACGAAATCGAGGATGTCCTCGCCGGGATGCCCGGGCTTGTGGAAACCGCCTGCATCGGCATCCCTGACGAGAAATCGGGCGAGGCGGTCAAGGTTGTCTGCGTGCGCAAGGACGACACCGTCACCGCCGAGGCCGTGATCGCCTTTTGCCGCCAGAACCTGACGGCCTACAAGGTGCCCCATCACGTCGAGTTCGTCGCGGAACTGCCGAAATCGACGGTCGGCAAGATCCTGCGGCGCGAATTGCGCCCGGCATGACAAGACGATGGCAAGGCGAGGCGGCGGCTTACGGACTGGCCGCCGCCGGCGCCGGTCTGGCGCTTTGGCTGACCCTGCCGCTGGCGCTGCTGATTGGTCCCGTTGTCACGCTCAGCATCCTGTCCCAGCGGTTCCCCGCGCTGCATGTCTCGCCCGCCGTCTATGGCGTCGGGCTGATGGCCATCGGCGCCGCGCTGGGACAGTATTTCACGCCTGAGATCGTCTCGACCTGGGCGACGATCGGCACCACCCTGGCCTTCAACGCGGCAATGACGCTGGCGGGGCTGACGGTGGGCTTCGTGTTCCTGACCCGCGTGCTGGGATACAACGCGGCGACCGCGGCCTTTGCGGGATTGCCCGGCGGGATCCTGACCGTGCTCGAGGTCTCGAAGGACAGCGATGCCGATCTGGGCGCGGTGCTGTTCTTTCAGGTCTTTCGCATCATCCTGGGCGCCACGATGATGCCGCTGGCCTATGCGCTGTCGGGCTTCGATGTGCCCAGCATGGGCGTGCAGGCCGTCGCCAGCCCCGCGCCGGTCACCCTGCATGACGCGGCGATCCTGATCGTCGCCAGCGTCGCCGCCGCGGTTCTGGGGCGCAGGATCCGCTTTCCTTCGGCCGAAATCTCGGCCCCGCTGCTGGTCTCGGCCGTGCTCTATGGAACGGGCGTGGTGCAGATGACAATCCCGACCTGGGTGCCCGCGCTGGGGTTCGTCGTTGTCGGCGCCTCGATCGGGACGCTGCTGCCGCGCCCGGGGGCCCGAAAGCTGGTGCGGCTGGTCCTGCACACCGCCGCGCTGTTCTGCCTGTTCGTCGCCCTGACCCTCGGCGTGGCCGTGGTCGCGCACAGGCTGCTGGGCATTCCCTTTCCGGTCGGCATCCTGACCTTTTCCCCGGCCAGCCTGACCGAAATGATCGCCCTGTCGGTGGCACTGGACCTGGACCCGGCGATGGTCGCCGCGAACAACATGTTCCGCATGATCTTCTGTTCGTTGCTGGCGCCGGGACTGCTGGTGCTTCTGCACCGCGCCGCGCGAACCGCCTGACGGCAAAGGCCCCCGGAAACCCGGGGGCCTTTGCCTTGCGCAACGTGCGGCCCCCTCAGGCGGCGGGCAGATAGGTCTGGATGTAGTCCTTGAAGCGGTCGTTGATCTCGGCCTCGGTCAGACCGAAATCGCCGACGGCATAGGTGTGGCGGCCGTATTTGTGTTGCTGATGCTCGCGCGTGTGCAGGCCCACGGTGCGCGCGACCTCGTCGGTCCAGCGCAGACCAAAGAAATCGAAGACCTTGCGCACCGATCCGACCGGGTCTTTCAGCATGTCGGTATAGAGGTGGTCGTAGATCTTGCCCTCGAGACCGGCACGGTTGCGCAGATGCGCGGACAGGCTGCGGTCGCTGACGTCCAGCACCGCGCGCCCGTGCCGGTGCAGGTCCAGGTCGCTGCAGGTCAGATCGACGACGAAAGCGTTGAGCGAGATATAGCTCGGCACGCATTCGACGGGCTTTCGGTGTGTCTGGATCAGCTTTGCATTCGGGATGTGCTTCAGGATCAGATGGGGATTTTCCAGGTGCTCGATGGATTTCACCACCAGCCGCTGACCGGGGTATTCCGCCTGCAGGATGCGCAGAAGATCCGCATAATCCTGATATTTCTTGTCCGCGTTCGCCTTGGTGAAATACCAGTCCAGATACCCGTAGCAGACCATGAATTCGGTCATGGTGCGCGAGGCGAAGGTGCCCCCCATGAGCCAGAAGCATTCCTCGAGCGTATGCGGGCGGATGTAGTGCATCGCGTCCAGATGGGGGGTGAACAGCTCGCGCGGGCGGATGATCGCCTCGGCGGTCTTGATCCTGTCTTCGCGGGAATCGCTGACGGTGCGGTTCATCGGCAGGTTCAGTTCCCACCACTCGAGCCCGCGATGCAACGGCGCCGAGGCCAGCATCCGGTGCAGCGCGGTCGTTCCGGTGCGCGCCAACCCGCTGACGATGATCGGATCGATGAGCCGGGTCTGCAGCACCGGATCGTTGCGGTCGCGTTTTCGTTGCAGCAGAAGCCGCGTTTCCAGGAAGCTGACCAGCGTGCTTTCGGCCAGGAAATAGCCATAGGCATTGACACGGCTGTCACGGTTCAGGCTTTCGCACAGAACCTCCAGCCCTTCCTGATAGTAGTCGTCACCGAAGTTCTTCAGACGCGTGCGCTGCATCGCCTTGCGTTTCAGCTTTTCGGGGTCCAGCGCGCGCGGCACACCCTGCAGGACCTGCCCCAGGCGAAAGAAGGTGTTCAGCCCGCGAAAGGCCAGCGGTTTGGGATAGGCCATGATCGGACTCTCCGGCTGTGGGGCGCGCTACAGCAGCGCAAGCGAGAAGAACGGAACGAAGGTGATCAGCATCAGCACGCCGAGCATCAGCACGAGGAACGGCAGGACCGACACCGCGACGGTCGAGAAGCGTTCCTTGAAGGCCGTCATCGCGACAATCAGGTTCAGCCCGATCGGCGGTGTCAGGAAGCCGAGTTCCAGGTTCACGACCATGATGATGCCGAAATGCACGGGATCGATGCCGAAGGCCGCCGCACCGGCATAGAGCAAGGGCCCCAGGATCAGGATGGCAGGCAGGGCATCGACAAAGCAGCCGACCACCAGAAGCGCGACGTTCACCGCCAGCAGATAGCCGATCTTCGAGGTGAAGGTCGCTGTCAGGAAGGCCGCGAACGCCTGCGGAACCCCCTCGATCGCCAGCATGGATTTCAGCGACAAGGCGACGGCAAGGATCGGGAAGATCGACCCCAGCAGTTGCGCGGTGTATTTGAAGATGCCGAAAAACTGGAAAAAGCCCAGCTCACGGTGGATGAACAGCTCGACGAACAGCGCATAGAACAGCGCCACGGCGGCGGCCTCGGTCGGGGCGAAATAGCCGGTATAGATCCCGCCCAGCAGGATCACCGGCAGCAGCACCGCCCAGATCCCTTCGCGCAGGGCTGTCAGGGCGCGGGCCATGGAAAATGGCGTGCCCTTGATGTGCCGGTTGCGCCACAGCCCGTAGACCGACAGCACCAGGGCCAGCAACAGCCCCGGGATGATGCCGGCCTTGAACAGGTCCGCGATCGAGGTTTCGGTGATGATCCCGTAAATGATCAGGGGAATCGACGGCGGGATGATGATGCCCAGCGTGCCGGCCGAGGACAGCGCCCCGAGCGCGAACTTCTTGTCGTAGCCCGCCTCTTTCAGCGCCGGATACAGCACCGTGCCGACGGCGAGCAGCGTCACCGGCGACGACCCCGAGATCGAGGCGAACACCGCGCAGGACAGCACCGCCGCGATCGCCAGGCCGCCCGGCAACCATTCGGTAAAGGCGCGCACCACCTCGATCAGCCGTTGCGCCGAGGACCCGGTTGACATCGTCGCGCCCGCCAGCATGAACATCGGAATCGACAGCAGGACTTCACTGTCCAGCGCGGTCCACATGTCCTCGATCAGGTAGGTGATCTCGCCGTCACCCCAGTAGAAATGGATGAACGTGGCGGCAACCAGCAGGATCAGGATGATATTCTGCCGCAGCAGAAGCATGACCACGACGATGGCCAGAAGGGCTAGGGCGGTCATGAACTCAGTCCCTCAGGATCGGGCGCGGCTTCCACTCGGGTTGCCAGGCAAAGATCAGGTGCTTGATGGCGGACGAGGTGAACATGTAGGGGAACACCATCTGGAACGGCCATAGCGGCCAGCCGATCACCTCGGCCCGGTCACCATATTCGCGGGTCTCCAGCGCGAATTTCAGCGCGAACCAGGCCAGGAACAGGTAGATCGCGGCCGAGATTACATCCCCCAGCCGCGGCACCCATTTGAACGGCAGGACCCCATCCAGAAAGGTCGCGCGGAAATGTGCGTTCTCGCCCGTGGCGATGACCAGACCCAGCGCCCCGGCAACGATACCGCTGAGAACGGCGATCTTGGTGCCCCCATGGATGCTGGAGGTGAAGAACTCGCGTGCGACGACCTGGCCGAAAAGAAGGGTCGCCGTCGTCAGATAGGCCACGACGGCAACCGTGGATTCGAGCCAGAGCAAGAGTTGGACATAAAGGCGCATCATCGTGCTCCGGCTCGGGCGATCACTGGCCGCAGGCGGCACGCGCCGCATTCAGGGCATCCCACAGCGAGACGGCGTCGGGGCCCATGCGCTCGGCCTCGGCCTGGCCGATACCGGCACCGCTGGCGCGCCACTGGGCACGTTCCTCATCGGTCAGTTCGATGACAGTGGCCCCGGCATCGGCGGCGCGCTGCAACAGAACCGTCTCGGCGCCCAGGATGCCCTGCGTCAGGGCCCGCCCCATCGGCGCGACAGTCATCAGCCATTCCTGTTCCTGCGCGCTCAGCCCGTCCCAGGTGCGCTGAGATACCGCCAGCGACCCGACCAGGCGGAAATGGTCGGTCAAGGTGATGTTCGGCGCCATGCCCGGGATGCCGACGGCGATGCCGTAGACCACCGGATAGGTCACCGCGTCGATCGTGCCGGTTTGCAGCGCCGGAATGGTGTCGGCGGTGCCCAGGGCGGCGGGGCTGGTGCCCAGCGAGGCGAAATAGGCGTTCTTCACGTCACCCTGAGCCACGCGCAGACGAATGCCGCGCATGTCCTCAGGGGTATGAATCGGCTCGCGCGAGAAGACGACGCTGTTGCCGACCTCCATCCAGGTGAGCGGAACCAGCCCGTTTTCGCGCATCAGGGGCCCGAACAGGTCGGCGAGGTGATCGTGGATGACGCAGGTGCCCTGGTCGATCGAGTCGAACAGATACGGCGACGAGATCAGGTCCATTTGCGGAATCAGCACCGCGATCGGATCGTTCGAGACATAGACCATGTCCAGACGACCGCGCTGCGCCTGGCGCACCATGGTCAGTTCGTCCCCGATCTGGCCATCCAGCAGCAGGTTGAGCTGCAGTTCGCCGCCGGAAATCTCGTTCAGATGGGCGGCGACCTGGGTGATCCACTGCCCCCAGGGCGAGGCCGTCGGCGCCACCGAGCCCACACGCAGGACGGTCTCGGCCTGCGCGGCGGGGGCCATCAGGCCCAGCGCCAGCGCGGAAACGACAGACATCAGCTTCAATTTCATTGCAAGTCCTCCCAAAGAAAGCCGTGACCGCACGGCGCGTCCTCGTGTCGCGGCTCTGTCAGGTTTGACCGGACCCGCGCTTCTCCCGTTCGCAACCTGACCGCTGCAGGGGGCGCCAACTATCACCTAGGCGACATTTGCCCCGCCCCGCATTTCCTTTTGGCCGAGCCCGCTTTCTTTTGACAGGGGATTGACAGGTGCCGGCATTCCGGTCGAGTTTAATCAGGCGATCAATTAAACCCGCTGGCAACTTGGGGGCAGACCGCCGATGGCCCGTTCGGCCCAGATCCGACCAGAGCGCGGCGAAGTGCCCGAAGCGATCCTCGATGCCGCCGAGGTGGTCTTTGCCGAAAACGGGTTCCACGGCGCGACGACCCGCGCCATCGGCGAGGGGGCCAAGGCGAATGCGGCGCTGATCCACTATTACTTTGGCTCGAAAGAGGCGCTGTATGAGGCGGTGATCGCGCGGCGCGCGGGTGCGATCAACGACGAGCGGCGCGCACGTCTGGCGGCGCTGCATGCGCGTGGCAAACCGACGCTGGAACAGGTGCTGGATGCGCTGCTCAGACCCACCGTCACGCTGGGACGCGACCCGTCGCGGGGCGGCGCGCACTATGCGCGCCTGCTGGGCCATGCCGCGGCCGGCACCGACGCGCGGTCGCGCCGGCTCACGGGGGCGCATTACAACGCCATTGCCCGGCTGTTCATCGACGAACTGTCCGCCACCGTGCCCGGGCTTTCCCCGCGCGCCGCCGTGCGGGGCTATCTGAATGCGATTTCCATCGGCATTTCGCTGATGGCACCGACCGGCCGCGTGCAGGACCTGTCCGACGGGGCCGATGCCGACGACGATCTGGAGGAGATCATCGCCGGCGCCGTGCGGTTCATCGCGGCGGGGCTCCGCGCGCTGACCGACGGAGACGACCGGACACCGGGCCGCGAACCCCGGATACGCCCAACCGAGGAGGAGACACCATGACCATGACCATCCGCCGCCTGCTGGCCGGCACCGCCCTGGCGGCGGGCCTCGCCCTGCCGGCCTATGCCGACGAGACGATCAATGTCACCATCGTCAACGGCCACCCGCCGATCTTTCTGTGGGTCAAGCACCTGCACGACACCTTCATCCCGGCAGTCGATGCCGCGCTCGAAGGGTCGGGGTATGCCATCAACTGGACCGAGGCCTATGGCGGCACGCTTGCCGCGGTCGGTGGCGAACTGGACGCCATCGAGGATGGTCTGGCCGAGGTCGCGGCGGTGCCGACGGTCTTTCTGCCCAACAAGCTGCCGTTGCAGAACGTCACCTACAACACGCCCTTTGGCCCGTCGGATCCGACGATGATCATGTCGGCCATGGAAACGCTGAACCAGTCCATCCCTGGGATGCTGGACAGCTGGCACGCCTATGACGCCGAGTATCTGGGCGGCGGCTTCGCGCTGGACAACTACCTGCTGATGACGACCTTCCCGGTGCATTCGATCGACGACCTGGCAGGGCACCGGATCGCCGCCCCGGGCCCGGCGGTGAACTGGCTCGAGGGGACCGGCGCGGTCGGTGTCGCGGGGAACCTGACCACCTATTACAACGACATCCAGACCGGCGTGTTCGACGGGGTGATCGTGTTCCCCACGGCGGCCGCGCCCGCCCGCCTGCAAGAGGTCGCGCCCTATGTGACTGTCACCGATTTCGGAGCGCAATATGCCGGGGCGCTGGTCGCGAACCAGACCTGGCTCGCCGATCAGCCCGAGGTCGTCCAGAACGCCCTGCGCCAGGGCGCGGCCGCCTATACCCAGGCCTATCTGGCCGAACAGGCGCAGCGTGTCGCGGCGGCGATGGCCGTGATCGCCCCCGATGCCGACCACCTCTATACCCTGCCGGCCGAGGAACGCGCCCGCTGGGCCGCCGCCCTGCCCGATATCGCCGGCACCTGGGCCGCGGCCGCCGACGCGGCTGGCCTGCCCGGCACCGAGGTTCTCGGCGCCTATGTGGCCGCCCTTCAGGCCGAGGGCGCCGATCTGGGCCGCGACTGGTCGCAACGCTGAGCAACGCCTGAAAACCATGGGCAGGGGCGCCACGACGGGCGCCCCTGCCCGAAAAGGGGGGACTCATGGCTACGCTGGATGGCTTGCGCACCGGAATCGCGCCGCTGGACCGGATCGCACGGGGGCTGGATCGGCTGACCGCGCTGTTGTCGGCGCTGGGAACCGCGCTGATCCTGGCGGTGATGGGGCTGATCGCGGTCGACGTGGCCGGACGGTTCTTTTTCGGCCACCCCATCGCCGGCGTGCCCGAGATGGTGGCCATGTCGATCCTGGCGATCGTCTTTCTGCAGATCGCCAACACCACCGCGCAGGGCAAGCTGACACGCTCGGATGCGCTGCTCGGCGCCCTGCACGCCAACCACCCGCGCCTGGCCGAAGGGTTCGACGCGGTTCTGCATCTGGCGGGTGCGGTGGTGCTGGCAATCCTGACCTCGGCCTTCTGGCCGCAATTCCTGCGCAGCTATGGCCGAAACGAGATGGTGGGCACGGTCGGCCAGTTCCTGGCGCCGATCTGGCCGGTGCATGGAATCGTCGTTCTGGGGGCGGGACTGATGACGCTGGTTTTCGCCCTGCGGGCGCTGGCGCTGGCGATCCGCGCGGTCCGGGGGATCCCGGCATGACGGGTGTCGAGATCGGCCTGTGGTCGCTTGTCGGCATCCTGACACTGATCTGGCTGGGGCTGCATGTGTCGATCGCGCTGGCGCTGACGTCGTTCGTCGGCATCTGGGCTCTCAGGGACAGCCCGCAGTATGCCGCGCGGATGATGGCGCTGGCCACGCGCGAGAGCATCAGTTCCTATCTGTTCGGCGTCGTCCCGCTGTTCGTTCTGATGGGGCTGGTCGTCAGCCGCGCCGACATCGGCCGCGACACGTTCGACGTGGCGAACCGCGCGCTGGGGCGCCTGAAAGGCGGGCTCGGGATGGCGACCGTGGGCGCGAATGCGGTCTTTGCGGCGATCACCGGAATTTCCATCGCCTCGGCCGCAGTCTTTGCCAAGGTCGCGGTGCCCGAAATGACGCGCATCGGCCACACCGCCCGCTTCGCGACCGGCGTGGTGGCGGGATCGTCGGTGCTGGGCATGTTGATCCCGCCCTCGTTGCTGCTGATCCTTTACGGCATCCTGTCCGAACAATCGGTGGGTCTTCTGTTCGTCGCGGGCATCGGGCCCGGCCTGGTGCTGGCGCTGGCCTATATCGTCGGCATCGCGCTGATGGTGCGGTTGTGGCCCGGCTTCACCGGAACACCCGTTCCGGCACCACCTGTCGCGCAGGACGGATCGCTGGCGCGGGACACGATCTGGAAACTGGCCCCCATCGTCGCACTGATCGCGCTGGTTCTGGGCGGGATCTATGGCGGCGTCTTCACCCCGACCGAGGCCGGCGCGATCGGTGCGCTGGGGGCGATCGTGATCGCCGCCGCGAAACGACGGATCGGCTGGCGCGTGCTGTGGCAGGTCACGCTGGAAACCGGGCACATCACGGCCTCCATCTGTTTTCTGATCATCGCGGCGACGATGTATTCGCGCTTTCTCGCGCTCAGCGGCCTGCCCGCCACCGTGACCGAATGGGCGATCGGCCTGAACCTGGGCACCACCGGCTTCGTGCTGATCTTCTGCGCGGTTCTGGTGCTGATGGGCACGATCCTGGACAGCTCGTCGATCATGATGATCACCCTGCCGCTGGTTCTGCCCATCGCGCAGGCGCTGCATATCGACCTGATCTGGTTCGGCATCGTCACCGTGCTGGCGGTCGAGATCGGGCTGCTGACCCCCCCGCTGGGGCTGTCGGTCTTTGTCATCAAGGGATCGCTCGACGATCCGCGCATCACGCTGGGCGATGTGTTCCGCGGGGCGCTGCCGTTTGCGGCGATCATGGGTCTCGTGCTCATTGCCCTCATCGTCTTTCCCCCTCTTGCCACCGGCCTGCTGTAAGGAGCGCCCGCCATGACCATCATCGACCTGTCCGTCGCGCTGGAAACCGGGATCGCCTCGGATCCGCCGGGAATGGAGCCGCAGATCCATTACATGAACCACCGGCAGACGCAGGCGCAGATGACCGGCTTCTTTCCGGGCATGACGGCCGAGGACCTGCCCGATGGCGATGGCTGGGCGGTCGAGGCCGTGCAGCTCAGCACCCATAACGGCACGCATCTGGACGCGCCCTATCACCACCACTCCACCATGGACCGCGCGCTGGTGCCGGGCGGGCGCCCCGCCATCACGATTGACGAGGTGCCGCTGGAGTGGTGCTTTCAACCGGGCGTGAAACTGGACTTCCGGCACTTTCCCGACGGCTATGTCGTCACGCCCGCGGATGTCGAGGCCGAGCTTGCCCGCATCGGCCATACCCTCAGCCCGCTGGAGATCGTGGTCATCAACACCGCCGCCGGCGCGGCCTATGGCCAGCCCGACTATCTGCTGAAAGGCTGCGGCATGGGCAAGGCGGCGACCCTCTACCTGCTGGAACGCGGCGTGCGCGTGACCGGCACCGACGCCTGGTCCTGGGACGCGCCCTTTTTCCACACCGCGCAAAAATACGCGCAGACACATGACGCCTCGATCATCTGGGAGGGGCACCGCGCCTCGATGGAGATCGGCTATTGCCACATGGAAAAGCTGGCGAACCTGGACCAGCTTCCGCCGACCGGGTTCCGCATCTCGTGCTTTCCGTTCAAGATCAAGCGCGCCTCGGCAGGCTATGTCCGCGCGGTGGCGATCCTGGAAGACGGGGGCACGGCATGAGCAATCCGATCGACGGCTTCACCGTGACCGCCGCGGACCTGACCTATGTGGGCAAGGATCTGCAACGCCCCGAATGCATCCTGGCCGAACCCGACGGCAGCCTGTGGTCAGCGGATGCGCGCGGCGGCGTGGTGCATATTCGCCCCGATGGCACGCAGACACTGATCGCGCAGGCGCTGGATCAACGCTTTGGCGCCACCGAGGACGAGGCCGACCGCTTCACCCAGGGCACCCTGCCCAACGGGTTGGCCTTCGACGTGGACGGATCGGTGCTGATTTCGAACTTTGGCACCGACCGGCTGGAACGCATGACCCGCGACGGGCGCACCACCGTGATGCTGGACACGATCGACGGCACCCCCATCGGCAAGGTGAACTTCGTGCTGCGTGACAGCAAGGGCCGAATCTGGCTGACGATCTCGACCAGGATCACCAACTGGATGCAGGCGATCAGCCCGAACATCGCCGACGGCTATGTCGCGGTGGTGGACAACCAGGGTGCGCGCATCGTTGCGGACGGTTTCAAATTCACCAACGAGATCCGCTTCGATGCCGCCGAGGACTGGCTCTACGTCGTCGAGACGACCGGCCGGCGCATAACCCGGCTGCGGATCGACGAGACCGCGCAGGTGCTTGCGCGCGAGGTCTATGGCCCCGCCGATACCGGCGGGTTCATAGACGGCATCGCCTTTGATGCGCATGGCAACCTCTGGGGCACGCATGTGATGTCGGACCGCATCTTTGCGATCACCCCCCAGGGCGATTTCCGCGTGATCCTGGACGATGACAACCCCGCGCCCTCCTCTGCCCTGTACGAGGCGTTCGCCCGTGACGCGGTGACGCCCAATCACATGCTGGCTTGCGGTGGAACGATCGCACCGTGGTTTGCCTCGGTCACCTTCGGCGGGCCGGACCTGCGGACAGTCTATATCGGCTCGCTCAGGGGCACGCGCATTCCGGCCTTCCGCAGTCCCGTCGCGGGACTGCCCATGGCCCATTGGGGTTAAAGCCGGGGCACCCCGGCGTGTTCGCCCAGCGCACGGGGTTTCGGCCCGCCCGTCGCCCAGTCGACCAGTTCGACCGTGTGCACCACCGGCACGCCCGTGCCGGACCCGATCTGCATCATGCAGCCGATATTGCCGGCCGCGATGACGTCGGGCGCCTTGGCTTCGAGCGTCGCAACCTTGCGGCGCTTCAACTCGGCCGAAATCGCGGGTTGCATCAGGTTGTAGGTGCCGGCGGACCCGCAGCACAGATGCGAATCCGCGGGTTCCACCACCGAGAAACCGAGCCGCTTCAACACCTGCTTCGGGGTGTCCTTGATCTGCTGGCCATGTTGCAGCGAACAGGCGGCGTGATAGGCGATGCGCAGGTCCTCGGGTGCCTGGCCCTCGGGCTTCAACCGGGCCAGAACCTCGGTCACGTCCCGGGCCAGCCCCGCGATCACCGCCGCGTCCGCCGCAAGCGGATCGTTGCGGAACATATGGCCGTAATCCTTCACGGTGGTCCCGCAGCCCGAGGTGTTGATCACCACCGCATCCAGCCCCGCGCCGTTCACCTCGGCCATCCAGGCGCGGATATTGGCACTGGCGAAGGCGTGGCTCTCGCCCTCGCGGCCCATGTGATGCGTCAGCGCCCCGCAGCAGCCGGCACCCTTCGCGACGACCACCTCGCATCCCAGCCGGGTCAGCACGCGAATGGTTGCGTCGTTGATATCGGTGTTCAGCGCCCGCTGCGCGCAGCCGGTCATCAGCGCCACCCGCATCCGCCGCGCGCCCTGGGCCGGGAAAACCTGCGGCATGTCATTGCGGCTGACCGGCGGAATCTGCTTTGGCGCCATGGCCAGCATCGCCTTCAGCCGCGCATCCGGCATGAGAAAGGCAAAGGGCCGACCGATCTTGGCCCCCAGCAACGCCAGCCGGAAGCGCGTGGGATAGGGCAGGATCCGCGCCAGAGCCCAGCGCAGAAGCCGGTCCATCAGCGGCCGCCTGTAGGTCTTTTCGATATAGGCGCGGGCGTGATCGACCAGGTGCATGTAATGCACGCCGGACGGGCAGGTGGTCATGCACGCCAGACAGCTCAGGCAGCGATCGACATGCGCCACGGTCCGCGGATCCGCGGGACGGCCCGATTCCAGCATGTCCTTGATCAGGTAGATACGGCCACGCGGACTGTCCAGCTCGTCGCCGAGAACCTGATAGGTCGGGCAGGTCGCCGTGCAGAACCCGCAATGAACGCAGGTGCGCAACACCTCGTTCGCACGCTGCGTCGCCGGATCCTGAAGCTGGTCATCGGTAAAGAAGGTCTGCATCAGTCCATAAGCCCCGGGTTGAGAATGCCGCGCGGATCGAACCGCGCCCTGAGACCCCGGGTCAGCGCCGCGATGGCCGGGACCTCAGGCTGAAAGGGAGCAATCCGGCGGCGCGTTTCGACACTGCCGCGGATCAGCGTCGCGTGGCCGGCAAAGGCCCCCAGCCGCGCGCGCAGATCGGTGCCTTCCGCCAGCAGCAACCAGACCAGCCCGCCGCCCCAGTCAAACAGCGCCTCGCCGCCCGCGCGGGCCGCCAATGCCGGCGCGTCCGAGGGTTTGACCGACAGCCGCCAGACATCGCCCGGACGCCCGTGAAACGCGGCCACATCGCGCACCGCCCGCCAGAGGTCATCGCTTGCCCCCCCCTCGATCCGGGTCATGTCCTGCTTCAGGAACTGCGACAGCGCCCCGGCCCGATACGCGACCGAGGCCGCGAACCCCTCGATCCTGAGCGCGGTGCGCCCATCGGGCAGATGGGCGGCGCCCGTCACCTCCCACGGGGACCCCAGAGCCGCCGCCATCAGCGCCACCGCCTGTTCGGCCCCCAGACCGCCGACCAGCAGCGTCGTCGAGGTCTCCGGACGCGGCAGCAGCTTGAAAGATACGGCGCTCAACACGCCCAGCGTTCCCCAGGATCCGGCCATCAGCTTCACCAGATCGTAGCCGGTGACATTCTTCATCACCCGGCCCCCGTTCTTGACCAGCGCGCCGGTGCCGTCCACGAACCGCACGCCGATCAGGCTGTCCCGGCACGCGCCGGCCTGCACCCGCCGCGGCCCCGAGGCATTCGCGGCAACCATGCCCCCCAGCGTGGGTTCGCCCGGCCCGCCCAGCAACCCGCGGTGGTCCATCGGCTCGAACGGCAGGCGCTGACCTTCCGCGGCCAGCATCGCCTCGACCTCGACCAGCGGGGTTCCGGCGCCGGCGACCAGCGTCAATGCCCCTGGCTCATACAGATGCACACCCGACAATCCGCCGGTTTCCAGCACCGCCCCCGCCCCGGGCCGCCCGATCCCGCGCGTCCCGCCCCCGCGCACCATCAGGGGCCCGGTTGCCCCCCGCACCACGTCCACCAGGTCTTGCTCGTTCTCAGGACGCATCCGTCCGCCTTCTCATCTTTGTGCCCGAAATATCCTCGGGGGTATCCAAAGGGGGTGGAAAACCCCCTTTGGCGGGGGGTGCGGGGGGCTGGCCCCCCGCCTGCCCCTACAACCGCCGCGTCGCGGAAATCTCCAGCGGGAACACTTTGGCCGGGTTCAGCAGCCAGCCCGGGTCAAACACATCCTTCACCCGCATCTGCGCCTCGAGATCCACCTGGGTAAACTGCACCGTCATCAGATCGCGTTTCTCGATTCCCACACCGTGCTCGCCGGTCAGGCAACCGCCGACCTCGACACAGAGCTTCAGGATCTCGGCCCCGAACGCCTCGCACCGTTCCAGGTCGCCGGGCTTGTTGGCATCGAACAGGATCAACGGATGCATGTTCCCGTCGCCGGCATGGAACACATTGGCCACGTCCAGGCCATAGACCTTGGACATTTCGCCGATCCGGTCCAGCACATGCGGCAATTCACTGACGGGAATTGTTCCGTCGAGGCACATGTAGTCATTGATCTGCCCCATGGCGCCAAAGGCCGATTTCCGGCCCAGCCAGATCTTCTTCGATTCCTCCTCGGATCCGCTCTCGCGGAATTCAACGGGGTTGTGGCGCAGGGCGATCTGCCGGATCAGCGCCAGTTGTGCATCGATCTCTGCATCGGACCCCTCGACCTCGACGATCAGCAGCGCCTCGCAATCGGGATAGCCCGGTTTCGCAAAGGCCTCGGTCGCGCGGATGCAGGGGCGATCCATGAATTCGATCGCCACGGGCAGGATCCCGGCCTTGATGATGTCGCTGACACAGGCCCCTGCGACCGCATTTGCATCGAAACCGATCAGCACGGGGCGCGCGCCCTCGGGCTTTGGCAGGATTCTGAGCGTGGCCTCGGTGACGACCCCCAGCTGCCCTTCGGATCCGCAGATCAGACCCAGCAGGTCGAGCCCCCCGGAATCCATGTGCGCACCACCGATTTCGACCACGGTGCCGTCCATCTGCACCAGGGTGACACCCAGCAGGTTGTTGGTGGTCACGCCATATTTCAGGCAATGCGCCCCGCCCGAATTCATGGCGATATTGCCGGCGATCGCGCACGCCAGCTGCGAGGACGGATCGGGCGCATAGAAGAACCCGTCCGATTCCACCGCGCCGGTGACAGACAGGTTGGTGCGCCCTGATTGCACGCGGATGAAGCGGTTGGCATAGTCCGTTTCCAGCACCGCGCGCAGGCGCGCCACGCCCAGGATCACGCTGTCCGCCGTCGGCAACGCCCCCCCGGCCAGCGAGGTCCCCGAGCCACGCGGCACCACCGGCACGCCCTCGTCATGGCAGATGCGCAGCACCGCCGAGACCTCGGCCGTCGAGGATGGCAGCACGGCCGCCAGCGGCGGGCAGCGATACGCGGTCAACCCGTCGCATTCGTAGGCGCGGGTTTCGGCCGGGTCATCGATCACCGCCTCGGCGGGCAGGGCGTCGCGCAGACGCGCGACGATGCGGGCGCGACGGGCCAGCACATCGGGGTCGGGCTCGGGCATTTGCATGGGCAATCCCTCCTATTGGTAAGAAAATATAACCAATACACGCGCAAAGTCCAGCCTCTCGGGCATCTTGACCCGCCTCGGGGGCGCGGCCACGATGGTGGGGTCCATCACAGGCTGAACGATGACCCTGGAAACCTTGCAAACCCTGCTTTCCTGGCCGGACATGCTGGCCTTGCTGCTGTTGCTGCTTGCCTGGTTCATGCTGGCCCACATGATCGAGGATCCGCGCCGTGCCAAGCCCTCGGTCACGGTTCTGATGGCCGCGTATCGCCGCGAATGGATGCGCCAGTTCGTCTCGCGGTCGCCGCGGATCTATGACGCCGCGGTGCTGTCTAGCTTGCGCCAGGCGACCAGTTTTCTCGCCTCGGCCACGATGATCGCGCTGGGGGGATTGCTGGCGCTGATCGGCAATGCCGAGCGCCTGGTCGGCGTGACCGAGGATCTGGTCGCCGCAGGTCCCGACGCGCGTCAGATCGAATTGCGATTGCTGTTGTCGCTTGGGTTCCTGACCCATGCGTTTCTGAAGTTCCTGTGGTCCAATCGCCTGTTCGGCTATTCGTCGATCGTGATGTCGGCGGTTCCGAACGACCCCGAGGATCCCCTGGCCCATCCCCGGGCCCGCCAGGCGGCCGAGATCAACATTCGTGCCGCCTACAATTTCAATCGCGGCCTGCGCGCAACCTATTTCGCGCTGGCCGCCCTGACCTGGCTGCTGGGACCCTGGGCATTGATGGGGGCCACGGGCGTGGTCGCCTGGCTGGTCTGGAGCCGCGACTTCGCGTCACGGTCACGGGCGGTTCTGCTGGATCCGCCACCGCCGCTGGACTGAACCCGCCGCGACACGGCGGGTCAGCAACGGTGGGTCAGCAACGGCTGGTCAGTAACTGCGGATCAAACCGACCAAGCGGCCCTGAACCTGCACCTGGTCATCGCGCAGCATGCGGGTTTCATAGGCCGGATTCGCGGCCTCGAGCGCGATCATTCCGCGCATCCGGCGGAATCGCTTCAACGTCGCTTCGTGCCCTTCGACCAGCGCGACGACGATATCGCCATTGTCGGCGGTCGTCTGTTCGCGGATGACGACGATGTCGCCGTCATGGATGCCGGCCTCGATCATCGAGTCGCCCTTGACCTCCAGCGCGTAGTGATCGCCACGACCCGACAGCATCGACCCCGGCACCGCGACATGGTGCGACACCTCGGAGATCGCCTCGATCGGGGTGCCGGCGGCGATGCGCCCCATGAGCGGCAGTTCCAGCGCGTCGACGGTCTGGACCGGCCTGGCCCGCGCGGGCGCCGGCGCCGCCGGGCGCGCGCCGCCTTCGATCACCCGGGCGACGTGGCGGCCTTCCAGCGCCTCGGGCATGCGCACGACCTCGATCGCACGGGCGCGATGGGCGAGCCGCCGGATGAACCCCCGCTCCTCAAGCGCGGTGATGAGCCGATGAATCCCGGACTTGGACCGCAGATTCAGCGCATCCTTCATCTCGTCGAACGAAGGGGGCACGCCATCGCGTTTCATCCGCGTGTCGATCAGTTCCAGAAGTTCGAGCTGTTTGCGGGTCAGCATCGCGTCCTCCGTCAGGGTGTTTAGCCCCCGTTCTACGCATGTTCCCCTTTTGTGTCAACCACCCTCCTAAAGCGGCAGCACCGGCACGGCCTCGCCAGCCTGCCGGGGCCGGTCGCCAAGCGGGCGAACCAGCAGCGCATTCGCCTCGGACAGGACACTCAGCAGCGACGAATCCTGGCGCTCGAACGGGGTGACAACGCCACCATCGAGCCGGGCGCGCATGTAATGCGTGCGCGGACCGGTCGGCCCCACATCGGCGGCCAGCCGGGCGCTGACGGTCCGGGGCAGCGCATCGTGCAAGCCCAGCATCCGCCGCACCATCGGCAGCAGAAACAGATGCCCCGTGACGATGGCCGAGACCGGGTTCCCCGGCAAACCGAGATACGGCACGCCGCCCAGGCTGCCCGCGATCAGGGGTTTTCCCGGCCGCATGCTGATCTTGTAGAAGGCGCGCTTCATGCCAAGCGACTCGCCCACCTGCCCCACCAGATCGTAATCCCCGACCGAGGCGCCGCCGATCGTCACCGCGATGTCCGCACGGGCGAGTTCGGCCATCGCCGATTCAAGCGCCACACGGTCATCGGGGGCGATGGGCAGGATCAGCCCCTCGCCGCCCGCGGCATCGACCATGGCCTTCAGCGCAAAGGTGTTCGACGCGATGATCTGGTCGCGCCCCGGGCTCTCGCCAGGCATGACCAGCTCGTCGCCCGTCGCAAGCAGCGCGACCCTGGGACGCGCCGCCACCTGCACGCGGGCAATGTTCATCGATGCCAGCAGCGCCAGGTCGGACGGGCTGAGCATGCGCGGCGCGGCCAGCGTGAACCCGCGCGGAAAATCCGCCCCGGCAGGGCGAATGTTGGGTCCCTGCCCCAGCGTCGGCAGCACGGTGATGCGGTCGCCCTCGCGCGCGACATCCTCCTGGATCACCACATGGTCCGCCCCTGCGGGCACGGGCGCACCGGTGAAGATTCGCACCGCCTGCCCCGGGGCCAGGTGGCCGTCCCATCCGTGCCCGGCTGCGGATTCGCCGACCACATCGAAGCTTGCGCCGATCGCGAGCTCGGCATCGCGCAGTGCATACCCATCCATGGCCGAGGATTCAAAGGGCGGCTGCGCCCGGTCCGCCCGCGCCTCGCGCCGCATCACCCGCCCGGCGGCCAGCGCCAGGGGCACCATGTCCAGTGTCGGGATCGGCGTGACCAGCCCCAGACACAGCGCCTGCGCGTCTTCGACCCCGATCATGAGGCGTCCCTCTCATACACACCGGACTTGCCGCCTTCCTTGCGCAGCACGGCGATACCGCCGATTTCCATGCCTTTTTCGACGGCCTTGAGCATGTCATAGACCGTCAGCGCGGCGGTCGAGGCCGCGGTGAGGGCCTCCATCTCGACGCCGGTCTGGCCCGATGTCTTGACCTCGGCCGTGATGCGCACGCCGGGCAGGGTATCGTCCACCGTCAGATCGACACTGACCTTGGTGATCGGCAACGGGTGGCACAAGGGGATCAGCTCGGCGGTCTTCTTGGCTGCCATGATGCCGGCAAGACGCGCGACCCCCAGCACATCGCCTTTCTTCGCGGTGCCGGCGCGCACATGCGCCAACGTCTCGGGCCGCATCACGACATGGGCGCAGGCGGTCGCCACGCGGGCCGTCACCGGTTTGTCCGAGACATCGACCATGACGGCACGGCCCTCGGCGTCGAAATGGGTCAGACCGCTCATGCCGGCACCGGATCGGCCAGCAACGCCCGTGTCGCCCCGGCGACATCGGGTTGCCGCATCAGGCTTTCGCCGATCAGGAAGCAGCGCGCGCCATGACCCGCCATGTCCGCCAGATCGCCCGGGGTGAACAGGCCGCTTTCCGAAACCAGCGTGCGATCCGCCGGCACCCGGGCCGCCAGGGTTCGGGTCGTGTCGAGCGTGGTTTCAAAGGTGTTCAGATTGCGGTTGTTGACACCGATCAGGGGCGATTTCAGCGCCAGCGCCCGGTCCAGCTCGGCGCCGTCGTGAACCTCGATCAGCGCATCCATGCCCCAGGACAGCGCCGCATCCTCGAGCTCGGCCGCCTGCGCATCGCTGACCGAGGCCATGATGATCAGGATGCAATCGGCACCCCAGGCCCGGGCTTCGACCACCTGATACGGATCATACAGGAAATCCTTGCGCAGACAGGGCAGGTCCACCGCCGCGCGCGCGGCTTTCAGATAGTCCGGCGCCCCCTGGAAGCTGGGCGTGTCGGTCAGGACGGACAAGCAGGTCGCGCCACCGGCCTGATAGGCCCGCGCCAGGGCCGGCGGGTCGAAATCCGCACGGATCAGGCCCTTGGACGGGCTGGCCTTCTTGATCTCGGCGATCAGCCCGTAGCCCTCGACCGAGGCCCCCTGCAAGGCGCGCGCGAAACCGCGCGGCGCCGAGGCCTCGCTGGCCCGCGCCTCGAGGTCGGAGAGCGACAGCGCCTGTTTTGCCGCCGCCACTTCCTCAAGCTTGTATGCCTTGATCCGGTCGAGAATGGTCGCCATGGCCCGGGCCCTCCTTGCTGTCCCTGACTAGCGCGCGGGGCACGGGAAGAAAAGCAGCCATCGTATCGCCGGGGGGAACGGCGCCACGGGGGAAAAGGGGGGCCAGCCCCCCTCTTTGCTGCGCAAATTCACCCCCCGGGATATTTCGGGCACAAAGAGGGGCATTAACCTTTTCTTAACCGCCCCTCTTTGTGCGTCAAATATCCCGGGGGTCCGGGGGCTGGCCCCCGGTTCTGTCCGCAGCCCCCCTCGACAGGCCGGGAATTCGGCGCAAGATAGTCGGATGCATCCCTTCCTCGATCACCCCCGACCGCTTGCCATCGCCCATCGCGGCGGATCGCGCGAGGCCGAGGAGAACACGCTGCCCGCCTTCGACCATGCCGTTGCGCTGGGGTTCGGCCATGTGGAAACCGACGTTCACCTGACGGCCGACGGCGCCGTGGTGATCCACCATGACCCCACGCTGGCCCGCATGACGGGGGACCCCCGCGCCATCGCCGATCTGTCGCTGGCCGAGCTGCGGCGGATCCGCACCCATGGCGGCGCGCGGATCCCCTTGCTGGCCGATCTGCTTGAGGCTCACCCCCACCTCTGCATCAACATCGAGGCCAAGTCCGACGCGGTCGTCGGACCGCTCGCGGATCTTCTGGCCCGCATGGACGCCCTGCACCGGGTTGGTGTCGGCAGCTTCAATCCCGCCCGCACCGCCGCCCTGCGCAAGGCGCTGGGCCCCGGCCTGTGCTGGTCCCCGGCCTATCGCGGGGTGCTGGGGCTGTGGCTCAGGGGTTGGCGCCTGCCGGTGCCGCTGGCCCCCTTCCCGGTGGTGCAGGTCCCGCCCCGATGGCGCGCGGTTTCCGTGGTGACGCCGCGTTTCCTGCGTGCCGCGCATCGGCGCGGGATCCAGGTGCAGGTCTGGACGGTGGACGATGCCGAGGCAATGCATCACCTGCTGGACATGGGGGTGGACGGGATCATGACCGACCGGCCATCGGTTCTGAAGCAGGTCTTGCAGGCACGCGGAGAATGGAGGGATCACCATGCTTGAAGGCATCCGCATCGTTGAATTCGAAGGAATCGGGCCGGGCCCGTTCGCGGCGATGATGCTGGCCGATCTGGGGGCCGAGGTGATCTGCGTCCAGCGCCCGGGCGGCCCGCCCCTGCCCGGGGCGCCTGCGCGCAATCCGCTGGATCGCGGCAAGCGGGTCATCGCCCTGGATCTGAAATCCGCCGCCGACCGCCCCGTGGTCGAGGCCCTGATCGCCCGCGCCGACGCCCTGATCGAAGGCAACCGCCCCGGCGTGATGGAGCGCCTGCGCCTTGGCCCGGCCGAGGCCCGGGCCCTGAACCCGCGCCTGACCTATGGCCGCATGACCGGCTGGGGGCAGGATGGCCCCCGGGCCGTGCAGGCCGGGCACGACCTCAACTATGCGGGACTGTCCGGCGCGCTCTGGTATGCCTCGCCGCCCGGACAGCCGCCGGTGACACCGCCGACGCTGGTCGGGGACATCGGCGGCGGCGCGCTCTATCTGGTGGTGGGCCTGCTGTCGGGCATCATCGCCGCAGCCCGCACGGGGAAGGGCCCCGTGGTGGACGCCGCCATCGTCGACGGTTCTGCGCACATGATGGCGCTGGTCATGGCGATGTATGCGGGGGGTCAGTTTCAGGACCGGCGCGGGGCGTCGATGCTGGATGGCCCGCACTGGTCGCGCAGCTATCGTTGCGCGGACGGCGGCCATGTCGCGGTTCAGTGCCTGGAGCCCAAGTTCTACGCCGAGTTCCTGGCGCTCATGCAGCTGACGGACGACCCCGACTTTGCGCGCCAGAACGATCCGTCCGGCTGGCCCCGCGCCACCGAGCGCCTGGCGGCCCTGTTCGGGGCGCAGCCGCGCGCGCATTGGGCGGCCCTGTTCGCCCGGAGCGACGCCTGCGTCGCCCCGGTGCTGTCCCCGTCCGAGGTCGAATCCGACCCCCACCTGAGTGCGCGCGGCACCTGGATGCGGGCCGAGGGGGCCCTGATGCCCCGCCCCGCACCCCGATTCGACGGGCGCCGGGTCGATCCGGGCCCCGCCCCTGCACGCGATGCCCATCGCGCGCAGATCCTGGCCGAGCTGGGCCTGGCATGAAGACGGGCGCCGTATCGTTCTGGTATGCCGATATCGGACTGCCCGCGACGCGCCGCCCGCCCCTGTCCAGCGATGCCGAGGCGGACGTAGCGATCGTCGGCGCGGGCTATACCGGCCTGTGGACAGCCCATGCGCTGAAGCAGGCCGACCCTGACCTGCGGGTCATCGTGCTGGAAAAGCACTTTGCAGGCTATGGCGCCTCGGGGCGGAACGGCGGCTGGCTGTCCGGCGGCTTTGCCTGGAACCATGACCGCTACGCCGCCGCAAGCAGCCCCGAGGCGGTGCGCGCCATGGTGCGCGCGATGATGGGCACGGTGGATGCCGTCATCGACGTGGCCGAGGCCGAAGGCATCGACGCCGACATCCGCCGATGCGACGAGCTGGTGGTGGCGACGAATGCCGCCCAGCAGGCACGCCTGCTGGCCGAGGCCCGCCATCGCGCGCGGTGGGGCGAGGACGAGCGCATCCATGTGCTGACTGCCGGCGAAACGCGCGCCCGCGTCGCCATTCCGGGCGTGACCGGCGCCATGGTGGTCAGCGGCACGGCCCGTATCCAGCCCGCGAAACTGGTGCGCGGACTGGCCGAAGCGGTCGAACGGCGCGGGGTCACGATTCACGAGGGAACCGAGGTCACGGCAATTGCCCCCGGTCTGGTGACGACCCCGCGGGGCCGGGTGCGCGCGCCCATCGTCCTGCGCTGCACCGAGGGGTTCACCGCAACCCTGCCGGGCCTGCGGCGGACGTGGTTGCCGCTCAACTCGGCGCAGATCGTCACCGAACCGCTGCCGCCCGAGGTCTGGGCCCGCATCGGCTGGGACGGGCACGAGATCCTGGGCGATTTCGACCATACCTATTGCTACTGCCAGCGCACGCGCGAGGGGCGCATCACGGTGGGCGCCCGGGGCGTGCCCTATCGCTGGGGGTCGCGGCTGGACCGCGACGGCGCACCCGATGCCGAGACCATCCGCCGCCTCATCGCGATCCTGCACCGGCATTTTCCGGCCGCACGCCAGGCGCGCATCGACCATGCGTGGTGCGGTGTGCTGGGTGTGCCGCGCGACTGGTGCGCGACGGTCGGGCTGGGCGCGGACGGGATCGGCTGGGCGGGCGGCTACGTCGGAACCGGTGTCAGCACCGCCAACCTGGCAGGGCGCACGCTGGCCGACCTGGCCCTGGGCCGCGAAACCGCGCTGACCGCCCTGCCCTGGGTCAATCGCCGCGTCAGGCCGTGGGAACCCGAACCCCTGCGCTGGCTGGGCGTGCGCGCGATGTATCGACTGTTCTCGGCCGCCGACAGCGCCGAGGCCCGGGGCGGCCGCCCCTCGCGCCTGGCGGCGCTGGGCAACCGGCTGACCGGGCGCGCCTGACAGCGCGGGGCGGGCGGCTCAAGGCGTGTCCAGCACCGCCGAGGCAGGGGTCAGGACGACCCCCTCGCGCCCCGCTCCCTGCACATAGCTGCTCAGCGCGGCCAGGGTCTCGGGGTTGGCGGCGGAACCGACGATCAGGATCCCCGCGCGGCGCTGCGCCTCGAACGCGGCACGGTCCAGCAGGCGACGCAGGGTCATCGGCCCCTGCCCCGCGTCGTCCAGAACCCGATAGACCGGCGCGGCCGCCATGGAATTCGCGCGCGCGGCCTGAAACAGGGCATCCACCCCGTCGCGCTGAACGATCAGGCCATAGCCCTGCGGCGCCGCCATTTCCGCCAGCGTCCGCGCCAGCGCCCGGTTCGCCCCGACGCCGTTCACCGGCACATCCATCAATTCGGCGGTATCGGGAAATTCGTGGCGCCAGCTTTCCAGCGTGACCGCGATATCCGCCGCCGTCGCACCGTCGGGCAAACCGGCCGCGAGCAGCGCGATCTCGTGCCCGGCGTTGCGATAGCCGGCCGCGCGGCGGGGCGCGTCGGGATCGTAGGGATCCAGGGCGACGGTCACCGCAAAGGGCAGCGCCAGAAGGTCGGCCTCGGCCTGGGCTGACTCGAGCAGCACCACCCCCATCGCGCGCGCGCCCTCGGGCAAGGGCACCGCAACACCATTGCGCCGCCATGCGGGTTGCGACGGATCGGCGTCGGCGTCGGACAGGGCGATCACGGACGGGTCAACCGCCGGAGCTTCGGCACTGGTGGCGGGCGACCCGCCGATGCTGGGCAATCGCCCGACCGTCACGCCTTCGATCACGCGCGGTTCGGCCGCCGAGATCGCAGCGCCACCACGGCGCACGCCGGCTCCGGTGCCTGCGCCCGGCAGCGACAGGACACGCGGTCCGCGCGGGCTGTGGGGCGCCCGGGGCGACGGGGCCGCGCCGGGCTGGGCCGGGCCGATCGGCAAGGTGGGCTCGCTGGGGGGAACGACCTGTGCGGGCACCGGGTCCACCGGCGCATCCTGTGCCGGGGTGGGCTGGGGCGGCACCGGGCCTGTCCTGTCCCCGGCCGCTGGCGCGGCGGGTTCGGGTTCCGCAGGCAATGGCGGTTCGGCGTCCGATTCAGGTCCCGCAACCGGGGTCGAGGCCGGTTCCGGGGCCGGGGCTGAAGGCGTCGCAGATGGCACCGGGGTGTCCGCCTGCGTCTGCGCGGGGACCGGGTCGGTGATCGGCGTGCTGTCCGCATCCGGGCCGGGCGACCCCGCGGCACCGGTTTCCACCGTGGGGACATCCGCCTGGGGACCCGGCGCGGTATCGCCCCCCGCCGTATCTGCCGCCGTATCTGAAGCCGTATCTGAAGCCGTATCTGCTGCCGTACCCGCCGGGGCCTGCGCGGCAGAAGGGCCAGTGTCGATGACCGGCTCGGACGCCTGTTGCGCCGCATCCGGTTCGCCGGTCCCGACATCCAGGTGCAGGGTGTCGTTCGCGGGGGCATCCGCGACCGGAATCGGCACGATGGCATCAGCCTGAGTCGTCGTCGGCGCGGCGCGTTCATCGTGCAATCCGGCCAGGGGCTGCGGTGGTGTGGTCATGTCCTGCCCCCCCTCCGCGCCAAGGGTCGCGACAGGGTCGAGCGGCCGGGGAATATCGGCCGCCTCATCCTGAACAGGTGCGGGCAACGCCTGAGCGGCTGGCGGGTCCGCCGGATGGTCCACGGGCGCCGGCGCGGCCGTATCGGACAGGACAACGGGCGCCGGCTGTTCCTGCGAGGCGGACGCATCAGGCTGAACTGACACGGGTTGCACCGGCTCGGCCTGCACCGGCTCAGGTTGCACCGGCTCAGGTTGCACCGGGGCCGCCTGCACTGGGTCCGGCAGCGTCGTCAGGGTTTCGGGCTGGGCCACGATGGCAACGTCATCGCCCCGCACGGCGCCGTCCTCGGCGGGCGGATCCTCGACCGGCATGACAACCGAGAGGACGGCGAATCCCAGAACGAAACTCGCCACGCCGGTGACGATCCCCTTGATGAACCCGCCCATGGCACCCTCGCTGACCGCCGAACAGCCCCCAGTATACAGGCTGCGTTCGCGGGTTGAACCCCCGCGCGGGCTTGACCCTGCCACATGGGCAGTTGCATGTAGGGGGCGCCCTGATCTGGACCGGACCACGCCATGTTGCTGCTCATCGACAATTACGACAGCTTTACCTACAACCTCGTGCATTATTTCGGCGAACTCGGGGCCGAGGTCGTGGTCCGGCGCAACGACGCGCTGGACGTGCAGGCCGCCATGGCGATGGGCGCCGATGCGATTGTCCTCAGCCCCGGACCGTGCGACCCCGATCAGGCGGGCATCTGCCTGCCGCTGGTCGCTGCCGCCGCCGAAACCCGCACCCCGTTGCTGGGCGTCTGCCTGGGGCATCAGACCATCGGCCAGGCTTTCGGCGGCAAGGTCGTGCGCGCCGGAGAGATCGTGCACGGCAAGCTGGGCACCATGCATCACGCAGGCAAGGGCCTGTTCCGCGACCTGCCTGCGCCGCTCGAGGCCACGCGCTATCACTCGCTGATCGTCGAACGTGAAAGCCTGCCCGATTGCCTGGAGGTCACGGCCTGGCTGGAAGGCGGCATGATCATGGGCCTCAGGCACCGCGAATTGCCGATCGAGGGGGTGCAGTTCCATCCCGAAAGCATCGCCTCGCAGCACGGGCACGCCATGCTGCGCAACTTCCTGGACAGCGCGAAGGCCCCGGCATGAGCACCATCAAATCCCTGATCGCCACCGCCGTCGAGCGCCCCCTGACCCGGGCCGAGGCCGAAGAGGCGTTTTCGATCCTGTTTGCCGGCGACGCGACCCCCGCACAGATGGGCGGCTTCCTGATGACCCTGCGCACACGCGGCGAGACGGTGGACGAATACGCCGCCGCTGCCGCCGTGATGCGCGCGCGGTGCGTCAAGGTCGCCGCGCCCGAGGGGGCGATGGACATCGTCGGAACCGGCGGCGACGGCAAGGGCACGCTGAACATCTCGACCGCCACGGCCTTCGTGGTGGCGGGCGCGGGCGTGCCGGTGGCGAAACATGGCAACCGCAACCTCAGTTCGAAATCGGGTGCGGCGGATGCGCTGGCGGCGCTGGGCATCAATGTGATGGTCGGCGCGCCCGAGGTGGAAAAGGCGCTGGCCAAGGTCGGCATCGGTTTCATGATGGCGCCGATGCACCATCCGGCGATGCGTCATGTCGGCCCCGTGCGGGCCGAACTGGGGACGCGGACGATCTTCAACATCCTGGGCCCGCTGACCAACCCCGCCGGGGTAAGGCGTCAGTTGACCGGCGCATTCTCGGCCGATCTGATCCGCCCCATGGCCGAGGTGCTGAGGACACTGGGTTCGGACAAGGCCTGGCTGGTGCACGGGGGCGACGGCACCGATGAACTGTCGGTCGCCGCACCCTCGGAGGTCGTGGCGCTCGAAGGGGGGACCTTGCGCGCCTTCACGGTCGCCCCCGAGGACGCGGGCCTGCCGGTGCACCCGTTCGAGGACCTGCTGGGGGGCGATCCCGCCGAGAACGCGGCCGAACTGAAGGCGGTGCTGTCGGGCGCCGGGCGGCCGGCCTACCGCGATGCCGTCCTGCTGAACGCGGCCGCCGCGCTTGTCGTCGCGGATCGGGTCGGCGATCTGAAGGACGGCGTGCGCATGGCGCGCGAGGCCATCGTCTCGGGCGCGGCCGCGGCCAAGGTCGGCGGGCTGGCGCGGATGCTTCCGGTCTGAAACGGCCGACCGGCGGCTCTCGGGGCCGACGGTGGCGGAAAGCGGGTGGCGGGGGGCCAGCCCCCCGCGCCCCCCGCCAAAGGGGGCCGTCTGCCCCCTTTGGGAACCCCCGAGGATATTTCCGGCACAAAGATGCGGCCGGGACAGGGACAAATTCGACATGAGCGCGGGAGAAAGGCTCGGCATCCCCGGCAGGGCGAGCAGAAATCGGACATCTCCGGGGCGGCGCCCGTGGCGTCAGACCGCAGCGCGCCCGATTGATGTCTGACAGTCATGCCTGGCATGATCGGGGGCATGGGGCACCGCGGTCATCCCATCATCTTGCCGGCGTCGCCCAGATCGTCATAGTGCTTTTTCAGCCGCAGCAACGCGATGCGCAGGACGATCTTGCCCGATCGCGCCGACCATCCCAGGCGCCGCTCGGCCGTTTCCAGCCCCTCCATGTAGCAGCAACACCGCAAGGCCATGTCCGCCAGCCCCGGCCCCAGTTCGCGCAGCGCCAGCGCCACGCGATCGCGCGCGCCCGACGCGCCGCCGGGAAAACCCGGGCCCGCCCCCGTGCCCTGATCGGGGCCGACCAGGAACCTGTCCCAGTTCTGGGTGATGCGCGGGCCGGTCTGCGCGGTTTCGAAATCCTCGCGCAGGCGTTCGGCCGCCGCGACCAGATCCGGGGTCAGGAACGGGTTGCCATCCCGGTCGCGCCGGCGCGCAAGGGCGGTCACCGGCGACTCGGTGGTCACGGGGCGGGTGCGCCGGGTATCCTCGTCGTCGAACTGCCGCGCGGGCGCCGGCAGGTCCTGGCTGGCCGTCAGGCGCCGCAGGGCCGCCCGTCCCGTTTGCGTGATCTCGTAGCGCAGGATGCGCCCCTGCTGGACGCAGGCGATCCATTCGCGCAGCGCAAAGGCCTCGGCCATGGGACGGTCCAGAACGGCGAGGCGCGTCGCCCCGCCGGGCCCGTCGCGCACGACGACCGCGCGATCCATGTCCGGCGCCACGACCAGCAGCGCGCCGTCTTCGGCCAGTCGCGGCAGCACGCGGCGGGCCTCGGTGTCGAGCACCGACTCGTCCGGCGTCCGGGGAGCATCGGGGCGCAGGGCTTTGGTCATCGCGGGGATCTCCTCAGGGTCGGGGGCGGCCTGTCGCAGCCTCCCCAGGGCGCAGTCAACCAGTGGATCGTCACGACGGTTTTCGAAACGGCGCACCTGGCGTAGCACGGTCGAGGCATGAACCCCTTCTTCGCGCGCGATGTCGCGCAACGAGCGGCCATTCTCGGTATGGCTCAGATACAGCCGCACGGCCGAGGGCACCCAGTCGGGCAGTTGGCCGATCGGCGAGACATTGGCGGTCATGGGACCCCCCCTAGCCTTGCCACGCCCTCCTCTTGCCGGTGTCTCAGGCGTGGCAGCCCCAGAGACACAAGCCACATAGGTTTCCAAAACGTAAACAACCTATGCGTGTATTTGTTACGGGTTTCTTAATACCGTCGCGTTTCCAACTCTGCGGTTTCAATGGGAAAGAAGGCTTGAACAAAGCGAACGGTGCCCAACCCGTCAGCGCAACACCCTTATAGGTTGTGTCATGATGCCCCTGTCACAAACCCGACATCCGAGGGGAAACACCCGATGAGCTGCCATTCCGATTCGACCCTGGCCGTGCTGTCCGACCTGGCCGCGATCCGTCGCCCGCGCCTGCTGCTGCGCACGGCACGGCACGGCACCGCCGACTACCGGCGCGAAACCGACCTGCGGCGCATCCTGCGCCTGCCCGCGACGCCACCCCCCGGCGTGGCGACGCTGCATTGCCTGATCGAACTGGAAGCCCAGCACGACGCGATGCGCACCCGGCCCCTGGACGAGGTGGGCAACCCCTGGCGTGCGGCCCGTCACGTCGAGATCCTGATCGCCCTGATTGCCGAGGCCCGACTGATGGCCGAGGCCGTGACCCCAGCCGCGGCCAATGGCGCACAGACCGGGCCGTCGCTTTCCGTTTGAACGCTGTCGCCTTCCCCCTTTCCTGTCGGCGCCCACGGGTTATGTTGCGCCCGAACGCAAACGGGACAAACCAATGGCAGACGACGCGCTGGTGATTTTCACGCCCTCGGGCAAACGGGGACGGTTCGCATTGGGCACGCCGGTCCTGACAGCGGCGCGTCAATTGGGCGTGGACCTCGACTCGGTCTGCGGGGGTCGGGGGATCTGCTCGAAATGCCAGATCACGCCCGGGTTCGGGGCCTTTCCAAAGCATGGCGTCACCGTATCGCCGGACGCCCTGAGCGAGTGGAACGCGGTCGAGCAACGCTACAAGGACAAGCGCGGCATGATCGACGGGCGGCGGCTGGGCTGCCAGGCGAAGGTCATGGGCGATGTGGTGATCGACGTGCCCCCGGAAAGCCAGCTGCATCGCCAGGTCGTCCGCAAGGCGGCCAGTGCGCGCGCCGTGCAGATGGACCCGGCGACCCGCCTCTACTATGTCGAGGTCGCGGAACCGGACATGCACGAACCTTCGGGCGATCTTGAACGGCTGTCGGCCGCGCTGCGCGATCAATGGCAGATCGACGGGGTCGAGGCCGGTCCACTGGTCTTGCGCAAACTCCAACCCGTGCTGCGCAAGGGCAACTGGGCGGTCACTGTCGCGGTCTTCCGCGATCATCATGGCGGACCGGCGCGGGTGCTGGATGTCTTCCCCGGGTTCCATGACGGCACCCTGGCGGGCCTGGCGATCGACCTGGGATCGACGACGATCGCCGCCCATCTGTGCGATCTGCGCGATGGCCGCGTCCTGGCCTCGGGCGGGATCATGAACCCGCAGATCCGCTTTGGCGAGGATCTGATGAGCCGCGTGTCCTACGCGATGATGAACCCCGGCGGCGATGTCGAAATGACCGAGGCCGTGCGCCTGTCGATCAATGCCCTGGCGCAGTCGGTCGCCGCCGAGGCCGGTGTCCCCGCGGGCGCCATCGTCGAGACGGTCGTGGTCTGCAACCCGGTCATGCACCACCTGTTTCTGGGCATCGACCCGGTCGAACTGGGCCAGGCCCCGTTTGCGCTGGCAACCTCGTCATCGCTGTCGCTTCCGGCGCGTGATGTCGGACTGAGCGCGCTGAACCCCGAGGCCCGGCTCTATACCCTGCCCTGCATCGCCGGCCATGTCGGCGCCGATGCCGCCGCCGTTGCCCTGTCCGAGGCCCCCCAGGAGTCGGACGATCTGGTGTTGATCGTGGACGTGGGCACCAATGCCGAGATCCTCTTGGGCAACAAGACGCGGGTTCTGGCCTGTTCCTCGCCCACGGGCCCGGCCTTTGAAGGGGCGCAGATTTCCAGCGGGCAGCGCGCCGCGCCAGGGGCCATCGAACGGATCGAGATCAACCCTGAAAGCAAGGAGCCCCGCTTTCGCGTGATCGGGTGCGAATTGTGGTCGGACGACCCGGGCTTCGCCGACGCCGTCGCGCAGACCGGCGTGACCGGCATCTGCGGGTCCGGCATCATCGAGGCCGTGGCCGAGATGCGCATGGCCGGCATCGTCGATGCGGCGGGGTTGATCGGTTCGCCCGAACAGACCGGCACCGCCCGCAGCCAGCCCGAAGGTCGCACCTACAGCTACCTGATCCATGACGGCAGCGCCCAGAACGGTCCGCGCATTACCGTGACCCAGGGGGATATCCGTGCCATTCAGCTGGCCAAATCCGCGCTGTATGCGGGGGCGCGCCTGCTGATGGATGAGATGGGCGTGGACACCGTGGACCGCGTCGTGCTGGCCGGGGCGTTTGGCGCGCATATCAGCGCGAAACACGCCATGGTGCTGGGCATGATCCCCGACTGCCCGCTGGACAAGGTGACCAGCGCCGGCAATGCCGCGGGCACCGGTGCGCGGATCGCGCTGTGCAACATCGCCGCCCGGGCCGGGATCGAAAAGCAGGTCAAACGGATCCACAAGGTCGAGACCGCCATCGAACCCCGCTTTCAAGAGCATTTCGTCAACGCCTCGGCGCTGCCGCACGCGGTCGATGGCTTTCCGAACCTGGCGTCGGTCGTCACCCTGCCGCAGGTCAGCCACAACACCGGCGGTGGCGGCGAGGGCGGGCGCAGGCGGCGGCGCTGAGCCGCCGCTACTTGCCCATCTTGCTGAGCTTCGCCTCGAGTGCGGCCAGTTGGCGGCGGATCGCCGACAGGTCCTCGGCGCTTTCGTCGTCCTCGGGCTCGGTTCCGGATGCGGCCGCGCCGGGCATCGAGGCCCAGCCCGCCATCATCGTCTCAAGGAACTGGCGCTGCTGGCGCTGCATGGCTTCGAACCCGGGCATCTTGGACATCTGCGCCATCATCGGGTTCATGGCGTTCATCTGCTCGGCCAGCTTGCCCGGCCCTTCGCGCAGCATGTCGAACGACATCGCAAGGAATTGTGGAACCACGCTTTGCGCCTGCGCGGTATAGCTGCGCACCAGATCGGTCAGCACCTCCAGCGGCAGGACATTCTCGCCCCGGCTTTCGTGTTCGGCGATGATCTGCAAGAGATATTGACGGGTCAGGTCATCGCCGGTCTTGAGATCAACGATCTGCACCTCACGCCCCGCCCGGATGAAGCCGGCGATGTCCTCGAGCGTGACATAGTCGCTGCTCTCGGTGTTGTAGAGCCGGCGAGACGCATAGCGCTTGATCAACAGCGGCTTAACGGACTCGGACACGACAGCCCCTCCTGATTTCGATTACTGCAATGCGGCGAGGTTAGACCGCAAGTTCGCGCGGGGAAACAGAATTCTTCGCCGCGCAGCCGCCGCATGCTGAAAAACCGGGCAGAGCCGCCGCGCAATTGAGGCGCAAATGACAAAGGGCGGGCCAAAGCCCGCCCTCGTTCGAGGCGTCCGGATGGGAGGAATTCGGACGCCCCGGCAGATCCGTGACCCGGTGCGGGTCAGTCGATCACTTCGCCGCAGCGGCCGACGCTTTTTTCGCGGCGGCGGTGACTTCGTCGGTCGCTTTCTTGGCGGCGGCGGTCACGTCGGCGGTAGCTTTCTGCACCGCAGCGGTGGCTTCGGCGGACATGTCCTTGCCGGCGGCCAGCATCAGTTCGACGGTGTCCATCTGGACGCGCTTGGCGATCTCGGCGAAGGCGGCCATGTGCTCGGCAGCCAGCTCGGCCGACGCCGAAGCGAAGTCGGTAGCGGCTTTCGCATAGTCGGCGGGTTCTTCCTTGACGGTCGAGGCTTCACCGATCTTGGCCAGCGCCGACTTGGTCCATTTGTTCGAGATTTCGGCCGACTTTTCAGCGGCTTCCAGAACAACCTTGCTCATCTTCTCGCCCAGCGCGGCCTGGCTCTTGAACGAGTCCTGGAACGCTTTGGTGTCGACGGCGGGGAACGCGCCCATCATGTCCTGGAACATCTTGGTGAAATCGGTAGCAGCTTTTGCCATTGGTCTTCTCCATGTTACGCGGGTCCGAACCATCCGGGCCTCGGCGGATGAGAAGAGTTCTACATGCTGCAGCGCAGAAAATCAACTATTTTTTCTGCGCTGCAGCAACAACCCTAAGCTGTTGATCCCGCATTCGGATTCGCCACCACATAGGTTCCGGGCGCTGCCGCCAGCACCGAATCAGGCAGCGGGCGCGCCGCGATCATCTTGCCCGACCGCGCCCTCAGCCATTCTTCCCAGCGCGGCCACCATGAGCCTTCGTGATACTCGGCATCGGCCTTCCAGGTATCGGGATCCTCGATCGGCGCATCCGATGTGTAATGGCCGTATTTCTTCTTGCTGGGCGGATTGACGATTCCGGCGATATGGCCCGACTCGGACAGGATGAAGGTCTTGTTGGTGGACCCCATCTGCGCGACACCGCGAAAGCAGGATTTCCATGCCGCGATATGGTCGGTTTCGCAGGCGATGGAGCACAGCGGAACCTTCACATCGCTGACCTTCAGCGTTTCGCCCAGAATCTGGAACCCGTCCTCGCAGAAGTCGTTGTCCTGGCACAGGCCGCGCAGATATTCGATGGTCATGCGCCCGGGCAGGTTCGACCCGTCGCCGTTCCAATACAGCAGATCGAAGGCGGGCGGCGCCTCGCCCAGCATGTAGCTGCGGATCGCCGGCGCATAGATCAGGTCGTTCGAACGCAGGTAACTGAAGGTCTTGGTCATGAAATAGGACTTGAGGTAGCCCTTCTCGCGCGCCTCGGCCTCGATCCCGTCCACAAAATCGTTTTCCAGGAACACCCCGGTCTCGCCCTGATCCGAAAAATCGGTCAGCGCGGTGAAGAAGGTCGCGGATTTCACCGATTTGTCCTTGCGCTTGTGCAGCAAGGACAGGGTCAGGCTGAGTGTCGTCCCGGCGATGCAATAGCCGATCGTGTTGATCGTCTTGACGCCGCAGATCTCCTTGACCTTGTCGATGGCGGCAAGGAAGCCTTCCTCGACATAGGTATCCATGCCCACATCGGCATACTCGGCGCCCGGATTGACCCAGCTCACCACGAACAGGGTATAGCCCTGTTCGACGACCCATTTGATGAGCGAATTCTGCGGTTTCAGATCCAGGATGTAGAATTTGTTGATCCAGGGCGGAAAGATCAGCAGGGGCGTTTCGTGCACCTGTTCGGTCAGCGGCTTGTATTGGATCAGTTCGAACATGCGGTTGCGGAACACCACCGCCCCCTCGGTCATGCCGATGTTGCCGCCGACCTTGAAGGCGTCGCGATCTGAAAGCGTGACCAGCAGTTCGCCATTGTTGGCCTCGATGTCGCGGACCAGGTTTTCCAGCCCCTTCACCAGCGACTCGCCCTCGGTCTCGACCGCTTTCATCAGGGCATCGGGATTGGTGCCCAGAAAGTTCGTGGGCGCCATCATGTCGATGATCTGCTTGCCGAAATATTCCAGCCGCTTCTTCTCGCGCGGGTCCATCGCGTCCAGGTCCGCGATCGCCTTTTCGATCGCGTCCGAGGACATGAGGTATTGCTGCTTGATATAGTTGAAATAGGGGTGGGTTTTCCACAACGGGTTGCTGAACCGCTTGTCGTCCCGCGTCGCGTCCTCGGGCGCGGTCAACTGCCCGGCGCGCAGGGCTTCCTGCGCCTCGACGAAATGCTTCAGCGTCTTGCCCCAGTATTCAACCTGCTGCTCAAGGATCTTCGACGGGTTCTGAACCATGTCGGTCCAATAGGCCGACGCGGCCTTGAGGTAGAGCGACGCATCGGGCGCCTGCAAGTCGCTGCGCTGAGGCTGTTTCTTTGCAAATGCAGCAATCAGGCGTTGCGTGAGAGCCTCGATTCGCACCAGATTGGCATTCAAGGCATCGAGATTCTCTGAATTTTCGTATTCAGAAGTTGCCATGTTCACGCGCTCCCCCTACTATCCTGCACCGCAGCATTGCCCATTCTAAACCGCGACCCCCCTTGTTTGGAAGTGCGGAAAACGCCCGGTTCAACCCTGACGCGCCCGCGCCGCCTGGAGACACCCATGAAGCAGATGGCCACCTACGACCTGATGGAAACGATGCGGAACACCAACGAATGGTTGGGAGCGTCGGCGCGGGCGTTCGCCTCGTATCCGATGTGGGGTCTGGTGCCGCACCCGATGTTCAAGGTGATGTCCGCCTGGGGCCGCGTGACCGAGCGCAGCTTTGCCCGCATGGTGATCAAACCCGCCTGGGGGATCCGCTCGATCGTCGGTGAGGACGGCCGCGACCACCTGTGCGAGACCGAGATCGAGATCAAGCGCCCGTTCGGCGACCTTTGCGTTTCAAGGTTCCGGGCCGCCCCGAAAAGCCGCGCCGCATCCTGCTGTGCGCACCGATGTCGGGACACTATTCCACGCTGCTGCGTTCGACCGTGGCCAGCCTGCTGCCCGACGCCGAAGTCTGGATTACCGATTGGCATAACGCGCGTGACATCCCCGTGTCCGAAGGCAAGTTCGATGTCGAGGACTACACCCAGTATCTTGTCGATTTCATGAAACACCTGGGCCCCGACACCCATGTGATCGCCGTGTGCCAGCCGGCTCCGCTGGCGCTGGCTGCGACGGCCCTTCTGGCCGAGGACGCACCCGAAGCCCAGCCGCTGACGCTGACGCTGATCGGCGGCCCGATCGACCCCGACGCCGCCCCGACCGAGGTCACCGACTTTGGCCGCCGGGTGACGATGGGTCAGCTCGAACATCTGGCCATCCAGCGCGTCGGCCTGAAATATGCGGGCGTCGGCCGGACGGTCTATCCCGGCCTGTTGCAGTTGGCGGGCTTCATCAGCATGAACATGGATCGCCACGCGCAGGCGTTCAGCGACAAGATCACCGCCGCCGCGCGCGGCGAGGACAGCGAGCATGACGCGCACAACCGCTTCTATGACGAATATCTGTCGGTCATGGACATGACGGCCGAATTCTACCTTTCGACCGTCGAGCGGATCTTCAAGAACCGCGAGATCGCCCGCAACGTGTTCGAAGTGAACGGCCGCACGGTGGATATCGGCAAGATCACCGATGTCGCGGTCAAGATCGTCGAGGGCGACAAGGATGACATCTCGGCCCCGGGCCAGTGCCTGGCCGCGCTGGATCTGCTGACCGGCCTGCCCGAGTCGCTGAAGGCGCAGCACCTCGAACCGGGTGCGGGCCATTACGGCATCTTCGCCGGGTCGAGCTGGCGCAACAACATCCGTCCGCTGGTGTTCCGCTTCATGGATACGCATCGCGACCGCAAGGCGAAGGCCGGCGGCAAACCGGCGGTGTCGCTGGCTGCGTCGAACGGCTGACGGCACCCGGGTCCGGCGCGGGCAAACCCGCCGCGCCGGCCCATCGGAAAACCCGAATCATCTGCTCATATTCTGATTTTTCTTGATATGAGCCGACAAGCGGCATTCAATTCCCCCAACGTCAACTGGCGTCAGGGGGAGTTTTCGCAATGGCACATATCGTCGTATTGGGCGCAGGCTTGGGCGGGTCCATCATGGCCTACGAGTTGCGCGATCAGATCGGCAAGGACCACAAGATCACCGTCGTCACCAAGGACCCGAAGTATCACTTCGTGCCCTCGAACCCATGGATCGCCGTCGGCTGGCGCCAGAAAGAGGACATCTCGGTCGATCTGGATCCGATCCTGCGCAAGAAGAACATCGATTTCATTCCCGTCGCAGCCGAAAAGCTGCATGCCGACGAGAATCGCATCGCCTTGAGCGACGGGCGCAGCATCGACTATGACTATCTGGTGATCGCGACGGGGCCCGAACTGGCCTTTGACGAGATCGAGGGCCTGGGCCCTGACGGGCACACGCAATCGGTCTGCCATGTCGATCATGCCCTGGCCGCGCGCGAGAAATTCGAAGCCTTCTGCCAGAACCCCGGCCCCGTCATCATCGGCGCGGTGCAGGGCGCCAGCTGTTTCGGTCCGGCCTATGAATTCCTGTTCATCGTCGAAACCGAACTGCGCCGCCGCAAGATCCGCGACAAGGTGCCGATGACCTTTGTCACCGCCGAACCCTATGTCGGGCATCTGGGCCTGGACGGGGTGGGCGATACCAAGGGCCTGCTGGAATCCGAGATGCGCGAAAAGCACGTCAAGTTCATGACCTCGTCCAGGGTCAAGCGCGTCGACGAGGGCAAGATGGTGGTCGAGGAGATCGCCGAGGACGGCTCGGTCAAGGCAGAGAAGGAACTGCCCTTTGGCTTCGCGATGATGCTGCCCGCGTTCCGGGGGATCAAGCCGCTGATGGGGATCGAGGGGCTGGTGAATCCCCGCGGCTTTGTCATCGTCGACAAGCACCAGCGCAACCCAAGGTATCAGAACATCTTTTCGGTCGGCGTCTGCGTGGCGATCCCGCCCACCGGCCCCACGCCCGTGCCCTGTGGCGTGCCCAAGACCGGCTTCATGATTGAAAGCATGGTGACCGCGACGGCGCACAACATCGCCGCGCTGCTGAAAGGGCAGGAACCGGACGAGGTCGGATCGTGGAACGCCGTGTGTCTGGCCGATTTCGGCGATTCCGGCGTGGCCTTTGTCGCCCAGCCGCAGATCCCGCCGCGCAACGTGAACTGGTCGTCCTCGGGCAAATGGGTGCATCTGGCCAAGGTCGGGTTCGAAAAGTATTTCCTGCGCAAGATCAAGAAGGGCACCTCGGAACCCTTCTATGAATCGCTGGCGCTCAAGACGCTGGGGATCGACAAGCTCAAGGAAACCACCAAGGGCTGACCTGTCCTCACCCGCCGAACCCGTCCCCTTTCGGGTTCGGCGCCATGCGGATCAGGCGCGAGTCGGCGACCGCCGCCGTGCGGTGGCGCGCGGCCGCCTGATAGTCGGGATTGCGGATCATGTCGATCATCGCCTGCGCGTCGGGATAGGCGGCGACAAACGCGATATCCCAGCTTTCTGAGTCAGGGCCGATCAGCATGCCCTCGGGACGGCCGCTCCACAGGATCCGGCCCCCCAGCGCCACGAAGATCGGCCCGCTTTCGCGCGCATAGGTCTGGTAAGCCGCGGCTCCGCTGACCGCCCGCCCGTCCGGATAGGCGGCCTGATCGCGCAGGCGGATGAGGTTCAGCATGTGGATCGGCTGATCGCGCGGCAGATCCTTGAACCGGGCGAAGCTGTCCCTTGTGGGGTCTATGTGCTGGGTCATGGTCGCAGTCTAGCGCGGCTGACATCGCAGGCAAACACCCTGTAGGGTGGGTGCTCTGCACCCACCGTCCGTCCCGTGGTCAGCCGTTCAGATCCTTCAGCAGCCGGCCATGCTTGCGCACCTCGGCCACCACCTCGCCAAAGGTTTCCAGACCGCGCGCGCGCAGCATGGGCACCAGCTTCAGGAACGCATCGGCGGTCGCCACCGTGTCGCCGATGGCGGTATGGCGCGCTTCCTCGGGGATCGTGATCCCCAGCCGCGCCGTCAGCGCATCCAGCGAATGGTGTTCGGTCTGACCATAGACCACCGCGCTCAGCAGAACCGTATCCAGGATCGGATGATCAAACGCCAGGCCCATCGCACTTTCCTTGCGGCGCAGGAATTCCATGTCAAAGGGCGCGTTATGGGCAACCAGCACGGCGCCCTCGGCGAATTTGTGGAACCGGCGCCCGGCTTCGACGATATCGGGGGCGCCCACGACCATGCTGTCATTGATCCCGTGCACATCGGTCGAGGCCGGCGGGATCCCCCGTCCGGGGTTCACCAGCGTGTCGAAAACCTCGGTCTCGACGCGCTTGCCGTTCACCAGGCGCACCCCGGCGATCTGCACGATTTCGTCGGTCGCGGGCGACAGTCCGGTGGTTTCGGTATCGAACACCACGAAGGTCAGGCTCGACAGCGGGGTGTCGGCGACCGCGGCATTGCGGGCCTTGGACAGCAGATCGAAGTCATAGACCACCTTGCGCGCGATCGGCGGCGGCCGGCGGCCGGCGCGGCGGGCATTGCGGATCGGCATGACCACGGCGCTGCGATCGTTCACCTGCTCTGGCCAGGCCTCGGTCGCGTGAGTCTTCAGCACGGCGCGGGCGGTCAATTCGCCGGTCGCCGTCCCCAGCGGTTCGGTCAACCATTGATCCAGGCGCCCCACCGACAGCGGCGCCCCATCCCAGCACAGGCGCATCACCGCCCCGGGGCCATCCTCCTCGTCCAGGACCAGGCGAAAGGCACGGGCGGTTCCCTCTGCGGCAAGGCGGCCGGCAAGCCAGGCCCAGAACGCGACGATTTCAAAGCCGTCCACCTGCACGATCAGTTCGGGTCCCTCGGTCTCCAGCGCCAACCCTTCAGCCTGCAGGCGGCCTTTCAGGCCGTCCAGAAGATCCGCCGACCGGGTCGCGACCAGTGGCCGCCAGTCGGACTGCACGGCATCATAGCGCGCGCCCAGCTCGGTGATCGCCTGGGTCAGGGCCCCCACCTCGTCCAGCATCGCCGCGCTGAGGTCGGGCGCATCCTGCGCGCCTTCGAGTTCCGACAACACGCCGATCACGGTCTGCAGGTTCGCGGCAGGGCGGCGCACACGATCAAAGACTTCGGCCAGCAGGGCCTCGCGGCTGGTGTGGGCGGCGATGTCGGCGGTCACGTCACGCAGGGTCAGCACATAGCCCGGCGCGATCCCTTCCTCGCGGCGCCTGAGCACGCGCATCCGACCGGCCAGAAGCCGCCCACCCGACACCGTCGCGCACAGAAGATCCGAGGCCATGTCAGGATCCCCCGCCCCCACCAGACGGTCATAGGCGTGCCGGATCGGCCCGTCGCGCAGATAGTCCAGCAGGTTGCGGTCCAGTCCCGGCGCGGTGCCACCGCCCAGAATATCCACAGCCTGACCGTTGTAGAACACAAGCTGGTGGTCCGCCGTGCACAGCAGCACCGCCACCGGGACATCCGCCAGCAAGGTTTCGAGCCGGGACTTCTCGGCCGCAAGGCGCGTGGTTTCCCGGGCGACGGATTCGGCCAGGGCGTTGCGGGTCTCGACCAGGGTGCGCGTCACCGCCGTGGCCGCGGGCGCGAGATCGCCCAGATACCGCGCGGCCCGGGCCTCGGCGGCCAGGTCGTGCTCGATCCCGGCATGGACGCGGGCGCGGATGGCCGAGGCCAGGGCCTCGATCGCGCGGGCGACATTCTGGTCGAACAGAAACCAGACCCAGGTGACGAGCCCCAGAACCAGAAACGCCGCGATCAGCCCGCCCGAGATCAGCGCCGGCGGCACGGTCTGGCCGCCGTCGCGCTGCAAGGCGAACCAGAGGCCCCCGGCGATGGCCGCCACCGCCCCCACCGCCAGCGCGACAAAGAACAGCAGGATCCGCAGGCGCAGGCTCAGCCGGTCAAGCATGGCGCGCCTCGCCGGGCGCGTCACGGTCGGCGGGTGCGGGTTCTCCAGCCAGGATCCGGCGCACCTCGGCGCGCAGCGCCTTCAGTTCGAAGGGCTTGGAAATGAAGCCATCGGCCCCCATCGCCAACCCCTTGCGCCGTTCCATGGCCGAGCCGCGCGCCGTCATCATCAGGATCTTGACGTCGTTCAGACCGGGGTCCAGCCGCACGTTCTGGCAGATTTCATAGCCCGAGACCTCTGGCAGCATCACGTCCAGCAGCACCAGATCGGGCCGCGATTCACGGATCAGATCCACCGCGCCGGCACCCGTGGCGATGCGGCTTTGGTCATACCCTTCGCGGGTCATCAGATAGTCCAGGGCGACGGCGATGTTGTCCTCGTCCTCGACGACCAGAATGCGCTTACGTTCCGCTGCCTCGGTCATTTTCGATCTCCTCCGCAACCGAACACGCGGCGCGCAGCACCGGGTCCTCGGCATTCAGCGGTTCCCAGGTCGCCCCCTCCAGCGCCCCGTCCGCACTCAATTCAACGCCTTCGCCCATCAGGGCCCGGGCGTTGCCCTCGCAATCGAACACCGTCAGATAACCGCGCACCGGCTGCCAGCGTGCCAGCCGCACGACCTGGGTCATCACCAGATGCGGAAAGGCGGGGTTGACCCGGGTTTCCGACCGGTCCACGGCGATCATCACGGATACCTGCGGCCACAGATAGGTCCAGGGCCGATAGACAACGCTTTCGGCGTTTTCGCCGGCCAGCAGCAGTTGCGGCTGGGCCTCCATCGTGCGGGTCGGCCAGGTGTATTCCGCCCAGACGGTGTAGGCGACCATTCCCAGGGCGACGGTGGCGGGATAGATCCAGCGCCCGAACCGGCCCCGCAGGACCACCCGGTTGATCAGCATCACCAGCCCCAGCAGCCCCAGCCCCGAGGCCAACGCACCGATAAAGTCGATCACCATGCGGTGGCCTCTCTGTTCATCCCAGTGCCCCTGCCCGCTGGCCCAGCGCCGATTGCATCGTGCGCACCACGACAAAGGCGTCGCGCAGATGGCTGCGCTCGAAATCCGACAGGTCCGACGGGGCCAGGAAATTGTCGGGCTTTCGGCCCGATTTGACCAGCGCGGCCTGGTTTTCCAACCGAAGCCGGGCGATCAGGTCATAGGCTTCGATCAGATCGCGCGCCCCGGAGACCGACACCACGCCCGCGGCTTCGCCCGCCTCGATCCGGGCGCGGGTGTTCACCTCGGTCAGCTTGCCGGTCAGGGCATAGATGCGGGCGATATCCGTCACCGGCACCACGCCGTTGTGTTTCATGTCCACATGGTTCTTGTGCTCGCCCGAGCGGATCGTGGCAAATCCCCGCAGCAGCCCCAGCGGCGGGTGATGCTTCAACGAGTTCGAGATCATGTGCGCGACAAAGATCGAGTTCTTCGACGCCGCCTCGAGCGTTTCTTCCTGAAGGTCACGGAACAGCGACGGCTGCCCGCCGATCGGCCGCAGATCGAACATGACCGACGCCAGCATCTGCGCTTCGGGGCTGGGCGTGTCGATCCAGCCGCGGAAATACCGCTGCCAGGTGGCCTTTGGCTGGCACCAGCGGTCGGCGGTGGCCATCATGTCGCCGGGGCAATAGACATAGCCCGCCGCGTTCAGCCCGTCCGACACGAATTTTGCCAGCGCCTTGAAATACAGGCGATCATCGGCCGTCGCCGCATCATCGAGGATCAGGCAATTGTCCTGATCGCTGACGCCGGTCTGTTCCTGCCGGCCCTGGCTGCCGCAGGCCAGCCAAAGATAGGGCACCGGCGGCGCGCCAAGCTGGGCCTCGGCCAGTTTCAGAAGCCGGCGCGTCACCGTGTCGGCGATGTCGGTGATCAGTCGCGTGACAACCTCGTGCGCGTTGTGCGCGGCAACCAGTTGCTGCAGCAGGCGCGGAATGCGGGCGGTGACCTCGGCCATTTCCTCGGGCGTTTCGGCGCTGGCCACATCGCGAACCAGCTGCGCCGAACTGACAGCCTGAAAGCGCGTCAGGTCGGTCTGGGTAATCATGCCTTTCAGCTTGCCGTCCTGCACGACAGGCAGATGACCAATGCGGCGCTCCAGCATCGCATGAAGAATGTCCGATCCCAGCGCCTCGGGGCCCAACGAGACCGGGTCCGGCGTCATCACCTGTTGAACCGGCGTATCAAGACCCAACCCCTCGGCCAGCACCCGTTCGGTCAGGTCGCGGGTGGTGATCAGCCCCAGGAGCGCGCCGTCCCGGGTGATCGCCACCGAGGACACATGCTTGTCGCGCATCAGGCGCGCGACCTCGGCGACGGACGCTTCCGGCGGCAGGCTGACCGGCCCACGGGTCATCAGATCGCCCACCTTGAGCGTGGCCAGGTCGGCATCGCGCCCTTCCGCCGGACGTGACCGGTTGAAAAAGCGGGCAAAGGCGGGAACATTGGCCATGAGGTGCCTCAGCTCCCCCTCGGGCAGCATCAGCACCACGGTCTTTTCGACCGCATGGGCCGATGTCACCGCCAGCCCATCGCGCAAGAGGCCCCGTTCGCCGAACGAGTTGCGGGGCCCCAGCACCGACACCAGCGCGCCATTGGCATCCGTCACCTCGACCGCGCCACGCTTGATCAGGAACAGACCCTTGAGCGGCTCGCCCAGCGCATAGATCTGCTCGCCGGCCGCGTATTCCCTGCGACCGAAGGAACCGGCGACCCGCGCCAGTTCGTCCCGTGGCAGGCTGTCATAGGGATGCACCGCTTCGAGGAAGGCCTGGATCGTCACGACCTGCGATTCCATCGGTTGCACCATTCAGCCAGAGAGGGGATGGAGGGGCGCAAGCGCGCGCCCCTCCGGATCGTGATCAGTGCGACTGGGCCGCACCGGCGCCACGCGGCACGCGGATCGATTCCACCAGATCCTGGATTTCCTTCGGCGCGGGCTTGGTCATCGCCAGCACGATATAGGCCACCAGGAAGTTCAGGATGGCAGCGACCACACCGAACGACGCGGGCTGGATTCCGAACAGCCAGTTGGCCGCGTTGTTGTCCAGCATGTTCGTGCCCGGGATGAAGAACCAGCCCACATAGGTGAAGATGTAGACCATCTCCACGATCAGGCCGACCAGCATGCCCGCGACCGCACCGGCCGAGTTCATGGATTTCGAGAAGATGCCCATCATGATCGTCGGGAACAGCGACGCCGCCGCCAGACCGAACGCAATGGCCACCACCTGCGCGGCGAAGCCCGGAGGATTCAGACCCAGCAGCGTCGCGATCAGGATGGCGACGGCCATCGAGACACGGGCAGCCAGCATCTCGCCCTTTTCCGAGATGCTCGGATTGAGCACCGACTTGATCAGGTCATGCGACACCGCCGACGAGATCGCCAGCAACAGGCCGGCCGCCGTGGACAGGGCCGCTGCCAGACCACCGGCCGCGATCAGCGCGATCACCCAGCCGGGCAGACCCGCGATTTCCGGGTTCGCCAGCACCAGGATGTCCCGGTTGAAGGTGGTCATCTCGTTGCCGTTCCAGCCGCGCGCGGCAGCCGTGGCGGCCATCGCATCGGTGGCGTTGTAGTACTGGATCAGACCGTCGCCGTTCTTGTCCTCGAACGCCAGCAGGCCGGTGTTTTTCCCAGTTGGTCATCCATGCCGGCTGATCGGCATAGGCCAGCGGCGTGCCATCGACACCGTTCGGATAGATCGTGTTGATGATGTTCAGGCGCGCCATCGCACCGACCGCCGGGGCGACCGTATAGAGCAGCGCGATGAACACCAGCGCCCAGCCGGCCGAGGCGCGGGCATCCGACACTTTCGGCACCGTGAAGAAGCGGATGATGACGTGCGGCAGACCCGCGGTGCCGATCATCAGCGCCATGGTGAACAGCACCATGTCCAGGTGTTCGAATGGTGTTCGGTATACGACCGGAAGCCCAGGTCGGTCAGCAGACCATCCAGGTGCGTCAGCAGCGGGGGTGCCTGAGGCGTCGGCGCTGAACAGGCCGATCTGGGGCAGGAAGCTGCCGGTCAGTTGCAGCGAGATGAAGATCGCCGGAATGGTATAGGCGACGATCAGCACGCAATACTGCGCAACCTGCGTGTAGGTGATGCCTTTCATCCCGCCCAGAACGGCGTAGACGAACACCACCGCCGCCGCGATCCACAGGCCGGTCGAGCTGCTGACCTCCGGAAGCGCGAGAAGGCGACACCGGCGCCAGCCATCTGACCGATCACATAGGTGATCGAGATGACGAAACAGCGCGATGACGGCGACGATACGCGCGGTCTGGCTGTAGAAGCGGTCGCCGATGAAGTCCGGCACGGTAAAGCGGCCGAACTTGCGCAGGTAGGGCGCAAGCAGCAGCGCCAGCAGCACATAGCCGCCGGTCCAGCCCATCAGGTAGGTCGAGTTGTCATAGCCGACAAAGGCGATGATCCCGGCCATCGAGATGAACGACGCGGCCGACATCCAGTCGGCGGCGGTTGCCATCCCGTTCAGCACGGGGTGAACGCCGCGGTTGGCGGCGTAGAATTCGCTGGTCGAACCCGCGCGGGCCCAGATCGCGATCCCGATGTAGAGGGCGAACGAAAGCCCCACCACGATCAGGTTGAGGGTAAACTGATCCATCTGTCCCGCGCTCCCGTTATTGTTCGTCGACGCCGAATTCCCGGTCGATCTTGTTCATGCGCGCGGCATAGAAGAAGATCAGGACCAGGAAGGTCAGGATCGAACCCTGCTGGGCGAACCAGAAGCCCAGATCCGTGCCCCCGACGGGAATACCCGACAGAAGCGGGCGAAGAATGATGCCGAAGCCGAAGGAGACGAGCGCCCAGATCACGAGACAGATCGTGATCAGCCGGATGTTCGCCGCCCAGTATGCGCTGGCCGATTTGTCAGACATTGTGTCCTCCCGGTTTTCCTCCACTGCGGACACCCCGTGCGCGGGATGCCTGCCTTTCATGGTCCGACACCGCCCCGGGGTTTCCCCGGGGCGGTGTCGTTACGCTGTCACCTCATGCACGATGGACCCGAGGTCGTCCGCGATCGCGTCGATGGCAGCCATGCCATCCACCCGCCGCAGCACGCCCCGACCGTCGTAATAGGCGATCAGCGGCGCCGTCTGAGCGTGGTAGGCCGTCAGCCTGGCCCCCACGGTCTCGGCATTGTCGTCGGCGCGGCGCTTGAAGGCCGTTCCGCCACATTTGTCACAAGTGCCGGCGCTGGCCGGCTGCTTGAACTGGTCGTGATACCCCTCGCCGCAGTCGGCGCAGGTGTAGCGGCCCGAAACCCGGGCCACCATCTGCGCGTCATCGACATCGAGCGAGATCGCGGCATCGATGCGCTGCCCCTGTCCGGCCAGAAGCGCGTCCAGCGCCTCGGCCTGTCCGGGGGTGCGCGGGAAACCGTCCAGGATCACGCCCCGGGCCGTATCCGGGGCGGCCATCCGATCCTTCAGGATCGCCAGCACGATGTCGTCGGACACCAGACCGCCGGCGTCCATCACCGCCTTGGCCGCCAGTCCGGCGGGCGTGCCCTGGGCAACGGCGGCGCGCAGCAGGTCGCCGGTGGACAACTGCACCAGGCCGAACCGCTCTTCCAGCATGCGGGCCTGGGTGCCCTTGCCCGCACCGGGGGGGCCCAGAAGGATCAGAACGGCCGCACGGGTCATCGTCTGTTCCATCCGCTCAGGCCCGGTTCATGCGGTTTTCGATCAGATCGTCCACCACCGAAGGATCGGCCAGGGTCGACGTATCGCCCAGCGCGCCATAGTCGTTCTCGGCGATCTTGCGCAGGATGCGGCGCATGATCTTGCCCGAGCGCGTCTTGGGCAGGCCCGGGGCCCATTGGATCAGGTCCGGACTGGCGATCGGACCGATCTCGGTGCGGACCCATTTCACCAGTTCCTTGCGCAGGTCATCCGTCGGCTCGATGCCGTTCATCAGGGTGACATAGGCATAGATGCCCTGCCCCTTGATGGGGTGCGGATACCCGACGACGGCGGCCTCGGCGACCTTCTCATGGGCGACCAGCGCGCTTTCGACCTCGGCGGTGCCCATCCTGTGCCCCGACACGTTGATGACGTCATCGACGCGCCCGGTGATCCAGTAATAGCCATCCGCATCCCGGCGGCAGCCATCGCCGGTGAAATAGTAGCCCTTGTATTGCTGGAAATAGGTTTCCTGGAAACGCTCGTGATCGCCCCAGACGGTGCGCATCTGACCCGGCCAGCTGTCGGCGATGCAAAGCACGCCCTCGGCCGCCGTTTCCGACTGGATTTCGGCGGTGGTCGCATCCAGAACCACCGGCTTGACCCCAAAGAACGGCTTGGTCGCCGAGCCTGGCTTGGTCGGGATCGCGCCGGGCAGCGGGGTCAGCATGTGGCCGCCGGTCTCGGTCTGCCAGAAGGTATCGACGATCGGCCGCGCGCCCTTGCCGACATGCGCGTTATACCAGTTCCAGGCCTCGGGGTTGATCGGCTCGCCGACCGAACCCAGAACCTTGAGCGACGACAGATCGTATTTCTCGACCCACTCGGCCCCCTGCCCCATCAGCGCGCGGATCGCGGTGGGCGCGGTGTAGAACTGGTTGACCTTGTGCTTTTCACACACGGCCCAGAACCGGCCCGCGTCGGGATAGGTCGGCACGCCTTCGAACATCAGCGTCGTCGCACCATTCGCCAGCGGACCATAGATGATGTAGCTGTGCCCCGTGACCCAGCCCACATCGGCGGTGCACCAGAACACATCCCCCTCGTGATAGTCGAAGGTGATCTCATGCGTCATCGCGGCATAGACCAGATAGCCGCCGCTGGTATGAACCACACCCTTGGGCCGTCCGGTCGACCCTGAGGTGTAGAGGATGAACAGCGGATCCTCCGCGCTCATCTCGGCATAGGGGCAATAGGGGCTCGCGGCGGCCATTTCGGCCTTCATGTCGATGTCGCGCCCGTCGATCCAGGTGGTCTGGTCGCCGGTATGCTTGACGACAAAGCACTTCACCTTGTCCGAGCAATCGAACAGCGCCTTGTCGGTGTTCGATTTCAGCGCCGTCTTGCGGCCGCCCCGGGGGGCGGTGTCGGCGGTGATGACCGCCTTGGCCTCTGAGTCGTTGATACGGTTGGCCAGCGCATCCGGCGAGAACCCGGCAAAGACCACCGAATGAATGGCGCCGATCCGTGCACAGGCCAGCATGGCATAGGCGGCCTCGGGGATCATCGGCAGATACAGCACCACGCGATCGCCCTTGCCGATGCCGTTGGCCTTGAGCACGTTCGCCATGCGGCTGACCTGCTCGAGCAGTTCGAGATAGGTGATGTGGCGGGCTTCATGCGCCAGGGGATCGTCCGGCTCGAAGATGATCGCCGTCTGGTTGGCCCGGGTGGCGATATGGCGGTCGATGCAGTTCGCCGCGACGTTCAGCGTGCCGTCCTCGAACCACTTGATGTCGACCTTGCCAAAGTCGAACGTGGCATTCTTGACCTTGGTGAAGGGGCGGATCCAGTCGATCCGCTTGCCGTGCTCGGCCCAGAAACCGTCGGGGTTGTTGACCGATTCGGCATACATGGCCTCATAGGTCTGCGCGTCGACATGCGCCTTGGCAACAAAATCCGCCGACGCGGGATAGACTCCCGATTGAACCTGGTCCGACATGAACACTCCTCCAGTATCCGGCACGCAAACCGCGACCCCTTGCCGGGCACGGCGTTACCGATCCTCCATCCGGCGCCAGTATATCCTATCGGTCAATTTTTAGGTAACTCTTTTTTTAATAACGAGTTTTTTGTAAATTTCTTGACGGAAAATTATCGCAATCTGTAAATCCTTTTCTCGGTTGCCACAATTCCGCCAAGGTTTTCAGCCCCCTGCCCCGGCGCCACAAGTCAACGCCCTGACGCAACGTCACACCCCGAAGAGCGGGCACAGCGATGACGCGACACGGCAACGCGCGGATCGCGCCGGGACCGGCGGCATCACGCGGCAGATCGTGTCGCCTCCCTCGCCTCGCGGACGAATCAACGCGCGACCGCTAACGAAACAAGGGCGGCACCGTGTGGCACCGCCCCTCGCCCACCGCTGCAGGCGCGTTTCCGATCCCTTGTCCGGGGTCGGTCAGATCGGATTGTCGACGCGCACCGTGACCACGGCGCGGCCCCGCGTCGGGCTGGGCCAGATCAGCCTGACATCATCGCTGTTCGCCCCCTGCTGAACCGTCACATAGGGGAACGACGTGCGCACCGTGGTGCCGGCATCCGTGGCCGCCCCCTCCATCACCAGCCCGCTGACCGTGCGCGCCCAGCCCGAAAACGGCAGCTTGCCACCGGTCGACACCGTCCATGTGGCATTGGCCGAACCCTGATCGTGGCGCAACACCAGCGGACTTTCGGTCTGGCCGGGAATTCCGTTGTAGGTGTTGTTCTGCCAGACCACGTTGCGAAACCGCGAATAGTCGAGGTCCGCGTAGCTGGTATCCACCCCCTCGGGGCGCGCGGGGGTCGCATTCACGGTGCGGAACACGTTTCCCGTCACGATCAACCCCTGCAGGTAATGGCCGGTTCCATAGGGCTTGACCGTCAGGAACCGGAAGCTGGAGATCACGTTCGACACAAGGAACACGTTGTTGGTGACGCTGAGACCGCCAAAGGTGAACTCGCCCCCCCAGTTCGGCGTGGCATCGTGTTCGTTCGTCAACTCGATGAAGCTGTTGTCGATATAGTTGCCGGTGATCGTGCTGATGCTGTTGGGATAGGTCAGAACCAGACCGGGCTGACGCACGGCGTTCATCTCGTTGTCGCCGTGGTAGAAGTGATTGCCCTCGATCAGGTGATAGGTGCCCGACATCACCGCGAATTTTCCGAACCGCTGAACCAGGTTGTTGCGCAGTTTCACGTCATTGGCGTTGACGTTCAGGGCCACCGTCACCCGGTCCTGGGATCGCACGGCCGACTCGCCCGACATGAACAGGCAGTTGTCCACCAGCATCCCCTGACACCCGCGCCCGATCGAGGTGATCGCCTTGTCCTTGGGCCGGTTGAACGTGCAGTTGCGCAGCGTGAAGATGGGGCCTTCGGTGGACAGGTTCAGCGCGCTGCACAGGTTCTTGCACTGGAATTCGACGCTGTCGATCTCGAACCGCTCCAGCACGCCGAAACCCGACATGTCCAGCACATATTGAAACCGCTCGAACGTGTAGATCTGCGTTCCCGCCGCGCCATGCAACTGTTGACTGAGGGTCAGCGTCTGGGCCGAGATGTTGCGCGCCTTGACGTAGACCTCGCGCCCGACGCCGCTGCCCGACACCCGTGCCCCGACCGGGATGTTCGCGACGTTTGTCACGCCGGTCAGGAACGCGGGCTGGCTGGTCGAATAGGTCGCCTGCGAGGTGACCGTGACCGTGTTCCAGGCGTTGGTGTCGTTGGCCTCGATCAGGCCGTTTTTCAGCACGCGGCGGATCGCGAAATAGGTCAGCCCCGTCGTCGCGGCCAGATCGATCGGGGCGTCCAGAATGATCCGGCGCCCGCACAGGTCGAACGTGTCGTGGTCGGTATACCAGAACAGCGCCTGCAGGCCCTTGCGCAGTGCCAGGCCTTCGGACGCAAAGGCCGCCGCATAGGTCCGATAGTCGAAGTTCTTCGTCAGTTGCAGCCGGGCGGCGTCGGGCATCGCCAGCGTGCCCTGAAAGCGCACCGGGGCCTCGATCGTCAGGGTCTGGCCGATGTAGAACACCCCGTCCGACACCAGCAGCGAGCGCCCGGTGGCGACGGCGTCGGCAGAGGCCGCCACAAACGCGGCATGGTCATCCGCGACCCCGTTGCCGACCGCGCCGTAGTCGCGCACATCGACCCAGTCCATCAGATCGCGCAGCCAGAACCCGGTGACATCCTCGATCGTCACGTCATCGATCCGGACGACACCGCCATTCGGGCCGGTCAGGTCCAGCCCCAGATGGCCGTGGTGCACCCCGGACCAGACCATATCGACACCCGTGCGCTGTGCGGTGGCGATGATCGCGCTGACTTCGACCGTTTCGCCATAGCCGGTCAGCGGCACCGCCGGCCCCGTCACCGTGACCCCCGGCACCGCAGCCTCGGCAGCCGTGGCGGCGAAGCCCGCAATGCGCACGGTCGGCAGGGCGCCGGACATGGCCTTGACGCGCGCGGTCACGCGCAGGTAGCACCCGCTCAGGATCGGGGTGTTGCCCATCCAGCGCAGTTTCTGCGTGGACGCGGTCTTCAGCAATTCCAGGCACCCTTCGAAATCCGGGTCCGAGGGCACGAAGGCCGCATTCGCCGCGCCGTCATAGGTCGGCGCGCCGGGGGTGCCGTCACCGCTGGACCAGACGGTCAACCCGTCGGAGAAGGGCGGAGGCATCAGGATCAGCCCCTCGGTCACTGCCTTGTTCATGTCAGACCCCTGTGTTGAGACGCATCTGGATGGCCGCGCACCGGGCGGCCCTGCGGTCACAGGGGGTAACAAGACCGGTTTAACCGGGCTTGAGGTCAGCGCGCGTTGCGCGCGCTCACCGCAGTGCCCAGCGAAAGGCGCGCTCAAGCTCGGCTGCGCCGTTTTCGGGATACCAGCGCCCGTGCGCCAGCAGGATCCGCGCGGGGTTCCAGCCGCGCATCGTCGCGATCGAATCGCGCAGCGCCGCCCGTCCTTTGCGAAAACTCAGACGCATGTCCACCGGCGCCTTGCCGTCAGGATCCAGGTTGCCCGCCAGCATCAGGAACGGCAGCATCCACGGCGGAACCGCGCGCCGCTCGAAGTTCTCGATCAGATCCGTCAGGATCAGGCTGCGGCTGGGCCGGTGAAAAAAGGCGATCTCGCGGTGCAGGTCACTGCCCGCAATCAGCGCGTGATCGATGGCCCCGCCCCAGTCGGCCTGTGCGTCCGGCAGGTTTCGGTCGATCCTGAGCGCAACCCCGCGCGACGCCGCCCTGTCCTCGACGCCCGGCGCCGCCCAGGTCAGCGCCCCCGGCACCCGTGCCTGCCAGGCCGGCAGGAACGCATAATGGATCCAGTTCGGTGCAACCAGATGACGGACCGGGCCCAGCCCGGCCAGCGCGGCGACCAAGGCCGGGTCCGGCGCTATGGGGGAATGCAGCCACAGGTCGCCTGTGGCCAGCCGCACCACGGTCATCCGGGTCGGAAAGGGCATCCCGTAAAACCGGATCACCGGACCGTCGACGATCCACAGATCCGCCGCGACCGGCTTCAGCGTGTTGAGGGGGTCATAGCCCGTCATCGTCCTGGCCGGGTTCGGGTGTGCCCCGGAACCCCATGGCGACAACGTATTTTTCCGACGAATCGGACCGCGAGGCAGGCGGCTTCACGTTGTGCACCTTGGCAAATCGTTGCTTCAGCAAATGCTGCAGGTCGCCCTCGGCGCCACCCGCAAGCACCTTGGCCACGAACGCCCCCCCCGGGGCCAGCACGTCAAACGCGAACCAGGCCGCATGTTCGCACAGCGCCATGATGCGCAGGTGATCGGTCTGCTTGTGCCCCGAGGACGCGGCCGCCATGTCCGACATCACCACATCCGCCTGCCCGCCCAACCAGGCCTTGACCTGGTCGTCGGCACCGTCGGCCATGAAGTCCAGCACATGCGCCTCGGCGCCGGCCAGGGGTTCGACCTCCTGCAGGTCCACGCCCAGCACGGTGCCCTTGCGCTTGCCCGACTTGGTGCCCAGCGCATTCACCCGGTCCACGGCGACCTGCAGCCAGCCACCCGGCGCGCAGCCCAGATCGACAACCCGGGCACCGGGAACCAGAAAGCGGAACTTGTCGTCCAGTTCCACGATCTTGAACGCCGCGCGCCCCCGGAACCCTTCGCGCCGGGCGCGGGCCACATAGGGGTCGTTCAACTGCCGCTCAAGCCATCGGGTCGAGCTGAGCTTGCGCCCCTTGGCTGTCTTGACCTTGACCTTGAGGTCACGCTGACCGCGCCCCGAGGTGTTCTTTCCTGGCGGGTTTGCCATCCGTCTTCCTTCACATTCCGTCCAGCACGCCGTCGCGGCTCATCTGCGCATAGAGCAACCCCTCGCGCAGGCCCCGATCGGCCACCGACATCACATCCGTGGGCCAGACCCGCATCAGGGCCTGCAGGATCGCGGCCCCCGACATGATCAGCCCGTGGCGCTCGCGGCCGATGCGGGGATCGGTGCGCCGCCCCTCGGGGCCCAACGCCAGATAATCGTGAATGACCTTGTCGATCTGGGCCGAGGTCATCGTCAGTCCGTCCACCTTGTTGCGATCATACCGCTTCAGCCCCAGATAGGACGCCGCCACCGTCGTGACCGTGCCCGAGGTGCCGATGATCTGGAACCCTTCGCGCGGCGCCGGGTTCTCATAGGGCGAGAAACTGTGCAACTGCTCCTCGAAATGCCAGCTCATCAGGGCGAAGCGGGCCGCGTCATCCTCGACATCGGTGAACTGCTCGCGCAGCGTCGCCACGCCCAGCGGCACGCTGATCCAGTCCACCACACGCGGCATCCCGGGACGTTGCGGCGGTCCGCCCACCGCCGCCAGTCCCAGCTTGACCGACAGGATCGACGCCCGCCGTTCTTCCGGCGGAACCTCGGACAGGTCCAGCCAGACCAGTTCGGTCGACCCGCCGCCAATGTCGATCACCAGGAGCTGTTCGGTTTCCCGCGCGACCAGCGGCGCACACGAGATGACAGCCAGGCGCGCCTCTTCCTCGGCCGGGATGATCTCCAGCCGCAGGCCGGTTTCCCGCTGGATCTTGCGGATGAATTCCGCCGAATTCCGGGCACGGCGGCACGCCTCGGTCGCAACCAGACGCATCCGCAGCACCGAATGGTCGTCCAGCTTGCGCCGACAGATGCGCAGGGCCTGAACGGTGCGCGCCATGGGGCCATGCCCCAAGCGTCCGGTGCTTTCCAGCCCGGTGCCCAGCTCTACCGCGCGCGAAAAACTGTCGATGACTTCGAATTGCGCGCCCTTGGGGCGCGCAATCAACATGCGGCAGGAATTGGTGCCCAGATCGAGGGCAGCATAAAGGCCCCCGTCCGAGGGCATAGTCTGGCGCTTCGGCTCTGGTCCGCCCGGAGTCCGCCCGCGCTTGGGCGGCCTCGACGATTTCGGATGCGCCGCCGCGCCTGCGGGACGCTCGGGCGTCATGGCCGCCCTCCATTTCGTGTTGCAAATACCCTAGTCCGCCCCCCGATTTTGCGCAAGATTGAAACCGGCGGGCGGCCTTGCGTCGATGGCCCCGGGCGGCAGGATCTGCCCGCATCATGTGCTCTGCGCCTCATGTCGGTGGTGAAGTTTTTTCGCCTTGGGCCCGGTGGCATCGCCCCGGTGCAGCCTGTTATGACGGCGGGGTCGCATCCCGGCGCGCACAGGTCGAAATCGGCAGGACGCGCGCTGGAAAACCGGCGAGGAAACGGGAACCAACCGCGCGAGAGATCTCATGACCGATGCCCCCCTTCAGCCCGTCATCATCGTATTCTGGCGCGACATCCCCGCGCAGGTCATCGTCGGCAAGGGACGCCGAGGCGCGAAGATCCAGCTGACCGAACGCTTCGAGCAGGCGATCGACCGCTGCGCGATGAAGGTCGGCGCCCGCGACACCGATTCCTACCTGGCAGAATGGCGCAAAGCCGACCCCTACAATGTCGCTGGCGAACAGGAACAGGTCGCCCGCGCCGAGGCCGCCCGCCTGGAAGCGGAATACGACGCAGACAGGATCAAGGCGCTGATCGCCAATGACGGCTGGGACGCGCGTGGGTAACTTCTGGGAGGCTCTGATGGCTCTGTTCCCCTTTGGCCGCAAGGCCGCCGCGACCGCAACCGGATCGGAGGCCCTGTCGGCCTTCCTCAACGGCTATTCCATCGAGGTGATGCCCCGCACCGCCGAGAAAGTGGCCGATTTCCGCGCCCTTCTCCCTGCGGGAACGCGCGTCTACATCGCCCATATCGAGGGCACGCCGATCGAGGAAATGGTTGCCACCGCCGCGCGCCTGCGCGCCGAGGGCTATGAACCCATGCCGCACTTTCCGGCGCGCATCATCGCCGACAAGGCGATGCTGACCGATTGGGTCGCCCGCTATCAGGGCGAGGCTGGCGTGAAGCAGGGCCTGATCCTGGCCGGCAACCCGCAAAAACAGTTGGGCGATTTCCACTCGTCCATGCAGCTGCTGGAATCCGGGGCTTTCGACGGGTTCGAGCGCCTGCATGTCGCCGGCCACCCCGAAGGCAACAAGGACATCGATCCCGACGGATCCGAGCGGATGGTGATGGAAGCCGCCCGCTGGAAGACGGCCTTCGCCCAGCGCACTGACGCCAAGATGGCGATGGCCACCCAGTTCTGCTTCGAAGCGGGCCCCGTCATCGAGTGGGTCAACAACCTGAAGCGCGAAGGCGTGGACCTGCCGGTTCATATCGGCGTCGCAGGCCCCGCGAAACTGCAAACGCTGATCAAGTTCGCCATCGCCTGCGGCGTCGGCCCTTCGCTGAAGGTTCTGCAAAAGCGCGCGATGGATGTCAGCAAGCTGCTGCTGCCCTACGAACCCGACGACTTCCTGCAGGACCTGGCCGAACACAAGGCGGCGAACCCCGACTTCGGCATCGAATCGGTGCACTTCTTCCCGCTGGGCGGAATCAAGACCAACGCCGAATGGACCCATCGGCACGGCCAGCAGCCCGCGCAGGCCGCCTGAGATCATGCCAACGAAACCTCGCGTCCTTTTGGCTGAACGCAAGAACCTCTGCTATGATGGGGTCATTGCGTCGATCATTGAGGATATCTCCGATGTTTCGTTGGCTTTTCTCCGTCGCGCTGGTGATGGCCACGCCGCACGCGCTGCTCGCGCAGGGTTTGCCGGTGGTGGGAACCTGGCGCTGTGTCATGAACTCGCAGCCGGCCAGTATCGACATCACCGTCCAGCTGGCCCCCGATCAGTCGCTGTTCGCGCGCGGGACCTATATCCTGAATGGAACCTCGGCGTTCTACCAGATACAGGGGCCGGGGCGATGGGCGGTCGGGCCGGACGATTCGGCGCCCGGGCAGACCTTCGTGCACATGCAGGTCGTGCCGGGCAACGTCGCGTCCTTCTCGATTCATCCGGCCTGGATCGGCGATCCCAACAATCTGTATACGCTGTTCTACCCTCCGGGCGGCGGCGTTGTGGAAACCGCCTGCCAACGAATCGGCTGACCCCGGCGGGGCTGGCCTGTAAACCCTCCCTCTCGCAATGCCAGGCGCGCCCGGTGCGTGCCGCTCTCGGCTGACCCCAAAGGACCCAGAATGACCAGAACCGTCCTCGAATCCGCTACCAAGACCGTCGTGATCGGTTTTGACGAACCGTTCTGCGTGATCGGCGAGCGCATCAACCCGACCGGCCGCAAGAAGCTGGCCGCCGAACTGGAAGCGGGCGATTTCTCGACCGTGGAAAAGGACGCGATCGAACAGGTTCTGTGCGGTGCGACAGTGCTCGATGTGAACTCGGGCGCGGTCTTTACCAACAAGATGGCCGAAGACCCGCGCTATGCCGACAACAACTTTGTCGAGCCGCCGCTGATGAAGGCCCTGATCGAGCGCATCCAGGCGATCACCGATGTCCCGCTCTGCATCGACAGCTCGGTGCCCGGCGCGCTCGAAGCCGGTCTTCAGGCTGCTCAGGGCCGTCCGCTTCTGAACTCGGTCACGGGCGAGGAAGAGCGCATGGAAATGGTTCTGCCGCTGGTCAAGAAATACAACGTGCCGGTCGTTGCGATCTCGAACGACGATACCGGCATTTCGCCCGATCCCGATGTCCGCTTCGAGGTGGCCCGGAAAATCGTCCAGCGCGCCGCCGATTTCGGGATTCCCGCGCATGACATCGTCGTGGACCCGCTGGTGATGCCCGTCGGCGCGATGGCAACCGCCGGGCAGCAGGTCTTTGCCCTGGTCCGTCGCCTGCGCGACGAACTGGGCGTCAACACCACCTGCGGCGCGTCGAACATCTCGTTCGGTCTGCCGAACCGTCACGGCATCAACGCAGCGTTCCTGCCGATGGCGATCGGCGCGGGCATGACCTCGGCGATCATGAACCCCGTCCGTGCACAGGAAATGGAGGCGATCCGCGCCGCCAACCTGCTGATGAACCATGACGCGAACGGCGGCGAATGGATCCGCCTGGCCAAGGTTCTTGAGGCGATGAAAGAAGGCGCGACCTTTGCCGAGGCCTCTGCCGCGGCGGCGGCAGCGTCGTCGGGCCGCCGTGGCGGGCGCCGCGGCCGCGGCTGATCCGGATTTCAGCATTGCCTTGCGGGCCGGGGGGAAACCCCCGGCCTGTTGCATTTGAACCGAGAATGCGATTTTTCAGGCGCATATGAACCGAATTGCGAGAATAAGTTGGTTCATGCGCCGTTGAATGCGCCACGCCCCGGACCCTAGGCTGCGTGCAAGCCAAAGGATCCAGCCATGCCCCACCCCGCCTTTACCGCCTTTCGCAACAGTCTCGGCACTCCGGATGTCATTGGCGCCGGCATCATCGGCGACGGACTCCCTGTGCCGGGTCCCTTTGGTCCGCACCCCCTGGTTTACGCCGATTACGTCGCCTCGGGCCGCGCGTTGACGCTGGTCGAGGATTTCATGCGTGACCAGGTGTTGCCCTGGTATGCGAACACCCATACCGAGACCTCGCATTGCGGCGCGATCACGACCGCCCTGCGCGAGGCCGCGCGGGCCGAAATCGCGCTGGGCACCGGGGCCACGGCCGACCATGCGGTGATCTTCGCGGGATCTGGCGCCACCACCGGGCTGAACCGCCTGGTTCATCTGCTGGGCGTGGATCGGGCCGTCGCGCGGGGCGACCGGCCGGTCGTGATCCTTGGCCCCTACGAGCACCATTCAAACCTGCTGCCCTGGCGCGAATCCGGCGCCGATGTCATCGAACTGGCCGAGGCCCCGGACGGAGGCCCCGATCTGGCGCAGCTTGCGCGCGTGCTTGACGCGACCGAGGGGCGGGCCCTGCGGATCGGCGCGTTTTCCGCCGCATCGAATGTGACCGGCATCCTGACCGACACCGTCGCCGTTGCGCGCATGCTGCGCGCGCGCGGCGTTCTGACCGTCTGGGATTATGCCTGCGCGGCGCCCTATACCGCCATCGACATGGCGCCCGGCACCGATCATGCCAAGGACGCGGTGGTCTTTTCCGCACACAAATTCCTGGGCGGTCCGGGGGCCTCGGGCGTGCTGATCTTGCGCCGCGATGCGATCCGGGCCACGACACCCAGTCAGCCGGGCGGCGGAACGGTGCGCTTCGTCTCGCCCTGGGGGCAGGATTACGCGCTGGACCCCGTCGCGCGCGAAGAAGCGGGCACGCCCAACATCCTGGGCGACATCCGCGCTGGGCTGGCGATGGCCGTGAAGCGCGCGGCCGGTCAGGCGATGCTGGATCGTCGGCACGCCGAACTGTCCGACCGCGCCCTGGCCGCCTGGGCCGGAAACCCCGCGATCGAGGTTCTGGGCAAACCGGGCGCCGACCGGTTGCCGATCTTCTCGCTCAGGATCCGCGATCCGCGCGGGGGCGGTTGGCTGCACCCGCAACTGGTGACGCGCATGCTCTCGGACGGGTGGGGCATTCAGGCGCGCGGCGGTTGCGCCTGCGCGGGCCCCTATGGGCATCGGTTGATGGGGATCGACCAGGCGCATTCGGATCAGTTGCGACGCGCGATCCTGGCGGGCGACGAAACGGTGAAACCGGGCTGGACGCGGCTCAACCTGTCGGCCTTTCTGACCGAGGCCAAGGCCGATTTCATCATCGGTGCCGTGGACAGTCTGGCCCGCGCGCCCTATCCCTTGGCGGATGCCTATGTGATCGACCCGACGACCGCGCATGTGGCGCTGAAAGCCGGTCACGCCGCCTGAGGGAGGGCCGATGAAACCGCTCGATACGCTGGACCGGGCCATCCTGCGTGCCCTGCAACGCGATGCCTCGCTGTCACAGCGGGCCTTGGCGGATGCGGTCGGGCTGTCGCAAACCGCCTGCGCGCGGCGGCTGGCGGCCTTGCAGGAGGCGGGCGTGCTGACAGGATCGGGCGCGCGACTGAGCCCGGACAAGGTCGGCTTGGGAATGACCGTTTTTGTCATGGTCCGAACCCGACACCATTCGCGTGACTGGCTGGCCGAGTTCCGTCGCGTGGTTCTGGCAATCCCGAATGTCATCGACTTCTACCGCATCGCGGGGGATTACGATTACCTGCTGAAGATCGTGGCCGAGGACATGAACGCCTTTGATGCCGTCTATCAGCGGCTGATCGAACGGATCGAACTGGATACCGTGACCTCGTTCATCACGATGGAAGCGATCGCCGATCAGCGTGCGCTGCCCGTCTAGTGAAAATCCCGGCTGGGGAACAACCGTTTGGCCTGTTCGCGGGGGTGCCGCGCCCGCGGAGGAGCCCGGGGCCGGCGGGGCGCGTCATCCGCCTGGGGTTGGGTGATGCCGATGACCTCGTCCAGGGGATGCCCCAGATCCGACAGGCGGTGGGACAGATCCTCGATCCCTTCGGCGATCAGATGCACCACGATCCCCTCGCGCTCGAGCCGCCCGGTCACGCGCAGCAGCCGCCCCCCCATGACGATCCGCCGGAAGCGTTCATAGACCTTGGGCCAGACCACGATGTTGGACACGCCGGTCTCGTCTTCAAGCGTGAGAAACACCACGCCCGAGGCCGTGCCCGGGCGCTGCCGCGTGATGACCAATCCGCAGACGCTGATCCGTCGGGGCGGCACAACCGGCAACTGGTCATGCGGCGTCAACCCGGGGATCGACGGGCGCAGCAGTTCCATGGGATGCGCCCGCAGCGTCAGACGCAGGGCGATGTAATCCTCGACCACCTCTTCGCCCAGATGCATCGCAGGCAGATGCACGGCCGGTTCGCGTCCGCCCTCGCCATCCAGCGGATCGGCGAACAGCGGCAGAGGGGCGGGCGCGCGGATTGCCCGCACCTGCCACAGCGCGTCGCGCCGGCCCAGTCCCTGCGCGGCAAAGGCGTCGGCCTCGGCCAGTCGCTCCAGCACGGCGGGGGTCAGCCCCGCGCGCAACCACAGGCTTTCGGGATCGGGATAGCCGTTGCCCCTGGCGGCGACGATCCAGCCCGCGTCGTCCTCGCGGAAGCCCTTGATCTGGCGAAATCCCAGCCGCAGTGCCAGCCGCCCGTCGGCGCGGCGTTCCAGCGTGTTGTCCCAGGCGCTGGTGTTGACACAGACGGGTCGCACCTCGACCCCGTGTTCGCGCGCATCGCGAACGATCTGCGCGGGCGCATAAAACCCCATCGGCTGCGAATTCAGCAACGCACAGGCAAAGACCGCCGGGTGATGGCACTTCAACCATGACGACACATAGGTCAGCATGGCAAAGGCCGCCGCGTGGCTTTCGGGAAAACCGTAATCGGCGAATCCCTCGATCTGGCTGAAGCACTGTTCGGCCACCTCTTGCGAATAGCCGTTGCGCAGCATTCCATGGATGAAGCGGTCGCGGTGCTGGCCGATGGTGCCCATGCGCCGGAACGATGCCAGCGAGCGGCGAAGCTGGTCAGCCTCTTCCGCCGTATAGCCCGCGCCGACGACGGCAATCTGCATCGCCTGTTCCTGAAACAGCGGCACACCCAGGGTCTTTTCCGTGACCTTGGCCAGCGCCGGACCAAAGGGTTCGGGCGCCTCCAGACCCTGGCGGCGGCGAATATAGGGTTTGACCATGCCGCCCTGGATGGGACCTGGACGGACAATGGCCACCTCGATCACCAGGTCGTAGAACTTCGCTGGCTTCATCCGGGGCAGGAAGTTCATCTGCGCGCGGCTCTCCACCTGAAACACCCCCACCGCATCCGCCCGTTGCAGCATCGCATAGGTCGCCGGGTCGTCCTGGGGGACGCTGGCAAGCGTGTGGTCGATCGCATCGTGAGCGCGCAGCAGGTCGAAGCTCTTGCGCAAGCAGGTCAGCATCCCCAGGCTGAGGATGTCCACCTTGAGAATGCCCAGCGTGTCGATGTCGTCCTTGTCCCATTCGATGACGGTGCGGTCCTCCATCGCCGCGTTCTCGATCGGGCACAATTCATCCAGCCGGCCCTTGGTGATGATGAAACCGCCCACATGCTGCGACAGATGGCGCGGAAAGCCGATGATCTCATGGATCAGGCGGATCGTCTGCGCCAACCGCCGATCACCCGGATCAAGGCCCAGTTCACGCATCCTCTCGGGATCGGCACCCGCGTTCGACATGCCCCAGATCTGCCCCGACAGCCCCGCCGTCACATCCTGCGACAGACCCATCACCTTGCCCACCTCGCGGATGGCCGCGCGCGAGCGGAAATGGATCACCGTCGCACACAGACCGGCACGGTGGCGGCCATATCTCTCATAGATCCACTGGATCACCTCTTCGCGGCGTTCATGTTCGAAATCCACGTCGATATCCGGCGGCTCACCGCGATAGCGCGAGATGAAGCGTTCGAACACCATGCCGATCATGTCGGGCGACACATCGGTGATGCCCAGCAGATAGCACAGGATCGAATTCGCCGCCGACCCGCGCCCCTGGCACAGGATGCCGCGGGCGCGCGCCTCGCTCACGATGTCGTGGACGGTCAGGAAATAGGCCGGAAAATCCAGTTCCGCCACCAGTGCCAGTTCCTTCTCCAGCAAGTCGAACACCCGCTGCGGCGCCCCCTGCGGATAGCGCCGTGCGATCCCTGCGCGCGCCAGCCGTTCCAGCCGCTGCTGCGGGGTCTCGCCGCTCTCGGTGATCTCGTCGGGGTATTCATAGCTGAGTTCGGACAGATCAAAGGCGATGCGCGCCGCGATTTCCAGCGTGCGCCGCACCGCAGCCGGGTGGTGCCGATAGAGCCGCGCCATGTCCCCCGCCCCCTTGAGGCGGCGCTCGGCGTTGGGCAGGGCCCGGGTGCCGATCGCATCGATGGTGATCCCCTCGCGCAGACAGGTCAGAACATCGGCGAGCTGCCGGCGCTGGGCGCGGTGCATCAGCACATCACCGACCGCAACCATGGGCGCCGACGCCCTGAGCGCCAGGGCCGCACAGGTATCGAACCAGCCCTGGTCGGACCCGTCATAGCGCGGCGCGGCGCCCAGAAAGACCGCACCGGGATAGCGCCGCTGAAGCCGCTGGATCGGCGCCAGCGCGGACTCGGGATCCGTCGCCGGTGGAAGGGCGATCAGGATCAGCCCCGCCAGGCCCGATTCGAGGTCGGCAAGATCCAGATGGCATTCCGCTTTGCCCGCACGCCGTTTGCCCAGCGTCAGCAGCCGCGACAACCGGTGGTAGGCAGCGCGATCCGTGGGCAAGGCCAGCCATTCGACCGGGCTGTCGCGCACCACGAGCCGCGCCCCGACAATCAGCCGGGGCAACCCCTGAACCCCATCTTTTTCAAGCGTTTTCAGCGCGCTATAGGCCCGCACCACCCCTGCCAGCGTGTTCCGGTCGGTCACCGCCAGGGCCGACAGGCCCAGTTCGACCGCGCGTTTCATCAGTTCCTCGGGGTGCGACGCGCCGGTGAGAAAGGTGAAATTCGACGTGACACAGAGTTCCGCGTAGCTCATGCGAATTCCCCCTGCACGAACCAGCCCGGGTTCTGCGGCGTGTGGAACAGCCACAACCGCCGACCCTGCCGCGTCTCGACCCGCCAGTAATCGCGGATGCCGGATCGCCAGGCGTCGTCGTCCAGCCACCATTCCGGCGCGATGCGTTCCGGCCCGGTGGCACGCCCGGTGATGAAGGACACCCGCCGCCAGCGGAACCGTTCGGGCGGCGTGTTGCCCGAGGCGCCGATCGCCTCGGGTGGGAACAGCCGCAGGGGGCGGGGATTGACGCTGGCCCATCCGCTCTCGGCGGTGCTGTAGGCCGCGGACGCGATGGAAAAGGCGCGCTCGGGGATGTGACTGTCCGCAGGGAGGAAACGCTGCACATTCTCCAGCCCGATGCGGGTGCCGATGCGCGTCATCAGATCCTCGACCCGGCCGGGGGTCTGACCGGCCGCGCCCGTTCCGATCTGCTGCACCGGCAGGGGTTCGACCTGCACCGCCTCGATGCGGATCTGATCAATGCCGAAGCCCGCGTCCACCTCGGCCACGCCGCGCTCGAACAGGGGCAGGATGCGCGGGGCCTCGCGCATGGGCGCGGCCAGCCGCAATTCGATCTGCTGGCTTCCCTGATCAACCCGCCTGAGCGTCAGCATGAGCCGCCGGGCCCCGGCCTCGTGAAGTCTGAGCTTGTCGCACAGGGGGATCAGCAGCCGTTCGGTCGCCGCCATCACATCCCCGACCAGACCGATCGGCTCGGGGAAGGTCATGCGCAAGCCAAAGTGCGGCGGCTCGCCCTGGGGGTTCAGAGGCTCGGACACGCGACCCAGCGCCTGATCCAGGCGCAACAGGACCTGCGGGCCGAACCGCCGGGTCAAGGGGGCGCGGGGTGTTGCATCCAGATCCCCGATGCGGCGCAGTCCCAACCGTTGCAACCCGGTGACCGTGGCCTCGTCCAGGCGCAGCGCCGCGACCGGCAGCGTGGCCAGGGGCGCATCGGGTTCCCCGTGATGCGCCCGCGCCCAGGCCGCCCCCCGCGTGGCCCCCTGCCCCAGCCGCAGGTCCAGCCCCGCCCGGGCCGCCCGGGCACACATGTCATCCAGCATGGCCGCCGTGCCACCCCACAGATGGGTGGCGCCAGTCACGTCCAGAACCAGCCCATCGGCCCCGTCGATCCCGACCCAGGGGCAATAGCGCGTGGCCCAGCGGCGCAGCGCGGCCAGGAACCGTGCATCCAGATCGGGGCGCGCGGGGTGGCTGATCAGGTCGGGACAGAAGGCCCGGGCATCGGCATAGCTCATGCCGCGGTGCAATCCCTGCTGTTCGGCCGCGCGGTTCAGATCATACAGGCGCTGGGTGTTGGCCAGCGTCTGGGTCAGCGCAAAGGGGCCGTCAACCGGGCGCGTCCTGAGAACCCGGTCGCTCGGCAACCGGGGAAACCACATGCAAACCACCTGTTTCCGGGGTCCATCGAACATGCCAGGCCCTGATTGTTCCCTCTTTGTTCTTGATAATCTCCCACCGCATCAGAGTCGAGTCCATCGCCCCGGTCGGATCGAACAGCGGCGCAGCCCGCCAGCGCGTTTCCGCTGCATTCGATCCCATGCCCTCAGGGATCAGACACAGGCCCGTGGTGCCGCCCGCGCGCGCCGCCAGTTGCAGCCGCCGCCCTTCACGCAGATCCAGAGGCGCCGAAATCTCGATCGCCACAAAGGGGGCGGCACCGTCCTTCAGCGCCTCCTCCGCCACCGCAAGGCTGTCGGTCTGCGACCCCGTGCGCACCATCAGCACGCGCTCTGGCGGCAGCAAAGGGGCCAGTCCGACCGGGTTCAGGCGTTCGGTGCGGTGCGATTCGACCACCCACAGCACCGGCCCCGTGCCCGAGGCCGCCGCCAGCGCGCAGAACGCCGCTGCACCCGGGCCGCAGACCTCATGCACACGAGTCTGGCGCAGGGGAAAACAGCCGGAGAGGGCGGGGTCGATCCACATGGGACAAACCTAGAACATTCGCGCGGCGAATCCAACTGCGGGTCAGGTCGTGGCCGTCACCAGCCAACCGCGTATGATGACCGCCGCGCGGCGCGGCCGCGCCCCCTGCAGCGTGCCCACGATCATGCGCCGGTTCAGCCAGTCCCATCGCCCCAGCGGAGCGGTCACCTGAATACGCGACACCGCATAACGCGGACCGGGGCCGGTCTCGTCGATGACAACGCGATTGCGAATCGTCAGAAGCGTGCCGTCGGCCACACGCATCTCGTAGAAGGCATCCAGCTCTTTCGCCCCATCCGCGCGCACCAGTTGCCGGTCGGCGCCACCGTTCAGCACCGTGCCGTGAAAATCGGCCTGATCGGCGCCCATCCCCGGCCCGCCGCGAAAGACACCGCCCAGGATCGGCACGATTCCGCGCGCGCCCAGCGGGCCCTGGCCCAGATCCTCGCGTTCGGCGATGTCGACCACGGCCTCCCACAACAGGGTTGTGCCCAGCGTTTCAGCCGGAAAATCGTTCAGGATATCCATGTGATGCACCGTTTCAGACCCTTGCGCCGTCACTGTCGGCGCAATGCCCCCAGCGGTCAACCATTGGCACGGTCAGGTCAGTTGCGCCAGCGCCCGTCGCCCCGCGCCAGATCGAGCAGATAGCGCCCGTAATCGTTCTTGGCCAGCGGCGCGGCGATCCGTTCGAGCTGTTCGACCGAAATCCAGCCGTTCTGAAAGGCGACTTCCTCGGGGCAGCCGGTTTGCAGGCCCTGCCGGGCCTGAAGCGTCCGCACGAAATTGCCGGCATCCAGCAGGCTGCCATGGGTGCCGGTATCGAGCCAGGCATAGCCCCGCCCCATGCGCTGCACGTCAAGCAGCCCGTCATCGAGATACCCTTGCAGCAGATCGACGATCTCGACCTCGCCCCGGACCGAGGGCACGATGCGTTCGGCCCGGTCGGGCGCCGACGCATCGACAAAGTAAAGCCCCGTCACCGCATAGCGCGAGGGCGGCGCAGAGGGTTTCTCGACGATGGAGGTCACGCGACCGCCGGCATCGAAACCGACCACGCCATAGCGTTCGGGATCCGACACGCGGTAGCCGAACACGGTCGCGCCCGCGTCCCTCGCGCTGGCCTGGGCCAGCAGTTCCGGCAACCCGTGACCGAAAAAGATGTTGTCGCCCAGCACCAGGACCGAGGGCGCACCGTCCAGAAACGCGCGTGCCAGAATGAAGGCCTGCGCCAGCCCGTCGGGCGAGGGTTGCACGATATAGGTAAAGCTGAGCCCCCATTGCGAGCCGTCGCCCAACGCACGGCGGAACTGGTCCTGATCGTGCGGGGTGGTGATGATCGCAATCTCGCGAACCCCGGCCAGCATCAGCACGCTGAGCGGATAATAGATCATCGGCTTGTCATAGATCGGCATGAGCTGCTTGGACACGCCCAGCGTGATCGGATACAGCCGGGTTCCCGATCCGCCGGCCAGGATGATGCCCTTGCGTTGGGGGGGCTGGGTCATGTCGTCGCTCCAAGCTCGCGCAGCACGTCGGTCAGGGCGTCCCGCCAGTCAGGGCGCTCCAGCCCGACGCGCACAAGGTTCGGGCACGCCAGACGGCTGTTGGCCGGGCGGCGGGCCGGTGTGGGGTAGTCGGCGGTCGCAATGCCGGTGATCCGGCACGCAAGCCCGGCCTGCGCCATGATCTCGCGGGCGAAGTCGGCCCAACTGACATCGGGTGCGCCGGAAAAGTGATAGGTTCCGCCCAGTCCCGGATCCCGTTGCAGGGCCTCGGCCAGGGTCAGGCAGGCCCGGGCAATGGCCCGCGCCGGGGTCGGGCCGCCGATCTGGTCCGCGACCACGCGCAACTCGTCGCGCTCACGACCCAGCCGCAGCATCGTCCGGACGAAGTTCTGCCCCTGCGCCGAAAACACCCAGCTGGTGCGCAGGATGGCGTGAACCGCACCCGAATTCCGCACGCCCACTTCGCCCGCCAGCTTTGAGCGGCCATAGGCGTTCAGTGGCGCGACCGGATCGTCGGGGTGGAACGGCATGGCGCCGTGGCCATCAAACACATAATCGGTCGACACCTGGACAAACGGTATCGTCAGCGCCGCGCATTCCCGCGCCATGGCGACCGGCGCGGCCCCGTTGATGACGGTCGCAACGGCTTCCTCGTCCTCGGCCCGGTCCACGGCAGTCCAGGCGGCCGCGTTGATCACGGCCCGGGGGCGCAGCGACCGGATGGCCGCGGCACAGGCGGCAGGGTCGGACAGATCGGCCTGGGCCCGGTCCAGGAAAACGCTGTCGGGCGCAAGCTGCCCCAGCGCCTGCGCCACCTGTCCCGTTTTTCCGAATATCAGCAGCGACATATGGTCCTCGTTCTCGGCCTCAGACTGGCAGGCGAAAGCGGCATTCGCATGGCCGGACACGGGCACGGCTGTGGCCACCGGCTTGCGGACCGGGGGATCAGCCCTTGCCCAACCGCTGCCCGACCCCCTGCCGTGCCTGCAGGGGACGCCACCAATCCTCGTGATCGAGATACCAGCGAACGGTGCGCCTGAGCCCTTCCTCAAGCGTCACCGACGGCCGCCATCCCAGTTCGGCGCGGATGCGGGCCGGGTCGATCGCATAGCGCGCATCATGGCCGGGACGATCCGCGACAAAGGTGATCTGTTCGGCATACGCACGATCCGCCGGGCGCAGATCGTCGAGGATCGCGCAGATCGTCCGCACCAGGTCGATGTTGCGGGCCTCGTTCTCGCCCCCGATGTTATAGGATCGACCGACCGCCCCCTTGGCCAGCACCAGCAGCAACGCCTGGGCGTGATCCTCGACATACAGCCAGTCGCGCACATTCTCGCCCGCGCCGTAGACCGGGATCGGCCGCCCTGCGAGGGCATTCAGGATCACCACCGGAATCAGCTTTTCAGGAAAATGGAAGGGGCCGTAATTGTTCGAGCAATTGGTCAGAACGACCGGCAGGCCATAGGTTTCGTGCCAGGCCCGCACCAGATGATCCGAGGCCGCTTTCGACGCGGAATAGGGACTGCGCGGATCATAGGGCGTGTCCTCGGTGAACTTGCCGGTCGGACCAAGACTGCCGAACACCTCGTCGGTCGAGATATGGTGAAACCGGAACCCCTCGGGACGCCCCTGATCGAGCCAATACGCGCGCGCCGCTTCAAGCAGGGTATAGGTGCCCTCGACATTGGTGCGGATGAAGGCCCCGGGCCCGTCGATCGACCGATCGACATGGCTTTCGGCGGCCAGATGCATGATCGCGTCCGGCTGATGCCGCGCCAGCACGCGCGCGACCTCGGGCGCATCGCAGATATCGACCCGCTCAAAGGCATAGAGCGGACTCTCGGCCACGCTTGCCACGTTCTCGAGGCACGCGGCATAGGTCAGCGCATCCAGGTTGACGACCGAATGACCTGCGGCAATGGCCTGACGCACCACCGCCGAACCGATGAACCCCGCGCCGCCGGTGACAAGGATCTTCATGCATCCCCCCAGACGAACGGCGAGGTCCAGTCAGCAAAGGCCGGCGCCTGTGCGTCCTTTTCGGACACCACCGCATCCGATGGATCCACGCCCCAGTCGATCCCGGCCGAGGCAAAATGCACCGCGCCGTCGCAGTCCGGTGCATAGTGATCCGTGACCTTGTAGACGATTTCGGTCGCGGGTTCGAGCGTGACGAACCCGTGCAGGAAACCGGCAGGGATCCACAGTTGGCGGCCGTTCTGGTCGCTCAGTTCTTCGGCCACCCAGTGCCCGTAGGTTGGCGATCCCCGTCGCGCATCGACGGCGACATCCAGCAGCCGGCCGCGCCCGCAACGCACCAGCTTGCCTTGGGCGTGGGGCGGCGCCTGATAGTGAAGGCCGCGCACCGTGCCGCGCGCGGCACTGACGGAATGGTTGTCCTGCACGAATTCGGGCAGGGTCAGGCCGGCATCGGCCAGCGTCCTGCGATTCCAGCTTTCGCTGAACCAACCCCGCGCGTCGCCAAACCGTCGCGGCGTGATCCTGACGACACCCGGCAGCGCGGTAGGTTCAACCTGCATGACGTTCTCCCGCACCCGAAGGACCTGCGAACGCCCCGACCGATTTCCGCGCCACCCTTGCGCCGTGCCAACGGTGCGGGGTGCCAGGCCCTTGAAAACTGGCGAGCATTCCGGATCGTGGTTATCGTTTTGACGCAGAAAGTTCAACTCGCTTTGCCCGGCGCAGGCCCTGAGGGGCAGGAAAACCCGCGTCAGTCGGCGCCGAACAGATCCCGCGTAAAGACCTTCTCGGCGACATCGGCCAGATCCGCGGACACGCGGTTTGCCAGGATCACGTCGGCAGTTTCCTTGAACCGGGCCAGATCCCCCTCGACCGCCGCGTCCAGAAACCGGGGGCTGGTCAACCCCGGCTCATAGACGGTAACCGGAATGCCCCTGGCCTGGATCCGTTCCATGACGCCCAGAATGGAACTGTCACGAAAATTGTCCGAGCCGGCCTTCATCACCAGGCGATAGATCCCGACATGACGGGGCTTCATCGCCAGAATCGTCTCGGCCAGATAGTCCTTTCGGGTGGCGTTGGCCTCGACCACGGCGCGGATCAGGCTTTGTGGCACGGTTTCGTAATTCGCCAGCAGTTGCCGCGTGTCCTTGGGCAGGCAGTATCCGCCATACCCGAACGAGGGGTTGTTGTAATACTGCCCGATCCGCGGATCGAGGCATACGCCGTCGATGATCTGGCGGCTGTCCAGATCCTGCGCCATGGCGTAGCTGTCCAGTTCGTTGAAGAAGGCGACGCGCAGCGCCAGATAGGTGTTCGCGAACAATTTGATGGCCTCGGCCTCGCGCGGGCCGGTCAGCAGAACGGGCACATCGGGGTCGAGTGCCGCCTCGCGCAGCAGATCGGCAAAGACCTGCCCCCGGTCCGAGGTGGAGCCGACGACGATGCGCGACGGGTGCAGGTTGTCATGCAAGGCCCGCCCCTCGCGCAGGAATTCCGGCGAGAACAGGATCCGGTCGGTGCCGAGTTCGGCGTTCAGGGCATCGGTATAGCCCACCGGCACGGTCGACTTGATCACGATCGCGGCCCGGGGCGCCAGGTTCAGCGCGGCGCTGGCCGTCGCCGCGACCGTGCGGGTGTCGAACTTGTTGGTTTCCGGGTCATAGGAGGTCGGCGTGGCGATCACGACGAAATCGGCATCCTGCATCGCCGCCGCCCGGTCGGTGGTTGCGCTCAGTCGCAGTTCGCCGCCCGTCAGTGCCGCCGAGATGTCGGGATCCACGATCGGGGCCTTGCGCGCGTTCAGCGCGCGCACCCGCGCGGCATCGACATCCAGCGCCATGACCGTGTGCCGTTTGGCCAGCAGCACGGCCATCGACAGGCCGACATATCCGATTCCGACCACGCAAATTTTCATCGGCTCTCCTTGATGGACGCAGGGCCGCGCGACCCGGGGTCTGTCCTGATTACCCGCCCCTCGCCCGGCGGTCCATCGTTCCCCGCGATCCCCGCGGCTGTTGCACACCGGGTCGGGGCCAGCGAACGCCGGCTTCGATCTTTCTTTCCGGGAAGCCGGGATTCTCCGCCTCAACCAATAAGCGGAGTCTGCCACATGTCGTTCCGGTCAGCGAACCTGAAGTTGCCATATATGGCCGCGGCGCAAGCCCAGAAGCACGTTACCCTTAACGAGGCGCTCGAACGGCTGGATTCGATGGTTCAACTGATCGTCACCGCCTTTGGCGCCACGACTCCCCCCCTCTCGGCCCAGGATGGCGAGGCCTGGGCGTTGGGCTATGGCGCGGTCAACGATTGGGCCGGGCACGATCAGGAAGTCGCCGTCTGGTCGAACGGGGGCTGGTTGTTCCTCGCGCCCCGGATCGGCTGGCGGGCGTCCCTGGGCACGGAACTGCGCGTATTCGACGGCAGCGGCTGGGTGTTGCCCGATCTGCCCGACCTGCAGAACCTGCCCGGGGTCGGCATTGGCACCAGCCACGACACGGTGAACCGGCTGGCGGTTTCCGCCGAGGCCAGCCTGTTCACCCATGAGGGCGCCGGGCACCAGATCAAGGTCAACAAAGCCGCCCCGTCGGACACCGCGTCGCTGTTGTTCCAGACCGCCTGGTCCGGCCGGGCCGAGATGGGCACGATGGGCAGCGACGGTTTCGGGATCAAGGTCAGCCCGGATGGCGCGTCGTGGCGCACTGCGCTGGCGTTCGACGCGGCCACCGCGCTGCCCTTTGGCGATTCGGTCTGTGCCTCGGCCACGGATGCGACGGCCGGTCGATTGCTGACGGTCGGCAGCTTTGGCCTGGGCGGCACCCTGACCGCAACGCCGACAGCGGACAATCCCAACAGCATCGCCGCGACCGGGTTCTACCAGGTCTCCGGTTCGGCGGTCATGCCCTCGACCGGGGGATATTTCCTGCAACACCTGCGGCGCGGGCCGGCGCAACAGATGCAGGTCGCCTGGCAGACCGCGGCGGCCGGGCTGTGTTTCCAGCGGTATCACGATGGAAACACCTGGTCGGGCTGGCAGCAGTTCAACGCCACGCTGGGCCCGGTCGCACAAAGCGGCGGCGTTCCGACCGGCGCGATCGTGGAACGTGGCAACAACGCGAATGGCGAATATGTCCGGTTCGCGGATGGCACGCAGATCTGCCAGTTCCGCCAGACCGGGATCGCCGTCGCGACTGCGGCGGTCGGCGGGCTCTATCGCAGCGGCGCGATCGGCTGGACCTTTCCTGCCGCCTTCGTGCTGGGCAGCGTCAATGGCGCCACGATCCAGGCGCGCGTGTCGCACAGCAGCGGCCTGTGCGTGAACGTGCCCTATGGCGGGCGAACGACGCAGGTGGCGAACGCCACCGCCTATGCCGTCACCAGTGTCGCCGACACCGAGGTTTTCTGGCTCGCCCTGGGGCGCTGGTTCTGAAGGAGGACACGATGATCATTTCCCTCTCGCCCATCCGCATGGATGACGCACTGACGCTGGAACGGCAGGGCGACACGCTGGTCCTGAATGGCGAGGCGCTGGACCTGTCCGGCGTTCCCGAGGGGGCGATCCTGCCCCAGGATGCCGTGGATTGTGCCTGGCTCGCGTCGGACATCCGACGCATCGACGGCACGCTGCACCTGGGTCTGCTGATGCCTTATGCCGGCAACGCCCCGGCAAGCGCGCTGTTTCCCGATCCGATCGAGGCCCTGTCCGACGGCCCCATCGCGTTGCCCACCCAAGCGTTCGAGGTTCTGTGATGATCCCTGTCGATCTGACTCGCCTGATCTCGGCCCAGGACCGCGCGGCCGAGGCCGAGGCCAACCGCCTGGCCGTTGCCCAGGCCCAGGCCCGCGCCTATCTGACGCAGACCGACTGGTATGTCACCCGTCTGACGGAAACCGGCACACCGATCCCGGCCGACGTAAGCACCCGCCGCGCGGAAGCACGCCGGATTCTGGACCCTGACAGCGAGTGAACCCTGTCACGACCTGGGCTCGTGCGGCGAACGCGCCGCATGGGCCCGGACGGCCCCGTCACTGGAGATGTGACAATTTCTTGGACAGGATGCCGGTCACGACATCTTCGGCAACACTGACGCCCAGAAAATCGAACAGTGGCAGCACGCCCTCGTAACCCTCGGCGAACTGGCTGTAATCGAACATCAGGCAGCGATCGGCATGGTCGAACTGAAAGGCCTCGAACCGCGCATTCGCGTCCTGCAGCCGCTTTTCCACCGCGGCATAGGGCATGTCGCGCCACCAGCCCGAATTCGCCACCTGCGCGATGTCGCGGGTCAGAAAGATGATCCGGCTGTTGGGAAACCATTCGAGCAGACAGGCCATGTTGGCCTCAAAGGCACTGCCGACCTCGTGGAAGGAAATCTCCTTGAGGCCCAGAAAGCTCACCTCCTCGGGCGGGATCATCACGGTGCGGACATAGGCATCCAGCGCCAGTTTCGCATAGCGGCCGGGGTCCACGTCCTCGGCGCCATACCAGGGATCGTCCACCGTCCCCATGATCTGCTGCCAATGCGGCGAGCGTTCGTCACGGGGCTTGGCGGCCTCGTTTCGGCGCACCGAGAAATTCGATTCCGTCTGTATGATCGAAATCGCCCGCAGAACGGGCGACAGGCTGTTGCCGCGCTCGCCACGGATGCAGGCGCCATCGATGGCGTTGAGCACCTTCATGAGCAACGTCGACCCCGACCGACCGTAGGTCGCTATGAAAACATACCCCTTCGACGGTCGATACAGGAACGGATAGTTTTGCCGATCAGACTCGGACACGTCCATCAATTTAGCCTTTTACCAGTCCAGTGCTGGTATGCGCGGCATTCAGGAATGACACAAGACCCTCGGCGCTGTGTTCCCAGTCCCGCAGCGCGGAATCCGCCACGGCCTGCTCGGACAGACGCCGCAGGGTGGCGCGGTCGGCGGCCAGGGTCCTGAGGGCACGCACACAGGATGCATTGGCATCCGCCAGCGGCAACAGGATGCCGTTTTCATTGTCGCGCACTGCCTCGGAAACCGCACCAACGTCGGTCGCCACCACGACAACCCCCTGACGCATCGCCTCGAGGATCGTCAGGGGCAGGCCCTCGAACTCGGACAGCAGCACCACGACATCGGCCCAGGCATAGGCATCGACCAGCTCTTCGGCGGTGCTCAAGGCCGGTTCCAGACGTTTTTGCAAGACCGGCGACAAGGGCCGCTTGGCATCGGCCAGAACCGCCTTGCCGACGATCCGCCAGGTCAGATTCAGTGTCTCGGTCTCGGCCACCACGACCGTAAGGCGGTCCAGCCCCTTTTGCGGGTCCAGACGCCCCAGGAACAACACCCGCAAGGGGGCGGTGTCGTCACGCGCGCGCCGTGCGGTCAGACAGGCCTCCAGATCCGCGGCCGAGATCGGGAACGCCGGCGCGTTCACCAGCGGCACGATCTTTTCCTGCGGCACCCCCATCCCGTGCAGCCAGTCCGCCAGTTGCAGCGAACAGGGTGCAAAGACATCAAAGGCATGTTCATGGGCCATCGCCAGATAGGTATTGCCGACGGGGCGCTGCACCGGCGACATGTCGCTCAGATGCAGGGACGATACGGTGCGCACGCCCAGGCGCTTCAATTTGCCCATGACGGCGACCAGCGCGCCACCGTGGAAATCGATCACCGAATCCAGCCAGTACAGTGCGCCCAGGGCGGGCGCGTGGTTCCCGTGCTGGGCCCAGCGCGGAATCTCGGTGCCGAAATAGGCCTGTTCGCCACCGCCCCAGGGGGCGAACCCGGTCCCGGACAGGAAGTTGACACTGTCGGTGACTGCGGCCCACTCGCGCGAGATCGCCGCGTCCTCGGCCAGCAGAACGAACAGATGAACGCCGAAGCCCTGCGCCTTGAGCACCCGCGCAACGTTCAGCGCGACCTTTTCGACGCCGCCGAACTCGACGATCGGAATTGTCAGGCCGACATGCGGCTTGCCATCGCGAATGCGCGGATAGGCCACCGCCCCGTTCAGCCGTTGCCGGATCACCCGATAGGGTTCGGCACGGATCTTCAGGTCCCCGGTGCGCCATTCCACCGCCTGCATCGCACCGTCACGCCACCGCGAGGCGCGCAGACGATGGATGAAGGACAGGAAATCCAGCACGGCACCGCGCGCGCCGTGTTCATCCGGCAGGATACGGTCGGCCGGAACCGACAGCGTCAGGCGGCGAATGTCGGGCATCGGCATTGTCGTCCACAGGCTGTCCACCCAGGCCGACCCGCTGTCACGCAACACCTCGCTCAACAACCGGGGCCGGATCATGATCGCGCTGGCGTCCAGATGGTTGCCCCCCGAGGCCTTGTCGACCCGGACCCCGATGCGGTCCTCGTCGCGCACCTCGAGCGCGCAGACACCGATACCGGCCTCGTCGGTGACATGTTCCAGCCGCCAGAACGCGAAATGCGTCAGACCGGCGGCCTCGAGTTGCGCCAGAAAGCCGCTGCTGGTCACGATCAGCCAGGGCGCGACGCCATAGCGCGAGGGGTTGGCCTGGGACAACCAGAGCCGACGCTCATATTCGGCCTGGGTCAGAACCTCGGTCTCGCCCCGAGGATCGGTGGTCAGGCGGATTTCGTTGCGGTCGGACAAAAGGATGGCGTAGCGCGGCGTTTCCTTCTGCTCGAATTCGATCAAGGTCTTGGGCTGGAACAGCGTCTTGTGCTTTTGCTGCATGGCGGCACGGATTCCGGCGCCCTCGCGCTCGGAATCGGCCAGCATGCTTTCCGGGCGTTTGCGATACTGAAAGCCGAACTCTTCCAGGTTGGCACCGACAAAACCGGCCGAGGCCGCGGACAGGAAGAACTCCCAGTCCTCGAACCCCTGCTTGAAATTGGTGTCGAACAGAACTCCGGCCTCGAACACCTTGCGGCTGATGAGACTGCCGGCCTCGCAGGTGTTCATGGTGCTGTGAAGCAGGCGGGAATAGGGGCCGCCGTAATCATGCGCCGATTGCAGACCGAACATGTCGATGTTCGGATAGATCCAGCCCAGCGCCGGGTCGGCCTGAAGGGCGGCAAAGGCGCGCGCCATCGACTGCGGACGGATACGATTGTCGGCATCCAGCAGATAGACGGCCTCGACGCTGGGTTCATGCGCCAGGACGTGACGAATGCCGAAATTGCGCGCGTCGCTCAGCCCACCGTTCGGTTTGCGCAGATAGACGATCCGGTCGGGATAGCTGGCGGCATAGTCCCGGCAGACCGCGTCGGTTTCGACATGCGGGCAGCCGTCATTGACCAGGATCAGCCGGATCGCAAAGTCTGCCTGCTGCGCCAGCACGCTTTCGATCGCTTCCGAAAGCAGGGCGGAATGGCGAAAGATCGGCACGACCACGGCAACCCGGGGGGGCGTGGCGGTCTTGATCTCGCGGGACTGGACCGTCCGGGTGCTCATGCGTCCTCTCCGGTGCCGGCCTGCGCGACGATGTTGAAGAAGCAGGCCTCGGGCGGCAGGTCGGCATGGGACCCGTCGGCCAGCCGGGTCATCACGAACAGGTCGTGGTCCTCGGCCAGCGGCGCGGTCAGCGGCAGATGCAGTTCAGACCATTCGTTGGGTGGCAGCACATGCCATTCCGACACCATGCCCTCGGCAAAGGCCGGCACACGATTGAGCCCGGAAGCGCGCGCCCGGGTGGGATGCAGGGCATAGGCGAACGCGACCTCGGGGCCCGACCCCTGTTCGATCTTGATCCCGCCAAACAGATGCCGGACGCCCGCACGCGCCGCGCGGTCCAGCCGCGCGACGGTCGGCGTGGCGGCGGTCGGTCGCACCATCAGACCGCCGAACGCCTCGGAGTATCCGACCGTCTCGGTCAGGGCGCCATCCAGCGGCACCGCGGCCTTGAAGTGGCGCGCGCCGATGTTCCAGCGTTCGATGGCGCGCGGCGTGCCGCTGACAATCCCGTCGGCCGGCATCATCGCCCGGGCTTCGGGGATGTATTTCCACAACTGCATCGCCAGCAGCGGGGAATCCGGCAACGGCATGAACCGCGGATCGGGATGAAAGAACGACGCGTTCAGCGCCAGCGTGCCCTCGCCCTGCCAGGTCAGGCGCAGCACGGCGGTTTGCGGTTCCGCCGGCAGGGCACGATCCAGGCACAGGCGCAGCCAGCCTGCGTCGATGTCATCGGCCTTGACCTCCCAGGCGCCCACGGTGTCGCCACTGTCTTGCAACGTCAGGGTCGCGATCAGCATGCCGGATCCGCTGCGCGGCCTGCGCGCGATCGAGATCGCGACATCGCACAGCCCGCTGCTGTCAACCGGAAGACGCTGTTCGATGTCCTGTCCGTCCTCCAGAACCATCGGGCGTGTGCCGCGCTGCACGGACAGGGTCATCGCCGGAATGCGCTCGCCACGGTTGTTCGCGTAGAAAAACGATTCAAGCCGTTGAAACGCCGCCTGGGTCTGGTCGTGGGTCGCGCGCATCAGGCCGATCTCGCGCATCAGGCGGGTGTTGCGTTTCTGGATGTCGTGCATCTTGCCCGAGAGGATGGCGCCGTAAACCGACAGCACCGGCTCATTGCGCAGCGGATAAAGGGCAGGCGCGGTTCCGGCACCGAACCGGCGTTCCCAAAGCGTGGCAAAGGCGCCATGGGCCGCCTCGCCCGACGCGCCCGACGCGACATAGCCCAGCGCATCGCGGAAAACCTCGACCTCGGACACCGGCGTGCCGCGGCTCCCTTTCGATGCCACGGCCGCAAAGGTCATGTCGTCGCCCGCGATATCGACGCTCACCACCCGCGCAACCGGGGACAGGTCCTTCATCGCGGCGCTGTCGCTGGCGTGGCACAGAAGGACGGGGGTCCAGGTTTCAGACATCTCGAAAATCTCCAGAAATCAAATCAGGCATCAATCGGTTGCGTGGTCTTTGCGTCGGGGGCAGGCTGCACCACGGACGGTGGGCTGTCGTAGCCGCCGGTCTTGTGCCATTTCCAGGCGTCGGCGATCATCAGTTTCAGCGAGGACCGCATCGGCTGCCAGCCCAGCTCGTCGAGGGCGCGCTTGCTGCCCGAGACCAGGCAGGCGGCGTCACCGCCGCGGCGGGGGCCGAACCGGTGCGGCACCTTGTGGCCGGTCGCGGCGCGGGCGTGGCCGATCACCTCGTTCACGGTGAACCCCGCGCCCGTGCCCAGGTTGAAGACCCGGCTTTCCTTGCCCGCCAGCAGCCACTCCAGGCCCAGCACATGCGCCTGCGCCAGGTCCATGACATGCACATAGTCGCGAATGCAGGTGCCGTCGGGCGTGGGATAGTCGGTGCCGTGGATCACCAGTTCCGGGCGCTGGCCGTCGATCGCCTCCAGCATCACCGGGATGAGATGGGTCTCGGGCCGGTGGCATTCGCCGACCTCGCCCTCGGGGTCGGCGCCGGCGACGTTGAAATAGCGGAAAATCACATGCCGCAGCCCCGCCGAGGCGCCGAAATCGCGCAGGATTTCCTCGACCGCGCGCTTCGACGAGCCATAGGCGTTGATCGGTTCCTGGCGCGAGCTCTCGTCCAGAACCACGCCGTCCTGTTCGCCATAGGTCGCACAGGTCGAGGAAAACACCAGGTCCAGGCACCCGGCGGCAACCGCGGCCTCGATCAGGGTGAGAGACCCCAACACGTTGTTGCGCCAGTATTTTCCGGGGTTCGACATCGCCTCGCCAACCTGGCTGAAGGCGGCGAAATGCATGACCGCGACAGGCTGGTGCGCGGCAAAGGCCGCATCCAGCGCGTCCCGGTCCAGCAGGTCGCCCTGCACGAAGGGGCCGTATTTCACCGCTTGCGCCCAGCCGGTCGACAGGTTGTCGAAGGTGACAGGCCGATAGCCCGCCGCCACCAGCGCCTTGCAGGCATGCGACCCGATATAGCCCGCCCCGCCCGTCACCAGAACGCTTCGCGTCATGTCCACCCCTCTCAGGTCTGCGGCCCTGAGCGGACCCGCGCGGAGCGCAAACCGCACGCTTTCTTCATCCCGGACCCGCGCCACGGTCCGCTGGCGGGCGCTGGACTTGGCAAGATCGATGTCTCGCCCCCGGCCAGCGCAGGCCTCGCCGCAAGCAGTAACGACATCTGATGAACAATGGCTAACAGGTTCCGGGCGGATCCACAACTTTGGCGACAAAATCCGACCATGAACTCAATTTCTGGAGGAAAACTGAGAATCTGGCGGGCTGTCACGCTCAAGACTGCCGAATTCCTGAACAATTTCCGAAACCCATTGGCCGGAATCAAACAATCGGGACCAAGCCCGAGGCTGCATTCCGGCAACCACGCACATACAGATACTGAAACATGCTGCAATGCAGCGAAACTGGAAAATATACTGGTCGGAGTGAGAGGATTCGAACCTCCGGCCCCTGCCTCCCGAAGACAGTGCTCTACCAGGCTGAGCTACACTCCGACCGTGGGCGCGGGATTACCCCGCCACGGACGGGTTTGCAAGGGGCTATCGCGCTCAATCAGCGCGATCGAATGCAGGCTCTTCCGGCAGGACCGGGCGCGGGGCGGCAACGGTTTCCGTGCGCAGACGGGTGCGCAGGACCGGACGATTCGCCGAGACGTTCCGGCGCGATTCGCGAAACACGATATACAGCCCCGAGCCCACGATCAGCGCCGCCCCCGCCACGGTCCAGCGATCGGGGGTTTCGTCAAACAACAGCGCGCCATAGACCGAGGCCCACAGGATCTGCGAATACTGCATCGGTGCGACCAGCGCGGCCTCGGCCCGCCGGTAGGCGCCAATGGTCAGTGTCATCGCGAACAGCGCCAGCAGCGCGATCACGCCCACCACCGCCAGATGCGCCAGTTCCATCGGCACATAGACCGCCGGCAGGATCGCCGCCATGATCACCACATTGGCCATCATGGGATACAGCAGCATGACCGCGCTGCGCTCGTCGCGGCCGATCTTGCGCGAGATGACGCCCGACAGCGCCGCCGCCGCCGCCGCCGTCAGGGCTGACAGGTGGCCCAGCGTGATCGCCTGCGCCCCGGGACGCAGCACCACCATCACCCCCAGCAGACCCACCACGACCGCCAGACCGCGATGCAGGCCGACCCGCTCGCCCAGCATCGGAATGGCCAGCAGCGTCACCAGCAGGGGCGACGCGAAGAGCACCGCATAGACCTGCGCCAGCGGCAGAACGGTAAAGGCATAGAATGCGCCCCCCGCCGAAACGACCATCGACACGGTCCGCACCACCATCATCCACGGATGCACCGCGCGCAGCGTTCCCGGGTGCGGATCGCGGATCAGGATCACCACCAGCATGGGGAAGCTCAACAGCCCCATGTAGAACATGATCTGAAAGACGCTGTAGGTCTCTCCCAGGATGCGGATCAGCACGTCATGGGTGGCATAGAACCCAAAGGCGGCCAGCGCCATGAGCGGGCCGGTCGGCCCGGACGGCAGGCGCGCCGGTTCCCGGTCAGAGGCAGCAGGCATGGGGGAAGATCCGTCGATGGTATCGCAAACGATTCTAGCGATCCGTGGGGGTGGCGGCAAGTCCGCCCGGCGGCACGGCAAGACCCTCGGGCGCAGGGCCCTGACCCGATGGCAATCCGCGATGGTGAACCACACGCTGCGGATAGGGAATCTCGACGCTGGCCGCCTTCAGCGCGTTCCAGATCGCGAACAGGACAACCGACTGATATTTGCCGGTCACATCCTCGATCCCTTCGACCCAGTATTCCACACTGAACTCGACCCCGCTGTCCGCAAAGGCCTTGAGCTCGCATTCGACCGCACGCTCGTCGCCATCCAGCACGAAGTCCAGATCGCCCACCGCCTTCTCGATCAGCGCCGGCACGCGGTTGATGTCGGTGTCATAGCTGACACTGAACGCGGCCTCGTAGCGATGCGCCTTGCCGGCGTCAGACAGATTGACCACGCGCGAGGTGATGAAATCCTCGTTCGGAACCACGATCCAGCGGCCATCGACGGTTTCCAGGATGGCGGCGCGGGCGGTCATCTTGACGATGGTGCCTTCCTCGCCGTTGTCCAGCACGACGAAATCGCCGACCGTGGTCTGCCCCTCCAGCAACAGGATGACGCCCGAAACGAAGTTCGCGGCGATCTGCTGCAGGCCCAGCCCGATCCCGACACCCAGCGCACCGCCCAGAACGGCGACCGCGGTCAGATCGATGCCCATGATCGACATGAGCAGCAGAAACGCCGCACCGAAAATGGCGATCTGGCTGGCCTTGATGGCCAATTCGCGGGTCGCCGGGCGCAGTTCGTCGCGCGCCTTGATGAAATCCTCGGACTGGCCGTTGGACCAGCGCCCCATCCAGAACAGCAGCGCGCCCGAGATGACGCCCCGCACCAGGGCCATCGCCGAGAAACGGATGTTCCCCAGGTCGATGGTGGCATTGTTCAGATAGTCGCTGACGGGGTCCAGCAGCCCCACAAGGTTCAGCAGCAGGATCGGCAACAGAACGAACCGCCCCAGGAACCGCAGGAAGCCGTCACTGACAATGTCACGCACCGCCGCCCGGGCGGCCAGAAACAGGAACAGGTTCTTGCCAAAGGCGATGACCACGCCCGTGCCAAAGGCCGCGCGCACCAGCGCCTCGCCGGTCAGCGTAAAGGCCCATGCCATCAACGGCATGGCCAGCGGCACGAACAGCAGGACAAATCGACGCAGGCGCGCGATCGGGCCGGTCCTGTCCTCGGGCGGGGTCAGCAGGCGGGTCACGACAGGGACGCCGCGCGCCGCGATCACGCGCGCCGCGACATAGGCGGCCAGCAGAAGCCCGAACTGCGACCAAGCCGCCGGGGACCCGAGCCAGTCCAGAGCAATCTGCCAGCCCTGCTGAAAATAGCCCTGCAGATCCTGCACGAACCCCTGCCCGTCCATTGGCCAACGTGCCCCTTACTCGTCCGTTTGCAGGCCCGTTTAACGTCTCGGGGGCATTCCTTCCAGTGCGAAACGGCGAAACGGCAGGGGATGCGCCCCCTGCCGTCCCGCCGCCAGTACACGAACGGCACTACGCACGCACACACGCGCCCCGACCGGGCAGAGGGGAAACAGAACATCCACCCGGCCAACGGCGCCCTTCATTGCTATGTTGCATTGGGATGCACATTAATGGGAAAAGGGCCCGGTAATTCCCCCTGTCAAGGTTCCGGTACATGCCGCTGTCGAGCACGCAGAATTTCCTCAAGCATCATACCGAAGCCCTGGTGAAAGACGTGGGGATCGAGGCCGCAAGCCAGCTTTCCGGCCGGTCCAAGGCCAGCCTCAACCGGTATTATTCGGACCTGCCCGAACACGCAGACCGCTTCATGCCGATCGACGTGGTGGCGGCACTGGAAAGCGCGTCGAGCTTTCCGCATGTGACCACCGCGCTGGCCGATCTGCGCGGCGTGATCCTGGCCCATGACGACCAGCGCCCCAACGCCCCGACGCGCGGGTCGGTCAATGCCGATGTCATTGCGCTGAGCCAGCGGTTCGCGCTGCTGATCGCCGAATACCAGACCGCCATCGAGGACGGCACGATCAGCGCGAACGAGGCGCGCCGCCTGCTGAACGAGACACTGGCCCTGCAACGGGTGCTGATCGACATGAAACTGAACCTCGAACGCGAGGCCAGTTGAGATCGCGCAAGGGGGGCGCTGCCCCCCTCTTGCCTGCGGCAATTCACCCCCCGGGATATTTCAGGCACAAAGATGGGGCGTTAACGGGGTCTTAACCTGCCCCTTCACCTTGTCCCAAATACGCTGCGGGGGTGTGGGGGTGCAAAACCCCCACCTCGGCGATCACCCCCGCAGAACGCCGCCTGTCGCCTTTGCGACCTTGTCGATGATCCGGGCACTGACACCGGCGATGTCCTCGTCCGTCAGGGTCTGGCCCTTGGGTTGCAGGCGCACGGCGATGGCGAGGGATTTCTTGCCGGGTCCCATCTGGGCCTCGGCCTTGTCGCCCGAGAACTCGTCGAACACCCGCACACTGACGATCAGCGCCTTGTCCGCGCCCAGCGCCGCGTTGACCACGCTCAGCGCCTCGACCGACTGGTCCAGAACAAAGGCAAAGTCGCGTTCGACCGGTTGCAGGTCATTGAGCACGAGGGCGGCGCGGGTTGCAGCGGCATTGCGCGGCAGTGGCGCGGCCTCGACCGGCAGGGTGAAGGCCACGGCCGCGCCCTTGATGCCATAGGCCTTCAGGATGCGCGGATGCACCTCGCCGAACGTCGCTAGGGCGTTCTTGCCCAGTGTCAGGCGTCCGGCCCGGCCCGGGTGGAACCACGCGGCGACGTTGCGGTCGGACTGCGTGCGCGTGGGCGCACCGATCGCGGCCAGCACCGCCTCGGCGTCGGCCTTGGCGTCGAACAGGTCCACCGGCCGGCGGGCATGATGCGGGTCGCGCGGTCCGGTTGCCCCGATCAGAAGGCCGGTGGCGTGGATCGCCTGCTCGCCGGGTTCACCGCCGGCAAAGACCGGGCCCAGTTCGAACAAGGCCATGTCGGCATGGCCGCGCGCCTGGTTGCGGGCCGCCGCCTGCAAGAGACCGGGCAGCAGGTCGGGCCGCATATGCGTCATTTCGCTGGAAATCGGGTTCTCCAGTTTCAGCGCATCCTCGCCGCCACCAAACCGGGTGGCCGAGTCGGCGTCGATGAAGCTGTAGGTCACGCATTCATGATAGCCCAGCGCCGCCAGGGTGCGGCGCATCAGCCGTTCGCGGCGCTGCATCGGGGTCAGGATCGGCGCGGGAACGCCCATTTGCGGACGCGGCATCGGTTTGCCTTCCAGCCGGGTCAGCGAGGCGATGCGCGCGACTTCCTCGACCAGATCGGCGTCGCCCAGCACATCGGGGCGCCAGGACGGCACCCAGGCCTGCGCCCCCACGACCCGAAAGCCCAGCGCCTCGAGCGTGCGCCGCTGGTCGTCGGCCGGAATGTCCATGCCGACCAGGCTGACCACGCGCGCGGGGTCAAAGCGATAGGCGCGGGCGGTGTCGGGCACCGCGCCGTCCACGGCCAGGTCCGAGGCCTCGCCACCGCACAGATCCAGGATCATGCGCGTCGCCAGTTCCAGCCCGGGCAGGGTGAATGCGGGATCAACGCCACGTTCGAACCGATATCGGGCGTCCGAGTTGATCTTCAGCGCGCGGCCGGTGGTGGCGATCGAGATCGGGTCCCAATAGGCCGATTCGAGGAACACGTCGGTGGTGTCCTCGGTGCAGCCGGAATGCTCGCCGCCCATGATGCCGGCGATCGATTCGACACCCTTGGCGTCGGAGATCGCCATCATGCCGGGTTTCAGCGTGTAGCTCTTGCCATCCAGCGCAAGGATCTCTTCGCCACCCAGCGCGGGATGGATGCGCAGCGCCCCGCCCGCGACCTTGGCCACGTCAAAGACGTGAAGCGGGCGGTTGAAGGCGAAGGTGAAGAAGTTCGTCACATCGACCAGCGCCGAGATCGGGCGCAGCCCGATCGCCTTGAGCCGCTGTTGCAGCCACTTCGGCGACGGTCCGTTCTTCACCCCCCGGATCACCCGGCCGGCGAACAGCGGGCAGCCCCCGGTTTTCAGCGCGGGATCGATCGCGACCGTGACGGGACTGGCGAAACCACCCGCCACCGGCGTGACATCCAGCGGCTTCATGCGTCCCAGACCGCGCGCGGCCAGGTCGCGCGCAACGCCGCGCACGCCCAGCGCATCGGGGCGGTTCGGGGTGATCTTGATATAGATCATCGGATCGTTGAGCCCGGCATAGTCGATATAGCGCACGCCCAGCGGCGCATCGGCAGGCAGGTCGATGATGCCGTCGTGATCGTCGCTGAGTTCCAGCTCGCGCTCGGAACACATCATCCCGTTCGACGCCTGCCCCCGGATCACGCCGGCCTTCAGGTCCACACCGGTGCCCGGCACATGGGTGCCGACCGGGGCAAAGACCCCGACCAGCCCGGTGCGGGCGTTCGGGGCGCCACAGACCACCTGCACCTCCTCGGGCTTGCCGCCCGGGCCGTCCAGCACCTCGACCCGGCACAGGCGCAGCTTGTCGGCGTCCGGGTGCTTCACCGCCTCGATGATGCGGGCGATCCGAAAGGCCCCCAGCGAGGCGGCGGGGTCCACGACCTCTTCGACCTCGAGCCCCAGATCGGTCAGCGCCTCGACGATCTCGTCGAGCGTCGCGTCGGTTTCCAGGTGTTCCTTGAGCCAGGACAGGGTGAATTTCATCGCCGGACCTTTGCGTTCGCGTCGGAGTTTGCGCGTCCTGTTAGCCCATCGGCGCGGGCGTGAAAAGGCGGTCGCGGCGATTGAACCGGATGCCGTGACCATGAGACACAAGGATGCATCCAGTCGAGGAGCCCCCGATGCGCCAGCTTGCCCTGTTGATCGCCCTGATCGCCGCCGCACCCGCCTGGGCGGGTGGCAATGAAACATCGTTCCCCGCAGCGCCCGATGGCACCGTGCAATTCGTCACGCCCTCGGGCAATATCGGTTGCCTGTATATGCCCGCCGGCGGAACGGCCACCTATGCCACGCTGAGCGGACAGGAAGAACTGCACTGCACCCGCGTCGCGCCGACCTATACCGTGGTCATCCTGGATCATGCCCAGGACCACCCGGCAGCGATCGCGTCGGGCGAAGTGCCGGGGCTGGATGCGGGACCGGTGCTGCCCTACGGCCGGTTCTGGCAGCACGGCGGTTTCACCTGCCTGTCGGCAACCAGTGGCCTGACCTGCATCAACAGCACCGGTGCCGGTCTCAGAATGGCACGGGCCGGGGTCACCACCTGGTAACCCCGGCCCGCGATGGCCCGGATCGATCGGATCAGCGGCGCGGATCGTCGTTGTCGTCCTCGTCGTCCTCGTCGGCGTCGGGCAGGTTGAAGAAGCTGTCGGCGTTGGAATAGTCCACCGCGCTCTTGCTGTCCTCGGCCTCGTCCGAGGACCCGCCCAGCGTGAAGGATTCGAGCCCGGCGATGTTGCGCGGCAGCTTGGGTTCCGGCGCCATGTCCAGCGACTGCTCGGTCGAAACCAGCTTGCGGCGTTCGTCATCGGTCATGACAGAGCCTTCGGCCTCGCGCTTCTTGGCGGCTTTCTGCACTTCGGCGTCCAGTTCGGACTGACGGCACAGGCCCAGCGCCACAGGGTCGATGGGCTGGATGTTCTGGATGTTCCAGTGCGTGCGCTCGCGGATCGCCTGGATCGACGGATTCGTCGTGCCCACAAGCTTGCGGATCTGCGCATCGGCCAGTTCCGGGTGGAACTTGACCAGCCACAGAATGGCGGCGGGGCGGTCCTGGCGCTTGGACAGCGGGGTATACCGCGGGCCGCGGCGCTTTTCCTCACCGACCGAGGCCGGGTTGAACTTGAGCTTCAGCTTGTAGAGCGGGTCGGCCTCGCCCTTCTTGATCTCGATCTCGTCAAGCTGGTTATGCGCGATGGGATCGAACCCTTTCACGCCGGTCGCCACATCGCCGTCGGCGATGCCCTGCACTTCCAGTTCGTGCAGGCCGCAGAAATCCGCGACCTGCTTGAAGGTCAGGGTCGTGTTGTCCACCAGCCAAACGGCGGTCGCCTTGGCCATCAGCGGTTTGTCTGCCATTGTCTCGATCCTTCATCTCACGAGAACCGCATGGCGCGGCGCTCGCCGGAGGGACCGGCCACGGCCGCGGGCCGTGCATCCTCGATTTCGGGGAATGGAGCGTATATAAGCGCCCCGTTGATCTTAGGAAAGAGAAAATGCTGCCCCGCACGCGCCTCAAAGCCGGCCTTTCGCCGATTCTCGCCGCTCTGGTTCTGCCCGCCGCCAGTCTGCTGGCTGCCGGTCTGTTGGCGGCCGGTCTGTTCGCCGCTGCGCCGGCACGGGCCCAGGACCGCGCCGGACAGTTCGACCACTACCTGCTGGCGCTCAGCTGGATCCCGGCCTATTGCGCGACCGATGGCGATGACCGCAACGACCCGCGCTGCCGCGATGGCCGCCATATCGGCTGGGCGGTGCATGGTCTGTGGCCGCAGAATACCGGGGGCGACTGGCCGGAACACTGCCTGACCACCGAACGCGACCCGTCCCGGCGGGAAACGGCGGCCCAGGCGGACCTGTTCGGCACCTCGGGCTCGGCCTGGCACCAGTGGGACAAGCACGGTCGCTGTTCGGGCCTGTCGGCGCACGATTACTACGACCTGGTGCAGCGCGCCGTGGACACGATCCACCTGCCCGAGGTCTTTGCGGGTGTGGACCGCGCCCTGCGCATCGATCCCGACGTGATCGAAGCCGCCTTTATCGAGGCCAACCCCGACCTGACCGAGGACATGATGGTCACAAGCTGCCAGCGCGGCGATCTGGTCGAGCTGCGGATCTGCCTGACACGCGATCTGGAACCGATGGCGTGCGACCCGGCGACCACACGGCGCGAATGCGCGCTCAACGCCGCGACGCTTCTTCCCCTGCGGTAACGGAATCGGGGCGGGGGCCCCGGATCAGGCCCCCATCAGCCCCCGGTTCAACCGTTGTCGGCCGGCGCGGTATCGGGTTCGACCAGCACGCCGTTTTCCCAGCGCCCCGACACGACCTGACCACCGGCATAGCGCAGGGTCCCCTGGCCGACGCGCTGACCATCCACGAACTGCCCCTCGTAGACATCGCCCGAGGCGTAGGTCGCCGTGCCCTGCCCCTCGATCCGCCCCTCGTGCCACTGACCGCTATAGCTGAACCCGTCCGCCATGGTGATGGTGCCCTGCCCCTCGCGTTCCCCTGCGAGGAAGCCGCCCTCATACCGGGTGGCGTCGGGATAGACCATGACGCCCTGCCCCTCGCGCACCCCGTTGACGAAAGCGCCCGTGTAGATGCGCCCGTCAGGATAGTTCATCCGGCCGTCGCCCTGTGGCAGACCCGCGCGGAAGCCACCCTCATAGACCATGCCCTCGGCCAGACGGGCGCGGCCCTGCCCCTCGATCCGCCCCTCGGACCAGTGGCCGTTGTAGCCGGTGCCGTCGGCATAGGTGATGACGCCGTCGCCGTCGGGAACACCGTCCCGGAACTGGCCGTCATAGCGCGCACCATCGGGCGCCGTCATGACGCCGCGCCCGTCGATCCGGTCCGCCACCCAGTCACCGACATAGACAAAGCCGTCGGGTGTGGTCAGCCGTCCGCGCCCCTGCCGCAGGTCGTCCACGAACTCGCCCTCGTAGATCGCACCATTGGCCAGGATCAGCCGCCCGGCGCCCTGCAACATGCCCTGCGCAAAGGTGCCCTCGCGCCGGTCGCCATTGGCCAGCGTCAGCACCCCCGCGCCGTCCAGCATGCCGTCTGACCATTCGCCGTCGTAGACCGTGCCATCGGGGCGCGTCAGCCGCCCCTCGCCATGGCGCTGATCGTTGTGCATGCCGCCGGTATAGACCGAGCCGTCGGGATAGGTGATCGTGCCCTGCCCTTCGCGCAGGCCATGCTGCCATTCGCCGTCATAGCGCAGACCGCCCGGGCGCTCCATCACGCCCCGACCGTGCGGCTGGCTGTCGTCAAAGGCGCCGGTATAGACCACGCCGGTCACATAGCGCCGCGTGCCCTGGCCCATGATGCGGCCCTGGTCCCAGTGCCCCTCATAGGACGAGCCATCGGCGAAGACCATGCGCCCCTCGCCATGCGGGCGGCCATCCTCGAACTGGCCGGTATAGACCGAGCCATTGGGATAACGCGCCGTGCCGGTGCCGGTGATCTGCCCGTGTTCCCAGGCGCCCGAGTATTCGAACCCGTTCGGCAGCCGATAGGTGCCCTGCCCGTGCTGAAGCCCGTCCAGGAACGTCCCCTCATAGATGCCGCCGTCGTCATACTGACGGGTGATGACCTCGCTCAGCCCTTCCTGGCCCAGGGCGGGAAAGGCAAGGCAGGCCCCGAGGCCCAAGGCGATCACCCGGATCTGGAACGGCGTCATGCGATGGTGTCCCTTCTGGTCTGGCGCATTCCTGCGGGATGCGGCGCGCAGCCTAAAGGAGGGCTCATACGTCTGGCAAGTGTGCAGGGCAACGCATCGAACAATACTTCGCGACCCAAACGGAATGCTAAGATCTTGATTTCAATTGCTCGTTGTATTCAGCCTTGAACGCATCAACAAGGCTCTCGAAAGCCGCGTCTAGTGCGCTTGCATTAGACAGCGCCTGTTCGTCCCACCGACGGTCTCGGTCTTCAGGTTCGGCTGCCTGATCGTCGGCAATCTCGACAAAGCCGTCAAGTGACACGCCAAGCGCGTCGCATAGGGCCTGCGCACTATTCTTGACTTTTTCCGCAGATGAAATCAGGGCAACCTTTGCCAGAAGTCTCGCGCCTCGCGCCCGCTCTGGCGAAAGTTTCACTTTCCTGAACGCTGCGTCGCGTTTGTCCCGCCAGCCGTCGTGATCGAACCCCTCCTGCACGCCAGAATGAACACGCTCAGACGCCTGGGACGCGTCTCTTAGCAAGCTGCCGTAAGCCTTGACCGCTTCAGTAAGATCAAAGAACTCGTCAACGAGTTGCAGATATATCTGGCGACGTTCTTTGTCTTTTTAGTTCTGACGGTCAATCTCACGCTGCTTTGGATACGCCTTGTATGCGATCCAGAGAGCAACTCCTGCCGCGAGCACTGCTGAAAGCAACGTCAGCAACCCTTGTTTGACCGCAGGATCGAGAGACCAAAACCAATGGTAATCTCGACACAGGTTTTCGCAGGCCGAGATTACTTCCATACCTCATCCGGCGTGGACGCTCGGCGCCTCAAGCGCGCCGAAGCCGTAGTGCCTCAGCCAGCGCAGGTCGCTTTCGAAGAACGCCCGCAGGTCAGGGATGCCGTATTTCAGCATCGCCATCCGGTCGATCCCCATGCCGAAGGCAAAGCCCTGCCATTCGTCGGGATCGACGCCGCCCGCGCGCAGCACATGCGGATGCATCATGCCCGAACCCAGCACTTCCAGCCAGCCGTCGCCCTCGCCCACGCGCAATTGCCCGTTGACCCAGGAACACTGGATGTCCACCTCGGCCGAGGGTTCGGTGAACGGGAAATGCGAGGCCCGGAAGCGGGTCTTCACCTTGGTGCCGAAAAAGGCGGTGAAGAACTCCTCAAGCACCCATTTCAGGTTCGCCATCGAGATGTCCTTGTCGATGGCCATGCCTTCGATCTGGTGGAACATCGGCGCATGGGTCTGGTCCATGTCCATCCGGTAGACGCGCCCCGGCGCGATCACGCGGATCGGCGCGCCCTGCGCCTGCATCGCGCGGATCTGCACCGGCGAGGTGTGGGTGCGCAGCACATGCGGCGGGCGGTTGTCGCCCTCGGCGCGGTGCATGAAGAAGGTGTCGTGCTCTTGCCGGGCGGGATGCTCGGGCGCGATGTTCAGCGCGTCGAAATTATACCAGTCGGTTTCGATCTGCGGGCCTTCGGCCACGCGAAAGCCCATGTCGGCGAAGATCGCGGTGCATTCCTCGGTCACCTGGCTGACCGGGTGGATCGTGCCCCGGGGGCGGTGGCGCGCGGGCAGGGTCACGTCCAGCCACTCGGCCTTGAGCCGCTCGTCCAGCGCCGCATCCTCAAGCGCGACCTTGCGCGCGCGCAGCGCGGTGTCGATCTCGTCCTTGAGCGCGTTCAGCGCCTTGCCGGTGGTCTGGCGTTCCTCGGGCGTCATGCGGCCCAGCTCGCGCATCATCAGGCTGATCTCGCCCTTCTTGCCCAAAGCGGCAAGACGCACCTCTTCCAGCGCCGCCTGATCGGCGGCCCCCGAGATGCGGGCAAGGTAGGTTTCGCGCAGGTTCTGCATGACGGCCTCCGGACTGACGCGCTTCTGCTATCCGCCGACGGGCGCGAATGCAAGCCGGGGACAGTGGCACGCGGTCTTGTGGCGGCGCGCCGGCTGCGGCATCAAGACCCGGAACACAATGCCGGAGCGACCGATGACCAACACCAAGGGGCCCAATCCGTGGCTGGTTCTGCTGGGTCTGGCGCTGGGGGTCCTGGTCACCAACGGCTTCGGGCGCTTCGCCTATGGGCTGATCCTGCCGGCGATGCGCAGCGATCTGGGCTGGAGCTATGCCCAGGCCGGCTGGTTGAACACGGCGAATGCGCTGGGCTACATCCTGGGGGCGGTCGGCACGATGCTGGCGCTTCGGCGGCGCGCGCCCAACGGCCTGTTCGCCTGGGGGCTGGTGGTGACCGCGCTGTCGATCCTGGCGACAGGGCTGGTGCCGGCGCTGTGGTGGCAAAGCCTGTGGCGGTTCATCACGGGGCTGGCGGGGGCGCTGTCGTTTTCCACCGCCGGGGCACTGGCCGCGCGCCTCTGGTCGGACAACCCGCGCCGCAATGCGCTGGGAATCGCGATCCTGTTCGGATCGGGCGGGGGATCGGCCATCGTCCTGTGTGGCGCGACCCTGCCGCCAATGCTGGCGCATTGGGGGCCCCAGTCCTGGCCATGGGCCTGGGTCATCGTCGGCACCCTCAGCCTGATCTGCGTGCCGATGGGACTGTGGGCCGCGCGGGCCGCCCACGCGGCCGAGGCGCGGCAAACCCGGGTGTCCCCCCTGCCCCTGCGCCGCATGGCGGCGGAGTTCGCCGGATACGCGGGGTTCGGCCTGGGGTATATCGTCTACCTGACCTTTCTGTCTGCCTGGATGAGGGAACAGCAGGCAGGCCCCGTGCAGGTCGCGCTGATCTGGGTGCTGGTCGGCAGCGCGATCACGCTGTCGCCGCTGCTGTGGCGCGGTGTCTTTGCCCGCCACGCCAGCGGGCGCCCGCTGGCGATGGTGCTGACGGGGATCGCCATCGGGTCGGCGTTGCCGGTGCTCTGGCCCAGTGTGCCGGGGCTGGCGCTGTCGGCGCTGGTCTTTGGATCTTGCGTGTTCATGGCGCCATCGGCGGTGACCAACTTTGCCCGCAAGAACCTGCCGCCAGACGGCTGGGGGCCGGCGATCAGCCTGTTCACCGTGGTCTTTGCCGTGGCGCAGACGGTGGGCCCCTATGCCGCCGGCTGGCTGGGCGACCGGTCGGGCAGCATCGGCACCGCCTTGCTGGCGGCGGCGGGCATCCTGCTGGTGGGGGCCGCCATCGCGCTGCTGCAAAAACCCCTGAACGACGCCGCCTGAGCGCGCGCCTCGCCGTCAGGCCAGCATGGCGCGCGCGGCCGCGTCCAGCGCCCCGGGACCGTGCGCAATGCCCAGCGCCTTCATTCCCGCGTCCATCACCGACAGGACCCCCAGCGTCATGTGCGCGTTCACATGCCCCATGTGCGCGACGCGGAAGAAATCGTCCGCCGCGGGCGTTCCCGGCTCAGCCATGCCCAGACCGATGCCCAGCGTGACACCGGCCTCGCTCTCGCACCAGCGGCGCAGGCGCGTGCCGTCACCGTTCGCCAACCGCATCGCCGTGACGGAATGGCCGCGGTGGGCCGGATCGGCGATGTTCAGCCGGCAATCGCCCCCCTGGCCCCAGGCCTCGGCCGCCGCCCAGACCGCGCGCGCCAGTCGCGCGTGGCGGTCCCAGACATTGTCCAGACCTTCCTCCTGGATCATCGCCAGCGCCGCCTGCAAGCCCATCAGGTGGTGGGTCGGCGCGGTCCCGAACCAGTTCTCGTAAAAGGCGCTGGGGGCATTGCGGGGCGTCCAGTCCCAATAGGGCGTGCGCAGATCGCTGTCCCTGCCGATCTCGGCCGCCCGATCCGAGAAGAACACCAGGCCCAGTCCCGGCGGGGTCATCAACCCTTTCTGGCTGGCGGCGATCATCACGTCGACCCCCCAGTCATCCATGCGGAATTCGTCGCAGCCCAGCGAAGCGATGCAATCGACCATCAGCAATCCGGGATGGCCCAGATCGTCCATCAGCCGCCGGATGCCCGCAATATCGCTTTTCGCGCTCGAGGACGTATCGACATGGGTCACCAGCACCGCCCGCGCATCCGGCGCGGCCTTGAGGGCGGCTTCGGCGCGGTTCAGATCCACAGGTGCCGACTTGCCGAAATCGGTCATCCGGGCATCGACGCCCAGCGCGCGGGCATGGTCCGCCCAGCCGTGGCCGAAACGGCCGGTAGCCAGCACCACCGCGCTGTCACCCCGGCGAAAGACGTTGGTGTTCGCGGCTTCCCAGGTCGCATGACCGTTGCCGATATAGAGCGCCAGGTTCTGCCGTGTCAGCGCCACATCCTTCAGCGCCTGCTTCAGAGGCGGGACACCGTCGATCAAGGGCCCCTCATAGATGTTCGGCGCCGCCTGATGCATGGCATTCAGCACACGGTCCGGCATGACCGACGGTCCCGGAATGGCGAGGTAGTGGCGGCCGGCTGCAAGGGTCATTATGGTGTCTCCTTCGGAGGTTATGGTTAGTGACCCTCGGAAACGCGGTCAACGCCGATTCGCCGGGCCTCGGGCCCCTGGGCGCGGCAGGCCTCTCGGGCCGAACAAGGGGGCGGAATGAAGGGATTGAAGCAGCGGGCCAAGGCGCTGCGGCGGCGTCTGGATGACGCATGGGCCGGCGACATCCAGACCCCGGAAGGGCGACGGCGGGCCTGGTGGCACACGCAACTGATCGACCACGCCTTTCTGCGGGCGCTGTCGAAGAACCGGGCCGAGGTCGCGCCCGGGGTCTGGCGCATGAACCAGCCCACCCCGCGCGATCTGGAACGGCTGGCCGCCGAGGGCGTGCGCAGCGTCCTGTCCCTGCGCGGACAGCCGGCGCAAAGCTATGCGCTGTTCGAGCAGGAGGCCTGCGACCGTCTGGGGCTGGCCTTTCACGCGATCGACCTGGCGGCCAAGAACCCGCCCAGCCGTCAGGCGCTGCTGGACATGATCCGGATCTTTGACAGCGTCGACCTGCCGCTGGTCATCCACTGCAAATCCGGCGCCGACCGGACGGGCACGGCCGCGACGGTCTGGCGACTGGTCAAATGCGGCGACGACACGACACAGGCGATGCAGCAGTTGTCCCGCCGCTTTCATCACAAGTCCGACGGCCCTGAGGGGATACAGGACGATATCTTCCTGCTCTATGCCCGCGAAGCCGAGGTCCACGGCAGGTCGTTCCGCGACTGGGTGGAAACCGACTATGACCAATGGGCCGTCGTCGCCGCGTTCGAAGCGCGCACCGGGCGCCGTTGGGGCTGAGGGGCTGTGCAGGCGCGTCGTCCGGGCTATATCGGCCTGTGACAGGAGAAACCGATGACCGAAACCCGCTGCGCCCCTGCCCCCGGCCGTGCCGTCCTGCGTGTCACTGGCCCCGACCGTGAGAAATACCTGCAAGGCCTGGTCACCCAGGACATGGGGCGCATCCTGCGCGACGGTATCGGCTATGCGGCGCTGCTGACCCCGCAGGGCAAGCTGATCGCGGATTTCCTGCTGGTGGCGCAGCCCGATTGCGTGCTGATCGACGTGGCCGCGGACCTGGCTGACGACCTGACCCGGCGCCTGACGATGTTCAAGCTGCGATCCAGGGTCGAGATCGCGCCGGTCGATCTGCCGGTCACGCGCGGCATCGGCCCCGCACCCGACGGGGCCCTGCCCGATCCGCGCGACGCGGGCCTGGGCTGGCGCCTCTATGGGCAGGCGCTCACCCGGGGCGCGGCGGTGGATTGGGACGCGCTGCGAATCGCGCTGAAGGTCCCCGAGACCGGGGCCGAACTGGTCCCGGGCGACAGTTTCATCCTGGAACTGGGGTTTGCACGCCTGAACGGCGTCGATTTCCGCAAGGGATGTTACGTCGGCCAGGAAGTCACCGCCCGGATGCACCACAAGACCGAACTCAGGCGCGGGCTGGTGGTGCTGGCGCTGCCCCACCCCGTTCCGCCGGGGACGCCCGTGCTGATGGACGACGGGCGCGAAGCTGGCGCGGTCTATACGCAGGCCGGTGGCAAGGGGTTGGCCCTGATGCGGCTGGACCGGGCGGACGGTCCGCTCAGCGCGGCGGGTCAGCCGGTCGCGCGGGTGGACTGACCGGCCGGCAGCAACGCGACAGCGACGCGACGCCCCTCGGACAGCAGCACGTTGTAGGTGCGGCAGGCGGCGGCCGACGCCATGATCTCGATCCCAAGGCCCGCCGCTTCCAGCGTGCGACGCAGCGCGGCGGGAATGGGGGCGATTTCGGGCCCGGTGCCGATGAACAGCACGTCGATCTGCCCCGCCAAGGCCAGCAGCGGCGCCGGATCGTCATAGCCGCGCCAGCGCGCAGCCTGTCCCGGCGCGATCACCACAGGCGCGGGATGGGCGACCCCGTCCAGCCGGTAGAAATCTGCGCCGTAACCCTCGATCGGGCGGGCGGCGCCGAAGTCGATCTCGGTCAGGTTCATTTCGACCCCGAGGTCGCGAACTGCGTCCCCGCCGCCGAGGTGTCGCCGCCCTTGCCCAGGTCACGCCGCACACCCAGCATCTTGACGATCACCGCCGCGACATAGATCGACGACCAGGTGCCGACGAACACGCCCCAGATCATCGCAAAGACAAAGCCCCGGATCACGTCGCCCCCCAGAAGGAACAGCGCGATCAGCGCGATCAGCGTGGTGAACGAGGTCATCAACGTCCGCGTCAGCGTTTCGTTCAGCGACAGGTTCATGACCTCGGTCAGGCTGCGCTGTTTCCACTTGATCAGGTTTTCCCGGATACGGTCGAACACCACCACCGTGTCGTTCAGCGAATAGCCGACGATGGTCAGCAGCGCCGCGATGATGGTCAGGTCGAAACGCAACTGCAGCACCGTGAACACGCCGATGGTCAGGATGATGTCATGCACCAGTGCCGCCACCGCGCCCAGCGCGAACTGCCATTCGAACCGCAACCAGATATAGACCAGCACCGCGCCCAGCGCCGCCAGGACGGCCAGAATCGCCTCTTGCACCAGTTCGCCCGAAACCTTGGGCCCCACCGACTCGACCGAGGTGAAATGCAGCGAGGGATCAACGCCCTGCAACGCGGTCTGGATGCGGTCCAGCATCGCCTGCGAGACCGCTTCCGACCCGTCCTGCGCCTCGATCCGGATCGAGGCGACATTGCGTTCCGGCCCGAACGACGGATCGAAAACCTGCGAGATTGCCACGTCGCCGACGTTCAGCGGCACGATGGCCTGGCGGTAGCCGCCGACATCCACGGGTTGCGTCGCCTCGGTGCGGATCGACGTGCCACCCTTGAAGTCGATGCCGAAGTTCAGCCCGATGGACAGGAAGGCCACCAGCGCCAGCACCACCAGAACGACCGAGGTGCCGAAGGTAAAGCGCCACGGCCCCATGAAGTTGATGTCAGTATCGTCGGGAACGAGTTTCAGCCGGAACATGGGTCGCTCCTCAGAGGTTCAGCGTCTTGGGACGGCGGCGTTCGAACCACCAGACGATGATGAGACGGGTGATGTAGATCGCCGAAAACACCGATGTGACGATCCCCAGCCCCAGGGTGATGGCAAAGCCGCGCACCGGGCCCGAACCCAGCGCGAACAGGATGGCCGCGGTGATGAAGGTGGTGATGTTGGCGTCCAGAATGGCCGACATCGCCCGCTCATAGCCCAGTTCGATGGCCCGGGCCGGGCCGCGTGCCGTTCGCAATTCCTCGCGGATGCGTTCGAAGATCAGCACGTTGGCGTCGACCGCCATGCCGATGGTCAGCACGATGCCGGCGATGCCGGGCAGCGTCAGCGTGCCGCCGATCAGCGACAGGATGGCAAAGACCATGGCGATGTTGAATACCAGCGCGACATTCGCGATCCAGCCGAAGAAGCCATAGCTCAAGGCCATGTAGCCCAGCACCGCGACCGAGGCGACGACCGCGGCGATCTTGCCCGCGTCGATGCTGTCCTGCCCCAGTTCGGGGCCGATCGTGCGTTCTTCCAGGAAGGTCATCTGCGCCGGCAGCGCGCCGGCGCGCAGCAGCACGGCCAGGTTGGTGCTTTCCTCGACCGTGAAACGGCCGGTGATGATGCCCGATCCACCCGGAATCGCCGACTGGATCACCGGGGCCGAGATCACCTTGTCATCCAGCACGATGGCGAACGGGCTGCCGATATGGTCGGCGGTATACAGGCCGAAGGCCCGCGCCCCGGCCGGGTTGAAGCGGAAACTCACCGCCGGACGCCCGTTCTGGTCAAAGGTCGGCTGCGCATCGGTCAGTTGTTCGCCGGTGACGACCGGCGTGGTCTCCAGCACATAAAGCTGGGTCGGATCGGTTTCCGACGGCGCGATGAACTGGCGCGGTCCCGGTGCCTCGTTGGGATTCGAGGTGGTGCGCACGACCGGGTGGAACGTCAGCCGCGCGGTCGTGCCGATCAGCGCCTTCAGTTCCTCGGCCGAGCCCAGCCCGGGCACCTCGATCAGGATGCGATCGCTGCCTTCGCGCAGGATGGTCGGCTCGCGGGTGCCGACCTCGTCGACGCGGCGGCGGATGATCTCCAGCGACTGGCGCATCGTGCGATCGTCGGTCGCCAGGCGCTCGGCCTCGGACAGGGTGATGACGATCTGGCCGTTGTCCAGATGGATATCCAGATCGTGCTGGCCGATGCCGGTCAGGGTGGTCACGGGCTGCGCGAGGGTCTGCACCACCTGCAGCGCGTGTTGCAGGGCATCGGCGTTGCCGATCGCCACGCGCAGGACGCCCGGGTCGTCCGACGGCATCCGCCGCACGCCGCCCACGGTCGCGCGTTCGTTGCGCAGAAGGTCGCGCACTTCGGGCCACAAGGCGTCGATGCGATCGGCATAGACGTCGGACACATGCACCTCGGCCAGAAGATGCGCGCCGCCGCGCAGATCGAGACCCAGGTTCACGATGTCCGAGGGCAACCAGTCGGGCCACAACGACCGCTGGGCCTGAAGCTCGGGCGTGTCCTGCCCCGCCGCGATCCGTGCCACCGCATCGTTGTGCTGTTCGACCCGATCATAGAACAGGTTCGGCGCCGCGAAGATCATGGCGGCGAGGCTGACCAGAATGATCAGGGCACGTTTCCACAAGGAGAATTGCAGCATGGAGATGCCTTGCGCTGATAGGGACGTCCCCGGGCGGGAACCAGACGCCGCGCCCCCGGGGCCGCGGCGCCGCGGGTTACTCGACCGAACCGGCGGGCTCGGTCTTGGACAGGACGGTGGTGATGGTCGAGCGCACCACGCGGACCTTCACGCCATCGGCGATCTCGACCTCGACCTCGCCGTCTTCCTTGACCTTGAGCACCTTGCCGATCAGGCCGCCCGCGGTGACGATCTGGTCGCCACGACGCAGCGCGTCCACCATCGCGCGATGCTCCTTCATCTTTTTCTGCTGGGGACGGATGAGCAGGAACCACATGATCCCGAAGATCAGGACGAAGGGCACGAGCGACGACACGAGGCTGCCGGCGCCGGCAGCGCCTCCTGCGGTCTGGGCGAAGGCGGGGGTTACGAACATGGGGCTCCTCGGATGGATGATGGACCGGGCTGGCGCCCTTTGGAATTGGCGCGCACCCTATATGCGGGTCGGTGTGAGTTCAAGCGACAGGCGGACAGGCGATAACGCGGCTGTGACGGGGCGTGAGTGGGGGCCAGCCCACCGCCAAAGGGTTTCACCCCTTTGGATACCCCCGAGGATATTTCCGGCACAAAGATGGACAGGCGGACGGGCATCGGGACCGGCGGGTTCACTGCGGCTTGCGGGCGACGAAGTCGATCAGCGCCGAGCGGCCGGAATGCCCGCGTCCTTCCTGGACGTCGCGCTCATAGCGCGCCAGCCGTTCGATGGCCCACCCCGGAAAGGCTTTGCGCAGCATATCCTCGGTATACATGTGCGCGGGGTCGCGCGGGCCGCCGGTGCCGAGGGCGACCTGCTCCGGGGTATAGCCGTGCAGCACAAGCCGGCCGCCGGGTTCGAGGACGCGGGCCATGTCCGCGAACTGGCGCAGGCGGAAATCGGGCGGGGCGAACTGGATGAAGATGCCCATGACCAGATCGACCGGGCGGGTCCAGTCCCAGGCATCCCAGGCGCAGACCCGCGTTTCCAGTGTCACGCCCGCGTCCTGGGCCAGGGCCCGGGCGCGCGTGATCGCGGTGGGCGAAAGGTCGAAGGCCGACACCTGCATCCCGGCACGCGCCAGGTGAACGGCGTTGCGCCCTTCACCGTCGGCCACGCTCAACGCGGTGCCGCCCGGCAGGACGAGCCAGGGGTTTTCGGTCAGGAACCGCGCGGGTTCCGTGCCAAACAGATAGCCCCCAGCGGCAGCGTAGCGGTCTTCCCACATCGTCGTCTCCATGGTGTGACTGCACAGATAGGGTGTCGCGCGTCGATTACCAGAAGCTTTGTGGATCGATATCCACCGCCAGCCGCGTATCACCCGGCAATTTCAGCGGATGCACCCAGGCGCGGATCGCGGCCTGCAGGGGCGCCCCCTTGGCGGCCTTGACCAGCAGCCGCACCCGGTGCCGCCCGCGGACCCGCGCGATGGGGGCCGGGGCCGGCCCGAACACCTGGGCACCGATCCGCAGCATCGGGTCCGGGTGGGCCGCCAGCGCATTTCCGGCCTCGAACGCCTGCTCGAGCGACGTGGAGGTGACGATGATCCCGGCCAGCCGCCCATAGGGAGGCATCCCCAGCATCTGCCGTTCGGCGGCCTCGGCACGCCAGAACCCTTCGTCATCGCCGTTGAGAATGGCCTGGATGACCGGGTGGTCCGGCTGATGGGTCTGCAACAGCGCGAGCCCGGGCTTGTCCGCGCGGCCCGCCCGGCCCGCGACCTGGCGGATCAGCTGAAACGTGCGTTCCGCCGCCCGCAGATCGCTGCCATGCAGGCCCAGATCGGCATCCACCACGCCCACCAGCGTGAGCAGCGGGAAATTGTGCCCCTTGGCCACCAGCTGCGTGCCGATGACAATATCGGCCGCCCCCCGGGCAATGGCCGCGATCTGCTCTTTCAGCGCACGCGCCGAACCGAACAGGTCCGACGACAGCACCGCCACCCGCGCTTCGGGCCAGAGCGCGCGGGTCTCTTCCTCGAGCCGTTCGACTCCGGGGCCGATGGGGTGCATGGACCCTTCGGTCTTGCACTGCGGGCAGGCGGTGGGGATCGGAGCGGTTGCGCCGCACTGGTGGCACATCAGCCGGTTGAGAAAGCGGTGTTCGACCATGCGCGCGTCGCACTGTTCGCATTGCACCTGAAACCCGCAGGCCCGGCAGGTCGTGACGGGCGCGTAGCCGCGGCGATTGAGAAACAGCAGCGATTGTTCGCCGGCTTGCAGGCGGGCGGTCACCGCGGCCTGCAAGCCCTCGGAAACCCAGCGTCCGCTGGGGGCCTTGTCGCTGCGCAGGTCGATGGCGCGCATCTCGGGCAGTTCGGCCACGCCGAAGCGCGCGTGCAGATCGAGCCGGCGGTATTTGCCGGTTTCGGCATTGACCCAGGTTTCCAGCGAGGGCGTGGCCGAGGCCAGCACCACCTGCGCGTCGCACAGCGAGGCGCGCAGAACGGCCATGTCGCGCGCATTGTAGAGCACGCCGTCCTCCTGCTTGTAGGAGGAATCGTGTTCCTCGTCGACGACGATCAGGCCCAGATCGCGATACGGCAGGAACAGCGCCGAGCGCGCGCCGACCACCAGCCCCACGCCGCCCTGTGCCGCCATGCGCCACAACCGGCGGCGTTCGGTCATCGTGACGCCCGAGTGCCATTCGCCCGGGCGGTGGCCAAAGCGGGCCTCGACCCGTTCGAGAAACCCCTCGGTCAGGCCGATCTCGGGCAGCAGCACCAGCGCCTGCCGCCCCTGCCTGAGGCAATCGGCGACAGCTTCCAGATAGACCTCGGTCTTGCCCGAGCCGGTGACGCCTTTCAGCAAGGTCACGCCAAAGGCACCGGCACCGGTGTGCAGCGCCTGCACCGCGGCGGCCTGATCGTCAGACAGCGCCTTGCCCATGCGCGCGGGATCGAGGCGCGGATAGGGCTGATCCTTTGGCGCCTCGCCCTCGATCAGGGCGCCCTGGGCGGCCATCGTGTGCACGACACTGCCACTGACCCCGGCCGCGCGCGTGATTTCGCCGACGGTCAGCGCCGCGCCGCCATACGCATCGAAGGTGTCCAGCACGCTGCGTCGCGCATCGGTCATGCGCGCAGGCGGCGCCTCGCCCAGGCGATACACGCGCACAGTCGCCTGCCCCCCGATCAACCCGGGCGCGCGGGTCGCCAGGAACAGCATCAGGCTGAGCGGGGTCAGCGTGTAATCGGCCGCGCGGGCCAGAAAGGCGCGCAATTCGTCGCGCATCGGCGGCACATCCAGGACCCGTTCGACCGGACGCAACCGGGCGACCGGCAGCTCGCCCGTCGCAGCGCCCCAGACACAGCCCAGCACCTTGCGCGGCCCCAGCGGAACCTCGACGAAATCGCCGGTCTGCGCGCCGCTTTCCGGGGCGCGATAATCCAGAAGCCGGTCCAGCGGCTGCGTGGTCAGCACCGACAGCGGCTGGCCGGGGGCAAAGCTCTGGACCGGGGGGATTTCCACGGGGCAAAAGACCTTTCGGGCGGGGTTCCGATAGGGTATGACGCGGCCAAACCCCTTCCGCAACCGCCCCTGCACAGGAATAGAGCGCGATGAAATTCTTTGTCGATACCGCCGACGTGGCCGCGATCCGCGAGTTGAACGACCTCGGCATGGTCGATGGCGTGACCACCAACCCCTCGCTGATCCTGAAATCGGGCCGGGACATCATAGAAGTCACGCGCGAGATCTGCTCGATCGTCGAAGGCCCCGTTTCCGCCGAAGTGGTTGCGCTGCAAGCCGATGCGATGATTGCCGAGGGCCGTCGCCTGGCCGAGATCGCGCCGAACATCACCGTCAAGCTGCCGCTCACCTGGGACGGACTCAAGGCCTGCAAGGTGCTGTCGGACGAAGGCAAGATGGTCAACGTCACGCTGTGCTTCAGCGCGAACCAGGCGCTGCTGGCGGCGAAAGCGGGCGCGACCTTCATCTCGCCCTTCATCGGGCGCCTGGATGACATCAACCTGGACGGCATGGACCTGATCGGCGACATCCGCCAGATCTATGACAACTATGGGTTCGAAACGCAGATCCTGGCGGCCTCGGTGCGCACGGTGAACCATGTGACGCAGGCCGCGCTGGTCGGCGCCGACGTGATGACCGCGCCGCCGGAAGTCATCCGCAAGCTGGCCAGCCATCCGCTGACGGACGCCGGTCTGGCCCAGTTCATGAAGGACTGGGAAAAAACCGGTCAGAAAATCCTCTGACCTGGTGTAGGATCGACGCAACGACGAAAGATCGGGGCAGAGATGGCAGTGACGGGACCGGCGCAGGACACCGGATCGCAGGACGAGTGGCGCAAGCGCGTATTGCAGGACCCAGGGATCGTTCTGGACGATCCCGAATTGATGCGCGCGCTGGTGCTCACGTCCGAACGGGCGATGGGCGGCAATGTCGTCGATCTGCGCGGCATGGCGATGGAGCGGCTGGAATCCCGGCTGGAACGGCTTGAGGAAACGCACCGCGCGGTGATCGCGGCCGCGTATGAAAACCTGGCGTCGACCAACCAGATCCACCGGGCGCTGCTGACCCTGCTGGATGCCGACCGCTTTGAAAGCTTCGTGCTGGATCTGGGCGGCGAGGTGGCCGACATCCTGCGCGTCGAGGCCGTGCGCCTGGTGCTGGAAAGTGCCGAACAATCGGGCGGGCTGGGCAAGCTGGACAGCGTGCTCAGGGTCCGCACACCCGGTTATGTCGAACACTACATGAGCGGCGGGCGCCCGGTTCCGCCGCGCCCCATCGTCCTCAGACAGGGGGTGCCGCCGTCGTCGGGGCCCTATGGTGAAATCGCCGCCGACCTGCGCAGCGAGGCGTTGATGCGTCTCGATCTGGGCGCCGGCCGGCTGCCGGGGATGCTGGCGATGGGATCCGAGGACCCGCACCGGTTCAAACCCGGTCAGGGCACCGATCTTCTGTCCTTTTTCACCGGCACGTTCGAGCGCGTCCTTCGGCGCTGGTTGTCGTGAGCCTGGCAATCAGCCCGGCGCTGCGCGATGCGCTGGAACGCTGGCTGGCGCATCTGGCCGCGCTGAACGATGCGTCCGACCACACGGTCGCCGCCTATCGCGGTGACGTGGCGCAATTCCTGGATTTTCTGGCCCGTCACCACGGCGGCGCGGCGGGCATGGCGCAGCTTCGGGCCGTGGATTCGCGCGATCTCAGGGCGTGGATGGCGCAGGCGCGGGCCTCGGGGCGGGGGGCCCGGTCGCTGGCGCGGGCGTTGTCCGCGCTCAAGGGGTTCGTGCGCTGGCTGGCCGAACGCGAGGATGACTTCGATCCCACCGCGATCCTGTCCGCGCGGGCGCCCAAGCACCAGCGCCCCCTGCCCCGCCCGCTGGACGAAGACGCCGCCCGTGCCGTGACCGAGGCCATCAGCGACGACAGGGCCGAAGCCTGGGTCCGTGCCCGTGACAGCGCGGTGGTGGTGCTGCTCTACGGCTGCGGCCTGCGCATTTCCGAGGCTCTGGGCCTGACCGGGCGCGACGCCGGCGCCGCCACCACACCCGGCGCCACGTTGCGGATCACCGGCAAGGGCGGCAAGGAGCGCATGGTCCCCGTCCTGCCCGCCGCGGCCGAGGCCGTGGCCAGCTATCTGCGCCAATGCCCCTGGCCCATGGAACCCGATGCCCCCCTGTTTCGCGGCCTGCGCGGCGGCGCGCTGAACCCCCGCCTGGTGACACGCGCGATGGAGGGGGTGCGCCTGCGCCTGGGGCTGCCCGCGACCGCCACGCCCCATGCCTTGCGGCACAGCTTCGCCACGCACCTGCTGTCGCGTGGCGGCGATCTCAGGGCGATTCAGGAGCTGCTGGGGCACGCGAACCTGTCCACGACGCAGATCTACACCGCCGTCGATGCCGCCCGCCTGATGGAGGTCTACCGCGACGCGCACCCCCGCGCCCGCGAGGGGTGATCTCGACGGCGCGCGGGCTTGGCGCTAAGAGGGGGCCAGTTCGATCCCTCATGACCACGGAATCCGCCCCATGCCCTCTGACCGCCGCATCGTCCTGTCCAGCGACCACGCCGCCATCGCCCTGCGTCAGGCCATCGCCCGGCATATCGGCGCGCAGGGATGGGAGGTGGTCGATCTGGGCCCCACGACGCCGGAAAGCACGCATTACCCCGCGCATGGCGAAGCCGCGGCGCGGGCCGTCGCCGCGGGCGATTGCGCGTTGGGGATCATCCTGTGCGGCACCGGCCAGGGCATCATGATGGCCGCGAACAAGATCAGGGGCATCCGTTGCGGTGTCTGCGCGGACCCGTTTTCGGCGCGGATGATCCGGCAGCACAACGATGCGAACATGCTGGCGCTGGGCGCCCGGGTGGTCGGCGAAGGACTGGCGCTGGATATTGTCGACGCCTTTCTGAATGCCGCGTTCGAGGGCGGCCGGCACGCGATCCGTGTCGACATGATCTCCGCGCTCGAATCCTGACCACCGCTTCGGTGCGACGATCGCCGCACCGATCCGGCGGCACCCGCGATTGAACCATGCCCGCCCGGGCCGCGACCCACGGGGGACAACCCGCCGGGCCGCGCGTTACGGCGCGCGGATCGGACCCGGGTTGCCCTGGCTCGATGGCGCGGAACGAACCGTTCGACCCATCGTCCACGCAGCCCCGGTCCCCCAGCCGGGGCTGCGACACCTGAAACTTCCGGTTGCCCCAGCCCCTCATTCGCGCCAATAAAGGGGTCATGTCCGAGACCTTTCGCGCCTATTTCGTCCATATGTTCACCGCCACCGGCGCGGTGTTTTCCATGCTTGCCATGTTGGCCGCCGCCGATGCCAAGTGGAGCTTGATGTTCCTCTGGCTGGTCGTCGCCTTCGTGGTGGATGGCATCGACGGACCGATGGCGCGCAAATACGACGTCAAGCACAAGGCGCCGATCATCGACGGCGTGCTTCTGGACCTGATCATCGACTATCTGACCTATGTGTTCATCCCCGCCTTTGCCCTGTTCCAGAGCGGCCTCTTGCCGGGGTGGAGCGGCTGGGTTGCCATCATCGTCATCACCTTTGCCTCGGTCCTGTATTTCGCCGACACGCGGATGAAGACCGCCGACAATTCGTTCTCGGGGTTTCCGGGGTGCTGGAACATGCTGGCGGTCGTGGTCTTTGCGACGCGGCCGGAATTCTGGGTGCTGCTGGGGCTGATCGTGGTGCTGTCGGTGACGATGTTCCTGCGCATCAAGTTCGTGCACCCCGTCCGCACGCAGCGTTGGCGCGCACTGACGTTGCCGATCGCGCTGGTCTGGGTCGCGGCCGCCACCTGGGCCGCGTGGCTGGATTTTGCCCAGCCCCGCCCGGTCACGCTGGTGCTGATCGCGACATCGATCTACCTGCTGGCTGCCGGTGCCGTGCAGCAGGTGCTGTATCGCGAACGGCTGTGAGCGCGCGCGCGGCCGCCGCTGGCTAGATCAGCAACCCGCCCGCGCCTTCATGGCGCAGCAGCCAGACCTTGGTTTCGATCCCCCCGGGCGCGCTGAAGCCCCCCAGCCCCGACGCGCCCAGAACCCGGTGGCAGGGCACGATCACCGGCACCGGATTGCCGCCGCAAAGCTGCCCCATGGCCTGCGCGCTGATACCCAGCGCCCGGGCCAGTTGACCATAGGTGCGGGTCTCGCCGCAGGGAATGGCCTGCATCGCGGCACAGGCGGCTTGCTGGGCGGGGCTGGCGTCGATCCGAACGGGCAGGTCGAACACGCCGCACGCTCCCGCGAAATAGGCGTGAAGCTGGGCCTCGGCCGCGCGCAGCAGGGGCGTGTCGTCGGTCGCGGTCCCACCCCAGCGCAGGCGGGTGATGGCGCCCGCCTGTTCGGTCACGGTCAGCGCCCCCAGTGGGGTGACGACGCTGCGCTCGGCCGAATCGGGGGGACGGGATGGCGAGGTCATGGCACCTCCTCGGGGCAAGTCCCAGGTTACCACGGCCCCACCACCCCGGCGAGCCTCAGATGCGCGCGGCCAGGGTCTCGGCCCAGCGTCGGGCGACCGGGCCGACCAGCGCAGCCAGCGGCACGGCGATCAGCCAGGCCAGGAACCAGGCCGTGGCCCAGCGCGCCAGAAACCCCGGGCCGGGGCCGGTGTTCACCAGCGTGATGAAACCCGACATGACCGAGGACATCAGCGTCCCCATCATGAACCCGTTCAGCAGGCGCAACTTCAAAGGCATCGCCATTACCCCAGGGCATCCGAGCAGCGCCGGCATGTGCCCGGGTGCTTGTGCGTTCCCACGTCAGGCAGGATCTTCCAGCAACGCTGGCATTTCTCGCCTTCGGCGTGGTGGAACATCACGGCGACCCCCGGCACATCCTCGGCCACAAAGGCGGCCTCGGGGGCTGGATCGGTGGTCAGGCTCAGACGCGAGGTGATGCACAGCGTCGCGAAACTGTCCGGATCGGTGATGACCTGCGCCAGTTCCGGCGACAGATAGACACGCGGCGCGGCCTCGAGGCTGGCGCCGATGGTCTTGGCACGGCGCTCGACCTCCAGCGCGCCGGTGACCACGCGGCGCACGGCCCGCACCGTCTCGGAGCGTTTCGCCAGCGCGGCGTCGCGCCAGGTTGCCGGGGTCTCGGGGAAGTCCTGCATATGCACGCTTTCCGCCTCGCCCGGGAACCGCGAGAGCCAGACGTCCTCCATCGTGAAGGGCAGGATCGGTGCCAGCCAGGTCGTCAGACGGTGAAACAGCGCGTCCATGACCGTCAGGCAGGCGCGCCGGGTCGGACTGTCCAGCGGGTCGCAGTAGAGCGCGTCCTTGCGGATGTCGAAATAGAAGGCCGACAGATCCGAGGTGGCGAAGGTGAACAGCGCCTGGAACACACCCTGGAAGTCGAACTCGGCATAGCCCTTGCGGACCTGCGCATCCAGTTCGGCCAGCCGGTGCAGGATCAGTTGTTCCAGCTCGGGCATGGCGTCACGCTCGACCGTGGTGCCGTCCCAGCCCCCCAGCGCGCCCAGCATGTAGCGCAGTGTGTTGCGCAGGCGGCGATAGCTGTCGGCGGTGCCTTTCAGGATTTCCGGCCCGATGCGCTGGTCGGCGGTGTAATCCGTCTGTGCGACCCACAGGCGCAGAATGTCGGCGCCGTATTGGTCGATCACCTCTTGCGGTGCCACGATGTTGCCCAGCGATTTGGACATCTTCATGCCCTTCTCGTCCAGGGTGAACCCGTGCGTCACCACGTTGCGGTAAGGCGCGCGGCCCTTGGTGCCGCAGCCTTGCAGCATCGAGGAATGGAACCACCCGCGATGCTGGTCTGTGCCCTCCATATAGACATCGGCGATGCCGTCGGGCGCGCCATCCGGTCGGTCGCGCAGCACGAAATTGTGGGTCGAGCCCGAGTCGAACCACACATCCAGAATGTCGAACACCTGATCATAGGCCGCCGGATCGTGCAGCCCGTCCAGCACGCGCTCCTTGAACCCGGGCACATACCAGGCGTCCGCCCCCTCGGCCTCGAACGCCTGAACGATGCGGGCATTGACCGCCGGATCGCGCAGCAGGAAATCGGCGTCGTCGGGCTTGGCGCCGATCTTGACGAAGCAGGTCAGCGGCACGCCCCAGGCGCGCTGGCGTGACAGCACCCAGTCGGGGCGGTTCAGCATCATCGAATGCAGCCGGTTGCGGCCCGAGACCGGGGTGAAGGTCACCAGGTCCTCGATCGAGGTCAGCGCGCGTTTGCGGATCGTGTCGCCATAGGTGCCCATGCCATCGTCAAGCGGCTTGTCGATGGCGGCGAACCACTGGGGCGTGTTGCGGTAGATGACCGGCGCCTTGGAGCGCCAGCTATGCGGATAGCTGTGCTTCAACTTGCCCTTGGCCAGAAGCGCGCCGGACCAGGCCAGCTGCTTGATGACGCTGACGTTGGCGGGGCCTTCCTTGCCATCGGGCAGGATGATGTGCTGACCGCCGAACAGCGGCAGATCGGCGCGATAGCTGCCGTCCGGCTCGACGTTGTAGGTCATCTTGAGGCCGTGCTTCAGCCCCAGCACATAGTCGTCGTCGCCGTGGCTGGGGGCGGTGTGCACAAAGCCCGTGCCCGCGTCATCGGTGACGTGATCGCCGGGCAGCATGGGAACGTCATAGTCCCACTCGCCGTTGCCGCCCTCGACCCCGCGGAAGGGATGGGCCAATTGCACACCCTCGAATTCCGAGGTGGCGACATCGCGGACCTTCTCGAACCCGGTCACCTTGGCAGACGCCATGACACCCGCGGCCAGCGCATCGGCCAGCACCACCAGTTCGCCCGCGGCAACCGTCGCCTTTTCGTCGGCCTCGGTCACGCGATAAAGCCCATAGGCCACGCCCGGGTTATAGGCCACGGCGCGGTTCTGCGGGATGGTCCAGGGGGTGGTCGTCCAGATCACCACCGAGGCGCCGTCAAACCCGCCCGCGACCGGCTTGAACCGCACCCAGATCTGATGGCTGGTGTGGTCGTGATATTCCACCTCGGCCTCGGCCAGGGCGGTCTTTTCCACGGGCGACCACATGACCGGCTTCGAGCCCTGATAGAGCGCGCCGTTCATCAGGAAGGTCATGAAATCCTCGGCGATGACCGCCTCGGCGTGGAAGTCCATGGTCAGATAGGGGTCGTTCCAGGTGCCGGTGATGCCCAGGCGCTTGAACTCCTCGCGCTGGATGTCGATCCAGCCCTCGGCGAACTTGCGGCATTCCTGGCGGAAGGCGACGATGTCCACGTCGTCCTTGTTCAGCCCCTTGGCGCGATACTGTTCCTCGATCTTCCATTCGATCGGCAGACCGTGGCAGTCCCAGCCCGGGACATAGCGGCTGTCGAAACCCATCATCTGATGGCTGCGGACGATGATGTCCTTGATCGTCTTGTTCAGCGCGTGGCCGATGTGCAGATGCCCGTTCGCATAGGGAGGGCCGTCATGCAGGATGAAGGGCTTGCGGCCAGGCTTTGCGCGCAGGCGTTCGTAGATGCCAAGCCGTTCCCAGCGGGCCAGCCATTCGGGTTCGCGCTGGGGCAGGCCGGCGCGCATGGGAAAATCGGTTTGCGGAAGAAACAGCGTGTCTTTGTAGTCGGGCGTGTCGGCACACATCGCGCGGGGCTCCGGATCGTCGGGATTGGAAGGGGGATAGCAGAGGGCGGCGCAAGTCTCCATACGCCTTGACCCGGCAACTCTGGATCAGAGCGCCGGGCTGCTAATTCGACCGATGATCGCGATGCGGTAGGTCATGGCGAGGCATATAGTGCGCGACGACCCGCAGGTAAAGCCGCTGTCTACACGGCGCTTTCGATCAGGATCTCGTCGACGAAAACCCCGTGGCGGATCCTCGTGCCATGCTGGTCGGTGCCCGGGGCCCAGAGGTCCGCATTGGCGTTCTGATGATAGCCTCCGTGGTCGGAGATGGTGAAGGTGATGCTCTGACGGTGGTCCCGAAACAGGATGCGGAGGTCCTGCGGGTTCAGATGATTGGCGGCAATCCAGTCATGGGCCAGGGCCTGCCCGAAGGCCCTGATGTCCTGCGCCCAGCGCGCATGTTTGAGCGTTCCAGCGTCACTCCAGTTCGGAAAGAAATGAACCTCGGGCCGGATCGAGGCTCCATCCGTGGCGATGATGGAGGGCGCCATGGGAATCCGATGCGGCAAGACAACGGGTGTGTTCTCCACCTCAAGCACCACGCTCTCGGTCGGGCCGTTGGCGCCGGGCCGCAGAACCTTGCGCTGGAAGGTCTTGGCCTGGTTCCCGGCCTGCCACAGCCAGACATAGGTCGTGACCGAAGACGCCCGGATGCGGAACGAGCGACCCGCGCCGACCTCCTCCACCTGCGTCAGCGGCAGCGCGCCGTCGTGCTGGCGGATCTGGCACAGGTAATCCGTCACCGGCGTGCCGTCCTTGCGCCGGACCGAGACCTCCACCCGCACCCCCCTGAGATCCAGCCGCCCTTGCACCACCGGGGCGGCAGCGGCGGCAGGAAGAACCTCGGGCGTCGCGTCCGGTGGCTCGGAGACGCGCGGATTGACCCAGCCCGGCGGAACGGCCGGATAGTCCATGTCCGGGCCATCCTGAAGGGTTAACCGGATCTCGGCATCGCCCACGGGACGCAGCGCGGCATTGCTGGCCCAGTTCCGCACCTGCGGCAGACCCAGATGTCCCGGCCCGCGGATATAGAGGAAATTGTGCGAGGTCTCGGTCGGGGCGCGGTCGATCTTCAGCACCAGGGGACCCCTGGCGGGAAACGGCGTCGGCTCGACCTTGGGCGGCAAACCGACACCGATCTGCACCACCTCGAGGGTGAAGGCCTCGCGGGGCGCGGCCGAATCGGGCTGGCCCTTGGCATCGAGAATATCCAGGTGAACGGTCAACCGCTGTTTCGTGGTGCCCGCAGGCGGGGTGTGAACCTGGGCCTGCGGGCCCTGCGTGGTGTCAGACATCGGCAATCCTCCGTTTGCTCCGTTGGGCGGGCCGCGCGCCTCAGCACGCCCCCCCGACCAGCCCCAGCCCGTAGGCCGCGCGCCACAGGCCCACCAGCAACGCCGCGCCGCCGACCAGACGGTTCAGCCCGGCCCCCTCGCCCGTGCCCGGCCGGGCCAGCGCCACCGCGCCCACCAGAACCGCCGCCGCACCGAACCCCAGCGCGCCGATGTCCATGAACGAACAGCTTCGCACACCGTTCACGCTGGACATGCTGGTGGAACGCAGGCTGACAAAGAGGCTGAGCAGGGCAAGAATCACCGCGGTCTTTGCCGCGCCGGTCACATCACGCCAAGACATGGGCGTTTCCTTTCTGAAAGGGGTCTTCGAAATCAGGCAATGCAATGGCCCCAGTGTGCCTGATGCGAAACGATGCGTCAAATTCGCGCAGGAACGGGATGCACAGCGGGCGACATCGCGACAAAACGCTTCACCCGTGAAAAACTGCTTGATTTTGCCGCGCGGCGCGCGATTGTTACCGCATGAAAACAGATGCTGAACCCGTGAAGCATTCGCTGCCCGAAGGCGTCCCCTCGGGCAAGGAGTATTACGAACGGTCGCTGACCGTCGCCTTGCTGCGCGCCCGGGAATCGACGATGCGGCGGTTCAAGAAATACGCCGATGCGCACAACCTGTCGCTGCCGCAATGGCGCGTGCTGCGGGCGCTGGCCGATGGCGACCCGCTGGACGCGGGAACGCTGTGCCAACGCTGCGTGATCCTGCCCCCGTCGCTGACCCGCATCCTGCGCGCGATGAGCGAACGCGGCTTGATCCAGGGCGTGTCCTGCCAGGACGCCCGGCGCCACATGGTCACGCTGACCCCCGCCGGTCAGGCGCTGTTCGAAACGCTGGTCGGCCAGTCCGAAATCTCGCGCAAGGAAATCGACGCGGCGTTCGGGCCCGAACGGATGCAGACGCTGCTGGACATGCTGAACGAATTGCGCGACCTGACCGAGGCCCTGCCCGCGTCCGACTGACGCCGAACGCGCGGTTCAGGCCCGCCCCGCCACCGCCGACAGGCTCAACGGATCGATCCCCATCGAGCGCAGCGCGTCGTTCCACTGATGCTCGCCCGGATCGGGATCGAAGATCAGCGCCCGCGCTGCCTTGCAGGTCAGCCAGGCATTTTGGCCGATCTCGCCCTCCAGTTGCCCCGGGCCCCAGCCGGCATAGCCCAGCGCCAGCAACCAGTGTTGCGGCCCCTCGCCCCGCGCGATCGCCTTGAGCACGTCGGTCGATGCACTCAGCACCAGCCCGTCGGGCAGCACCTGACCGCTGGCGTCGCCGGCGACCACCGCACCGTCATGCAGGACGAAACCGCGCTGCGTCTCGACCGGGCCGCCGGACAGCACGCGCCGGCCCTGCAGCGCCGCCAGCGAATCGATCCCGACCTGCTCCAGCACATCGCCCATGCCCACCCGTTTCAGGGGTCGGTTCAACACCAGGCCGAACGCCCCCTCGTCGCTGTGGGCGCACAGATAGATCACGCTATGGGCAAAGCGCCGATCCCCCATCGCAGGGGTCGAGATCAGGAGCGTTCCGGTCAGATCAAGTTGCTGGGCCATATCCTGTCATGCCTCGGCGGGCCTTGACCCAATGTGGCGTGCCCGTCGGCAAATGCCAAGGTCGCGGCCGGCCATGCATCGCTGTTTTGTGACTTTTCCGCCGGTCCGCGTCTGCTAAGGAAGGGCCATGATCCCGCATCACGCCCTTTCCTACGCCTTGGCGCTTGCCGTCGCTGCGACCCTTCCCGCCGCCCCGTCGGCCGCCCAGAGCGGCCGTGGCAGCCCGGTTCTGAACACCGAGATCCTGCCGGGCTGGACCCGGCGCGACGGCACCCGCATCGCGGCGTTGCGCATCCAGTTGCAGCCGGGATGGCACACCTATTGGCGCATTCCCGGCGAGGCCGGCATCGCGCCGCGCCTTGACTGGTCGCGGTCGCAGAACGTGGCGGCGATCCAGCCGATCTGGCCACGGCCCCAGGTCTTTGACCAGAACGGCATGGAAAGCTTCGGCTACGAGAACGAGCTGCTGTTGCCCATCGCGATCACGCCCCGCAATCCCGACCGCCCCATGGCGGTGATGGGCGATCTGACCATCGGCGTGTGCCGCGATACCTGCGTGCCGGTCGATCTGTCCGTGAGCGGCGCCTTGCGCGGGGCCGGTGGCGCCGATGCCAGCATCCAGGCCGCCCTGGACAGCGCCGCGCGCCCCGGCGACAGCGCCGGGCTGACGCGCGCCACCTGCCACCTGGAACCCACGGCGCGCGGGGCCGAGCTGACGCTGCGCGCCACCCTGCCCCGCACCGGACGCGAGGAACACATCATCGTGGAACTGCCGGGAACGGGGTATTGGGTCTCGGACAGCCACACCTGGCGCGAGGGGGACGATCTGGTCGCGCAGGCCCGCGTGCGCGCACCGGCGCGCGCGCCGGTCAGTATCGACCGCGCAAGCCTGGCCTTCACCGTGCTCAGCGAGGGGCGGATGCTGTCCGCCCGGGGCTGCCTGGGCGGTTAACCGGCTTTTGCGGGCTTGCGCCGGTTCACGCCGATCAGGGCCATTCCGCCAACCCACAGCGCCAGAATCCCGGCCGAAACCGACACCGCAAAGACGCCCAGCGCGGCGATCATCCCGCCCGCCGTGCCCGGCAGAATCAGGGCGGTCAGCGGTCCCGGCGTTTCCGTCACCAGGGTCCAGCCCAGCGTCATCGCGAACACCGCCGCCACCCAGAGCGCACCGATCCACGGCAGCAGCCGCAGCCCGGCGCCCACCTGCGCACCGGGCAACCGGAACGCCCGCATGAGCGAGCGGCGCATGCGCGACAGATCGTGCCCCGCCGCCAGCAGCGACGGCACGATCAACAACACCAGCACCATCCCGAAGCCCAACCCATAGGACAGCGTCACCACTGTCGGCCTGAGAAACTGCGCGTCATTCGAGCGTTCGAACAGCAGCGGCCCCAGCCCCATGACCGTGGTCGCCGTCGTCAGCAGCACCGGCCTGAGCCGGTCCGCCGCCGCATCCACGATCGACGGCAGCAGGCCGCGTTCGGCGGAATATTCGTCGACGGTGGAAACCAGCACGATGGAATCGTTGATGATGATCCCCGCCATGCCGATGATCCCCACGACCGAGAACATGGTCAGCGGAATGCCCCACTGCATATGGCCATAGACCACGCCGATCATGCCGAAGGGAATCACCGCCATCACCACCAGCGGTCTGAGCCAGCCGGAAAAGACCCAGGCCAGCACCAGATAGATCGCGATCAGGCAACCGATCGCCCCCAGCGCGGCGTCGGTCAGGAAATCGTTCTCCTGCTCGGCCAGACCGGACAGTCGCCAGGTGACTCCGTGATCCTCGGCCAGGCGGGGCAGGATATCGTCGGACAGACGGGCCAGCACGGCTTGCGCACCTTCGGCGTCGTCCTCGTCCAGGACACCGGAAACCGTGACCAGTTGCAGGCCGTTCTCACGCAGGATCGAGCTGAAGCCCTGCCGGGTTTCCACATGCACGATGTCGCCCAGCGGCAGGTAGCGCCCTCCCGCGCTGCGCAGCAGGGTGTTCTCCAGGAAATCGGCGGCACGCTCGCCTTCCGGCAGCGAGACCCGCACCGAGGCCGAGCGCACGCCATCGGGAAAGACCGCCGCCTCGATCCCGCTGAGACGCTGGCGCAGATCGCGGGCCAGCGCATCGGTCGAAAAGCCCAGCGCCTGCCCCTGAGGGGTCAGTTGCAGAACCAGTTCTTCCTTGTCATAGGCCAGCGTATCCTCAAGTCCAGTCACCTGCGGGAACTGCCCGAGGATCGTCTTCAGGGCCTCGGCCGCCTCCTTGAGCGCGTCGGCATCCTGACCGATCAGATCGACAGACAGCGAATCGCCGCCGGGGCCGGCACCAAAGGTGCGAAAGCTCATTTCCTCCAGCAGCGGGCTCTGGCGCAGTTCCTCTTGCAGCATGGCGGTGAATTCGAACGAGGAATAGGGCCTGAGGTCGGCGTCGATCAGGTCGATTGTCAGGCTGCCCAACTGGTCCGAATCGCGGTTCGCCGCCGAGGCCAGCCCACGCCCGACGTTTCCGCCTACCTCGGCCACCATCGAGGCGATGGGCCAGGTGCCGTGTTCATCGCGCATCCGCCCGGCAACCGCGTCCGCCGCCCGCTGCAGCTCGCGCATCATCGCCATGGTGTCGGCGCGCGTGGCTTCGGGTGTCATGACATAGTTGGCGCTGAGCGTGCCCTGTTCGGGCGACGAGAAGAACCGCCAGGTGATCGCGCCCGACAGGAACGATGTCGCCGTCCAGGCCAGCAACACCACCAGACCGGCCAGAACGACATAGCGCGCATGAATCACCAGCCGCATGAAGGGCTGAAACACCCGGTCACGAAACGCATCGAACCCTCGGTTGACCATGCGCGAGGGCCAGTCATACCAGTGTTCGTTCGCCGAGCCCGCCAGCGCATGGGACATGTGGTTCGGCAGGATCAGGAAACACTCCAGCAACGAGGCGATCAGCACGGCGATCACCGTCCAGGGAATGTCGGCGATCATGTCGCCGAACCGACCGCCGATCACCGTCAGCCCGGCAAAGGCGATGATCGTGGTCAGCGATGCGGCCAACACCGGAATGCCCATGCGGGTGGCGGCGTTCTCGGCGGCCTCGGCCGCTCCCTCGCGCAGGGTGCGATACCGCCAGTCGGCGTGTTCGCCCACCACGATGGCGTCATCGACGACAATGCCAAGCGTGATGATCAGCGCGAAAAGCGAGATCATGTTCAGGCTCATGCCGCTGACATACATGAACGCGACCGCCGCCAGCATCGACACCGGAATGCCGGCCGCAACCCACAGCGCGGTGCGGGCGTTCAGGAACAGGAACAGCAGCATCACCACCAACGCCAGCCCCTGCGCGCCGTTCGTCATCAACAACGTCAACCGGTTCGATATCTGGTCCGCGCGGGCGCTGGTCAGGTCGATACGCACACCTTGCGGCAGGGTCAGCATCATCTGGTCGGCAACCTGCTGGACACTGTCCTGGATGCCGATCGCATCCCCGTTCTGCGAGCGATCGACGCGGACGACGATGGCCTGGTTGTCACCGACGAAATAGGCGCGCTCTCGGTCTATGTCGCGCAGATGCACCGTCGCCACATCGCCAACGGTAAGCGTTCGTCCGTCGGGATCGGACCGCAGCACGATGGCGCCGATTTCCGCCGGGGTTCGCCGCTGCGCCCCGGTGCGAACCCGTTGCGCGCCCCCTGCCAGGTCGCCCGACGGATCGGCCGAGATCGACGCATTGATCGCCTGCGAGATGGCGGACAGGGTGATGTCGTATTGCACGAGCCGCATCGAGGGAACCTCGACCGCGACCTCGGGGGCGGCGATGCCCTGGATCGTCGCGCGGGTTATCCCGGCGGTGAACAGGCGCGCCACGAACTCATCCGTGAAATGCGCCAGCTGATCCACCCCCACGGGCCCCGAGATCACCACATTCGTCACCCGGTCGCGCCAGGTCGAGCGGGTCACGCGCGGATCGTCGGCATCCTCGGGCAAGGTGGTGATCAGGTCCAGCGCGTCCTGCACATCGCTGGCCGCGCGGTCGATGTCGGTGCCCGGCTCGAACTCCAGCGTGATCGTGGCACGCCCTTCGGACGCCCGCGATTCCGTGGATGAAACCCCCTCGACGCCCATCAAGGCGGGTTCCACCACCTGCACGATGGCCGAGTCGACATCGGACGACCCCGCCCCGGACCAGGGGATCGTGACCACCACGGTGTCGATGACCACATCGGGGAAATACTGGGCATGCATCCGGGGAACCGCGAACAGTCCCGCCGCAAGCATCAGCACCAGCACCAGGTTCGCCGCCGTGCGGTGGCGGGTGAAATAGCGGAAAAGACCCAGCGCCTGCGAAGCCAGCTTGCGTTCGCCCGCCATGGTTCAGCCCCCTTGCCGCGGGCGGCCACCGCCCTGTTCCAGCCGTTCGATCAGTCGGGCGGGCACCTGTTCCTGTTCCAGCTGCGCCAGGATCCGGCTGCGCACACCTTCGGGCATCATCGTGTTGGCGGACACGCGGGCGATCAGCGCCGCACGTCGGTCGGGGTCCAGGACAACGAGTTCGGGCGCCTCGGGAATTGCAGCCGCGCTCTGGTCACGTTGCGGGCGCACGCGGATGCCGACGCCCAGCAGCGGATTGCGCGCGGCGACGATGTCGCGCCCCGTCAGGGCGGGCGCGCGGATCAGCACGGTGTCGCCTTGCCGGCGCACGACTTCGACACGGGCCGCTTCCAGCCGGTCGTCATCGCCCAGAACCAGCACGCCGCCGGTGCTGTCCACCGCCGCCGCCGGAACCATGGCCACGTCGGGCAGAACGGGTTCGGTAATGCGCACGGTCACGAAATCGCCGGGCCGGAAACCGCGCGGCGCATCAATGGCGGCATAGACCAGCCGCCCCGATTGCCCCGCCCCGACCGAGGGCGCTACGCGCGTCAACGTGCCGGGCGAGGTGATCTCGGCTCCGCCCATCTCGAGTCCGATCTCGGCGCGGGCCGGAACCAGCGCGCCCCGGGCGTCCAGCAGCCGCAGGTATTGGGCGGTGGACAGGCGGAACGACACCTCCAGCGCGTCGGGGTCGATCACTGACGCCAGGCGCTCGTTCATCGAGACCTGCCCCCCGGCCACGGCGTTCGTGTCGCTCAGCACGCCGTCGAAACTGGCGGTCACGGTGGTGTCCGCAACCCGGCGCTCCGCCTCGTCCAGGGTGATGCGCTGCCGGTCCAGCGCCGTCTCGGCGGTGGCGACGCGGGCCTGGGCGGCGGCCTCGGCCTGCCGGCGCGCGATCACGCTGGCGCGCGCGGCGGCATAGGCCAGTTCGGCATCCTCGACCGTCGCGGCCGTGCCGACACCGCGCTCGGCCAGCCCCTGCTGGCGTTCAAACGCACGGCGCCGGATATCGGCCTGCGATTCGGCCTCGGCCCGGTCCAGGTGCGACAGCTCCAGCGCGCGGCGCGCATCCGCCAGCTCGTCCTCGGCCCGGGCAAGATCGGCGCGCACCAGATCGCGGGCGGCCTCGGCATCGGCAGGGTCGAGGCGCACCAGCACCTGACCGGCCGAAACCGGCGCGCCCTCTTCGAAACCGTCGGCCAGTGTCAGGATGCGACCCGCCGCGGTTGCCCGCAATTCCAGCGTCCTGCGCGAGACCACTTCGCCAAACGCCGACAGAACCGGCGCCACCGCCCCCGGCTCGACGGTCACGACGCGGGCGGCGAACACGCGCTCGCGCGCGACCCGTGGCGGATCCTGGCGCGCGGCGCGTGCCTCGAGTGTCGAACGCACCATGCCGCCCGCGACGGCCAACAGTCCCAGCGCCATGGCGCCAAGAAACAGAGCAACGAGACTCCGGGTCAGAAAACGCATCGACGGCCCTTTTTCCGCGTGACGGTCGCATAGAGATGGCGAGAGACAGAGGCCCGCGCAAGTCTTGCACGCCAGCGCGTGCTATTTCCGTCGCAGATGTTCGTCCAGACGGGGCATGATTTCGACGAAATTGCACGGTCGATGCCGAAAATCGAGCTGATACTTCAGGATTTCGTCCCAGGCATCCTTGCACGCGCCCGGCGAGCCCGGCAGGGCAAACAGATAGGTGCCATTGGCAACGCCCCCGGTGGCCCGGCTCTGCACCGCCGAGGTGCCGATCTTCTGCATCGACACCAGGGTGAAGACGGTGGCGAACGCCTCGATTTCCTTTTCGTAGACATCGCGGTGGGCCTCGACCGTGACGTCGCGGCCGGTCAACCCCGTGCCGCCGGTGCTGAGGATCACGTCAATCGCCGGGTCCAGCGTCCAGGCCCTGAGCTGGTCGGCGATCTGCCTGCGCTCATCGGGCAGGATCATGCGCGCGGCCAGCCTGTGCCCGGCCTCGGCGATGCGGGCAACCAGCACGTCGCCAGACCGGTCCTCGGCCAGCGACCGGGTGTCCGAGACCGTCAGCACGGCGATCCCGACCGGGATGAAGGGTTTGGTTTCGTCGATGCGGCTCATGCCGGCCCCCGTGTGAACAACGCGCAGAAGATCGCCGCCCCTGCCGGACGCGGCCATGCGGCAAATCGCGCGGCCGTCATCCGCCCGCTTTCAGCCGCGCCTTGAGGGACAGAAGATCCGCCCAGGCCTCGCGCTTGGCCTCGGGGTTTCTGAGCAGATAGGCGGGATGCATCATCGGCAGCACCGGCAAGCCCTGCGATTCGGCCCAGGTGCCGCGCAGCTTCAGGATGCCGCGCCGGCCCAGCAGCGCGTCGCACGCAACATTGCCCATGGCGACCAGCACATCGGGCCGGGCCAGTTCGATGTGGCGCATGAGGAAGGGCTTCAGCATGGCCAGTTCCTCGGGCGTAGGCTCGCGGTTGCCGGGCGGTCGCCAGGGCACGGTGTTGGTGATGTAGAGCGCGCTTTCCGCATCGGGGCTGCGCCGTGACAGGCCGATGGCGGCAAACATGCGGTCCAGCAACTGGCCCGCGCGCCCGACGAAGGGCAGCCCCTGGCGATCCTCGTCGGCGCCAGGCCCCTCGCCCACGATCATCACCCGCGCGCGCGGGTCGCCATCGGCAAAGACGCAGGAGCGCGCCCCCAGTTTGAGCGGACAATGCGCGAAATCGGCAAGGGCCTGCGCCAGGTCATCGAGACCGGCCGCCAATTGCGCGGCGCGGGCCGCTTCGGCAACCGGGTCGGGGCCAGAGTCGCGGCCAAGGTCGGGGCCAGCGCCTGGACCAGCGCCGCGGCCAGCGCCGGGGGGCAGATCGGCAGGCGTCGCGACCCGCCGGACGGCCCCCGGTGCGGGCTGGCTTGCGGCATCGGGACGGGCGCGCTGGTCTTTCAGGGCTTTGAACGCGGCGAAGCGATCCACCGGCTCGGCGAGGATCGCGTCCGTCACGCCGAGTTCGGCCTGCCATTCCAGCAAGGCCCGGGACAAGTGCCAGTCGAGAGCGATGGTCATGGCGCCAAGACTAGCCGATCCGGCTGGTCGCGCCAATGGTGAGGCGGCGGCGGGGGCTGCCGCCCCCGCACCCCCGCTTCAAGGGGGGCACGCCCCCCTTGAAAATCCCCGTGCGTATTTGGGACAAGATGATGGGGTCGGTCAGGCCTTGCCCTTGTAGATGTCCACAAGCTTGCCCAGCATGGCAAGCGCGTCCTCGCGCGACCGCTGGAAGCTGTTGCGCCCGATGATCGAGCCATTGCCGCCGCCGTCGCGAATCGCGCGCGCATCGTCATAGACCGCGTCCGTCCCCTTGGCCGCGCCGCCCGAGAAGACGATCAGCCGGCGGCCGTTGAACGACGATTGCACGCAGTGCTTCACGCGCGCCGACAGGGTGGAAATGTCGATCTGTTCCTTGTCGTAGACCTTCTTCGCCTCAGGCTGCATGATGTGGTCGGTGGACAGCTTGATCTTGATGATATGCGCGCCCAGCAGCGCCGCGATATGCGCGGCATAGGCCGCAACGTCGATCGCCGTTTCGCCGTCCTTGGAGATGCCCTCGCCGCGGGGATAGGACCAGATCACCGTGGCGATCCCCTTGGCCGCGGCCTCCTTGCGCATTTCGACGATCTCTTCGAACATGTCGAGCGCGCAATCCGAGCCCGGGTAGACCGTGAAACCGATGGCCGAGGCGCCGATGCGCAGCGCGTCATCGACCGAGGCGGTGATGGCCTGGTTCTTGCCCGCGGTGTCCGACATCAGCGAGTTGGCCGAGTTGACCTTGAGGATCGTCGGGATCTGCCCGGCGAAAGTATCGGCACCGGCCTCGAGCGGACCGAGCGGCGCGGCATAGGCGTTCAGCCCGGCATCGATCGCCAGTTGATAGTGGTAATGCGGGTCATACCCGCCCGGGTTCGGCGCAAAGCTGCGCGCGGGGCCATGTTCGAACCCCTGGTCGACGGGCAGGATGATCATCTTGCCGGTGCCGCCCAGTTTGCCCTCCATCAGGATGCGGGCCAGGTTGGCCTTCACGCCGGGGGTCTCGCCCTCGTAATTGGCCAGGATCTTCTGAACGGTTCTGGTGGCGCGCATGGCGGGTCCCCTCTGTTTGACTGCTGGCGACAGGGATACGCGGGCGAATGGGGCACGACAATGGCGGCGTGTGGCCGTTAGCGCCCACAGGCCGGGTTTTTCTTGCCGTCGGGGCAAAAGGCGTCGGGAACGGGTGTTTTTTCCCGCAAACGCGCTATCCTCGGCGCCCCGAACCGTTGAGAGGTGTCATGTCACTTGCAAGACTGGCCGCAGCCCTGGTTGCGGCGATCGCCCTGGCCTCGGTGCTGGGGCAATATGCGATCCTGACGCAGGACCCCGCCTATCCGGACGCGGCCGCGCGGCTCTGGCACCTGGTCAAGTTCTTCACGATCCTGACCAATGCGCTGGTCGGGGTGGTCATGGCCCTGATCGCGCTGGACCGCCATCCCGGCGACGGCGTACTGGCCGGTTGCCTGCTGTCGATCCTCATGGTCGGCGCGGTCTATCACGCGCTGCTGGCACCCGACACGCCGCTGCCCGGCTGGGACTGGTGGACGGATCTGGGCTATCACACGCTGGTGCCTGTCGGCACGGCGCTGTGGTGGATGATCTGGGGCGGCAAGGCGCTGCGATGGGGGCAACTGCCCTACTGGCTGCTCTGGCCGCTGGGCTATTGCGTCTATGCGCTGATCCGTGGCGGATTCGAGGGCGACTATCCCTATTTCTTCCTGGATGTCGGCCGTTTCGGCGCCGCCCGGATCGCGATGAACATCGCCGGACTGGTGGTGGTCTTTGCCCTGATGGGGGTGCTGATCGTGCTGGTGGCACGTCTGATGCGCCGCGCTGCGCCGGATTGACGCAGATCAACGCGGGGCGCGCGCGCGCGCAGTAACCCCGAACCACACGCGAACATGGAGAAACAGCATGTACAAACATATCATCGTTGCCGTCGACCTCAGCCATGGCGATGCGGGCAAGGCCCTGATCGAAAAGGCCCAGGCCCTGGTCGATGCGGGGGGTGTCATCCGCCTGCTGCACGTTCTGGAAGACGTGCCCAGCTATATCGCCGCCGAATTGCCCCGTGACCTGAACGATCGCCGCCAGGCCGAGGCCAAGGTCGAGCTGGGCGTCATGGCCGAAGGCGCCAATCTGGTGAACGAGATCCGCACCGGTGCCGCGGCCAGCCAGATCCTGCAATGCGCCGAGGACAACGACGCCGACCTGATCATGATCGCCTCGCACCGTCCGGGGTTGAGCGACTATTTCATCGGCTCGACCGCCGCGCGCGTCGTGCGCCACGCTCAATGCTCGGTGCTGATCTCGCGCTGAGGGCGCGCTGAAGGCGGCGCGCGCCGGCCAGTCGCGGCGCGCGCCCTCGGTCTGTCAGCGAAACCGGATCGCAAAGCGATCGCGCACCGCGCGGTCGATGTCGGGGCTGACCTGGCAGGGCGCCCGGTCCAGAATGTCCCGGGTGCGGCGCCGGGCGGCTGTCAGCAGGTCGGGCCTGGCGGCCTCGACCCATTCCTTGGGGCTCATCCGGTTGCCCAGCGTCGGATAGACATATTCAGTCTGCATCAGTTTCAGCGTCTGGTCCGCGCCCAGGTAATGCCCGGGGCCGGTCAGGCAGACCTCTTTCATCACCTCGATGGACAGGCTGTCCTCGGTCACGTCGATGCCCCGCACGCAGCGCAGGGCCTGGCCCAGGATATCGTCGCCCAGCGTCAGGCTTTCAAAGCTGAACCCCAGAAGCGAGGCGTGCATCCCCACGGCTTCATACACCATGTTCAGGCCCGCAAGCCCGGCGAGGGTGTTGGAAATCGCCTGCTCCCACCCGGCTTGCATGTCGGGCACCTTGCTGTCGGCGATCCCGGCCGCCGCGCCCCCGGGCAGACCATAGAAGCGGTGCATCTGGGCACACCCGGCGGTCAGCAGCGCCTGCTCGGCGCTGCCGCCGGACATGGCGCCGGTGCGCAGGTCGCTGACAAAGGGCCAGGTGCCGAAGATCGCCGGATGACCGGGGGCGATCGCATTGACATAGACCACGCCCGCCAGGCATTCCGCCACCGCCTGCACGATCGAGGCCGCGATGGGCGCGGGGCTGGTTGCCCCGGCCTGCCCGGCCGAAAGCAGCAGCACCGGCATGCCGGCGCGGATGCAATGCTCCATCGTGATGCAGCTTTCCTCGGCGAATTTCATCGGCGGCACGACGAAACAGTTCGAGTTGCTGACAAAGGGTCGCGCCCGCCAGGCCTCCTCGCCGCCCGCAACCATGTGGATCAGGTCCATGCACCCCGCAACATGCGACGGATCGCTGAACGAGGTGCCAACATGTTTCATGGTCCCGGCCAACGCGCCATAAAGCGTGTTGATGTCCATCTCGAAATTGTCGGTGACATCGCGGCAGACACAGATCCGCTGGAAGAAATGGACATTGTCCAGATGCTGCACCAGCCGCGCCGCATCATGCAGGTCCTGGGCGGTGGAATCGCGGTAGGCGTTGGTCTCGGGATCGACGACATGCACCGCCGCACCCGCGGTGCCGTAATGCACCCGCGTGCCCTCCAGCAGCAGGTCATGCCGCGGGTCGCGCCCATGCAGGGTGATGCCGCGCGCGGCCTTGGCCAGCATGTCCTCGACCAGCGCGCGCGGATACCTGAGCCGCCCGTCCTCGCCGAGGATCGCCCCCGCGCCGACCATCGCCTCCACGCCCGAGGCCGGCGCATTGGCCAGCCCGATCACCTCCAGCGCCTCGAGCGCCGCCTGATGAATGCGCTGCACCGCGGCCTCGCTCAGCGGCGCATACTGCCCGCCGGGCAATCCCGCCCGCACCGGCCGCTTGCCCTCCTCCAGGGGCGCCGCACGCACGGCGACCCGCGCCGCCCGCCCCCCGGACCGCCGCGCCCTTGCGGGCGCACACAGATCATCCGACATCCCGCATCTCCTTCATCTTTGTGCCCGAAATATCCTCGGGGGTTTCCCAAGGGGGTGGAAAACCCCCTTGGGCGAGGGGGTCCGGGGGGCGAGCAGCCCCCCGGCGCCCGTCACATCCGCACGCGCGCGGCCTTTGGGTCGTAGAGCGGCGCCAGGGACGCCCTTGCCGGCACCCGCCGCCCCGCCACGTCGATCTCGTAAACCCCGGCCAGCACATCCTCGTCCGGGGCGCAGGGCACATAGCCCATGGCCACCGATCCCCCCAGATGATGCCCGTAATTGCCGCTGGTCACGGTTCCCACGATCCGCCCGTCGCGCCAGATCGGTTCATTGTGATAGGCCATGGCGGCCGGATCGGTCAGCAGGAACTGCACCATCCGCCGCCGCAGCCCCGCCTCACGCTTGCGCAGCACCGCGTCCCGGCCGATGAAATCGCCCTTGGCGGTCTTCACCGCAAAGCCCAGACCAGCCTCCAGCACATGATCCTCGTCGGTGATGTCATGGCCCCAGTGGCGGAACCCCTTCTCGATCCGGCACGAATCCAGCGTGTGCAGCCCGCAGAGCGCGATCTCGGGAGCGGCCTCGATCAGGCTTTCGAACACATGCGCGGCCTGATCGGTGCTGGCGTAAAGTTCCCAGCCCAGTTCGCCCACATAGCTGACCCTGTGGGCGCGGATCAGTCCCATCCCGACCTCGATCTCTTTCGCCGTGCCATAGGGAAAGGCGGCGTTGTCCAGCGCGTCGGGGCTGACGCGGGCCAGCGCGTCACGCGCCCCGGGCCCCATCAGGCACAGGACGGCCTCGCCCGCCGTGACATCGGTGATGACCGCAAAGTCATCGCCCAGATGCTTGCGCAGCCAGGCCAGATCGCGCCGCACGGTCGCACCGGGCACCACCAGCAGGAACACCGTCTCGCCCAGCCGCGTGACCGTCAGATCGCTTTCGATCCCGCCGCGCGCGTTCAGCATCTGCGTATAGACGATCCGCCCGGCCTCGACGTCCACATCATTCGCGCAGACCCGTTGCAGAAAGGCGCAGGCCCCCGGCCCCTCGACCCGGATCTTTCCGAACGAGGTCATGTCGAAAAGCCCCACGCCCTGCCGCACGGCGGTATGCTCGGCCCTCTGGTTGTCAAACCAGTTCTGCGGCCCCCAGCCATAGCGATACGCACGCTCCTGCCCCGGGTTGGCGAACCAGTTCGCGCGTTCCCATCCCGCGACCTCGCCAAACACGGCCCCCCGCGCCTTCAGATGCTCATGCAGTGGCGACCGGCGCACGCCCCGCGCGGTTTCGACCTGCCGATAAGGATAATGATCGGCGTAGAGCAGCCCCAGCGTTTCGGTCACGCGCTCTTTCAGGTAGCGACGATTGCGCTGGAAGGGCTGGGCGCGGCGGATATCCACCTCCCACAGATCAAAGGGGGGGTCACCCTCGGTCATCCAGTGGCTCAGTGCCATGCCCGCACCGCCGGACGACACGATCCCGACCGAATTGTAGCCCGCCGCGATCCAGTAATTCCCCAGTTCCGGCGCCGGGCCCAGATAATAGCGATCATCCGGGGTGAAGCTTTCCGGCCCGTTGAAGAACGTGTGGATCCCGGCCGTCTGAAACAGCGGCATCCGGTTCATCGCCGCCGCCAGGATCGGCTCGAAATGGTCGAAATCCTCGGGCAGGCTGTCAAAGCAGAAATCCTCGGGGATGCCGGCCATGCCCCAGGGTTTCGCCTTTGGCTCGAACGCGCCCAGCATCATCTTGCCCGCGTCTTCCTTGTAATAGGCGCATTCGTCGGGCACCCGCAGCACCGGCAGGCGGCCCAGCCCTTCGACCGGTTCGGTCAGCAGGTAGAAATGTTCCGCCGCGTGCAGGGGCAGCGTGACCCCCGATTGAGCGGCCAGATCGCGGCCCCACATGCCACCGCAGTTCACGACATGCTCGCAGGCGATCACCGCGCCGGTGTCCACCTGCACGCCCGTGACGCGCTTGCCGTCATCGAGAACGCGCGTGACCTTGACGCCCTCGTGAAGCTGCGCCCCCATCATCCGCGCGCCCCTGGCCAGGGCCATCGCGATATTCGCCGGGTCGCACTGACCATCGAGCGGCAGATGCACCGCGCCCACCACATCGCCCACGTTCAGATGGGGATACATGGCCTTGACCTCGGCCGGGCTGATTTCGTGAACCGCGACGTCAAAGGCCCGGGCCAGCGCGGCCTGGCGATAGAGCTCCTCCTTGCGGGCCTCGGTCAGGGCGACGCTGATCGACCCGTTCTGCCGCATCCCGGTGGCGATGCCGGTCTCGGCCTCGAGCCGGACATAGAGATCGGCGGAATATTTTGCGAGCCGCGTCATGTTGAGCGATCCGCGCAACTGGCCGATCAGCCCGGCCGCGTGCCAGGTGGTGCCACAGGTCAGTTGCTTGCGTTCCAGCAGAACGATGTCGGTCCAGCCCGCCCGGGCCAGGTGGTAGGCGACCGAACAACCGGAAATGCCGCCGCCGATGATCACAACGCGGGCATGGGTGGGCAGGGTCATGGACGATACCTCAGGCGATGGGATAGCCGGCCGCGCGCAGGCGGTGGGCGATGGCGGCAATATGGTCGGGCCCGGTCTCGCAGCAGCCGCCCACCAGGGTGGCGCCCCGGGCGATCCAGCCCATGGCGAAATCGGCGTAGCGGTCCGGTGTCATCTCGGGCCGGTTCGACAGCATGTCCACGGTCGGGTTGTCCTTGAGGAAATCCGAGGTGATCTGCCGGAACCCGTTGGCATAGGCGCCAAAGGGCCTGCCAAAGCCCGCCAGCACCGGCATGGCCTGGTCCATGGCCTCGGGGGCGGAACAATTGGCCAGGACGGCATCCACCTGCGCCACCAGCGGCTCAAGGGCGGCCAGCGGTTCGCCCGAGCGCAGCTGCGTGCCGTCGCGGTCGTCCACGGTCACGGACAGCCACAGGGTCTTGCCGGGCGCGCCCTGATGCACACCTGCGATCACCGCGCGGGCATGGGCGACCGACGCAACGGTTTCCCCGGCGATCAGATCGCAGCGCGGGGCAAGGATGGCGGCGACCTCGGCGTATTTCGCCACGGCCTCGG
>JACKKF010000005.1 GCA_020637555.1 Rhodobacter sp. | reverse complement strand
GGCGGCAACCAAAACGAACGAGCGGATGAAGAAAGAACCCCCTACTGGAAATCAATACCTCTTTCATTCGACTGATGAACGAATTCTCATCTTCTTCGGAATTACCTGCATAGTAGTCCAGCAAGATATCACCAATTGGAGCGAGTGAAAACACGGACCTCCTCATCACAGAAAGAGGAAAGTTTCCAAACGTTCGACCAAGAACAGCCGAAACGATATGATCGCTAGTCTTTGGCCTACTATCCACTCTCAATTGATGAAACAAACTTGGGCTCGAAAAGTCGCCCTTAATCAAGTTAAGCCTAACCGAACTTCCATTGAAACGTTGCTCCGTAGCCCTTAGCATCGCCTCAGAGGTATCAAGCGCGTTGTACCAACAGTCGCTCTCACCAAACTCACCAATGAGAGCATGCTCAACCGCACTGTCCCCACATCCGAGTCCATTGAGAACACTAAACCGCCTTAGCGTTCCTCGCAAAAGATCAGCATAAAGCACTGAGCGGCCGCCGTCTGTCTGGCGATTTCCATAAAAGTTCGAAAATCCCGTATCATCGGGGTAGAACACCGCAGGTGGTAAGCTATGAGCGAACCCCTCTATCTCGCTCTCTTGGATCAATAACCTGCTAAGCGCTTCTTCGATATTCTGCATTCCTGAACCTACGCTGCATTGTCTTGTGACTTAACTTGGGTGCGGCTTCTACTTGAGTTAAACTGGCAAACGTCTCAGTGCAAAGAACGTCGAACGCAAACTATGTTCGTTGAGCCGCATTTTATGTTGAAGCCTGCAAGTCGATCGGAAAGAAAAATGTCTGAGTCAACCGTCTTCCGTCAAGAGCACCGAAGCCTTTTTCTGCCTTGTGCAGCACGTTCTCTCTAAAAAGCACCAACCTATTGAAGCGATTGAGTACGATTAGCGCGCACTCAAATGATTTCTCGTCGTACTCGTATAGATTGCCCATCTTAGCGACAAGTTTTTGCGTTCTGTTATTCCGCCAAATTGACGTTCCTGAAGAAGCGGGAGCATCGGGGCTTAAGTAAACCACTCCACTCCATCCGCGCGGGTAGGTGTCACCCTTTCGCCAGTGGTGGTGGACGGTTCCCAAATCATGTTCAGCGTCGCGTAAATGAAACGCACCGTTCCAGTTGTCGCCTCCGGATTGCCAACCAGCCAAGTCTATGCGGTGCTCAATCAATTGCTCAAACTGAACTCTGAGATCATCATTCAGGTGTCTAAACCCAATGTAGGGTTCCCGAACTGCGACGCCGCGAAACGTCGTCAGCACGGTGCTCAGCCACTTGCCCTTACAGGCAAACACATGTTCTGGAACATCCGCGATATTTGGCACCAACTCTGGCAATGGCGGTGAATACTGGCGAAACTCCGCTGCTAAGGCTGCTTGGCGGACAAGGTACGGATCCTGATAGAACCCGTCTACAACGATAAGGTGAGGACCCGCGTTTTCCTCTGGTGTTCGGTCTTCATCAAGAAACTCGCCATCTTCGCCGTAGAAGCGCCATACTTCCATTCGTTTCCCCCAACTGTTGCTCCTGCTTCTCCCAAGTTACCTAAAGAAACGTAATGTTGAGCTCCACAAGTGGTTTGACCTCATCTGCCGATTTCCAAGGCTAGCCGAAAGACCTTGATTGAGACATGGCATTATTCGGGACGCGACTATGCCTGCAACCTGCTGGACTTCAACTCTTGTGCAAGCTCGCCAATCTTCATCGACCGCATTGCATCCTCAAGCAACATATTTAGATTCTCGGGATCAGAAGAGTTCGGGATCTCTTCTCGAGAAAGAAGTGAATAGGATACAGCTAGATCTCCATCCCATGTTTCAAGGACTTGAATGCCAAAGTGAACGTCGCGATAAGTCCTATTGATGCTTGGAAATACTTCAATTGAGTCATCCTCCTGACCAGTTTCGGCTTTATGGACCGCAATCAGTGAGTTTCCACGAATCCCTGCTTCAATCGCATAACTGCGACTTTTCCCATCAGCAACGATGTATGAGCGACCGTGCACTGAGTTTACATGTGGATTCTTCTCCAACTTATAAATTGCAGATCGCCAGATGACTTTCCCGCCCTTTTTGGTCAGGTAGTAAACATGCCAAGTACCTACAATCATATCTAGGTAGTCTGGCGCGGATTCAAACTTTTCTCTCTTGAAGAGGTACTTTCTTATATCGCTGACGTCAGTACCAATAAAGTTCTCTATAAAGCTCATTAATGAAGCGCCGAACAGAGTTGCTCCCGCAACAGAGATCAATTCGGCCGGCACCCCAAGGTTTAGTGCAGGTGATTTCCCCAATAGGCCCACAACAATCATGCTAACCCCCAGCACGAGGAGAAGGCCCGTCACAAGCGTTCGTAGTCTGTTTTCCATTCTTCACCGAATCTACACATCGCGCTAACGGACCCGAAGAGCATGCTCCACGGCAAAGAAGCTCAAACCAGCCCAATCTGACGTTACCACTAGTTCAGTGTCAGTGTATATGCCTGTTCGAGCCCCGTGTGCGAGTCACCTGGTTCACTCAACACTCCTCGCTACACGGCCCAGGTAGTTCTCTGGTGCAGCCGAAGGACCAGCGTGAGTGCTGCAAGCACGAGTGCGCCAGGAAGCCGACGAAACAACCAGAGCTTTTCGCAAGGGTCTTCCCCAGTGGGTTGTGAAGTAGCAGTCAACAGGGTACGACTATAAGCACCGGTAGCAGATGAACGGGTAGGGTTCGGTCTCCCGTTACGAACAGAGGTTCAAGAATGGACGCTGAGTTGGAACTCCTACGTGACCTTTGCATGACCCCTGGTGTTCCAGGTGCTGAGGATCGAGTTAGATCACTCATCGAAGCACGCGCGACTGGCTTTTTCGATTCGAAGGTTATGGATCCATTTGGCAATCTGATCCTTACCAGGCATTCAAGGACGGCCGCGAGTGAAGTAACCCGCGTCTTGCTCCTGTGTCACATGGATGAAATCGGCTTCATGGTAAGTCATGTAGATCAACAAGGCTTTATTTTCGTTCAGCCAACCGGTGGATTTGACCCACGGACTCTCTTTGGGCGAAGGGTATTGGTCTGCACAGAAAACGGTGACTTCAAGGGCGTAATGAACCCAATCGGGAAGCCCTTGCACACATCCAGCTTGAAGGATCGCGAGAAGGTACCGGAAATCGGTGACTTCTTTGTCGACGTTGGTATGGGGCCGAAGGCAAAGGAAGTAATTTCGATCGGTGATTATGTTGTAATGGATGAGCCTTTCATTGAACTTGAAGATAAATGCATTTCAAAGGCTCTGGACAACCGTGTAGCATGCTGGCTTGGGCTTGAAGTGCTGAGGCTTCTTGCAAACGACGCTGAGGGGCATGCCTGCGAGCTTAGCGTGGCGTTTACAGTACAAGAAGAAGTGGGAGTTCGGGGTGCAAAGACAGCTGCATTCTTGGTCCGCCCACATTATGCTATTGGCGTCGATACCACTCTGTCTTGCGACTTGCCTGGAGTTACGCCTAAAGACTACATCACGACGCAAGGAGACGGTTTTGGTTTGCATCTGAAAGATAACTCGATGATCGCTGATAGATCATTCGCTCGTCTTATTGAAAGCATCGCAAAGGATAATTCGATACCATTTCAGCGCACCATGCTTCCAGCGGGCGGTCAAGATGGCTCTGCCGCGCAACAGTCAGCGGGAGGAGCCAAAACAGCTTCAGTGGTAGTTGGAACGCGCTACATTCATACGGTTACTGAAATGGTCGATAAGGTAGATCTTTTTGCCGCCCGCAAGATTTTGGTCGAAATTGCAAAGTCGATTGGCTGATTCAATCGTTCGCAGGGGATTCTTGGGTAGGTTTTGTCCAGAAGCTAAACGCGGTTGGAAAAAGTGAACTCTCGAGTGAATCGAGTTTAGCTTCCAAATCCATTGAATCCTTGCTCCGAGATTGAACCCTCTTCTTCCAGGCAATAAGCCCGCGTTCCGCAAGGTTCACCGTTCTGTCCGGCCCTTCTTCGTCACTACGAGGGGCAATGCAGAGTATGTTGATATCCGTTACTAATTCGAGGAGAAAAAGTTGAGTTGAGACGTCGAGCTTATTCGACTCAATGAATATTTCAAGCTTTTGAGCGAGGGATAGCGATGTTCTTAGCACCAAGTCATGGATTTCGCGCTTAAATGAAAGCGACATTCTAGCGCCAGATAGATCTACTTCCTTCCCTAGCATCTCGTTAAGCTTGCGCTGCGTTTGTCGAGCATAGTCACAATCAGTCGAAAGTCTTCCAATATCAATTCTTAGGTCGATGAAAGGAGCCGCAATTGCGAAGTGAATCAAGTTCATCCCAACAAAGGCAATCCAAGCTTCCTCCATCGTCAGTTCTTTAAGTCCCTGCTCAGACGTATCGCAGTTGGGGGGTAAAAAGATCTTCATGTTATTGCGCCAAACAGCGTTCAACAGAACTTGCTGAATGCTTCTAAAAGCAGTTCGCAGAAAGTAGTCGACGCCAGCTTGTCTCAAGCTGAGATAGGACGCCCATTGGGCAGCAAGACAACGGGTCAATAGCACCGTACTTCCACCCAGTTTCGACCTTATGCCTTGCACTCTTGCAGTCGCACGATTGAACGTCAGGATTGGCTTCCGACCTTTCTCAATCGCAGCGGTGCACAGAAGCTCTAGATAGGCTCCCTCTTCGTTCCGAACTCGATGCTCCGCATCGGGCTCTGGCATCATCCATTCAAATGACATGCGTGGGTCAAAACGGGATATGCCGCCTTGACTATTTAGGGTCGAAAGATACTCCTCAAAATAGTGGACCTGCGAAGCATGCCTTGATGGCCATGATGCTGAGCTAAAGCGGAGTATGTCCTCACGATCTGTGATACTCAATCGTTCATGAAACACTTCCTTATAGGCGCATACGTCCTCGAGATCGCGGAAGCGGGTCCAAAGCCATGTTGACCCGGTACGAAAAGATGAAAAGACGAGTAGCGGCTTCAATTCAAAGCGCTCCTAGATCGTAAAAGCAGCTTTTATGAAGTTGATACAATTCTGCACGTCGTCACTTCCCATCAACTCTCTTGCCGAATGCATCCCAAGCAAACCCACACCGGCGTCAATCGTCTCTATGCCTAGCTGCGACGAAATGATCGGACCGATCGAAGAGCCCCCACCAAGGTCCTCTCGGTACCGAAAGTCCTGTAGTGGGATGTTTTGCTCGCGACAAACTCTGACTATAGCCGCCTCTAGTCGCGCAGAAACGGCGTAGTGCCCGCGGTCACTTTTCTTGATGGCTACTCCATCGTTAAGATTGGGCGCACTTTGTGGCGACAGACGTTCAGGGTGGAACGGATGATTGGCATGCGCTGCATCGACTGATATCAGGGTAGACAAGGCGATTGCACGCCGAAACGCATCAACGTTGGTTTGCTCCGCGCTTTCATTTAGGTGCGTTATCCTCTCTAAGGTACTGCTCAAGAGTGATGATTGCGCGCCACTCCAAGTACGGCTACCGATTTCCTCTGCATCAAAAATCGCGATAACAATCGTGGAGGCGGGTACAGCCTGAAGAGCTAGCATTGCTGAAACTGCGCAGAAGCACGACAACAAGTTATCAAGCCTACCCCCGCTTAAGAACCCAGGGCTACCGCTGAGGTGCTGCGCTGGATGCCGATCAAAAAGCGAAAGATCCAGTGCTAGTACCTCGCTCCTGTCGACACCAATCTCATTCGCTACCAGGTCGATTAGATCGTTTCCTTCATGATATGAGCTATCGGAAACTATGCAATTGATGTGCTCCTGCGGGCTAAGCTTTAGGCCATCGCTTCTTGAGTCCCTGTCCAGATGAATTGCTAGCGAAGCTGTTCGCAGATTGATCGATCTACTAACAAATAATGAGCCACCAGGCATCGCACGGGTATAGATTTGACCCGCAAGACCAAACTCTCGGTCAAGCCATGTGTGCAGGAGGGGTGACCCGTAGACACCAACTTCTAGAACGGGAACCTTGGATTTAATCGATATTCTATTGCTTCTTGGTTTCAATGCTGGGCTGTCTGCATGCGCTCCAATTACTCGGAACCCTGTGTTCAACGGCGTCGAAGATCCAGGCAACCATGCAATCAGTGACTTATCATCCCTACAAAGATAAGACTTACGGTGATTTAGGTCTGCCCAAGAGCTGCCTTCGCTCGCCTGAGTAAACCCATTCTTCTTCAAAAGCTGTCTCATCCAGTCGATGGCATGATATGGCGATGGAGAGTTATTCAGGAAGGCTAAGAACTCGTTCACGGCAGTGTGCATCGCTGTCTCAATCCTCTCAGGTTCGTGATGTTCACTCTTCGCGCACTTGCTTATGCGTTGAACGTTTTTCGATGTCACCCTATGACGACGGAACCCTGCCTACAAGTCCTCTGTCCTGGCCAGTCCGGTGGATGATTTGGTCGGATCGGGTTGGTTATCCTCCCAGTAGGGAATGAATGGGTTAAGCTTGAGAGGGCTGGTCGGGGAAGTCTTAGGTTCGAACTTCCTAGATCGCCGTGTGAAGGCGTTGCTTTTCGGCTGTGACTGACATCGGCAGTCGAGCCCATATGAGGTCCCTTCTGTTATGCCCACGCTATGTCTTTGTTGTTTTGTTCAGGCCTGTTGCCGCTAAGCACTATGTGAATTGGCGCCCCTCAGGGCATGGGAAGGAACGCTGGGCTATCGTACGGTCTCAGTATGGATTTTGCTTGTCCTCCCTGCTAAAGAAGTGGTGGGAGCTTCAGTTGGGTCGGTTGCCATGGAAGAGAAGCAGAGCGTCAGTGGTCATTCAAGTGGTTTCACGGACACCTCTCATCCTGAAGGAGTTGACAGAGAGAGCCGATCCAGTTCTATTCCTCCTAGCGCCGTTGATTATTGGATACGTCAACGTCATGATGCCCGCATGTCAATGGGGCGGGAATCGCACGCTGCCCATAATCTTTCTCTGCAGATCCCTGCCCAGCAGGGCCCAATGATTGCAATTGGTGCGTCGGCAGCCGTTTCGTTTTCTGACGTTTCCCTGGCGGGTGGGATTGTGGTTTTGCTATCTGCTCTTCTGATCATTAGTTCATCAGCTGTTTCCCTCTACCTTTTGTTTCGAAAGTACCATGTTATTGTTAGCATCGTTGACCATGTTGATGCAGCAAAAGTTCGCTTTGCGCGCGGCGAAGTGCCCGTTTCTGAACTCTATCTTGTTCGGGGAGGCCATTTGTTTAAGGGTCTTGACCGCTTCTTTGTTATTCTTGCAACATCACTGTATATTTTAGGTTTGGTTGGAATCGCTGCTGGATTTGCTGTTAGCTTCTTCTTCATGCCACCCCCCTAATCAGAGTTCGTTTGTGGTTATCGGTGTTGGCTTGCGTCGCGCCTAGTTTTTTCTTCACGTTTGTTTGCAGCTTTCTCTGAATTAGCATTCTCTGCGTTTATGGGTTCTTGTCGTACTCGTTTTCACCGCTTTTTTGCTGCAATCATGTTAGTGTCCCAGAGAAGGTTCGACGGCAGTCGCGTTCTCTCCGCCATATGCCCTCTATTCCATTGGGAAGTCTGGAAAGAGACCAGATCTTCTCACAGTCAACTCCTCATGTTTGAGCGGTCGATCTGTGCGGTTTGCTCAGCAGACAGCGATCGCGCGCGGCGAAATCATGCGACCGTTGCGGCGTATTGGCGGGGCCATCTGGCGACGATGACGCGGCCGGGCGCGTCGTCTGCGCGCAGTGCGAAGCGGCGGCGCCGGAGGCGCGGTCCGGCATGAACCCGTGCGGTGCGGGCGGCCGTTGCGGGGGCGTCAGCCGAGAACCCGCGCCATGCTCCGCGCGAAGGCGTCCGAGGTCAGCCAGCCATGCAGCGCGTCGAAGGCCTGGCGGGCCAGTCTCTCGCGCAGGGGGGCATCCGCAAGAAGCCGCCGCACGACAGCGTCGAAATCGGACAGGTCCCAGGCCACCGGCGCATAGGTTTCCCAGGGGATGAAGATGTCGGGCATGGTTTCGACATGGCTCATGTCCGGTTTCACCAGCACGGTGCCCGCCAGCGCCGATTCGTAGTCGCGCCAGCAGACTTCGCCATAGCCGAACGGGGAAAAGGCCAGTTTCGAGCGCGTCATCTCGGCCATGAAGCGCGGCAGGGGCAACCCCTCGCCCCTGGGCACCGCAAGATCGGACAGCGGCGCCAGGGCGTCCTCGGCCTCGGTCCGCATGGCCTGATACCAGGGCGTGCCCCTGACCGCGAACCGTGCGTGCAGATCCAGCGGCCGCGGGCCCTGCGGCCGATGCCCCAGCAGGCCGGGCAGGATGTTGGGCGCGGTGGCGAACGAGGCGCCCAGCACCAGCTTGTCCATGAACCCCGGCGGCATGTCGAACCGCTGCTCGGGCGCGTCCAGGCCAAAGCGGCGATTGTAGTGATCGGTCAGATTGGTATCGCCCCGCGTCGGCCGACCATAGGCGGCGCGATCGCGCAGGATGTTCTTCTTGACATAGAGGTCCACCAGCGGATCCATCCGCGCCGCGTTGCGCAGGTCGGTCGGCGCGAACCAGTCGAAGCAGACCATCCGCGCGCCGGGGTTCCAGTCGGCCAGCCGGTTCAGCAACCGGTGAAGATCGGCGTCGGAGATGTCAAAGGGCGTCTGGAACCCCACGACATCCGCGCCGCGCGCCACCGGCGCCTCGCCGCGCTGGATGGCATAAAGATCGGCCTCGCGGACCTCGGCGCCGTAGAGTCGGCGCAGATCGTCGGCGTAGTGATGAAACGGAAAGATCTGGCTTTGCGGGATGCGTTCGGGCTGCGTGACCAGCAGGATCTTGCGTCCGCGCCCGGAAAACGGCTGGCGCAGGGCGCTGGCCCTCAGACGCTCGGCCCGGCGGCGGCGCGCATAGAAGCGCAGGCGATTGCCGATGGCGTCAAGACCCTGGATAGACATCGGTCACGACCTTCTCTCCTGTGGGTGCGGCGCGGCGCAACCGGGCCTCGAGAGCCATCAGCCGCCGGGCTTCCGGGACCGACATGCCCTGAACGAAGTCGTGATGCAACCTGTAGATGTCGGAGGGCCCGCGCCGCAAAGGTGACGGCGCGGTTGCCGCACGAATGCCCTGAAGCGCGGTTCCGGGCCCCGCCAGCGCGGCAACACGCAGCGTGTCCAGGATGTTCGCCAGCCGGTGCGCCCGCATGCGCGGCAACGGCTGGCTGCGGAAGCCCTCGGCAAAGGGGATGTCGCCAAAGGCGGGAAAGGCGCGGTGGATGGCCTGGTCGTGCAGGTCCTGGTCACAGGTGACGGACCACGGCAGGGACAGGCCCAGGGCGACAAAGTCGGGGTCCAGATACGGGCTGTCCACCATCGCGGCCCCCCCCAGGACCACGGTGCCGGTATAGGCGATCTCGCGCCGGGTCCGGTGCCAGAACCAGAAGGCCTGGTAGGGGTCGGGCCAATCGGCATAGGCGCGGATCTCGCGCGCCATGCGCTCGGTCGCGGCCGCGTCGAGGTCCGGCGAATAGAGCGGCCCCGCGCAGCCCGCATGACCGGGCAGGTTGTTGACCCGGGCGTGCCCCTCCATCAGGGCACGGGCGATCCCCTCGAAATCGTCGCGCCGGGCGCGTTCCATGAACCCGGCGGCATCGTCGTCGGGGTTGGTCAGGATATCGCCACCGATCCCGTCGATCGCCGCATAGGCGCTGCCGGTCAGAAAATCATGCGTCGGCATCATCTGCGCGTGCTCGTCGGCGCAAAGCTGCGTCAGCAGCAGGCCGCGCAGACTGTCGCGCAGCCGGAACCGGGGGGCGCCCATCACCCGATGCGTGACGCCCGCACGCTGGGCGACGGCGCGCGCGGCCTGGACCTCGGCGTTGAGGACGCGGCCGCCATGGTGAAAGGTCAGCGCGGTATCCGGCAGGCGCTTCTGGTGCGCCATTTCCAGCAGGATATGCCGCGAGTCCCGCCCGCCCGAGAGCGGCAGCGCGATCGGCCCCTCCCAACTGTCCAGAAACCGCCGGATCGCGGCCCGGGGCAATTCGATGAAGCCCTCGATCGCAGCCTCGCGGCTGATGTCCAGGGTGCGGGGCCGGGGCGTATTGTCCTGGATCGTGGCCTGACCCGCGCGCCAGGTCAGGGTTCCGCCCGGCGGCAGGACCTGAATGTGGCGGAACGGCGTATCGTTGCCGACGAGATTGCCAAAGCGGTGAAACACGGCCAGCGCCACCGGGTCCGGCGCCGGGTCGGCCCCGGCCGCCAGCAGTTGCAGGATCGAGGGAGAGACCCCGACCTGATCGCCCTTGATGTAGACAAAGAGCTGGAAGAACCCCAGCGGATCGACCTGCGCCTGCAGCGTCTCGCCGTCCCAGGACCATTCGCCCCAGGCGCCGCGCGGGCGCGCATCCCCGGGCACCCGGCGGCGATGGCCGACAAAGGCCTGCGCGACCCCGGACGGGCCCTGCCGGGGGTCGATGAACAGATAGGGCGTCGCATCGCCGTCGGCGATCCACGGGCGCGATTCGAGCCCCGGTTTGCCCGGACGGGTCCCCGCGGGGGTGGTTCGGATGTCTTTCACTGCCTCTGTTCCCGTTGTCTGCTGGGGTCATTCGGTGGCGGGCCAGTGGCAGCCGAGGGTAAACGCGCCCTCGTCAGCCGGCAACCCGATCAATCGCCGAAGCCGCCGAAATGGCCACCGTGGAAGACCAGTGGCGCCCCCTTGCGGTGACGCGCGGCCAGAACGCGCCCGACGACGATCGCGTGATCGCCGCCGGCATGGACAGCCTCGCGCGCGCATTCGAAAACCGCCAGGCAACCGGGCAGAACCGGCACGCCCTGCGCGTTGGTGTCGATACCGGGCAGGTCGAACGCCTGGGCGTGACGGGCGAAATGTGCCGCCAGGTCGCGCTGCGCCGCGCCCAGCACATGAATGGCGAAATGCGATGCCTGCACGAACGTGTCGAACCGCCGGGACCCCCGCGCCGGCGACCACAGCACCAGTGGCGGCTCAAGCGAGAGTGAGGCAAAGCTGTTGGCCGTGATCCCCACCGCGCCCTGCGCACCGGGCGCCGTGATCACGGTGACCCCGGTTGCGAAGGCGCCCAGCGCATCGCGGAAGGCGCGCGTGTTGCCCGCGTCGGGGATGAAGCTGGGGGGCTCGGTCGGATGGGTCATGCCAGTTGCGCGCTGATAGGTCACTCGGGCTGTCCTTAGCCTGTTTCCCCCGCACCCTGCCAGCGAAACCCGGCCATTTTGCGGCGCGTGGCGGCGATTGCGCGCGCCTCGACAAGATCGCGGGAAACCACTAGCGTCGCGGTCTTTCGGACCGGAGCCCCCACCCATGCCGCGCAAGATCATCATCGACACCGACCCGGGCCAGGACGACGCCGTGGCGATCCTGCTGGCGCTGGCGTCGTCCGAACTGGAGGTGCTGGGCATCACCTGCGTGGCCGGCAACGTGCCGCTGGCGCTGACCGAGGTGAACGCGCGCAAGGTCTGCGAACTGGCCGGGCGGGCGGACATGCGGGTCTTTGCCGGGTGCGACCGGCCCCTGATGCGCCGGCTGATCACGGCCGAACATGTGCACGGCAAGACCGGTCTGGACGGGGTTGCCCTGCCGGCACCCACCATGCCGCTGCAGAGCGCCCATGCGGTCGATTTCCTGATCGACACGCTGCGCGCGGAACCCGCGGGAAGCGTCACGCTGGTGCCGATCGGCCCGCTGACCAACATCGCCATGGCGATGCGCAAGGCGCCCGACATCGTCGGACGCATCGCCGAAATCGTCCTGATGGGCGGCGCCTATTTCGAAGTCGGCAACATCACCCCCGCCGCCGAGTTCAACATCCATGTGGACCCCGAGGCCGCCGAGATCGTGTTCCGCGCGGGTTGCCCGCTGGTGGTCATGCCGCTGGACGTAACGCACAAGGCCCTGACGACCCGCCCCAGGATCGAGGCGCTGCGCGCCCTGGGCCCGGTGGGTCAGGTGGTGGCCAGCTGGACCGATTTCTTCGAACGCTTCGACATGGAGAAATACGGCAGCGAAGGTGCGCCCCTGCACGACCCCTGCACCATCGCCTATCTGCTGAAACCCGAACTGTTCACGGGCCGCGAGATCAACGTCGAGATCGAGACCGGCAGCGCCCTGACACTGGGAATGACCGTGGCCGACTGGTGGCGGGTCAGCGGGCGCGCGCCGAATGCGCTGTTCATGGGCGACATGGACGCCGAGGGGTTCTTTGCCCTGCTGACCGACCGACTGGGGCGGCTCTAGGTCTTGGGGGGCTGCCGCCCCCCAAACTCCCCGCTTCAAGGGGGGCACGCCCCCCTTGAAAATCCCCGTGCGTATTTTCGACAAGATGAAAGAGGCGCCGTTTGCGGTGCCTTTTCGCGCGTTTTCAGGTCACAGGCGGTTTTTTCGCAGTGCCGGTTTTTTATCAGTTGATAAAATTTGGAACCGTGGCACTCTGGGGGAAAAACACATGCCAACCCGGAGGTAGCCCGTGTCCCATTCCCCGCAGACCGGCGGCATCGTCGCCGCGCGTCTGGACAGCGCCGAACTCGCGGCGCATTTCGACGATCTTTACCCCGCGTTCGACGATCACGAGGCGCGTGTCGCCGCGGATCGCTGCTATTTCTGCCATGACGCGCCCTGTGTGACCGCCTGCCCCACGGCGATCGACATCCCGCTGTTCATCCGCCAGATCCAGGCCGGACTGCCCGAGGCGGCGGCACGCACGATCCTGGCCCAGAACATCCTGGGCGGCATGTGTGCCCGCGTCTGCCCGACCGAAACCTTGTGCGAAGGGGCCTGTGTGCGCGAGGTGGCCGAGGGCGCGCCGGTCGAGATCGGGCGCCTGCAGCGCCATGCGACCGACGGGCTGTTGCTGGCGAACGAGCATCCCTTTGAACGCGCGCCCGCGACCGGCAAGCGCATTGCGGTGGTCGGGGCCGGTCCCGCCGGGCTGGCCTGCGCGCATCGGCTGGCCATGCTGGGACACACGGTGGTGCTGCACGACGCGCGGCCCAAGGCCGGCGGTCTGAACGAATACGGCATCGCCGCCTACAAGGCGGCGAACGGCATTGCCCAGGCCGAAGTCGACTGGCTGTTGCGGATCGGCGGGATCACCGTGCAGACCGGATCGGCGCTGGGGGGGGCGATCACCCTCGATGCGCTGAAAGCCGACCATGACGCGGTGTTCCTGGGCATCGGCCTGGCGGGCGTCAATGCCCTGCGCATCCCCGGCGAGGACCTGCCTGGCGTGCGCGACGCGGTCGATTTCATTGCCGAATTGCGCCAGACCGCCGATCTGTCCACCCTGCCCATCGGCCGCCATGTGGTGGTGATCGGTGGCGGCATGACCGCGGTTGACGCCGCGGTGCAGTCGCGCCTGCTGGGCGCCGAGCGTGTCAGCCTGGTCTACCGGCGCGACCGTGGCGCGATGGCGGCCTCGGATTACGAGATCAGCCATGCCGCGACCGAAGGCGTCACGGTCCTGACCAATGCCATGCCCGTCGCGATCACCGGCACCGGCACGGTCGAGGCGGTGGAGTTCGCCTATACCCGCGAGGGTGCGACCGGCCTGGAACGCACGGGCGAGACCTTCATCCTGCCCGCGGATCAGGTGTTCAAGGCCATTGGCCAGACACTCGCGGGCGCACCCGAGGGGCTGACGATCGACGGTGGCAAGATCGCGGTGGACGCGGCCGGGCGCACGTCGCTGGCCGGGGTCTGGGCAGGGGGCGACTGCGCCACCGGCGGCGAGGATCTGACCGTCACCGCCGTCGCCCAGGGCCGCGACGCGGCCGAGGACATTCACGCACATCTGACGGGGGCGGCGGGCTGACCCGTCGAAAAACCATGGCAAACCTGACTTCGACTTTCGTGGGGATCAAGTCTCCGAACCCGTTCTGGCTGGCCTCGGCCCCGCCGACCGACAAGGAAATCAACGTCCGTCGCGCGTTTCAGGCCGGCTGGGGCGGCGTCGTCTGGAAAACCCTGGGCGAGGCCGGCCCGCCCGTGGTCAATGTCAACGGGCCGCGCTATGGCGCGATCTGGGGGGCGGACCGGCGGCTGCTGGGGCTGAACAACATCGAACTGATCACCGACCGCCCGCTCGAGGTGAACCTGCGCGAGATGAAGGTGGTCAAACGCGACTACCCGGACCGCGCGCTGATCGCCTCGCTCATGGTGCCCTGCGTCGAGGAGGCCTGGAAGGCAATCCTGCCGCTGGTCGAGGAAACGGGCGCCGACGGAATCGAACTGAACTGCGGTTGCCCGCACGGCATGTCCGAACGCGGCATGGGCGCGGCGGTCGGGCAGAACCCCGACCTGATCGAACGGATCACCCGCTGGTGCAAGCAGACCACGCGGATGCCGGTGATCGTCAAGCTGACCCCCAACATCACCGATGTGCGCCTGCCGGCACTGGCGGCAAAGCGCGGCGGTGCCGATGCGGTCAGCCTGATCAACACCATCAATTCGATCACCTCGGTGGATCTGGACGATTTCGCGCCGGAACCCACCATTGACGGAAAGGGCACGCATGGCGGCTATTGCGGCCCGGCCGTCAAGCCGATCGCGCTGAACATGGTGGCCGAGATCGCCCGCAACCCCGAAACGGCCGATCTGCCGATCAGCGGGATCGGCGGCGTCACCACCTGGCGGGACGCGGCCGAATTCCTGACCCTGGGCGCGGGCAACGTGCAGGTTTGCACGGCCGCGATGACCTATGGCTTTGGAATCATCAAGGAACTGACCGCCGGCTTGAGCCTGTGGATGGACCGCAAGGGCCTGACCTCGGTCGAACAGGTCACCGGGCGGGCGGTGCCGAATGTCACCGATTGGCAGTATCTGAACCTCAACTACGTCACCAAGGCCCGGATCGACCCCGACGCCTGCATCGGCTGCGGCCGGTGTTTCGCCGCCTGCGAGGACACGTCGCATCAGGCGATCTGGCAGAAGCCGGACCGCGTGTTCGAGGTCAACGATGCCGAATGCGTGGCCTGCAATCTCTGCGTCAACGTCTGCCCGGTCGAGGGGTGCATCACCATGGAACGCCTGGCCCCGGGCACGCAGGACGCGCGCACCGGAAAGACGGTCGAGGCCGCGCCGGCCGACTGGACCACGCACCCCAACAACCCGATGGCCCGCGCGGCCGAATGAGGACAGCCCGGTCGTCGGGGCAAGAGGCGACCGGGCGACGGCATACTGACGGGCGGTCCCGATCGCCCGCGGCGCCTGGGCCGGCGCGTCGCTCCCTGCGCGCCGGTCTTTTTCAATGCTGGACGTGGCCGGTTGCGGCGATGTGACCCTGCCGGTCATAGCAGACCGCCAGCGTGTCCCAGTCGATACCGAAACCGCTGCACATGCCCAGAAGGACCTCGTCGCAATCGGGCTGGTGGATGCCATGCAGCGCGAGTGGCCCCTGCACGTCGGGCGGACCGATCATCGCCCGCACCCGGGCGCGGTCCAGCCCGCCCGGGGCCAGATGCCGACCGACCAGATCGGCCACCATCGGGCCCCGCGGGCAGTCGGCGCGACGCAGGGTGCACGCCGCCCCGTCCAGACCGTCGCAGCGCCAGACCGCCTGCCAGCGCGCGGGGTCAAAGGGCGCCCCCCGAAAGGGCGCGGCCTGCAGCGCATAGGCAAACCCGGCATAGACGCCGCCCGCCAGCACCACCGCCAGCGCGGCCCCGAAACTGGCCCAATACGCCAGACGCCACAGTCCGATCATGCCCCGCCCCGCCTGTTGATCCCTGTGCCGCACAGTCTAGCCCGGCCGGAACCGGACCGGGATGAAAACACCGCGACCGGGCACCCGGGCGCCGGGTCAACTGCGCCCACCCAGCAATCCCAGGATATCGGCCGCCCGGCGCACGCCGAAGCGTTTGATCAACCGGCCCCGCACGTCATCGACGGTGCGCGCGCTCAGCCCCAGACAGGCCGCGATTTCCTTGCTGGTCAGGCGCCGGTTCATCAGTTCAAGCACCTGGCGCTCGCGCTTGGACAGGCTGACGGGACCGCCCTCGTGGATGCGGGCAAAGCTCATCACGATGCGGTCCAGCGGGGCATCGGGAACCAGCGTGCTGGCGCGGAACCGGCACCACAGCGAGTGGCCCGCGCGGTGACGCACCAACCGCTCGTCGGTGTATTGGCCGGTTTCGCGCAGGGTGGTCAGGCCGATATCGCGAATGCCCTCGAATTCCTCGTCCGAACCGTAGAAGATGCGAAAGGACTGGCCGATCAGATCGTCGATCCGATAACCCAGCAGCCGCGCGAAGGTCAGGTTGCAACTGCGGATCACCCGGCGCTCGGTCATCACCAGGGCGATGGGCGCGCCATGAAAGGCCATCAGCGCAAAATCCTGGGCGGTCTGGGGCGATTCGGGTGTCATGCCGTAATAATACGGTCTTGATACCGTATTTGTCTCGGGCCACTCTGTGCCGATGGATGACAGCATCGCCCCCCCGGACCGCCGCGCCGCCGCACTTTCCGCCGCCCTCGCCGACCGGCGCGAGGACCTGATCGCGCTGACGCAGGACCTGATCCGAATTCCCACGCTGAACCCGCCCGGCGAGAATTACCACGACATCTGCGCGTATCTCGAACGCCGGCTCAGGGCCTCGGGGTTCCAGACGCAGATGATTCGCGCCCACGGCACGCCCGGCGACTGCGAGGCCTACCCGCGCTGGAACGTCGTCGCCCGGCGCGAGGGCAAGCGGCCCGGCGACTGCGTGCATTTCACCAGCCATATCGACGTGGTCGAGGTCGGCTCGGGCTGGACGGTAGACCCGTTCGGCGGGCTCTTGCGGGACGGCAGGATCTATGGCCGTGGATCATGCGACATGAAGGGCGGGCTTGCCGCCTCGATCATTGCGGCCGAGGCCTTCATCGCGACCTTTCCCGAATTCGCCGGCGCGATCGAGATTTCGGGCACCGCGGACGAGGAATCGGGCGGCTATGGCGGCGTCGCCTATCTGGCCGAACAGGGTTTCTTTTCGCCGCAAAAGGTGCAGCACGTCATCATCCCCGAACCGCTGCAGAAGGACCGCGTCTGCCTGGGGCATCGCGGCGGCTGGTGGGCCGAGATCGAAACCTTCGGCGAGATCGCGCATGGGTCCATGCCGTTTCTCGGCGACTGCGCGGTTCGCCATATGGGCGCGGTGCTGAATACCTTCGAGGAAAAGCTGTTCCCCGCCATGGCGGCGCGGCGCACCGACATGCCGGTGGTCCCCGAGGGCGCGCGCTCGTCCACCATGAACATCAACGCGATCCACGGTGGCCAGCCCGAGCAGCCGCCCGGTTCGACCGCCCTGCCCTCGCATTGCGTGCCGGACAGCTGCCGCATCGTCGTGGACCGCCGCTATCTGGTCGAGGAAACGCTGGATGGCGTGCGCGACGAGATCATCGGCCTGCTCGAGGGGTTGAAACGCGACCGGCCCCGCTTCGACTATGCGGTGCGCGAATTGAACCATGTCGTGCCGACGATGACCGACCGCGACGCCCCGGTGGCGCGCACCGTCGCGGCCGCGATTCACGATGTCATGGGCAAGGACGCCGAGTTCGTGGCCTCGCCCGGCAGCTACGACCAGAAACATATCGACCGCATCGGCAAATTGAAGAACTGTGTGGCCTATGGCCCCGGATTGCTGGAACTCGCGCACAAACCCGATGAATATGTGGGCGTGGACGATATGATGGACAGCGCGGCGGTCATGGCGCGCAGCCTGGCGGCGCTTCTGTTGCCTGAAACGGAATAACAGGGAGAAAAGAACATGAGCAAACTGACGACGTTTCTGCTGGCGGGGACCACGGCGCTGTTCGCGACCGCAGCCTTCGCGCAGCACCCGCACCTGAACGTGGCGATGCAGCTCGAGCCGCCGAACCTGGACCCGACGGCGGGTGCGGCGCAGGCGATCGACTCGGTCGTCTATTCCAACATCTTCGAGGGTCTCACGCGCTTCATGTCCGACGGCTCGGTCGTGCCCGGGCTGGCGGAAAGCTGGGACATCTCCGAGGACGGGCTGGTCTATACCTTCCATCTGCACAGCGGCGTGACCTTTCACGACGGCACCACCATGGACGCCGAGGACGTGAAATTCTCGCTCGACCGGGCCCGGGCCGAGGACAGCACCAACGCGCAAAAAGGTCTGTTCGCCTCGATCGCGGATGTGTCCGTGGTCGACCCGTTGACGGTGCGGATCACCCTCAGCGCGCCCAACGGCTCGCTTCTGTTCAACCTGGCCTGGGGCGACGCGGTGATCGTTGCCCCCGAAAGCATCGGCGAGGCGGCGACGCATCCGGTCGGCACCGGCGCCTTCATGTTCCAGGACTGGGTGCAGGGCGACCATATCGACATCACGCGCAACCCCAACTACTGGGGCACGCCGGCGGTGCTGGAAACGGCGACATTCCGCTTCATCTCGGATCCGACGGCCGCCTTTGCCGCGCTGATGGCCGAAGACGTGGATGTCTTCGTCGGCTATCCCGCGCCTGAAAACCTGCCCCAGTTCGAAGCGGACCCGCGCTTTCAGGTCCTGGTCGGCAACACCGAGGGCGAAACCATCCTGGCCATGAACAACGGTCGCGAGCCGTTCAACAACCGCCTCGTGCGCGAGGCCGTCGCCCATGCGATCGACCGTCAGGCGATCATCGACGGGGCGATGTATGGGCTGGGCACGCCGATCGGCACCCATTTCGCGCCGCATAACCCGGACTATGTGGATCTGACCGCGCTGTCGAACTATGATCCCGAACGCGCGCGTCAACTCCTGACCGAGGCCGGCTATCCCGACGGGTTCACCACGGTGATGACCCTGCCCCCGCCGTCCTATGCCCGCCGTGGCGGCGAGATCATCGCCGCGCAACTGCGCGCCGTCGGCATCCAGACGGAAATCCAGAACCAGGAATGGGCGCAATGGCTGGAAACCACCTTCCGTGGGCATGATTTCGGCCTGACCATCGTCAGCCATACCGAACCCATGGACATCGGCATCTATGCGAACCCGGACTATTACTTCCAGTATGACAACCCCGCGTTCCAGGCGCTGATGAGCACGCTGAACGAAACCACCGATCCGGCGCAGCGCACCGCCCTGCTGCAACAGGCCCAGCGCATCATCGCCGAGGATTACGTCAACGCCTATCTGTTCGAACTGGCCGTGCCGACGGTGGCGCGCACCGGGATCGAGGGGCTGTGGCGCAACCAGCCGACGGCCGCGATCGACCTGACCGCCGTTTCCTGGCCCTGATCCGGGACCCCGGAACGCCCGGCCCCGTCGGGGCCGGGCGCCTTTGCCCGCCGAACGCCCCCCGGAAGTTGCCTTGATGGGAGTCGCCCTGCGATGATCCGTTACACGATCGGTCGCGTGACCTCGCTTTTCCTCAGCCTCGTGGTTGCGTCGATGGTGATCTTCGCCGTGGTCGAGGTCGTGCCGGGCGATCCTGCGGCCTATATGCTGGGGGTCAACGCCCGCCCCGACACGATCGCCGCGCTGCGCACCGAACTGGGGCTGGATATGTCCGCACCCGAACGCTACCTGAGCTGGACCTCGGGCATGCTGCGCGGCGACTTCGGCACGTCCTATACCTATCGCACGCCGGTGACGCAGATGATCCTGGACCGGATCGTGGTCTCGCTGCCGCTGGCGATCCTGGCGCTGGGGCTGACTGTCCTGATCGCCTTTCCGGCCGGCATCTATGCCGCCAGCCGCCGGGGCAAACTGGGCGACATGGGCGTCATGGGCGCGACGCAACTGGGGGTTGCCGTGCCGAATTTCTGGTTCGCGATGATCCTGGTGCTGATCTTCGCGGTCAAGCTGCGCTGGGTCTCTGCCGGGGGGTTTCCGGGCTGGGGCCATGGCATCCTGCCCGGGCTGAAGGCGCTGATCCTGCCGGCGATCGCCCTGGCCCTGCCGCAGGCCGCGATCCTGGCACGGGTCATGCGGTCCTCGCTGCTGGACATGCTGGGCGAGGATTTCATCCGCACCGCCCGGGCCAAGGGGCTGACCCGGCGGCAGGCGCTGTGGCGCCACGCCGTGCGCAATGCGCTGATCCCGGTGCTGACCATCATCGGGCTGCAGTTTTCGTTCCTTCTGGCGGGCGGCATCGTCATCGAGCAGATCTTCTTCCTGCCCGGGCTGGGGCGGCTGATCTTTCAGGCGATCTCGGCGCGGGATCTGATCGTGGTGGAAAGTGTGGTCATGTTGCTGGTCGCCCTGGTGATCATCGTCAATTTCGCCGTCGATCTGGCCTATGCCGCCGTCGATCCGCGCCTGAGGGTCCGCGCATGAGACTGCCTCGCAGCCTTCTTCTGGGTGCCCTGTTGACCGCGCTTTTCCTCGGGGGTGCCGCGCTGTCCTTTGTGTGGACGCCCTACGACATCGAACTGCTGTCGATCCCCGACCGCCTGCAAGCGCCCGGCTGGACGCATTGGCTGGGCACCGACCAGCTGGGCCGCGACATCCTGTCGATGATCATGATGGGGGCGCGGACCTCGATCGCGGTGGCGCTGCTGGCGGTCGGCATCGGCATGGGGCTGGGCATTCCGCTGGGGCTGACGGCGGCGGCGCGGCGCGGGTCCCTGCTGGACGAGGTGATCATGCGCGGCAACGACCTGATCTTTGCCTTTCCCAGCCTGGTCATCGCCATCCTGATCACCGCGGTGTTCGGCGCCGGGGCGATGAACGCGATCATCGCCATCGGCATCTTCAACATCCCCGTCTTTGCCCGCCTGACGCGGGGTGCCGCGCTCAGCTTCTGGTCGCGGGATTTCATCCTGGCGGCGCGCGTGGCGGGCAAGTCCTCGGCCCGGATCTCGGTCGAACACATCCTGCCAAACATCGCCAACCTGATGATCGTCCAGGGCACGATCCAGTTTTCCCTGGGCATCCTGGCCGAGGCCGCGCTCAGCTATATCGGGCTGGGCGCGCAGCCCCCCACCGCCAGCTGGGGCCGGATGCTGGCCGATGCCCAGACGCTGGCCAGCATCGCGCCCCATGTGGCGCTGGTGCCGGGGCTGGCGATCGTGCTGATGGTGCTGGGCCTGAACCTGATGGGCGACGGTCTGCGCGACCTGCTCGACCCGCGCATCCGGGTGGACCGCACATGAGCCTTCTCAGCATCCAGGGCCTGTCGCTGGCAATCGGCAGCTATGACATCCTGCACGATGTCTCGCTCGATGTCGCGCCCGGCGAGATCGTCGCCGTCACCGGCGAAAGCGGCTCGGGCAAGTCGATGACGGCGCTGGCGACTATCGGCCTGCTGCCCGCCGCCGCCCGCACCACGGGCCGGATCACGCTGGAGGGGCAGGACCTGCTGTCCCTGAGCGAAGGACAGATGTGCAGCCTGCGCGGCGCCCGCATCGGCATGGTGTTCCAGGAACCCATGACCGCGCTGAACCCCGTCAGGACCATCGGCGACCAGGTGGCCGAGACCATCTTGCAGCACGAGGCGGTCTCGCGCGCCGAGGCCCTCGACCGGGCGCGCGCGATGCTGAACCGCGTCGGCCTGCCCGAGGACCGCTTTCCCCTGTCGCGCTATCCGCATGAACTGTCGGGCGGGCAACGGCAGCGGGTGGTGATCGCCATGGCCATCGCCTTGCGCCCGGCCCTGCTGATCGCCGACGAACCGACGACCGCGCTGGACGTGACCACGCAGGCGCGCATCCTGGACCTGCTGAAGGAGTTGACGCAGGATTTCGGCATGGGCCTGATGATGATCACCCACGACCTCGCCGTGGTCGCGGGCATGGCGGACCGGATCGTCGTGATGCAACAGGGCCGCGTGGTCGAGACCGGGCCCACGATGCACCTGTTCCAGCACATGCAGCACCCCTACACGCGGGCGCTGTTCGCGGCCTCGGCCCATCAGGTGAACCTGCCGCCCGCGCCGCCCGCAGCACCGCTCCTGCAGGTGCGCGATGTGGTGCGCAGCTATCCCCGGCCCCGGCGCCGCCTGTTCGGCCCGCGCCCGGTGATGCACGCCGTCGATGGTGTCAGCTTCACCCTGCACCGGGGCGAGCGGCTGGGGCTGGTGGGCGAATCCGGGTGCGGCAAGTCCACGCTGACGCGCGCCCTGCTGGGTCTGGAACCCGTGCAGGCGGGCGAGATCCTGCTGGATGGCGCCCCGGTCTGGGCCGGCAACCACCCCAACCTGGAAGTGCGGCGCAAGATGCAGGTCGTGTTCCAGGACCCCTACGGCAGTTTCAACCCGCGCCACCGCGTGCGCCGGCTGATTACGGAACCCTTCCACCTGCTTGCCGATCCGCCCCAGGGCGAGGCCCGCACCGCCCGGATCGCCGAGGCCCTGACAGCGGTCGGCCTGAATCCGGCGGATGCCGACCGCTTCATCCACGAATTTTCCGGCGGCCAGCGCCAGCGCATCGCCATCGCCCGTGCGCTGATCAACGATCCCGCGCTGATCGTGTTCGACGAGGCCGTGTCGGCGCTGGATGTCTCGGTGCGGGCGCAATGTCTGGACCTGTTGGCCGACCTGTGCCGTGCCCGGCCCTTGAGCTATCTGTTCATCAGCCATGACCTGAGCGTCGTGCGCACGATCACCGACCGGGTGATGGTGATGCAGGCCGGCAAGATCGTGGAACAGGGCCCGACCGAGCAGGTCTTTACCGACCCGCAACACCCCTACACGCGCGCGCTGCTGGCCGCCGCGCCCACCCTTCCCGATATCAAGAAGAAGACCGCCAATGCCCCTTGACCGCTTTGGAGTGCCCGCCGCCAGCCATCTGATCGGCGGCATCTGGACCCCGGGACGCGACACGCTGCCCCTGAGCGATCCCTCGACCGGCGAACCGCTGACCCGGATCGCCCGGGGCCATGAGGCCGAGGTGGACGCCGCCGTCGCCGCCGCCCATGACGCGCGCGCGGGCGTGTGGGGGCGCATGACCGCGCTCGAACGGGGCCGCATCCTGACCCGGCTGGGACATCTGGTGCTGGCGCGCGTGGACGAACTGGCGCACCTGGAAGCCCGCGATGTCGGCAAGCCCCTGACCCAGGCCCGCGCCGATGCCGTCGCACTGGCGCGCTACATGGAATTCTATGGCGGCGCCGCCGACAAGATCACCGGCGAGACGATCCCCTATCTGGACGGCTATACCGTCTACACCCTGCGCGAACCGCACGGGGTCACGGGGCATATCATCCCCTGGAATTACCCGATGCAGATCATCGGCCGGTCCGTTGGCGCGGCGTTGACCATGGGCAATGCCTGCGTGCTGAAACCGGCGGAAGAGGCCTGCCTGACCGCGCTGGCCTTTGCCGCGCTGGCGCTGGAGGCAGGTCTGCCGCCCGGCGCGCTGAACGTCGTTACCGGCCTGGGGGCCGAGGCCGGCGCCGCGCTGGCCGGGCATCCGGGCATTCAGCATGTGTCGTTCACGGGCTCTGTCGGGGTCGGTTCGCTGATCCAGGCGGCGGCGGCGCGGAACGTGGTGCCCGTCACGCTGGAACTGGGCGGCAAGTCGCCGCAACTGGTGTTCGACGACGCCGATCTGGACCGCGCGCTGCCGTTCCTGGTCAATGCCGGCATCCAGAACGCCGGGCAGACCTGCTCGGCCTCGTCCCGCATCCTGGTGCAGCGCGGCGTCTATGACGAGGTGCGCGCGCGGATGGCGCGGGAATACGGTGCGCTGACCGTGGGGCCTGCACTGAATGACCCGCGCGTCGGTCCCCTCATCTCGGCCCGGCAAAAGGGCATCGTCCAGGGCTATCTGACCCAGGGCGCCGATCTGACCATCGCCGCCGAAGGCGTGCTGACGCCCGAGGCCAGCAATGCCGGCCATTTCGTCCGCCCGACCCTGTTTGCCGAGGTGCCCTCGGATCATGTTCTGGCGCAGCAGGAGATCTTCGGCCCGGTGCAGGTCCTGATCCCCTTCGACGACGAGGCCGACGCGCTCAGGATCGCGAACAGCACCGACTACGGGCTGGTGGCCTCGATCTGGACGGCCGATGGCGGGCGGCAATTCCGGCTTGCGCGCGCGCTGCACGCCGGGCAGGTGTTCGTCAACAACTACGGCGCGGGCGGTGGGGTCGAGCTGCCTTTCGGCGGGGTCGGCAAATCCGGTCACGGGCGCGAAAAGGGGTTCGAGGCCCTCTACGGCTTCTCGCAGCTCAAGACCGTCGCCACCTGGCACGGATGAAGGCCGCGCTCGACATTCCGAACCGCGACGCCCGGCGGCTGTGGCTGGCGGCGAACGGGCTGTCGGGCGCCCCTGCGGGCCCTGTCGATGTGCCGGGGATGATCGCCGCGCTCGGCCTGCTTCAGCTCGACACCATCCGCAACGTGACGCGGGCGCACAATCATATCCTGTGGTCCCGCAACCACCGGTATCGCGAAGGCATGCTGTGGCCGCACCTGGCAAGCCGCGCGCTGTTCGAACATTTCACCCATGACGCCAGCCTGCTGCCGGTATCGCTGCTGCCCCTGTGGCAGGTGCAGTTCCGCAGGCTGGGCGCCCGCGCGGCGCGTGGCGCGTGGTATCAATCCGGCCTGACCCGCGCCGAGATCGAGGCGATCCGCGCGCGCATCGAACAGGAAGGGCCCCTGTCCACGCAAGCCTTCGAAACCAGGACGGACTCGCGCGCGATGTGGGCGCGCCCGCCTCACAAGAAGGTGCTGGATCAACTGTGGTATGCGGGGGATCTGGCCACCGCGCACCGGCAGAATTTCGTCAAGTTCTACGATCTGGGCGCGCGGATCTTTCCCCCCCATGACCCCCTGCCCGAGGACCGGGCGCTGATCCGTCTGGCCGATGACGCGCTGGATCGTCTGGGTGTCGCCACCCCGGGCGAGGTGCAACGCTTCTGGGGCGTGGCCAGCGCCCCCGAAACCCGCGCCTGGGCCGAGCGCGCCGAAACCGTGCCGGTGCGCGTGCAGGCAGCCGATGGCAGCTGGCGCGCGGCCTTGGCGCATCCGTCGATCGAAACGCGCCTCGGGACGGCCCCCGAACCGCCCGGCCGCCTGCGCATCCTGAACCCGTTCGACCCGGCGATCCGCGATCGCGCGCGGCTTGAGCGGCTTTTCGGCTTTGACTACCGTAACGAGATGTTCGTGCCCGCCGATCAGCGCCGCTGGGGGTATTACGTCTATCCGCTTCTCGACCGCGACAGCTTTGTCGGCCGGATGGAGATCAAGGGCAACCGCGCGGCCGGCACGATCGAGGTGACCGGGTTCTGGCCCGAGCCAGCCAGCCGCTGGGGGGCCGGACGGATCGCCCGGCTCGATGCCGAACTCAGACGTTTTGCCGCCCTCGCCGGGGCGGATACCGTGATTTGGACCGCGCCGCGCCCCGACGCGCGGCCATGAAGGAGAGACAGACATGAGACTGCACGACAAGATCGCCATCGTCACCGGCGCCGGGTCGGGCTTTGGCGCCGGCATCGCGCGCAAGTTCGCAGCCGAGGGCGCGCGCGTCGTGGTGGCCGATATCAACCTTGAGGCCGCCGAAGCCGTCGCGCGTGACATCGGCGGCACGGCGGTGGGGTGCAACGTGGCCGACCGCGCCCAGGTCGAAGCCCTGCGCGATGCGGCGCTGGCGCTGGGGCCGGTGGACATACTGGTGAACAACGCCGGCGTCACCCATCTGCCCGCCGCGACCGAGGACGTGACCGAGGCCGATTTCGACCGCATCGTCGCCGTCAACATGAAGGCGATCTTCCACATGACCCAGGTTTTCGTGCCGGGGCTCAAGTCCCGGCGAACGGGCGCGATCCTCAACATCGCGTCGACCGCCGGCGTCTCGCCGCGCCCCCGGTTGAGCTGGTATAATGCCTCGAAGGGTTGGGTCATCACCGCGACCCGCGCGCTGGCGGTGGAACTCGCGCCTGCGGGGATCCGGGTGAACGCGCTCAACCCGGTGGCGGGGGAAACGCCGCTGCTGAAATCCTTCATGGGCGAGGACACGCCCGAGGTGCGCGCGAAATTCCTGTCCACGATCCCGCTGGGCCGGTTTTCCACCCCTGAGGACATGGGCAATGCCGCCTGTTTCCTGTGTTCGGACGAGGCCTCGATGATCACCGGCGTCGCGATGGAGGTCGATGGTGGGCGCTGCATATAAGCCCGGCCCCCGCAACGCGATCACCGATGTCGCCGGGTTGCGTGTCGGCAACGCGCAGGATGAGACGCTGAAATCCGGTGTCACCGTGCTGACCGCCGCAGCCCCCTTTACCGCCAGCGTGCAAGTGATGGGCGGCGCGCCCGGCACCCGCGAGACCGATCTTCTGGCCCCCGACAAATCCGTCGCCGCCGTGGATGCGCTGGTGCTGTCGGGGGGATCGGCCTATGGGCTCGATGCCTGTTCGGGCGTGATGGACGGGCTCAGGGCCGCCGGGCGGGGCCTGTGGCTGGGCGGCGCGCTGATCCCGCTGGTGCCGGGCGCGATCCTGTTCGACCTGCTGAACGGCGGGGCAAAGGACTGGCGCGACAATCCCTATCGGGCCCTGGGCCGTGCGGCGCTGGATGCCGCGGCGCCCGATTTCGCGCTGGGATCGGTCGGCGCAGGCACCGGGGCACTGGCCGCCAACGAGAAAGGCGGGCTCGGGTCTGCCTCGCTGGTGATCGGCGGCGGGGTGACGGTCGGTGCGCTGGTGGCCGTGAACCCGGTGGGCAGCGTCACCACCCCAGACGGCCATTTCTGGGCCGCCCCCTTCGAGATCGACGGCGAATTCGGCGGCAAGGGCGTGGACCCCGCCGCGGGCCTGTGCGCGCCGCTGTCCTCGGCCAAGTCGCGCGCCCTGTTCGGCCCGGCGCCACCCGCGCGCGCCAACACGACCATCGCCATTGTCGCCACCGACCGCGCCCTGACCAAGGCCCAGTGTCACCGGTTGGCGGTGGCCGCGCATGACGGCATCGCCCGCGCCATCGTGCCCGCGCATACCCCGGGCGACGGCGATCTGGTGTTTGCGCTGACCACGGGCGAGGGCCCGGCAGCCAGCGATGTCGAGCTGGGCGAAATCGGTCACGCCGCCGCGCTGTGCCTCAGCCGTGCGATCGCGCGGGGCGTTCACGCCGCCACCCCTGCCCCCGGCGATCTGCTGCCCTGTTACCCGAGGATCTGATGCCCGCCCTGACCCTGCCCGACGGCGTAAGCCTGCACTACGAGATCGACGGCAACGGCCCGCCCCTGATGCTGATCGCGGGCACCGCCAGCGACAGCGCCAGTTGGGGGCCGCTCGTTGAACCGCTGTCACGCCGGTTCACCGTGATCCGCCCCGACAACCGCAGCACCGGCCGCACCCGGCCGCTGGAGGCCCCGCTGTCGCTGCCGCTGTGGGCCGGGGACGCGCTGGCCCTGGCGGCCCATCTGGACCGGGGGCCGGTCGCCCTCGCCGGGCATTCGCTGGGCGGCATGATCGCCATGCAGATGGCCGCCCAGGCCCCCGAGGCGGTGTCCAGGCTGGCGCTGCTGGCCAGCGCACCGGTGGAACAGCCGCGCAACGCGGCGCTGTTCGATCTGATGCTGCGGTTGCGCGCGCCCGGTCTGGCCCCGGATCTGTGGCTGCGGGCGTTCCTGCCCTGGCTGTTCCATCCGCGCTTTTTCGCGGTGCCGGGCCAACTGGAAGCGGCCATCGCCCAATCGCTGGCCTATCCCCATGCGCAGGGCGCGGCGGCCATGGCCGCGCAGGTTGCCGCGCTGCAAGCCGCGCACCCGGCGCCACTGGCGCCACGCCTGCGCTGCCCGACCCTGGCCTTGCTGGCCGAGGACGACCTGCTGATCCCGCCCGGCCCCGCGCGCGACGCCTTGAAGACCGTGCCCGATCTGCGCGTCGTCGCGGTCCCTGACAGCGGCCACTCGATCCATTGGGATGCGCCCGAGGCCGTTCTGGCCGCCCTCATCCCCTTTTTCGGCGGAGATGACGCATGACCACCGACTGCCTGGGCAATCCGATCTCCGAAACCGACCCGGAGGTGATCCGCGGCATCGACGATTTCATCGAGGGGTTCCTGGCCTATCAGACCCGCGCCGTGACGATCCTGGGCGTGATCGGGGACCATCCGGCGTCGTGCCTGGGCAATGCCTATGCCGGGTTTCTCTACATGTTCCTCGAATCCCCGCAGGCGCCCGACCTGGCCCGGCCCTTTGCCGAACGCGCGCTGGCTGCTGCCGGCACCCCGCGCGAACAGGCCAACGCCCGCGTTCTGGCGGCCTGGGTCGCGGGCGACATCCCGCAGGTGATCCACCTGTGCGACGAGGCGGCACGGCAATGGCCCGGGGACCTCGCCCTGATCAAGCTGGGTCAGTATCACCTGTTCAATCTGGGCGATGCGGTGGGCATGCTGCGCATGGCCCTGCACGCCCTGCCGCCGCAAGCCGACGCGCCCTATCTGCACGGCATGATCGCCTTCGGATATGAGCAGTGTCACCTGCTGGACCAGGCGGAATCCGCCGCCCGCCGCGCGATGGAGATCGTGCCCTCGGACCCCTGGGCGCATCATGCGCTGGCGCATGTGATGCTGACCCAGGGCCGGGTGGACGAGGGAATCGCCTTTCTGGAATCGGTGAGCGGCCATTGGGCGGGTCTGAATTCGTTCATGCAGACGCATAACTGGTGGCATCTGGCATTGTTCTACCTCAGCCGGGATCGTGTGGCCGACGTGCTGGCGGTCTATGACACCCATGTCTGGGGGCTGGAAAAGGACTATTCCCAGGACCAGGTCGGCGCGGTGTCGCTGCTGGCGCGGATGGAATTCGCGGGCATCGACGTCGGCGCGCGCTGGCAGGACGTTGCCGCCCATATCGCCCGGCGTGGCGCCGACACGACCGCACCCTTCCTGACGCTGCAATATCTGTTCGCGCTGGAACGCGCCGACCGCCCCGAGGCCCGCGCCCTGATGCAGGCCATTGTCGACCGTGCGGACACCCCCGCCCATGACCGCGCCGCCTGGGCCGAGGTCGCCCTGCCCGCCGCGCGGGGGATCACCGCCCATGCCCAGGGGAACGCCGCCGAGGCCGCGCGCCTTCTGGGCCGCGCCCTGCCCCGGATGCGCGAGATCGGCGGCTCGCACGCACAGCGGGATTTCTTCGAGCAGATCCATCTCGATGCCCTGACCCGGTCAGGCAACTGGTCCGCGGCGCAACAGGTGCTGGAACTGCGCCGCGCGCATGATCCGGACGGCATTCCCCTGAACCGGCATCTGGCGCAGGTCTATGACGCCGCCGGCCTGCCGGCCGAGGCCGCGCGGGCACGGGCGCGAACAGGGGCCTGAGGGTATCGGGGCTGAGATCAGTGGGCCTGCTGGCGCCGGTTCAGCCACGGCACGACAAGCTGCGCGACCAGAATCGCCACGATGGCCAGCAGCAGGCCGGCGGAAATGGGCCGCGTGAGAAAGGTCGTGTAATCGCCGCGCGACAGCATCAGCGACCGGCGAAAGTTTTCCTCGATCAGCGGGCCCAGCACGATGCCCAGCACCAGCGGCGCGGTCGGAAAGGCCAGCACCCGCAGAATCCAGCCCAGCACGCCGAACGCCAGAAGCTGATAGACATCGAACACCGACAGATGCACCGAATAGGTGCCGATGACGATCAGCACGACGATTGCAGGATAAAGCCACCGATAGGGAATGCGCAGCAGGCTGACCCAGATGCCGATCAGCGGAATGTTGAAGATCACCAGCAGCAGGTTGCCGATCCAGAAGCTGGCGATCAGCCCCCAGAAGACCTCGGGCGTGTCATTCAGCATGGCCGCGCCGGGCTGGACCCCGTGGACGATCATCGCCCCCAGCATCAGCGCCATCACCGCGTCGCCCGGAACGCCCAGCGTCAGCGTCGGGATGAAGGCGGTCTGCGCGGCGGAATTGTTCGCGGCCTCGGGCCCGGCGACGCCCTCGACGGCGCCCAGGCCGATGCGCGCGCGGTTGCGGCTGACCTTGCGCTCGGTCGCATAGGAAAAGAACGCGGCAATGGTCGATCCTGTGCCGGGCAAGGCGCCAAAGAACGATCCGATCGCGGACCCGCGCCAGATCGCGGGCCAGCTGTCGCGCAGCTCTTGCCGGGTGGGGATCATCGACCGCAGCGTGACCTTCTGCGCGCTGACGGTGCGGTCTCCACGGCCGATATTCACCAGGATTTCACTGAGCCCGAACAGTCCCATGGCCGAGGCAACCAGCGAAATTCCGTCCACCAGCTGCATCTCGCCATAGGTGAAGCGCATGGTGCCCGAGATCGTGTCGAGCCCGACAATCCCCAGCACCAACCCGACGACCACCATCGCCAGCCCCTTGATCGCCGATCCCTCGGACAGGGTCGAGGCCGCGATGAGCCCCAGCGCCATGAGCATGAAATACTCCTGCGACCCGAAGCGCAGCGCGAAATCCGCCAGCGCCGGCGCAAAGGCTGACATCAGCAGGATGCCGATGGAGCCCCCCACGAACGACGCCATCGCCGACAGGAACAGGGCCGCCCCCGCGCGACCGTTCCTCGTCATCTCGTAGCCGTCCAGACAGACCACGGCCGAGGACGCGGTGCCGGGCAGCCTGAGCAGGATCGACGCCACCGAACCGCCGTATTGCGCGCCGTAATAGATCCCCGACAACATCACCAGCGCATTGGTCGGCGTGGTGTAATAGGTCAACGGCAACAGCATCGAGATCGCCGCAAGCGGTCCCACGCCCGGCAGAACGCCGATGAACATGCCGATGGAAACACCGACAACACAGTAGAACAGCGTCGAGGCCGAGACCGCCGTCTCGAATCCCAGGATCAGGTTGTCGATCATCCCCGGTCCCCCGGCCACATGGGCAATTGCAGGTTCAGCCCCAGCCGGAAAACCAGCCAGATCAGCGCGACCAGCACGACGGACAGCACCGCCAGTTCCAGCGGTCGCCGCCCGCTTTCGGCCAGAGCCGCCAGAACGATCAGCACGGTGATCGCCCCGGCCGCGCCGATCAGCGGAAAGAGCAGCCCGAAGGCCGCGATGCTCAGCACCATCATGGCCGGTGGCCTGAGCGGCCCCAGCGCGATCGCGACCCGGTCGCCGCGCCAGGCCTGGACCAGCAGCGTCGCACCGAACATGGCCAGCAGACCCGCCAGGATCATCGGGAAATAGCCCGGTCCGACCATGCGCCCCCGGCCCATCGCCAGGCCCGACGCCTCAAGCCCGACAAGCCCCGCGCAAAGCAGCAGGAACAGTCCCGATACCCCCTCGCGCGACAGCAGGAAGCCGGGGCGGCGGGGCGGCGTGGGTTCTGGCTGGCTCATCGCGCCCCCCTGGTTTCAGCGGCCGTGAAAGACCGGCTTCTGGCGCGCGCGAAAGGCTGCCAGCGCGTTCGCGGCGTCCTCGCTGTCCAGCACATGATTGACGCGGGTCATCAGGTCGTATTGCACCTGCATCGGCGCATCGCCGATCGCATCCAGGCTCAGCCGCTTCAGCATCTCGATCACCAGCGGCGCGTTGGCGGCGATGGTGTGGGCGAGCGTCCGCGCGGCCTCGACATGCTGACCGGCTGGCACCAGCCGGTTCACGAGGCCCACCGCATAGGCGCGCTCGGCGCTCAACGGATCGCCCGTCATCATCATTTCCAGCGCCAGCCGCAGCGGCATCCGGCGCGCCAGGATCGACACCGCGCCCTTGGCCACGCCGACCCGGGCCTCGGGGTAGATCAGGCTTGCCCCCTCGGCCATCACCACCAGATCGCACATCTGCGTCAGCACCACGCCGGCGCCGATCACCTTGCCGCTGATCGCCGCGATGATCGGCTTGTCGCAGCGAAAGCCCAGTTCGGGCACGCCCTGCCAGAAATGTTCCGGCGGGTCGGTCAGATCGGCCCCCGCGCAGAACACGTCGTCGCTGACGGATTTCAGGATCGCCACCCGCGCGGGTCCAGCCGCGAACGCATCGAAACAGCGGCGCAGATCCGCGAACATCTGCGCGGTCAGCGCGTTCTTCTTTTCAGGGCGGCGCAGGGTGATTTCGGCGATGCCGTCGAATTCGGCATAGTCGATGTTGTCGAACGGCATGGGACGATGTCCTTTGAAAAGCCCCGCCACGTCGGACGCGGCGGGGCCAGTCCGGTTACTCGATCGAAATGCCCGCGGCGTCGCGGATGGCCCCGAACGTGGTCAGCGAATCCGCGACGGCCGCGTCGGTTTCCGACGGATCGCGGAAGTTGGGCAACAGCCCCATGCGCAGAACCTGCTCACGATAGGCATCCGAGGCCACCAGCGCACGCAGCGGTGCCGCCATCGCCTCGCGCTGGGCCGCATCGGTGCCATCGGGTGCCCAGACGCCGAACCAGCCGGTGATCGCCACATCGACCCCCTGTTCGCGGGCGGTCGGGATGTCGGGCAGGTTCGGATGGCGCTCGGCCGTCAGCGCGGCGATGATACGCAGGCGGTCGCTGTCCGATTGCGTCGCCGCGACCGGGTCGGCCATGAAGTCGATCTCGCCCGACATCACCGCAGCCATCGCGTTGTTCGACCCCTGATAGGGGATATGCGTGGCATGGGTGCCGGCGGCCTGCATCAGCATCTCGGTGGTGAACTGCCCCATCGACCCCACACCCGCGGTGCCATAGGTGGCGTCGTCATGCGCCTGCAGATAGGTCACGAACTCTGCCAGCGTGTGGATCGGCAGATCGGCATTCACCGCCAGAAAGCTGGCCGCGTCGGCGACGGTGGCGATGCCGACGAAATCGGTGAGCGGATCATAGGTGACCGCGGGGTTGATCAGCGGCTGGATGACCTGGGTCGCATTGTTGCCGAAAAAGATGGTGTAGCCGTCGCCCTCGGTCTGGGCGGCCTGGGTCGCGCCCACGACACCGCCCGCGCCGGGGCGGTTTTCGACAACCACGGGCTGCCCCACGGCTGCGGCGATCGCATCCGCCGCCTGACGGGCCAGGATGTCGGTGGTGCCACCGGGGTTGTAGGGCACGATCATGGTGATCGGGTGATCGGGCCATTCGGCCAGAGCCGCGGTCGCGCCCATCGCCACGACCAGCGCCAATGACGAGGCCAGAGTGCGGGTTACTGCCTTGTGCATGAATACCTCCCAGTTTCAGCGCGCCACGCCGGCGCCGTCCTCCCAGACGACTCGGAGGCTAACATGGGGCGATTTGTCTCGCAATAATGTATATTGTTCCATATATTAGAACACTACAGACCGCGAGTCCCGTTGACGCCGCACCGCCGCCCCCCGTATCCTGCCCCCGAGGAGAACCTGCGCATGGACAGCACCCTGCTGAAAGGTCTGGATATTTTCGAGCGTGTCGTGCAGGCCGACGCGCCGGTGTCGGTCTCGGATCTGGCGCGTGAGACGGGGCTGCCCAAGTCGAACATCCACCGCACGCTGACGACGCTGGTTGCCGCCGGCTATGTCCTGCACGATGCCGTCGAACGCCGCTATGCGCCCTCGCTCAAGCTGGCGCTGATGGGTCAACAGGTGACGACCCGCACCCGCTATCGCGCGGCGCTGTTGCCGCACCTGAACCGTCTGGCCTGCCAGATCGAGGAAACGGCCTCGTTCGCGCTGCCCACGGCCAGCGGCATCGTGGTGGTGGCGAATGCCCTGCCGCCGCGGTCGCTGGCGGCGATCCTGCCCGAGAACCAGACCTTTGCGCCCACCGACACTGCCTTTGGCCGCGCCCTCGGCGCCGACGCCCTGAACAGCCCGCTCTGGGGCGCCTATGGGCTGGTGACGGACCACCCGCAGCGCCACACCTTCGAACTGGCGCTGCCCTTGTCCGCCGATGCCAATCCGGCCCTTGGGGCGATCGGGATCGTCGCGCCGGCCAGCCGCTATGCCGAGGCCCGGGTGTCACAGGGTCTTGCGGCGCTGGGAACCCTGCGCCGTCAGGCCTTTGCCGGCAACGCGGCCGCACCCGTGGAGGCGCCATGATCAAGTCGGTCGAAAAGGCGTTCCGCGTGCTGGAAAGCCTGTCGCTGGCCGAGGGCCCGATGCGGCTGAGCGACATCGCGCGCGCCAACGGCATGACGCGCTCGAACGCCTTTCATCTGCTGCAGACGTTGCAGGAACTGGACTATGTCCGTCAGGCCGAGGACAGCTCTGCCTATGAGGTGACGTTCCGCGCGTTCGAGATCGGCGCACGGATCCTCAAGCGCACGGGGCTGGTCAGCGTCGCACATCCGTTCCTGGTGCATCTGTCCGAACAGGTGCCCGAGAATGTCATGCTGAACGTGCGCGACGGGATCTGGAATGTCGTCGCGGACCGTATCGAAAGCCGCTCGGTCGTGCGCACGCTGGCCTTTCTGGGCGCGCGCGCGCCCTTGCAGGCGGTGTCCAGCGGCAAGGTCCTGCTGGCCCATGCGCCCGAGTCCATCGTTCAGGCCGTCGCCGCCAACCTGACCGCGTTCACGGAACGGTCGATCACCGATCCGGCGGTGTTGCGCGCGCAGATGGAGACGGTGCGCACCCAGGGCTATGCCATCGCCATCGGCGAGGTGAATGCGGATGCCAAGGGCGTCGCCTGCCCCCTGCGCGATCGCCATGGCGAGGTTGTCGCGGCCGTCAGCATCGCGGGGCCGATGGACCGTCTGACAGAGGACACGGCATCGGCCTATGTCGTGTTGCTGCAAGACACCATCGCCCGGATCGAAGCCGCCTGGGCGAATGGCTGGCGTGGCGCCGTGGAGGGCGCGCGCGGCTGATGCACCGCGCCCCACACCGCGCTCAGCACAGCGTTGCCCGCCCGTCCAGCGCATAGGCACCTCCGGGCGTCGCCCGCAGCGGGTTCACCTCGAGGTCGACCAGCGCCTCGCCCAGATCGGCGCCAACCCAGGAAATCCGGCTGATCGCGTGACACAGCGCGGGCAGGTCCACGGGCGCCTGCCCGCGCGACCCGGCCAGCAGCGGCCACAGGCGCAGGCGTCGCAGCAGCGCCTCGGCCTCGGCCGGGGTGACGGGGGCGCTGGCCTGGGCCAGGTCCTTCAGCAATTCGACATGCACGCCGCCCGCGCCAATCACCAGTTGCGGGCCAAAGCCCGGCTCTTGCGTCAGGCCGACCAGCAGCTCCACGCCCGGGTCGATCATCTGTTGCACATCGACCCGCAGCGGCTGCTCCGGTGCGACCTGCGCGACCGCGACCGCGATGCGGGCAAAGGCAGCGCGCACGGCATCGGCATCGCGCAAGCCGACCTCGACCAGCCCCAGATCGGATTTGTGCACCACATCGGCGGCAACCCCTTTCAGAACCACGGGATAGCCCAGCCCATCCGCCGCGAGGACCGCGGCCTCCGCATCGGCACAGGCCATCGCGCCGGGCACGGCAACCCCGGCCGAGGCCAGCAAGGCCTTGACCTCGGGCTCGGTGAGAAAACCGGTGCGCGGGGCCTGCGACACCCCCAGATCCGCCGGACGGGTCGCGGCTGTCTGCCGTGGCACCGCATCGCGCAGCGCCAGCAGGGTGGACATCACCCGCAGCGCATCGTCGACCCGGGCCACATGGGGCACACCCGCCGCCAGCAGCGAGTCGCGCAACGCGCCACCGAAGCGCGACGTGTTCAGCACCACCAGCACCGGTTTGCGTTGCCGCCTGAACGTGGCGATCAGGCAGTCCACCGTCTCGGGCATCAGGGGTTGCGGCGTCAGCACATAGGTCATCAGCCCGACGCCCGGATCGTCGTGCACGGCCTGGATCGCCCTCTCGAAGATCGCGAACTCCAGCGCCCCCTTGTGCGCACCGAGGTCCAGCGGATTGTTCTGATGCGCGCGTTGAAAATCGGGGTCCAGCCGGGCGCGGGTGACATCGGCATACGCGGCGACCGGCAGGTCGGCCAGCGCCATGCGGTCGGCCAGCACCGCACCGCCCCCGCCGGACGAGCACACCACGCCGATCCCGCCCGCCCCCATCGGCGGCGTGCTGTCGATCACGCCGGCAACCAGGATCATGCTTTCGGGATCGTCCAGCAGCACGATGCCGGTTTCGCGGCACAGCGTTTCGAACGCGCTGTAGGATCCGGCCAGCGACGAGGTGTGCGACCGTGCCATCACGCTGCCGGCCTCGGTCCGGCCGGCCTTGACCGCCAGGATCGCCTTGCCGGCCGCCCGCGCGCGCAGCGCCAGCGCCCTGAGGCGCGCCGGCGATTTCAACCCTTCGACATACAGGCAGATGACGCGGGTGCCCGGGTGGTCCACGAACCCCTCGACGAAATCGCACAGCTCCAGGTCGGCCTGATTGCCGATGCTGACCATGCCTGACAGGCCGACCCCGTGGTCATGCGACTGTGCGTAAAGCGACCCCATCAACGCCCCCGACTGGCTGACCAGCGCGACGCCGCCTTTGCGGAATGTGCCGGAATAGCGCAGCGTCGGGGTCGATGACAGCGCCAGGTCGGCCGCAGGCACGATGAAGCCCATGCAATTCGGACCGACCAGCCGCATCGCATGGGCGCGGGCGATCTCGACGATGCGCGCCTCGAGCGCGGCCCCCTCGGCGCCGAACTCGGCCATCTGGGCGGTGATGACGACGCAGGCCCCGACCCCCGCCTTGCCGCAGTCCTCGATGGTCTGGGCCAGGTGTGCCGCGGGCACGGCCACCAGCGCCAGGTCGGGGGCTTCGGGCACCGCCGAGATCGACGGATAGGCGCGCAGGCCCAGCACCGTCTCGCGGCGCGGGTTGATCGGATAGATCGTGCCGGGATAGCCGAACTCGACCAGATGATGAAAGATCCGCCCCCCGAACTTGGCGTAATCCTCGGTCGCACCGATCAGCGCGATGGACTGCGGTGCGATCACGCGGTCGATACCGATCGGGGTCTGGCGCATGGGTGGGTCTCCTCCGGAGTGTTCCATATTTTAGAACAATGTCTTATAATATGGAATATTCCGGGAAGTCGCCGGACCTGTCAAGCGCAGCCGAACGGACAACGGCCGCGCGGGGCTGCCGCGCGGCCGTCGAACGGCGGGACCCTTGACCCGCCCGTCAACCCGCCGGACGCAGGAATCCGGCAAAGAAGGCGCTCAGGTCCTGGTGGGCGTCCAGCGGCAGAACATGCGCGACATACTGGTCGGGGCGGACGATGACGATGCAGCCTTGCGCCTTGTCGACGCCCCGTTTGTCGAAAATGTCCTCGCCGCGCTTGGGATCGATGCAAAAGACCTTTTCATAGTCGCACAGCCCGTATTTGCCCTTGTGCGGCCTGAGCAGAGCGGGCATCGCACCATAATCCAGATCACGGAACCCGCGCTGGAACACGGCGCGGACATCAATCACCGCGTCGGGATCATCATCCGCCCGGGTATGGGCACGCACGGGCGAGGCCGGGTCGCTTTCCAGGAACGTGCACAGCCGGTCGACGGCGCCACCGGTCGCGCCGGTGTCGCCCTCGGGCGCAAAGGCGAACAGACGCCAGCGGCCGTCCGCCTCGACCGTGTGGCCCAGTTCCATCGGCTTCGCGTCGGCCAGGCGGATCACCGGCGCCGAATGGAACCGCTTGCCGATATCGAACCCGGGCGCCAGCGCCTGATGGGTCGCAGCGCCTGTCAGGGCCGAGGGCTCATATTGAATCGTCAACCCGCAGGTGAACGGCAGGTTGCGCACAAAGGTCTGCGCCACCACCGGCATGTCGCCCGCCACGTCGTCATGGGTCTTGGCGCCGACAACGCGGGCCCATTCGTGGTCGAAATCCACCAACCCCTTGGCCGCAGCGCGACGTTCGGCCGAGTAACTGTGCAGAAGCGACGGGTCCGCCCGGCCGGTCAGCACGGCGATCATCTTCCAGCCCAGGTTGAACGTGTCGCCCATCGACACGTTCATGCCCTGCCCGGCCTTGGGGCTGTGCGTATGGCAGGCGTCGCCCGCCAGCATGACGCGCGGCGTGCGGGTGGCGACCTGATCGGCGGGCACGTCGTCGAACTTGTCTGTCAGACGATGGCCGACCTCGTAGATCGACCACCAGACGACCTCTTTCACATCAAAGGCATAGGGGGCGAAGATGCGCCGGGCCTTGTCAATGATGTGGGTGTCGTTCATGCCCCGGTCGGCGGCGCGCTCGTCCTCGCCCAGGCGGTCCAGTTCGACATAGAGCCGCACCAGATAGCCCCCCTCGCGCGGCAGCACCATCAGCGTGCCCTCACTGGCCGAGCGCACGAAGGACTTCATTCGCCAATCGGGGAATTCCGTCACCGCCAGCACATCCATGACGCCCCAGGCGTGATGGGCCGCATCGCCATGCAACGCGCCGCCGATCGCCTTTCGCACCGCGCTGCGGGCCCCGTCACAGCCGACGACATAGCGGGCGCGCACGGTTTCGGTCTGGCCCTCGCGGCCCGGTTCGGTGTGCTCCAGCGTCACCGTGACGGGATAGTCGGCGGCGTCGGGGTCCACGGTCAGCGTCTGCACCTTGAGCCCGTAGTCGGGCACCAGCCGGGTGGGCGAATTGCGCATCAGATCCAGATACATGTCATGCACACGCGCCTGGTTGATCAGCACATGCGGCATCTCCGATGTATCGTCCGGCACGTCCTGCACCCGCGCGGCGCGCTGGATGCCGCCCGCGTCGTCCGGCGTCCAGAAGGTCGTCTCGTTGATCCAGACCGACTCGCGCTTGACCTTGTCGGCGAAACCGAACGCCTGGAACATCTCCATCGACCGGACGGAAATCCCGTCCGCCTGGCCCTTTTCCATCGGCACCAGCTTGGGTTCCACCAGCATCGTGCGGATCGTCGGCACCTGCGCCAGTTGCGCGGCCAGGCACAAGCCGGCGGGCCCGGACCCGGCAATCAGCACATCCACGGTTTCGGGCAGGCCACGGGCGCGATCATGCGCCCCGGCGACGGCAGGATGGATATCGGGATCGCCCCCACGGAAACCGTTCAGATGGAATTGCATGACCTCTCCCCTTTTCGCGCCGATGCGTGATCGATGGTCATTAGTAGCTATACTTACCAAATTGGGTCAACGAAAAAGTATGTATGCTTTCTATTTCCATCAAGGGACTGTAACCTTGGCGAAAACCACGCATCCGATCGACCCGAGGACCGCATGGAAGCCTATGGAATGGCCGGCCACCTGATTCGCCGGTTGCAGCAGATCTCGACCCAGGTGTTCACGACCCGGGCGCGCGAGGCCGGGTTCGACCTGACCTCGGTGCAGTTCGCGGCGATGGATGCGATCCGGGAAAAACCCGGCATCGACCAGGCGGGCGTGGCCGCCATGATCGCCTATGACAAGGCGACCATCGGCGGGGTCATCGACCGTCTGGTGGCCAAGGGGCTGGTCGCGCGCAGCGTCAGCGAACGCGACCGGCGCGCGCGCGAGGTGCGCCTGACCGAGCACGGGCAACGCATCTTTGACGCGCTGCTGCCGGTTGTGCGGGACCTGCAGGACGACATCCTGGCGCCGCTGACCCCCGAGGACCGCGCGCGGTTCCTGGACCTGTCACGTCGCGTGATCGACGGTTCTACAACGTCATGATCCGCGCGCTGGCCGTGTCATAGGCATACGAGCAGCGCACATCCAGGCTTTGACCGCCGCGGTTGACATGCAGCATCACGTCGCGCGAAACCGGCAGTCCGGCATCATCGGTGACCTCGCGCGTGCCGGTCACGCCGCGCACATCGAACCCGGCGGTGCGACCGGCGGCCATGCAGGCATTTTCCGCCTGGCTGGTCGACGGCGCGGTCGGGTTCATCGCGGGCGGGGTGCTGCCCTGCCACCCGCCGCGCGGCGCACCGGCGCGATAATCGGGGATCTCGAAGCAGCCCGAAAGCGCAACGCAGCTTGCAAGGACCGCAACGGTAAGGGTTTTTCTGCTCATGTCAGCCTCCGGCCCGGGCCGGGCCGGGTCTGTGCCCCGCCCGCCGTCTCACGCACCGATCAGCGCGCGCGCGGCGCCGCGCGCCGCTTCGGTTATCGTATCACCCGAGATCATGCGCGCAATCTCGTCGATGCGGGCATCGGCGGAAAGCGGCATCACATGGCTGAGCGTCACCCCGTTCACCACCCGCTTTTCGACCCGCCAGTGGTGCGCGCCCAGGGCGGCGACCTGTGGAGAGTGGGTCACGACCAGCACCTGCGCCCCATCCGCCAGCGCCCGCAGCCGGCGTCCGACCGCATCGGCGGTCGCGCCCCCCACGCCGCGGTCGATTTCGTCAAAGATCAGTGTCAGGCCCGACTGCCCGCCGGTCAGGCAGACCTTGAGCGCCAGAAGAAAGCGCGACAGCTCCCCACCCGAGGCGATCCGGTTCAGCGGTCCGGCGGGGGCACCCGGATTCGTGGCCACCTCGAACGTGACGGAATCCGCGCCCTCGGGGCCGGGATCCGCAGGCGCCAGGATCGTCTGGAACACCGCGCGCTCCATCTTCAGGGGCGCGAGTTCCGTCGCCATGGCCGCGTCAAGGCGCGTCGCGGCCTGCCGGCGCAGGGCGGTCAGATCGGCACAGGCGGCGTCAAAGCCTGCCTGGGCGGCGGCCTCGGCCTGGGCCAGCTTCGCCAGCCCCTGGTCGCCCGCATCCAGCGTTTCCAACCGGTCGCGCAGCGCCACGGCATGCGCCCCCAGATCATCGGGCAGCACGCCATGCTTGCGGGCCAGCCCCCGCAAGGCGAACAGCCGTTCCTCGACCTGTTCCAGCACCGTCGGATCGGTATCCATGGCATCGAGACAGCTTTCGATCCCTGCCTGGGCCTCGGACAGCTCGGAAATCGCACGGCCCAGGGCCTCGATCGCGCCATCGAGCCGCCCCTCGACGCCGTCCGCCGCGTCTTCCAGCCAGCGCAGCGCATCCAGGGCCAACCGTTCCGCACCGTCATCGCCCAAGGCCTGGGACGCGCGCTGCACATCGCCCTTCAACCGCACCGCCGCCTGCATCAGGCGCCGGCGCTGGTCCAGCTCGGCCTCCTCGCCGGGCTGAGGGTCCAGCGCATCCAGTTCCTTGACCGCATGCCGCAGGAAATCTTCCTCGGCACGCAGCGAGTCCAGCCGGTCGGTCGCGGCTGCCCGCGCGCGGCGCGCATCGGACAGCGCGCGCCAGGCGGCACGCACCGGGCCCGGATCCACGCCCGCGTAGAGGTCCAGCAACTGCCGGTGTCCGCGCGGGTTCAACAGGCCCCGGTCGTCGTGCTGACCATGCAGTTCGACCAGAGTGTCCGAGAGCGCGCGCAGAACCTCGCCCGAGGCCCGGCGATCATTGATCCAGGCGGTCTTGCGGCCTTCGGCGGTATTGACGCGGCGCAGGATCACCTCGTCATCGCACCCGATCCCCGCGTCCTCCAGAACCGCGCGCCCTGGGTGATCGGCGGACAGCTCGAACACGGCCTCGACCTCGCCCTGCTGGGCCCCCTGACGCACCAGATCGGCGCGCCCGCGCCAGCCCAGCACGAATCCCAGGGAATCCAGCAGGATCGACTTGCCCGCGCCGGTCTCGCCGGTCAGCACGTTCAGTCCGGGGCGGAATTCCAGATCCAGCCGGTCGATGAGCAACATGTCCCGGATTGCAAGGCTGCGCAGCATGCCGCCGCCCCCTCCCCGGGTCAGAGCCACTCGCCGCGGACGGTCCGGCGATAGATCTCGCGAATCCAGCTTTCGCCCGCGGCGGCGTCGGTCAGGCCGGCGTCGGTCAACAGCCGATAGCTGTCTTCGTAGAACGGGCTGGACCGGAAGTTGTGCCCCAGGATCGCGCCTGCCGTCTGTGCCTCGTCGCGCAGACCCAGCGCCAAGTAACACTCCACCAGGCGGTGCAGCGCCTCAGGGGTCTGCGTGGTGGTCTGATACTGTTCGACCACCGCGCGGAACCGGTTGATCGCGGCGGCATAGTTGCGGCGCGACAGATAGTAGCGGCCGATTTCCATCTCCTTGGCCGCCAGGCGGTCAAAGGCCAGATCGAACTTCAGCACCGCCGACCGCGCGTATTCCGTGTTCGGGTAGGTCTCGATCACATAGCGCAGATGCTGCAACGCCTGGAAGGTCAGGCCCTGGTCGCGGCCCACGTCCTCGATCTGGTCGTAATAGGTGAGCGCCACGATATAGGCCGCCCAGGCCGCATCGGGATCGCCGGGATACTGATCCAGGAACCGCTGCGCCGCGGCGCGGGCCTCGTCATACTTGCCATCGCGGTGCAGCGCATATGCCTGCATCACGATCGACCGGCGCGCCCAGTCCGTATAGGGATAGAGCCGCTCGACCTCGCGGAAATAATGCAGCGAATCGTCGGCGCGACGGCTGTTTTCCAGCACATATTCCCCGCGCTGGAAAATCTGCTCGGCGGTGTAGCCGTCCAGGGATTCGCCGTCCGCATTGTTGCGGTTGCACGCGGCCAGGCTCAGCACAACCGCCCCCGACATCGCCAGCACCGCGAGTTTGCGCCCGATACCGCTCATGCCGTAACCCATCCTTAGACCACCCCGGAGGCGCGTGCCTGGGCGCGCGCGACGAATCCCTCAACGTCACCCGCCCGGGGTGCTGAAAGGTCTGGTAGCACAGTTGCCGGGGACACGCAAAACGCCATTGCGCGGAAAATCGCCATTGGCCGGACCCTGTGCGACGCTCAGGCGGCTGGCGCCAGATCCTCGGCGCAGACACCCGCGCCAGGCAGCGAATGCGCCTGTTCGCCGTCCACAACCACCCAGTCCCAGGCCAGGGGATCGGCCAGCAACGCACGCACCAGACGGCCGGTCAGCGTGTGACCGGCACGATGGCCGACATAGCGGCCCAGGATCGGCGCCCCGGCCACGGCCAGATCGCCCATCGCATCGAGCATCTTGTGCCGCACGGGTTCGTTGTCACGGCGCAGCCCGCCGGGGCTGAGGACATCCGCCCCCTCGACCACCACGGCGTTTTCATAGGTGCCGCCCAGCGCAAGCCCGTTGGCGCGCATGAAATCGACATCGGCCTGCCGGCAGAAGGTGCGGCAATCGCTCAATTCGCGCACGAAGGTGCCGTTGCACAGCTCCAGTTCCAGTTGCTGGTGGCCGATGGCGGCATCGGGAAAATCGATCTCGAAGGCGATGGACAGACGATCCGCCGGTTCGAGCCGGGCCCAGGCGTCGCCCATCCGCACCTCGACCGGGCGCAGGACACGGATCGCACGCAGCGGCGCGCCCAGCGAGCGCGTGCCCGTGGCGACGAAAGCCGCGACAAAGGGGCGGGCCGATCCGTCCAGGATCGGCACTTCCGGCCCGTCCAGTTCGATGCGGGCATTGTGGATGCCACACCCCGCCAGGGCAGCCATCAGATGTTCGATGGTCGAGACCGTGACACCGGTCTCATTGCCGACGCGGGTGCAGAGATTGGCCTCGATCAGGGACGCCGGCGCAACGCGGACCTGCCGGTTCGCAACGGATCCGCCCAGGTCGGTGCGCTCGAACACGATGCCGGTATCTGCGGCGGCGGGATGCACGCACAGGCTGACGGCCTCGCCGGAATGAAGGGCGACACCGTCGAAACGAACGCTGGCCTGAAGCGTGGTCTGCACGAGCAGTCCCCAATCTGTTTCACTGTTCACAGTTTCTTTAGAAACCGTGACCGCAATGCTCAAGTCACGCTTTGTAACATGATGTAACAGTGCGCCCGGGCCTGCGCGGGTTCTCGCTCATACCAGCGCACACCCTGTCAAGCCCTTGCATCAAAACGAAAAAGAACCGGCTTTCGCCGGTTCTCTGGGGCTTGCCGCAGTTGCGAAGTGATGCCGGTTCGGGCCTCAGTTCGCCTGACGACGCAGAAATGCGGGGATTTCGATCTGCTCGTGCGAGGCGCGATGCTGCGGCTCGTCGTCATACGACTGCACGCTGGGCTGGGGCCGGGCGTGGCGCGGCTGGGCCTCGGCGGCGTGACCGCCCGACATGCGGTTGATCAGTGAACCCAGACCGAACCGGCCGCGTTCCGCCGCCTGCTGCTGCGGCTGCGGCTGCGGCGCGGGCTGGTGGTGCTGCATCGGCTGCGGCGCGGGCTGCGGACGACGGACAACCGGGGCTTCGGGTTCCTTCATCACCGCTTGGCGCAGACGCTCCAGCGTCTCGGGCGAGGGTTGCCCCGCCGAACGGTTGGGGCGCGGCGCGGTATAGATGGCCTCGGGCGCAGGGGCGTGAACCGGCTGCGGCATCGGCTGCGGCGCGGGCTGGGGCTGCGCCGGGCGCTTCAGCACCACCGTCGGACGGGGGGCATGCGCTTCCTCGCCCAGAACCTCCTCGAGGAAGAAATCCTCTTGCACGGGCTGCGGCGCCGGGGCGTGCGCAGGCTGCGCATGCGCGGCAGGCGCATCATACGACCGCGGATCGAAGCGGGGCTCGTGACGGGGTTCGTGACGGGGCTCATGGCGCGGTTCCGGCGCGGCCTCGAACCGGGTGTCGCGCAGGGGTTCGCGCGCAACCTCGCGCGGGGCCTCGCGGACCGGCTCGGCATAGGCGGCGGGCGCATAGTCAAAGGCGGGAGCGTCCTCGACCTCGGCATAGACGTCCTCGACCGGGGCTTCGTCCAGGGTCAGCGGCGCCTCGGCGGCCAGGGGCTCGGCCAGCCGACGGCGCGGAACATCCGCGACATGGGCGCCTGCCTCGATCCCGGTGGCGACGACCGAAACACGGATCATGCCTTCCATCTCGGGGTCCATGGTCGAGCCGACGATGATGTTCGCCTCGGGGTCCACCTTGTTGCGGATCAGGTTCGCGGCTTCGTCCAGTTCGAACAGGGTCAGATCGTGGCCGCCGGTGATGTTGATCAACACACCCTTGGCGCCGTTCAGGCTGATCTCGTCGAGCAGCGGGTTGGCTATGGCCTTTTCGGCGGCCTGACGCGCGCGATCCTCGCCCGCGGCCTCGCCCGTGCCCATCATGGCCTTGCCCATCTCGTCCATGACCGCGCGCACGTCGGCAAAGTCGAGGTTGATCATGCCCGGGCGCACCATCAGGTCGGTCACACCCTTGACGCCCTGATAGAGAACGTCATCGGCCAGCGAGAACGCCTCGGTGAAGGTCGTGCGCTCGTTCGCCAGCCGGAACAGGTTCTGGTTGGGGATGATGATCAGCGTGTCGACGACCTTTTGCAGTTCCTCGACACCCTCTTCGGCCTGGCGCATCCGCTTGGCCCCTTCGAAGGCAAAGGGCTTTGTCACCACACCGACGGTCAGCACCCCCATCTCGCGGGCAGCCTGGGCGATGATCGGCGCGGCGCCGGTCCCGGTGCCGCCGCCCATGCCGGCGGTGATGAAACACATATGCGCGCCGGCCAGATGATCCATGATCTGATCGAGCGTTTCCTCGGCGGCAGCGGCCCCAACGGCGGGACGGGCCCCCGCCCCCAGACCTTCGGTCGCCTGCACGCCCAACTGGATGCGCGCCGGGGCCTTGGACTGCTGGAGCGCCTGCGCGTCCGTGTTGGCGACCACGAAATCGACGCCTTCGAGATTCTGGTCGATCATGTTGTTGACGGCATTGCCGCCAGCCCCGCCCACACCGAACACGGTGATCCGCGGGGTCAGATCCTTCTTCTCGGTCGCGATGAAATTGAGTGCCATAGCCTGTCCGCCTGTATGAGTGCCGGTCTTCCGGTCTGGTTTGCTCGGGTCGTCATCCGGTCTTGGGTGATTTGCCAGATTTAGCGTTGATCTTAACCCGACCACGACGGGCCGTCATCAAAAAAACGAATCACCAAGGCCGGGTTTTGCCGATATATCGCCCTCTTTTCCGTCCCTTCGCCGGATTTCGCGTCTTGACCCGACGGGTTGCGGTGGAATGCCCCTGCCCGCTTACCAGTTGTCGCGGAACCACTTCATCGCGCGTTTCAGCGGCTTCGCGGCAAAGCGTTGGGCCGGAATGTCGAAATCCCACCATTCATCCTGCGGATGGGCTGCATATTGGCACAGGCCCACGATCGCGGCATAATCCGGGCCGGTCGCGGCCTGCGGCAGACCGGGAACGCGGATCGGCCGACCCAGCCGCACCTGCTGGCCCAGGATGCGCGCCGCCAGCCCGTCCAGCCCGGGGATCTGGCTGGAGCCGCCGGTCAACACGATCTGCTGGCTGGGCAGATGGTCGAACCCGGCCACATCGAGGCGCGCGCGCACCTCTTCCAGGATTTCCTCGACGCGCGGCCGCATGATGCCGATCAGTTCCGACCGTGTGACCGTGCGGCGATCCTTGTCCCAATCGCCGCTTTCGCCGCCGATCTCGATCTGCTGACGGTCATCCTGCCCGGTCGCCTGAACGCCGCCGTAGAAGGTCTTGAGCCGCTCGGCGGTGGAATAGGGGATCTTCAGCAACTTGGCGATGTCGCCGGTGACGTGGTCGCCCCCCAGCCTGAGGGTGTCGGCATAGATCATGTGGCGCTTGATGAAGATTGACAGCGTCGTCGTGCCGCCGCCCATGTCGATCGCCGCCGCGCCCAGCTCCTGCTCGTCCTCGACCAGGGCCGCGCGCCCCGCGACATAGGGCGCCGCGGCCAGGCCGGCGACCTCGACATCGCAGCGTTTCAGGCAGTGGACCAGGTTCTGCACGACATCGGTGTCCACGCTGAGCATGTGCATGTCGCACCCCAGCCGCTGCCCGGCCTGGCCCCGCGGATCGGCCAGCCCCGACCGATGATCGAGCAGGAAATTCACCGGCTGGGCGTGCAACACCTCGCGGCCATGGCCGATGTCGGGGGCATCGCAACTGTCCAGAACGCGGGCAATGTCGTGCTCGCTGACGCGCTCGGATTCGACCTCGACCATCCCTTCGAGCCCGTAGCTGCGCATGTCCCCGCCCGAGAAGGTCAGGATCGCATGATCCACCCGGGTCTGCGCCATCTTCTGCGCGTTCTGCAAGGCGGTGCGAACCGCGCGCTCGGTCTCGCGCATGGCGGCGATCTCGCCAAAGCGGACACCGCGCGAACAGGTGGTGCCGGCACCGATCACCCGAAACGCGGCCTGCCCCGCCATGGAGCCCACGCCCGACCCGTCGCGCGGACCATCAGAGACGCCGAATTTCAGGATCAGGCAGGCCACCTTGAAGGTGCCGATATCCATCACCGCGATGACGCCGCGTTGCATCGCCTGCCGGCGCAGGTTCCGCATGGCCCGTTGCGACTGGTATAGATCGGTCATCAGTTCACGGCTCCGGTTTGCATGGAACGATTGCGGGTCAGCTCGGTCATGGCGTCCCCGGTCAGGCGCAGGGTCGGGCGCGCCGGATTGCGCATGTCCACGGCCACGACATCGCGCGACAACAGTTGCTGCGCGCTGTCCAGCGCGACGACCCGTTCGAGCGCACCCAGCGCGCCCTCGGCAGGCAGGAGAATGCGTTGGCCGCGATCCAGCACCATGTCCCAACGGCGCTGTCCGATCCGCACCAGACCGCGCAGGCGGGGGTGCAGCGGGCCCGCGGCGGCCCACAACAGGCGGGCCTCGGCGATTTCGTCGGGCGCACCCTCGCCCGCGATCAGCGGCAGATCGGCCCGCGCGGCGCGCGTGGCCAGCCGCGCGACGCGGTGGCCGGTCGCGTCGATCAGGTCCAGCCCGACCCCGTTGCGCCAGATCATGACCGGCACGCGCTCTTCGATGCGCACCTCCAGCACGCCGCCGGAACGCACCTGCAACCAGGCCCGTTCGACCGCGTCCAGCGCCTCGGCGGTCTGGCGCAGCCGCCCCAGATCCAGGTCCCAGGTCGAAACCGGAAAGGTCACGCCGAGAATGCGCGCGACCCCTTCGGCCACCTCGGGCGAGCGCGATTGCACGTCGATCGAGGTCACCTGGAACATCGGCTGTTGCTTGATCCAGTCCTGAGCCTGCGTCACCAGACCGGTCAGAAGGGCGCGGTTGTCCTCGCGCGCCAGCCAGCCACCGGCCAACCCGGCGATCAGCAGCATCGGCAGGCCGATCCGCACGAAATGGCGCACCGTCGGTGTCAGCCACAAGCGGTTCAGCCGATAGGTCAGGCGGCTGGGCGACGGATCGCGCGTGCGGTTCGGCGTGCGCGCAGGGGTGACAGGCGGCTCCGGGATTTCCGCCCAGTCCATCGCCGCGACCGAGGCGACGGCCGGCGGCAGCATCGGTTCCGGTTGCGGCTGGGCAGCAGCCGGGCGGCGCGCGACCTCGGGCTCGGGCATGGGGGGCCAGGCGCGCGCCGGCATCTCGACCGGCCAGCGCGCGGCGATCGGCAGTTCCGATTCAGGCGGCGTGCCCGCGCTGACGGTGGGCGGCATCCCTTCGACCGGATCGGGCCAGTGCCAGGTTCCCCGCGTGCGGGCGGGGGCAGCCGGCGCCCGCCGCGCCGACGGATCCCGGGTCAGCGCAGACACGAGGCGTCCTCCACCAGCCAGCGGCACAGCTCGGGAAAGCCGATCCCGCAATGCGCTGCCTGTTCGGGGCTGAGCGACGTCGGCGTCATCCCGGGCTGGGTGTTGGTCTCAAGCAGCACCAACCCGTCCAGACCCCGCGCCTCGTCCCAGCGGAAATCGGTGCGGCTGAGGCCGCGGCACCCCAGGGCCCTGTGCGCCCTGAGGGCGTAATCCAGGCAGGCATCGCGGATCGTGTCGGGGATCTGGGCCGGGATCACATGGCGCGAACCGCCGGCCTTGTATTTGGCATCATAGTCATACCAGCCCTCGGTCAGGATGTCGGTCACCGTCAGCGCACGGTCGCCGAGCACGCTGGCGGTCAGTTCCCGTCCCGGCACATAGGCTTCGACCATCACGGTTTCGGGCATGGCGTCGTCCAGGGCGGGCGGGCCGTTGTTTTCGGCCTGCACCAGCCAGACGCCGACGGACGAGCCCTCGTTGTAGGGCTTCACCACATAGGGCGGCGCCATCACATGCCGCGCGCGCACCTCGGACCTGGCCGCCAGAAGGCTGGGCACGACCGGCAACCCGGCCTCGCGGTAGACCTGCTTGGTCCGCTCCTTGTCCATGGCCAGAGCCGAGGACAGGACGCCCGAATGGGTATAGGGAATGCCCAGCCACTCCAGCACACCCTGAACGCAGCCATCCTCGCCCCAACGGCCATGCAGCGCGTTGAAGGCGACATCCGGCTTCAGCGCAGCCAGGCGCTGTGCCAGGTCGCGGCCGGCATCGACCTCGATCACCGTGTAACCGGCCTCCCGCAGCGCGGCGGCGCACATGCGCCCGGTGGACAGGGACACCTCGCGTTCCGCCGAGATGCCACCCATCAAAACCGCCACTGTGGGGGCTGCCCTGCTCGACATGCCCACCAACTCTGCCTCATCGGGGCTTTGTGCCCCTGTCTTGTTAAAATCCCGGTTTGCCCGGGGGGCGGGTTTGCCCCGCTCAGTCCTGCGCCGCGGTCGAGTCACCGACGCGCATGATCTCCCATTCTAGCGAAATCCCGCTGTTTTGGAACACCCTTTTTCGCACCTCTTCGCCCAGGGACTCGAGATCCGCCGCGGTCGCGCCACCGGTGTTGACCATGAAATTCGCGTGCATGGGCGACATCTGCGCGCCACCCACACGCGCACCGCGCATTCCGGCCGCATCGATCAACGCCCAGGCTTTCATCTCATGCGTGTCGTCGGCGCGCCCGGTGCTGGAAAACCCGGCCGGGTTGCGAAAGGTCGAGCCGGCGGTGCGGTCCCTGGTCGGCTGGGTCGCATCGCGCTTGGCCAGCTGCTCGTCCATGCGTGCGGTCAGTTCGGCCGGGTCACCCGCGGGCGCGTCAAAGGTGGCCCCGGTGATCACCCAGCCATCGGGCAGATCGGATTGCCGATACCGCAGGGCCAGATCGGCGGCGGACAGCACGCGCACGTCACCGCTGCGGGTCACCACCCGCACCGACCGCAACCGGTCAGCGACATACTGGCCATAACAGCCGGCATTCATCCGGACCGCGCCGCCGATACTGCCGGGAATGGTGCGCAGAAAGGTCAGATCGCGCCCGGCCTCGGCCGCCTTGCGCGCGACATGCGCGTCCAGCGCCGCGGCGCCTGCGGTGACGCACGCGCCGTCAATCGCGATCCCGTTGAACCCCCGTCCCAGCCGGATCACGACCGCCCGTATCCCGCCGTCGCGCACGATCAGATTGGACCCCACCCCCATGGGGAACACCGCGACATCCGGATCCAGCGCGGCCAGGAATGCCGCCAGGTCGGCCTCGTCCGCCGGCTGGAACAACCAGTCCGCCGGCCCGCCCACACGCAACCAGGTCAACCCGTCCAGCGGCCGATCCGCCGTCAGCGTGCCGCGCACCACGATGTCCTCAACCCGCGCCATCCCGGCCCTTTCATCTTGTCCCCAATACGCACGGGGATTTTCAAGGGGTCCGTGGACCCCTTGAAGCGGGGGTGCGGGGGCGGCAGCCCCCGCCGCTCCCTCACCCCAATCGCGCCGGCAATCCCTGCGCCCAGGCCGAGATCGTCCCCGCCCCCAGGCAAACCACCATGTCACCCGCCCTTGCCTCGGCCCGCACCAGGGCCGCCAGGTCCTCTTCGCGTGTCAGCGCATGGGCCGAGGGGTGCCCGGCCGCCGTGATCGCCGCGACCAGATGATCGCGGTCGATCCCCGCAATCGGGTCCTCGCCCGCCGCATAGACCTCGGCGATGGCCACCACGTCGGCGCCCTGGAAACAGGTCGCGAACTGATCGAACAACGAAGCCAGGCGCGTGTAGCGGTGCGGTTGATGCACGGCAATCACCCGCCCCTGCCCGCCCAGCGCCTGCCGCGCGGCCTTGATGACCGCGGCGATCTCGACCGGGTGGTGGCCGTAATCGTCGATGATGGTGACGCCGTTCACCGTGCCAACGCGGGTAAAGCGGCGCCCGACCCCCTGAAACCCGGCCAGCGCGGCCCGGATCCGGTCATCGGTCATGCCCAGATGCACCCCCACGGCGACCGCCGACAGCGCGTTCGAGACATTGTGCTCGCCCGGCATGGGAAGCGTCAGACTGTCAATTTTTCGACATTTCCCACGCCAGTTCACCGAAATATCGAAGCAAGCCTTGCCGTTTTCATACGTCAGACCTTCGGCCCGGATATTTGCCCCCTCGGCAAAGCCAAAGGTCACCACGGGGCGGTCGTGCACCTGCCCTGCCAGTGCGGCGACTTCGGGGTGATCGGTGCACAGAACCACCAGCCCGTAAAACGGCACGCCCTGGACAAAGCGCCGGAACCCGTCCCTGAGGGCGTCGAAACTGCCCCAATGGTCCATATGTTCAGGGTCGATGTTGGTGACCACAGCGATATGGGTGGGCATCAGGTTGAACGAACCGTCGCTTTCGTCGGCCTCGACCACCATCCAGTCGCCCGCGCCGGCCTTGGCATTCGATCCATAGGCATGGATGATGCCGCCGTTCACCACCCCCGGGTCAAAGCCGCCGGCTTCCAGCATCGCGGCCATCAGCGTTGTCGTCGTGGTCTTGCCATGCGTTCCCGCGATCGAGACCGTGCGGCGCAGACGCATCAGTTCCGCCAGCATCTCGACCCGGCGCACCACCGGCAGGCCCAGGCGCCGGGCCTCGGCCATTTCGGGGTTCGCGGCCTTGATCGCCGTCGAGGCGACGACCACCGCCGCGCCCGTGACATGGCCCGCGGCATGGCCCACATGAACGGTGGCGCCCAGCCCGGCCAGCCGCTCGGTGATCGCCGACCCCCTGGCATCCGAGCCCTGAACCGTGAACCCCGCGTCCAGCAGCATTTCCGCGATGCCGGACATGCCGATTCCGCCGATGCCGATGAAATGGATCGGGCCCAGGCCCGGGGGAAGCAGCGTGCGCGTCATGGATGTCTCAGTGTGTCGGAGGTCCCGCCAGACGTTCGGCCAGGTCGGCCAGCCGTGCGGCGGCATCGGGAATGCCCAGCCCGGTCGCGGCCAGGGCCATGCGGGTCGCGGCTTCGGGGTTCGTCAGGATCGCGCCGACCGTTTCCGCCAGCGCCTCGGGGGTGAACGCGCGCTCGGGGATCAGCACGGCCGCCTCGGCCTCGACCAGGCCGCGCGCGTTCGCGGTCTGCTCGTCTCGCAGCGCCGCCGCATAGGGCACCAGGATCGCGGGGCGGCCGATCACCGTCAGATCCGCCACGGTCGAGGCCCCGGCCCGCGCGATCACCAGCTGGGCCTCGGAAAAGCGGCGCGGAATGTCGTCAAAGAAGGGCGCGACCTCGGCCGGTATGCCTGCCGCCTCATAGGTTGCAATGACGCGCTCCAGATCCTCGGGGCGGGCCTGCTGGGCGACGCGCAGGTGCTGGCGCACCCCGTCCGGCAGCGCGGCCAGCGCCGCCGGCACCACCTCGGACAACACGCGCGCGCCCTGCGATCCGCCGATGATGACCACGCTCATCGGGTAGTCGCCCGGCGCGATATAGGGCGACGCCGCGCGTTCGCGCACCGCCGCGCGCACCGGATTGCCGATATGCACCCCGTCCACGCCCGCGGGCAACGCGGTCGGCCAGGTGCCGCAGGCCACGGCCGAGACGCGCCGCGCGAACACTTCGTTCACGCGACCGAGCACACCGTTCTGTTCATGGATCAGCCGCGGAATGCGCAGCACCCAGGCCGCACCGAGCGCCGGGATCGACGGGTAGCCGCCGAACCCCGCCACCACCGCCGGGCGGTCCATCGCCATCTGGACAACCGCCTTGACCGTGCCGCCCAGGATGCGGAACGGCACCGCCAGTTTCGCCAGCGCACCGCCGCGCGCAAAGGTGGCCGACCCGACGACGCGGCGCGTGACGGCCTGGGGGAACCCGCCGGCATAGCGCGCGCCGCGGGCGTCCGTGGACAACACCACCCGCCAGCCGCGTGCCAGCATGTCCTCGGCCAGCGCCTGCGCCGGGAACATGTGCCCGCCCGTCCCCCCGGCGGCGATCACCGCCAGCGGAGGTTTGCGTGCGTTCGAAGCCATTACCGCCCCCGTGAGTGCAAGAGTTCGCCGATTTCACCCTGCGGACGCGAGCGCGTCAAGGCCAGCAGCATACCGACCATCAGGCCCATTGCCAGCAGCGAGGACCCGCCCTGGCTGATGAAGGGCAGCGTCATCCCCTTGGCCGGCAGCAACCGCGCCGCCACGCCGATGTTGATCATCGCCTGCGCCGAGACCATCGCGACCAGCCCGGTTCCCGCCAGCCGGATGAAGGGATCGCGTTCGCGCGACAGGCGCGACAGCGCCCGCAGGCAGATGACCGCATAGAGCATCAGGATGAAGGCCACGAGGATAAAGCCGTATTCCTCGGCCGCGACGGCAATCACGAAATCGGTGTGTGCATCGGGCAACTGCCATTTCACCTGCCCCTCGCCCACGCCCAGCCCGAACAGCCCGCCCTCCTGGATGGCCGAGGTCGCATAGCCCAGCTGCGAGCGCGCATCGAGTTCGGGCGACAGGAAGGCATCGATCCGCCGGGCGAAATGCTCCGAGGCGCCATAGGCCACGAAACCGCCGGCCACCGCCGTGCCCGCCAGCCCGATGATCAGAAGGACCGGCGCCCCGGCGACGAAATACATTGCCCCCCAGCCGAACAGCACCAGAACCGACTGGCCGAAATCGGGCTGGATCACCAGCAGGGCCACCGTTGCCAGCGTCACGCCCAGCGACAGCAGCTTTCCGGGCGGCCCGTTCAGATCCTGCCCCGCCGCCATCAGCCAGCCCGCCGTCACCGCCAGGCAGGGTTTGACGAACTCGGACGGCTGGATGCTGGTGAACCCCAGGCTCAGCCAACGCGTTGCGCCCTTGCCGAAATCGGTGCCGATCACCGGCAGGGCCAGCAACGTCAGGAAACCCACGCCGAACCCCAGCACGGCCCAGCGCCGGATCGTCTCGGGCGACCGCATCGACACGAACAGCATGACCGTGACCGACAGCATCGCATAGGCGGTGTGGCGTTCGAAATAGTAGAACGCCGGCATGTGATTGCGCGACGCCAGGGGCGGCGAGGACGCCAGCGCCAGCAGAAGCCCGACACCGACCAGCAGCAGAACCGAGGAGATCGTCCAGCGATCAACCGTCCGCCACCATCGCGACAACACCGGCTCCCCGCGTTGCGCGGGGATGGTGCCATGAACCATTTCCGTCATGGGTATTGTGCTCGTTCTGCCTCGACATGGCCCGTTTTCCGGGTCTCGCCCCCAAGATAGCGGGAATGCGCCCGCAAGGCCAGAAGTTTGCGCGCCGCTCAGCGCCGGCGGCGCATCAGATCGGCGGAATACAGGGCCAATGCAGCCCAGATCAGCGGAAACGCGATCCGCTTGGCGCCCTCGAACGGCTCGTCAAAGGCCAGAACCGCGCACAGGAACACAAAGGTCGGCGCGATGTATTGCATCAGCGCAATGGTCGTCAGGCGCAGCCGTTTGGCCCCGTTCGCATAGAGCATCAGGGGCACCGCCGTGATCACGCCCGCCCCGATCATCAGCACCGCGTCGCCGGCCCCGGTATGCCCGAACGCCAGCCGCCCCTGCGACCAGAGCCATCCCAGATAGCCCGTCGCCAGGGGCAGGAGCAGCAGCACCTCCAGCGTGAAGCCCTGGTTCGGACCGATCGGCAGGGCGCGCTTGAACAAGGCGTAGAAGCCCCAGGTCACCGTCAGCCCCAGGGACAGCAACGGTAGCGATCCGGCCTCCCATGTCAGGATCGCGACCGCGACCGCCGCCAGCGCGACCGAGGCCCATTGCGGCGCGGTCAACCGTTCGCGCAGGAACAGAGCCCCCAGAAAGACCGAAAACAGCGGATTGACGTAATAGCCCAGCGCAGCGTCGATGACCCGGTTCGACTGGATCGCATACAGATAGATGCCCCAGTTGACCGACACCAGCGACGCCGTCAGCCCCGCCATCGCCAGCATCCGCGGCGAGGTGATCGCCCGGCGCAGATCCTGCGTGCGCCCCAGCGCGACCAGAACCAGCAGTGCGACCGGCACGGACCAGAACACCCGGTGCGCCAGAACCTCCAGCAGGGGCACGCCGTTCAGCAGATGCAGATACAGGGGCAGCGCGCCCCAGATCAGATAGGCCGCCAGCGCCAGCAGAAACCCGGTGCGGCTGTCACCGTCTTGCGCCCGTGCGCTTTCGGCGTCGCGTGCCATGACCGCCCCTCCCTTGTGATGACGGCCCCGCTTACCCGCTCGCAAGGTCTTGCACAAGTGCAGGACCTGCCGTGTCACCCCGTATCGTCAATCCGTCGCCGGGCGCCCTCAAACGGCACTGTCACCGATCAGGTCGCGCACCAGCGCGGCGAAATGGTCGCCCCGTTTTTCAAAGTTGGGATACTGATCGAACGAAGCCGCCGCCGGCGCGAGCAGCACCACCTCGCCGGGCTGGGCCTCCTGGGCGGCGCGGGCGACCGCGTGATCCATCGTTTCGCAGATCTCATAGGGCGTCTGCCCCAGTTGCAACGCGAAGTCCCGCGCCGAATGGCCGATCAGATAGGCCTTGCTGACCGCGCCCAGGAAGGGGGTCAGCGCCGAAATGCCGCCCTCCTTGCCGAGCCCGCCGGCGATCCAGCGCAATTTCGGGAACGCTTGCAACGCCTTGGCCGCCGAATCGACATTCGTCGCCTTGGAATCGTTGACGAACCGCACCCCATCCCGTTCGCCGATCAACTGGCTGCGATGGGGCAGGCCCGTGAAGCTGGCAAGCCCGGCCTCGATCTGACGCGGTGCCAGGCCCAGTGCGCGCACCGTGGCATAGGCGGCGCAGGCGTTCTGATGGTTGTGCGCGCCCGGCAGCCCCGCCATCGGCCGCAGGTCGATCGACGCCACCTGACGCCCGCCGCGCCATTCCGACAGGAATCCCTTGCGCGCGAACACCGACCAGCCCTGCGCCTGCAATTTCTGCCCCGAGGACACGCGGATCACCCGCAAGTCATCCGCCCGCTCGCCCAGTTGCATCGCCAGATACCGCCCCTCGGCCTCGTCCACGCCAATCACGGCGCGCGCGGGGGCGCCCTCGGTGAAAAGCCGCCGCTTGGCTGCGAAATAGCCGCCCATGCCGCCGTGCCGATCCAGATGATCGGGGCTGAGATTGGTAAAGACCGCGACATCGGGCGCCAGGCGGCGCGCCAGGTCGGTCTGATAGCTGCTGAGTTCCAGCACGACGACCCCGTCCTCGCCGGGCAGGTCCACGGACAGGACGCCGGTGCCGATATTGCCCGCCATGACCGCCGGGCGGCCGGCCTGGGTCAGCAGGTGGGTGATGAGCGCGGTGGTCGTCGACTTGCCGTTCGATCCCGTGACGCAGACGACCTTCGGCGCATCCTCGAGCCCGGACAGGGCCTGAAAGAACAGCCCGATGTCATTGTCCACCGGCACAGCCGCCGCCGTCGCGGCGGCGATGACCGGGTGCGGGGCCGGATAGAGATGCGGGATCCCGGGCGAGGTGATGAGCGCGTCAAGCCCCTCGACCGCGCCTTGCCGGGTCAGATCCACGGCGGAAAAACCCGCCGCTTCGGCCTTGGCGCGTCCCTCGGGGCTGTCGTCCCAGGCGCAGACCTCGGCCCCGCCCGCACCCAGCGCCGCGCAGGTCGCCAGGCCCGAACGGCCCAACCCCAGAACACCGACCCTGAGGCCGCGATACCCGTCGAGCGCAATCATGGAAACCCCCGAAAATCAAAGCCCTGCACACCGTATCCCAGCCGGGACAAATGGGAAAGAGGGGGGGAAAGTGGCGCGGTTGACGGGGCTCGAACCCGCGACCCCCGGCGTGACAGGCCGGTACTCTAACCAACTGAGCTACAACCGCGCGTGGGGGGTCAGATAGGGGATGCGCCAAGGGGCGTCAAGCAGGAAAAACGCAAATCCGTCGCCCGCTTTCGGGGTTGGCGGGCGATGGGTATCAACGGTCCCGTGCCGGCATGTCGCCGGCGCGCAGTCGCTGCACCGCATCGAACAGGCGGGTCACATAGGGGTCCTCGACCCCAAGAACCCGCAACTGGCGTTCGATTCCCGCAAGATAGTCGAAACTCGACCCCAGCATGCCGGTGGCGGTGGCGATCATCCGTGCCTGACGGTCCAGCGGAATGCCCGGGCGGATCTTGTCCTGCCGACGGTCGGCGACGAACGCCAGCGCCGTGACCGGGCCGTGATCGGTTGTCAGCGGCAGCCAGGCGGGGCGATAGGCCGGCGCGATCATCTCGCGGCGAAACAGCACAAAGGTCTCGTGGTCGAGCTGCCCTGCCGCCAGCCGGAAGGCCAGCCCGTCGCAAACGCCGCCCTGGTCGATGGCCAGCATCAGGCCGGGGTTCTCGGTGCTTCCGCGCCCGCCCTCGTCCCACAGGCAGAAACTACGGCTGAACCCGTCGCATCGCGCCTTGCGAACCTCGACGAAATCGACCGACGGGTCCCACATCAACGATCCATAGGCGAACACCCAAAGGTCCTGATTCCAGTGCCCATCGAGGAAGCCGCGGCGCCCGGCCTCGCGTTCGGCGCTGGGTGTGCGCCAGTCGGCCGCCATCCCCGCCGCCGTGAGTCGCGCATCCATCTGCGCCAGATCGAGGTCGCGGAACACCGACTGATCGGCAGCGTTGATCTTGTCGCGCAGTTCGGGGTGGTGACGGAAGGGATCGGCTGGGGTCACGGTCGGCGTCTCTCTGACAAAGGCGCGGGCGGGCCTTGCCCCCGGCGCGGGCGTGCGCCCCGGGCCCGGAACGCAAAAAGGCCCCCGGAACGGAGGCCTTCTTGATAGTGGCGCGGTTGACGGGGCTCGAACCCGCGACCCCCGGCGTGACAGGCCGGTACTCTAACCAACTGAGCTACAACCGCGTTGAGGGCAGGCAATAGCCGCGCCCCGTGACGAGGTCAAGCGCCTTTCACGCAAGTTTCCGCCGCTCGATCCAGGCACCCCAGCCCAGCACGCCCAGATAGGCCAGATCGACCAGCGCCAGCACCGACCAGGGTTTGGTCGCCATCGCGCCGGCGAACACCGCGACCCCCAGAAGCACCCAGATCGCCCGGTTGCGCGGCACGCGCCATCCCTTGGGCGACGGGGTCGGCAGGCGCGAGATCATCAACAGCCCGACCATCCCCATGTAAAGCGCCACCAGCAGCGGCCAGTTGCGGGTCTCGATCCAGCCCGACAGCGCCAGAAAGACCGGCAGCAGGCCCAGCATCGCCCCGGCGGGCGCCGGGACACCGACAAAATGCACCCGCCCGGGCGGGGGGGGCGCGTTTCGGTTCACATTGAAGCGCGCCAGCCTGAGGCAGGCGCAGATCACGAAGACCAGCACGAACAGCCAGCCCATGCCGGGCAGATCGCGCAGCACGAAATGATAGACGAACATCCCCGGCGCGACGCCGAAACAGACGAAATCGCTGAGCGAATCCAGCTCGGCGCCGAAATGGCTGGCGGCGTTCAGCTTGCGCGCCAGCAGCCCGTCCATCCCGTCCATGATCGCGGCCAGGATGATCAGGGCGGCGGCGGTCTGGTAATATTCGTCCAGCGTATAGCGAATCGAGGTCAACCCGGCGCACAGGCCCAGCAGCGTCACCAGGTTGGGGATCAACTGCACCAGCGGCAGGCTGCGCCGGTCGCCGGCCTCGACAGGGTCCTCGGGGTCCGGCGCCCCGGGGCCCGCGTCCAGGTCATCCACCGGGTCCATCACCGCACCTCGGCCGTTCGGGCGGGTTCATCGGCGGCCAGATCCGCCAGCACGGTTTCACCCGCGACCATCGTCTGACCCAGCGCGACCATCGGCACAACGCCCGGCGGCAGATAGACATCCAGCCGCGAGCCGAAGCGGATCATGCCGAACCGTTCGCCGGTTTCCAGCACCGCGCCCGGCTTCACGTCGCAGACAATGCGCCGCGCCACCAGTCCGGCGATCTGAACCACCGCGATCTGGCGCCCATCGGCGATCCGCACGGCCAGCGAATTGCGCTCGTTGTCCACGCTGGCCTTGTCGAGCGAGGCATTCAGGAACTTGCCCGGCCGATAGCTGACGGCGGTGATCTCGCCCGAGATCGGCAGGCGGTTCACATGGCAGTTGAACACGTTCATGAACACGCTCACCCGGGTCAGGGCCTCGGGGCCCATGCCCAGTTCCTCGGGCGGGACCGACGGTTCGATCAGCGAGATAACGCCATCCGCCGGGCTGACGATCAGCCCCTCGCGTTGCGGCGTGTAGCGATCGGGGTCACGAAAGAAGTAGTAGCACCAGACCGTCAGCACCACGCCGATCCAGCCCAGCGGCTGCCAGATCAGGAACAGCACCAACGTCACGGCGGCGAAAATGCCGATAAAGGGATAGCCCTCGCGGTGGACGGGCTTGATCACGGTCGAAAGCATCGAGTCGGACATCGGTCATCCTGTTCTGGTCTCAGCGAGCCTATAGACCAGAAGCACGGCGAGGCAAAGCACCGCGGCACCTGCGCCCCCGTGGCCAGGCGTCGGCAGGCGTATTTGCGACAAGGTGAGGGGCAATTTGTCTCAAATTGTCCGTATCTCGCGCCGCGCCGGCCCCATCTTTGTGCCGCAAATATCCCGGGGGGTGAGGCCGTCAGGCCGAGGGGGGCAGCGCCCCCCTGCCCGTTCACCCCCGCGCGCTCAGCCCCGCAGAACGGGCCAGAGCGTGAGCACGAGCAACACCGCCATGCCCCAGTTGAACACCCGCAACCGCGCCGGATCGCGCAACCATCCCCGCAGCGCGGTGCCCAGAAGCGCCCAGCTGGACACGCAGGGCAGGTTCACCGCGCCAAAGACCAGGGCGACCAGGGCCACCGATTGCCAATCGGCCCCGGGTGCATAGAGCGTCATCGCCGTCAAGGCCATGGTCCAGGCCTTGGGATTGACCCACTGGAACGCGGCGGCCTGCACCAGCGTCATCGGGCGCCCCGAACTCGGCGCCGTGGCCGAGGGCGCGGCCGCATGCGCGATCTTCCACGCCAGCCACAGCAGATAGACCACCGACACCACCGTCAACGCCTGCCGCGCCGGCGGCCAGGCCGTGAACAGCCCGGCCAGCCCCAGCCCGACGATCGCCGTCATCACGGTGAAACCCAGCGCGATTCCCAGCATGTGCGGAACGGTGCGGCGAAAGCCGAAATTCACCCCCGACGCCAGCAGCATCAGATTGTTGGGGCCCGGCGTGATGGATGACACAAAGGCATACAGGATCAAGGCAAGCAGAAGATCGTGGGCCACGGCGAGACCTCGTGATTGGGCGCACAACCCTATGCCGGCAGCCGCCGAATTTTGTTGCGATATTGCGGGGCAATCCGGTATTTTCACAATCCATGATCAGTGATGACCCAATCAACGACCACATATTGCGCATTCTCTCGCGCGATGGCCGGATATCGAACCTCGATCTGGCGAACCGCGTCGGTCTGTCCCCCTCGGCCTGTCTGCGCCGGGTGCAGGAGCTCGAGCGGCGCGGCACGATCAAGGGATACCGCGCGGTCCTGGATCCGGGCCGGATCGGCGTGGGGTTCGTGGCCTATGTCACCGTCGGCCTGAGCCAGCACACCAAGGCGTCGCAGGAAGGGTTCGAGCGGGCAATCCGCGGCGCGCGTCAGGTGCGCGAGTGCCACAACATCACCGGGACGGTCGAATATCTCTTGCGGGTCGAGGTCGCGGACCTGACCGCCTACAAGCATTTCCACACCGAGGTTCTGGGCACCCTGCCACAGGTCGCCGCGATCACCACCTTCGTCGTCATGGAATCGCCAAAGGACGAGCGGGCCTGAACCCGCGCTTGGGTGATGGACCCCGGGCCGGCGCTGCGCTATCAGCGCAACAGACCAGCCGCCGAGGTTTCCATGTCCGCCCATGCCCATCCCGTTCCGATGACCGCCCGCCGCTCGCCGCCCCTGCGGGGCGTGGCCGAGGTGCCCGGCGACAAGTCGATCAGCCACCGCGCGCTGATCCTGGGCGCCCTGTCCATCGGCGAAACGCACATCACGGGCCTGCTGGAGGGGCAGGATGTGCTGGACACCGCCACCGCAATGCGCGCGTTCGGCGCGACGGTCACCCGCCATGGTCCGGGCGAATGGAGCGTGCGGGGCGTCGGTGTCGGCGGTTTCGCCGAACCCGCGCAGGTCATCGATTGCGGAAATTCGGGCACCGGTGTTCGGCTCATCATGGGGGCCATGGCGACCACCCCGATCACCGCCACCTTCACCGGGGACGCCAGCCTGAACAAGCGCCCGATGGGCCGCGTGACCGACCCGCTGGCGCTGTTCGGAGCACGGGCGCACGGGCGTCAGGGTGGCAAGCTGCCGATGACCCTGGTCGGCGCCGCCGAGGCCGTGCCGGTGCGCTACCGCTTGCCGATGCCGTCGGCGCAGGTGAAATCCGCGGTCCTGCTGGCCGGCCTGAACGCACCCGGCCAGACCGTCGTGATCGAACCCGAGGCGACCCGCGACCACACCGAACGGATGCTGCGCGGCTTTGGCGCCGAGGTCACGGTCGAGGACAGCCCCGAGGGCCGCATCATCACGCTGACCGGACAGCCCGAACTGACCGGCCAGGCGGTCGCCGTGCCGCGCGACCCGTCCTCGGCCGCGTTTCCGGTCTGCGCCGCGCTGCTGGTGCCCGGGTCCGAGATCCTGGTGCCGGGCGTCAGCCGCAATCCCACGCGCGACGGGCTCTATGTCACGCTGCTGGAAATGGGCGCCGACATCACCTTTGAAAACCCGCGCGAGGAAGGTGGCGAGCCGGTCGCGGATCTGCGCGTGCGCCACTCGCCCGCGCTGAAGGGCGTCGAAACCCCGCCCGAGCGCGCGGCCTCGATGATCGACGAATTCCCGATCCTGTCCGTCGTGGCCGCACGGGCGCAGGGCGCCACGGTGATGCGCGGGGTCAAGGAACTGCGGGTCAAGGAAAGCGACCGGATCGACGCCATGGCGCGCGGCCTCGAGGCCTGCGGCGTCCGCATCGAGGAGGACACGGATACGCTGATCGTGCATGGCACCGGCGCGGTTCCCGGCGGCGCGACCGTGGAAAGCCGGCTGGATCACCGCATCGCCATGGCGTTTCTGGTTCTGGGCATGGTCGCGGAGACCCCCGTCACCGTCGATGACGCCAGCCCGATCGACACCTCCTTTCCGCTGTTCGAAGGGCTGATGACCGGCCTGGGCGCCAGCCTGGTGCGGACGAACCGCTGACATGGCACGGCTGGTCTCATGGGGGCTGCCCCTGCTGACGGCGGCCGTCTATGCGGTGCTGGTGCTGCATTTCGGCCGTCAGCTGATCGCCGCCGCCCAGGGCCAGCTGCCGTTCGACCTGCGCATCGCCGGCTATTCGCTGAACGAGGCGCGCGACTATCTGCGGGCCCTGTCCCCTGCCGGCTATCGGCTGGCCGCGGGCCCGATCCTGTGGACCGACACGCTGTTCCCCGCCCTGATGGGGCTGACGCTGGCCTGGTGGATGCGGCCTTATCGCGGCGCCTTCGGCATGGTCTGCGTTCTGTCGGCCATGAGCTATGTCGCCCTCGACTGGGGCGAGAACTGGGCGGTTCAGCGGATGCTGTTCGCAGGGCCGGATTGGGTCAATCCCGCAGACGTGGCCCGCGCGAGCGCCTTCACCCAGGGCAAGTTCGCCGCCCTGGCGCTGGCGTTCGTGTTGGCGGCGCGACAAGGCTGGCTGCGGTTGCGCGCCTGAAAGGCCGGGGCCAAGGGGGTTTTCCACCCCCTTGGAACCCCCGAGGATATTTCCGGCACAAAGATGCGGGCGCGCTCAGGCCGGTATGGCCCAGCAGTCGCCCGGAGCCAGGGCGCGGAACCGGTCCGGCGGCACCGACTGCGCAACCAGCGCGGCGGTCAGCGCGTCCAGCGGGGCCTCGCGCCCCTCATCTGTCAACTGGAATGTCCCCCAGTGGTGCCCGATCCCCCAGCGCGCGCCCGACAGACGGAACCCTTGCAGCGCCTCGTCGGGGTCCTGATGCTGGGCGCGCATGAACCAGCGCGGCGCATAGGCCCCGATCGGCAGGATCGCCGCGCGCAGGGGACCATGACGCGCCGCCAGGTCGCGATAGGGGCGGCCCTGGTCAAAACCGGTGTCACCGACATGCAGCACCGCGCCCGCCGGCCCGGCAATGACGAACGCCGCCCACAAGGCCATCGACCGGTCGCGCGTGCCCCGCGCCGACCAGTGGTGGCAGGGCGTGAAGTCGATCGTCAGAGGGCCCAGCCCGACCCGGTCGCCCCAGTCGCCGGTCCGGACCCGCAGCCCGAGGCCACGCAGCACGGCGTCATTGCCCAGGGGGGTGATGACAAGGGGGTCATGCGCCTGCGCCAACCGGCCCAGGGTCGCCCGGTCCAGGTGATCATAGTGGTTGTGACTGAGCAGCACCGCGTCGATGGGGGGCAGGTCCTCGAACCGGATCCCCGGGGCGATCACCCGACGCGGACCGGCAAAGCGCAGGGGCGAGGCGCGTTCGGACCAGACCGGATCGGTGAGCAGGTTCATCCCCGCCGTCTGGATCAGCAGCGTGGCATGGCCCACCATGGTCACGCTCAGATCCGTGACCCGGGCCTCGGGCCGGGCCAGTTCGGGCGCGGGCAACCGTCGCGGCCAGCGTTGCCGTTCGCCCGACATCTGCCAGCGCAGCATGTCGCGAAACCCGCTCGGTGCCGCGCCGCCGGGGTTGAAGAACCGTGTCCCGTCGAAGTGATCGCTCACCGGACCCGTGTAATAGGGATTGCGCATGGGGCCTCCTGACGGCTCATATCGTCACGGGCGCGCGGGGGTTTCAACCCCGCGCGCGCTGGGCTAGGACACGGCGACAGGCAAACAGGGGCACGCGATGATCTTCACGGTGGCGGTGGATGGACCGGCGGCGGCCGGCAAGGGCACGATCAGCCGCGCGCTGGCCGACCGGTTCGGGCTGGCGCATCTGGACACCGGCCTGCTCTATCGCGCGGTCGGCGCCAAGGGGGGCGACCCGGTCGCGGCGGCCAGATCGCTCGACCCTCGGGACCTGGCGCGCGACGATCTGCGCACCCTCGCCGCCGCCGAAGCCGCAAGCAGGGTCGCCGCGATCCCCGACGTCCGCGCGGCCCTCGTCCGCTTCCAGCGCGATTTCGCCCGGCGCGAGGGCGGTGCCGTCCTCGACGGGCGCGATATCGGCACGGTGATCTGTCCCGAGGCCGAGGTGAAGCTCTTCGTCACCGCCTCGCCCGAAATCCGCGCCCATCGCCGCTGGCTCGAAGTCGGCGGTGACGCGGCGCAGGTCCTGGCCGAGGTCCGCGCCCGCGACCTGCGCGACACGACCCGCACCGACGCACCGCTCAAACCGGCCGAGGACGCCCTGACGCTGGATACCTCGGCCCTGTCGATCGACGCGGCCGTGGATCTCGCCGCGACCCTGGTCAGTCGCCGCCTTCCCTGAGACCGCCCCCGGGGACGCGCGCCCACCCCATCATCTTGTCGAAAATACGCACGGGGATTTTCAAGGGGGGCGTGCCCCCCTTGAAGCGGGGGGGCCGGGGGGCAGCCGCCCCCCGGCGCCGCCGCCCGCCAGACGAACCCCCGTCAGGCCGGAACCATGCCCTTTTCCACGGCGATCTCGCGCATCCGCTCTTGCAGCTTCTCGAAGGCGCGAACCTCGATCTGACGAATCCGCTCGCGCGAGACGCCATATCGGGCACTCAGATCTTCGAGCGTGACCGCCGGTTCCGCCAGGCGGCGTTCGGTCAGGATGTCGCGCTCGCGCTCGTTCAGGACTTCCATCGCCTCCATCAGCATCGCCTGCCGGGCCTCGAACTCGTCGCGCTCGGCATAGGCGGTGGCCTGATCGGCATCCTCGTCTTCCAGCCAGTCCTGCCAGCTCGACGACCCTTCCTCGCCACCGACCGTCACGTTGAGCGACGCATCCGACCCCGCCAGACGGCGGTTCATGTCCACGACTTCCTGTTCGGTGACACTCAGGTCCTCGGCCAGCTGCTTGACGTTCTCGGGGCGCAGGTCGCCTTCCTCGATCGCACCGATCCGCGCCTTGGCCTTGCGCAGATTGAAGAACAGCTTCTTCTGCGCGCTGGTGGTGCCCAGCTTCACCATCGACCACGACCGCAGGATATATTCCTGGATCGAGGCCCGGATCCACCACATCGCATAGGTCGCCAGCCGGAATCCCTTTTCCGGGTCAAAGCGTTTCACCGCCTGCATCAGCCCGACATTGGCCTCCGAGATCACCTCGGCTTGCGGCAGACCATAGCCGCGATAGCCCATGGCGATCTTGGCCGCGAGGCGCAGGTGCGAGGTCACGAGCTTGTGCGCGGCGCTGGTGTCCTGCCGATCCACCCAACGCTTGGCCAGCATGTATTCCTCTTCCGGTTCCAGCAGCGGGAAGCGCCGGATTTCCTGAAGATATCGGTTCAGCCCCTGTTCGGGGCTGGGGGCGGGAAGATTCGCGTAACTCGCCACGGGGCTCACTCCATCCAGTCTGTAAGGTTCAACGCAGAGGACTGCGGACTCCGTCGATATGCGTATGTAGGGGTTCGCTTCGAGGTTTCAACAGCCCTACAGCACCGGGCTGATCGTCGCGGCCAGGTTGTGCAGCAGCCGGCGCGGCAACGACCATCGCGCGACCGAGTCGAGCGCGACGACATCGCTATCGGCCGCATACTGGTCCTGGCGGGCACGGATCGCCTGCGTCACCGCCGGATCGGACAGCAGCAGATTGTTCTCGAAATTCAGTTCGAAACTGCGCCGGTCCAGATTTGCGGATCCGATCATGGCCAGATGGCCGTCCACGGTCAGCGTCTTGGCGTGCAACAGTCCCGGACGGAACTCCAGCACCCGCACCCCGGCGCGCAGCAGCCCGCGATAGAAGGCGCGGCTGGCCCAGCCGACAAACCGCGAATCGTTGCGTGCCGGCAGGATCAGCGTCACCGCCACACCACGCAGCGCAGCGGATCGCAGCTGTTCGTCCAGCGCCGTCGTCGGCACGAAATACGGGGTCGAGATCACCACCTCGTGCCGCGCGGCGGCCAGGGCCAGGATCGCGACATCGGGCACCGCGTTGGCCGCGAACCCGGGCCCCGAGCCGAACACCAGGCCCGGGAAGCCGCCCGTGACCGGGGCCTCGGGCATGGGCCGGGTCAGCAGCCCTGTCAGGTCCTCGCCGGCATGGGCGGCCCAGTCCGAAACGAACAGCTGTTGCGTCTGCCAGGCCACCGGCCCCTCGACCCGCAGCAGGATATCCACCCAGGGCGCGAACCGGGGCTTGATGGCGAATTCGGGATCGGCGCAGTTGCGGCTGCCGACATGCACGATGCGCCCGTCGATGACAAAGAGCTTGCGGTGGTTGCGGATGTCGATGCGTCCCAGCACCATCCTGAGCGCCGCCCAGCGGGTGCTGAAGGCCACGCCCGTGCGCACCCCCGCCTTGCGCATCGCCTCCCAGGTGCCGGACCGCAGCAACCGGCGCGAACCGAGCCCGTCGACCATGCAGCGCACGGTGACACCGCGCCGCGCCGCCCGGATCGCGGCCTCGGCCAGGCGGCGGCCGGTTGCATCGTCCAGCCAGATATAGACCAGGATGTGAACCGTGTCGGTCGCGGCCTCCAGGTCGTCGATCAGCCGGTCCATGGCCGACGCCCCGCTGTCCGAAAGCGAGGCGGTGTTGCCGCCCAGCGGCGCGAACCCGTTGACCGAGGCCGCCCGGTCAAATGCCGCGCGGCAGGTATCGGGCACCGGGACCGGCACGGCGCCCGGCGGCATGACCGGCAGGTCGGCGCGTTGCCGGCGCAGACGCGCCAGCACGCGCCGGCCCGGGTTCACCTCGCCCAGCAGCAGATACAGGACCACCCCGGCCCCGGGCACCGCCAGGATCACCAGCATCCAGGCCAGACGCGAGGCCGGCTCGCGTTCCGGACGTGTCATCGCCCGCACCAGCACCGCGAGTTGCAGCACATAGTGCAGCGCGAAGGACAGCATCCACGCGGCAGAGGCCTCCATCGATCAGACCGGCTGATACAGCACGCCCTCGCGCACCAGACGTCGGGCCAGAACCGCCTGCCCGTCCGCATCGAGGTCGCAGTCAAGCTCGCCCACCACGAACCCCGGCCCCTTGATCGCGGCACGCAGGGCCCCCTCGGCATGCGCGGGGAAGCTGATGTCTGTGCCATAGACCGACAGCACCACCTCGTCGCCCTGAACCACAATCGCGCTGATCAGATGCGGCCGAACCGCGACGCGCGTGCCCGGCGCCACCCCGTCCGAGGCGACATGCTGCAGGAACTGGCCCGGCAGAACCGGCACGCGCCGATCGCGGAACTCGGCCGCGAAACCGTCCAGCACCGCGTCGGCGTCGATGCCGTCGGCCGCGCGGCTCAGCAAGGCGCGAAACGTCTGGCGCGCCGCGTCACGATCGAACCCGTCATTGGCAAAGCCGGGCGGCACGGCGCGGCGAAAGGCCGGGTCGGTCAGCGCCAGTTGCGACACGGCCTCGACCACCAGATCGACCCAGCGCGGGGTCAGCAGCCCGGTGGTGATATGCAGCGACATCTCGTCGGTTGCCCGGGCATCATGCACCACTCCGCGCGGGCAATACAGCAGATCGCCCGCGTTCAGGACGAATTCGTCGATCACCGCGCCGGGCGTGAACCCTTCGGGTTTGAACGCCTGCGACCGCAGCGGCAATTCCAGCGGCGATTCGTAGATGCGCCACAGCTTCGAGCCATGGCATTGCAGCACGATGACATCATGGCTGTCGTAGTGGGTCTTGAACCCCTGGGCCTCGGCCGGGGTGAAGTAGATGTTGGTCTGCAGATCGCAGCTGAAGACCGTCTCGAGCGCGCGGCAATAGGCGGTCAGGCGCGGCAGCATCCGGTGCAGGGCCGGCAGGATGATCGTTGCCCCCTGATCGAACTGCTGGGCGACGCGGGCCGGGTCGATCCACCCCGATGCCTGCGCGTAATCGGCCACCGGAACGGGCTGGCCGACATTGACCATCTGCACCTCTTCGGTGGACAGCATGACATTGGTCAGAACCTGGTCGATATCGGCCAGCGACAGAAGATCGCGGTAATAGTCGCGGTCCTCGCGGCGGATGACCAGGTGACGCTTCTCGAAATACTCGGAAAAGAAGGTCTCGGGCGATATCGGCGCGATGGCACGGCCGAAATCGGTGACAGGGCTTGCCGGAATGGAATCTTTCATGTCAAATCTCCTTTTTACGCCGCGTCGGGTGAGAACCCTCGGCGGCGCTGTGCTGTGCGCGTAAATTCGATCAGATTGGACAAGATTGGGAGATGCGTTGCAATGGCTGACGATGCGAAAAAAGACCGAAAAACCCTGACAGACGATTCCATCACCTCGCGCCGGGGACTGGGCCGCAGGGCGCTGTTGCTGGGCGCGCTGGGTGGCGGCGCGGCGCTGGCGACCGCAGGCGCCGCGACCCGCGCGCAGGCCCTGACCGACAGCGATTCCGGCAGCGGGGCGGACCCCGCGGGCCAGGGACGCGGCACCGGGCTGACGGATTCCGACAGCGGCGGCAATGCCGACCAGGCCGGCAACGGCCGGGGCACCTATGCGATCACCGATCAGGACAGCGGCGCCACCGCGGATCCGGCGGGTCGCGGGCGCGGCCCGGGCGGCGTGCGCACGGGTGTCACCGATGCCGACAGCGGCAGCAGCGCCGATCAGGCGGGCTACGGCCGGGGCTGATGGCAGAATCGTGAACGTTCGGGCCAGCTTACACGGCCCGAACGTCTTGTTTCCGAATGAAACGGCTTGACGGCGGGGCCCCGGAACCGCAAAACTTGCGCCTATTGTTCTTGTCATTGAGAAGAGACCCATGTCAGACAAATCCAAAAACAAGCGATCCCTTTCCGAAACCGAAATCACCACCAAGCGCGGAATCGGTCGTCGCGCGCTGCTGATGGGCGTCTTTGGCGGTGCCGGCGTGATGGCGGCAACCGCGGCGAGCGCCGTCAGCGATTCCGACAGCGGGTCGAACGCCGACCCCGCGGGCCGGGGCTACACCGGGATGACCGACAGCGACGGCGGCGCCTATGCCGACCGCGCGGGTCATGGCCGGGGCGGCAGCCGCCGCAGCGTGACCGATTCCGACAACGGCAACATCACCGACCGCGCCGGCTATGGCCGGGGCCGGGGCGGTGTGCGCACCGGGATCACCGACGCGGACAGCGGCAACCAGACCGACCGCGCAGGCTACGGCCGCGGCCGCTGAGGCGATCCGCCACCCGACTGTTACGGCAGACCGCGGGCCCTTGGCCCGCGTTCTTTTTTGCCACCAACAGCTTGACGCGGTGCGACCGGACGTCGCAGACTGAGACCTCAAAGCATTAGAATGAGGCCATTTTTCCCATGACCGATACCCCGAAGAAAACCACCCTCGCCGAAACCGATGTCAAAAGCCGGCGCGGCGGACTGGGCCGGCGCGCGTTTCTACTGGGCGCCTTTGGCGGCAGCACGGCGCTGGCCGGGTGCGTGACCACCAGCATCACCGATTCCGACACCGGCCGGTATGCGGACCCCGCGGGCGGTGGTCGCGGCATGGGGATCACCGATTCGGATTCGGGCCGTTACGCCGACCCGGCGGGGCGCGGCCGGGGCCGGTCGTGCACGGATGCGGACGGCGGGCGCTATTCGGACCCTGTCGGCCGCGGTCGCCGCTGCTGACCTAGCGCCCCAGCGCGTCCATCAATGCGACCATGTCGGCGGGCAAGGGCGATTCGAAATCGAGCCGCTCTTGCGTCACCGGATGGGTAAAGCCCAGAACCGCCGCGTGCAGGGCCTGCCGCGGAAAGCCCGCGACCGCCGCCGCCGCCCCCGCGGCGAGCGCGGCAGGCGACACCTTGCGGCGTCCTCCATAGACCGGATCGCCCACCAGGCCGTGCCCCGCATGGGCCATGTGCACCCGGATCTGATGCGTGCGCCCGGTTTCCAACCGGCATTCCACCAGCGCCAGTTGCGGGGGCTGGCCAAAGCTGGTCAGCACCCGGGCCCGTGTCACCGCATGGCGGCCCCGATCGAAATAGACCGCCTGTTTCTGGCGGTCGTGGCGGTGCCGATCCAGCCGTGTCGTCACCTTGATGACACCGCCGCTTTCGAAGCTGACCCCCTTCACGCCCTTCAGGCGCGGGTCGCCCGGATCGGGAACCCCGTGCACCAGGGCCTGATAGAGGCGATCGACCGAGTGATCCTCGAACTGGCGGGCCAGGCCGTGATGGGCCCGGTCGGTCTTTGCCACCACCAGCAGGCCCGAGGTGTCCTTGTCGATCCGGTGCACGATGCCCGGCCGCCGGGCCCCGCCGATGCCCGACAGGCTGTCGCCGCAATGGTGCAGCAGGGCATTCACAAGCGTGCCGTCCGGGGTGCCCGGCGCGGGATGAACCACCAGGCCGGCGGGCTTGTCGATGACGATGAGATCGGCATCCTCGTGAACCACGGCGAGCGGGATGTCCTGAGGCCGCGCCTCGAGGTCCTGCGGCGCGTCGAGGGCGATCGCGATCACGTCGCCTTCGGCCACACGCGCCTTGGTCTCGGTCAGGGCGACGCCGTCGCGGCTGACGGCCCCGTCGGCGATCAGACGGGCCAGGCGCGAGCGCGACAGCGACGCCTCCTCTGGCACATCGCGGGCCAGTGCCTTATCAAGACGGTCGGGCGGGTTCGCGCCGATGACAACCTCGATGGCGAAGGATTCGTCCTCCATGTCCGACGATGACGACACTGCACCCCTCCCGCCCGATCTGCGGTTTCTGAAAATCCTGGTCGGCACGCTTGCGGGCGTGATGATCCTGGGGCTTGTAACCATCGTCGGTCTGCTTGTCACGCGGCTGGGTGCGGTCGCCCCACTGCCCGTGTTGCCCGACAGCGTCGTGTTGCCCCAAGGCGCCGAGGTCGCCGCCGTGACCTTTGCGCGCGACTGGCTGGTGGTGGTGACCGGGGCGGGCGAGATCCTGCTCTATCGGCCCGAGGGGGGCGCGCCGGTCAGCCGGGTGACGGTGGACAGGTAGCGGCGGGGGCTGCCGCCCCCGCACCCCCGCTTCAAGGGGGGCACGCCCCCCTTGAAAATCCCCGTGCGTATTTTCGACAAGATGAGGGGGGCGCGGTTCAGGGTTTGCGAAAGGTCATGTAGCGCGGCACGCGCCCCTCGCGCAGGGCTTTCTGTTCATACCGGGTCGAGAGCCAGTCCGGCCAGGCCCGGGGCAGATCGGACACCAGCACGAAGCCCGCCCGGGGCACTTCCTCGAGCGTCTGGCGCGCGTAATCCGGGATGTCGGTTGCCACGCGGAATTCGGCACCCGGCGCGCAGGCGTGCCAGAGCGGCACGAGATGGTCCTGCGTGACGAACCGCCGGCGGTGGTGGCGCGCCTTGGGCCAGGGGTCGGGATAGTTGAGGAACACCCTGTCGATCCGTCCCCCGGGCAGCACATCGAACAGATCGCGCGCGTCGCCCGGATGCAGCCGCAGGTTCGTGCAGGGCTTTTCGCGCAACTGGAACAGCGCCATCGCCACCCCGTTGACGAAGGGTTCGCAGCCGATCAGGCGAACCTCGGGGTAGCGCGCGGCCATATGGACCAGGTGTTCGCCGCCGCCGAAGCCGATCTCGAGCCAGACGGGCCCCTGACCCGGCAGCGCCGTGTCCAGATCGAGCGGCGCGCGGGCCGGGTTCTCGTCGATGGAGACGTTGCGCAGGCGCAGCGCGGGCAGGTCCTCGATCAGATAGGTCTTTTGCGCGGGGCGCAGGGTCTTGCCATGCACGCGACCGTAGAAATTGCGATGCGTGCGCAGCGCCGCAAGGGCGGGATGGGGCGGCAGGTCGGGTTTGGGGGTGTGGTCGCTCATGGCCAGCCGCCATAGCGATCCGGACAGGCGCCGACAAGTCTTGACGCCGCGCCCCGGGGGCTTGGGGGGCCAGAAATGCGCGGACACGGCCCGAATGGGTGCTTGCCCCAGCCGCCAGTTCCCGGCATGAACGCGCAAGTCGTGCCGCAGGCGGCCATCGGGGCCGACGGCGCCACGGGTGCGTAACCCGCCTGCCCCCCTGCCCGCACGGCCACCGGGGAGCCGGGCGGCCGGATGTATGGGTCAAGGTGTGAGCGAAGCACAGAGTTTCAGACGCGCGTGGATCGCCCTTGCCCTTGCCGGTCTGGTGCTGCGCCTCGTGGGGCTGGACTGGGATGCCGGGCGCGGGTTTCACCCGGACGAGAACAACCTGGTGAGCGCGGCGCTGTCCCTGGGGATCGACGGGCGCCTGCTGCCCCAGTTCCACGCCTACAACGACCTGGCGCTGTGGCTGCCGCGCCTTCTGTCGCTGCCGTTTTGCGGCGACGGCGACCGCGCCTGCCTGGCACTGGTCGCGCGCGGCCTGTCGGCGCTGCTGTCGGCGGCGATGGTGCCGCTGGGGATGGCGATCGCGATGCGTGTCGCCCAGGGGCCCGCGCGGCAGGCGACCGGCCTGGCGACGGCGGCCCTGGTCGCGCTGTCGCCACCGCTGGTGCAATGGGCGCATTTCGGCACGACGGAAAGCGCCATGGCGCTGCTGGTGCTGCTGGTCTGGTGGCTGGCGCTGCGCTGGCAGGCCGGCGAGAGCACCGACCGGGAAATGGCCATCCTGTGCGGTGTCGCGCTGGGGGTCGGCTTTGGCTTCAAGACCACGGCGCTGGCGCTGACGGTGATCCCGCTGAGCGCGCTGGCGCTGTCGGGCCGGCCTCTGCGGGCGATGGTGCGGCCCGTCGTGCTGCTGGGGCTGGTCACGGTGATGCAGGCCCTGGCCTTTGCGCCCTCGGTGCTGTTCGCGACGCGCGACTGGCTGGCGGTGATGCGATTCGAGAACGGCGTCGTCTGGGGCACGGTGCCGGTGTTCTGGACAGCGCAGTTCAATGGCGCCCGCCCGGTCCTGTTCGAGTTGCGCCAGCTCTGGTCGATCACCACCGGCGCCGGGCTGCTTCTGGCGGCGCTCGCCCTGGTCGTCCTGCCCCGCCGGGGATGGCGGCTGGTCGCGCCCGGGGTGATCTTTGGCGTGATTTACGCGGCGATGACCTTTGGTTGGCACGCCATGTTCGTGCGCTACCTGGCCCCGCTGGTTCCCGTGGTTCTGGTGCTGGCCGGGATCGGTGCGGGCGGGATGATCGCCCAGTCGCGCAGTCGGGCGCTGAAGGTGGCGGGGCTGACAGGCGTGGGTCTGATGGCGCTGGCCGGGCTGGACAGTGCCGCGGCCTACCTCAGGACCGACCCCAGGATCGCGCTGGAACAGGTCTTGCAGGACCGTGCGGCGCCGACGGATGTGGTGGCGCTCGAACCTCATGACCTGGGGCAGGCCGGCGGGTTGCGGACCGTGGCGCTGCCCCTGATGGATCCCGGCCTGCGGCCCGAGGCGCTGGCCCCCGCGCTGGCGGGCGCGGACTGGCTGCTGATCGCCAGCCGCCGCAACTGGGCGGTGCTGCCGCGCCAGCCGGGCGCGGCGCCGGTGCTGTGCCGCTATTACGCCGGCCTGGCCGATGGCAGCCTGGGCTTTGTGCCGGTCGCGCGGGCGGACCGGCTGGGCCCCCTGGGTCGCCTCTTTGCGCCCGATCTCGCGGCCGAGGAAACGCGCGTGGTTTTCGACCGCCCCGAACTGTTCCTGTTGCGCAACCTGTCGCACCGCCCCGAGGCCGAGATCCTCGCGGTCCTGTCCACCGATCGCGACCCCTCGGACTGCGCGGCACCGGGCCTTCAGCGGGCCTGGAGGGCGGGACCATGACCGGCAGTCTGCCCCTGACGGATCTGGTCGTGGTCATCCGGATGCTGGCGATCCTGGCGCTGGGCAGCTGGGCCGCGCGCCCGCTGGCCGACCGGCTGATGCCCGAGGGCGGCTGGATCGGGGCGATCCTGCTCGCCTGGGTCGGGCTGGGCTGGGTGCCCTGGGCGCTTGCGGCGCTGCACCTTTTGCCGTTTCAGACCGCGGCCTTCGCCGGGGTGGCGGTGTTGCTGGGTCTGCGCACGGTCCTGCGGCCCGCCGGCAGCCCGGCGACCCTGCGCGGGGCGGTGTGGGCCGGGGCGGCGCTGGCCGGCCTTTTCTGGCTGGGGCTGGCCCAGCGGCTGGGACAGGCGGCGCTGTCGGGGCTGGAGAAATTCACCGACATGGGACTGCTGGCAGCGGTCATGCGCGCCGATACCATGCCACCGCCCGATGCCTGGTATGCGGGCGAAACCATCAACTACTATTATGTCGGGCACGCCATCGCCGGGACCTGGGGGCATCTGGCCGGCGCGCGGCCGGACCAGACCTATCAGATCGCCATGGCGATGCTGTTCGCCCTGACCGGACTGGCCGCGTGGCGCATCACCACCAGCCTGGCCCATCCCGCGGGCCGGGTCGGCGCGCCCTTGCTGGGGGGGCTGGCCGCGCTGCTGACGCTTTACGGCGGCAACCTGCACGCGACGTTGTATCAGTGGTTTCGCGGGGCCTTTCCGGCGTCCAGACCCGACTATTACTTTGCCGATTCGACGCGGTTCATCGGCTTTGACCCCGACGTGCCCGACAAGGGATTCACCGAGTTCCCCGCCTATGCCTTTTCGGTGGGCGACCTGCACGCGCATGTGGTGGCCTTGCCGGTCTTTTTCCTGGGCGTGATGATCCTGCTGGCGATGCTGAAACGCGGCGCGGGCGGGCAGACCCCGGACCTGGCGCAGGCGGCGGGGCTGGGCTGGGTGCTGGGGCTCTGCGCGTCGATCAACTCGTGGGACGTGGCCATCCTGGGGCTGCTGGGCGTGCTGGTCTGGGGATTGCTGGCGCTGCGCCCCGGCACGCCCCTGCCCCGGCGGCTCGACACCCTGGCGGCGGCGGGCCTCACCGTCGGCGCGGCCGCATTTGTCACCGCCGCGCCGTTCCTGGGGTGGTTCGTGCCCTTCGTCAACGGCATCCAGCGCGCACCGGACACCACGCCGATCTGGCAATTGCTGGTGCTGTATGGCCACGCGCTGCTGCCGCTGATTCTCTATGCCGCGATCCTCTGGCGGGTGCCCGAGGCACGACGGCATCAGGCGATCGGCGTTCTGTTCCTGGGCGCGCTGGGGCTGCTGGTGGTGCCGGAACTGGTGATCGTCCGGGATATCTACGGGCTGGAATACGCCCGCGCGAACACGATGTTCAAACTGTCCTTCCGCGCTCAGACCTTGCTGATCATCGCGTCGGTCGCGGCCTTGTCGCTGGCGGCGGGGCGCGGGCGCGCGGTCCGTATGGGCGCGGTGCTGGCGGCGCTGCCGCTGGTGTCGCTGCTGTCCTACATGCCCCATGTGTTCATCCCGCCCGCGACCATCCGGTCGCTGGACGGGCTGGCCTTTCTGGGGGCCGAGCGGGACCTGATCCAGGCTGCCGGCCGATTGCCGCTGGAGCCGGGGCAGTCGATCGTCGAGGCCTCGGGCCCGGCCTTCGGGCCGACGGCGCGTGTGTCGGCGATGACCGGGCAGCCGGCGGTGGTGGGATGGGCCGCGCATGAATGGCTGTGGCGCAACGACCCGCACCATCCCAACCGGCGCGCGGATCTGGTGCGCGCGTTCTTCACCACCCAGGACGCCGCGCTGCGCTGCGCCATCGTGCGCCGCTTTCGCATCCGCTATGCCATCCTGGGCCAGGTCGAGCGTGACACCTATGCCGCCGACCTGAATGCCGACGGCGTGCGGGCGATGGGTCCGGTGATCCACGCCGATGCGGGCGGCGAGATCGTCGCGGTTGATCCGGCAGTCTGCCGCTGACCGCTCAGCCGTCCGCGCACCCCTCCGCTCAGCCCACGGGTCGATCGGTGGCGATCATCCGCGCGGCGGCCGCCCGTCCGGCGCGGACGGCATAGTTCGTGCCCCGGTCCTCGGGGTAGATCTGCGCCATCGAACACAGGAACAGACCCGGCGCGGGCCCTTCGTCGGGCGGGATCAGCGCGGAATAGTTGCGTTCGACGATGGGCTGTGCCCAGTCGGCGCGCCAGACGTGATGCGCCTGGATCCAGTCGGGGCGAAACTCGGGGAACATGCGCTGCAAATGGGGCAGCGCGAAATCCAGAACCGCGTCGTCATCGAGCGCCAGCAACGGATCGTCCTGCGGCAGGTAGCGCGACAGATAGACCACATGCCGCCCGCCATAGCGCGCGGCGGGCTGGAAATTGGTGTGTTCGATCACACCGACAAAGGGAAAGTCCGGGTCCGCCACGCTCAACCAGTAGGTAGCCCCCAGCGGCCGGTCCAGTTCCAGAACCAGACACAGGTTGGCCAGATAGGTGATCGCGGTCAGCCGGGCCAGGGCCTCGGGCGGTGCCCAGTGGTCGATCATCCCGGCCACCAGGGTGGGCGCCGGGGTCGCCAGAACCGCGTCGGCGGTGCGCGGGCCATCCGGCGTTTCCATCTGCCACCCCCCAGCGGCATCGGGGGTCAGGCGGGTGACGGCGGTGCCGGTGTGGATCCGCCCGCCCCGCGCGCGGATGTCGTCGGCCATCGCCTCGGCAATGCGGGCGAACGAGCCGCGCACATAGGCCAGATGCTCGGCGCCGCTCTTGCCGCGCGAGCCGCCGCGCAGTTTCAGCTTGTTCCAGATCCAGACCGCCGCGATCCGGTCGGCGTGATCACCGAACTTGCCCTTGAGCAAGGGCTCCCAAAGGGTGCGATAGACCGTCTCGCCGCCGATCCGGCGCAGCCAGTCGGCGGCGGTCACCTGTTCCAGTGCCTGCCAGTCGGTCGTCAGACGTGCCCGCACCCCCAGCAGCGCCAGCCGGGCCCTGTCGATCACCGGCAGGGCCGAGAACCGCATCAGATCCAGCGGCGAGGACAGCCGCCGGATCGTCGTGTTGTAATAGACCCCGCTAAGGCTGGCCTCGTAACTGACCTGATCGCCCAGGCCCAGCTCGTCGATCAGCGCCATCACATCCGTGTCCGAGGTGAACCAGTGGTGATAGAAGCGGTCCAGCGGCTCGCCGCCCCCCTGCGGATCGAACGCCCCGGCCAGTCCGCCGACGTGGGTATCGGCCTCGTACAGATCCACCGCATGGCCGGCCCGCACCAGATCGCGCGCGGCGGCAAGGCCGGTGAACCCGGCGCCGATGATCGCAAGGCGACGGCTCATGGCGCCTCGCCTCGGCGTCGCGCCAGCGCCCAGACCAGCAGGCAGACACTGCCCGCCAGCGTGGTCGTCAGCCAGAGCGTCAGATGCACCAGCAGGGTGAAACTGGTCGCGGCCCCCGGCGCGTTCCCGAATTCCAGCGTCGCGGACTGCACGAAGAAATCGAAGGTGCCGATATGTCCCGGGGTCGACGGCAAGAGCGTCGCCAGCGTGCCCACCGGCATGGCCAGCCAGGCCGCCTGCGGCGCCGCCAGCGCGGGCAGCGCCTGCGCCACGGCCCAATAGGTCGCGCCCTCGAACAACCAGACCGGCACGCTGAGGGCCAGCACCGCAGACAGCGCGCGACCTTCGGACAGCCGGCTCATGCCATCGACGGCGGGGCGCAGAAACCCCTCGGCCCATGCCCGGGGGGCGGCCCCGAACCGGCCGACGACCCGCACGAGCGCCGCCGCCAGCGCACGCGACAGGCGCGGCGACAACAGCAGCCCCAGCCCCGCGATGCCCAGCGCGGCCAGCAGCAGCGGAACCGTCAGACCCAGCCCCAGCGCCGCGCCATCGACCGACGAGACCCACAGCGCCAGCGCCAGGGCGAGCACCAGCGCGACCATGTCCAGCATCCTCTCGACCAGGACCGAGGCCACCACCGCACCCGGCGCAACCCCCAGCCAGCGCGAAAAGGCAAAACAGCGCATCACGTCACCCAACCGCAGCGGTGCCAGGTTGTTCACGGCGATGGACGCCACAAAGGGCACGCCGGCGCCGAGAAAACCCAGCGCCGGATTGTGCGGCAGCAGCATCAGCCGCCATCGTTGAACCCGGCAGGCATAGCCCAGCGCCAGAAACAGCGGGGCGAGCGCCAGCATCGGCCAGGACACCGTGCGGCTGGCCGCCATGACCTGGTCCAGATCGACGCGGCGCAGCACCAGCCACAGGAACACCCCCGCCAGCCCGAAACCGACCGCCAGCTTGACGACGCGGCTCATGCCCGGTCCGGCCCCGGGTCGGACGGGGACAGGTCGGACGGGGACGGTTCGGACCGCAAGGGGCCTGTCCGGGCCGGGTCGGTTGCCCCTGCCCCACCGATCATTTCACGCACGACATAGAGCGGACGCCTCTGCACTTCGCTGTAGATGCGGCCAACATACTCGCCGATGATCCCCAGCGACAGCAGTTGCACGCCGCCCAGGAACAGGACGGCGATCATCAGCGCCGTCCACCCCTCGACCCAGACCGAGGTGAACAGCCGCATGAACAGCGCATAGAGGATGCCGACACAGGCGAGGCACACGGTAATCAGGCCCAGCGCGACCGCCAGTCGCAGCGGCTTGATCGAGAACGACAGAATGCCGTCGGCGGCATAGCGCAGCATCTTGGCCAACGGGTATTTGGTCGTGCCCGCGTGTCGGCGCGGGCGGTCATAGGGCGTGGCGATCTGCCGGAACCCCGTCCAGGCGACCATGCCGCGCAAAAAGCGGTGTCGCTCGGGCATCTGTTTCAGAACCTCGACGACCGGCCGGCTCATCAGCCGGAAATCGCCGGTATCCTCGGGGATCGGCACCTCGGACAACCAGTTGATGACCTTGTAGAACCCCCCGGCCGAGACGCGCTTGAACCGGTCGTCTCCGCCGCGCGTCCGGCGGGTTCCGTAGACCACGTCATAGCCGTCGCGCCAGCGGGCGATCATGTCCGAGATCACCTCGGGCGGGTCCTGAAGATCGCTGTCCATCAGCACGACCGCATCGCCCCGGGCGATGTCCACACCGGCGGTGACGGCGACCTGCTGGCCGAAATTGCGCGCGAAGCTGACAGCGCGCACCCGCGCATCCGCCTGCGCGGCGTCGCGCAGGATCGCCAGGGTGCCGTCGGTCGACCCGTCATCGACAAAGATGAACTCGAACGCGCAATCGTCCTGGTCCTGCGCCAGCCGGCGCAGGCGGCGCAGGGTTTCGGGCAGCACCTCCATCTCGTCCAGACAGGGAACGACGATGGAAATCAGGGGCCGGGGCCGCATCGCGTCATCCGGCGCAGGGGTGCTTTCGGGCCCGTCCATGGCACGTCTTTCCTGTTGGGCCGGGCCTCGGCCGCATGGGGGTTGCCGGCGCGCGCCACCGGGCGCCGGTCAGCAATACTGACACTGCTCTCCGGGCGTCGGCGTGGGCGTGGGCCAGGGGGTCGGCGTCGGCCATGGCGTCGGCGTCGGACCAGGTGTCGGGGTCGGCCAGGGCGTCGGTGTGGGTTGCGGAATCGGCGTCGGCGTCGGCGGACCGGGTGTCGGTGTCGGGAACGGCGTCGGTGTCGGGATCGGCGTCGGCGACGGGCCGGGCGTCGGCGTCGGACCCGGCGTCGGCGTCGGCAGAGGGGTCGGCGACGGCAACGGCGTCGGCGTCGGAAACGGCGTCGGCGTCGGCAGCGGCGTGGGTGTCGGCGGCAGCGGATACAGTTCGATCCCGTCAATGGCGACATTGGGCGAGAACCGCGGGCGCACGGCCACCAGAGCGTTCATCCGCAACTGCCCCACCCCGACGGCGGCAAAGGGCGACCATTCGCCGAAGGTCTCGATCATCAGCATGGTTTCGCCGGGAATGATCATCGGAATGGACCGGTAGTATTCGGGCACCGGCATCTGATAGGCGCTGCTGCCAAAGCCGGTGCCGGCGCCGCTGGTGAACTCGGCCTGCAGGTCGGTCAGGTTCGAGGCCTCCATCAGGTCCAGCGCATCCTCGGGCAGACCTTGCAGCCCGCGCGTGCCATAGGACCACAGCAGATGGGGCTTGTTGTTCACCTCGTCCCAGACGATCGCCGAAACGCGAACGCGGGTCGGAAAGCCCTGATAGATGAGCATGTCATAGGCGGCGTTCATGCCCTCGATGTATTGGGGCGTCAGGGCCTGCGTCTCGCGCGAGATCGAGTCGGCGATCACATTGGCGGCTGCCTGGGTCTGGTATCGGGCCCGGAACCCTTCGAAGAACACCGCTGTCGCGACCAGTCCCCAAAGCAGAAGCGGCAGGATGATGAGGAACTCCAGCGAGACGGACCCCGAGCTTTCCGGTTTTCCAACCAGCCGGCTCCAAATCCACCGAAACTTGCGACCTGACATCAACCTGGAACCCATCATCTCGGACCAAGGGCACAGGATCCCGCGCGACCGCAACAACAGGTCACAGTCACTTTGTCAGGCCGTATCGCCATCCCACGAGATCATGTGCCTTTTGTCCGCCAAACAACACAACGATCAAGATATGGTTAACGCCAGCCCCCGGGGCCGTCAATGTTTCGTTCGCCCGTCACGCGGCCAGAACGGGGCCTTCGCAGGGCCAGCGGGACAGATCGGCCGCGATCCGCCCCGCCGCCGGCGGATCAGCTTGCCGGTTCGTTGGTGAACGCGCTGACCGACACGATCAGGTAATCGCCGTTGTCGGTTTGATTCATGCCGAACACCAGGCCCGTCAGGTCGATGAACGGATCGACCGCGGCGCAGACCCGCACCAGCATCAGGTCCTGGTTGCCGTTCGACGGGTTGAACGTCAGCGTGGGGGTGATGTTCGCCGCCCGGTCGATGCACTGCACGGGGTCATAGATCCCCGCCCAGGTATCGGTGTCGATGGGCCGCATCTCGACCGTGATCGAACTCTGACAGTTCGAGATCAGGATCGTGCCGTTGCAGATCAGGGTCTTGAACTGGTTGGCGCCGCTGCTGGGAACGTTGCCCAGCATCACCTGCCGCACCGCCATGTCCACGGCACGATCCAGAAAGACCTGCCGCAGCATGAAGGCACTGAAATCGATCGAGGTCAGCAGGATCGCCATGACAAAGGGAAAGATCAGGACGAATTCGACCGTGGCGGTGCCGCACTCGCGCCGCCCGAACCGACCGATCCAGCGTTTCAGGCGGGTCATTGGGTCAACCTCAGGGTTTGCGTGACGACGTTGCTGGCAATGGACGAGAACACGTTCATCAGTCCGCCGACCGCCGGGTCGAAATAGTGCGCCGGCGACGAGGCGCAGTTCATCATCAGCGTCTGGCCCGAGGCGCTGGCCTCGAAGGCGATGGTGTAGATCAGGACGCCCTTGTCCTTCAGCTCGGAACAGACGGCCAGGGTGTTGGCGTCCTGCTGCGATTCGGAATACCGGTGGCCGCAGCAGTTTTCGCCGTCCGTCAGCAGGATGACCGCGCGCACGACGTTCGGTTCGTTCCAGTCGAAGGGCCGGCCATCGAAATCGTTGCTGACGGACCCGTCCGTGATCAGCTGATCCACCGCCGGGCGCAACGTGGGGTCGAAGAACGCCGCGCCCCAGCGCAGCCCCAGGTCGATCGAGGTCACGTCGCGGGGTTGCAGCGCGTTGATCGCCGTCACCGCCTGACTCGCGTTGCCCATATAGGGATGGATCTCGCCCCAGGCATCGGTGTGGCACTCGCGCAGGTCCATCTCGGCATTGACCGTATCGGTGATGCTGGTCCACTGGCGGAAATCGGGGCAGTCGCCCACCGTGCCATGCACGTTGTTGAGATAGGGCAGAATGGCGGGCGGGGGATACACGCTGGTGTCATAGGGAACCAGGGTCAGCGAAATCCGGCCATCCTGGTTGTCGTTCAGAAGCTGTGTCGCCAGTTGCGAGGCCGCCTGCCGCAGTGCGATGATGCGCCCGCCCCCGTCAAAACCCATCGAGCCGGAAATGTCGATCACCATCACCAGATCCAGCCAGGCCGACACGGCGGCCTCGCGTGCGCTGGCCGAGGTGGTGACCGGGAAATTGTCGATCGAGATCAGGTTCAGCAACTGGTTCGGCATCGTCGCGCGCGGCGCGGCGGTGACGTTCAACCCGGTCCAGGGGCTGTTGGTGATCTGATAGTTGTTGCCCAGTTGCGCGGTCAGGTCAGCGGCGGCGAAATAGGACTGCAACAACTGCTCGGGCGTGGCGTAGCCGTTGTTGTTGCCCAGCATCGTTGCCGCAAGAACCGCGCGGTCGGTCACCCCCTGCATGCGCACCCGGGCGTTTTCGTGGCGCATCATGTCGATGGCCAGTCCCGCGACCAGGATCATCGCAAGAAAGACAAACAGACTGAAAACCGAAAAGGACCCGCTGGTGGATCTGAGAAACCCAGCCGGGCGTTCACGGCGGACCGAATCCAGAACCTTGGACGTTCTCATACGCATCGAGACACCTGCTCACTCATTCCAACTCTGACCGTCATCATCGGCGCGAAACCCGACGAAGTTTTGGCAAGTTAACCGCCAATTAAGGTAAAACCGTGGTCATTCGGAAAATCGCGCCAAAGACGCCAGATCACCGGAGCCAATATTCAGATTCCTGATTTCGTGACATTTTTCCCACCCGACACGGTGGGGCGACCGCACGATGGCGCGGCAAATTCCGCCGGCGATCGGCCATACTTTGCCCCCAATTCGTCTGTAACAGACTGCGGGAGAGCCTTGTTAACCAGTATTTCGGAGGACCTGACCATGCGGAATCTGATCCAGCGGTTTTTGCGCGACACCGGCGGCGCGATCACAACCGAATTCGTTGTCGTGGCCGGCGCCCTTGTCGGTCTCAGCATTGCCAGCGTGGCGGCCGTGCAACTTGGGGCGACCAACATGGCCGGCAACTACGACATGGGCGCGACCCGTGGCGCCGGCGGCGTGCTGTGCATGTTCAGCAACGCGAACGACTGCGCCCCGGGCGCCACCGATACCTCCACAGGCGGGGGCGGCACGACGGTGGATACCGGCGGAACCACCGACGGCGGCACCAAGAGCACCGACAGCTATACCATGCTCTACCTGACGCAATCCGATGCCGACCGCCTGGCAAACGAGCTGCGCCTCTATTCCGCCGATCAGGTCATATCCTTCATCCGGTCAACGGATGCCGACTTCTACAGCGCCATGAATGGCGGAGATCCGCAAAAGGTCGCCTATCTGCTGGATACCTATTCGCTGGGCGTGCAGGTCCTGGCCGAGCGGTATGGCTATGACGCCGATGCCGCGACGGCGCTCGATGCGTTCACCAGGGCCCTCGAATACTATCAGGCGAACCTGCGCTGACACCGGGCCGTCACCGGCGCGCCGGTTCTTTCGGCTTGACCCCGAACTGCGCCCTGTGCGCATCTGGGCGAACCAACGGCCCGGGCTGGCCGGTGCCGTTGGCCCCGATCGCGCAGCACCGGAGCAGGGCGTTTGCAGTTCAGAGCCGACCGCGCGCGGATCACCGTCCTTGGCCTGCTGGCGGGGCTGCTGGCCCTCAGCCTGGCGGCGCGGCTGCATGGCATCGCCTGGGACGGCTATGCCGCGCTGCATCCCGACGAGCGCCACCTGTTCCTCGTCACGCGGCAGATCTTCGACGCCCTGCGCGACCCGGCGAATGCCGGGCTGGGTTGGGCGGACTGGTGGCTGTCGGACCAGTCGCCCCTGAATCCGCATCTGGGTGAGCGCAGCTATGTCTATGGCGAGGCACCGCTCTTCGCCGGTGCGCTGCTGGGGTGGGTCACCGGGGCGACCGACTGGTTCGCGTTCATCCCCGTGGCCCGCGTGGCGTCTGCGGTCGTGGATACCGCAACGGTGCTTGCGGTGTTTCTGGGCGCGCGCCTTGTGTCCACGGACCGGACCGCGCTGGTCGCGGCCACGCTCTACGCGGTGATGCCGACCGCCCTGCAACTGGCGAATTTTCACACGGTGGATGTCTGGCTGAGCTTTGCAACCGCGGCCACGCTGGTGCCGCTGATCGCGCTGGTGACCGGGCGCACCGGGCGCGTGCCCGCGGTCGCGCTGTGGGCGGTGGCCGGCGCGTTCCTGGGCCTGGCCGTCGCCTGCAAGGTCACCGGTGTCCTGCTGGGTTTGCCGGCGCTGCTGGCCCTCGGCCTCGCCCATCGCCGCCATCGCGACTGGCGGCAGAGCGGCGCCGCGCTGGCCGCCCTGGGGCTGGCCGCGCTGGGGGCGTTCCGGGTGCTCGACCCGTTCGCCTTTGCCGGAACCGCCTGGCTGGGCCTGGCCCCCTCGGGCGACTGGATCGCCGATTTCCGACAACTCGCCGCCGTGACCGCATCACCGGATTTTCCGCCGAACTGGCAATGGATGGCCGGCTACGGAGCCCTGGCGCTGGCGCGTGACTCGCTGCTGTTCGGCTGCGGACCGGTGGCGCTGCTGGTGCTTGCCGGGCTGCGTCGGCGCGACCTGGGCGGCCCGGCGCTGATCCTGATCGCGACGATCGCGGCCTTTGTCCTGCTCATGGGCCTGAGCAGCGTGTCCGCGTTGCGCTATGGCGCCCCCGCGCTGGCGGCCCTGGCGATGCTGGCGGCGCCGGTGACGCCGCGCCTGGGTCGGGCCGGAACGCTGGCGGTGATCGTCGCGGCGGTCTGGTGGGGCAGCGGAACCCTGCGCCTGCATGACGGGGCCCACCCGCGGATCGAGGCGTCGCTCTGGCTGTGGCAGCGGCCGCCGGGCACCGTCCTGACGAACGAGACCGCCTGGGACGACACCCTGCCCACACTGGTGCGCCTGACCCCTGACGGCCCGTTCCTCTGGCCCACGCAGGACGATCGCTTCCGCTTTCTCGACCTGGACATCACCGCCCCCGACAGCGCCGAAAAGGCCGATCGCATCGCAACCCTGCTGGGCGAGACGGGGCTGCTGATCCTGTCGTCGGATCGCCAATCGGCGGTCATGCCGCGCCTGCCCCGGCGCTTTCCGATGACCGCGGCCCATTACGCCGCCCTGGACCAGGGGCTGGCCTGTTTCGCGCCCGCCTTCGAACGCCGCCGCGGCTATCCGCTGCCGCTGATGCCCTTTGACGATTCCTGGGCGCAGGAACCCTGGCGCGTGTATGACCACCCGGTCGTGCGCATCTTTCGCCGCCAGCCCTGCTACCAGACCGAGGTCTACCGCGCCTTTCTGATGCGCTTTGTGCCGCAGTGACCGCCCCCGGGCCGCCCCGCCCGCGACCGGCGCCGTTGAAGATCCGCCTGTTCCGCGCTATCTGAGCCGCAATCGCAACAGGACCCTGCCCCATGACCCAGCCGCGCAAGCTCTTCATCAAGACCTACGGCTGCCAGATGAATGTCTATGACAGCGAACGCATGGCCGAGGCACTGGGGGCATCGGGCTATGTGCCGACCGACCGCGCCGAAGACGCGGACATGATCTTGCTGAACACCTGCCACATCCGGGAAAAGGCGGCGGAAAAGGTCTATTCCGAACTGGGCCGCCTGCGCCCCCTGAAGGACGCGAACCCCGACCTGAAAATCGGCATCGCCGGGTGCGTCGCCCAGGCCGAGGGCGAGGAAATCCTCAGGCGCGCGCCCGTGGTGGATCTTGTCGTCGGCCCGCAGACCTATCACCGCCTGCCGCAGATGGAGGCCGCCGCGCGCGCGGGCGGGCGCCCGGTGGACACCGACTTCCCCGAGGAAGACAAGTTCGACCATCTGCCCCGGGGACCGCGTGCCAGCCGGGGACCGACCGCCTTTCTCACCGTGCAGGAGGGGTGCGACAAGTTCTGCGCCTTCTGTGTCGTGCCCTATACCCGCGGCGCCGAGGTCAGCCGCCCCGCCGAACGCCTGCTGCGCGAGGCGCGCGATCTGGTGGCGCGCGGGGTGCGCGAGATCACGCTTCTGGGGCAGAACGTCAACGGCTATCACGGCGCGGGGCCCGACGGCACGACCTGGAGCCTGGCGCGCCTGGTGCGCGCGCTGGCCGAGGTGCCGGACCTCTGGCGCATCCGCTACACCACCAGCCACCCCAACGACATGACCGACGACCTGATCGCCGCCCATGCCGAGGTGGACACGCTGATGCCGTATCTGCACCTGCCCGTTCAGTCGGGGTCGGACCGCATTCTCAAGGCCATGAACCGCAAGCACACGGCCGCCGACTATCTGCGCCTGATCGAGCGCCTGCGCGCCGCACGTCCCGATCTGGCGCTGTCGGGGGATTTCATCGTCGGTTTCCCCGGCGAAACCGACCAGGATTTCGAGGACACGCTCGCGCTGGTGCGTGCGGTTGGCTACCATTCGGCCTTTACCTTCAAATACTCGGCGCGCCCCGGCACGCCCGCGGCCGAACGCCCGGTTCTGCCCGATGCCGAGCTGGATGCGCGCCTGCAGGCGTTGCAGGCCCTGATCACCGAACAGCAGCGCGCCGCCCAGCAGGCGATGGTCGGACGCGAGGTCAGCGTGCTGTTCGAAAAGCCCGGCCGCCTGCCGGGCCAGTGGGTCGGCAAGTCCGATCATCTTCATGCCGTCCACGCCACCGGCGACGCGCTGGAACGGGGACGGCTGGCACGGGTCAGAATCACCGCCAGCGCGCCCAACTCGCTGGCGGGTGTCGCGGTCTGATTTCCGGCCCCGATTCCGGGCGTCACGGCCTAACGCCCGCCCCGGCGCTGGCGAAACAGGGTGCCGCTTGTGCCACGGTGACCGAAAAACGCTAGGAATTGTAACAGGCTGGTGGGAATCGCCCTTCCAAACCCGCGTCGATTTGCTAAGGTTTCCGTCATGGTAGGCACTGTCCCGCCTCATGCCCCTCTGCTCGGGGCATGATCGAGGTCGCGGGTTCTGCCAGGGGGTAACAAAAAAAGGACAAAGGCTGTGGGTCACTTGTTTTCCAAAGCCGTCCGGCTGATTGCCGGCGCCGCTGCCATGGCGCTGTTGCTGACCGGCCTGACAACGACCGACGCTATGGCGCAGCGCCAGCGCACCATTGTCGGTGAACGCTATGTGCCGACCATCTGGATCGATCCGGACGGGTGCGAGCACTGGGTCATCGACAACGGGATCGAGGGCTACATGACGCCCAACCGCACGCCCGACGGCCGCCCGGTCTGCCATCGCACCAACGTCTGTCTGTCCGAAAGCACCGACACCTTGTTCGCGACCGGCAGCTATCAGTTGCGGGCCGGCGCAGAGGAACGCCTGCGCAGCTTCTTCGCCAACAACAACTCGACCGCCTTCGTGGTCTATGGCCACACCGATCCGCGCGGCGGGTTCCAGTACAACATGAACCTGTCCGAGAACCGCGCGCGCGTGGTCGCCAACGTGGCGATCTCGACCGGCGCCAGGGTGGCGACGGTTCGCGGCTTTGGCCCGATGTATCCGGTTGCCTCGAACGACACGGCCGCCGGCATGCAGCAGAACCGCCGCGTCGAAGTGCTGTGCGTTCAGTGACCCGGGGAGAGAAAGCATGAAAACCACCAAACTCATCCTGCTCGGCGTCGCGGCCATGGCCCTGTCGGCCTGTGTCAGCTCGACCGGCAGCGGCAGCGGCAACAGCGAAGCCGGCTTTATCGAGATCAACCCGGCCGACAACACCTCGGACCGTCACCTGGGGGTGCCGAACCACCTGTCGAACATGCGCGACGCGGGCATCTGGGTTGACCCCCAGGGCTGCGATCACTGGATGATCGACGAGGGGGTCGAAGGCTACATGTCCGCGCGCCTTGACCCCTATGGCAACCCGGTCTGCTCGGGCATCGCGCCGCCCACCGTCGCCGTGGGCCGGTATCGTCGGGGCACCTGAGTCTCGGCCTCGCAGCCTGTCGCAAGCGGCCCCCAGCCCCGGGGGCCGTTTCGCTTTGGGCGCTAGATGTCGCATTTCTGCATCGTTTTGCCCCCATACTTGGCGGTATCGAGCGCGCGAATCGTCCGGAACGCGATCTGTGCTTGCGGCGGGCCCGCGCGCTTGGCACCCTGACCCTGTCCCGGGACGTTCGCCTGTCCCCCCATCCAGCAGGAGCGCCTATTGGGCATCAGCGCCTTGACCCCCCCGCCCGCCGCCGGAGATCCGATGCAGACGCTGCTCGAATTCGCCGACAACCGATTGCTGGTCGATCTGTGCGGGGAATATGACCGCAACCTGGTCAAGCTGGAAACCGAACTGGGCGTGCAGATCCTGCACCGGGGCAACCAACTGCGCATCATGGGCGAATCCGAAGCCCGCGCCCGCGCGGCCGAAACGCTGAAATCGCTCTATGCGCGACTGTCCGACGGCAAGCCGGTCGAAACGGGCGATGTCGACGGCGCGCTGCGCCTGTCACAAGGAGACGAGGGGGAACGCCAGTTGGAAATGTTCCGCACCGGCCAGGTCGAAATCCGCACCCGCAAGAAGATCGTCGCGCCCCGCACCAAGGCGCAACAGGATTACGCCCGCTCGCTGTTCGACAAGGAACTGAACTTTGGCATCGGCCCGGCCGGCACCGGCAAGACCTATATCGCGGTCGCCGCCGCCGTGCATTTCTTCGCCGAGGGGCATGTGGACCGCATCATCCTGTCGCGTCCCGCGGTTGAGGCAGGCGAAAAGCTGGGCTATCTGCCGGGCGACATGAAGGAAAAGGTCGATCCCTACATGCAGCCGCTCTATGACGCGCTGAACGACTTTCTGCCCGCCAAACAGTTGCCGAAGCTGCTGGAAGAACGCCGGATTGAAATCGCGCCCCTTGCCTTCATGCGGGGGCGCACGCTGGCCAATGCCTTTGTCGTGCTGGACGAGGCCCAGAACGCCACCGAATTGCAGATGAAGATGTTCCTGACCCGTCTGGGCGAGGGATCGCGCATGGCGATCACCGGCGACCGCAGCCAGGTGGACCTGCCGCGCGGTCAGGGCTCGGGCCTGATCGCGGCCGAGCGCATTCTTCAGGGCATCCCTGGGATCGGGTTCAGCTATTTCACCTCGGCCGATGTGGTGCGTCACCCGCTGGTCGCCCGCGTGATCGAAGCCTGGGACCGGCAATCGCCCTCGCAAGTATGACCCTGTCGCTGGACATCAACCCCGAGGACCCGCGCTGGGGCGACCTGGAACCGCTGGCGCGGCCGGCGCTGGAAACCGCGCTGCGCCATCTGGGCCATGACCCCGCCCTGTTCGAGATCAGCATCCTGGCCTGCGACGACACCCGCATCCAGGCGCTGAACGCCCAGTTCCGCGCCAGGAACACGCCCACCAACGTGCTGTCCTGGCCCGCGTGGGATCTGTCGCCCGAAATCCCGGGCGACAGCCCCGAGCCCCCCGAACCCGGCACCCCCGACGATCCCGAACCCCTGGGCGACATCGCGCTGTCCTGGGATACCTGCCAGCGCGAGGCCACCGAACAGCACAAGTCCGCGCCGGATCATGTGACCCATCTTCTCGTTCATTCCCTGTTACATCTGCTGGGATATGATCACGAAACCGAGGAAGATGCCGTTCTCATGGAGAAAACCGAGGTCACGGTGCTTGCGCTTCTGGGTATCGCGGACCCATATGAGGACGACACCGGCCTGCCCCTGGGCGTGGCCCGGGTAGATTGATGCAGCCAGGAAAGGCCCCATGACCGATACGCACACGGGTCCGGCGACGACGGCGGACCCTGCCGAAGACCCGGACCAGAGTCCCGACGGTTCCCAACCCAGGGGATTGTTCGGACGACTGTTCGACGCCCTCACACCCGCCGAGACCCAGACCCAGGCCGAGTCCCCGCTTTCGGACGCGATGCGTCAGGTGCTGCCGGGACTGGCCAATCTGCGCCGCCTGCGGGTCGCCGATGTCGCCGTCCCCAAGGCCGAGATCGTCGCCGTCGCGCGCGATATCGACCGCGCCGACCTGATCGAGGTCTTCCGCGAGTCCGGCTTTTCGCGCATCCCCGTCTATAACGAGACGCTGGACAAGCCGATGGGGTTGCTTCTGCTGAAGGATCTGGTGCTTCGCCAGGGCTTCGACCTGGGCAAGGGCGATCCCGATGTGGTGCCGATGCTGCGCCCCCTGCTGTTCGTGCCGCCGTCGATGCCGCTGGTGGTCCTGTTGCAGAAGATGCAGACCGAACGCACCCATATGGCCCTGGTGATCGACGAATACGGCGGGGTCGAGGGACTGGTCACGATCGAGGACCTGCTGGAACAGGTCGTCGGCCAGATCGACGACGAGCACGACACCGAAGACGAACACCCCTGGACCGAGGAAAGCCCCGGGGTCTGGCTGATGCAGGCGCGCGCCATGCTCGACGATATCCGCGAGGCGCTGGGCATCGACCTGCGCGAGGCCGTCGACGACGAGGACGTGGACACGCTGGGCGGGCTGGTTTTCCTTCTGGCCGGCCGCGTGCCCGCGCGGGGCGAGGTGATCGCCCATCCCGCCGGCCACGAGATCGAGGTGCTGGACGCCGATCCCCGCCGCGTCAAGCGCCTGCGCCTGCGCCGCGCGGGCAGCGATCCCGCGCCGGACGCCGCCGCCTCCTGACGATGCGGGCCCGCCCTGCCCTGCTGCGCCTTCTGGCCTGTATCGCGCCGGGCCTGCTGGCCGGTCTGGGTCAGGCCCCCTGGGGGGCGTGGCCGCTGGCACTGGCGGGTCTGGCCGGCGTGGCGCTGCTGGTTGCCGGCGCCGCGGGGCCGCGACAGGCATTCTGGCGGGTCTGGCTGGCCGGTGGCGCGCATTTCGCGCTGGTCATGGCGTGGATCGTCGATCCCTTCCTGGTCGATGCCGCGCGCGATGGCTGGATGGCCCCCTTTGCGCTGGTGCTGATGGCGGGCGGGATGGGGGTGTTCTGGGCCGCGGCGGCCGCGTTCGCGCACCGGGTCGCGCACACGGCGCCGGGGCGGATCTGGGCGTTCGCGCTGGCCATGCTGGCGCTCGAGGATCTGCGCGGCGTGATGCTGACGGGCTTCCCCTGGGCCCTGAGCGGCCATGTCTGGATCGGCACGCCCCCCGATCAGCTGGCGGCGCTGGGCGGCGCGCTGCTGCTCAGCGCGGTGTCGCTGGGGATATCGGCGGCGCTGGCAACGGCGATGATCCGGGCCCGGGCCCGCGCCCCGCTGGGGGCCACGCTGGCGCTGGGCGCGGCGATGCTGGTGCTGCTGGCCGCCTGGGGCTGGGGCGCGGCGCGCCTGCGCGAACCGGCCCCGGCCGCGCCGGGGGTCATGGTGCGCGTGGTGCAGGCCAATGTCCCGCAAGACCAGAAATGGGACCCCGACCTCATGGACGGGTTCTTTCGCCGCCATCTGGCCCTGTCCGCGACACCCGCCGAAACCCGGCCCGATCTGGTGATCTGGCCCGAATCCGCGGCGCCCTTCTATCTGGATCGCCCCGGGAACGGCCTGCGGATGGCGGCCGAGGCCGCCGGCGCCCCGCTGGTCCTGGGCCTGGACCGTCGTGCGCCGGACGATCAGGGAATACGCCGCTATTACAACGCACTCGCCGTCCTGGACCCGCAGGGCACGCCGGTTGCCGTCTATGACAAGCACCATCTGGTGCCGTTCGGGGAATACATCCCCCTGCTGGGCCGCTGGGCCGAGGATCGGGGCTGGTCGGGCCTGGCGGCGCAGGCGCTGGCCGGCTACACCCCCGGCCCCGGCCCGGCCGTGCTGGACCTGGGCCCCGCGGGCCAGGTGCTGCCGCTGATCTGCTACGAAGCCGTGTTTGCGCGCGACCTGCGCACCCCGGACCGGCCGGACTGGATCCTGCAACTGACGAACGACGCCTGGTTCGGCACCCACAGCGGGCCCTATCAGCATTTCGCGCAGGCGCGGCTCAGGGCGATCGAAACCGGCCTGCCGCTGGTGCGCGCCGCGAACACCGGCATCTCGGCGGTGGTGGATGCGCGCGGCCGGGTGCAGGCCAGCCTGTCACTGGACATGATGGGCGTGCTGGATGCCCCCCTGCCCGGGGCCCGCGCCGCCACGCCCTATGCCCGGCTGGGCGACGGGCCCTGGCACGGCATTCTGGCGGGCGGTGTGTTGCTGCTGGGGCTCATCGCGGCAGTCCGGCGCCGCAAAGCGATTGACGCGCGCGGCACAACGGGATAGCGGCATAGGAATCCCGTCACAACGGCTTCCTGGCGTGACGGTCGATCATCAATGGAGCAACTCACCCATGAGCCGACAGAATTACGTCTTTACCTCGGAATCCGTGTCCGAGGGTCACCCCGACAAGGTCTGCGACCGGATCTCGGACGCCGTCCTCGACGCGCTGATCGCCGAGGAACCCAACGCCCGCGTCGCCTGCGAAACCTTTGCGACCTCGTCCATGGTCGTGATCGGCGGCGAGGTCGGCCTGTCCAACGCCGAGCGGCTGAAGGACTATATGGGCCGCATCCCGCAGATCGCCCGCGACTGCATCAAGGACATCGGCTACGAGCAGGAAAAATTCCACTGGAACACCTGCCATGTTCTGAACTTCCTGCACGAACAATCGGCCCATATCGCCCAGGGCGTGGACCGCGACGGTGCGGGCGACCAGGGCATCATGTTCGGCTATGCCGTCGATGAAACGCCCGAGCTGATGCCGGCGCCGATCCAGTATGCCCACGCCATCCTGCGCCGCACGGCTGAAGCCCGCAAATCGGGCGCGGAGCCGACCCTGCGCCCCGACGCCAAGTCGCAGCTGTCGGTCCGCTACGAGGACGGCAAGCCGGTCGAGGTCACCTCGATCGTGCTGTCCACCCAGCACGCGCTGGAAAGCCAGACCTCGGATGACATCCGCGCGATCGTCGAACCCTATATCCGCGAGGTCCTGCCGTCGGGCTGGATCACCGACAAGACCGAATGGTGGGTGAACCCGACCGGCACCTTCGTGATCGGCGGCCCCGATGGCGACGCGGGCCTGACCGGACGCAAGATCATCGTCGATACCTATGGCGGCGCGGCGCCCCATGGCGGCGGCGCGTTCTCGGGCAAGGACCCGACCAAGGTGGACCGCTCGGCCGCCTATGCGGCGCGCTATCTGGCAAAGAACGTCGTCGCGGCCGGTCTGGCCAAGCGGTGCACGCTGCAGATCTCGTATGCGATCGGCGTGGCCAAGCCGCTGTCGATCTATGTCGATACGCACGGCACCGGTGTCGTGCCGGATGACGTGATCGAACGGGTCGTGGCGCAGAGCATGGATCTGACCCCGCGCGGTATCCGCACCCATCTGGGCCTGAACAAGCCGATCTACGCCCGGACCTCGGCCTATGGCCACTTCGGCCGGGAACCCGAGGCCGATGGCGGATTCTCGTGGGAACGGACCGACCTGGCCGAGACGCTGAAAAAGGCGGTCTGAGACCGACAAGGCGGCGGTTTCGCCCTCGGGCGGAAGGCCGTGGGCCTTCAGTCCTCGGGCGACCGGGCGCGCGCTGGCGCGCGCGCGAAGGGGGGCTTTCCGCCCCCCTCTTTGCTGCGCAAATTCACCCCCCGAGGATATTTCCGGCACAAAGATGCGGGCGGGCGCGTGGGGGAAGCCGGGGCCTGCGCCGCGGGGCTGGGCCGCGGGGCTGGGCGTGGGTCAGTCCGCCACGCCGTAGCCGCCGGCGGTCGGGGTGATCACGGTGACGGCCTCGCCCGGTTCGAGCACGACCTGTGCGCAGGCGGCGAGGATTTCGACACGCCCGTCGCGCCGCCGCACCAGCGTCTGGCCGACCTGGCCGTCGCCCCCGCCTGCGAGCCCCCGGGGCGCGCGGTTGCGATGGGACGAGAGGATCGCGCAATCCATCCGTTCCAGAAAGCGGATGGTGCGCGTCGTGCCGTCCCCCGCCGACCAGCGCCCGCGGCCGCCCGATCCGTCGCGCAGGCCGAAATCCTCGAGCAGGACCGGAAAGCGCAGTTCCAGGACCTCGGGGTCGGTCAGGCGCGAATTGGTCATGTGCACATGCACGCCCGAGGTGCCGTCGAAGCCGCGCCCGTCGTTCATCACGCCGGCGGGGGCGCCTGAACAGAGGGTTTCGTAATACTGATAGGTCGCATTGCCGAAGGTCAGGTTGTTCATCGTTCCCTGGCTGTTGGCCATCGCCCCCAGCGCGCCGAACAGCGCATTGGTGACGTGCTGCGAGGTTTCGACATTGCCGGCAACCACCGCACGGGGATAGCGCGGCGCCAGCATGCAGCCTTCGGGCACGATGATGCGGATCGGCCTGAGGCAGCCGGCGTTCATCGGGATCGGGGCCTCGACCATGACGCGGAACACATAGAGGACCGCGGCCCGGGTCACCGGCTCGGGGGCATTGAAGTTGTTCGCCCGGGCCTCGGATGTGCCGGAGAAGTCGACCGTGGCCTGGCGGTTGTGACGGTCCACGGTGATCGCAACCTGGATGACCTGTCCGGTATCGGTTTCATAGCGATAGGAACAATCCTCGAGCCGTCCCAGCAGACGGCGGACTTCCTCGGCGGCATTGTCCTGGACATGGCCCATGTAGGCCTGCACCACCTCCAGCCCGAAATCGGCCACCATCCGGCGCAGTTCGGCGGCACCGCGTTCGTTCGCGGCGACCTGGGCTTTCAGATCGGCGATGTTCTGGTCGACATTGCGCACCGGCCAGGGATGATCCAGCAACAGCCTGCGCAAGGCGTCCTCGCGAAAGCCGCCCTCGTCCACCAGAAGGAAGTTGTCGATCAGGACGCCCTCTTCCTCGACCGTGGTGGCAAGGGGGGTCATGGATCCGGGCGCGGTGCCGCCGACATCGGCGTGATGGCCCCGCGCGGCCACCCAGAACAGCACCTGCCGCCCCGCGGCGTCGAACACCGGCGACACCACGGTGATATCGGGCAGATGGGTGCCGCCGTTATAAGGCGCGTTCAGCGCATAGACCTGACCGGGGCGGATGCCGGGGTTCTGGCGGATCACCGTTTCCACGCTGCGGTCCATCGAGCCCAGGTGAACCGGCATATGCGGCGCATTCGCCACCAGCGCCCCCGCGGAATCGAACACCGCGCAGGAGAAATCCAGCCGTTCCTTGATGTTGACGGAATGTGCGGTGTTCTGCAGCGCGAGGCCCATCTGTTCGGCGATGTTCATGAACAGATTGTTGAACACCTCCAGCAGGATCGGGTCCGCCTGGTCGGCGCCGACAACCTGCGCGCGGGCGGCCTTCTGGTGGCGCGTCATCAGGATGTGATCGCGCCCGGTCAGCTCGGCGCGCCAGCCGGGCTCGATCACGACGGTCTGGTTCGGTTCGATGATCAGCGCGGGCCCCGTCACCGAGGCGCCGGGCGTGAGCGAGGCGCGCAGGACCACCGCCGCGTCATGCCAGGCGCCCCCGGAATAGAGCGGCACGCGGGCGTCGGCCTCGGGTGTGGACGGGATCTCGACCTGCGCGACCTCGGCGCCGGCCTGCGGCCGCGCGTCCTCGGCTTGCAGGTCGATCGCCTCGATGGTGATCTCGCGCCCGGTCTGGACGAACCCGAACCGGGCCTTGTGGGCGGCCTCGAATGTGGCGCGGGCGGCGTCCAGAGATCCGTCGAAGGGCACGGGCAGGGCCGTGTCGGTGCCCGCATAGCGCAGCATCAGGACCGGATGCCAGGCAATGGCCGCGTCAGGCACGCCCTGCGCGGCCATGTCGGCCGACACGAGATCGCGCAGTGTCGCGATCAGGGCCTCGACCGCGGGGCGAGACCCCTCGGCCAGAGGTTCCAGCAGGGCCTGCTGGCGGCTTGACGACACCGTGGCCAGACCGATCCCATAGGCCGACAACAGGCCCGAAAGCGGATGGATCAGCACCCGCTCCATGCCCAGCGCGTCGGCGACCAGGCAGGCGTGCTGCCCGCCCGCGCCGCCAAAGGAATTGAGCAGATAGCGCGTCACGTCATACCCGCGCTGCACCGAGATCTTCTTGACCGCGTTGGCCATGTTTTCGACAGCGATGCGCAGGAAGCCTTCGGCAACCGCTTCGGGCGACTTGCCCTCGGCTTCGGCGATGCGGGCAAACCGGGCGACGACCGTGTCGCGGTCCAGCGGCTGATCCTGCCCGGGGCCAAAGATCGCCGGGAAGAACCGCGGGTTCAGCTTGCCCAGCATGACGTTCGCGTCGGTGACGGTCAGCGGCCCACCGCGCCGGTAACAGGCAGGCCCCGGATCGGCCCCGGCGCTGTCCGGCCCCACGCGGAAGCGCCCCGGTTCCGCATGCAGGATCGATCCGCCCCCGGCCGCGACCGTATGGATCCGCATCATCGGCGCCCGGATGCGCACGCCCGCGACCTCGGTGTCGAAGGCGCGCTCATAGGCGCCGGCGCAATGGGCGACATCTGTGCTGGTGCCGCCCATGTCAAAGCCGATCACCCGCTCATGCCCGGCCAGGCGCGCGGTCTGCACCATGCCGACCACACCCCCCGCCGGCCCCGACAGGATCGCGTCCTTGCCCTGAAACGCCTCGGCCGCGGTCATCCCGCCGGACGACATCATGAATTGCAGCGTCGGCCCCGGCTGGCCGGCCGGGGTCGCCCCCAGGGCCCCGGCGACCCGGGCGACATAGCGGCGCAGGATCGGGCTGAGATAGGCATCCACGACCGTGGTGTCGCCGCGCCCGACCAGCTTGATCAGCGGGCTGACCTCGTGGCTGACCGAAACCTGCGTGAACCCCAGCGCCCGGGCCTCGGCGGCCAGGGCCTGTTCGTGCGCCGGGTTCTTCCAGGCATGCATCAACACGATGGCCAGCGCATCGAACCCATCGGCCCGCAAGGCGCCCAGCGCGGCCGTCGCCGGCGCAAGCGGAGTCTCGACACGGCCATCGGCGCGCAGGCGTTCGTCCACCTCGACCACCCGCTCATACAGCTGTTCCGGCAGCACGATCTCCTTGGCAAAGATCTCGGGCCGGGCCTGATAGGCGATCCGCAGGGCATCGCGGAACCCTCGGGTTGTGATCAGCGCCACCCGATCGCCCTTGCGCTCCAGCAACGCATTCGTGGCGACCGTGGTGCCCATCTTGACCGTGCCGATGCGCGCGGGATCGATGGCGCCCCCCAGAAGCCGGCGGATACCCTCGATCGCCGCATCCTCGTAGACGCCGGGATTCTCGGACAGCAGCTTCAGCGGGTGCAGGCCGCCCTCGGGGTCGCGGCCCACCACATCGGTAAAGGTGCCGCCCCGGTCGATCCAGAAATCCCACATGTGCCGTTTCCCCCTTGCCATCGACAATTCGTTGACAAATTGTCGATGACGAGTCAAGCAATCCGCATGACCGACCCGCTTGGCCCCATCGTCAGTTCCGCCCATCTGGCCGACAGCGCGCTGCCCGCCCTCAGCGAGGTCGAGTTCGCGCTCACCATGGCCAATCACGCGTTTCACCGCTGGATCGTCCGCTGCATGGCGGCGGCAGGGGCGCAGATGTCCGCGCTCGAGGTGCTCATCCTGCATCAGGTCGCCCACCGGGACCGGCCCAAATCGCTGGCCGACCTGTGCCTGGTCCTCAACATCGAGGATACGCACCTGGCGAACTACGCCATCCGCAAACTCGCCGCGCAGGGCCTGGTCAGGACCGGTCGCAAGGGCAAGGAAAAGACGGTGGGCATCACCGCCGAGGGCGCCGCGCTGTGCCGCCGCTATGCCACCCTGCGCGAGGCCCTGCTGATCCCCGGTGCCCCCCGGGCCGAGGGCGATCTCAGCCGCCTCGCCGCGTTGCTCAGGGCGCTGTCGGGCAGTTATGATCAAGCCGCCCGCGCCGCGGCCGCACGCTGACCTGCACCCCCATCATCTTGTCCGAAATACGCACGGGGATTTTCAAGGGGGGCGTGCCCCCCTTGAAGCGGGGGTGCGGGGCGGCAGCCCCTGCCGCCTGCGGGCTCCCGCCCCCTGAGTCCTTTCCATCTCGCCCGTTTTCGGCGCTGCACCCACCCGCGCCCGCCCATTTTTCGCGCGCCGCCGGCTTCCTGCTGCGCCAGCGAACGCTTCCGCGTGAATTTTTCCGCACTGCGGCAATAGCCTGATCCAGCGCCCTCCTCGGGACGGCGCGAACAACAGATCCGCCGGGCCGGGGCTTGCGGCGGCACAAGGGGAACAGGGACCATGAACAAACTGCTGCTGACCACGGCGCTGTGTGCCGTCTTCGCATCCGGCGCACTGGCCGAGGATGTCGAGCCGATCCGCATCGGCATCCTGCACTCTCTGTCGGGAACGATGGCGATCTCCGAGACGACGCTGCGCGACGCCATGTTGATGCTGATCGAACAGCAGAACGCCCGCGGCGGCGTGCTGGGGCGCCCGCTCGAGGCGGTGGTGGTCGATCCGGCGTCGGACTGGCCGCGCTTTGCGGAACTGGCGCGCGAACTGATCGCCGGCGACGGCGTGGCGGCGGTGTTCGGCTGCTGGACCTCGGTCAGCCGCAAATCGGTTCTGCCGGTGTTCGAGGAGCTGAACTCGATCCTCTTCTACCCCGTGCAATACGAGGGGCAGGAATCGCAGCGCAATGTCTTCTATACCGGCGCCGCACCGAACCAGCAGGCGATCCCGGCCATCGACTATCTGATGGATGTCGAGGGTGTCGAACGCTTCTATCTGGCCGGCACCGATTATGTGTATCCGCGCACGACGAACCAGATCCTCGAAGCCTATCTGATCGCACGCGGTGTCGCGCCCGAGGACATCATCGTCAACTACACGCCCTTTGGCCACAGCGACTGGCAGACCATCGTCAGCGAGATCGCGGCCTTCGGCGCGACCGGACGCCGCGCGGCGGTGGTCAGCACGATCAACGGCGACGCCAACGTGCCCTTCTACAACGAGCTGGCCGCGCAGGGCATCACCGCCGAGGAGATCCCCGTCATCGCCTTTTCCGTCGGCGAAGAGGAACTGGCCGGCATCGACACCGGTCCCCTGGTCGGCCATCTGGCGGCCTGGAACTATTTCGAATCGGTCGATACCCCCGAAAACCAGGCCTTCATCGACGCCTGGCACGCCTATACCGGCAATGACGCGCGCGTCACCAACGACCCGATGGAAGCCCATTACATCGGCTTCAACATGTGGGTGCAGGCGGTCGAGGCGGCGGGCACCACCGATACCGACGCGGTGATCGACGCGATGATCGGCGTGGCCGTGCCGAACCTGACCGGGGGCATCAGTTCGATGGGGGCGAACCATCACATCACCAAACCCGTCCTGATCGGCGAGATTCAGGCGGATGGGCAATTCGACGTGGTCTGGGAAACCTCGGGCCTGGTGCTGGGCGACGAATGGTCGGACTATCTGCCGGAATCGGCGAGCCTGATCTCGGATTGGCGTGCGCCGCTGTCGTGCGGCAACTTCAACGTCGAAACCGGAACTTGTGGCGGTTCCGAATAAGCCGCCGCGGGGGGCGTCCCTCTTCCCGCCCCCCGCTTTTTCCCTTTTCCGACCCGGAGCTGCCATGCGCCTGCTGACGCTTTGCCTGGCCCTGTGGCTGTTGCCCGGCCTCGCGCTGTCCCAGAGCCTCGACGATCTGGTGGCCCGCCTGCCGCTGGGCGATTATGCTGACCGCGCCGCCGTGGTCGATCAGATCGGCCGCACCGGCGATCCGCGCGCGGCGGCGGTGCTCGAGGCGCTGCTGGACCGCGCGCTGGAGCAACGCAACGTCGACGGCCGCGTGGTGCGGGTCACGGGCGGGCGCGGGGCGCAGACCGCGACCGATGTGCTGACGGGCGAGGATCTGGGCCCGGTTGCCAGCCGCTCGACCACGGCGATCCGGGTGAACAACGGGCTCAGGCGCTCCATCCGCACCGCGTTGGGGATGCTGACGCTGGCCGATCCCGACCCATCGCGCCGTCGCGCCGCCGCCGAGGCCGCGCTGCGCACCCCCGATGCCGAGCAGATCGACGCCCTGACCGACGCGATGGCGGCCGAGGACGATCCCGGCATCCGTCAGGCCCTGAGTTGGGCCCACGCGGCGGCGGTCCTGGCCTCGGACGCGCCAGTCGCCGACCGGATGGCCGCGGTCGAGACCCTGTCCTCGGCCCCGGCGCTGACGGTGCAATCCGCGCTGAACCCCTACCGCGAGGCCGCCGACCCGGCACTGGCGCAGGCCGTGAGCCGCGCGCTCGATGCGGCCGCCAGCCGTCAGGCGGTCTGGGCGCAGGCGCAAACCCTGTGGTTCGGGGTGTCGCTGGGATCGGTCCTGCTGTTGGCCGCGATCGGGCTGGCCATCACCTTTGGCGTGATGGGCGTCATCAATCTGGCGCATGGCGAACTGGTGATGCTGGGTGCCTACACGACCTATGCCGTGCAGGAGGCGATCCGCACCCAGGCCCCGCACCTGTTCGGCTGGTCGCTGGCCATCGCCGTGCCGCTGGCCTTTGTGCTGGTGGGCGCCGTGGGCGTCGCCATCGAGCGCGGCATCGTGCGGCACCTCTATGGCAGACCGCTGGAAACGCTGCTGGCGACCTGGGGCGTCAGCCTGATCCTGCAACAGGCGGTGCGCACGCTCTTTGGCCCGACCAACCGCGAGGTCGGCACGCCGGACTGGATGTCGGGCGCCTGGCAACTGGGAGAAATGACCCTGACCGGATCGCGTCTGGCCATCGTCATCTTTGCGCTGGCGGTCTTTGCGGGGCTGTTGGTGGTGATGCGTCATTCGGCCTTTGGCCTGCAGATGCGCGCGGTCACGCAGAACCGGGCCATGGCCGCGAACCTGGGCATTCGCACCGGACGGGTGGATGCGCTGACCTTTGGCCTGGGCGCGGGGATCGCCGGGCTTGCCGGTGTCGCGCTCAGCCAGATCGACAACGTGTCGCCGAACCTGGGACAGGGCTATATCATCGACAGCTTCCTGGTCGTGGTCTTTGGCGGGGTCGGCAACCTGTGGGGCACCCTTGCCGCCGCGATGGGCCTGGGCATCGCCAACAAGGTGCTCGAGCCCTGGGCCGGGGCCGTCCTGGGCAAGATCCTGATCCTGATCTTCATCATCCTGTTCATCCAGAAGCGTCCGCGCGGCCTGTTCCCGCAGCGCGGCCGCGCCGCCGAGGGCTGAGCCATGACCCGTCTGATCGACCGTCGCACCGGATTGTTCCTGGCCGCGCTCGCCCTCGCCACGCTGGCCGCGCCGCTGGTGCTGCCGACGCACCTGATCCCGCTGATGGGCAAATACCTGTGCTATGCGCTGCTCGCCGTCGCGCTGGATCTGTGCTGGGGCTATGCGGGCATCCTGTCCCTGGGCCACGGCGCCTTTTTCGCGCTGGGGGGCTACGCGATGGGCATGCACCTGATGCGCGAGATCGGCGCGCGGGGTGTCTATGCGAACCCGGACCTGCCGGATTTCATGGTCTTTCTGGGCTATGACCATCTGCCGTGGTTCTGGTGGGGATTTGCCAGCTTCCCCTATGCCGCGCTCATGGCACTGGTCGTGCCGGGGCTGCTGGCGTTCGTCTTTGGCTGGTTCGCCTTTCGCAGCCGGGTGTCGGGCGTCTATCTGTCGATCATTACCCAGGCGCTGACCTATGCCCTGCTGCTGGCCTTCTTCCGCAACGAGATGGGCTTTGGCGGCAACAACGGACTGACCGACTTCCGCGAGGTTCTGGGGTTTTCGCTGTCCGCGCCTGCGACCCGCCTTGCGCTGTTCGGGTTGAGTGCGGCGGCATTGGCGGGCTGCCTGATCCTGGCCCGCGCCATCGTCACCTCCAAGGCGGGCAAGGTGCTGGTCGCGGTGCGCGACGCGGAAAGCCGAACGCGCTTTCTGGGGTATCGGGTCGAAGGGTATTCGGTCTTTGTCTTTACCGTGTCCGCGATGATGGCCGGGCTTGCCGGCGCGCTCTATGTTCCGCAGGTCGGCATCATCAACCCCGGGGAATTCGCCCCCGCCAACTCGATCGAGATCGTCGTGTGGGTGGCCCTCGGCGGGCGCGGGACGCTGGTCGGCGCGGCCCTTGGGGCGCTGGTCGTGGTGGCGTTGAAAAGCTGGCTGACGGCCACCTTCCCTGACCTGTGGCTGTTCGCGCTGGGGGGGCTCTTCATCCTGGTGACGCTGGCGCTGCCGAACGGGTTGCTGGGACTGGCCGCGCGGTTCGCCCGCCCGCGCCCGCGCGCCGAGGTGTCGGCATGACGCCCCCGGCCATCGGCGCCACCAGGGCGGCGGCCCAGCTCTATCTGGACGGTGTCAGCCGCAGCTTCGACGGGTTCAAGGCGATCAACGGCCTGTCGCTGGCGGTTCAGCCGGGCGAACTGCGCGCCGTCATCGGCCCGAATGGCGCGGGCAAGACCACGATGATGGACATCATCACCGGCAAGACCCGGCCCGATGCGGGTGTGGTTCTGTGGAACGGGGACACCGATCTGACGCGCCTCGACGAGGCCGCGGTCGCGCGGCTGGGGATCGGGCGCAAGTTCCAGAAGCCCACGGTGTTCGAAACGCACAGCGTCGAAGACAACCTCCGCCTGGCGCTGAAGGCGCCGCGCGGTGTCCTTGCCACCCTCCTGCACCGGCGCACGGCGGACGAGGACGCCCGCGTCACGGCCCTGCTGGAGCAGATCCGCCTGGCGCCGCAACGGCAGGACCAGGCGGCCAATCTCAGCCACGGGCAGAAGCAATGGCTGGAAATCGGCATGCTGCTGGCCCAGGACCCTGCGCTTCTGCTGATCGACGAGCCCGCCGCGGGCATGACCGACGCCGAGACGATGGAAACCGCCGCGCTGCTGAAATCCATCGCCGGCGCGCGCACGGTCATCGTGGTCGAACACGACATGGACTTTGTGCGCGCGCTGAATTGCCGGGTGACCGTTCTGCATCAGGGCGCGGTCCTGGCCGAAGGCTCGCTCGACCATGTGTCGGCGCGGGCGGATGTGATCGACGTGTATCTGGGGCGCTGACATGCTGGAACTGACGGACCTGACGCTGCATTACGGCGCCGCACAGGCGCTCAAAGGCATCTCGCTGACCGCCGAGGAGGGGCAGATCACCGCCGTGCTGGGCCGCAACGGGGTGGGCAAGACCTCGCTCATGCGGGCAATCACCGGGCGGCACGCGATCTCGGGCGGATCGATCCGCTGGCAGGGGGCGGACATCGGCCGGCTCTCTGCCGCCGAACGGGCCCGGCGCGGCATCGCCTATGTGCCCCAGGGACGCGAGATCTTCCCGCTGCTCAGCGTGCGCGAGAACCTCGAGGCGGCCTTTGCCACGCTGCCGCGCGGTGCCCGCCGGATCCCTGATGCCGTGTTCGAACTGTTTCCCGTCCTCCTGCAGATGATGAACCGGCGCGGCGGCGACCTGTCCGGCGGGCAGCAGCAGCAGCTTGCGATCGGGCGGGCCATGGTCATGCAGCCGCGGCTGCTGGTTCTGGACGAACCGACCGAGGGCATCCAGCCGTCGATCATCAAGGACATCGGGCGCGCCATCGTCTATCTGCGCGACCAGGTCGGCATGGGGGTCGTGCTGGTGGAACAGTATTTCGACTTTGCCAAGGGCCTGGCCGACCGTTTCGTGGTGCTGGACCGGGGCGAGGCCGTCATGGCCGGAACGCGCGCCGACATCGCCCGGTCCGAGACCGAGCTTCGCCGCTGGCTCACCGTCTGACCGCTTTCCCCCGCGCGCGCCCTGTGGTTTTCTGGGCGCGTCAGGCACAAGGGGCGGCGACATGCGGCAGATCTGGCGCGGGGCGCGGATATTCGACGGCGAAAGGCTGCACGACGGGATGGCCCTGGCGGTCGAAGGCGGCCGCATCGCCGGTCTGGTGCCAGACACGGGCAGCGGCCTGGACCTGCGCGGCGGCATCCTGGCGCCCGGGTTCGTCGACCTCCAGGTCAACGGCGGTGGCGGCGCGCTGCTGGGTCAGGGCGACCCCGACGCCGCCCTGGCGGCAATCTGCGCCGCCCATGCCGGGCTGGGCACCACGGGACTGCTGCCGACGCTGATCACCGCCGACCCGGACACCACGCAGGCGGTGATCCAGGCCGGTCTGCGCGCCGCCCGCACCGGGTTGCCCGGCTTCCTGGGGCTGCATCTGGAAGGGCCACATCTCGATCCACGCCGCAAGGGCGCGCATGATCGGGCCCTGATCCGGCCGATGACGGATGCCGATCTGGCCCAGCTGACCCGCGCCGCGCAGGACCTTCCCGCGCTGATGGTGACCCTGGCGCCCGAGGCCGCGACCCCGGCGCAGATCGCGACGCTGGCGGCGGCGGGCGCCGTGGTCAGTCTCGGCCACAGCGACTGCACCGAAGACGCGGCCCGCGCGGCCCTCGACGCCGGCGCGCGCGCGGTGACGCATCTCTACAACGCGATGTCCCCGCTCGCGCATCGCGCGCCGGGGCTGGTCGGCGCGGCCCTCGACAGTCACGCCGCGGCGGGCATCATCGCCGATGGCGTCCACGTCGCGCCGACGGCCTTTCGTCTGGCCGCGCGGCTGGCCGCCGGGCGTCTCCATGTCGTCACCGACGCGATGGCGGTCGCAGGCAGCGATCTGACGGCGTTCACCCTGAACGGCCGCCGCATCCGGCGCGGCGAAGGGCGGCTCACCCTCGACGATGGCACGCTTGCCGGCGCGGACATCACGCTGCCGCAGTCCCTGCGCTGGATCACACATCAGGCGGGCCTCACGATTGAGAGCGCCCTGGCCATGATGACCCGCATTCCGGCCACCCTGATCGGCGCCACAGATCGCGGCCGCCTCGTGCACGGTGCCCGCGCGGACCTGGTGCACCTGTCCGACGAGCTGGCCCTGACCGCTGCCTGGCGCGCGGGCGTCCCGCTCCCTCTTTGTGCGTCAAATATCCTCGGGGGGTGAATTTGCGCAGCAAAGAGGGGGGCGGAAAGCCCCCCTTCGCGCGCGCCAGCGCGCGCCCTGTCGCCCGAGGACTGAAGGCCTGCGGCCTTCCGCCCGAGGGCGAAACCACCCCGCGCTCCGATGAGCCGGGGCTTCAGCCGATGCGGCCGGTGATATAGGCTTCGGTCTGCTTCTCGCGCGGATTGACGAAGATCTGCTCGGTCTCGCCGTATTCGATCAGCTTGCCCAGGTGGAAGAACGCGGTCTTCTGGCTGACCCGGGCGGCCTGTTGCATCGAATGGGTCACGATGACGATGGTGTATTGCTCTTTCAGCTCGTGAATCAGGTCCTCGACCACCGCTGTGGCGATCGGATCCAGCGCCGAGCAGGGTTCATCCATCAGGATCACTTCGGGACCCGTGGCGATGGCGCGGGCGATGCACAGGCGTTGCTGCTGCCCGCCCGACAGGCCGGTGCCGGGGGCGTCCAGCCGATCCGCGACCTCTTTCCACAGCCCGGCCTTCTGCAGCGCGCTTTCGACCAGGGCGTCGGTTTCGGCCTTGCCCCGGACCAGTCCGTGGATGCGCGGTCCATAGGCGATGTTGTCATAGATCGACTTGGGAAACGGGTTCGGTTTCTGGAACACCATGCCCACGCGCGCGCGCAGTTCCACCACATCCAGAGCCGGGTCGTGGATGTCCTCGCCGTCGATGGTGATGGTCCCGCCGACGCGGCAGCCCTCGATGGTGTCGTTCATGCGATTGAAGCAACGCAGGAACGTGGACTTGCCGCACCCCGAGGGCCCGATGAACGCCGTGACCGATCGTTCGGGGATCTCCATCGACACATCGAAGATCGCCTGTTTCGGGCCGTAGTGCACCGTCACGTCACGCGCCGAGATGCGGTTGGCGCGGGCGTCGCCATCCAGGGCCGACGCGGTGGGGCGAATGGTCGTCAGGGGCGCGCTCATCTCAGGCTTTCCTTTCCAGGCGGCCGCGCAGCCAGATGGCCAGCGCGTTGAGCAGGATCATCAGGCCCAGCAGCACGATGATCGCGGCGAAGGTGCGGGGTTCGAAGAAATTGCGGTTCTCGTTGCCCTGCCACAGATAGATCTGCACCGGCAGCGCGGCGGATTGTTCCATCGGTGTCGCAGGAATGTTCGCGACAAAGGCGTTCATGCCGATCAGCAGCAGCGGCGCGGTTTCCCCCAGGGCCTGAGCAACCCCCAGGATCGACGCGGTCAGGATCCCCGGGAACGTCACCGGCAGGACGTGGTGGAACACCATCTGCGTGCGCGAGGCCCCGAGACCCAGCGCCGCCTGTCGCAGCGACGGGGGCACGGCCCGCAGCGACGACCGCGTGGCGATGATGATCGTCGGCAGGGTCATCAGCGTCAGCACCAGCCCGCCCACAAGCGGCGCGGAAAACGGCAGGTGGAAGATGTTGATGAAGACCGCAGCGCCCAACAGACCGAAGACGATCGACGGAACCGCCGCCAGGTTGTTGATGTTCACCTCGATCAGGTCGGTGGCGCGATTGCGGGGGGCGAATTCCTCCAGGTAGATCGCGCTGGCCACGCCGATCGGCACCGCCAGCAGGATCACCACGATCATCATGTAGAGCGATCCGACGAACGCCCCCGCCAGACCGGCCGAGGCCGGTGACGTGCGGCTGTCCACGTTGGTGAAGATATGCCAGGCAAAGGCGCGGTGCACGGTGCCCTGCGCCATGAGGCTGTCGATCCAGTCGCGCGCCGGGCGGCTCAGTTGCTGGCGTGCGTCCGGCAGGTCGCGGCTGATCCGGCCCTTGGCCCAGTTGTCGCCGTCGGCGGACAACAGCATCCGCACCGGCACGGTCTGACCGATCAGCGCCGGATTGTCGGCCACCATGTCGCGCAGCACGAAGCGCACGCCGGAATCGATCACCGACACCGCCGCGCGGTCGTCGATCTGTTGCCCGGGCGCGGCCGCCTGAACCGAGGCGACGATCAGCCGGTTCCAGTTGACCATCGCCAGCCGGCGCTGCCAGGACAGCATCGCGGCCCGGAACTCGGCGTCGGATTGATCGGCGCCTTGCACCGGGCGTTCGGGGACACGGATCACCGCGGCGTCAAACGTGACCTCGGCATCCAGCGTGTATTGCCAGAACGCCGGCAGACCATGCGACAGGATGTTGCCGAACAACACCGCGACAAAGGCCATCGCCGCCAGCGCCGATCCCAGGCCCAGCAGGCGAAAGCGCGTCTCGGCCCGGTTGCGGCGGGTCAGCGAGCGACGGATCTGTGCCCGGCGGCGCGCGTTCTCGTCTGCGGCGGACCCGGCCGGGGCGGTGTCGATCGCGGTCATTCGTATTGCTCCCGGTATTTCCGAACGATGGCAAGCGCACCGATATTCAGCGCCAGCGTGATGACGAACAGCGTCAGCCCCAGGGCAAAGGCCACCAGCGACTGCGGCGAGGCAAAGTCGCTGTCCCCGGTCAGGGCGGCAACGATGGTCACCGTGAAACTCGAGGTCGGCTCTGCCGGGTTGAACCGCAGAACGGGCGCGTTTCCGGCCGCCAGAACCACGATCATCGTCTCGCCGATGGCCCGGCTGACGGCCAGCAGGATCGCGCCGACGATGCCCGGCAGCGCCGCCGGGACGATCACGTTGCGGATGGTTTCCGACTTTGTCGCCCCCAGCCCCAGCGACCCGTCGCGCATGGCGCGGGGCACCTGGCGGATGATGTCATCGCTGAGCGAACTGATGAAGGGGATGATCATGATCCCCATCACGATCCCGGCCGTCAGGGCCGAGGTGGCGTTCACATCCAGCCCGATCGCGGCCCCGGCGCCATGCAGGAAAGGGCCCACCGTGACCAGCGCAAAGAAGCCGTAGACGATGGTCGGAATGCCGGCCAGGACCTCGACCGCGGGTTTCACGATGTTGCGCAACCGGGGCGAGGCATATTGCGTCAGCCAGACCGCCGTCATCAGCCCGACCGGAATCGCCACCAGCATCGCGATCGTGGCGATCATCAGCGTGCCGACCAGCAGGGGCAACATGCCGTAGCCGCCGGTCGCCGCATTCGACGTGGTGGAATACCGCGGGTTCCAGACCGTGCCAAAGAAGAATTCCGACGGGGACACGAAGGTAAAGAAGCGCACCGTCTCGAAGATCAGCGAAATCACGATGCCGAGCGTGGTGAAGATCGCGATGACCGAACACAGGATCAGCGCCAGCTTGATGACCGTTTCCACCTGGTTGCGGGCGCGGGTGCGGGCGGTCAGCCGCCCCCGGGCAAAGACCAGCCCGCCGATGGCCAGGATCGCGCCCAGCGCCACGGCCCCCAGCAGGATCGCCTGCCGAAACGCGGCCAGGGCCTGCCCCGCGGGGCCCTCCCAGTCGGCCAGATCGCCGGCGACGCCAAAGCCGGTCGCCAGGTTGTTCACGCGCTGCGCGGCCGCGACCCGGTCGGGCCCGGCCGCGATCCCGGAGGGAATCAGGCTGTCGGTATACCAGGCATCCAGCCAGCCCGATGCCAGGCCCCAGATCAGCAGAACCAGCAGCAACGGGATCGTCGCCCACAGCGCGACGAGCGCGCCATGATACTGCGGACGGCTGTGCAGGCGAACGCCTTCGCGGGCCAGCCCCAGGCTGCGGCTGAGGCCCGTGCGGTAGGCGATCGCCAGCACCGCCAGAACCAGGACTGTGATCGCGAGGCTGATCATGCGGGTGCCTTCTCGATACGAAAAAGCGGCGCCCCGGATCGGGACGCCGCCTTGGTCCGGTTACTGACCGACGGTCACACCGTTTTCGAAGTTCGCCAGAACCTGCGCGATCTCTTCGGCCGGGGCCGGGATCAGGCCGGCGGCTTCCAGACGGCCACCCAGGCCGGTCATCGCGTCGGACAGGAAGAACTCGGTGTATTCCACCAGGCCGGGGATGACGCCGATGTGCTCGCCCTTGACGTAGAAGAACAGCGGGCGCGAGACCGGGTATTCACCCGAAGCGACCGATTCCAGCGAGGGGGTGACGCCCGACATCGTGGCAACGCGCAGGGTGTCGGTGTTCTGTTCGTAGAACGACAGGCCGAACACGCCGATGGTGTCCGCGTCCGAGTTCAGGCGCGCCAGCGTCTCGGTATAGTCGCCGGCGATCTCGACGACGTTGTCCTGACGCAGCGACAGGCAGGTGTCGCCTTCGGCGTCGTCACCCAGAACGGCGTGGCAGCCGGCCTCGATCACGCGCTGCTCGAACACTTCACGGGTGCCGTGGTTCGAGGCGGGGATCGCCATCATGATGCGCTGGTTGGGCAGCGACGGGTCGATATCGCTCCAGTTCGTCGGCAGCGCGGTGCCTTCCGGCTGGTTGGCGCCGATGGCGCGGTAGACCAGCTCGGGCGTCAGCGCGAATTCGGGGCCCGACAGCTGCGAGGCAAAGACGATGCCGTCATAGCCGATGCGGATTTCGCGGATGTCGTTCACGCCGTTCGCGTGGCAGGCTTCGATCTCCGAGGCCTTGATCGGGCGCGAGGCATCGGCGATGTCGATGGTGTTCGGGCCGACGCCTTCACAGAACTGGCGCAGACCGCCGCCGGTGCCGCCCGACGACACGACCGGGGTTTCGAATTCGGGGAACGCCTGGCCGAATTCTTCGGCAACGATCGAGGCGAAGGGCAGAACCGTCGAGGAGCCGGCGATCTGGATGTTGGTGCGGGTCTGGGCGAACGCCGGCGCGGCGAGCGCGGCGGTCAGGGCGACGACGCTGAGCGTGGTCTTGGCGGTCATGGAACAACTCCTGGCTTTCCGTCTGGCCGCCCCCTCGGCGACCTTGGCGCCGGTCTAGGCGCGGTCGATGACGGGTTTGCTACGCTTTTGTAACAGTTTTGCGAAAGCGGCGGCGCAAAGGTCCCCCCAGGGGCGAAAAGACCGCCGGACGCCCCGCGCACACCGCCCCAGGGTTGCAAGGCGGGGGCTCAGTCCAGCTCGTGCGCCCAGGGCGGGTTCGCGCCCGCGCGCCCGACGGTCACGGATGCCGCCGCGTTTCCCCGCTGCAAGACCGCGCGCAGGGCCGATTCGTTCAGCGACCGCACCGCGGCACGACTCAGCGCGCCCGCCCGGTGCAGGCTGGACAGAACGCCCGCGTTGAACGTGTCGCCCGCGCCCACGGTGTCGACCACGGTGACCCGTGGCGCGGGCACCGACACCCGCGCGGTCGCGGTGACGGCCTGCGCCCCGGCCGCGCCGTCGGTGACAAGGACCAGCGCCACGCCGGCCCCGATCAACCCGTCGACAAGGGAATCGGCCCCGCCCCCGGCCAGCCAGTGCAGATCCTCGACCGACAGCTTGACGATATCGGCGGCCGCCATCATGCGCGACAGGCGGGCGCGGTAGCCGGTGTCATCACCGATGACGGCCGGCCGGATATTGGGGTCGATCATCGTCAGCCGCTGGCCAGCCTCGCGCAGCAGAAGCGTTTCATAGGCGTTTCCACAGGGCTCGACCGCCAGCGATATGCCGCCGAACACCAGGCAACGGGCCGTGATGCGCGCGGGCAGATCGGCGCGGGAAAACAGGCGACCGGCCGTGCCCTCGTCATGAAAGGCATAGCGGGGCTGCCCGCCGGCCAGATCCACGAAGGCCAGCGTGCAGGGCCGCGCCACCGCGACGCACAGGGACAGATCGACCCCGGCCTGCGCCAGCGACCGGCGCAGACGCTCCCCAAGGAAATCGGTGCCCAGAGCGGACAGGAACCCCGTCGGCACGCCCAGTCGCCCCAGCGCGACCGCGGTGTTCAGCGCCCCGCCCCCCGGCAACGGCTCGTAGAGGGTGCGCCCATCCAGGACGCGCGGCACCATGTCGATCAAGGCCTCGCCGCAGCACAGAACCGCCACCATGTCAGGCGGTCCCTCGGGGTGGGCTCACGCTGTCGGAACGCAGGGTCATGCAGGTCCATCGCCGATCGGAGGCGCGCAGGTCGGGCGCGCAGGCCCGCAGGCTGCCACAGCCCGCCGCCCGATACCAGCGCGACCGGGCCGCGCCGACGCCCCCTTCAGACCGCGAGGCCGGACAGGTGGCTGCGCAGCGCCTGATCCAGAATCTCGCGCCACAGCGCGCGATGGCGCGAACTCTGATCTTCGGACACCGGGCCGATGGCCTGGTGCAACAGGATCAAACGGGTCTGGTCGCCCTGGGGCTCGAGATCGAAATACACCCGACCGGCCACGACGCCGCGCACCCCGAACCAGCCTTGAAGATACAGGCGCCGCCCCGCTTCGACCGCATCGACACGCCCCCAGATCGCGCCGGCCTGGCCCGCCGTTTCGGTGAATTCGCCACCCAGGATCGCCGGAAGCGACAGGTGACTGCCCGGCCCCAGCAGCCGGCCCGTCGCTGGCCACCAGCGATCGACCTGCTGGGTCAGCGCGTCGAAGATGGCCGCTGGCGACGCCGGAAACAGATACTCTTGCCGGATATTCAGACCCGGGACCCCATGTCCGATCACGGACGCCTCCCTTGGCAAATGGCAGGGAAAACAGAGAGTACCGAAAACGAACCCGACTGGCCGAACAGAAGCCAGATACCATGAATTGACCTAAGCCCTGGCACGTCCAAGGTCAACCATGCGCCCTTAAGGACCGGTTAACGCGCGCCACAGAAGACTGCCGCGCCGACGGAATTCGGACTGCGGCAAACCCGAGGTCAGAACCGCGCCGGGCCCTGCCAGGGCCTGCGCCAGCAGCGACCGCGTGCGCCAGGCCCCCAGCAGGGCGGCGCGCGGCAGGGTCGGGCGCCGCCGGCGCGCCTGATCGAACCGGCGCAGGCCCTCGGCCGCCAGATCGGCCACGGCGGCCGCTGTCTGATCCGGCAAGGGGTGGCGACCGGCCACCGTCAGCGCAGGCACCGCGGCCAGGTAATTCGCCAGCCCCTGCGCCGTTCCGATCGCCTCGGCGGCGTCATGGCCGGATGCGTCGCCCGCCCCGCCCAGGGCCTGAACCATGGCCACCATCAGCGCGCCCCCCGTGCCCGAGAGATAGCGCCACAGCGCCTCGGTATCGGCAAAGGGGCGGCTTGTGCCCAGTTCGACCTCGCGCGCGTCGATCATCGCCAGCAACGGCGCAGGCGTCAGGTCCGTGCCGGCCAACAGCGCCCTGAGCGGGCCGGCGACCTCATGCGGTGCCGGGTCCTCGCCCGCGACCACATCGCGCCAGAACTGCAACCGCATCTGTGCCAACACGGTTTCGCGCGTGACCCAGGGAATGCGTGCCAGTTCCAGGTTGAACGCCGTCAGGGTGAACAGCGCGCCGCGCGCCGCAACGGGCGCCGCCATCGCCGCCAGAAAGCGGTCGGGATCTCCCCGTTCGACAAGGGCGGCGCAGGCGGTGATGGCGGCGGTTTCCATGGCAGCGGCATAGCGCGGCGCCTGCGCGGATACCAGCCCCTCAGCCCCGACGCAGGAACGCCAGCACCCGGGCCAGCGTTTCGGGATCGTCGACGACCGACAGATGGCTTGCCCCGGTCAGCGCATAGGTGCCGTTCGGGGTCAGCGCGGCAAAGGTCGGCTCGTAGGCCTCGGCGCGAAAGGCCTCGTCCGCGCGACCGGCGACCAGCAGGAAGGGCGGCAAGGCTGCGACATCCCCTTGCCAGGCCCGCCGCGGCGCATACGAGGTATTCAGCCGATAGCTGTAGGCCCGGGTCGCGGTCGTCCCCGCCGGTCCGTCCAGAACGCTGGCGGGAAAGCGGAACTGGATGACCGGCAGACCGTTCAGCGCCCGGATGCCGACCGCGTTCAGCATGGTCAGCCCGATCACCCGCCGGATCATCACCCGCGCCCAACCGCCCGAGTCTGGACGGGCGGTCGGCGCGTCATGCTGCACGAAGGGCGCCAGCAGCACCGCCCGGTCGATCAGCCCGCGATGCGCCCCGCCGGCAAATCGGATCGCCAGCCCCCCACCCGAGGAATGCCCCAGCAGCACGACCTGTTGCCCGGGCGCCGCCTGATCGGCGATCAGGTCGGCGATGTCATCCTCGAACTGGCCAAGATAGTCGATGTCGCCGCGCCGTTCGGGCGACGGGCCGTGACCGCGCAGATCGGGCGCGATCACATCGACCCCCTGCCCTGCCAGCGCCGCGCCGAGCCCCGCGAATTGCGCGCCGTGCCAGCCCGATCCGTGCAGCGCCACGACCAGCGGCGCCCCCTCGTGGCCACTGTCCCAGCGCCGGAACCCCAGTTGCGCCCCATCCCGCGCCGCATACAGGCGCAGCGGGGGCGCCTCGGCCGGGCCGAGACGGCTGAAATCAAGCCCGCCGGTTTCGGCGCGCAGGTCCGGCACCGGCCGGTCGCTGGCGATCAAACCCAGCGCGATCCCGGCCGGGATGATCACGCACAACGCCGCCGAAAGCGCGAATTTCGTCCAGAGGGTCATGTCGGGTCTCCCAAGGTCAGGTTTCGATGCGGATCGGTGGGTCCCTGCACGCCGGCGATCACCGGGCCCCGTGGCCCCCGATCACGCACAGGGAAGGCACAAGGCCGCCGAGGGGGCAGGATCATTCGTCCTCCAGTTCGAACAGGTCATGGACGCTGACCCCCAGCGCGCGCGCCAGCACCAGCGCCAGCGTGGTCGAGGGCACGAAGATGCGGTTCTCGATGGTGTTGATCGTCTTGCGGCTGACGCAGGCGGCCTCGGCCAGTTGCGCCTGGGTCAGGCCCCGGCGTTTTCGATACGCGGCCAGATGGACACGCAGGCTCATGCCAGCCTCAGATCGTGCCAGACAAAGAGCAGCAGAAACGCCGCCCCCATCAGGCACCCCATGGCCGCATAGGCCGTCGCCCAACCGATCAGACCCGCCGCAGCGACAAAACCCAGGACCGCGAAGATCGCCAGAGACACCCAATAGGCCTGCCCCTGCGCGCGCGCCCAGACGAGGCGGAACAACTCGTCCGCCGCCGCGCGCGAGGCCGCCCGCCCGGCCCGGACCGAAACCGCGCCGATCGCCAGGCCCGACAGCGCGCCCAGGACCGAGGGCCAATACCACGCCACCGGGTCGGGCCGCCCCGCCACAAGCGCCGCCACCGCATAGGCCAGACACCCCAGCCCGGTCAGTCCCAGCAAGACCGCGCGCAGGCGGCTGATCGCTTCGGCGCGCATCGCGGCCCCCTTGTAACCCAAAGGTTACATAACGGCGCCAAAAGGTAACGTCAAGGTTACATGATCGCCGGGATGCCGTCGCGGATCAGCTTCCAGGTGATCGCATCCAGCAACGCGCTGAAGGACGCGTCGACGATGTTCGCGCTGACCCCGACGGTGGACCATCGCCGCCCCTGCCCGTCCTCGCTGTCGATGATGACGCGGGTGACGGCCTCGGTTCCGCCCTGGGTGATGCGCACCTTGAAATCCACCAGCTTCATGTCGTCGATGCTGGCCTGATACGGCCCCAGATCCTTGCCAAGCGCCTTGGACAGTGCGTTCACCGGCCCGCGGTCGGTTCCGGTCTCGTCCATGCTTTCGCTGACCGACAGCACCTTCTGGTCGCCGATCTTGACCACGACCACCGCCTCGGACACGCTGACCATGCGGTCATAGCGGTTCTTGCGCCGCTCGACCGTGACGCGATACCGCTTGACCTCGAAAAAGCGCGGCAGCAGGCCCAGTTCGGCCCGCGCCAGCAACTCGAACGACGCCTGCGCCCCGTCATAGGCATAGCCCTGATCCTCACGCAGCTTGACCGCGTCGAGAATGCGCGCAAGCGCCGGATCCCCGGGCGCGACCTCCAGCCCGGCCGAGGCCAGACGCGCGCGCAGATTGGACTGCCCGGCCTGGTTCGACATCGGGATGATGCGGCCGTTGCCCACCAGGGCGGGCTCGATATGTTCGTAGGTGGTCGGATCCTTGAGGATGGCGCTGGCGTGCAGACCGGCCTTGTGGGCAAAGGCCGACGCCCCGACATAGGGCGCCGAACGCAGAGGCACCCGGTTCAGGATGTCGTCCAGCTGCCGCGAAAGCTTGACCAGACCGGCCAGCGCCTGGGGCGTGATCCCGGTGTCGAACCGGCTGGCGTAAGGGTCCTTCAACAAAAGGGTCGGGATCAGGCTGGTGAGATTGGCATTGCCGCAGCGTTCGCCCAGACCGTTCAGCGTGCCCTGGATCTGACGCACGCCGGCATCCACCGCCGCCAGCGAGGCCGCGACCGCGTTGCCGGTGTCGTCATGGCAATGAATGCCCAGCCGTTCGCCGGGGATACCCGCGGCGATCACCTCGGTCACGATGCGGCCGACCTCGGCGGGCAAGGTGCCACCGTTGGTATCGCACAGCACGATCCAGCGCGCGCCGGCGTCAAGCGCGGCCGCCAGACAGGACAACGCATAGGCGCGGTTGGCCTTGTATCCGTCAAAGAAATGCTCGGCGTCGAACAGCGCCTCGCGCCCCTGCGCGACCATATGCGCCACGGATTCGCGAATCGCGTCGCGGTTTTCATCCAACGAGATGCCCAGCGCGGTGGTGACATGGAAATCATGCGTCTTGCCGACCAGGCAGACCGCGGGGGTGCCCGCGTTCATGACGCCGGCCAGAACATCGTCATTCGCGGCCGACCGCCCCGCCCGCTTGGTCATGCCGAAGGCGGTGAAAATCGCGCGCGTCTGCGGCCGCTGGTCGAAAAACTCGCTGTCTGTCGGGTTCGCGCCCGGCCAGCCGCCTTCGATGTAGTCCACGCCCAGAGCATCCAGCGCCCGGGCGATCGCGACCTTCTCCGGGGTCGAGAACTGGACGCCCTGCGTCTGCTGTCCGTCCCTGAGGGTGGTGTCATAGAGATAAAGCCGCTCACGCATCGCACCGCTCCCCAGGCCGCCGAACGGTGCGTGCAAGCACGCACCCTACCAAGGCCCCTTCATCTTTGTGCCGCAAATATCCCACGGGGGTCCGGGGGTGTGAAACCCCCGGTCCGCACCCCGCCCGAGACGCACCATCGCCAAGTCTGGTAGGGTGCGTGCTTGCACGCACCGTGACCGCCGCCATCACAACCCCTCCAGCTTCGCCGGATCGAACCCCGCGCCGGGCACCAGTTCGACGCCCGCCTTCGACATGCGCACCTCGACCCCGGCAGCGATCAGCGCGGCTTTCAGCGCATCGACCGGGGAAAAATCCTTGGACGCCATCGCCGTCGCGCGCAAGTCCGCCAATTTCCCGGCCAGTCCGGACAGGTCCACACCGGCGGCCCAGTCGCCCATGCCGGGCTCCAACAGGCCCAGCAGCTGAGCCGAAGCAAGGAACATGTCGACAAAAGGTCCGCCCTTGCCTGCCGCCTCATCCGCAGCGACGTGAAGCGCCGCGAAGGCCGCAGCCGTGTTCAGGTCATCAGACAATGCATCCACGACACCGGCAACGGGACGTGCGGGCGTCGCGTCTGCCACAAGTGCCCGCCACTTGCGCAACGTCACCTCCGCCTCGCGCGCCTTCTCCGCCGTCCAGTCCATCGGCTTGCGATAATGGGTGGACAGCATGACGAACCGGATCACCTCGCCCGGATAGCCCTGCTCCAGCAACTCGCGCACGGTAAAGAAGTTGCCCAGCGACTTGGACATCTTCTTGCCTTCGACCAGCAGCATCTCGTTGTGCATCCAGACCCGCGCGAAATCGGATCCCGGATGCGCGCAGCACGATTGCGCGATCTCGTTCTCGTGGTGCGGGAATTGCAGGTCCAGCCCGCCGCCGTGGATGTCAAAGGACGCGCCCAGCAACTCATAGCTCATCGCCGAGCATTCGATATGCCAGCCCGGCCGCCCCCGGCCCCAGGGGCTGTCCCAACCCGGCAGATTGGCATCCGAGGGCTTCCACAGCACGAAATCCATCGGGTCCCGCTTGAAGGGCGCCACCTCGACCCGGGCGCCCGCGATCATGTCATCGACCGACCGCCCCGACAGCCGCCCATAGTCGGGATAGCTGCGCACGTCGAACAGCACATGCCCCGAGACCGCGTACGCGTGGCCCTTGTCGATCAGCGTCTGGATCATGGCGATCATCGCGCCGATGTAATCCGTCGCGCGCGGCTCGTCCGTGGGCCTCAGCGCGCCCAGCGCGTCCATGTCGGCGTGATACCAGGCGATGGTTTCCTCGGTCCGGTCGCGGATCAGGTCTTCCAGCGTGCCGTCCGCCCCGGCGTCCTTGCGGGCCTGGGCCGTGGCGTTGATCTTGTCATCCACATCGGTGAAATTGCGCACATAGCGCACGGCATCGGCGCCATAGACATGGCGCAGCAGCCGGAACAGCACGTCGAACACCAGCACCGGCCGCGCATTGCCCAGATGCGCCCGATCATAGACGGTGGGGCCGCAGACATACATCCGCACGTCGGTCCGGTCGAAGGGGGTGAACACCTCCTTCTCGCGGGTGCGGGTGTTGAACAACCGGATCGTGGTCATGTCGTCTCCCCTCTGCACGGCACCGATGAGCCCGTCCTCGCGCGCGAGGTGGCATCCGTGTTTTCCGAGGGAAAAGACAGCGCCCCGCGCGAGCCCAGGCTCAGCGGGTGATGCAGCAGCAAATGATGGTGCGCAGCGTCGTCATGGCGCTGGCCTAGCACCATCGGCCAGAGCGCGCAAGCGGGCAGAGGCGGCGCGGCGGCGGGTGCGGACCTCGGCGAGAGTCATGCCCAGCCCGCCGGCGACGATGATCGCGGCGCCGGTGATACTGACCCAATCGGGCCAGACGCCAAAGGCCACGATGTCATAGACCGCCGCCCAGACCAGAACCGTGTACCAGAAGGGCGCGACAAAGCTCACATCCGCCAGCCGGTTCGCGGTCAGGAGCAGGATCTGCGCGGTGACCATGACGCACCCCATGGCGATCAGCAGCGCCCAGACCGCGGCCCCCTGCGGCCAGTGGAACACCGGCACCGCCATGACGCAGCCGATCACCGCGCCCATGGTGTTGTTGATGAGCATGGTGCGGCCCGGCGGCTCGGTCGTGGCCAGCCGCTTGATGGCGATCGCTTCCAGACCCACGGCGGCTGCGGCCCCCAGCGCATAGAGCGCGGCGGGCTGGATCACCCCGGCCCCCGGGCGCAACAGGACCAGCGCCCCCAGAAGCGCGACGGCGGCCGCCGCCCAGCGCGCGCCGGCAACCCTTTCCCCCAGCAGCAGCGCCGCGAACAGCATCGTCGCCACCGGCGAGACGAAGCCAAGCGCGCTGGCATCGGCCAATGGCATCCGGGCGGCGGCGGTGAACATCAGGAACCCGCCCAGCCAACCCAGGCCGGTGCGGATCAGATGCACCCCCCAGGCCGGCGGACGCGCGCCGCCCGGCGGCTCGACCCAGGCGGGCCGCCCCGAGGCCCGGCGCAGCCCCAGCACCAGCGCCACGGTGAGCGCGCCAAAGACAAAGCGCGCCTGGCTGGTCATCGCCGCCGGGATCACCTCACCCATCGCGCCATTGCCCAGCGCCTTGGCGATCAGCGTCGTGCCGGCCACCAGAAGCGTGCAGCTCAGCATCAGAAGGACGGCGGTCAGGACGGGGGAACGCATGGACAAGGCTCCGGCACGGGACTGCCGGAGCCTAGACGCTTCACAGGCGAAACACTAGGGGGCGCAGTGCCCGCGACCGGCGCTCACTCGCCTTCGGCGCCGCGCATCAGCGACTGCACGACATAGACGAGGATCGCAAACCCAACGGCCCCCACCGCCGCGATGCCCAGCAGCACCATGAGGTCGATGGGCCCGCCCATGTCCGACAGGCTGGACGAGGTGATGGCCAGCACGAACCACACCGCCGCGACCGCGCCCACCGGCATCGACAGTTGCGCCAGCAGGAACTTGCGCATCGACATCGCCCGGTCGCGGATCAGCACATAGACATAGAGCGCCGTGATCCCGGCGGCGACGACGACCATCGCCCAGAACACGCCCGCGCCGAACATTTCCTCCCACACGGCGATGAGGGTGCCGAAAGTCAGGTCTTTCATGATCGTCGCTCCTCAGGCCAGGCCGCGCAGCATGGCGTTATAGGTGGGTTTCAGGGCGATTTCCTTCATCAGCCAGGAAATCCACAGTTCTTCGAGCGGGGCGATGATGCCCGGAAAGGACGGGGTCAGGTTGTCGTCATAGTCGAACTCGATCAGCATCGCGCGGCCTATCCTGGTAATCATCGGGCACGAGGTATAGCCGTTGAAGGTCGCCGTCCCCTCGCGGCCCTGGATCTCGGCGACGAGATGGTCCTCGACCACCGGCTGATGCCATTTCGCGCTGGCCGCCGTCTTGCCCTTGGGCACGCCCAGGATGTCGCCCACACCGAAGATCTCGGGATAGCGCAGGTGGCGCAGGGTTTCGCGGTCCACCTCGATCCAACCCTGATCCAGCCAGCGGTCGCCCCAGCTGAGCCCGGCCTCGCGGATCACCTGCGGCGCGCGCTGCGGCGGGATCACGTTGATGAAATCATAGTCGGTCCGAACCTCGCCGTCGGGGGTGGCATAGGTCGCGACCTTGCGCTGCGCGTCGATCCCCTTGAGCACATGCGCATAGCGTTTCTCGATGCCGCGCTCGTCGAACAGCTGGCGGACCTTGTGGTGAACGATCGGCAGCCCGAACAAGGCCTGGTTCTGGGCGTTATAGACGATCTGCACCCGCTCACGGTTGCCTTTGCGCCGCGCGATATCCTCGGCCAGAAAGGTGATCTTCAGCGGCGCGCCGGCGCATTTCATCTCGGTTTCGGGGCGCCCGAACAGGCCGACCCCGCCGCGATCTGTGAACCGGTCCAGCTCGCGCCAGCTCAACTCGGCATACTCGGGCCCGGCGTAATGGGCGGAAACCCCGTTCTGCCCGACCTGGTCCAGCGAGAACCCCTCGATCGCGTCCCAATCCAGGCTGAGGCCGGTCGCGACGATCAGGTAGTCATAATTCACCACCTGCCCGCCTGTGGTGGTGATGCGCCGGGTTTCCGGGTCCAGGCCGGCGGCATGTTCGGGGATCCAGGTCACGCCCTCGGGCAGCCAGTCGTCGGTCCGGCTGATGGCATAGCGGGCCGATTTCAGGCCGGCGGCGATCAGCGTGAAGCCGGGCTGATACCAATGCTGCTGGCGGCCGTCGATGATGGTGATGGTCGCACCGTCCAGCCGGTTCGCCAGCCGGTTGGCCATCGCCGTGCCCCCGGCCCCCGCCCCCAGGATGGCGATGCGGGCCGCCGTGCGCACCCGCTCGGCGCGCACCGCCCCGCCCGAGGCCGCCAGCGCCGCGCCCCCGGCAGCAAGCCCCAGAAATCCGCGCCGGGACGCGGCAAGATCGAGCCGTGAGGCCATGGCACCTTCCCCTTTCAACACATTCTGTATTCTGAATTCGTATTTGCCGATTTCCCGCCCATTTGGAAACCTCCCGGATGTGGCCTGCGACACCCTGTCACCGCCGCAGGGCCGCAAAACCGCAGTATCGCCGGGCCGCAGGCGGAAAAACTTGATCTCAATCAAGGCGGGACAGCCGCGCAAAGGTAAGCCTGTAACGCATGAAATTGCGGAAACGCGCCCGCACCCCCAGTCCCGGAGGCCGCCCATGCGCCTGACGACCCGAACCAACCTCGCCCTGCGCACCCTGATGGTCTGCGCCGTCAACCCTGACCGCATCATCCGCAAGAGCGACGTCGCCGAGGCGATCAACGCCTCGGAAAACCATCTGGCACAGGTGGTCAACCAGTTGGGCCAGGCAGGGTTCATCAACACCCTGCGCGGCCGGCACGGGGGCTTTTCCCTGGCGCGTCCGGCCGAAGAGATCAGCGTGGGCGAGGTGTTCCGCGCGTTCGAGGCCGAACTGCCCTTCATGGAATGCATGACCAGCGAGAACACCTGCCCGCTGAAGGGCGCCTGCCGCATGTCGGGGCACCTGCTGCGCGCGATCGAGGCCTTTTATGCCTCGCTCGATCCGGTCATGCTGAACGAACTGACCACCTGCAACGACGGGCTCGAGGCCATTCTGGCGATGGATGACGCGACCCGCGCCGCCGCCGCGCGCCGCTGCCAGGAACGCGAGGCCGCCTGACCCCTAGAAATGGATGGTCAGGCGGTCGCGGGTGATTTCGATCCGCTGGAACCGTTCGAGAAACCCCATGCCCAGCAATGAGGCGTGCAGCGCCCCCTCGTTCACCAGCGCGGGCACATCGCGCGCCAGGCGGCCCTCAAGCATGACTTGCGGCAGGGTGACGCGCGCGGTGCGGGTGACGCCGTTCGCCGTGCTGGCCACCCCGCCCCAGCGCAGGCTGCCCGCGTTGTAGCCCAGCCGCGCGGCGTCCTCCTGCGTCAGCACCAGGTCCGTCGCCCCGGTATCGACGATGAAACGCACCGGCGTGGCCCGACCGTTCGCACCGGTGATCTGCAGATCCAGGTGGAACTGCCCGTCAAAAGCCCGGCGCAGAACCACGGCGCTGGCACCGTTCGCCTCGACCGCGACCATGGCGCCGCGGCTGCCCGTCCACAATTCATAGGCGGCGGCGACGCCGGTGAACAGCAGCGCCCACAACACCAGATGCCGCAGCGTGGTCGCGATCCGCCCGCGCGAGGCGACCAGCGCGTAGGACCCCACCGCCACCAGCAGGATCAGCAGATAGACCAGGCGCATCGTCTGATCGGCGGTCAGGGTATCGGGCCAGGACATGGGCACTCCTCTCCCGATGGGATGTAGGGGGTGCGCGCCCGGGTTCAAAGGGCGCGCATGGTCACAGCCCGGTCAGATGACGCCCGCGCCGCGCGCGCCGTTCAGCACGAATTGCACCGACAGCGCGGCCAGCAGCATCCCCAGCAACCGGCTGACCACCATCGTGCCGGTATCACCCAGCGCGCGCTCCAGCGGCGTGGCGACCAGAAACAGCGCGAACACGATCGCCAGGACCGCCAGCATGACGGCATGCATGGCGACCACCCCGGCCCAGTCCTGGGTCTGCCCGACCAACAGGATCATCGACGCCATCGCCCCCGGCCCCGCGATCAGTGGCATCGCCAGCGGAAAGACCGACGGGTCTGGCACCTGTCCCGCATGGCCGGACCGGCGCTGGCTGCGACGCTCGAACAGCATGTCCAGCGCCGTCAGGAACAACAGGATGCCGCCGGCGATCTGAAAGGCCGGCATGGTGATGCCTACGGCGTTCAGGATCATCTCGCCGGCCAGGCCGAAGACCGTGAGCAACCCCGCGGCGATCAGGCAGGCGCGCAGGCCGATGGCCCGGCGCTGGCGGGCATCCATCCCCGAGGTCAGGGCGATGAACAGCGGCGACAGACCGATCGGGTCGATGACCACGAACATGGTGACAAAGGCGGGGGCAAGAACGGCGACATCCAGCATGTCCCAGCCTTCGGACCTGCGCCGTCGCTTGTCAACGGTGGTGTGAATTGCACCGTGACGCGCCGCGCCGTAGCGTGGCCCCGTCCTGACCGGAGGCGCCATGACCGCCCGCCTGCTCGCCTGTGCCCTTCTGCTGGCAACGCCCGCCACCGCCGAGACCGTCCTCGGCCCGCAGGGCGTGGCCCCGCCCGGCGTCCTGGTGCCTTGCCAGGGGGCGGGGATGACACCGGCCTTCTGGTCCTGCCTGTCCGCAGCCGGCGTGCCCGCGCAGGGTCTGGCCTTTGCCCGCCGTCTGGCCGACGATCCCGCGTTCGATCAACCCGCCATTCCGATGGGGTTCACCGAACTGGGGGCGGTCGATCTGGCCGATGTGCTGTTTCCCTTCATGGCCAACAGCAACGACCAGCAGTTGCTGGTCAATGGCGATCCGCCCGTGCTGCATCCGGTGGCGCTGGAACCGCCGCGCCCCGACGACCCGGTCAGCACGGCCCTGGTGCAGGCGCATCCGCGCGCCTTTCCGACCGGCCGCGTGGGCCTGACCGCCGCGCGGCAGGACGGCGACCGGCAGAGGTTCGTGTTCCTGGACCCGCTGGGCGATGGCTGCCGGGCCTGCGCTGTGGTGGGCGCGTCGCTCTTTGCGATCCGGTTCGAGGCTGGCCGACAGACCGGGATCGAGGCCCTGGGATGGATCCCCGACACGCTGGCGGAACCCGACCTGCGGGCCGCCCGGGTGCAGTCGGGCGACATTCAGGCGCTGCAGGTCGCGCTCCTGGTGCGGGGCTACCAGCCCGGTCCGCTGGACGGGGTAATGGGTGATGCGACGCGCAGCGCCTTGATCGCCTTTCAGCGCGACAATTGCCTGACATCCGAAGGTCAGGCAAATCTGGAAACGCGCGAGGCCCTGTCCGGCGGCACACCGGACCTTCAACCGCAGCCTTGCCACCCGGCCCCCGGAAATTGAATGTCTGACCTTATAAGGTCATACATTTGAAGCTCTTCTATTTTTCTGCTTTTTCAAGGGCATCGACCGAAGACATCCACAAGGCTTCGGCGCGGTCAAGACCCTCCATCACCTCGGCATACTTGCGGTTCCAGACGTCCAGATCGCCCTTGCGCGCATCATCGTAGAGGGCTGGATCGGCCAGTTTCACCGCCAGTTTGTCGCGCATCTCCTGCAGCTTTTCGACGCGCTGCTCGCATTTGCGAACCTCTGCCTTGAGGGCCAGAACCTGCTCGCGGCTGGCCTTGGGGCGCGCAGGCTTCGCCGGCCTGGCCTTGTCCTTTTCCGGATCGGCCAGCAGCATCGCGCGATAGGCGTCCAGATCGTCGGGATAGGGGGCAACCGACCCGTCCTTGACCAGCCACAGCCGGTCCGCGACCAGCGACAGAAGATGCATGTCGTGGCTGACCAGAACCACCGCGCCGGAATAGGCGGTCAGGGCCTCGACCAGGGCCTCGCGGCTTTCGATGTCCAGGTGGTTGGTCGGTTCGTCCAGGATCAGCAGGTGCGGCGCGTCGATGGTCGCCAGCAAGAGCGACAGACGTGCCTTCTGCCCGCCCGAGAGCCGCCCCACCACCGTTTCCGCCTGATCGGCCATCAGACCGAACCCCGCAAGCCGCGCCCGCAGGCGCGGTTCGCCTTCGGTGGGACGCAACCGGCGGACGTGCTGAACGGGCGTCTCGTCCAGGTGCAGCTCATCGACCTGATGCTGCGCGAAGTAGCCGACCCGCAGCTTGGACGAGACCGTCATCGTGCCGCCCAGCGCCGGCAACTTGCCGGCCAGCAGCTTGGACAGCGTGGACTTGCCTTCGCCGTTTCTTCCCAGCAGCGCGATGCGGTCGTCCTGGTCGATCCGCAGCGACAGCCGCCTGAGGACGACGTGATCGCCATACCCGACCGAGACCCCCTCCATCGCGATGATGGGTGGCGAGAGTTCTTCGGGCACGGGAAAGGTGAAGACATGTTTCGCGGCCTCGGCGGGCGCGGTGATCGGCGTCATCTTTTCCAGCATCTTGACGCGCGACTGCGCTTGCCGGGCCTTGGACGCCTTCGCCTTGAACCGGTCCACGAAACTTTGCAGATGGGCGCGCCGGGCGTCCTGTTTCTTGGCCTCGGCCGCCTGCACCGCGCGCTGTTCGGCGCGGGTCTTGGCAAAGGTGTCGTAGCCGCCGGAATAGAGGGTGAGCTTCTTGTCTTCGAGATGCAGGATCGCGCCCACGGCCCGGTTCAGCAGCCCCCGGTCGTGCGAGATCACGATCACCGTATGCGGGTATTTCGCCAGATAGCTTTCCAGCCACAGCGCGCCTTCGAGGTCCAGGTAGTTCGTCGGTTCGTCCAGCAGCAGCAGATCCGGCTGCGCAAACAGAACGCCTGCCAGCGCCACCCGCATCCGCCACCCGCCCGAGAAGTCGGAACAGGGCTGGTGCATCTCGGCCGCGGTGAACCCCAGCCCCTTGAGGATCGTCGCCGCCCGCCCCTCGGCCGACCAGGCGTCGATATCGGCAAGGCGCGCCTGCACCTCGGCGATGCGGTGGGGGTCGGTCGCGGTCGCGGCCTCGGCCATCAGCGCGGCACGTTCGGTATCGGCCTCCATCACCGTGTCCAGGAGGCTGGTCGCGGACGACGGGACCTCTTGCGCCACGCCACCGATGCGGGCGCGGCTGGGCAGCGAGATCGCGCCACCTTCCGGCGTCAGCTCGCCCCGGATCAGGCGAAAGAGCGTGGTCTTGCCCGATCCGTTGCGGCCCACAAGACCCACCTTGTGCCCGGACGGAATGCGGGCCGAGGCCCCCGCGATCAGCGGGCGGCCTTCGACGGAATAGCTGAGGTCGGTGATGCTTAACATGCGCCGCCCGATAGCAGAGGCCGCGCCGCGATACCAGAGCCCCGCACCGCCCCCTTGCATTTCACGCGTTAAGTTGTTTTGCAGGGGTCAGACCTGACAGGCCACCCCATGACCCGCACCACGCCGCCCCATCTCGCCACGCTGGTCCTGCTGACCGGGACCTCGGTGCTGACCCTGAACATGTTCCTGCCGATGCTGCCCGCGATGACCCGCGCCCTTGCCACGCGCGAGACGGTGATGGCGCTGGCGGTGTCGGGCTACATGCTGGTGTCGGCGGTGTTCCAGATCGTCATGGGGCCGGTATCGGACCGGCTGGGCCGTCGCCCCGTGGCCTTGGGGGCGATGGCGGTCTATGCGCTGGCGTCGCTGGGCTGCGTGCTGGCGCAGGACGTTGCACTGTTCCTGGCCTGCCGCATGGCGCAGGCGGTGGTGGTCACGGGATCCGTGCTGTCGAACGCCGTCATCCGCGACCAGTTCGGCCCGCGTGAGGCCGCGGGCAAGATGGGCGCCATCGCCGCCGCGATGGCCCTGGCACCGATGCTGGGCCCGATGCTGGGGGGCGTGCTGGGCGACCTGATCGGCTGGCGCGCGGTGTTCGGCGTCTACAGCGCGCTGGGGGCGGTGGCGCTTGTCATGGTCTGGGCGGACATGGGCGAGACGCGCAAACCCGGGCCCACCCGGTTGAGGGCGCGGGACTACGCCACCTTGCTGCGATCGGCGCGGTATTGGGCCTATGCGCTGTGTGGCGCGTTCTCGCTGGGGGCGTTCTATGTGTTCATCACCGGCGTGCCTTATGTCGCCAGCCAGTTGTGGCACCTGTCGCCACCGCTGATCGGGCTGGGCATCGGGTCCATCACCGGCGGGTTCATGCTGGGCGCCTCGCTGACGGCGCGGTTTGCGCCGCGCTATGGGCTGGGCCGCCTGATCCTGGCCGGGCGGCTGGCGCCGACGCTGGCGTTGGGGGCCGGTCTGATCGGCGCCCTGGCGGGGCTGACGCATCCGCTGGCGCTGTTCGGCGCGACGATCTTCGTGGGGTTCGGCAACGGACTGACCATTTCGAACGCGAACGCGGGCGCGCTGTCGGTGCGGCCCGATCTGGCGGGGACGGCAGCCGGACTCAGCGGGGCGCTGTCGGTCACGGGCGGTGCGGCGCTGACCTTTGTCACCGCGCTGGCGATGGAATGGCAGGCCACGCCCCGGGTGCTTCTGACGATGATGCTGGCCTCGGTCCTGGTGTCGCTGGGCGCGGCGCTGATCGCGCTGAAACTGGACCGCGAGGCCTGACCGCGCGGTCAATCGCCCGCCATTACCCGGCTTTTCAACCCCGGCGGGGCGTGCTAGACGCGCGGGGATTTTCACCGGCGGATCGGGCATTCGGCCCGCCCCGCCCAGCCAGAGAGACCAAGATGGCCATCGAACGCACCCTGTCGATCATCAAGCCCGACGCCACCAAGCGCAACCTGACCGGCAAGATCAACGCCAAGTTCGAGGATGCGGGCCTGCGCATCGTCGCGCAGAAGCGCATCCACCTGTCGCTGGCACAGGCCGGCAAGTTCTATGAAGTGCACAAGGACCGCCCCTTCTACGGCGAACTGTGCGAATTCATGGCGTCCGAGCCGGTCGTGGTGCAGGTGCTGGAAGGCGAAGGCGCCATCGCGAAGAACCGCGAAGTGATGGGCGCGACCAACCCGGCCAACGCGGCCGAGGGCACCATCCGCAAGGAATTCGCCCTGTCGGTCGGCGAAAACTCGGTCCATGGTTCGGACGCGCCGGAAACCGCCGCGGTCGAGATCGCCTATTTCTTCTCGGGGCTGGAACTGGTCGGCTGACCGTTCGCCCATCAAGATCGCGAAGGGCGGGGATTACCCCGCCCTTTTGCTTTGCAGGCTTTCGGGGCGGGCCTCGGCGTTGAGCCGCGCGAAACTCTCCTCGCCCTGCATGACGAACCTGAGCATCCGCTCGCTGGCCGCCAGCGCGTCATGCCGGCGAAATGCCTCAAGCAGCCCGCGTTGCCCGTCGACAATGATCTGATGTGCCAGCGGGTCGCGCATGGTGGCAAAGCGCACCGATTGCACCTGCGCCATGTAGCGCAGGATCGTCTGGCGCAACTCGGTGTTGGGCACGGCGCCCAGCCAGGTGTTCCGGAACACCTCGGACGCGCGGTAGAATTCCGTCACATCATCGCTGACCAGGGTGGCGGCGGCGTCCTCGACCGCCTGCCCCATCACCGCGATGGCCTGCGCATCGCAGGACTGGGCCGCACTGGCGGCGGCATAGGGTTCCAGCAGGCGCCGCAGCACGAACACCTCGCGGATGCGCTCGGGCTCCATGTTGGGCAGGGTGAACCCGCGCGAGGTCCCTTCGAGATACCCTTCCGAGGCCAGTTGCATCAACGCCTCGCGCACCGGCATCCGCGAGACACCCCGTTCGGCGGCGATGGCCGTATCGACCAGCCGATCGTCGCGACGGATCTCGCCGCGCTGAATCCGGGCGCGAATGTCCTCGTAGATGCGGATGCGGTGGTTCTGTCTGGGTGCGCTCATCGGGTCCTTCCTCTGCCGCAAGCGTAGCAGGAAACCTCGGGTGCGAAAGAGGGAAACACCCCCAAACAGTATACAGTTTCAGATGGAATTTTCGCCACCAAACCGCGTTATTGCCTGAAATTGGCAAATCGGACCAACTTTCGGTCAAATATTTCTTGCTTAAAATATACAGTTTGCCATGCTCAAGAGGTTCGCGACTCAGAGGATGCCACCATGAGCCTGCCCGACGACACCGCCCATCACACCGCGATCCGCGTGGCCGTGCCCGCCGATTTCGCCTTTGACAGGCTGTCGGATGCGGCCTTTGTCGGCGGCTGGTCGCTGGGGTCGATGGGTCTGCAGCCGGTGGGCGCGGGGGTGTTCCGGGGCCAGTCGCTGTTCGACGGATCGGACGCCCATGTCGAGATCCACCCCAACCCGGCGCTTGGCCTGATCGACTTTGCGGTCGGAAGTGCCGACACCCGGGTGCCGCGCATCTGGATCCGCGTGGCGGCCGGGGGGCCGCTGGGGTTCGGCGCCGATACCTGCGTTGTCGGCATGGGCGCCTGGCGCGCCGCCACCACCACCGACGACATCTGGGCGCGCACCCGGACCTCGCATGAGACCGAGATCCGCCTCATCAAGGCGCAGCTCGAAACCCTGTGGGCGGCATCATGAGCGCGGGCCGCACCCTGCGCATCGCCGCGCGCGAGGGGCGCCTGACCGGACCGACCGGATCCATGGCGCCGGGCCTGCTGCAGGCGAACCTGGCCATCCTGCCGGCGGCACTGGCCAATGATTTCCAGGCCTTTTGCGCGGCCAACCCCGCTGCCCTGCCCCTGCTGGCCCGCGGCCGCCCTGGCGATCCCGCCCTGCCCGGCCTGGGCGTCGACATCGACCTGCGCACCGACCTGCCGCGCTACCGCGTCTTTCGCCATGGTCGGCCGGTTGGCGACCCGACCGACATCACCGATCTGTGGCGCGACGATCTGGTCGGCTTTGCCATCGGTTGCTCGCTGACCTTCGAATCCGATCTTGTCGCGCAGGGCGTCGCGCTGCGCTGCCACGCGCCGGGGGTGACGTGCTCGGCCTTTGACAGCCGCGTTCCGATGGTGCCGGTCGGGCCGTTCGGCGGCGATCTGGTGGTCTCGATGCGGGCCATCCGCGCCGACCAGGCCGACCGCGCCGCCGCCCTGACCCGGGCGTTTCCGCAGGCCCATGGCGGGCCGGTTCACCACGGCGATCCGGCCGCGATCGGCGTGGATCTGACCCGCCCGATCGACGGGATCGGCCTGACCGATATCCTGCCCGGCGAGGTGGCGATGTTCTGGCCCTGCGGCGTCTCGATGGAACGCGCGATTGCCCATGCCGCCCCCGACCTGGCGTTCACCCATGCGCCCGGGCACATGCTCATCACCGATCTGGAGGCCCGAGAACGACCTCTTGAACCCGCTCGCTGACGGAAACATCCGCACGGGCCCAACCCACCTGAAACGGGGAGAAGAACCATGACATTCAATCGTCGCAGCTTTCTGGGGGCCGCAACGGGCCTCGCGCTGGCGCTGACCACCCTGCCCGCGGGCGCCGAGGAGGTGCTGCGCGTCGGCTCCTACCCGGCGAACCCGCCGTGGGAGAACCGCAACGCCGACGGCGTCTTCGAGGGCTTCGAGGTGGACATCGTCAACGAGATCGCCCGCCGCATCGGCCGCACCGCCGAAATCGAGGGCTACGATTTCCGCGCCCTCTTTGTTGCCACGGCATCGGGGCGGGTGGACATCGTCATCTCGTCGCTGACCATCACCGACGAACGCCTGGAATCGCAAAGCTTCACCCAGCCCTATGTCGAGGGCGCGATGGGGATCGGCGTGCGCAGCGGCAGCGATATTCACGGACTCGAGGATCTGCGCGGCCGGCGGATCGGCACCATCGCCACCTCGGCGCCCGAAACCTACATGAACGAACGCGCCGCCGAGATCGGCTTTGCGTCGAACAACAGCTACGACAGCACCTCCAACATGCTGACCGACCTGATGAGCGGGCGCATCGACGCGGTGGTGAACGACGTGGTCGGCCTGCGCTATGCCTTTGGGCAGATGCAAGGGCTCGAGGTCGCCTATGAAATCGTCACCGGCGAGCGGTTCGCGATGATGATGCCCAAGGATTCCCCGCTGCTGGAACCCGTCAATGACGCCATCAGCGCGATGAAGGAAGATGGCACCATGGCCGCGCTCTATGAACGCTGGATGGGCACCGCCCCGGCCGAAGGCAGCCTGACGGTCACGCCGCTGCCGATCCCGACGCCCGGCAACTACTGACAGCGACCGACGGCGCGCGGGGGGCCCGGCCGCCCGCGCGCCCGTAGCGGAGGCCAGCGATGAGCGCGATCGACATCTTCTTCAACTGGTCCGTCCTGCAACGGGCGTTTCCCATGCTTCTCAGGGGGTTGTGGTATACGCTGGGGCTGGGCATCACGGCCATCGTGCTGGGGTCGATACTGGGCACGCTGATCTGCATCATGCGCCTCTATGCGCCGCGCCCGCTGCGCGCGCTGGCCGTTCTCTATATCGACCTGATCCGGGCCATTCCCGTTCTGGTGCTGCTGATCCTGATCTATTACGCGCTGCCCTTCGCCGGGATCACGCTGTCGTCGTTTTCGGCCGCCGCCACCGCGCTGACCCTGGTTCTGGCGGCCTTCACCGCCGAGGTTGTCCGCGCCGGGATCGAGGCCACGCCCAAGGGCCAGTTCGAGGCCGCCGCCGCGCTGGGGCTGGGGTTCTGGCTGACCATGCGCAAGGTGATCCTGCCGCAGGCGATCCGCATCGTCATTCCGCCGCACGCGTCGAATTGCGTGTCGGTCATCAAGGATACCGCGCTTGCCTCGGTGGTGGCGCTGTCGGACCTGCTGAAACAGGCCACCGATGCGCAGGCGCTGTTTGCCAATCCGACGCCGCTGATAGGCGCGGCGCTGATCTATGTCGCCCTTCTCTGGCCGCTGGTGCGCCTGACCAGCTGGCTCGAACGTCGGGCCCAGCGCGCCTATACGCGCTGAGCCCCCTGCCCCGGGCCCCGCGCCCATCAACCAACGGGAGAAGTTCATGACTTTCGCGACCCGGCCTCTGGCCGCCCTGGCGCTCGCCGCCACCCTCGCGCTGCCTGCGGGCGCGCAGACCATCACCGTCGGCCTGTCGCTGCCGGAAACCATGGAAGGCTTCGATTTCGTCAACGGCATGTATCGGACCTTTGCCGATTATGTGCAGGACCATTCCGACATGACGGTGAACCTGGTCTATGGCGGCGCTCTGGGCGCGCCCAATGACCGGCTGGCGCAGATGCGGCGCGGCGTGATCGAAATGACCGATGCCGCTGACGGCAACTATGCCTCGATCTATTCCGACATCATGATCCTGAACATGCCGTATCTGTTCCCGACCGAACAGACGGCCTGGGCCGTGCTGGACGGACCCTTTGGCCAGCAGATGGCCGAGGACATCCGCACCACCACCGGCATCCGCGTGCTGGGCTGGTGGGAATCGGGCGGGTTCAAGCATTTCAGCGCGAACCGCCTTGTCGAAACGCCCGCCGACATGGCCGGGCTGAAGATGCGCGTTCTGGGCCCGTTGGCGACGATCCCTGTCGAGGCCATGGGCGCCTCGGCCTCGCCGGTGGCGTTCGGGGAACTCTACACCGCGCTGCAAACGGGGGTCGTGGACGGGCAGGACAACTCGGTCTCGGTGTTCAACCTGATCCACCTGTACGAGGTGCAGTCGCATCTGATGCTGACCGGCCATACCTATGCGTTCGGGCCGCTGGGCATTTCGGATGCGTTCTACGAAGGCCTGAGCCCCGAGAACCAGCAGGTCATCACCGACGCGGCGGCAGCGGCCATCGCCTATAACCGCGAAACCTCGCGCGCGGTCGAGGCCTCGGCCATTGCCCGCGCCGAAGAAGCCGGCGTGACCGTCGTGCGCCTGACCGACGCGCAGCGCGATGCCTTCCGGCAGGCGATGCAGCCGCCGGCGATCGGCTGGCTGCGCGAGAACGTCGACCATCCCGACCTGATCGATGCCGCGCTGGCGGCCGTCCAGGCGGCCGAGTGACATGCGCGCCTTGAGCGCCCTGGTCCGTGCGCTCGACACGGGGTTGCGGCTGGCCGCAGCCCTGTGCCTGGCGGGCATGTTCGCGCTGATCGTCGCGCAGGTCGTCCTGCGCTATGGCGGTGGCGGCGTGCCCGTCTTTACCGAGGAGGTCGCGCGCTATGCGATGATCTGGATGGCGCTGCTGGCCAGCGCCGTCGCCGCGCGCGAAGGCAGCCATATCCGCATCGACTTTGTGCCGCTGGGGCTGGCCGCGCGCCTGCCCTGGGCCGGGCGGCTGCTGGAGGGGCTGCTCGATCTGATCGCGATGACGGTCTTTGTCACGCTGGTGATCCAGGGGCTGGACATGGTGCAGTTCGCAGCCGGCCAGCGCAGCGAGGGGCTGCGTATCCCGCTGTCCTGGCCCTATGCGGCGCTGCCGGTGGCCTTCGGCTTTGCCACGCTCTTTGCCCTGGGGCGGCTTTTGACCCGCGAGGACCGGGCATGAGCGATGCGCTGATCCTCTTGATGGCGCTGTTCCTGGGGCTGATGGTGCTGGGCCTGCCGGTCGCCTGGTCGATGATCGCCGCGATGCTGGGCTGGGTCGCCTATACCGGGAACTGGCGCTTTCTGCCGCTGGCACCCGAACGCCTGTGGCAGGGCATGGACAGTTTCGTGCTGATGGCGATCCCGCTGTTCATCCTGGCCGGAGAGCTGGTCAACGCCGGCAAGATCACCGACCGGCTGATCCATTTCGCCAATGTCATCTTCGGCTGGATGCGCGGCGGGCTGGCGCAGGTCAATATCGGCGCCTCGATCCTGTTTTCGGGCATCACCGGCGTCGCGCTGGGGGATATCGCGGCCCTGGGCCGGGTGTTCATCCCCGCGATGGTGAAACAGGGCTATTCCCCCGCCTATGCGGCCGCGGTCACGGCCTCGTCGTCGATCATCGGGCCGATGGTGCCCCCGTCGCTGGTGGCGGTGATCTACGGATCCATGACCGGGCTGTCGATCGGCGGGCTGATGGCCGCGACCCTGGTGCCCGGGCTGGTGATCGGCCTGGTGCAGATGGCACTGGTCGCGGTTCAGGCGCGGCGCCACGATTATCCCCGGGTCGAGATGCCGCGCAGCCCGCGCATCGTGCTGTCCGCCACCCGTGCCGCGATGGTGCCGCTGATGATTCCGGTCATCATCCTGGCGGGCCTGCTGCTGGGGCTGATGACCCCGACCGAGGCCGGCGCCGTCGCCTCGGCCTATGCGCTGGGGGTGTCGGTGGTGCTCTATCGCTCGATCCGCTGGCATGAGCTGGGCGCGGTTTTCCAACGATCGGCGCTGTTCTCGGGGCAATTGCTGATCATCGTCGGCTGTGGCGCGGCCTTCAGCTGGGTGATGGGCATGGAAAACGTCCCGCGGGCGGTCTCGGGGCTGATCGCGGGGTGGAACCTGGGCTATCTCGGCACGCTGCTGGTGTTCAATGCCGTGCTGCTGGTGCTGGGGATGTTCATCGACCCGACGACCGTCATCATCCTGTTCGGTCCGCTGCTGTCCGCCGCCGCGACCCAGGCCGGTATCGACCCGATGCATTTCGCCGTGGTGGCCATCCTCAACCTGAACATCGGCCTGCTGACACCGCCCCTGGGCGTGTGCCTGTTCGCGGCCGAACGCATCGCGGGTTGCGGCCTCGTGCCGCTGATCCGCGCCAACCTGCCCTTCCTTGCGGTCAATCTGCTGGGCCTTGCGCTGATTGCGGCGCTGCCGGGTCTCAGACTGTGGTTGCCCCGGGTCCTGGGCTTCTAGACGAGAGAAAGCATGCACTCGAATTCCCGCGCTGGTGGCTATTTCCTGTATCATTCTATCGGCATGTATCCCGGCAAGGACGAGGACCTGGCCCGCGCCATGGCCGATTTCGCCCGCGTCTGGTCCGCGCCCGATGACAAGCAATGGGGCTATGTGCTGCGCAAGCGCCAGGACTTCACCGAAGCCTGGGGCCGCCTGATCGGCGCGCCCAAGGGATCGGTCACGAATGTCGACAACGTCACCGAAGGGATGCACCGCATCATGCGCGCCCTGCCCGAAGCCCGGCTCAAGGGCAAGCGGGTGCTGGTCTCGGGCGATTGCTTCCCCTCGATCCACTTCCTGCTGGCCGGGCTGGCGCCCAAGATCGGCTTCACGCTGGACACCGTGCCGCTGCGGCCGGGTGCCTCCTGGGTGGAAACCGAGGATTACCTGGCCGCCTGGGGTCCCGATGTGGCGCTGGCCCTGCTGACCTGGGTGACATCGACCGCGTCGCACCGCATGGATTATCCCGCGCTGGTCGCCCACGGCCGCGACATGGGCAGCCTGATGGTGGCCGACATCACCCAGGCGGCCGGGCTCTTGCCTTTCGACGTGATGAACCCGCGGGTCGACTTCACCATTTCGACCAGCCTGAAATGGATGTGCGGCACGCCCGGCGCGGGCATTCTCTATGCTGACAAGGCCCTGCTGGCGGATCTGCAACCCGAGGGGCGCGGCTGGTTCAGCCAGAACAACCCCTTCAGCTGGGACCTGGACAAGTTCCAGTATGCCCCCGACATTCGCCGTTTCGACAGCGGCACGCCGGGTTCGGTGGCGGCGCTGGCCTCGCTGCCGGCGCTGGACTGGTTCGCGACGCAGGATGTGTCCGCGATCGCCACGCGCAACCGCACGATGGTGGACCAGATCATCGCCCGCGCCGACGCCCTGGACCTGCCGCTCCTGTCCCCGCGCGAGGCCGACCGGCGCGGCGGATCCGTGATGCTCAGGATGCCCGACAAGGCCGAGGCCGCCGCCATGGTCGGCGCGCTGGGACTCGAGGGGTATTCCGTGGACTTTCGCGGCGACATCCTGCGCCTCTCGCCCGGGATCGTCACCGAGGAAAGCGCCATCGGCGAGACCTTTGACCTGATGGCCGAGGTCCTGGCCCGCCGTCGCGCCCGGTTTGCCGGCCGTGCCGCCGCCAGCACCGCCGATGCGGGGGCCGTTCTGGGGGACCTGGGCGCGGCGCTGCTGTCCGGGCAGGTGCGGATCGTCGACTGCACCGCGCCGCTTGGTCCCGAGACCCCGCTTCTGAAACTGCCGCCGGACCTGGCGCGCGATACCCCGCCGGTCAAGCTGCACAAGATCAGCGAATACGACAGCGACGGTCCCTTCTGGGCCTGGAACTGGCTGGAACTGGGCGAGCATTCCGGGACGCATTTCGACGCGCCGCACCACTGGCTCAGCGGACGGGACTTTGCCGATGGCTATACCGATACGCTGGACGTGCAGCGGCTGATCGCGCCGGTCAACGTGATCGACTGCGCGTCCGAGGCCGCGGCCGATCCCGATTTCCTGCTGACCGCGCGCCACGTCAAGGACTGGGAGTCCCGGCACGGCGCCATCAATCCCGGCGAATGGGTGGTGATGCGCACCGACTGGGACCGGCGGATGCACGATGCGGCGCTGTTCCTGAACCCCGATCCCGACAGCGACGACAGCCATTCGCCCGGGCCCGCGCCCGACTGCATCGACTATCTGCTGTCACGCGGCATCGTCGGCTGGGGCACGCAATGCGTGGGCACCGACGCGGGGATGGCCGGCAAGTTCAGCCCCCCCTTCCCGGCGCACAACTTCCTGCATCGTGACAACTGCTTTGGCCTGGCCAGCCTGTGCAACCTGGATCAACTGCCCGCCAAGGGCGCGATCCTGGTCGTGACTCCGCTGAAGATCGTGCAGGGCACCGGTTCGCCCATCCGGGCGCTGGCGCTGGTGCCGGGGGCCTGACCCCCGGCGCCGGTGTCAGATCGGGTCCAGGCGGTGAAAGCGCGACTGCTCGTAGATCAGCGCCGCGCCTTCCCCCTGGGCGATGGCGGTGATCTGGCCGATGAACACCTGATGCGTGCCCGCGGTCAGGGTTTCGGCCACCGCACAGGAAAAGGCCACCCGGGCATCGGCCAGCACCGGCAACCCCGCGGCATCCGCCCCCCAGTCGCCGGCCGCGAACTTGTCGTCACCGGTGGTGCCGCCCGCCCCCGCAAAGCGCATCGCCAGATCCCCCGAGGGATCGCGCAGCAGGTTCACCGCAAAGCGCCCGGTTTCCAGGATGCCCTGGCAGGTGCCCGTGGCGCGGTTGACACAGACCAGCAGACTGGGCGGGTCCGCCGTCACCGAACAGACCGCCGTCGCGGTGATCCCCCGGCGCCCCTGCGGGGTCAGCGTGGTGACGATCGTCACCGCGCCGGGGAACCGCGCCATGGCCGCGCGAAAGGCGGCGGGATCGACGCCCATGCCCATCTCAGGCCGCCTTGAGTTCGGCCAGATAGGCCTCGGCCGCGCCGGGGTCCGCGAACCACGGGAAGAAATCTCGCGGGTCGTCGAAGCCGTTGGCAATGCGATGCGCCAGGCGCGGCTCGACACAGGCGGTGCCCATGATCTCCAGGATGAAGGGCGGCGGCGGGGCCAGCATCATGTTGGTCCAGTTGACCACCCATTGCGCATAGTCCCAATAGGCATCGAAGGTGCCCTGCATCCAGGCGGCATCGAACGGCCGGTCGCCGTGATCGAGGATGCGCTTCAGATAGACCCGCGCGGCCTTTGCGGCGTTGTTCGACCCCTGCCCCGTGATCGGATCGTTCAGGCAGACTGCATCCCCCAGCCCCAGAACGCGCGCGCCCGAGGGCAGCGTGCCGACGGGTTTGCGGACCGTGGGCGGGAACCGTCCGGCCAGAATGCCGTTGTCGTCGGTCAGGCTGACGGCGCGGCAACGCTCGGCCTCCCACGGGAGAAAGGTGTTCAGGATGTTGAGCGAGGTTTCCAGATGCTGCTCCGGGCTGTGGACGTTGGACCAGCAGTCCATGGGCCCGCCCGGCACGCCCTCGAACACCATGATGTCGCACGGGCCGGTGGTGGTCAGCGCCGGAAAGACGAAATACTCGCCCACGCCGGGGATCAGGTTGAAGTTGACCGCCGAATGCTCGGGCCGGGGTGTCATGCCGTGAACATAGGTCAACGCAAGGGCGCGCTGGGGGCGGTCATAGGGGGATTTCCCGGCGTCGCGTTCGAACATCTGGCCGATTTCGCCCTTGCCCGACGCAACGATGACCAGATCGTCCTCGCGCGCATAGAGCTCCATGTCCGAAAGCCCGGCCTCTTTCAGCACCAGGCGCCCGCCCAGGCGTTCGAATTCGGCCATCCAGCGCGGAATCTTCACCCGCTGGTCAACCGAATAGGCGTTGCGGTCCAGCCGGCCGGACCAGTCGATGGCCTTTGCGCCGGGCTGTTCGGGATGCGGCACGACAAAGCTGATCCCCTCGACCGGGGGGCAGGTGTCGGTCCAGAAATCGATGCCCAGGTCGCGCTCGGCCTCGATCGCATCGCCGAACATGCACTGGCTCGACAGGACCTTGCCGCGCGCGATGTCCCCGGCGTCGCGGTTTTGCACCACGCGCACCTGATAGCCCTTTTGCAACAGGCCGATGGCCAGTTGGAACCCGGATTGGCCGCCGCCGACGATCGTGATCTTTCTCATGGTTTTCTCCCTGTTATTCCCTTGTTATTCCATCAGTTTCGGAATCGCCGGCACGGCCTGCTCCGGACCCATGGCGGTATAGCCGCCGTCCACGCGAATATCGGTGCCGGTGATGAAGCTGGCCTCGTCCGAGCACAGGAACAGCACCGTGTTCGCCACTTCCTCGGGGTCGCCCACGCGGCCCAGCATGTGAAACGGCGCGGCCACCGCGTCGGTCTTGGCCCGGTTGCCGCCGGTCAACTGGTCCATGATGTTGGACCAGGTCCAGCCCGGGCTGACCGCGTTCACGCGGATTCCGTCGGGCGCCAGGTCCATCGCCTGATTGCGCGTCAGTTGCAGGATCGCCGCCTTGCTGACCGGATAGAGCCAGCGCCCCGTCTGCGCGACCCGTGCCGAAATCGAACCGAAATTGACGATCGCCCCCTTGGTCGCGGCCAGATCCGCCCGCGCCGCCTGCATCAGCATGACCGAGCCGACGATGTTCACATCCAGCGCCTCGAGCCATTCCGCGCGGGGCGACTCGGCGCCGTTGTCCAGATAGGAACAGGCGACGTTCACCAGGAAATCGATCCGGCCATAGGCATCGCGCGTGGCCTGCACCAGGGCCGCGATATCGGCGTCCTTGCGCAGGTCGCACGGCGTGAAGGCCACGCCCTCGGCGATCATCGCCTGGCCGCCCTCGGTGTCGATGTCGCCGACCATGACGCGCACGCCCGCTTGCCGGAATGCCGCGACCACGGCGCGCCCGATCTTGGTCGCGCCGCCCGGAACGATGGCCACCTTGCCGTCCAGTCCCCGCATGAAATCCCCCTGTTTCTGGTTGCAGGGGGCAGTTTGGCAGGCGGCCTTGCACCGACTATCCACCCAGCATCGCCATTATCCGAAAAACGAAAAAACCTGCCGGTTGCGCGAAATTTATGTGCAAACGCATGTATGCGGTGCTAGGGTTCCTCGATCATGGCAGGGAGGTCGTCATGGGCGTAGCCGCACCGCTGGCGGGTCATGCGCTGTTCCGGACCCGCGATCTCGACGAGGCGCGCGAGCGCGTCGCGGCGATCTTCTGCCCGCATCGGCTGGACCGGATCGGCCCCGGGGGCGGGTTCGATGCCTGCCACCACCACCTTCAGGGCGAACGGCTGTCGCTGAACTATATCGCCTATGGCGCCAAGACACTGATCGCGCCGGGTGAGTTGCGGGATTTCTACCTGTTCCAGATGCCCCTGACCGGGGCCGCGGCCATCCGCAACGGATCGGACGCCTATGTCAGCGATCCGGGGCGCGCGGCGCTGCTGAACCCGCATCACGCGACGACGATGATCTGGGAGGGCGACTGCCGCCAGATCCTGCTGCGCATCGACCGCGAAGCCTTTGTGCGTCACCTCGCCGGGTTGATCGGGGGATTGCCGGACCGGCCGCTGACCTTTACCGGCGCGATGGATCTGACCGGCCCGCGGGGCGCCGCCCTGCGCGCGCTGATCCTGCATCTGGTGGCCGAGGCCGACGCGGGCCGCCCTGCCCTGCGCCCGGGCAGCCTGCTGGGTCGCCAGATCGAAAGCACGCTGATGACCGGCCTGCTGGAAGCGCATCGGCACAGTTTCTCGGATGCGCTGCATCACACGCGCGGACACGAGGTCGCGCCGCGCATGGTGCGCCAGGCCGAAGCCTGGATGCTGGCGCGCATCGACCAGCCTGTCGGGATCGAGGACGTGGCCGAAGCCGTGGGCGTCAGCGCACGCAGCCTGCAACTGGCCTTTCGGCGGTTTCGCAACACGACGCCGCTTGCCTTTCTGCGCGATGCCCGGCTGGACCGGGCGCATGCCGATCTGCAAGCGGGCCTGCCCGGCACCAGCGTGACCGAGGTGGCGACGCGCTGGGGCTTTGGCCATTTCGGGCGGTTTTCGGGCATCTACCGCGGGCGCTTCGGCTGCGCCCCGCGCGAAACCCTGCGCGATGCGCAGGCCGCGCCCTTCTGACCGGGCCGGCGGGCGCGTCATGGCCACCACGCTGCATGATCTTTGCGTGCCGACGGTTCTGCAACGCCTGCGCGCGGTGGCCGGCATCCTTGCGCGCGCGGCCGACCATTGCGCCGAGATCGGCATCGACGCCGACGATCTGGTTGCGGCCCGGTTGTTCCCGGATATGGCACCGCTCCATTTTCAGGTCGAGGCCCTGAAGAACCACGCCGTCTGGGGGCTGGAGGCGATCGCAACGGGTGTGTTTGCCCCGCCGCCCCTGATCGGCAGGATGCCGTTCGCCGCGTTGCAGGCCATGATGCGGACCGCCATCTCGACCGTCGGGTCACGGGCGCCCGAGACGCTCGACCGGCATGCGGGCCGGCGGCAAGCCATCGAGGTTTTCCTGCCGCTGGACTGGACCCGACCGGATCAGAGCCCCTGGGGACCGCGGCGGCTGGATCTGACATCCGAGGATTTCGTGCTGTCCTACACCCTGCCCAATGTTCATTTCCATGCGGTGACCGCGCATAACATCCTGCGCGCGCAAGGGGTTCCGATCGGCAAGGGCGACTACCTGATCCAGTTCCGGCCGCACCCCGCCTAGGCCCGTTCGAACCAGGCATTTTCAGGGTCGGGATCGGGGATCGCATCCAGCAGGTCGCGGGTATAGGCCGCCTGCGGATCGGCGAACAGCGCCTCGCAGCCCGCGTCCTCGACGATCACGCCCTGATGCAGCACCAGAACGCGGTCACATAGCCGCCGGATCACGCTGAGATCGTGACTGATGAAGGCCAGCGTCAGCCCCATGTCACGCACCAGTTCGCGCAGGATCGACAGCACCTGCGCCTGACTGGACACATCCAGCCCCGAGACGATCTCGTCCGCCAGGATGAAATCCGGGTTCAGCGCGATGGCGCGCGCGATCCCGATGCGCTGGCGCTGCCCGCCCGACAACTGGTGCGGAAAGCGGCTGCCGAAACTGCGCGGCAATCCGACCCGTTCCAGCGCCTCGAGGGCGCGGTCGCGCGGATCGGCGAAACCGTGCAGACCGAGGGGGGCGGCGATGATCCGTGCCACGGTCTGGCGCGGGTTCAGCGACGACATCGGGTCCTGAAAGATCATCTGGAAACGGCGCCGCAGGGGCCTGAGCCCCCCCTCGTCGCGGTGGGTGATGTCCTGACCGTCGAACAGCACCCGCCCCGAGGTCGGCTCGAGCAGGCGCACGAGCGCGCGACCAAGCGTCGACTTGCCCGAGCCCGACCCGCCGACGATCCCCAGAACCTGCCCCTTGGGGATGGTGAAGCTGAGACCTTTCAGGATCTCGATCCGGGGCGCGGCCCCGAACAGGGGCTTGCGCGTCATGTCGGGCAACGACAGGTGCAGGTCCTGCACATCGTAAAGATCAGGCATGGGTCCAGCTCCGGTCGGCGGCAAGGACCTGGTCCTGCACGGCGGCGATGACGGCCTCGGGCACCGGGGTCAGGTCGGCGTCGGGGTCGGAATGGCGCGGCGTGGCGGCCAGCAGCGCGCGGGAATAGGCATGGACCGGCGCGCGGAAGAACGCGCGCACGTCGGCCTCTTCAACCACCAGCCCGCCATAGAGAACCGTCAGCCGCTGGCAGATCTTGGCTACCACGCCCAGGTCATGCGTCACGAACAGCAACGCCGTGCCATGCTGGGCCTGCATCTCGTGGATCAGTTTCAGGATCTGCTTCTGCACCGTCACATCCAGCGCGGTCGTCGGCTCGTCGGCGACGATCAGGCGCGGTTCGGCGGCAAAGGCCGAGGCGATGAGAATCCGCTGGCGCATCCCGCCCGACAATTCGTGCGGGTAGGACCCCAGCACCCGCTCAGGCGCGGCGATATGAACCTCGTGCAGGATTTCCTCGGCCCGGGTATTGGCGCGGGCGCGGTCCCAGCCCAGGATGTCCACCAGCCGATCCGTGATCTGCGGCCTGATCCGCCGCGAGGGGTTCAGCGCGGTCAACGGATCCTGCGGGATCAGGGCGGCCTGCCGGCCGATGAGGGCGCGCCGCCGCCGCGGGTCCATGGACAGCAGGTCCACGCCGTCCATCTCGATCGTGCCGGACACCACCTGCGCGGACCGCGGCAGGATGCCCAGCACCGCCTTGCCGATCATCGACTTGCCGGCACCGGATTCGCCCACCAGGCCCATCACCTCGGTCGCCGCGACATCCAGCGAGACGTCGCGCAACAGCCGGTGCCGCGTGCCGCGCAGGACCACCGACAGGTTGCGGATTTTCAGGAAACTCATTGCAGCACCGGGTCGAAGCGGTCCTTGAGCCCCTCGCCCAGTTGCGAGAAGGACAGGACGGTGAGAAACAGCGCGATCAGCGGGAACACCAGCACCCACCAGGCCTGGTGGATCGACACCCGCCCCTCGGCGATCATGCCGCCCCAGGTGGGATCGTCGGTGGAAATCGACAGGTTCACGAAGCTGAGGATCGCCTCGACAATGACGGCAATTCCCATTTCCAGCGTCAGCAGCACGGTGATGGTCGGCAGCACATTGGGCAGGATCTCGGTCAGCACCGTGCTGAACCGCCCGCGCCCCGCGACCTGGGCCGAGGCGACGTAATCCATCGCGCCCTGGGCCATGGCCTCGGCGCGGACGACGCGGGCAAAGCGGGTCCAGTCGATGACGATGATCGCCAGGATGACCGAGCCAAGCCCCGTGCCCAGAACAGCGATCAGCAGGATCGAGAACAGCACCGGCGGAAAGGCCATCCAGATGTCCACCAGCCGCGAGATCACCATATCGACCCAACCGCGATAGAAACCGGCGATCAGGCCCAGTGTCGCGCCGATGATCGCGGTCGCACTGCCGGCCAGAAGCGCGACGATCAGCGCCACCCGCCCGCCATACAGGATCCGGCTGAGCACATCGCGCCCCAGGCTGTCGGTGCCCAGCCAGTAGCCCGGCTCGGCCCCGTGCATCCAGAAGGGCGGCAGGCGCGCCGTGAACAGGTCCTGCATCAACGGATCCTGCGGGGCGACCAGCGGCGCAAAGACCGCGCCGATGACCAGCAGCGAAAGCCAGGCGACCGACAGCCACAGCCTGAGCCCGGCTGTGCGTTTGACCAGGGACCGACCGTCAAGCATGGCGCAACCTCGGGTTCAGAACGGCATAGAGCAGGTCGACGCACAGGTTCACCAGCGTGAACAGCAGCGCGAACAGCAGCACGATCCCCTGGATCAGCGGCAGGTCCCGGTTGATGACCGCGTCGATGGCCATGTTGCCCAACCCCTCGTAGCTGAACAGGCGCTCGATGATGACCGTGCCGCCGATCAGAAAGGTGAACTGCACCCCGATCAGCGTGAGCGTCGGCAGGATCGCGTTGCGCAGCGCCTCGTGGGTAATGACGTGGTTTTCGCCGTAGCCCTTGGTGCGGGCCAGCGTGACATAATCCAGATGCATGGTTTCCTTGAGGCTCTGCTTCAGCAACTGGCCGATGATCGCCGCCAGCGGGATCGCCAGCGCGACCGCGGGCATCAGCATGTGGCCGACCAGATCCAGCCACAGGTCAAAGCGCAGCCGCAGCACGCTTTCGAACAGGAAGAAGTCGGTGTGAAACTGGGGCACCAGCGCCGGCGACACCCGGCCCGAGATCGAGAACACCGGCCACAGCACCCCGAACATCAGGATCAGCACCAGCCCCCACAGGAAATCCGGCACGCTCAGCGCCATGCCGTTGGCGACGTCGATCGCGCCTTCGGTCCGCGTATCGCGCAGCCGCGTGCCCGTCAGCGCCATCAACCCGCCCAGCACCACCGCGATGACCAGCGCCATGATCGACAGTTCCAGAGTGGCCGGAAGGCGCGACAACACCAGCCCCAGCACCGGCTGACGGGTGGTGATCGACGTGCCGAAATCACCGTGCAGAACGCCCCCCAGCCAGATGACGAATTGCTGCGGAATCGACTTGTCCAGTCCGTAAAGCGCCTGAAGACGCGCGATATCGGCGTCGGTCGCGCCGGGGGGCAGCATCATGGCGATCGGATCGCCCGGAACGACACGGATCACGACAAAGACGATGACCGCCACGCCGAACAGCGTGACCAGTGTCGTCGCGATCCGGGTCAGGAATCGGCGCAGGAACATGAGGACCTCGGCGTAAAAAAGCGGGGCAGGCCGAAACCCGCCCCGAGAAGGGAGGAGGTCCTCAGGCGCGGGTCATCAGATGCGGCAGCAGCGCACCCGAGGCGTGCGGCGTCACATGAACCCCGTTGGCGTGAATGATCGGCTGGACATACTGCAACAGCGGCAGAACATAGGCGTGCTCGGCGATGTAGCGGTCCACGTCCTTCCAACCCTGAATGCGGCGTTCCTCGTTCGGTTCGGCCCAGAGCGGCGCGATCATGTCGATCAGGTCCTGGCTGTCCCAGACCGAATGCGGCGACGGGCCGAACATGGCAAATCCGGTCGAGGTTGTCGGATCGCCGACCGAATTGCCCCAGTTGTAGAACGCCGCCGGTGCCAGCTGGTCGGCCGCGCGCAACTCATAGTGGCGGGCAACCTCGTAGACCTCGATCTCGGCCTCGATCCCGACACGCCGCCACAGGCCGACGATGGCCTGGATCATCTCGTAATCCTTGGGCTTGAAGCCGCGCGTGGTCTGGATGGTGAAGCGCACCGGATTGTCGGTGGAATAGCCCGAGGCCGCCAGCAGTTCGCGCGCCTGGTCAGGGTCATAGGGCACCTGGATGGTCGGATCATAGGCGGCGTATTCGGGTGTCTCCAGCGTGCTGAGCGCGACGCCATAGCCAGACAGAAGCCGGTCGATGATCAACTGCTTGTCCACCGCCAGCACGGCGGCCTTGCGCACGTTCTCGTCCAGCATCACGTCGATGTCGTTGAAGAAGATCATCGCGATGTCGGAAATCGGCGTGGCGACGCCACCCAGCGCCGGCATGGCGCGCAGGCGGTCGTATTCCTCATAGGGGATTTCCAGCGTGACATGGCTGCGGCCCGATTCGACCTCGGCCACGCGGCTGGCGGCATCGGTGACAAAGCGGATGGTGACCGATTCGAATTCCGGCACGCCGTTCCAGTAATGCGGGTTCGCCCGCAGCCGGACAAAGGCGTTGCGTTCGTATTGTTCGACCATGTAGGGGCCGGTGCCGATCGGCGCGGCTTCGAACCCGTCGGCGCCGACACGTTCGTAATAGGCCTTGGGCAGGACATAGCCGGTCAGGAAATACATCCACTTGAAGATCGTCGGATCGAATTGCACCACATCGGCGATGACGCGGTTCCCCTCGACCCGGTGATTGGCCAGCGTGCCCCAGACGAACTGGATCGGGCTGCCGGTGGCCGGATCGGCGACGCGCGCCAGCGACCAGGCGACATCCTCGGCGGTGAAATCGGACCCGTCGTGCCACTTGACGCCCTGGCGCACGTCCATCCAGACCTGCGTGCGATCCTCGTTCCAGCCCCAGTCGGTCAGCAGGCCGGGCGCCGGCGACAGATCGGGCTGTTGCAGGATGAACTGGTCGAACACCGACTGATAGATCCCCTGGATCGTCGGGTTCACGGCCGAGGGCCCGACCGTCGGGTCCCAGCTGGGCAGGTTGACGTTATAGGCAATGACCAGTTCGTCGATGGCCTGGGCAAAGGCGGGCAGCGCGACGCTGAGCGAGACCGTCGCGGCGGTCATCTTCAACAGGCTGCGGCGTGAAAGTGTCATGTCTTCATTTCCCTGATGTTAGGATGCGGTTGGGTGCCCTTTGCGGGTCTGGTTCATGTCAGTTTGCGGGCCAGCAGATAGCCGGAGCCCGCCCCTGTCCCCGCGCCGGGCCAGACGGCCGCGCCGGTCAGATGCAGGTTGCGGATCGGCGTGCTGCCATCCGCGTGCCCGGGGGCCGGGCGAAACAGGAAATGCTGCGCCAGATGATGACTGCCGCAGACCTGATCTCCGCCCACCAGGTTGGGATTGTCGGCCTCCAGCTCGGCCGGGGTGACGATGCGTCGGCCAAGGATCCTGGCGCGCACCCCCGGGGCATACCGATCGAGGATGTCGAGCGCGCGTTCCGCCATGGGTTCGGCGGCGGCGGCCCAGTCGGTCGCCGCGATCTGCCCGGCGGCATCGCCCCGGATCGTGCCCGGCACCATGCGCACCTGCAACCACAGGACATGCTGCCCCTCAGGGGCGCGCGAGGGGTCGAACACCGTCGGCTGGCCGCAAACCAGGATCGGTTCGTCCGGCAGGAGGCCGGCGCGCGCCTGCTGATAGGTGCGCGCCATCTGATCCAGCGAGGGCGCGAGATGAACATAGGCAAAGCGTTGCAGCGCGTCGCCGGCCGCCCAGTCGGGCAGGCCGTCCATCGCCAGATGGATCATCATCGTTCCGGGCGCATGGACGAAATCGCCCATCCGGCGGTCAAAGCCCGCGTCCCCGGTTCCCCCGGTCAGCCGCAACAGACCCGAGGGCGCAAGGCTGCCGATCACCGCGCGCCCCGCGTCGATCTGACGGCCATCGGCCAAGGTGATGCCCTGGGCCCTGCCGCCCGCGTGACGGATCGCGGTGACCTCGGCCCCGCATTGCACCACCCCGCCGCGGGCCTCGATCGCGGCGACCAGCGCGCGCGTCACCGTGTCGGCACCGCCCGCGCCCAGCGCCATGCCAAAGGCCTGCCCTGCCATCCCTTCGAGATAGGGAAACAGCGCGCCGCCGGCGATGTCGGGGGCATAGTCCAGATGCATCCCCCAGGCCCCGAGCAGCGCCCTGAGGCGGGGTGATTCGAAGGTCTGCTCCAGCCAGGCGCGTGGCGATTGCGCCAGGAACTGCGTCAGGTCCAGCGCGCCGCCCGTGCCCCGCCGCCGCCAGACACCCCACAAGAAAGATGCTAATGCACGCATCTTCATGGGCGCACCCAGCAGCGCGAACACGTCCTGCGCGCGATCCGCGAACCCGGCCGTCAGCGCATCCCAGGTCTGTGCGTCGACCTCGGATTCCGCGGCGATCCGGGCGCGGTTGGCCGCCGCATCCATGCCGATGCCCAGCCAGCGCCCATCCGGAAAAGCCGAGGCGAACGGCTGGTCTACCGGCACGAATGCCAGGCCATGTCGCGTCAATTCCTCGGAATAATCCTTGAAAAACTGGCTTCCTGCGAAAAGCGACAGGTTCATGGCCGCCCAGTCATGGCGAAACCCGGGCAACGTGTAGGCGCCCGACTTGACCGCGCCGCCGGCATCCTGCGCCCGTTCGAACACACCGACACGCCAGCCCTTGGCCGCCAAATGCAGCGCGCACGCCAGGCCGTTATGGCCCGCGCCGATCAGCACTGCGTCAAAGTTTTCGGCCATGAATACCCCCGATGAGTCGTGAAGATAATTGCAAATGCATATTTATCTGTCTAGCATGATTCTGGCAAAAGGCCACGACGGGCCAGGAACCAGGGAGACTCACCATGAGCGCATCGAACGTCTTGCAACAACTCGCCGGGCTGCTGGCCTCGGGCGGGATCGAGGTGGTGGACTGCACGGGCCTGCTGGGTCCCGACACGCCGCTGCTGAAACTGCCGCCGGAACTGGCCAAGGACACCCCGCCGATCAAGATTCACCGCATCAGCGAATACGACAGCGACGGCCCGTTCTGGGCGTGGAACTGGCTGGAGCTGGGCGAGCATTCCGGCACCCATTTCGACGCGCCGCACCACTGGATCACCGGCAAGGACTATTCCGACGGCTTCACCGACACGCTGGACATCCAGCGCGTTGTCGCCCCGGTCAACGTGCTGGACTTCAGCGCCGAATGCGCCGCCGACCCCGATTTCCTGCTGACCATCGACCATGTGAACGCCTGGGAGGCGCAGCATGGCCCGATCAATGCGGGCGAATGGGTCGTGCTGCGGTCGGACTGGGACAGCCGGGCCCATGACGAGGCGCTGTTTCTGAACGCGAACGAGACCGGCCCCCACACCCCTGGGCCGACCGCCGAGGTCATCCAGCACCTGATCGACAAGGGCATCGTCGGCTGGGGCAGCCAGTGCATCGGCACCGACGCGGGCCTGGCGGGCGGCATGACCCCGCCCTTCCCCGCGCACAACCTGCTGCACGCGAACAACCGCTTCGGGCTGGCCTCGCTGGCCAATCTGGACAAGCTGCCGGCCAAGGGCGCGATCCTGATCGCGGCGCCTCTCAAGATCGTGCATGGCACCGGCTCGCCGATTCGCGCGCTGGCGCTGGTGCCGAAGGGCTGACCGCGATGGCCGCCGATCACGTCATCATCGGGTCCGGGATCAACGGGCTGGTCGCCGCCGCGCTGCTGGCGCTGAAGGGCGACAAGGTCACGGTGCTGGAGCGCGAGGATCGTCTGGGGGGCTGCCTGTTCACCGATCAGGCAACCCTGCCCGGGTTCAACCATGACGTGATGGCGGCCACCTGGGTGTTGTTCATGACCTCGCCCGCCGGGGCGGCCCTGGGGCCGCATCTGGCCAGGCACGGGTTCGAATACTGCCACACGCCGACGCCGACCGCGGTTCTGCGTCCGGATGGCGAGGCGCTGGTGTTCACCATGGACCAGGCCGAGAATGTCCGCCGGTTCAATGCGCTGGCCCAGGGCGACGGCGACCGGCACGCGCACGATGTCGGGCAACTGGCCGCGGATGCGCCGTTTCTGTTCGCGCTGCTCGGCGGGCCGCTCTGGAGCTGGGGCACCGCCCGGCTGCTGTTCGGGCAGGTGCGCAAGCGCGGTCTCAGGGGACTGGCCGCCTGGATGGGCAGCGCGCTGGCGCCCGCGCGCGGCTGGCTGGAGGCCCGCTATCAAAGCCCGATGGTGCACGCCCTCTGGGCGCCGTGGTGCCTGCACACGGGATTGACCCCGGAATCGACCTATTCCGCGCAGATGGGCAAGGTGATCGCCTTTGCCCTGGAAGCGGCGGGCGCACCGGTGGTCAAAGGGGGATCCGGCGCCGGGGTCGCCGCCTTCAAGGCCCTGATCGAGGCCCACGGCGGCACGCTGCGCACCGGCGCGGATGTTGCGAAGATCACCACCGCGAACGGGCGCGTCACGGGCGTGCGGCTGGCCGATGGCGAGGAGATTGCCACGCGCTCGGTGCTGGCCTCGGTCGCGCCGGACCAGTTGTATACCCGGCTTCTCGACGGGGTGGACCTGCCGCAGGATCGGGCCGCCCTGCCCGACTATCGCTATGGCCGGGGCAATTTCCAGCTGCATTTCGCGCTGGATCGCCCCCCTGAATGGCTGACCCCCGGACTCGAGGATGTGGCGCTGATCCATCTGTCCGACAGTCTGGATGCCGTGTCGAAATCCGCGAACGAGGCCGAGCGCGGCCTGTTTCCCGAAACGCCGACAATCTGCGTGGGACAGCCCTCGCGTCTGGACCCGACGCGCTGCCCCGAGGGCAAGGCGATCTTGTGGTTGCAGATCCCCGACGCGCCGCGTGTCATCAAGGGCGATGCCGCCGGGCAGATCGGCGGGCGCCAATGGGACGCGCCCACGCGCGAGGCCTTTGCCGACCGGATCGAGGCGATCCTGGCCCGCCATATCAAGGACTTCGCCGGGATCCGCCTGGCGCGACGCGCCTATTCTCCGGCCGATCTGGAAGCGATGAACATGAACCTTGTCGGCGGCGATCCCTACGGCGGGCATTGCGGCATCGACCAGTTCTTCATCTGGCGGCCATTCAAGCACAGCACGAACGGGCTTGGCCCGGTGCGCGGTCTGATCCATATCGGCGCCGCGACCCATCCAGGCCCCGGCCTGGGCGGCGGGTCGGGTTTCAACGCAGCAAAAAGGCTGGGCGCATGAATGACCAGCAACCAAACCGCCCCAGGCTGGGCGAATCCGGGCTCGAGGGGTTCGCGCCCTACCTGATGAACCGGATCATGGGCCGCTACAACGCCGCGCTCAGGGTGGAAATGGCCCGCCACGGGCTGACCACGCCCAAGATGCGGGCCCTGGCGGTGCTGTCGGTGGTTCAGGCGCCGCTGATCCGCGAATTGGCGGTCTACACCGTGACCGAACAATCGACACTCAGCCGGGCGCTGGACCAGCTTGCGAATGACGGGCTGATCCGGCGCGAGGCCGATACCAGCGACAGCCGCGCCACGCGCATCCACATCACGCCCGCGGGGCGCGCGGTGTTCGACACGCTCTGGCCGCATATGGCCGACGCGCAGGACGCGCTGTTCAAGGGCGTCCCCGAGGACGAGCGCCGCGCCTTCACCGGAACGTTGCAGAAGATCCTGCGCAATATCCGAAAGCACGAATTCTGACCCGTCACCATGGAAGGAAAGCCTGTGAAGACACTCACTGTCACCGCTCTCTTGCTGGCCGTCGCCGGCCCGGCCCTGGCCGATCCCATGCCCGGCGTCCGAGGCGTCAATCACATCGGCCTGACGGTTCCCGACCTGGACCAGGCGGAATCGTTCTTCGTCGACATCCTGGGCTGCGAACGCGCGATGGCCTTTGGCCCCTTCCGTGACGATCAGGGCACGTTCATGCAGGACCTGCTGGGCGTGAACCCGCGAGCCGTGGTCAACGAGATCCGCATGTTGCGCTGCGGTTTCGGCAGCAACATCGAACTGTTCAACTACGATGCGCCCGACCAGCAGGTGATCGTGCAGCGCAACAGCGATGTGGGCGCGTATCACATCGCCTTCTATGTGGACGACATCGACGCCGCCGCCGCCTATCTGCACGAGGCCGGCGTTCAGACCAACATGGGCCCGCTGCCCGTGAACGACGGTCCGGCCGCGGGTCAGAGCATTCTCTATTTCTCGGCCCCGTGGGGATTGCAGTTCGAGGCGATCTCGTTCCCCGGGGGCATGGCTTATGAACACGCGGGCGGGCCGATCCTGTGGTCGAACACCGCCCCCTCGGAATGAGACGGAACGGGTAAGACATCATGGCGGAACGCTCCTTCAAGGCAGAAGTCGAACACCTGCGACTGGGCGATGGCGGCACCTTTACCGGCGAAGGGATCCTGGCGATCACCAAGGCCCTGCTGGAAAACGGTGTCGGCTATGTCGGCGGCTACCAGGGCGCACCGATCAGCCACCTGATGGACGTTCTCGCCGATGCCGAGGACCTGATGGCCGAACTGGGCGTCCGGTTCGAGGCCAACGCATCCGAGGCCGCCGCGGGCGCGATGCTGGCCGCGTCGGTCCACTACCCGATCCGCGGCGCCGTGACCTTCAAGGGGCCGGTGGGCGTGAACGTCGCCTCGGACGCGCTGGCCAACCTGTCGTCGTCGGGGGTGACGGGCGGCGCCCTGATCATCGTCGGCGAGGATTACGGCGAAGGGTCCAGCATCATGCAGGAACGCAGCCACGCCTTTGCGATGAAGTCGCAGTTCTGGCTGCTGGACCCGCGCCCCAACCTGCCGTCGATCGTCAAGGCAGTGGGCGACGGGTTCGAACTGAGCGAAGCCTCGAACACGCCGGTCATGCTGATGGTGCGCATCCGCGCCTGTCACGTCACCGGCCAGTTCGCCACCCGCGACAACGTCCCCCCGCCCCTGACGGTGCGCGACGCGCTGGCCAATCCGCAGCGCAACGTGGACCGGATCGTGCTGCCGCCGATGAGCTATGCGCAGGAACACGACAAGATCAACAACCGCTGGCCCGCCGCCGTCCGCTTCATCCGCGAGCACGCCCTGAACGAGGTGTTCGGCCCGGCCGAGGCCCCCGTCGGCATCGTGTGTCAGGGCGGCATGTACAATGGCGTCATCCGCGCGCTTCAACGCCTGGGCCTGGCCGATCTGCATGGCCAGACCAGCGTGCCGATCTATTGCCTGAACGTGACCTATCCGATCCTGCCCGACGAATTCGCGGCCTTCTGCCGGGGCAAGGATTCGGTCCTGATCGTCGAGGAAGGTCAGCCGGAATTCATCGAGCAGCACCTGTCCACGCATGTGCTGCGCGACGGGATGGCCGTGCGCCTGCATGGCAAGGACATCTTCCCGATGGCCGGGGAATACACCGGCAAGGTCATGCATGATGCGATCGAAAGCTTCCTGCGCGCGGAAGCGCCCGGTCTGCTGCCGGCGCAGGTGCTCGCCCCCAACGAGCCGGCGCCCGAAATCCCGGATCTGTCCAGGACCGTGCCGGTGCGGCCGCCGGGCTTTTGCACCGGCTGCCCGGAACGGCCGATCTTTGCGGCGATGAAACTGGTGCAGCAGGAGCTGGGTGAACACCAGATCAGTGCCGACATCGGCTGCCATCTGTTCGCCAGCCTGCCGCCGTTCAACATCGGCGGCGCGACGATGGGGTACGGGCTGGGGCCGGCGTCGAATGCCGCGTTCGACGGCGGCGGCAAGAAACGGCCGATTTCCGTCATCGGCGACGGGGGCTTCTGGCACAACGGGCTCAGCAGTTCGTTCGGCAACATGATGTTCAACAAGTCGGACGGCGTGGCGGTCATCGTCGACAACTACTACTCGGCCGCGACCGGCGGGCAGGACATCCTGTCGTCACGGGCGCAGAACCCGACGAAATCGACGAACAACCCGATTTCCCGGGCGCTGAAGGGGATCGGCATCTCGTGGGTGCGTCAGGTGGACCGCACCTATGACGTGGCCCATATGCGCGATGTCCTGCGCGAGGCACTGACCACCGAAGCCCCCGGGCCCCGGGTGATCGTCGCATCGTCGGAATGCATGCTGAACAAGCAGCGGCGCGAGAAACCCCTGCGTGCCAAGGCCATCAAGGAGGGCCGCCGAGTCGAAGCCCCGCGCTTTGGCGTCGATGAAACCGTCTGCACCGGCGATCACGCCTGCATCCGCCTGTCGGGCTGCCCCTCGCTGTCGCTCAAACGGCTGGACGATCCCTTGCGCGACGATCCCGTCGCCTCGATCGACCAAAGCTGCGTCGCCTGTGGCAACTGCGGCGAAGTGGCCGAGGCCGCCGTTCTGTGCCCCTCGTTCTACGAGGCGCGCGTGGTGCACAACCCCTCGGGCTGGGAGGCCCGTCTGGACGGCTGGCGCCAGCGGATCATCGGCGCACTGTCGCGCCGTCGCATGGCCAGGCGGCTGAGCTTTGGAGACCCGGCATGAACCTGCCCCTTTCGCAATTCGCGCCCGACACCACGCAGGACGGCATCATCAAGCTGGCGGCGCTGGCCGTCGGCGGCCAGGGCGGCGGTGTGCTCACCGGCTGGATCGAGGCTGTCGCACGCTCGCAGGGGTATGCCGTTCAGGCAACATCGGTCGCCGGCGTCGCGCAGCGCACCGGGGCAACGATCTATTACATCGAAATGGCCCCTCAGGGGCCGGTTCCCACGGTCTTCTCGCTGGCGCCTTCGGCCGGCGACGTGGATATCATGATCGCCGCCGAGATGATGGAAGCCGGCCGCGCCATCCTGCGGGGCTTTGTCACGCCGGACCGCACGACGCTGATCGCCTCGACCCACCGGGCGCTGGCGGTCAGCGAAAAGACCGTCCCGGGCGACGGCATCGCCAACGCCGACGAGGTGCGCGCCGCCGCCGAGGTTGCCGCGCGCTCTCTGATCCTTGCGGATTTCGACCAGGTGGCGATCCGCGCCGGGTCCGTCATTTCCGCCTCGCTGTTCGGCGCGCTGGCGGGATCGGGCGCCCTGCCCTTTCCGCGCGCGGCCTTCGAGGACGCGATCCGCGCGGGCGGCAAGGGGGTGGAACCCTCGCTCAGGGCCTTTGCCGCCGGGTTCGAGGCCGCGCAGCAAGGCGTCCAGCCGGCGCGCACGGCCGATGCACCGCCCATGGCCGCGGCCGCACCCCAGGGCCCCGCGCGTCTGTTGACCGCCTGGCAGGCCCTTGAAACCCGTGTCACCGCCCTGCCCGGCCCGGTGCAGCCCATGACGCAGGCCGGTTTGCGCAAGGTCGTGGGCTTTCAGGACCCCGCCTATGGGGCCGAATACCTGGACCGGCTGGACCGCGTCCTGGCGCTGGATGGCCCGGCAAACGACTGGGCATTGTCCATCGCCGGGGCCAAGCACATCGCCAATGCCATGGCCTATGACGATATCTTCCGCGTAGCCGATGCCAAGACCCGGCCCGAGCGCCTGGCCCGTATCCGCGCCGAGATGGGGGCCACGGGTGTCATGCAACTGACCGAATTCACCCACCCCCGAGGCGAGGAAATCGTCAGCCTGCTGCCCGCGGGGCTGGGGCGCTGGATCCAGGCGCGTCCGCGGCTTTATGCCTGGATCGACCGGCGGGTGAACAAGGGGCGGCGTCTCAGAACCGATCGGGTGCTGCCCTTTGTGCAGTTGCACGTTCTGGCCTCGCTGCAGGGGTGGCGGCGGCGCAGCTTGCGGCACGCCGACGAAATGGTGCATCTGACCGCCTGGCTGGATGCGGCACTGGCCGAAGCTCCGCGCGACTATGCCCTGGCTGTCGAAATGCTGAAGGTGCGCCGCCTCATCAAGGGGTATTCGGATACCCACGCCCGCGGGCTGGGCAAGTTCGACCGGGTGATGCAGGCCGCACGGCGCCTGTCCGGCCGCGAGGATGCCGCCGACTGGGTGCGCCGCCTGGTGACCTCGGCCTTGCAGGACGAACAGGGCACGGCGCTGGACGGCACGCTCAGGACCATCGACAGCTTCATCGACAGCGCCGGTTGACCTCGTGGTCCAGCAGGCCGGTGCGGACCAGCAGGCACCGGTCGCGGGCCTCATAGTAGTAGCCGCGCGCATAATAGCCGACGGCGCGATCCATGTCGTGATCGGCGACGATCCACGCCCCGCGCAGATAGCGACCGGCATAGCGCAGGTTGATCTCGGGGTTCAGCAGATCCTCGTTCCGGCCGGTGAACCCCATGGTGCGCGCGGTCTGCGGCAGGACCTGCATCAAGCCCCAGTATGGCCCGTTGCGGGCGTCGGAGCGATAGTCGCTTTCACGCTGGATGACGCGGTGCAGCAGCGCCTCGGGGATATCCAGCTCGGACGCGGCGCGCTGCACCAGACGGCGCATCTCGGGCGTCTCGCCGGGATAGAGGGCCTGCGTCACCGGCACCGGCGCGGGCGGTTCATGCCCGCCACAGGCCGCCAGCAGGATCAGCGCAAGGGCTGCCGCGAGAGGTCGCATCATCCGCTCCGTCGGTTGCGCCGGGGGCCGGCGGGATCGATCACGCCGATCTCATCGAGGATCGCCTCGATCCCGGCAATCCCCCCGTTCCGCGCATGGGCGGCTTTCAGCGCATCGAACCGGGCGCGCAGGGCGTCCTTTTCGGCGCCCTTGCAATCGTTCCAGGGCCGGCCCTGCAACGCCATGACCAGCACATAATAGCCGATGAAATGCGGCCGCTCGCCCGCGCCGAGCAGCCGCGCATAGGCCGCATCGGCCCCCAGCGCGCGCAACGACTCGGCGCTGGAAATTCCCGCGCGGGCAAAGGCCTCCTGCGTGGCGGGGCCCAGGTTCCGGATGGTCGAGATCGGCGTTTCCATGGCCCCGATCCTTGCGCCGCGCGGGTTGGAATGGCAAGAGCGCAGGGCCATGCCCCCGTGAACGCCGGTGCGGCGGGGGCGGAAGCAGGGTGGCAGACCCGGTGCGAGCCACCCTATTTGTTTTGTCTTACATTTATTTATTTCAATATCTTGGGCGGATATTCCGACACGCGGGCGGGCGGCACACCAATCATCTTACATTCAGGCGAATGCCCCCGATTGAAGATATGACATTAAAGGACTGACATTCGTTCCGCTTGCGTGCGCCGCACGCGCCGCCTATCCCCATGGAAACACCCGGAGGCACGCATGGACCTACCTTTCGACGGCGCGATCTCGACCTATTTCGAGAAGGAGGCCCCCGGCTGGGTCCGGAAGGCGATCGAGGACGGCAAGAAGCGCGACATCCTGACCGACGACTTTCCCTATGATCGCTGGATGAAGAAGGACGACTACGAGGACCGGATGAAGGCCCTTCAGGTCGAACTGGTGAAGTTCCAACGCTGGGTCGAGGCCACCGGGCAGCGGGTCGTCATCGTCTTCGAGGGGCGCGACACGGCGGGCAAGTCGGGCGCGATCAAGCGCGTGCGCGAAAACCTGAACCCGCGCGGTGCCCGCATCGTCGCCCTGCAGAAACCGACCGAACGCGAAGCGACGCAATGGTATTTCCAGCGCTACATCGCCCACATGCCGGCGGCGGGCGAGATCGCGCTGCTGGATCGCAGCTGGTATAATCGGGGGGTGGTCGAACACGTCTTTGGCTTCTGCACCCCGGCGCAGCGCGCGCATTTCTTCGACCAGTTGCCCGGCTTCGAACAGGCGCTGGTGAATGACGGGATCCGCGTCATCAAGCTGTGGTTCAATGTCGGCCGTCCAGAGCAGTTGCGCCGGATGCTGGAGCGCGAGCGCCATGTGCTGAAGCAATGGAAGCTGTCGTCGATCGACGTGAAGGGCCTGGCGAAATGGGACGCCTATACCGAGGCGATCGGCGAGACCTTTGCGCGGTCGAACTTTGCCTATGCGCCCTGGACCGTGATCCGCGGCGATGACAAGTATCGCGCCCGGCTGGCGGCGGTGCAGCAGATCCTGCTGAACTTCGACTATGCCGGCAAGACGCCCGAGGCCCTGGGGGCCATCGACACCTCGATCATGGGCGGCGTGGAGCTGTGGCCCCAAGGCTGAGAACCGGACGCAACCCCGTCGGCACCGGCGCGGCCGAGGCCCAGATCAGGCCTCCCTGCGCCGCGGCCAGCGCGCCGCTGGCGTGATCGCCCTGCACCATCGCCAACCCGCCCCGCGCCAGCGGCCCCAGAACGCGCATCATCAGATGCGCCGACGCTGCTGCGCGCGGCGCAGGCTTCCACAGAAGGCCCTTGTCGGCACCGGCGATCAGCAGCCGCGCGATCTGTGCCACGGGGGTGTCCGCTGCGCTGAGCAACGTCAGCGGCCCCTCGGGCAGCGCGGGGATTTCCGGCAGATCGGCGGGATCGCCGGCGGGATCGTCGAACCCTTCCATGGCACGCAGGCGAACCAGCATCGGACCAACCGCCCGGTAGGCCGCCGCAAGCGCCGCGCCCGATCCCGGCCCGAGCCTGCGCATCGCGCGGGCGACATCGCCGACCTCGGCGCAGATCAGGCGACCGACACGCCCCTCGTCAAAGGGCAGAACCGCGAGGTGGCGCTCACCCAGAGGGGCGATCCAGCGGCCATCCGCGAACTGCACGAACAGCCGTTCGTTCAGTTCGGCCAGGAACAGCGGGTCCAGCCCGGAGGCGGCCGACACGGGATCAGTTGGCCGGCGCGGCGCAGCTGCTGGTCAGGTCCTCGTAGCGTTGCACGATCCAGTTGGGCGCATCCGAGGGCACGTTGTCACTGATCCCGGCCTCGATCCGCTGGAACAGCCCGATCGAGCGCGAGTTGTCCACCATCGGCACCGTGCCCTCGGGCACGGCGCGCTGGAACACCATCAGCGCAACCGCAACCAGGATGATCCCGCGCAGAACACCGAAGAAGAACCCGAGCCCCTGATCGATCCCCCCCAGCGCCGAATTGCGGATGAGGCTGGAAAACAGCGGCGTGAACAGGGCCACGATCATCAGCATGATCGCAAAGACGCCCGCGAACGAGGCGATGATCGTCAATTCGCAGGAATCGCCCAGGATCTGACCCAGATACGGAATTTCGCGCACCAGGGGTTCAAAGGTCGGCGCCAGAACGAAGGCCACCACCGCCGCCACGATCCAACCCGCGATGGCCAGGATCTCGCGCAGGAGCCCGCGCGAATACGCGAGGATCGCGGACACGACGATGACCAGGGCTACGGCGGCATCGACCAGCGTGAAGGATTCCATAAACCACTCCTCAGGCGTCTAACCGGCGCCGAAAACATCTCCGACAAAGCCCGTGAGATCGGTCATTTCGCGCAATTGCACGCCGGTCTCGCGGTTCTGTTTGCCACCCGCAGGCAACATGGCCGAGGTGAAACCAAGTTTTTGGGCTTCTTTCAACCTGTTTTCACTCTGACTGACCGGGCGCAACGCCCCCGAGAGCGAGATTTCACCGAACACGACCGTATCGGCGGGAAGCGCGACATCCTCGCGCGCGCTGAGCAGCGCCGCCGCGACGGCGAGGTCCGCCGCCGGTTCACTGACCCGCATCCCCCCTGCCACGTTCAGGAAAACATCGAGCCCGGCAAAGGGAATGCCGCAGCGCGCCTCGAGCACGGCGAGGATCGTCGACAACCGCCCGCCATCCAGCCCGACCACGGTGCGGCGCGGGTTCGACAGGGGCGACGGCGCCACCAGGGCCTGGATCTCGGTCAGCATGGGGCGGGTGCCCTCGATCCCGGCAAAGACCACCGCCCCGGGCGCAGGCTGCCCGCGTTCGCTGAGAAACAGGGCCGAGGGATTGGGGACCTCGGCCAGGCCGGCGCCGGTCATCTCGAACACGCCGATCTCGTCCGCCGGACCGAACCGGTTCTTGACCGCGCGAAGAATGCGGAACTGGTGTCCGCGCTCGCCCTCGAAATAGAGGACGCAGTCGACCATGTGCTCGACCACGCGGGGGCCGGCGATCTGGCCGTCCTTGGTGACATGCCCCACCAGGATCACGCTGATGCCGCGCCGCTTTGCCAGCGTCACCAGCTCATGCGCCGAAGCCCTGAGCTGCGCGACGGATCCCGGCGCGGATTCGACCGAGTCCAGCCACATGGTCTGGATCGAATCGATGATCACCAGATCGGGACGCTCGGTATCGAGGGTCGTCAGGATATCCCGCAGGTTGGTTTCGGCCCCGAGGCGCACGGGGGCATCGCCCAGCCCCAACCGCTGCGCGCGCATCCGCACCTGTGCCGCGGCTTCCTCGCCCGAGATATAGAGCGTGCTCAGGCCGCGCCGCGCAAAGGCCGCGACCGCCTGCAACAGCAAGGTGGATTTGCCGATCCCCGGGTCGCCCCCCACCAGGATGGCCGAGGCCGCGACCAGCCCGCCGCCCAGCACGCGGTCGAATTCGGCAACCCCCGAAAGGGTGCGGGGTGGTGGCGGCTCGTCCGTCTGCAGGGTGCTCAGGTCGATCGTGCGCCCCTTGCCCAGCGCGCCCCTGGGGCCGGCGCCAAGGGGGGCTTCCTCGACAATGGTGTTCCAGCCGCCGCAGGCGTCGCAGCGACCGCTCCATTTGCGGTGGACGGCACCACAGGCGGTGCAGGTGAACTGGGCGGTGGATTTGGCCATGGGGAGGTTATGGCGCGGGTTCGGGACCGGCGCAAGCGGGGGGCTGCCGCCCCCCGCACCCCCCGCCCAAAAGGGGGGCAGGCCCCCCTTTGGAAACCCCGTGCGTATTTCGGACAAGATGATGCGCGGTCGTGCGATTGACCTTGCGCGGGGGTGTCGCGATAGTCGGCGCAAACCGTGGAGGACCCCATGCTGACCGAAGACCAGAGCCTCATCCGCGATACCGCCCGGGCCTTTGCCCGGGACCGTCTGGCCCCCGGCGCGGCAGGGCGCGACCAGAGCGGACAGATTGAACCCGAGATCCTGCACGAGCTGGGCGCGCTGGGGTTCCTGGGCATGACGGTCAGTCCCGACTGGGACGGCGCCGGTGCGGATTACGTCAGCTATGCCCTGGCCCTGATGGAGATCGCGGCCGGCGACGGGGCGATTTCGACGGTGATGAGCGTCCATAATGCGCCGTTCAACGCCATCCTCGCGCGCTTTGGCACCGAGGCGCAGAAGGACGCGGTGCTGCGACCGGCCGCGCGGGGCGACTTCATCGGGGCCTTTGCGCTGACCGAACCGCAGGCGGGATCCGACGCCAGCGCCCTGCGCTGCACCGCCCGCAAGAGTGCGGGCGGCTATGTGATCGACGGAGAGAAGAGCTTCATCACCTCGGGGAAGATCGGGGCCCAGGCGATCGTCTTTGCACGGCTGGAGGGCACCCGGGGAAAGACCGGGATCACGGCGTTTCTGGTGCCGACGGACACGCCCGGCTTCGAGGTGGCGCGGGTCGAGGACAAGATGGGGCAGCGCGCATCGGACACCTGCGCGCTGCGGTTCGCGGCAATGCAGGTTCCCGAGAGCGCCCGGATCGGCGCCGAAGGCGACGGCTACCGCATCGCCCTGGCCAGTCTGGAGACGGGGCGGATCGGCATCGCCGCGCAATCGGTGGGGATGGCGCAGGCCGCGCTGGATCTGGCACTGACCCATGCGCGCGAGCGCGTGACCTTTGGGCAGCCCCTGTTCGGCCACCAGGCCGTGGCGTTCCGGCTGGCGGATCTGGCCACCGAACTGGAAGCCGCGCGACAGCTGGTCCTGCACGCCGCGCGCATGAAGGACGCGGGCCTGCCCTGCCTGACCGAGGCCGCGATGGCAAAGCTGTTTGCCTCGGAGGCGGCGGAGCGGATCGTGTCGGGGGCGCTGCAGACCTTTGGCGGCATGGGATATATCCGCGATACCGGGATCGAACGGATCGCCCGGGACGTGCGGGTCTGCCAGATCTACGAGGGCACGTCGGATATCCAGAAGCTGATCATTGCCCGGGCGTTGAGCGCCTGAGGGGCGCGCGCAGGGGGGCGCTGCCCCCCTCTTCGCGTGCCGCGAATTCACCCCCGGGGATATTTGCGGCACAAAGATGGGGCGGGCGTGGTGTGAGAGCCGGACAGGTCCGGACATGCCGCATCCGGCATCGCAGTGCGTTCAGCCGGGGACACCCGATGGAACGGGCGCGCGCGCAGCGCCGATCAGAACTCGGCCCCGTCGCGCTGCCATTCCTGCACCAGATTGCCGAAGCGCGTGAACCGCCCCTCGAAGGCCAGGTTCACCGTGCCGATCGGCCCGTGGCGCTGTTTGCCGATGATCACCTCGGCCTTTCCGTGCAGGCGCTCCATCCGCTCCTGCCACTTGGCCATCTCGTCCAGCTTGTCATCCGAAGGCTTTTCGCGCTCGGCATAGTATTCCTCGCGGAACACGAACATGACCACGTCCGCATCCTGTTCGATCGAGCCGGATTCGCGCAGGTCGGAAAGCTGCGGGCGCTTGTCGTCGCGGCTTTCCACCGCCCGGCTGAGCTGTGACAGGGCGATCACCGGGATGTTCAGTTCCTTGGCGATCGCCTTGAGCCCCTGCGTGATCTCGCTGACCTCTTGCACCCGGCTTTCCTTGGACGAACCGCGCAGCAGTTGCAGATAGTCCACCATCAGCACATCGAGCCCATGCGTGCGCTTCAGCCGTCGCGCGCGGGCGGCGACCTGGCTGATGGGCAGCGCCGGGGTGTCGTCGATGAACAGCGGGCAGTTTTCCAGCGTCTTGGCCACCTCGACGAAGCGGCGGAAATCGTCCTCGTTCATGTCGCCGCGTCGGATCTGCTCGGAGGGGACTTCGGCCGCCTCGGACAGGATCCGCGCGGCAAGCTGTTCGGCCGACATTTCCAGGCTGAAGAACCCCACCGCGCCGCCGTTCACGGTGCCCTCGGTGCCGTCCGGACGCAGGCCGCGCTGATGGGCCTTGGCGATGTTGAAGGCGATGTTCGTCGCGAGCGAGGTTTTCCCCATCGACGGACGGCCCGCAAGGATGATGAGGTCCGACGGGTGCAACCCGCCCAGCTTCTTGTCCAGATCGATCAGGCCGGTCGAAATCCCCGCAAGCCCGCCATCGCGCTGATAGGCGGCGGCGGCGACGTTCACCGCCTCGGTCACCGCGCGCAGGAAGGACTGGAAACCACGCTCGGCGACGCCCTGTTCACCCATCTGGAAGAGGCGCTGCTCGGCCTCGACAATCTGTTCCTTGGGCTCGGAGGTGACATCGACCGTGGCGGCCTTGGCGGCGATGTCGCGGCCCAGCTGGATCAGGTCCCGGCGCACCGCCAGATCGTAGATCATCTGCGCATAGTCACGCGCCGCATAGGAGGCCACGGCGGCCCCGGCGATCCGCGCCAGATAGGCCGCGCCGCCCAGTTCCTTGAGCCCCGCGTCATCCTCCATGAAGGCCTTGAGCGTGACCGGCGAAGCGAGCGTGTTCTTCTGGATGCGCGCCGAGGCGATCTCGAAGATGCGCTTGTGGACGGGCTCGAAGAAATGCTCGGCCCGAACGATCGACGAGACCCGGTCAAAGACGTCGTTATTCGTCAAGATCGCGCCCAGAAGCTGTTGTTCCGCCTCGATATTATGCGGAAGAACCTCGGTCTCTGCGGTGTCGGCGGGCGGCGTCTGACGCAAGGCGGCGATCTCGGTCATGGGGTGTCCCGGTTGGCGTTTGGCACGGCGGCGGACTGCGCTGCCGAAGAGGTCTTTATGGCAAACTCGCACCTGTCCGACAATCCGGCGCCACGAATTACCCGGGGATGGAGCTGTGGAAAACCCGGATTTCGTGCTTATTCCTGGGCGCGCAGCAGCAAGGGCATGATCGCCTGCGCCAGCGCCATCGCCCCGCCCGGCCCATAGTCCCAGCCCAGCCAGCCGCGTTTCTCGGCGGCTTCGACGTTGCGCGGGCTGTCGTCGATCAGCAGCAGTTCATGCGGCGCCATGTCCAGCGCGGCCTCGACGCGGGCGAAGGCCTCGGCATCGGGTTTCATCACGCCGGTCTCGCCCGAGGCAAAGATCGCATCCACCCGATCCGCCCAACCGGCATCCTGTGCGATCCAGCGGGCGCGACGGGCCTCGTTGTTGGTCAGGATCACCTGCACCAATCCGCCCTGTGCGAGGGTTTCGACGATGCGGCCCAGATCGGGGTCCGGCGTGTGATCGTGTTCGAACCACAGTTCCAGAATGTCCTCGGGGTCGGCATCGCTGCCCTCGGCGCGGGCCCAGTCGGCCAGGCGGTCCAGCACGTCCTCTTGCCCGGTGAACAGCGCGCGCTTGTCACGGCCAAAGACCGCCCTGGCCATCGACAGCGCATTGATGCCCAGTTCCTCGGCAACGATCCGCTGCCAGCGATAGGTGCCGTCGGGCTGTGCCCGGCCCGACCGGTTGAGCACACCGTCAAAGTCCCAGACCACGGCGCGGACCTGCGCGATCCCGTCGATCTTTGGTGCCTCGGTCATGCCAGCCGCGCGCGCAAGGTGGTCATCGCGGCGGCCTCGGCCGCATCGAGCTGCGCGGCGCGCGAGGCGAACAGCGTCGCCTGCGACCGCAACACCGGCTCGGCGTCCAGGATCTTCAGATGGTTCGCGCGCAGGGTCTCGCCGGTCGAGGTGATGTCGGCCACCGCCTCGGCGGTGAGATTGCGGATCGTGCCTTCGGTCGCGCCCTGGCTGTCCACCAGCTGATAGTCCGCCACCCCGTGCGACCGCAGGAAATCGCGCACAAGCCGGTGGTATTTGGTGGCGATCCGCAGCCGGAACCCGTGATCGGCGCGAAACGCCGCGGCCGTGGCATCCAGATCATCCAGTGTTTCGACATCGACCCAGCATTCGGGCACCGCGATGATCAGATCGGCATGGCCAAAACCCATGGGCGCCAGTTCCTCGACCTGGGCGCGCCAGTCCGCCAGTTTCTCGCGCACCAGATCGGTGCCGGTGACACCCAGATGGATGCGGCCCGCGGCCAGTTCGCGCGGGATCTCGCTGGCGGACAGCAGCACCAGCGACACCCCCTCGATCCCTTCGACCGCGCCGGAATATTCGCGCTCGGCCCCCGTGCGTTTCATGGTGATGCCGCGTTCGGCGAACCAGTCGAAGGTCTTTTCCATCAACCGGCCCTTCGAGGGCACGCCGATCTTCACGCTCATGCCGCGTCCCCCAGTTCGACCAGCAGCGCCGGCCGGATCACGCCGCCCACCGCCGGGATGGACCGCCCCTGCCCCAGAACCGAGGTCAGCGCATCATAGCGCCCGCCGCTGGCAACCGGCGGCAGATCGGGGCGGGCCTCGGCATAGAAACCAAAGACGAACCCATCATAATATTCCAGCGTCGTGCGGCCATAGGACGCTTCGAAATCCAGCCCGGCCACATCAACCCCATGCGCGGCCAACACCGCCAGCCGCTGCTCGAACAGATCGAGCGAGGGCGCCAGCCAGGGCATCTGAATCGTCAGGGACCGCATCTGCGCCAGCGCGCCGGGGGCCTTGTCGGCAACGCGGGTCAGAAATTCCAGCCCATCGACAAGCGCGGCGGGAATGGGCGGGGTCGCCGCGTCCTCGGCCAGGCGGGTCAGGCGGGCGTCGATCTCGTCGCGCGTGCGCAAGCCGATCTGCGGCGCGGCGCTGGCGATCCGGTCCCCAGCCGCGAGCCGCGCCAGCAGATCCGCCCGCCCCTTGGGCAGCGGGGCGCGGCCGGCATAGCGTTCCAGCAGCGCCCGGAACCGCGCCGGACGCCACAGGTGCCGCATCAGGGCGGCCTTGCGCGTGTCACTGGTCGGCAGGCCCTGAACGGCGGCGATCAACAGGCCGATGTCGCCCGTCGCGGCGCGCAGTCCCTTTCCGGCCAACATGCGGGAAAACAACGCGAAAACCTCGGCATCGGCGCGCAGGGGCTGATCGCGGTCAAAGACCTCGTAGCCCACCTGCAGATATTCCGAGGCGCGGCTTGCCCCCCCCTCCTGCTTGCGGAACACCTCGCCCAGGTAGCAATAGCGTGCCGGTTCTGCCCCGCCCGCCATGTGCGCCTGCACCACCGGCACGGTGAAGTCGGGGCGCAGCATCATCTCGCCCTGGACCGGGTCCTGCGTGACATAGGCGCGGGCGCGGATGTCCTCGCCGTAGAGATCCAGCAGCGTTTCGGCCGGTTGCAGCACGGCCGCCTCGACCGGCACCGCGCCCCAGGTCTGAAAGGCGCCGAACAGCCGCGCCCCCTCGGCGCGGGCGGCGGGGGTGTGGATGGTCATGCGTCCCCCAGCATCGCCTTGACGGTGGCGACCAGATCGGCCACCGGCACCTCGACCTGGGCGGGGCGTTCCTTCCATTCCTCGAGCGTGGCGTTCTGCGCGATCTTCGCGCCCAGGATCAGGTCCTTGACCTGCACAACACCGCGCGCGGCCTCGTCCGAGCCCTGGATGATCGCCGCCGGCGCACCGCGTTTGTCCGCGTATTTCAACTGGTTGCCAAAGTTCTTGGGATTTCCCAGATAGACCTCGGCACGGATGCCCGCCTGCCTGAGGCTGCGCACCATCGCCATGTAATCCGCCATCCGGGCGCGGTCCATCACGGTGACGACGACCGGGCCGGCGGTGTCGGCCTCGATGCGGCCCTTGGCGGTCAGCGCGGCCAGCAGGCGGTCCACGCCGATGCTGACCCCGGTCGCCGGCACGGCCTGCCCGGTGAACCGCTTGACCAGATCGTCATAGCGCCCGCCGCCGGCCACGCTGCCGAACTGCCGCTTGCGGCCCTTTTCGTCGAGGACCTCGAAGGTCAGCTCGGCCTCGAACACCGGGCCGGTGTAGTAGCCCAGGCCCCGCACGACCGAGGGGTCGATGACGATGCGGTCGGGGCCGTAGCCCTGCGCCTCCAGCAGACGGGCCATTTCCTCCAGCTCGTCCACGCCCTCGGTGCCAACGCTCGACGTCCCGACCAGCGCGCGCAACGCGGCACAGGTCGCCGCCCCGCTGTCGCGTCGGGCTGCGGTGAAGGCCAGCACCACATCCGCCGCGCGCGAGGGCAGCCCTGCCCCCTTGGTGAAGTCCCCGCTCTCGTCCTTGCGCCCCTCGCCCAGAAGCGCGCGCACGCCGTCCTCGCCCAGCCGGTCCAGCTTGTCGATGGCACGCAGGACGATGCCGCGCTCGTCCTCGAACCGCGTTGGATCGGCCGGGTCCAGCACGCCCGCCGCCTCCATCACCCCGTTCAGCACCTTGCGGTTGTTGATCTTGACGACGTAATCGCCGCCCAGACCCAACTCCTCGAACACGTCCGACAGCATGGCGCAGATTTCCGCGTCGGCGGCCACGGTCGCCGCGCCCACCGTATCCGCATCGCATTGATAGAACTGCCGAAACCGCCCCGGCCCGGGCTTTTCGTTGCGCCAGACCGGCCCCATGGCATAGCGCCGGTAGGGGCTGGGCAGGTCGTTGCGATACTGGGCCGCGACACGCGCCAAGGGCGCGGTCATGTCATAGCGCAGCGCCAGCCAGTCGCCGGGCTTGCCCTCGGCCGCGCCCTCCTCCTGCCAGGCAAAGACGCCCGCGTTCGGACGGTCCACATCGGGCAGGAACTTGCCAAGCGCCTCGACCGTCTCGACCGCCGAGGTTTCCAGCGGATCGAACCCATGGCGATGATAGACGGCGGCGATACGATCCAGCATCGCCTTGCGCGCGGTCACGTCGGCGCCGAAGTAATCGCGAAAGCCCTTGGGCGTCTCGGCCTTGGGGCGGCGGGTCTTGGTCTGGCTCATGGTCTTTTTCCGGCAGGTTCCGCGCGAGGGATAGCCCAAGGGGCGCGCGGCGGCAACAGCCGTTGACCCCGGCGGGCGCAGGGCGCATCTTCGGCGCATGGAAGATCGCATTGCCCGTCTCGAAGAACAGATCGCCCACCTCACCCGCACGGTCGAGGACCTGTCGGACATCGCCCGCGAGCAGGGCGATCAGCTGGCCCGCCTGATCAATCGGATGCGCCAGCTTGTCGAGCGCGAGGCCGAGCGCGAGGTCGCCGATGGCGCGCAGATCCCGCTTGCGGATCAGCGCCCCCCGCATTGGTGAGCCCGATGCTGACGCTGACCCGCGATGGCACCTGCGCAGTGGTGGCGGAACGCGATTTCGCCGCCACGCCCCGGCAGATCTGGGACGCCCATGTCGATCCCGCGCAACTGATCCGCTGGATGCCGGCGCCCGAGGGCTGGGCCCTGACCACCTGCGATCCCGGCGCCCGGTCCGGCGACCTGATCTTGCTGGAATGGTCGAATGGCCTGGGCAGTCGCTTCGCCTTGACCGGCGCGGTGCTCGAGGTCGACCCGCCGCACCGGATGCTGCATGTCGAGCGCCTGCACCTGCCGGAACCGGGGCCGGAAACCGTGGTGGAAACCCGCCTGACCGCCACGGCCACCGGCTGCCACCTGACGCTCACCCTGACCCTGCCCGACACCGCCGCCCGCGAGGCGCTGATCGCGGGCGACGCCGCGCAGGGCATGGAAACCGGCTACGCCGCGCTGGACAGCCTGCTCGCCTGACCCCTGCCCCCTCTTTGTGCGTCAAATATCCTCCGGGAGGGTCCGGGAGGGTGGAAAACCCTCCCGGTGTGGGCGTGCCCACCGCGGCGAGGGGGCTCGATGCCCCCGAGCCGCGCCTTCCCCGCCCGTGATCGCGGAAAAAAAGGGCGGCCCCGAAGGACCGCCCCAATCGTTCGCAAAGCCGGGTGGCTTACATCATGCCGCCCATGCCGCCCATGTCGGGCATCGCCGGGGCCGCGCCCTTGGGCTCGGGCTTTTCGGCGATCATCGCTTCGGTGGTGATCAGCAGACCGGCGATCGAGGCCGCATCTTCCAGCGCCGTGCGCGTCACCTTGGCGGGGTCGATCACGCCGAACTTGAACATGTCGCCATATTCTTCGGTCTGCGCGTTGAAGCCAAAGTTGACATCTGCCGATTCGCGCACCTTGCCGGCCACGACCGCACCGTCCACGCCGGCATTGTCGGCGATCTGGCGCAGCGGCGCTTCCAGCGCGCGGCGGACGATGGCGATACCCGCGTTCTGGTCGCTGTTCACGCCGGTCAGACCTTCCGGGCCCTTGCCCGCCTGAACCAGCGCCACGCCGCCACCGACGATCACGCCTTCCTGCACGGCCGCGCGGGTCGCGTTCAGGGCGTCATCGACACGGTCCTTGCGCTCTTTCACTTCGATCTCGGTCATGCCGCCGACTCGGATCACGGCAACGCCACCGGCCAGCTTGGCCAGACGTTCCTGCAGCTTCTCGCGGTCGTAGTCCGAGGTGGTCTCGTCGATCTGCTGACGGATCTGGGCGACGCGGGCTTCGATCTCGGCCTTTTCACCGGCGCCATCGACGATGGTGGTGTTGTCCCTTGTTGATCGAGACCTTCTTGGCGGTGCCGAGCATGTCGATGCCGACATTCTCCAGCTTCATGCCCAGATCTTCCGAGATCACCTGACCGCCGGTCAGGATCGCGATATCCTGCAGCATGGCCTTGCGGCGGTCGCCGAAGCCCGGAGCCTTGACCGCGGCGATCTTCAGGCCACCGCGCAGCTTGTTGACGACCAAGGTCGCCGGGGCTTCGCCTTCCACGTCCTCGGCGATGATCAGAAGCGGCTTTTGCGACTGGATGACCGATTCAGCAGCGGCACCATCGGCTGCAGCGACGACAGTTTCTTTTCGTGCAGCAGGATGAGGCAGATCTTCCAGATCCGCGATCATCTTGTCGGGGTTGGTGACGAAATAGGGCGACAGGTAGCCGCGGTCGAACTGCATGCCTTCGACGACCTCGACTTCGGTCTCCAGGCCCTTGTTCTCCTCGACGGTGATGACACCCTCGTTGCCGACCTTCTGCATCGCGTCGGCGATGAAGCGGCCGATCTGGGCCTCACCGTTGGCCGAGATGGTGCCGACTTGCGCCACTTCGTCCGAATCCGCAACCGGACGGGCGGCGGCCTTGATCGTCTCGACGACCTTGGCGGTGGCCATGTCGATGCCGCGCTTCAGGTCCATCGGGTTCATGCCGGCGGCCACGGCCTTCATGCCTTCGCGCACGATGGCTTGCGCCAGGACGGTCGCGGTGGTGGTGCCGTCGCCCGCTTCGTCATTGGTGCGCGAGGCGACTTCCTTCACCATCTGCGCGCCCATGTTCTCGAACTTGTCGGTCAGTTCGATTTCCTTGGCGACGGTCACGCCGTCCTTGGTGATTCGGGGCGCGCCAAAGGATTTGTCGATCACCACGTTGCGGCCTTTCGGGCCCAGGGTGGTTTTCACGGCGTCGGCCAGGATGTTGACGCCTTTCAGGATCGGTCGCGGGCGTCGGTGCCGAACTTGACTTCTTTCGCAGCCATGTTGGGTGCTCCTTGGAATTATCGTTGATTGGGAAGGGTCGGCGCGATCAGGACAGGATGCCCAGGATGTCGCTTTCCTTCATGATCAGCAGCTCTTCGCCGTCGACCGTCACTTCGGTGCCCGACCATTTGCCGAACAGGACGCGGTCGCCCGCTTTCACGGCCATCGCGATCAGCTCGCCCGAGTCCTTGCGCGCGCCTTCGCCGCAAGCGACGATTTCACCCTCGGCGGGCTTTTCCTTCGCCGAATCGGGGATGATCAGACCGCCCTTGGTCTTCTCGTCGCTCTGCACGCGGCGGACCAGCACGCGGTCGTGGAGGGGTTTGAAAGCCATCTGTGAACACTCCCTAGGTTCCAGGTTCGAATGCTTTTAGCACTCACCCGTGGCGAGTGCTAACGGCACCCGAGATAGGCAGCACCTCTGGGGCTGTCAACAGGGTCCTTGCGGAAAAATTCACGCGCGGGTCGTCATCCCGTCCCAGGCGCCGGGACACAGCCGCTCGACCTCGGCCCGGGTCAGGCGACGCCCGGTCAGATCGACCGCCGACATCCCGCCCGGCCCCGCGATCAGGATCGCCACGGGTTCCTTGGCCGCCCAGCCGGCGGCGACTGTGTGACCGACATGCGCCACCAGGTCAACCCGCGACAGGGCCGCCACCCGATAGCCCCGCCCGCTGACCGGTCGATCCAGAACAACCCTCATCGCAGCGCCCAGGCCAGTCGCACCAGCGGCGCGATCCACAGCACGGGGATCACCCGCAGCACGATGGCGCCCTGCCCCTCCAGCACCTCGCTGGCGAAATCGGGCTCAAGCCGCAGAACGGACCCGGGCGGCATGGCCCAGCGCGCAGCGGTCAGCGGGATCAGGCGGCCGAAAAGCTCGCCCGTGGCGGCGGGATCGCCCAGACCGAAACGCACCTCCAGGTGGCACGACTCCACCCGAACCCGGCGCAACAGGTCCACACCGACACGCGGCAAGGCGGCCAGGATCCGCGCCCGGCGCACCGGCGCCCGATCCGCGGGCGCACGGCTGCCAGCGGGGCGATCAGGCCGGTCGCGGCCCCCGGACTGCGGGCGCGCGGTATCGACCAGCGTCCACCGGGGCGGCAGCGCCAGCACCCCGACGACAAGCCGCAAACGCGCCGCGGGCGCGCTATCCAGCCGCAGCGACAGCCGCAACGGCAGCAGCACAAGCGCCGCCAGCAGCAGCCCCGCCGCGACGAGCAGCCAGGAAATCACGCGCTCTCGTCCGAGGCCTTGCCCTGCCGCGCCTTGATGACCTTGGCAACGGTGCCGCCCACAGCCTCGGCCAGGGTCGCCACGTCACCGCGCACGGTCTCGACCCGGGCGCCGCTGTCGTCGATGATGATCGCGCCGACCGGACGGATGCCGCCGCCCGCCGCCGCACCGGCACCCTCCTGCCCGGCGATCAGGCCACTGGCGCCCCCCGCGCCAAAACCGAAGCCATAGCTGACGATCGGAATCACCGTGGCGCCATCGCGGTCGATCGGCTCGCCCAGCACGTTCTTGGCATTGAGCAGCGCGTCCAGTTCGGCCACCGCACCTTTCAACAGTTTCGCCACATCGTCCATCCGACCCTCCTTGCGTTGCGCCCATCATGGCGCAAACCCGCCCGCTGCGCCATGACCCTTGCGGCGCAATCGCGCGCGGCCTAACGCTGTGCGCATGACCTTCGCCATCGCATCACTGCCCGCCGGCGCCGGAACGCTGGTGCTGTGCCCCCTGCCCGTCACGGCCGAGGCCCGCGCGCGCATCGCCGCTCTGGCGCCCGCGCTGGTGCTGTCGCTGACGGAAACGGCCGAGTTGCGGGCCCTCGGCGCCGCGGACCTGCCGGACTGGCTGGCGGCGCACGGGATCGGCTGGGCGCATTTCCCCGTGCCCGATTTCCAGACCCCGCCCCCGGGATCGGACTGGCCGGCGCTCAGCGTCCGCGCCCGGGCGGTTCTGGACAGCGGCGGCACGCTGGTGGTTCACTGCCGGGGCGGCTGCGGCCGCTCGGGCATGATCGCGCTGCGCCTGTTGATCGAACGGGGCGAAGCCGCCGACCCTGCCCTGTCCCGCCTGCGCCAGGCCCGGCCCTGCGCGATCGAGACCGACGCCCAGCACCTCTGGGCCACCGCCCCATCATCTTGTCGGAAATACGCACGGGGGGGTCTCGGGGGGGATCCGTGATCCCCCCCCGAGCAGGGGGGTGCGGGGGGCTGGCCCCCCGCGACCGCCTCAATCCATGCCCTTGGCGATCGTCCGCGACGAGATCAACCCGCGCTGGATGGCGATCACCAGGAGTGCGATGGCCAGCCCGCCCAGATCGCTCATCCAGCCGCCCTTGATCATGCCCAGCGCGCCGATCAGCGTCAGCACGCGCAGCATGGGACCCATCCGCCCGAACAGCCAGCCCTGCACCGCCGAGGCCATCAGGAACACGCCGAACAGGGCCGTCACGAAGACATGCGCAATGTCCAGCCAGGCGCCCTGCATCAGCATCTCGCGCGAGTAGAAGAACATGAATGGCACCACGAAGGCCGCCAGTCCGAACTTGAAGCTCTCGACCGAGGTGCGCATCGGGTCGGATTGCGCGATGGCCGCGCCGGCATAGGCGGCCAGCGCGACCGGCGGGGTGATGGCCGAGATCACGGCATAGTAGAAGATGAAGAAATGCGCGGTCAGCGGGTCGATGCCCATGCGGATCAGCCCCGGCGCGATCACCGCCGCCGCCACCGCATAGGCCGCCGTGGTCGGCATTCCCATGCCCAGGATGATTGCCACCAGCATGGCAAAGGCCATGCCGACAAGCTGGCTCTGTCCCGCCAGCGTCAGCAAGAGCGACGAGAACCGCGTGCCGACGCCGGTCAGCGCGATGACACCGACGATCACCCCAGCCGCCGCGCAGACCGCGACCATCTGGAACGCCATGCGCGCGGCGATTTCCAGCGCCCACAGCACATCCCGAATGCCCATCCTGTTGGGTGTGAGCCAGCTCACCACCGCCGAGGCCGCCATGGCCAGCGTGCCCGCACGGATCACCGAATAGCCCATGAACAGCGCGCCGATCAGGATGGCGATGGGGATGAACAGGAACACCCGGCGCGCCATCACCCTGAACGAGGGCAACTCGTCGCGGGGCAGGCCCTTCATGCCGTTCTTCAGGGCCTCCTTGTCGACCATGAAATAGACCGACACGAAATACAGCACCGCCGGGATGATCGCCGCGATGGCGATGTCGCGATAGGGAATGGCGGTGATCTCGGCCATGATGAAGGCGCCCGCCCCCATGATCGGCGGCATGATCTGCCCCCCGGTCGAGGCCGCCGCCTCGACGCTGGCCGCCGTCCGGGGCTTGTAGCCCACGCGCTTCATCAGCGGGATGGTCAGCGATCCCGTCGCCACCACGTTCCCGGCCGAGGTGCCGTTGATCATCCCCATCAACCCCGAGGCAAAGACCGCCACCTTGGCCGGCCCACCCCGGGCGGACCCGGCCGCGGCAAAGGCGAAGTTCACGAAATACTCGCCGACATGGCTGGCCTGGAGAAAGGCCGCAAAGGTGATGAACAGGATAATATAGGTCGACGAGATCGAGGTCGTCGGCCCCAGGATGCCGTTATCGGTGTAAAGAAAGGCAAAGAACCGCGCCGGCGCATAGCCATTGTGATGCAGGACGCCCGGCAGCCAGGGCCCCAGGAACCCATAGGCCACGAACACCGCGACGATCAGCACCAGGGCCAGACCGGCCAGCCGCCGCGTCAGTTCCAGGATCAGCACGATCCCGGAGATCGAGGCCCACATGTCGTTGGGATGCGGAAACACCTGCGCGCGAACCCTCAGGAAATCGGCGTGCAGGATGATGTAGGCCGCGACGATCACCGCGGCCAGCGACAGCAGCCCATCCGCCCACGAGAACCGGCCCCGGTCGCGCGCGGGCGCGATCCAGGCGGCCGCCAGCGCCAGCAGCGTGCCCGCGATCAGTGGCCAGCCGAAGGTGGCGACATGCTTGCCCGCGTCTGCCCCGGTCTGGATCAGGTCGCCGGTCGCCCACATGGTCACAAGCTGCCCGCCGGCAACCGCCAGCGCCACCGCCGCCAGCGCGGTCAGCGCGCGCTCCGCCAGGCTGAGCGGCACCGCCCGCCCCTGGGGCAGGCCACGGGCGGCGAACAGCACGAACCCCAGCGCCAGCCCGCCACCCACATGCAGCAGCCGGTAGACCCAGGTTTCCAGCGGATAGGCATTCATGACGACGATGTGAAAGCCCGTATACACCACGCAAAGCGCGGCCATCACATGCCCCAGCGTGCCGCCGAACACCCGCTGGTTCGAGGCGATCACCTCGTCGTCCACGCCCTCGGCGATGCTTGCGGCCCCGGGTGCCGTCGGATTGTCTGCCGTCATCGGCCTTGCCTCCCTGCAAAAAGAAGGCCGGGGTATCGCGACCCCGGCCTGTCCGGCCCTGCGCGGGCGATCAGCCGCGCAGGTTCTCGGGGATGGTGATGCCGTGCTCTTCGTAATAGCGCACAGCACCCGGATGGAACGGCAGGAAGGTGTCGTTCAGCACGTTGTCCATGGTGGTTTCCGCCGCCGCGCGGTGGATTTCCATCATGCGGTCGTGGTTTTCCATGACCAGGCGGGTGATCTCGTAGGCGAGGCTGTCGGGCATCGAGGCATTGGCGATGGCGAAGTTCCACATCGCGACCGACTGCTGATCATGGTCGACGCCCGCATAGGTGCCCGCCGGAATGGTCAGCGGCGAGACCTCGGGGTGCGCGGCCAGGATGGTTTGCAGTTCCTCGGGCGAAAAGCCGAACATCCGCACATCGGCCTCGGCCGCCAGTTGCGAGAAGGCCGAGATCGGCACACCGGCGGCAAAGGCGAAGGCATCGATCAGCCCATCCTTCAACTGGCTGGCGGCATCCGAGGCGCCCGCATTCGACACGGTGGCCTCCACCCCCAGCGTTTCCAGGAAGCGCGGCCAATAGGTGCCGGGCGTGCCCCCGGCCGGGCCGACCGAAACCCTGTGCCCGGCCAGATCGCTGACCGAGGTGATCCCCGACGACGCCAGCGTGATTACCTGGAACGGCGTCTGATACATCGGGAACAGCGCGCGGATGTCGCGGTGTTCCAGCCCTGGCGCCAGTTCCGAATGGCCGGTCCAGGCCTCATAGGCCGGCCCCATGGTCACGAGGCCGATGTCGTGGTCGCCCAGTTGCACCAGCGTGACGTTTTGCACCGGGCCACCCGTCACCTCGCCCGAGGCGTTGATGCCCAGTTCCTCGCCGATGAAGCTGGCCAGACCGTTGCCATAGACAAAATAGGTGCCGCCCTGGCTGGCGGTGCCCACGGTGAGGGAATCCGGCCAACCCGCGCGGTCCTGCGCGGCGGCGGGCATGGCGGTGATGAGCGCGGCCGCGGCCAGCGCGGAAACGGAAAACAGACGCATGAGGTCCTCCCTTGGACGTGTTTGCGTGACAAATGGCAGCCCCGGCCGCTTCCTCTCGGCGCGGGTCGCGACGCCATCACGCAAGGGTGAGGGACCGCATTCAATGCGGCGTGGCGTCATGGGGGCAAAAAACCGCGCGGACATGGCGGGCCATGGGTGGATTTCCACCCATTCGGTCCGGCTGTGGGTGGAAATCCCCCCATCCGGCGGTTCAGCCGTCGGTATAGCGGGACTTGTCGATGCCCAGTTTCTGCATCTTCTCGTAAAGCGTCTTGCGCGACAGGCCGAGGGATTCGTAGACCGCCTTCAGCACCCCGCCATGGGCCAGCAAGGCGCGCTGGATCTCGGCGCGTTCGAATTCGGCCACCCGTTCGGTCAGGCGCTGCGGCGGCGGGTCGGCGGCAAGGGAGCCGGTCGGATCGGCCAGATCAAGCCCCAGCGCGACCCGTTCGGCGGCGTTGCGCAACTCGCGCACGTTGCCGGGCCAGTCGCGGGTGATCAAGGCCTCGACCAGCGCCGGCGGCGGGGTCACCGGGTCGATCCGGTGGCGCCCCGCGGCCTCGGCCAGAAGGCGGGCGAACAGCAGGGGGATATCCTCGCGGCGGGCCGACAGGGGCGGCACCGACAGGCTGACCACGGCCAGACGATAGAACAGGTCGGCGCGGAAACGCCCGGCCTCGACCTCGGGCTCCAGCGGCGCGCGGGCGGTGGCGATGACCCGGATGTCCACCGGCCGCCCCTCGTTCGCACCCAGCGGCGTGACGGTGCGCTCCTGGATCACGCGCAGCAACTTGCCCTGCATCGCCAGCGGCATCGACGCGATGTCATCCAGCAGCACCGTGCCGCCGCGCGCGTGCTCGAACCGGCCATAGCGCGCGCGCATCGCGCCCGGAAAGGCGCCCTGCTCGTGTCCGAACAGCTCGCTTTCGATCTGCTGCTCGGGCAGCGCGGCACAGTCGATGGCGATGAACGGCTTGGCGGCACGCGCCGACAGGTCGTGCAGGGCGCGGGCGACCACCTCCTTGCCGGTGCCGGTGTCGCCGGTGATCAGCACGTCGGTTTCGGCGGGCCCGATGGTGCGCAACCGCCGGCGCAGGTCGATCATCGCGGTCGATCGCCCCACCAGCCGCTGTTCCAGATCGTCCGCCTGCCCGGCGGCGGCTCGCAGAACCCGGTTTTCCAGCACCAGCCGCCGATAATCCAGCGCGCGCGCGCAGGTTTCCGCCAACTGGCTGGCCGAGAACGGCTTTTCGATGAAATCATGGGCCCCTTCGCGCATCGCCCGCACCGCCAGTTGCACGTCGCCGTGGCCGGTGATCAGGATCACCGGCACCTCGCGGTCCAGCGCATGGATCTGCGTCATCAGGCTGAGCCCGTCGAGACGCGGCATCCGGATGTCCGTCACGACGATGCCCGGAAACCCGAAGCCGGTCAGCGCCGGCACGTCCTCGGGCTGGTCGGTGTCGATCACGTCGAAACCGGCCAGATCCAGCGCCTGCGCGGTGGACAGGCGCAGGTCGGCGTCGTCATCGACCAGAAGGATACGTCCGCGTGTCATGCGTCCCAGTGTGCCAGAGGCAGCGTCAGGGTAAAGACCGCACCGCTGCCGCGCGCATTCGCGACCGCCAGCGAGCCGCCGAAGTCATGCATGATGTTGTAGGAAATCGACAGCCCCAGCCCCAGCCCCTTGCCGACGCCCTTGGTGGAAAAGAACGGGTCGAAGATGCGCGCGCGCAGCTGTTCGGGAATGCCGGGTCCGGTGTCGGCGATGGTCAGAACCGCCATCCGCCCCTTGGCCCGCGCGGTCACGGCGATGCCCCGTGTCTCGGTGTCTTCCATCGCGTCGATGGCATTGGACAGGATGTTGACCAGCACCTGTTGCAGCCGCACCGGCCCCGCCCGCACCACCAGCGGCGGCACATCCACCGTCAGCGCGACCCCTTGCGCCCTGAGCCGCCACCCCAGCAGTTCCTGCGCGGCGGCGATGGGTTCGGACAGGGGCACATCCGACAGTTGCGCGTTCGGCTTGCGAGCGAAATTGCGCAGATGGCGCGACAGGTCGCTCATCCGGCCGATCAGACCGAGGATCCGGTCGATATTGCCGCCGGCATCCGCGATCCGCCCGCGTTCGATCAGCGTGCGGGCGTTCTCGGCATAATTGCGCGCGGCGCCGAGGGGTTGATTGAACTCGTGGCTCAGCGCCGCCGACATCTGCCCCAGCGCGGCCAGCTTGCCCGCTTGCACCAGATCGGCCTGGGTGGCGCGCAGGCGCTCCTCGGTCGCGGTGCGTTCGGTCACCTCGGCGGCGAGACGCCGGTTCACGGCGGCCAGTTCCGCGGTCCGTTCCTCGACCCTGCGTTCGAGCTGGGCGCGGGCCTCGGCCTGCAGGGCCAGACGCTCGGCCAGCCGGGCGCGGCGCTGCCAGACGATCACCGCCGCCAGAACCGCCAGCCCTGCCAGCAAGGCCCCCACCGCCAGCCGCGTCAGTGCCTGCTGCCGCGCGCCGGCGGTGTCGATCAGCACCTGAACGGTCCAGTCGGCATCCGGCATGCGTTCGGACAGAACCCGGTATTCGGCGCCCGTGGTCCCGGCAAAGCGCCACATCAGGCCACCATCGGCGCCGGTCGCGGCGGTCAGGGGCAGTTCGCGCAGCTCGGTTTCGGCATAGCGGCGGGTGCGGCGCGTGCGTTCCAGCCGCCCCTCGGTCAGCGGCAGAGTGGCGCCAAAGGTCCAGTCGGGATGGGTCGACATGAAGACGATGCCTTCGGGGTCGGTCACGATCACCTCATAGTCCGAACCGCGCCAGCCGTCCTCGATCGCGTCGAGGTCGATCTTGATCGCCAGCACCCCGACCGGCCCCGCGGGCCCCGTGATCGGCGCGCCAAAGTAATAGCCCCGCACGCGCGAGGTCGTGCCCAACGCATAGAACCGCCCCTCGCCGCGACCGAGGGCGTCGATGAAATAGGGGCGAAACGCGAAATTGCCGCCGATGAAACTGCGCGGCTGGTCGAAATTCGAGGCCGCCACCGTCGTGCCGTCCAGCCCCATCGCATAGATGTCGCTGGCCTCCAGCAGGCGGGCGGTGCTGCGCAGATAGACGTTGGCCACATCGACCGCGACGGTGTCGCCGGGCGTGGCCAGAACCGCGCGGATCGCTGATTGCTGGGCCAGCAGGCCCGCCAGCCGGTCATAGCGCCGCAACTGCCCGTTCAGCGCCGCGACCGCCAGGCTGAGCGTGCTTTCCCCGCGCAGCGTCAGATCGGCCAGCGCGGCGCGATGCAGCCGTTGATAGCCCAGACTTCCCAGGCCCAGCACCATCACCAGCGCCAGGCCCGCAACGAGACTCAGCCACAGGCGCGAGACAGGTCGGGTCATGCCGGCTGTCCTAGCACACGGCGCGGGCCGCCCCCAGAGGGCAGGCGCGCGCTCACGCAGGCAGGTGACGCGCGGCTTCCTTGCGCGCAAAGGCCTTCAACCCCGCCCCATGCGCCGCCAGCCAGTCCCGCGCGCGGTCGGCGTCGTGCCGGGACAGGTCCCGCAGCCACCAGGCAATGGATTTCTGAATGAACCAGTCGCGGTCGGCGACATAGCCTGCGGCCCAGTCCAGCACGCGCTCGCGCACGGCCAGGTCGGCGGGCTTGGGGTGATTGAGCCGCGCCCAGGGCAGCGTCATCACCAGCGCGGCGCGCCGTGTCCACATGTTCGGATGCGTCGTCCAGGCCGCGACCCGATCCAGCCGGGCGGGATCGGCAACCAGCCGGCGTTCCCCCGCCTTGGCCGCGTGATCGGCAACCGCCCAGCCCTGAAACCCCTCGGCCCAGGTGGCCACCAGGTCCCAGACGGCGGTGTCGTCGGGGCGAATGCGGGCCTGTGTCAGCAGCTTGGCGGCGGCGACCATCGCCTCGTGCATGCCGCTGTCCCAAAGACCGCGGGCCAACGCCACGCGCCCCTCCAGCGAGCAGGCCGCGCGCCAATCGTGGACCAGGGCCTCGATCCGGGGCACGGCGAGGCCCAGATAGGGGCGGTCGATCTTGTGATAGGCCCGCATCTGGTCAGCGCGGACGGGATCGGCCAGCGCCGTCAGCGCCACGATCGCCTGCTCGGGGGTCACGTCAGTCATCGGCCAGCAGTCCCGTCGGATACCCATCGATCGTGGCGGTGTTCCTGTCCGCCCAATAGGCGGCAAGCCCGTCGTCGCCCTTGCCCTCGGCCCAGCGGCGCAGGGTATCGCGTTCGCCGACCGGATCGAGAAACGGCACGGCATAGCCGCACGAGGTCTGCACCAGATCGACCGTCATGTCGAAAATCTGCCGCGCGCCGGGCACCGGCGGAAACAGGGGCAACAGGTCGGACCAGGCGGCATCGCGCGGATGCACGGTGCGCGCCGTGCCATAGGCGCGCAGGATCACCGGGCGCCGGGCAAAGCTGCACCACATCACCGTCATGCGCGGGTTCAACCTGAGGTGCCCCGCGGTTTCGCTGCCCGAGCCGGTGACGTTCAGCCACACCAGCCGGTTCGGCCCGGTGACGCGCAGCGTGTCCATGCCCTTGGGCGACAGGTTCACCCGCCCCTCGGGGCCGGCGGTCGCGACAAAGAACATCGGTTGCGCCGCGATCAACGCGCGGTGGTCGTCCTCGAACCCGGAGAACTGCCTGGCCATCTCACTCGACCGTCACGGATTTCGCCAGGTTGCGCGGCTGATCCACATCGGTGCCGCGCGCGAGCGCCGCGTGATAGGCCAGCAGTTGCGCCGGGATGGCGTAGACGATGGGCGCCAGCAGATCGGGAACGCTGGGCATCTGCAACTGCGCCCAGACCGGCCCGGCCTCGTCCAGGCCGGCACGGTCCGAGACCAGGATGACCCGGCCCTGGCGCGCCATGACCTCCTGCATGTTCGAGACCGTCTTGTCGTAAAGCGCGTCACGCGGGGCCAGAACGATCACCGGCATCACCTTGTCGATCAGCGCGATGGGCCCGTGCTTCAGTTCGCCCGAGGCATAGCCCTCGGCATGGATATAACTGATTTCCTTGAGCTTCAGCGCCGCCTCCAGCGCCAGCGGGAACATCACCCCCCGCCCCAGGAACAGCGCGTCGCGGGTCTCGGCCAGCTTTTGCGCCAGGGCCTCGATATCGGCCTCGCGGTCGAGCGCGCGTGCGACGAGGCCCGGCAGGGTCTTCAGCGTGGCGAGATGCTGCGCCATCATGGCGGGCGGCAGACGGCCGCGATCCTGCCCGGCCTTCAGCGCCAGAAGCAACAACACCAGAAGCTGCGCGGTGAACCCCTTGGTCGAGGCGACGCTGATTTCCGGCCCGGCCAGGATCGGCAGCGCAACGTCGGTCTCGCGCGCGATGGACGAGGTCGGCACGTTCACCACGCCGATCGTGCGCGCGACCTTGCCCGAGACATGGCGCAGCGCCGCCAGCGTGTCGGCGGTTTCGCCCGACTGACTGACAAAGATCGCCACGCCCCGGTCGCTGAGGACGGGCTGGCGATAGCGGAACTCGGACGCGATGTCGATTTCCACCGGAATCCCGGCCAACTGTTCGAACCAGTATTTCGCGACCTGCGTCGCATAATGGCCGGTGCCGCAGGCCACCAGGGTGATCCGGTCTGCCGTGGTGAAATCGACCTCGGCCGGAAGGGCCAGATCCGTGCCGTCCGGCAGCAGGTGAAACGCCGTGACAGCCCCCAGGACCGAGGGTTGCTCTGCAATTTCCTTGGCCATGAAATGCTTGTGCCCGGCCTTGTCCACGCGGGTCTGATCCAGCCGGATGCGGGCCACGGGCCGGTTCACGCGATTGCCGGCCAGATCGTGGAATTCGGCGCCGGCGCGGGTGATGACGACCCAGTCGCCTTCCTCGAGATAGGTGATCCGGTCGGTCATCGGCGCCAGCGCGATCGCGTCCGAGCCGAGGAACATCTCGCCTTCGCCCCAACCGACGGCCAGGGGCGATCCCTTGCGCGCGCCGATCATCAGATCCTCTTCTCCGTCAAACAGGAAGGCCAGCGCAAAGGCACCGTCCAGCCGCGCCAGCGTCGCCGCGACGGCCTCGGCCGGGGTCATGCCCCGGTCCAGGTGATGGCGGGTCAAAAGGGCGATGGTCTCGGTGTCGGTGTCGGTCTCGTGACCGATGCCCTCGAGGGCCAGGGCCTCGCGCAGGGCGCGGAAGTTCTCGATGATGCCATTGTGCACCACCGCCACCGGACCCGAGCGGTGGGGATGGGCGTTCTTCACATTGGGTTCGCCATGCGTGGCCCAGCGCGTGTGCCCGATGCCGGCCTTGCCGGGCAGCGGTTGATGCACCAGAAGATCGGACAGGTTCACCAGCTTGCCGACCGCGCGCCGGCGGTCCAGCACGCCCGCGTTCACGGTGGCGATCCCGGCACTGTCATAGCCGCGATATTCCAGACGTTTCAGCGATTCCAGGATCAGCGGCGCAACCTCGTGGCGCCCCAGAACTCCGACGATACCGCACATGCCTCAGACCCCGTTCTTTTTGGCTTTGAGCGCCTTGAGCCGATCCATCAGGCGGATCGCCAGCCCTGGTTTGATGTCCTGCGTCGCACGTTCCAGCGCCAGCGCGCCGGCCGGCACGTCGCGCGTGATGACCGACCCCGAGCCCGTCATCGCGTCATCGCCCACCGTCACCGGCGCAACCAGCATGGTGTCAGAGCCGATGAACGCGCGCTTGCCGATCACGGTGCGATGCTTGAACACGCCGTCATAATTGCAGGTGATCGTGCCGGCGCCGATGTTGGATTTCTCGCCGACATCGGCATCGCCGATATAGGACAGGTGATTGACCTTGGCCCCCTCGTCGAGGATCGCGTTCTTGATCTCGACGAAATTGCCGACATGCACGTCCTCGGCCAGTTCCGCGCCGGGCCTGAGCCGCGCAAAGGGGCCGACCTGCGCGCCACGGCTGACGTGGCACCCTTCGAGATGGCAGAAGGCGCGGATCAGGGCCTCGGATTCGATGGTCACGCCGGGGCCGAACACGACATTGGGACCGACCACCGCATCACGGCCGATGACCGTATCCAGCGCGAAATGGATGGTGTCAGGTGCGATCAGCGTCACGCCGTTGTCCAGCGCCTCCGCCCGCATCCGACGCTGGAAGGCCTCTTCCGCCGCGGCGAGTTCGGCGCGGGTGTTGATCCCCAGGGTCTCGGCCTCGGTGCAGCGCACCACCCCGACGCTGAGCCCCTTTTGTCTGGCAATCGCAACGATGTCGGTTAAGTAGAACTCACCCGCCGCATTTTCGCTGTCTACTCGGTCGACAAGTTCGAAAAGTGACACTGCATCCGCGCACAGGACGCCCGAATTGCACAGCGTGACGGCGCGTTCCGCGTCCGTTGCGTCCTTGAACTCGACGATCCGTTCCAGGGTGTCCCCGTCCATCACCAGGCGGCCGTAGCGCCCGGGATCCGCGGCCTCGAACCCCAGAACGACGATGGCGTGCCGCGCGCGGGCGTCCAGCATCGCTTCCAGCGTTTCAGGGCGCACGAATGGCGTATCGCCATAGAGAACCACCGCATCGCCCTGGAACCCGTCCAGCGCACCGCGGGCCTGGGCGACCGCATGGGCGGTGCCCTTCTGCTCGACCTGATGGGCGATGCGCACATCGGGGTCTTCGGCCCGGGCGGCTTTGGCGACCGCCTCGGCCCCGTGGCCGGTGACGACGACCACGCGCTCGGGCGCCAGCATCGCGCCCGCCCGCATCGCATGGGCCAGAAGCGGTGCGCCCCCCAGCGGATGCAGGACCTTGGGCCGTTCGGAATTCATCCGGCTTCCAAGGCCAGCGGCGAGAATGACAAGCGATACGGGCATCAATGTTTCCTGTGACAATTCCGGCCCGTTTTACTCCAAGCGCGACTCATTGCAAGGCGAGCCCCGATCACAGCGCATGACAGGCTGAAACACTGGCAGAAAAGCGCGCTTGTCCGCCCGCCGGGATTTGATCATATTGCCGCAAGCACGGGTTGGGGAGGCATGGCATGGCCCTGGAAGATGCAAAAAACGAGGTCGACGGCGCCTTTACCCGCCAGGACCGGCGCGGTCTGTCCTTTGAGAACGCCTTTGGCGGCGCGGTCAGCTTTCTCAGGCGGCACTATTCCAAGGATCTCACCGGCGCCGATCTGGCGGTGACCGGCGTGCCGTTCGATCAGGCCGTGACCCATCGCACCGGCACCCGCTTTGGCCCCCGCGCAATCCGCGAGGCATCGACCCTGCAGCCCTATGACCCACCCTATGGCTGGGGTTTCGATCCGCTCGGCGCGATCAGCGTGGTGGATTATGGCGACCTGGCGTTCGATTACGCCAAGACGGCGGACTTCCCGGCGCGGCTGAAGGCCCATATCGGCGGCATCCTGGATGCAGGTGCGGGCAGTCTGGTGCTGGGGGGAGATCATTCGATCACGCTGCCCATCCTCGAGGCCCACGCAGACCGCTTTGGCCCCCTGCGTGTCATCACCTTCGACGCCCATTCGGACCTGTGGCAGGACGACGATTTCGACCGCATCGACCACGGAACCTTTTATTACAAGGCCGTGAAGAAAGGGTTGGTGGATGTCGCGCATTCGGTGCAGATCGGCATCCGCACCGAATGCGCGGATTATCTGGGCGTCTCGGTCATCGACGCCCCCGCGGTTCACCGGATGGGCCCCGATGCCGTCGCGGCCCGGGTGCGCGAGATCGTGGGCGACGGGCCGTGCTATCTGACCTTTGACATCGACGCGCTGGACCCGGCTTTTGCGCCGGGCACCGGCACGCCGGTCTGGGGCGGGCTGGCCAGCTGGCAGGCGGCGGCGATCCTGCGGGGACTGGCCGGCATCAACCTGACCGGCGGCGACGTGGTCGAAGTCTCGCCGCCCTATGACACCACGGGGGCAACGGCCATTGCCGGCGCCCATGTGGCGATGGAATTGCTGTGCCTTTATGCCTGGACCCGTCGTCAGGCGTGACGCGGACCGCGAGATGCGCTATCCGGAAGCATGAGAACCATCCTGATCTTCGTCAGCGCCCTGCTGATGCTGCTGTTCGTGCTGTTCGTGGGCTTTGCGATCTGGGTGCGCATCGCGCCCTCGGACCCGGCCCGCTGGCATGTGGATCCGCTGACAGCGCCCGACCCCACGACGCCCAATTTCGCCCGCGCGGACCGGGTGGTCGCCCTGCCACTGGCCGAGGTCGCCGCCCGCATCGCCCAGAGAGCAACCTCGGAAGGCGCCGTCAGGCTGGCCGGCGACGACACCTGGTCCACCTGGGTCGCGCGCACACGGACGATGCGCTATCCCGACTACGTCAGCATCCGGCTGCTGCCCGATGGCAACGGCACGCGGATCGTTGCCCTGTCGCGGTCCCGCTTTGGCTATGGCGACGGTGGCGTGAATGCAGCGCGGCTGCGGCGGTGGCTGCCCGACTGAAACGCCGGGCCCGGGCTAGATCGCCTTGCCCAGCCGCCCCGCCAGATCGCAGAAGAACTGCCACGCCACCCGGCCCGAACGGCCGCCGCGCGTGGCCTGCCATTCGATCGCGTCGGCGCGCAGGGTCTCGGCGTCCACGGTCAGGCCGTATTCGGCCACATAGCCGTCGATCATGGCCAGGTAATCGTCCTGGGTGCAGGGGTGAAAGCCCAGCCACAGACCGAAACGATCGCTGAGCGACACCTTCTCTTCCACCGCCTCTGACGGCGAGATGGCCGAGGACCGCTCGTTCTCGATCATATCGCGCGGCATCAGATGGCGCCGGTTCGACGTGGCATAAAGGATCACGTTCGCGGGGCGCCCTTCGATCCCGCCATCCAGCACCGCCTTCAGCGATTTGTAATGCGTATCGTCATGCGAAAAGCTGAGATCGTCGCAAAACAGCACAAAGCGTTGATCCGGGGCGGCGCGCAGAAGGTTCAACAGCCGCCCGACCGAGGGCAGGTCCTCGCGCTGGATCTCGACCAGGGTGCAGGGCAGGCCCTGGGCCAGAACCTCGGCATGGACGGCCTTGACCAGCGAGGATTTCCCCATCCCGCGCGAGCCCCAGAGCAGCGCGTTATTGGCGCCGTAGCCGCGCGCGAACTGAAGCGTGTTCTCCAGAAGGATGTCGCGCACCCGGCCGATCCCCTTGAGCAGCGCCAGCGGGACGCGACTGACGCGGGCCACGGGTTCCAGCCGGTCGGGTTCGGTATGCCAGACAAAGGCATCGGCAGCCGCGAAATCGGGGGCCGGCGCAGGCGGAGGGCTGAGGCGTTCCAGCGCCTCGGCGATACGGGTCAGCACAAGGTCGGTCATGCGTCGGTTTCGTCGTCTTCGTCCCAGAGCCCCTCGGCCTTGAGCTCCGCGATGCGCTTCTTCTCGACCCGGGCGACCAGGAAGATCGAGATTTCATAAAGCCCGTAGACCACGCTGAACAGGGTCACCTGGCTGATCACGTCCGGCGGCGTCACCAGCGCGGCCAGCGTCAGGATGCCGACGATCGCCCATTTGCGCCCGCCGCGCAGGGCGTCGGCGGTGATGAGACCGGCCTTGCCCATCAAGGTCAGCAGGACCGGAAGCTGGAAGCACAGGCCAAAGGCCACGATCATCTTCAGCGTGATGTCGAGGGTCTCGTTGACCTTGCCGTTGAAGACGATGTCGATGCCGTCATGCGTCACCGCGGGTTCCGGCACGGCGCCCTGGGTCGTGAACATGGCCGCCACCATCGACGGGACGTCGGCAAATCCCAGAAAGAACGCCATCGCCATGGGAACGACGACATACTGGGCAAAGGCCGCGCCCGCCAGGAACAGCGCAGGCGACGCGATCAGGAAGGGCAGAAAGGCATTCTTTTCGCTGCGATAGAGCCCCGGCGCGACAAAGCGCCAGAGTTGATAGCCGATCACCGGGAAGGACAGCATGAGCCCGCCCACCATCGAGATCTGCACCAGCGTGAAGAAATATTCCTGCGGCGCGGTATACTGCATCACCGGGTTGGGGTTGCCCAGGGACCGCATGGTGGATTCGATCGGCTTCAGCAGGAAATCCAGGATCTGGCTGCCAAAGGCAAAGCAGATCATCATCGCCACGACAAACGCCAGAACCGACCAGATCAGGCGCGTGCGCAACTCCGCCAGATGTTCGATCAGCGGGGCCGAGGTGTCGTCGATCGTGTCTTCGGCGGGATTGGCGGCCATGGATCAGGACTCGGCTTCGGGCTGTTTGGGGGCAGGTTTCGGGGCCGGCGCCCAGGCCTGGGGATCGTCCCCGGCCTCGCGCGCGGCCTCGGTCGCGGCGGCTTCGGCGGCCTCGGCTTCCTTGCGGGCGCGGATCGCCGCGGCCTTGAGGCGCGCGGCCTCGGCCTTTTGCTGCTTTTTCAGGCGCTCGGCCTCGGTCGCGGACATCGCGGCATTGCGGGCGGCCAGATCGTCGTCATGCGCCTGAACGGCAGCCTCGTCGCCATCCTCGGGATCGTCGGCCGCGGCCGGGGCGGGCCCGGCGACCGGCGGCTTGGCCGAGGCCTTGGTCTGCGCGCCGCCCTTGCCCGGGCCCTGGCGCAGGTCCTTGAACTGCTTTTCGATCTCGTCGAACCCGGCCGCTTCCTTCAGCGCCTGCCCCGAGGTGGTGCGGCGCAGGTCCTTGACCACGTCATTGACACCGGATTCGCGCGCGGCCGCATCCATTGCGCGCTGGAACTCGCGCGCCATGCCGCGGGCCTTGCCGGTGAATTCGCCCAGCGTGTGGAACATCTTGGGCAGGTCCTTGGGCCCCACCACGATCAGCGCCACCACGCCGACGACCATCATTTCCGACCAGCCGATGTCGAACATGCGCCGCTCCTGTCCGCCTTGCGTCCCGGCCTCAGGCGCGGTCGCGGTCGGTTTCGCTTTCGGGCGTCACGTCACGCGCCGCATCGGCCGCCTGCTGGCGCTGGTTCTCCAGCTCCTGCCCGCCATCCGACACGCCGCGCTTGAAGGCGGTGATGCCCTTGCCGACTTCGCCCATCAACCCGGCCACCTTGCCGCGCCCGAACAGCACCAGCACGACGACAACGATCAGGATCAGGCCCATGGGGCCGATATTGTTGAACATGGGAACCTCCTTGATGCCGGCACCCGCAGCCGGGGCGCCCCTTTGACTTGTATCTAGCCCTTGCTCCGGGGGGTTCAAAGGGCGAATCCGGGACCGCAGGGGGTGGCGCGGGCGCTCTGCTGACAGTATTTTGTCAGTTGCAACCCGACAAACGAGGGTCCGATGAACCGCGATCAAAGGCTCTATGACCTGGTGCAGATCCTGCGCGACGGGCGGCTGCACACGGCCGGCGAACTGGCCGGGGCGATGGGAGTTTCGACCCGGACGATCTGGCGCGACATGGCGGTGATGGCGGCCACCGGCATCCCGGTCGAGGGCGAGCGCGGCCTGGGGTATATCCTGCGCGCGCCGCTGGTTCTGCCGCCGACGACCCTGACGCCCGACGAGGCGACGGTGCTGGGCGAGGCCCTGCGCCAGATCGCCGAGGACGCCGCGCACCCGCGCACCCGCGCGGCCAGGACCCTGCTCTACAAGATCGCGACCCTGCTGCCACAGGCGGGGATCGCGCCGGAATAGCCCCTTGATCCGCACCCCACCCGGCGCCTATGTCCAGAACGCGCGCGGGCCGTTCCGCGCCTGTCGGAGGGTGTGCAATGCGCAATGCGGCGCTGGTGCTGGGTATCGTCGGCGGACTGATCGCCATGCTGATCGGCTTTTTCAGCTATGGCTACACGGTCGTCGCGGAATCCCATGCCGAGGTGAACCAGATCTTCGGACCGGTGAACAATGTCCAGCTCATCCGCCTGGCCAGCTTCGCCGCGCCGATCCTCGCCATCGCCGGCGGCGCCATGGCCCGGGTCCGCGCGCTGTGGGGTGGCATCCTGCTGCTGATCGCGGCGGCGCTGATCTATGTCGCCTTCGGTTTCGGGGTCTTTACCATGTTCCCCCTTGGGTTCTGCGTGCTGGGCGGCGTGCTGGCGATCGCCGCCGGCAAACCCGACGAGCCCAAGGCGCATTTCTGATCGGCGCGAGGCCGGCCCCCCGAGGCGCCCCGCCGATCACAGCCGATCACAGCCGATCCAGCACCTGCGCGCCGTCCATCGCCGCGATCGCCCCGGCCACGCCGCCCCGCGCCTGTCCCAGACGGGTCGCCAGCCAGGCGTCCGCGACCGGGCTTTGCGCCATCATCACCGCGCCGGTCAGCAGCGTTGCCAGCGATTCCGCAAACCAGCGCGCCTCGGCCTCGGGTGGAAGAGCGGGCCAGCGGTCGCGGTGATCCGCCAGCGCGGCGTCATAGCGGGGGTCCTGCCCGCGCGCCGCGTCCAGACGGGCGTCAAGCTGGGCGGCAGCGTCGGGATCCTTGACCAGGGTGCGCAGGATGTCCAGGCAGATCACGTTCCCCGACCCTTCCCAGATCGAATTGAGCGGGGCCTCGCGGTAGAGCATCGGCATCGGCGTATCCTCGACATACCCCATGCCGCCGAGGCACTCCATGCATTCATAGATCATCGCAGGCGCGCGCTTGTTCGACAGGAACTTTGCCAGCGCCACCGACAGGCGCGCATAGGGGCGCCGCGCGGGATCGTCGAACGCCCGCGCCACGTCCAGCGCCAGCTGAAGCGCCGCTTCGGCCTCGATCGCGAGATCGGTCAGCACCGCGCGCATCAGCGGCTGGTCGATCAGCCGCTTCTGAAAGACGGACCGGCCGCGCGCCCAGGTCACGGCCTCGGACAGGGCCGCGCGCATCAGACCGGCAGGCGCCATCGCCGTATCCAGCCGCGTGTGGTGCACCATCTCGATGATCGTCTGCACGCCGCGCCCGGGCGCGCCCAGGCGGTGCGCATAGGTGCCGTCATATTCGATCTCGGACGAGGCATTGGCCTTGTTGCCCAGCTTGTCCTTCAGCCTGAGGATGGTGAAGGGGTTGCGCGTGTCGTCGGGCAGCCAACGGGGCACCAGGAAGCAGGTCAGCCCCTCGGGCAGTTGCGCCAGCGTCAGGAACCCGTCGCACATCGGCGCCGAACAGAACCATTTGTGCCCGAACAGGCGATACCCCTCGCCGTCGGGCACCGCGCGCGTGCCGTTCGCGCGCACATCCGATCCCCCCTGCTTTTCCGTCATCGCCATGCCCAGCGTCGCCGCGCCCTTGCGATCGACCGAAACGCGCGCGGTCTGGTAGCCGCGGGCAACCAGGCGCGGACGCCACAGCGCGGCCAGCGCCGGGTCAGCGGCCAGCGCGGGCACGCCGGCATAGGTCATCGTCATCGGACAGCACACGCCCGGTTCGACCTGGCTCATCATGTAGTTGATCGCGGCGTGACGCAGGTGACTGCCCGTCCCGTCCCAGGCAGTCGCGGCATAGCCTGCCTCAAGTCCCAGGGCCATCAGGCGGTGATAGCCCGGGTGGAAATGCACCTCGTCGATGCGCCGGCCCGCGCGGTCGAACGTCCTGAGTTCCGGCAACCGGGTCTGGGCGTCGCGGGCGGCCTCGCGGATGGCGTCCGAGGCAAGCGCCCGGCCCAGAGCCGCAAGCTCGGCGTCATCGCCCAGCGCGGCGCGCAAGGTCGCGTCCTGCGCCCAGGGATCGCGCGCGGGCATCGGGGGCTGGTTGTGAACCTCGTGCGTTCCAAGATCGCTGCGCGGCGCCGCGTCGGTCATGGTTCCCTCCCTTTTTCGCCAGCCTGCCCCCCACCAACCGAGTCGGGCAAGCATGACCCCGCGTCGTGGTCTTTTCTTGGCCGCGGGTCTGTGGCAGGATGCGGTCAGGGCCCGTCAGAGGCCGCCCCAAGGTGACGAGCAGTCCCATGCAACGCAAACGCCCCCGCTTCGGGCCGGTTCTCTTTTACGCGATCGCCGGAACCTTCGGCGCGTATCTGACCTTTTCCGCCGTCCAGGGCGAATACGGGTTGCTGCACCGTATCCAGATCGAGGCCGACGCCGCCCAGTTGCGCGCCGAGCGCGACCGGCTGGCGGGCGAGCTGTCGGTCCTCGAAAACGACACGCACCGTCTGTCCGACCAGTATCTCGACCTCGACCTGCTGGATCAGCAGGCGCGCGAGGTGCTGGGATATGTCCGTTCCGACGAGATCGTCCTGCGCTGACACCGCCGGAAACGCGGCCCTTGCGTGGCACGCCTGCCCATCCCGGCAGGGGGGCAGATTCTGTCTCGCATTTTCGGTCATCATGGTGTAGAGAATGGTTTAGCGTTAAACTATTCTTCACGCGACCAGGGAGGGGCCCCGATGGCTGCACGGAAACCGGCGGAGAAATCAAATGTCTCCGCAGAAGAATTGCTGAAATACTACCGCGAGATGCTGCTGATCCGCCGATTCGAGGAAAAGGCCGGCCAGCTTTACGGCATGGGGCTGATCGGCGGGTTCTGCCACCTCTACATCGGTCAGGAAGCGGTCGTCGTCGGGCTGGAAGCCGCGGCGAAAGACGGGGACAAGCGCATCACGTCCTACCGTGACCACGGCCATATGCTGGTCGCGGGCATGGACCCCAAGGGTGTCATGGCCGAGCTGACGGGCCGCATCGGCGGTTACTCCAAGGGCAAGGGCGGCTCGATGCACATGTTCAGCCGCGAGAAGCATTTCTATGGCGGCCACGGCATCGTCGGTGCGCAGGTGCCGCTGGGCACCGGGCTGGCGTTTTCGGACAAGTATCGCGGCAACGACAACGTCACCTTCGTCTATTTCGGGGACGGCGCGGCGAACCAGGGCCAGGTCTATGAAAGCTACAACATGGCCGAGCTGTGGAACCTGCCGGTCGTCTATGTGATCGAGAACAACCAATACGCCATGGGCACCTCGACCAAGCGCGCGACGAAATCCCAGAACCTGTGGGAACGCGGCGCCGCTTACGGCATCAAGGGCGAGATGGTCGATGGCATGGACGTGCTGGCGGTGAAGGCCGCGGCCGAAAAGGCCGTCGCGGTCTGCCGCGCGGGCGACGGACCCTATATCCTGGAAATGATGACCTATCGCTACCGCGGCCACTCGATGTCGGACCCGGCCAAATACCGCACGCGCGAGGAGGTGCAGAAGATGCGCGAGGAACGCGACGCCATCGAGCGCGTGCGCGAGCTGCTTTCTGTCCAGCGGTCAGGCCACGGACGAGGCGCTGAAAGCCATCGACAAGGAAATCAAGGCCATCGTCAACGAGGCGGCCGATTTCGAAAGAAAGCCCCCGAGCCGGATACCGCCGAGCTCTGGACCGACATCTACGCCTGAGGGAGGACCCAGATGGCAACGCAGATCCTGATGCCCGCCCTCTCGCCGACGATGGAAGAGGGCACGCTGGCCAAATGGCTGGTAAAAGAAGGCGATACCGTCACCTCGGGCATGATCATCGCCGAGATCGAAACCGACAAGGCGACCATGGAATTCGAGGCCGTGGACGAAGGCACGGTCGGCAAGATCCTGGTGGCCGAGGGCACCGAAGGGGTCAAGGTCAACACCCCGATCGCCGTGCTGGTCGAAGAGGGGGAAAGCGCCGATGACGTGGCGGCGCCCGCACCGCAGGCCGAGGCCCCCAAGGCCGCGCCCGCAGCCGCCGCGCCTGCGGCCGCCGCCGCCGCCCCTGCCGCCGCGCCGGTCGAACCCGACTGGCCCGAAGGCACGCCGATGAAGTCCATGACCGTGCGCGAGGCCCTGCGCGAGGCCATGGCCGAAGAGATGCGCGGAAACGAGAACGTCTTTCTCATGGGCGAGGAAGTCGGTGAATACCAGGGCGCCTACAAGATCAGCCAGGGCCTGCTGGACGAATTCGGCGCGCGCCGCGTGATCGACACGCCGATCACCGAGGCCGGCTTTGCCGGTCTGGCGGTGGGGGCCGCCTGGGGTGGTCTGAACCCGATTGTCGAGTTCATGACCTTCAATTTCGCCATGCAGGCGATCGACCACATCATCAACTCGGCTGCCAAGACGAACTACATGTCGGGCGGCCAGCTTCCCTGCCCCATCGTGTTCCGCGGGCCGAATGGTGCCGCCGCCCGCGTGGGGGCGCAGCACAGCCAGGATTACGCGGCCTGGTATTCGCATGTCCCGGGCCTGAAGGTGGTGATGCCCTACACCGCCGCCGACGCCAAGGGCCTGCTGAAATCCGCGATCCGCGATCCGAACCCGGTGATCGTGCTGGAAAACGAGATCCTCTATGGGCGCAGCTTCGACGTGCCCGACATGGCGGATTTCAGCGTGCCGATCGGCAAGGCCCGCATCGCTCGGCCCGGCAAGGATGTGACCATCGTCAGCTTCGGCATCGGCATGACCTATGCGCTGGAGGCGGCGGACCGTCTGGCGGCCGATGGCATCGACGCCGAAGTGATCGACCTGCGCACGATCCGTCCCATGGACACGGCCGCGATCCTGGCCTCGGTGCGCAAGACGAACCGGCTGGTCACCGTCGAGGAAGGCTTCCCGCAATCCTCGGTCGGGAACTACATCTCGGCCGTGGTGATGCAGGAGGCGTTCGACTGGCTCGACGCGCCGGTGATCAACCTGTGCGGCAAGGACGTGCCCATGCCCTATGCCGCGAACCTCGAAAAGCTGGCGCTGGTGACGACCGACGAGGTCGTGGCCGCCGTCAAGCAAGTCACTTATCGCTGAGGAGGCGCCGATGCCCGTGGAAATCCTGATGCCCGCGCTCTCTCCGACGATGGAGGAAGGGACGCTGGCGAAATGGCTGGTCAAGGAGGGCGATACCGTTACCTCGGGCCAGGTCATCGCCGAGATCGAGACCGACAAGGCGACGATGGAATTCGAAGCCGTCGATGAAGGCACGATCGGCAAGATCGTCATCGCCGAGGGCACCGAGGGGGTCAAGGTCAACACCTTGATTGCCGTGTTGCTGGAAGAGGGGGAAAGCGCCTCGGATATCGGCACCGCCAAACCCGCCGCCACCACCGCCACCGCGACGGCGGACACCGCAAAAGCCGAGGCACCCGCAGCAACGACCACGCCCGCGCCCGCAGCGCCGGTTTCTGACGGAAAGCGGGTCTTTGCGACGCCGCTGGCCCGGCGGATCGCCGCGGACAAGGGGTTGGACCTGAGCACGATCGCCGGATCGGGCCCGCATGGCCGCATCGTCAAGGCCGATGTCGAGGGCGCGACAGCGGCCCCGAAAGCCGCCGCGTCGGCCCCTGCGGCAGCAGCATCGGCGGCGCCGGCCGCGCCCGCGGCCAAGGCCGCGATGCCCACCGGCGCCGATGCGAACACCGTGATGAAGATGTTCGAAGGCCGGGCGTTCGAAGAGGTCAAGCTGGACGGCATGCGCAAGACCGTCGCCGCCCGCCTGACCGAGGCCAAGCAGACCATCCCGCATTTCTATCTGCGCCGCTCGGTGCAGCTGGATGCGCTGATGGCCTTCCGCGCGCAGTTGAACGGCCAGCTCGAAAGCCGGGGTGTGAAACTGTCGGTGAACGATTTCATCATCAAGGCCTGCGCCATGGCGCTGCAGAAGGTGCCGGATGCGAACGCCGTCTGGGCGGGCGACCGGATCCTGCGCCTGAAACCGTCCGATGTCGCGGTCGCCGTGGCCATCGACGGCGGGTTGTTCACCCCGGTCCTGAAGGATGCGCACCAGAAATCGCTCTCGGCCCTGTCGGCCGAGATGAAGGACCTGGCCACCCGCGCGCGCAACCGCAAGCTGGCACCGCATGAATATGTCGGCGGCAGCTTCGCCATCTCGAACCTGGGCATGTATGGGATCGAGAATTTCGATGCCGTCATCAACCCGCCGCACGGGTCGATCCTGGCGGTCGGGGCGGGCCTCAAGCAGCCGGTGGTCAAACCGGATGGCGAGATCGGCGTGGCGACGGTCATGTCCATGACCCTGTCGGTCGATCACCGGGTCATCGACGGCGCGCTGGGGGCCGATTTCCTGGCCGCGATCATCGAGAATCTGGAAAACCCCATGGCCATGCTGGCCTGACCTCTCTGCCCCGGCGCCGGATCATCGGTCGCCGGGGCCCATCGATTCCGGTTGCACCCGTTCGCCGCTGCGCTAGGCTGTGGGCATGTTCACCATCGAGCACGATTTTGATGCGACCGTCATCACCCTCATCGACGAGGGCGAGGCGCCGCTGCACGAGGACGTCGTGATCGAAAGCCACGACGCCGGCGTGACCCTCAGCCAGATCGACCCCGACACCGACGAAGTGCTGTATATCCAGCTGTCCATGCATCAGCTGAAAGAACTGAGCGCCGCCCTGAACCTGCCCGAGGGGGTCTATCGGATCCGTCCGACCGGCGAAGGTGGCGATCAGTCCAGTTGAAACAGCTTGTCGCGCGCCGTCTGCCCGCGTTTCAGCGTCAGGCGCGACGGCGCGACGCCCAGCGCCTTGGCCAGAAGCTTGCGCACGGCCTCGTTCGCGCGGCCCTGATCGGCGGGCGCGGTGACCCAGATGCGCAACGGGTCGCCGTCTTCGATGGCATCGCGTTTTGCGCGCGGGGTGGCGCGAACCGCCACCATCGCCCCCGGTCGGGCACGGTCTGACAGGTCCGGCAGGCTCACGCTGACAGGGCCCGCGCCATCATCGCGCGGTCCACGTTCCCGCCCGAGGCCACGGCGATCACCGGCCCCTCGCCCGGGCGGAACAGCGCCGCGGCCAGCGCCACGGCGCCGCCCGGTTCCAGCACGATCTTCAGCCGGTCATGCGCCAGCGCCATGGCCCGCAGGGCCTCGTCCTCGCGCACCACAAGACCCGGGCCGCAAAGCCGCTTGAGCAAGGGCCAGGTCAGATCACCCGTCACGGGCGTTATGATCGCATCGCAGATCGAGCCGCTGAGCCGCTCGTTCCTGAGCCGCTCTCCTGCCGCGAGGGAGCGCGCGACATCGTCGAACCCCTCGGGTTCCACGGGCCGCACGCGCATCCCGGGCGCCCGCGCCTCGAGCGCCAGCGCGATCCCCGAGGTCAGCCCGCCGCCGCCGCAGGGCACCAGAACCTCGGCCGGACCGGTGATGCCGGCCTCGGCCGCCTGCGCGGCGATCTCCAGGCCGACGGTGCCCTGCCCCGCGATCACCTCGGCCATGTCGAAAGGCTTGATCAGCGTCAGGCCGCGCTGCGCGGCGATTTCGGCGCCCAACGCATCGCGGTCGGTGCTGGCGCGGTCATAGGTCACGACCTCGGCCCCCAGCGCGCGGGTGTTGGCGATCTTGATCGCCGGGGCATCGGCCGGCATGACGATCACCGCGGGAATGCCATGCCGCTGCGCCGCCAGCGCGACACCTTGCGCATGGTTGCCCGAGGAATACGCCAGAACGCCCGCCGGCCTCAGGGCCGATACCGCGTTCCACCCACCGCGGAACTTGAACGATCCGGTGTGTTGCAGGCATTCGGCCTTGACGTGGACCGGGCGTCCCGCGATGTCGTCCAGGAACGGCGACGACAGCAGCGGTGTGCGGCGCGCATACCCGTCGAGGCGCCCGGCCGCGGCCTCGATCATCGCGATATCGGTCATATCAGAAGCCCCAGGAAACGGTGGATGGCGCTCAACGCCTCGGGTTCGTCCAGAAAGGGGATGTGACCGCGATCGGGCACGACCTCGTAGATCATGTCGGGCGCGCGTTCGGCCATCTCGTCGGCGGTCGCCTGGGTCAGCAGGTCGGAATTCGCCCCCCGGATCAGCGCCAGCGGCTTGCCCTTGCAGGCCTCGAACAGGGGCCACAGGTCGACCTCGGGCGCTTTCATCGCCTCAAGAAAGGCGGTGCGGAGCGCGGGATCATAGTTGATGTCCAGCCCCTGATCGGTCTGGATGTAGTGTTTGCGCACCTCCTCCATCCAGCGGCTGGGGGGCACGTCGAACCCGTCCATCCGGTGTTCCATGGCAACCGCGGCGGCCGCGTAGCTGTGGGCCTCGGGGCGGCGGCCCAGATAGTCCTGAATGCGCATCAGGCCCAGCTTGTCCACCACGGGCCCGACATCGTTCAGGATCAGGCCACGCACCCGCTCAGGCGCGGTGGCCGACAGCACCATGCCGATCAACCCCCCGCGCGAGGTGCCCAGAATGGCGACGCTTTCCAGCCCCAGATGGTCCAGCAGCGCGATCACATCCGCCGATTCCTGCGCGATGGTATAGGTTTCGGCGCCGGTCCAGTCGGATTTTCCACGCCCGCGCGAATCCAGACGGATCAACCGCAAGGGGGGCAGATGCGGCGCGAGATAGTCGAAATCGCTGCCGTTCCGGGTCAGTCCGGGCAGGCACAACAACGGGATGCCATGGCCCGTGTCGGTATAGAAAAGGCTGGCACCATCGGCGGCGGTGAACTGGGGCATTGGGGCTCTCTCGCTGGCTCGGCGCACTAGACCATGCGCGGCCCGGCGGGGCAAGGATCAGACAAGCCCGTGTCGGCGCAGATCGGCCTCCAGCCCCCCGGGGGTGGTGAAGTGATGCGCGGCCATGCCGACAGCGCGCGCGCCCGCGACATTGGCCGCGCTGTCGTCGATGAACAGGCAGGTCGCCGGATCGAGGGCGTTGCGCTCAAGAAGCAGCCGGTAGATCGCGGCCTCGGGCTTCAGCAGCCCTTCGATGCCCGAGACCACCGTATCCGCAAAGGCCGTGCCCAGACGGGGATGCAGCGTCAGGGCGACGGGCCAGGTATAGGCGGCGAAATTGGTGATCGCGAACAACCGGTGACCGCGCGCCGCCAACCGGTCGATCAGCGCCCAGCTTCCTGCGATGGGCTCGCGGATCGTGTCGCCGAAGCGGGCGGGATAGTCGGCCAGCGGGGCCGCCCGGCCCGGATGCGCGGCTTCGAGCGCGGCGAACCCCTCGGCAAAACCGCGACCGCCGTCCTGCCGATAGTTCCAGTCGTAAAACCCGACCGAGTCGAGATAGGCCAGCGCCTGCGCGGGATCGGGGAAATGGTGCGCGACTGCCTGTTCAGGCCGCCAGCGGATCAGCACATTTCCAACATCGAATACCAAGTTCATCGTCATTTTCGGGTTCTGATTTCAAAAACTCAATGATCTGGCATTCAAGCCCATCAATGCAGCCGCGCCCGGATCCGTCGCAGCGCCAGCCAGACACCCACCACCACAACGGGTGTCAGCAGCGCCATGACGCCGGGTTTCTCCATGCCCAGAGGTTCCGCCAGGGGCAAGGCCATATTCGCCAGCAGCCCCACGGCGTAGTAACTGATCGCGACCACCGACAGCCCTTCGACCGTATGTTGCAATCTGAGCTGCAGATCCGCGCGCTTGTCCATGCTGGCCAGCAGGGTCTGGTTCTGGGCCGAACGCGCGACCTCGACCTGGGTGCTCAACAGGCGCCCTGCGCGCATCGCGCGCTCGGACAGCACCGACAGCCGCGTTTCGGCCGCGCGCACGGTGCGCATCGCGGGGTCCCAGCGCCGACGCATGAATTCGTCCAGCGTCTGCCGCCCGCCAAAGCGCGTCTCGCGCAGCACGGCGATGCGGTCCAGCACGATCGCGGCATAGGCGCGCGTCGCGCTGAACCGGAACGAGGCCGACATTTCCAGTTGCTCCAGTTCGGCCGACACCGCCATCAGATCGTCCAGAACCGATTCCGCCCGGCTACCCGCCTGCGCCATGCCGGTCACCAGATCGGCCAGGCGCCGGTCCAGGGCCCCCATCTCGGCCGAGACCAGGCGCGCGCGCGCCAGACCCAGCATGGAGAGCGCGCGATACATCTCGATCTCGCACAGGCGCTGGACGATGCGGCCGACCCGGCGCGCGCCCTGGTCAGGATGCACGAAGACCGCCATGCGCACATGGCCGGCCGGGTCGATGCGGAAATCGGACGCAAGCACCGCCGCCCCGTCCAGCACCCGGGCGACCGCCAGGCTTTCGCCCACGAACCAGTCGTCCAGCTTGCTGCCCAGCGCGGCCTCGTCGCAGGCGCCATCGGCCATGGGCATGGATTCGATCCGGAACAGGATCGACGTGACGCGCACGCCCGGGGCCTTGGCCAGCCAGTCGGCCGGGAACAGATCGAACCCGGCCGGATCGAAGGGCCGGTCGCTCAATCCCTCGGCAAAGGCAACCCAGGTCGTGGCCTCGGTGTGGTTTTCCCATTTGACACCGTGACGCCCCAGGGTGCCGGCGTGGTGGTTCGCGTCAGGCGCGGGATGGGGGGCGCCGTGACGGTCCAGCAGCGCGATGAGATGCGCGCGGTCCAGCCCCCGGTCGCGCGCGGCGGCGTCCTGGGCGGGTTTCAGCGCCAGAAACGCCGCGGTCGACGGCACCGGGATCAGCGGCGCGGGGCGGGCGTGCAGTTCGTTCGTCAGCGCATAGCGCAGCGGGTGGTCCTGGATGGGCGGCATGGTCGGATCGCACGTCAGAGGGTTTGCGCCAGATAAACGCAGGTTGGCCGCGCGAAAAACCGGCGAAATGCCGCAAACCGGTCGCGGTGGCGGTGTGCAAAGGTATCCTTGTATTTGCGCAACATCCCTGCCCCGGGGTCAGCCGCGCTCGAACAGCCCTTTCAGCGCCGCGGCCGTCACCGCGCTGACCCCCGGACGGCGCCCCATGCGGAACGGCAGGGGGCGGCACAGGTCCATGGCCGCAAGCCCCACGCGCGCGGTCAGCGCCCCGTTGACCACCCCTTCGCCAAAGCGGCGCGAGAGTTTCGACACCAACCCGCCACCGGCGAGCGAGCCGATCAGGTCATCCCCCACCGCGACAACGCCCGTGGCCATCAGATGCACCGCGACCGAACGCGCCAGGCGCCAGTTGCCGAACGCCCCGGGCCGCCCACCGTAGAGTTCCGCAATGCGGCGGATCATGCGCAGGTTGGCTGTCAATGCCGCGGCGACATCGGCGAGGGCCAGCGGGATCAGGGCGGTCGCCAGCGCGACCTGCCGGGCCGCGGCCTCGATCTCGAGCTGGACGCGCGCATCCAGACCGGTGAGCAGCGTGGCCTCGGCGGTTTCCAGCACTGCCTCGGCGTCGAGGGCATCGAGACTGGGATCGCGCGCGCCATAGAGCGCGCTGACCGCGGCCGCGACGGCGCGCGCCTCGCCAAGATCGCCCGAGGACAGCGCCCCCTCGGCGCGGGTGCGGATCGCACCCAGGCGGCGCACCCTGGCATAGCCCAGCGCCTCGCGCCCGGCCCACAGGATCAGCGCCAGGACCAGAACCGCCGCCAGGACCGCCGCCAGCCACCCCAGAACCGGCACCCGCGCGATCAACCGGGCGGCGAAATCCCAGGCTGCGACCCCCAGCACCAGGGACACCAGCGCCGACCCCGCCCAGAGAACCCAGCGGCCCGGCCCGCCGGCCGCCGGGGCGCGGGCCATGCCGGCGACGGCCATCTGCATCGCCTGCCCTTCGGGCGGGCCTATCTCGGGCGCGGCGGCCACATCGGGCGCGGGCTCGTCGTCGATCTCGATCAGCAAGGGGCCGTGGTTTGTCATGCCAACCTCATACCAGCTTGTCGCCAATCAGGAATTCCGCCGCCGCATCCAGGCGGATGTGGGGCAACCCCTGCCCCGGCACGCGGCTCAGCACCGGGGGCGCGAACTGCATCACGCCGTAATCGCCCTGCAACCAGCGCCCGGCGCCATCGCGGGCGGGGGCCAGCAGACGCGCCGGGTCCTCGGGCAGTTCGCCCGCGTTGACCGCAACCTGCCGGCCGTCGATCAGCCGCCCGCGCACGACATCGACCGCGCGCCCGCTGAAATCGCGGCTTTCCTCGACCGTGGCACGCAGCGCGGCGAGGGACAGGGCCGCCGTTTCGGCCCCGGAAAACCGCGCACGGTCGCGGGCTTCGCGCAGCATCGCTTCGGTCAACGCGGTCAGGCGCGGGTGCTGGGTGTGGTGCAGGTGATCGGCCTTGGTGGCGGCGAACAGGATCTTTTCCACCCGCCGCCCCCTGAGCAGCGACGAGAAGAACCCGTTCGCCCCGGGGCGAAAGGCCTGGAGAACCTCGGCCATGGCGCGGCGCTGATCCTCCAGCGCGGCCGGGCCCTGATGCACGGCTTCCAGCACGTCGATCAACACCACCTGCCGGTCGATGCGCGCGAAATGGGCCTCGAAGAACGGGCGCACGACCTGCGCCTTGTAGGCCTCGAACCGCCGCGCCATCTCGCGCCACAGGCTGCCGCGCCGCCCCTCGGCCCCGGGCAGGGGCGCAAAGGTCAGGACAGGCGAACCGGCCAGATCCCCGGGCAGCAGAAAGCGACCGGGCGTGCAATCGGACCAGCCGGCCGCGCGGGCCTCGGTCAGATAGGCGGTAAAGGCCCGCGCCAGATCCTGCGCCACGGTTTCGTCGTGCGGCGCCTGGGCATCGGTGCCGTCGACCTGCGCCAGAAACGGCCCCGCCTGATCGCGCCGGGGCAGGCGTGCCAGGACCTCGGCCGACCAGTCGGCATAGCTCTTGCCCATGAGGCCCAGGTCCAGCAACCATTCGCCGGGATAGTCCACGATGTCGAGATGCAGCTTGCGCGGCCCGCCGAGGCCCGCGAACAGGCCCGTCGGCGCCAGTCGGAAACTGAGCCTGAGCTCGCTCACCGCGCGGGTGCCGTCGGGCCAGCGGGGGCTGTCGCCCGTCAACGCCGCCAGATGCGATTCGTAGGCAAAGCGCGGCAGGGTCATGTCGGGTTGCGGTTGCAGCCAGACGCCCTTGATGAGACCGGCCTGCACGGCCCGCATCCGTTGCATCCGGCCGGGTTCCATCAGGTTGTGCACCAGGGCGGTGATGAACACGGTCTTGCCCGCGCGGCTGAGGCCGGTGACCCCCAGCCGCACGACGGGTTCGAAAAAGGCCTCGGACACCGTGTCGCCCACGGTTTCGATCGACTGCACGAGACGTCCGGTCAAAGTCGAGATCACGGCGGGCGGGCTCCGGTTGTTCGCCACAAGAATAGGTATCCGGACGCGCGTTTTGAAGAGCGGGGGCTTGCCCCGGGCCCGCCCGCGGCCTTAGGTGCAGCGCATGAGTCCTGTTCTTCTTTCCATCGGCCACGGATATTCGGGGCGCGCGACCGAGGCGGCGCTGCCTGGGGGCTGGCGTGTTCTGGGCACGTCCCGCCAGCCCGGCGCGGCGGTTCCCTGGCCCGACGGCGCCGCGCAGGCGATGGCCGAGGCGACGCATCTTCTGTCCTGGGTGCCACCCGGGCCGGACGGGGATCCGGTCCTGCCGGTGATCCACGACCTTCCGGCACCGCGCCTGCGCTGGATCGGCTATGCCTCGGCCTCCAGTGTCTATGGCGACACCGGCGGCGCCTGGATCGATGAAACCGCCCCCGATGCCCCCACGACCGCGCGCGGACACGCCCGCCTTGCCGCCGAACAGGCCTGGTGCGCTTTCGCCCGCGCACGGGCCCTGCCGCTGGCGCGACTGCGCATCGCCGGGATCTATGGACCGGGCCGGTCCCCGCTGGAGGCCCTGACGGCGGGGCGGGCGCAACGGGTGGTTCGGCCGGGCCAGGTGTTCAACCGCATCCATGTCGAGGACCTGGGTCGCATCGCCGCCGCCGCCGCCCAGGCCCGCTTCGATGGCCCGCTGATCCTGGCCGATCGCGAACCCGCACCGCTGGCGGATGTGACCACCTATGCCGCCGACCTGCTGGGTCTGACACCGCCGCCGGAAATCGCCTATGAGGACGCGCAGCTTTCACCGACCGCGAAGAGCTTCTGGGCCGAGAACAAGCGCCTGGCCTCGCGCCATCTCGCGACGCTGGGGGTGAGCCTGCGCTATCCGACCTATCGCGAGGGCCTGACCGCCCTGGCCGCGCACCACCGGGACCCGTCGGCGTGACGCGCCAACGCCAGGCCCCGGGGCGCGCGCCCTGATCTTGCCACTACAGGACCCGCCATGCCCCGCTTCGCCTTTCGTGTCGAATACCTGGGAACGCCCTTCAACGGCTGGCAACGCCAGGAGGGTCAGCCCTCGGTCCAGCAGGCGATCGAACAGGCGCTGGCCCGGATCGAACCGGTCGAACCCCGGATTGCCGCCGCCGGGCGCACCGACACGGGCGTCCATGCCACGGGTCAGGTCGCCCATGCCGATCTGGCGCGCGACTGGTCGCCCGAACGCCTTATGGAGGCCGTCAATCACCACCTGAAACCCCTGCCCGTCGCCCTGACCGCCTGTGCGCGGGTCACCGCGGAGTTCCATGCCCGCTTTTCCGCCGTCGAGCGGCGCTATACCTTTCGGCTGGTCGCCCGGCGCGCGCCGGTGGTGCAGGACGCCGGGCAGGTCTGGCAGGTGCGCCATGCGCTCGATGGTGCGGCGATGCGCGACGCGGCCCGGGCGCTGATCGGCACGCATGACTTCACCACCTTTCGCGCCAGCCTGTGCCAGGCGAAATCGCCGGTCAAATCGCTGGACGAGATCACGATCGAGACCCTGCCCTATCCGGCCGGGACCGAGGTCCGGTTCCACCTGCGCGCGCGCAGTTTCCTGCACAATCAGGTGCGCTCGATCGTCGGCACGCTGGAGCGGGTGGGCGCGGGCGCCTGGCCCCCCGCCCGCGTGGCCGAGGCCCTTGCCGCCCGGGACCGCGCGGCCTGCGGTCCGGTCTGCCCGCCGCAGGGCCTGTGCCTGACCGGGGTCGGGTATCCGGACGACCCGTTCGCCGGCTGAACCCGCGGACTGGGGGCCAGCCCCCAGACCCCCGGGATATTTATGGCACAAAGAGGGGCGCGGTCAGAGCGCGACCCCCTCGGGGGGATTGCACGGGCCAGGGCGGGTGAAGGGCGCCGGGCCCAGCCCTTCGGCCTGGATCGCGGCCAGAACCGAAGGGCGTGTTTCCAGCCGCAGCGCCATGGACCCGAGCCGGGGATAGTCGGACAGGTCGAACCAGGCGCCCATCGGCGCATAGAGCGCGGCCCAGCGCAGGGTGGCGGCCACATAGAAATCCAGGATCGAGGGGTGCGCGCCGCCGAACCAGTCCTGCCCGACCAGGGCCTCGAGCAGCGCGAAGTGCCCTTTGAGCCGACCGGTCACGCCCGCATGAAGGGCAAGCATCGCCTCGTGGTCGAGGCCGACGTATTGCTGCGGGTAAAAGACGATCCGCAGATCGGCATGCAGCGTGTTCGACACCATGAACAGCCATTTCAGGAAGGGCCCGCGCAGTGGGTCTCCCGGTTGCGGCGCCAGCGCGGCATGGGTTTCCGTCAGCCACAGAAGGATCGCCGCGGTTTCGGACAGCGGCCCTTGGGGCGTTTCCAGCACCGGGATCAGGCCCGACGGGTTCAGCCTGAGATAGGCCGCGCTTTTCTGCTGGCGCGTAGCCCGATCCACCAGTTGCGTGCGATAGGGCTGCCGCAGTTCCTCGAGCGTCAGGCGCACGATGAGCGAGGCGTTGTCGGGGGCGTAGTGAAGCGTATACAGGGTCAGTCCTCCTCGCGGCGGATGATGCCGGTGACGGCGGCGGCGAACAGACCCATGACAAGCCATCCTGCCGCCTGCAAGAGCCATCGTGCCCACCAGAGAACCGCGCCGACCGGTCCGCGCGCGGTCGAGGGCGCCCAGGCGGCGGTCTGGCCGAGATCGAGGATCGGCACCACCAGATCGGCGGCCCAGCCGGCGGCGCTGAAGGTCTCGTAATCCTGCCCGGGGCCACGAGTGGCGGACCAGAACGCGGCGGCGTGGCGGTCGGCCTCGATGGCGCGCCAGTCGGGCGAGGTGAGGACCACCGCCGAGGCGGGAACCATGGACCCCTCGTGCCACGAGGACACGGCGAGCCAGACGGTGATGAGCCACAAGAGCACGAGCCACCCAAGACTGCGGAAGGGTTTGTAGCCGTAACCAACCAAATGGTGCAGCAGCCAGTCGACGGCCCAACGCCACGCGAGTCTCAGGTCTTTCCAACTAGCGTCACCAGCCGCCTTGCGGATGGTTTCCCGTTCATGAACCGCAAGAAGCCGGTTGCGCTCGACCAACACCGCGCGCGCGGCCTTGTCGTGGCCCATCTCGCGATAGACCTTGGCAAGGTGGGTGTAGGGCTGGGGAAAGAACTCGCCCTTCCAGACCGTGCCGCGCGACAGCCAGTCCAGCCGTTGGCGGGTATCGGTGAAGGCGCCGGAGATACGGTCATAGGTGAACCCATCCAGGTAAAGCCGACCGGCTTCGGGCCATGAGGACAGGTCGTCCACCAGATCCCCGATCTGGGCCGATGCCAGGTCCACGGATCCCTCAGTCACTGTGACCTGACGCCAAAACAGACCCTCGGTCACACGCAACCGCCGCGCATTCAGGGCATCGCCATTTGCATTGATTAACCGGGCGCCGGTGCAAGACAGTTGTCCGCCAATCCGGGCGCCATAAAGGCTCACCTCTCCGTCTGCCCCGACATCCCGTAGAAACACATCGGCAGTCACATTCACGCCCTGTGCGTTCAGGGCCATGCCCGCCGCGTTGCTGAACCGGGCGCCGGTGCAGGACAGTTGCCCACCGATCCGGGCACCAGAAAGACTCACCTCGCCATACACGGCAACGCCACGCAGGACTATGGGACCTGCGCTGTTCATCCCCTGCGCGTTCAGGCCGGGGAACAGGCTATCGTTCAACGCAAGCATCTCGACCCGGGTCTGCATCGCCACAATGGGCTGAGTAAAGTGGCAACTCTCCATCGCCGTGATGCCCTTCGCCGTCGCAAAGGATAGGTCCAGCTGCCCCGCGACATAGGCTCCGACCAACTGCACCCCCCACTCGTGCACCCGGCAGTCGTCGCACCCGCCGAGGATCAGGTAGCGAAGGATCTCGGCCCGGATCAGGCGCGCGGGATCGGGGCCATCGGGCCGGGTGCCGTCACCCAAGGTGCAAAACTGCCCTTCTTTGCAGGCGGCGATCAGGTCCTGTTCGGGCGTGGTCGGCTTTAGGGCCTGGATCTCGGCATAGGTGCGGGCCATGGGGGTCCGGTTGCAACGGGGGACGCACCGCAACCTTCGGGACCCGCGCCGGGCAAGTCAATCGCCCGTGCCGCAGAAATTCCATCCCGCCCCTAGGAGACGCGCGCGGACCTGTTATAACCGTGCCATCCCCACACCCCGGAGCCGCGCCATGGTCCTGCAACTCACCCCCATCGACCGCGCCAAATTCGCCGCCGCCCGCCGGGCCGTCGACCTGGTCGAGGACGGCATGAAGCTGGGCCTGGGAACCGGATCGACCGCCGCCTGGATGGTGCGCGCGCTGGCCGAACGGGTGCGCGAGGAAAACCTGCGGCTGACCTGCGTCGCCACCTCGCGCCGGACGGCCGAGCTGGGGCGCGAGGTGGGGCTGAAGATCCTGCCACTGGACGAGGCCGGCTGGCTGGATCTGACGATCGACGGCACCGACGAATTCGATACGGATCTCACGCTGATCAAGGGCGGCGGCGGGGCGCTGCTGATGGAAAAGATCGTCGCCACGGCCTCGGACCGGATGGTGGTCATCACCGACGCCTCGAAGGAGGTGAAGACGCTGGGCCACTTCCCGCTGCCGGTCGAGGTGATCCCTTTCGGCTGGCAGGCCAGCCGGATGCTGATCGAGGAATTGCTGAACGCGATGGATGTCATGGGGACCAACGCGACCCTCAGGATGAATGGCGAGCGGCCCTTTGTCACCGACGAGGGGAACCACATTCTCGATCTGAGCCTTGGGCGGATCGGCAATCCGCGGCAATTGTCGCTGGCGCTGAACCAGGTGCCGGGGGTGGTGGAAAACGGGCTGTTCATCGACATCTGCGACGCCGTGGTGATCGGCTATGCCGACGGCCGGGTGGAATTCCGCGACCTGACCGAGGGCACGATCGAGAACGAGCGCATCGTGTTCGAGGAAACCGACAACATCTTTCGCGATCTCTGACCTGCGACAGCATGACGGTGGCAATCCTGCCGCGATGGCCTATTCTGGTCCCGACAGCCGGAGGTTCCCATGTCTGCAACCCTGCCCAACCCCGACCAGGACCCGCGCCTGCCCAGACTGGTGCGGCTGTATATCCGACAGATCGCCATCGGCTTTGCACTGTCTGCGGTGTTCGTGGGGTTGTTGCTGGGCTTTGACGTGGCGCATCTGCGCAGCCTGATGATGTCCACCCAGGGCGGTTTCATCGCGGCCTTCCTGCTCTTCTTCTTCAACGGGCTGGTGTTCGCCGGGGTGCAGTTCGCCATCACCATCATGCGCATGGCCGAACCCGAGGACAAAGGCCCCAGGGGCGGCCATCGCGCGCCGGTTGCCACGCGCCGGCCCGCGCGCGTGCGGGTTGTCGCCGGGCGGTGATCGCGGCATCCGCCCGGGAGATCGGGGCACGAGGCCTGGGAATACGAGGGATGGGAACACGGGGGATGGGCGGCGGGCCCGCAGCGACCGTTTCGGGCTGATTTTCCCGAGAGCCTGACGAATCAGGTGGGCGCCAGATACCAGGGCCAGGACCCTGGCAGAGCCAGCTCCCTCGGAAATGCTTATCGGCCACTGGAAAAGTGCCGTCCACGCGAAGAGCAGAACCCGCCTGCCCTGAATCTAGGGCGCGCGAGGCCGCGCTGCAAGGGGCATCGAACACTGGACCAAACCAAGAACATCGGTTAACGTCCAGCCATGCCCGACGATCTTCTCCTGCCTGGTCAACGGCTGACGCGCGGCGTTGCCCGCCTGTTGCGCAGCCATGATTTCGCCACCCTGGACGAGGCGGCGCCGCGCCCTGGACTCAGGGCCGATGTGATGGCGCTGGGGCCGCGGGGCGAAATCTGGATCGTCGAGTGCAAGTCGTCGCGCGCGGACTTCCAGTCGGATCGCAAATGGCAGGGGTATCTGGAATGGTGCGACCGCTATTTCTGGGCCGTGCCCGCCGATTTCCCGATCGATATCCTGCCCCGCGACAGCGCCGGCCTGATCCACGCCGATGACTGGTTCGGCGAGATCGTCACCATGGCCCCCGAACGCCCGCTGGCACCTGCCCGGCGCAAGGCGCTGACCTTGCGTTTCGCCCGCATGGCCGCCCTCAGGCACCACGCGATGCGCGACCCGCGGCCCTGATCAGCCGGCGACGCCCCACCAACGCAGCGTCTGACGGAAATGATGGGTGATGCCGGCAACCGCGGCCTCGGGGTCGCCGGCCTCCAGCGCATCGAGTATCGCAAGATGCTCCTGCATGGCCGAGGCGATCCGGTCGGCCAGAAACGGGCGGGTGTGCTGGATGATGGCCACCCGGGTGCGGTTCGCGGCGTAGCAATCCTGAAGCAAGGGGTTGTCCAGCGCCTCGGACAAGGCATCGTGCAGGCTGAGGTCGACGGCGATCGCCCGGGACGACAGGCCCTGCCCCGGGCCTGCGGCGGCGGCGGCCAGCATTGCCTCGTGATCGCGGCGCAAGGCCGACAGCGCCGCGCTGCCGCCCCGGGCGATCAGGCGGCGGGCGCCCTCGCTGTCCAGAACCGCGCGCAGATCCAGGCAGGCAACCGTGCGTTCACCGCCGGCATCCATCACCCGCACGCCCCGCTTGGGCAGAACCTCGACAAAGCCCAGGGCCTCGGCCCGCTTGACGGCCTCGCGCACCGAGGCCAGCGGAAACGCGATCAGATCGACGAGTTCCGACATCGAGAAGAACGAGCTCGACGGCAACGTCCCGTCGTGCAGCGCGGCGACGAACCGCTCATAGGCCTGGTCCGCGGCCAGTGTCTGCGCGGGTTCGATCCGGTTCATGGGCCCTCCCGTTGGCTGGCATTTTCAGGATTTCGTAACAAATGTTTCCTGAAACTTCTAAATAAACATCATGTGTCATTTTATGTAACATGTCAGTTATCCGCGCTCAAGATCACAAAGCGGAACCAGACCAACACGGGAGACCGCAGACCATGGCACACGAGGACCTGACCGTCGCCGCAACCGACGGCGCGCTCTACAACGAAGACCTCGCCCCCATACCGCACGAGCAGCGCAAATGGGGCACGTTCGAGATCTTCAACGTCTGGAACAACGATATCCAAAGCCTGTTCGGCTACACGCTGGCGGCGTCGCTGTTCATCTCATACGGGCTGAACGGCTGGTGGACCCTGGCGGCGATCGTGCTGTCGGGCGTCTTCGTGATGATCCTGGTCAACCTGACCGGACGCCCCTCGGTGCGCTATGGCGTTCCCTACGCGGTCATGGCGCGGGCGTCGATGGGCGTGACGGGTGCCCGCTTTCCGGCAACCATCCGCGGGATCGTGGCGATCTTCTGGTATGGCGCGCAGACCTATTTCGCCTCGACCGCGGTATCGCTGATGCTGTCGTCGCTGTTCGGTCTTTCGGGCGACGGGGCGACGGTGCTGGGCATGACCGGGGTGGACTGGATTTCCTATGTGCTGGTCGCGCTGTTCCAGATCGGCCTGTTCATGATGGGGATCGAATGGGTCGGCAAGTTCCTGAACTGGGCCGGTCCCTTTGTCTATGTGGTGATGATCGCGCTGGCACTGGTCATCTGGTGGAAAGCCGGCAACGGCCTGTTCACGGAAATCGGCAACATCTTTCAGGCGTCGGAATCCGAGGCAACGCGCGGGCCGGTCATGGCCTTCATCGCCATTGTCGGCACGATGATCGCCTATTTCGCGGCGGTGGTCATCAATTTCGGCGACTTCGCGCGCTTTGTGAAAACCGAAGCCCAGATGCGGCGCGGCAACTTCTGGGGGCTGCCGGTGTCGATGGCGTTCTTCTCGTTCATCGCGCTGTTCATCACCGCGGGCACGGTGGTGCTGTTCGGTGAAAAGCTGACCAACCCCGCCGATATCGTGGCGCGGGTGGACAATCTGGGCCTGACGGTCATCGCCGCCATCACCTTTTTCGCGGCAACCGTGGGCATCAACCTGGTCGCCAACTTCATTCCGGCCGCCTATGACATGGCGAACCTGGCCCCCGCAAGGATCAGCGCCCGCACCGGCGGTATCGTCGCGGCGGTCGTGGCCTTCGTGATCGGCGCGCTGTGGGTGTCGGTCATCTCGCAGATCGGCATCGCCAAGTTCGTCGACACGCTGGGCGCGATGCTGGCACCGCTCTACGGCATCCTGGTCGCCGATTATTACCTGGTGCGCCGGGGTCACCTGAAGGTTCAGGACCTGTTCATCGCCGGACCCGAGGGCGCCTATCACTATGCCAATGGCTGGAACCGGACGGCGATCGTCGCCTTTGCGCTGGCCGCGATCTTTTCGCTGGCAACGGTCTGGGTGCCGGCCCTGGGCGCTCTGTCCGGGTTTGGCTGGGTGATCGGCGCGGTGCTGGGCGGGCTGCTGCATGTGGTTCTCATGCGCCGCGCCGGTCTGGCCGAAGGCTGAGACATCCCGGGGGCCACACCTTTCCCCGGCCCCCGACCCTGGCCCCCGCGTCTGGCCCCCGCGTCTGGCGCGGGGGCTTTTTCATGCCGCCGAAACGCAAGACGCCCCGCCGGATCGGGCGGGGCGTCTCGGGGATGGGCGTTCCGGGCAGGCCCGGGTTTCGATCAGTTCGAAACGCTTTCCAGATAGGCCCACATGTCCTCGGCCCCCGAAGCGAGGCGGAAGTTCATCCCCGCGCGGCCCGAGGTGATGCCCAGTTGCGCGTGCAGGAAGGCGTTGGGATCGGCGACATACTGGGTGAACAGCTCTTCGGTCCAGACCGCGCCGGTGGCGGCATAATCCTGCATGAGCTGGCTGTAGCGGAACCCGTCCTGCGAGCCCACGGCCCGGCCTTCGAGACCATAGAGGTTCGGACCGGTCCGGCCGCCGCGCTGGATCACCGTGCCATCGGGCGCGGTGATGGAATGGCAGCTCCGGCAGTTGCGCCACAGGCCTTCCCCCGCGGCGGCGTCACCGGCAAAGGCGGTCGAGGCCGAAGCACCCAGCGACAGGGCGGCAAGGGCGGACAGGGTAAGGGCTTTCATCATGACGATACTCGCTCTGGCTGGGCGGGACAGGATGGCCCCGCGGATCTCCGTCGGTGCCTATATAGGGCATCGCCCCGGGGCTGGTCTAGGGAATGCAACCATTTGTCACAGTCACGTCAAGGCTTGAGCCGGAATCCGCTCTTGATCCAGGACCAGCACAGCAGCGCCAGCGCCAGCGCCGTGCCGCCCGTCACCGCCAGCCCGAGGACGGGCGCGGCATCGGACTGACCGAGATAGGCGAAACGCGCGCCGTCGATCAGGTAGAAGATCGGGTTCAGATGGCTGAGGGTGGCCATGACCGGCGGCATGGCGGCGGTGGAATAGAACGTGCCGGACAGAAAGGACAGCGGCGTGACGATGAAATTGGTCACGGCCGCGATCTGGTCGAACTTGGCCGCCAGGATGCCGGCGGCGATCCCCAGGGCCCCCAGCATCGCGCCGCCGATCACGGTGATGGCCAGCAGCCACAGCGGATGCGCCGGCCAGAGCCCCAACGCCAGCCCCACCGCCAGGACGATCACCGCCGCCACCAGCAGGCCCCGCGCGATCCCCCCCGCAAGATAGCCCGCGACGATTTCGGCCGGGGACAGCGGGGGCATGAGCGTATCGACGATGTTGCCCATGACCTTGGCGCCGACCAGGGACGACGAGGTGTTGGCAAAGGCGTTCTGGATGACCGACATCATCAGGATGCCAGGCGCCAGGAACGCGACGAACGGCACCCCCATGACCGGCGCGCGGTTGCCCCCCAGCGCCAGCGAGAAGATGCCGATGAACAGCCCCGCCGTGACCAGCGGCGCGGCAACGGTCTGCTGCCAGACGGCGAGAAACCGCTTCACCTCGCGCCGGGCCAGCGTGGCCATGCCGACCCAGTTCATCCGGCCAAAGCGGCGCGCGCCCTTGGCTCGCATCTCGGTCAGCGTGGGCGCATCGGGGCGGGTGGTCATGGCGGACATCCTTCTGGTCGCTCGGTCCCGACGGCGCTATGACCGGCGGGGGCATTGCGTTTGACGCGGGCTGCTTGTATCTCACCCACTCCCCGATAGAATAGGGGCGATCGACGCCAAGGCCCGCATCGACGGGCCGTTTTCATGCAGTTTCTCGCGGAGCGCAACCGATGTCCTGGACCGATGAACGGGTCGAAATGCTCAAGAAGATGTGGGCCGAGGGCAAGTCGGCCTCGCAGATCGCCAAGGAGCTGGGCTCTGTCACCCGCAACGCGGTGATCGGAAAGGTGCATCGCCTGGGCCTGTCGAGCCGGACCAGCGACAGCGCCTCGGACCCCGAGCCCGCGCCCGCGGCGCCGGCGGCCGCCCCCGCGGCGGATCCGGCACCCGCCGCAGAACCTGCCGCGCGCGCGCCCGCACCGCAGCCGGAACCCGCCCCCGCCCCCGAGGCAGCCGTGGCCGAAGCCCCAGCGCGCCCGTCGGCGCCACCGCCCGCCACGCCCGCGCCGGTGCCCGGGCGCCGCCCGATCGTGCCGGCGGGCCAGCCCCTGCCGCCCCAGCCGTCGGCGAACGAAATCTCGCCCGAGGCCCTGGCCACGGTGCGCGAGGTCGAAAAGACCGCGCGCAAGCTCACCCTGATGGAGCTGACGGAACGCACCTGCAAATGGCCGATCGGCGACCCGGCGACCGAGGAATTCTGGTTCTGCGGCTTGCCCTCGGTGCCCGGCAAACCCTATTGCGAGGCGCATGTCTCGGTCGCGTTCCAGCCGATGCAGGCCCGGCGCGACCGGCGGCGCTGAGCCGCACGCCCTGCGCAGCCCACCGGGCCCCGCGCAGCCAACCGGTAACGGCGGGGGCTGCCGCCCCCGCACCCCCGCCCAAAGGGGGTTTTCCACCCCCTTTGGATTCCCCCGAGGATATTTCCGGCACAAAGATGCGGGCGGTCACACCGGGTTGGGCAACGGCGCGCCGCGTCGAAAGGCCACCGCATTCGCCACCGCCATGAGCCCCATCTGCGTGCGAACCTCGAGCGCGGCGGTGCCGAGATGCGGCAGCAGTGTCACGCAATCGAGGGCGCGCAAGGCGTCGGGCACCCGGGGCTCGAATTCGTAGACATCGAGGCCCGCGCCCGCGATCCGGCCGGCCTGCAGGGCCGCGATCAGCGCCGCCTCGTCCACGATGTCGCCGCGCGCGATGTTGATAAGATGCGCATGGGGCTGCATCGCCGCCAGTTCCGCCGCGCCGATCAGATGGTGCGTCTGCGCCGAAGCCGGCACCGCGATCACCACCATGTCCGACTGCTCCATCAGCCGGATCAGGCTGTCGACGGGCTGCGCGTGGGGCAGATCGCGCGGGCTGCGGGTGTGATAGAGGATCCGCATGTCGAAACCGAAATGCGCGCGCCTGGCGATGGCCTGCCCGATACGCCCCATGCCGACGATGCCCAGGGTCTTGCCCGTCAGATGCAGCCCCAGCATCTGGGTGGGATGCCAGCCCTCCCATCGGCCCGACCGCACGAGGCGCTCGCCCTCGGCGGCGCGGCGCGCGCTCATCAGCATGAGGGTCAGCGCGATGTCGGCGGTTGCATCCGTCACCGCCCCCGGGGTGTTTGTGACCTGAAGCCCCGCCGCGCGGGCCGCGCCAACGTCGATATGGTTGAACCCCACGCCGAAATTGGCCAGCAGCCGGGCGCGCGGCACGCAGGCGTCGAAGATCGGCGCCTGGAACCGGTCGCCCAGGGTCGGCAGAACCACGTCGAACCCGGACAGGGCGGCGATCATCTCGTCTGGCGTCATCGGGGCGTTCGAGGCGCGCACCGTCACGTCGAATTCCGCGCGCGCGGCGGCGATCACCGCGTCGGGCAAGGGGCGCGAGACGAACAGGCGCATCAGCACAGCCTCGCCCCGTTCGGCACGGCGCGCTCGGGGCCGATCACCACCACCGCATTCGCGTCGTCATGCAGGCCCAGAACCAGAACCTCGGACATGAAGGGGCCGATCTGGCGCGGCGGAAAATTGACCACCGCCAGCACCTGACGACCGACCAGGTCCTCCTTGCCGTAATGCGTGGTGATCTGCGCGGACGAGCGTTTCACGCCGATCTCGGCCCCGAAATCGACGGTCAGCTTCCACGCCGGTTTGCGGGCCTGGGGGAAATCCTCGACCGCGAGGACGGTCCCGACGCGGATGTCCACCTTCAGAAAATCCTCGAAGTCGATCATTGGCCCAACTCGCGCGAGCGGTCGGCCGCGGCCTGGACGGCACGGGCCAGAAGGGGGGGAAAGCCGTCCGTCTCGTTCATCAGCACCGCCAGCGCGGCGGCGGTCGTGCCCCCCGGCGAGGTCACGTTGATCCTGAGCTGGGCGGCGCTTTCGGCCGATTGATGCGCCAGTTCGCCGGCCCCGCAGACCGTCGCGCGGGCAAGACGCATCGCCATGTCGGTCGGCAGGCCCTGCGCCACCCCGGCGGCTGCGAGCGCCTCGATCAGGTGAAAGACATAGGCCGGGCCCGATCCCGAAACGGCCGTCACCGCGTCCATCTGCGATTCGTCCTGCAATCGGACCGTCTCGCCCACGGCGGCCATGAGCTGTTCGGCCAGCGCCAGCGCCGGTGCGCTGACCGCGTCATTGCCGATCAGGGCCGAGATGCCACGCCCCACGGCGGCTGGCGTGTTGGGCATGACACGCACCACGGGCGTGCCCGCGCCCAGCGTGTCCTCGATCGTTTTCAGCGAGGTTCCGGCGGCAATGGACACGAAGACCGTGCCCCCGCCCCCCAGGGCCTGAAGCCCGGGCAGCGCCGCGCCCATCATCTGCGGTTTCACCGCCAGCAACGCCATCGCGGGCGCTGGCGGCAGCGGGGTGTTCAGATGCACGCCGGTTGCCTGCAGCCAGTCCGAGGGATTCGGCTCGATCACATGCACCGCCGCAGCCGGCAGCCCGGTCTTCAGCCACCCCTCGAGCAGCGCCGAACCCATCTTGCCGCAGCCCAGCAGCACCAGCCCCCGGTCCGCAATATCGCGCATGTCCATGATGCCTCCCCCAGCCGTTTCAGCGCAGCCTAACGGGGGCCCGGGGCGAACGGAAGGGTCAGCCTGCCCAGGTGGCGCGCGAGGCGTCCATTTCCCCGACCAGCCAGTCCCGAAACACCCGGACGGCCGGTTTGCGCGCCGAGAGCCGCGTGGTCACGAACCAATAGGCCAGGCCCGTGGGCACCCGCTGCGGCAGCGGCGCGACCACGGTTCCCCGCACGACGGCATCGGCGGCCAGCGCCTCCCATGCCATGAAGACACCCTGCCCCATCATCGCCGCGTCCAGACAGATCGCGCCATCGCGATAGGTCGGCCCGGGGCGCAGCCCCTGACAGGACAGACCCTGCGCGCCCAGCCATTCCTTCCATCCGGCCAGGGCGTCGCTTTCGCGGATGACAGGGTGGTGAAACAGGTCGGTCGCATCGTGGATTTCGGCGGCCAAAGCGGCGGAACAGACCGGAAAGACCCGTTGATCCAGAAGCTTGAGCGCATCGACGCCGGCGCCGGGGTTTCGCGCCACCCGCAGGCCCGCATCCACGCCGGCCGCATCCAGATCCACCATGCGCGACACGGGATCGAGCCGAAGCGCGATGTCCGGGTTGGCATCGGTGAAGCGATGCAGCCGCCAGATCAGCCAGCGCGAGGCAAGGAGCGGCGCCACGCTCAGGGTCAGGACATTGCCCTCGCGCCCCAGCAGCGCGCCGGTCGCGGCATCGAGACCGGCCATGTGGTGCGTCAGGCGGGGCATCAGCGCGGCGAGTCCGTCGGTCGGGATCAGGCCGTCGGGGCGGCGCAGGAACAACGGGCGGCCCAGCGCCTCCTCGGCCTTGCGCAGACGCTGCGAAAGGGCGCCGGTCGTCACGCCCATTTCCTCGGCGGCGGCGGCCAGGCTGCCGAGACGGGCCGCCGCCTCGATCACGCGCAGCGCCGACAGCGGCAGGGCATTCAGGTGTCGCATTCAGGTTTTCTAAAGCCTGGCGCTTGAGAGGTCAATTTTCAAAGGGGTGCAATTGCGCGATCCTGCAGAAAAGGAGAACCCCATGCGAACCGTTCCGATCCGCTGCCTTTGCTGGTGGCGCGACCCCCTGTCCCATCCCGACATCGCCCGCATGTCCGAGCGCGAGCGCGCCGACCTGCCCTTTGACCCCGGGGCGCTGACACCCGACCCCGGGCCCGCGTCCGACAAGGATCAGGCGCGGCCGTAGGCCTGGGCAATGGCCAGTTTCAGGGCCTCGTCCGGGGCGCGATCGGCCCAGGCGACCAGTTGAAAGGCCGGATAGAAGCGTTCGCAGGCCGAGACGGCGGCCTGGATCATCTGGTCGATCTGCTCGGGCGCGGCAATCTGGCCGCCGCTCAGCAACAATCCGTAACGCCAGACCATCAGGTTCTGCTGCGCCCAATATGTGAACCCGCCCGACCATACCAGATCGTTGGCGAGATTGAGAATCTCATAGACTTCGGCCATGCGGTCGGCCGGAGGCTCCATGTCATAGGTGCAGATCAGGCGCAGGGTCTCGTCCGCGCCCGACCACGCCAGCGTCAGCGAATAACTGCGCCATTGCCCTTCGACCGCCATGGCGATCTGGTCATCCGCGACGCGGTCGAATTCCCAGGCGCGATACTCGGCCAGCGTTTCGACAATGTCGATCGGGTGGATCTCGGCAGTCAGCAGGTGGTCCTCGGCGAGGGGCATATCCCGGCTTTCTCTGTTCGAGCCTCAACGGGTGCCGCCCCACTATGGCTGTGGGTTCCGGCGAAGAGTGCGTCAATATCTTGCATCCCTTACTAGATATGGTGGACGATCAGCGAAACCCTGTAAAGGGATTTTTCCTGTGGAAAACCGGGTCGAATCGCCCTTTTCCTGTTGGTTGTTTCGCGCGCGACGCCTTGGCCGGAACCGCGCCAGAGGCGGGGCGTACGCCCGGGCGACGCCCTGCAGGGAACCGGGCGATCAGCCCGCGGAACCGGCGATCAGCAGATACAGCGGCAGTCCCAGCGCCACGTTGAACGGAAACGTCACTCCCAGCGACAGGGTCAGATAGACGCCGGCCTCGGCCTGGGGCAGCGCGATGCGCATCGCGGCAGGAACGGCGATATACGAAGCCGATGCGGCCAGAACCATCAACAGGAACAGACTGCCGACATCCAGCCCGACCGCCTGCCCCAGACCCCAGGCGATCAGCGCCCCGAGCAGCGGCATCACCAGGCCGAACCCCAGCAATCCCGCGCCCAGCAGATGCCGGTTGCGCATCAGGCTGCGTCCGGCGTTGAGCCCCATGTCCAGAAGGAACAGGCACAGGATGCCGGTGAACGGGGTGACGATGAAGGGGGCGACCATGTCCATCCCGCGTTCTTGCGTCACGGCGCCGATGAAAAAGGCGCCGGTCAGCAGGACGATCGAGCCATTGGCAAACAACTCGCGCGCGGAAACATGCCCCCCGGCAGCGGCCCGGTCCCGCCCGCGCGACGCGATCCACAGCGCGGACAGAATTGCCGGAACCTCCATCGCCGCGGCGACGGCCACCATGTAGCCGTCATGCGCGATGCCGGTCAGGTCCAGCAGGCTGACCGCCGCGACAAACGTGACGATGGAGATCGACCCGTAGTGCCCGGCAACCGCAGCCGCATTCATGTGATCGAGCCGCGTCATCACGCGCAGCAACCCGAAGGCCAGGATCGGCAGTCCGAAGGACAGCACCAGACCGGCGCCGACAGCGGCAAAGACCTGCGCGCCCAGCCCGTGCGCCGCGAGGCTGTGGCCACCTTTGAAGCCGATCGCCAACAGCAGGTAGAGCGACAGGAACTTCGCTGCGCCCTCGGGGATGGCCAGGTCGCTGCGGACCAGGGCCGCGATCAACCCCAGAACGAAGAACAGGATGGTCGGCACCATCAGGTTGCCGATCAGCGGATCGAGAAATGCGGGCATTGCGGGCCTCCTGATTTGAATGCCCACCAATTGCCAGATCCCTTTGTATAGTTTTAATACAAACCACCAGGTCATTCCATAGGATGAAGCTATCCATGCGCCCCACCCTGCGGCAGCTCGAATACATCGTCACCATCCACCAGCTGGGCAGCTTCGGTCTGGCGGCCGAGGTGTTGAATGTCAGCCAGCCCAGCCTTTCGGCGCAGGTGGCGACGGTCGAGGCCGAGCTGGGCATCCGTCTGTTCACCCGGGGTCGCAGCGGCGTCAGCGCGACGGCCAAGGGCCAGGAATTCGTCACCCGCGCGCGCCGCATTCTGGCCGAGGTGGAAAACCTGCGCGGCGCGATGACCACAACGCTTCCGTTCGACGGCAGGCTGCGGTTGGGGGTGCTACCTTCGATCGGCCCCTATCTTCTGCCGCAGGTCATGCGCGAACTGCATCGGTCGCAGCCCGCGCTGCGCGTGATCGTGCGCGAGGAAAACACGCGCGACCTCGACGAGGGGCTGCGCAGCGGACGGTTCGACGCCATCATCTCGACACCCGAGGACCATCCGAACACCTGGCAGCGGCCGCTGTTCAGTGAGCCCCTGTGGGTCGCGGTGGCCGTCGATCATCCGCTCAGGTCCCGCGACTCGGTCCAGGCGGCGGATCTTGCGCACCTGCGGCTGCTCACACTGGACACCGGGCACCGGCTGTCCCGGATCGTCTATGCGCTGGCGGGCGAAGCCGGGGCGATCGTATCGAACGATTACGAGGGGACCAGCCTTGATTCCATCCTGCTGATGGCCGCGACCGGCGCCGGCGTTGCCGTCATTCCCGACCTGTTCGCGCGCCGGCAGGCCCGCCACCGCGAGGAGGTGATCCTGCGGCCGCTGCGGATGGCCGACGCCCGGCGCACCATCAGTCTGCTGGTCCCCGATACGCACCCGCCGTCGCAAAGCCATGCGCTGCTGACCGACACCCTGCGGCAGGCCGCGCAGGCGCTGGGTCTGGACCCGATGGCGTGACCTGTCGCAACGATGGACGCCAGGCCGACGGCACGGTAACCCTGACGATCACAACACGAGGTTCAGCGCCCCATGACAGCCGAGTTCATGTTCATTGTCTTCACGATCTTCCTGGCCGGGATGATCGCGGTGCCGCTGGCCTCGCGCTTCGGGCTGGGCTCGGTGCTGGGCTACCTGCTTGCCGGGATCGCGATCGGCCCGGTTCTGCACGGGGCCGGCGTCGATGTGGCCGCCTTGCAGCATTTCACCGAATTCGGCGTCGTCATGATGCTGTTCCTGATCGGACTGGAAATGCAGCCCAAGGTGCTGTGGGCGATGCGCGCCCGGATCTTCGTGATGGGGGGATTGCAGGTCGGCGTGACGGCGCTGGCGGTGATGGCGGTCGCGATGCTGCTGGGTCAGCCGTGGACCGTGGCGCTGGCGATCGGCCTGGTGTTCGCCATGTCCTCGACCGCGATTGTCACCCAGACACTGAACGAAAAGGGGCTGATGCGCAGCGATGGCGGTCAGGCCAGCTTCTCGGTTCTGCTGTTTCAGGACATCGCGGTGATCCCGATGCTGGCGCTGATCCCGCTGCTGGCCCTGCCCGAGCTGACGGCGGCACTGCATCACGGCGACACGGCCGGCGGCGACCACGCGACGGGCGGCATGAACCTGAACATGGTCGACGGTCTGCCGGGCTGGCAGGCGGCGGTGGTAACGCTGGTGGCGATTGCCGCCGTGATCGCCGCCGGGCGCTATCTGACAGGGCCGATCTTTCGCTATGTCGCGCGCGCGAACCTGCGCGAGCTGTTTGTCAGCACGGCCCTGATGATGGTCATCGCCATCGCCCTGCTGATGACCATGGTCGGCCTGTCGCCGGCCCTGGGCACCTTCCTGGCGGGGGTGGTCATGGCCAACAGCGAATACCGGCACGAGCTGGAAAGCGACATCGGCCCGTTCAAGGGCATCTTCCTGGGGGTGTTCTTCATCACCGTCGGCGCCAGCATCGACTTTGGCCTGCTGGGTGCGAATCTGGCGCTGATCGTCGGGCTGACGCTGGGGCTGATCGCGCTGAAAGCCGCGGTGATGCTGGTCGTGGGCCGGGTTTTCAGGCTGACCGGCGGGGACAAGTGGCTGTTTGCGCTGGGGCTGGCGCAGGCGGGCGAGTTCGGCTTTGTCCTGGTGTCCTTCACCGTCTCGAACGCGGTCATCCCGACGGCGACGGCACATCTGATGTCGCTGATCGTCGCGCTGTCGATGCTGCTGACGCCGGTGCTGTTCATTCTCTATGACAAGCTGATCGCGCCGCGCTATTCCCGCCAGCAAGAGAGAGAGGCCGACGCGATCAGCGCCGAGTCGACGATCATCATTGCCGGGCATGGGCGGTTCGGCGGCATCGTCAATCGCGCGCTCCAGGCCGCCGATTACCGCACCACGGTGGTGGATTACAGCCAGGACCAGCTGGCCATGCTGCGCCGGTTCGGGCTGAGCGCCTATTACGGCGACGCGACGCGCCCCGATCTGTTGCAGGCCGCCGGTATCGCCGAGGCCCGGGTCCTCGTGATCGCGATCGACAACAAGGATGCCGCGACGGATCTGTCGCGCTATGTCCACGAGCATTATCCCAAGGTGCATGTCATCGCCCGGGCCATCGACCGCTGGCACGTCTACGAGCTCTGGGCGACGGGCTGCCGCGACATCATCCGCGAAACCTATGACAGTTCGATCCGTGCCGCCCGCTCGGTGTTCGAGGCCATCGGCCATCCCCGCCCCCAGGCCGAGAGGATGATCGGCATCTTCGAGGAATTCGACCGCAAGACCATGGTGGAATCGGCCCGGGCCTTTCTGGAAAGCGACGATCCCCACGCCGACACCAGCGTCTATTCCCGCATGTTGCGTGACAACATGGGGGGATGGGAAGCCGATCTGAAGGCCCGGATGAAGGCCGCGCGCGAAACGCCCTGAGCCGGCGGCCCTGGCCGTTCACAGGGCGCGGCGGGGGGTGTAGACTGCTGCAAGCCCCCCGCTGCGCGAACCTTGCCTCACCAGAACCTTGCGCCGCCTGAACCTTGCCGGAGTCCTGCCCATGCGCCTAGCCCTCTGCCTGTCCGTGGTCATCGCCCTGTCCCCGCTGACCGCCGCCGCGGCCAGTTTCGACTGCACCCTGCCCACCCTCACCCCCAATGAGCTGGCCATCTGCAACAACCGCGACCTCAACGATGCCGATGTGCAGATGGTGACCACGCTGAACCTGCTGACGGGCCTGTTCGGCATGGGGCGGCGCGGCGCGATCATGGACGATCAGCGCGCCTGGCTGCAAAGCCGCATGGCCTGCGGCGCGGATGTCGCCTGCATCCGCGAGTCCTATGCCAGGCGCCTTCAGGACCTGCAGGCGGTGTATGACAGCATCGACCGTCCGCTATGAACCGATGCGCCGCCGTTGGCGGATACCCGGCTGGCGATTCGGCAAGCGGAGACAGGAATGCGCACTGACCTTGGCCTCGCGCTGAGCGTGGCGACGGTGGCCGGCCTCGGCCTGGCGGCCCTGGGGCGATGGGGGTTCGACAGCGCGGCGGTCGAGGCCCCCGGCCTGGCGCTGGCCTATCTGGCGGGCGGTGTGCCGGCAGCCCTGACGGCGTTGCGGGAATTCAGAACCGCGCGCGTGCTGGACATCGATCTGCTGATGGTCACCGCGGCGTTGGCCGCGCTGGCGGTCGGCGCCGCGCTGGAAGGCGCCGTGCTGCTGGCACTGTTCTCGATCTCGAACACGCTGGAGGAGCGCGCCATGGGCCGCGCGCGCCGCGCGGTCGAGGCCCTGATGGCCCTGCGCCCGGAAACCGCCTTTCTGGTGACGCCGGACGGCATCGTCGAGGTGCCGGTCGCGCACCTGGTCGCGGGCGACACGGTGGTGCTGCGCCCCGGCGCGCGGGTGCCGGTGGACGGCGTGATCGCGGATGGCGACGGATCGCTCGATGAAAGCACGATCACCGGCGAATCGATGCCGGTGCACAAGGCGCCCGGCGCGCCGGTGTTCGAGGCCACGGTCAATCTGAACGGCGTGTTGCGTGTCACGGTGACGCGCGGCACGGCCGAGTCGACGGTTGCGCGCATGATTGCCCTGGTGACCGAGGCACAGGCCGCCAAGGCCCCGTCCGAACGCTTCAGCGACTGGTTCGGACAACGCTACACGCTGGTGGTTCTGGTCGGCGCGCTGCTGGCCCTGGGGGCCTTCCTGCTGTTGGGCTGGGGCTGGAACGATGCGCTGTATCGCGCCGCGACGCTCCTGGTCGCGGCCAGCCCCTGCGCAGTGGTCATCTCGGTTCCGGCGGCGATCCTGTCGGCGCTCAGTGCCGCGGCCCGGGGCGGCGTGCTGTTCAAGGGCGGCGCGGCGCTGGAAACCCTGGCCGAGGTGCGCGCCTTCGCCTTTGACAAGACCGGAACGCTGACCACCGGAAAGGCCGAAGTGACCGATCTCTGGGCGCCGGACGGCGACCTGGACGCCATGCTGCGCCAACTGGCCGGGATCGAGGCCCACTCGGAACACCCGATCGGCCTGGCCGTGCGGGCCGAGGCCCACCGCCGCGGATTGACGCCCGAACCCGTGGCCGAGGTACACGCAACCCCCAGCGAAGGGATCGAGGGCCAGGACGCGCAGGGCGCTCTCTGGGCTGGCAACCTGCGCATGGCCAGCCGCCAGGGCGTCGACATCGGCGCCCTGCCCGCACTGGCCGACGGGGCGCAAACGCTGGTGCTGCTGGGACGCGGCGACCGGTTGCTGGGGGCGGCGACGGTGGCGGATCGCCCGCGCGACAGCGCGCGCGCGGGATTGGCGGCGCTGCGGGCCTCGGGGATCGGGCGGCGGGCCATGATGACCGGCGACCGCCGGGCCGTGGCGCTGCGGATCGGGTCCGAACTGGGCCTCGACAGCGACGAGATCCACGCCGATCTGCTGCCGGGCGACAAGGTCACGCTGGTCGCCGCCCTGGCCGAGGACGGCAAGGTCGCCTTTGTCGGTGACGGCGTGAACGACGCCGCCGCGCTGGCACGGGCGGATGTGGGGATCGCGATGGGCGCGGCCGGGTCCGAGGTGGCGCTTCAGGCGGCCGATGTCGCCCTGCTGTCCGAAGACATGACACGCCTTGCCGCCGCGCATCGTCTTGCCCGCCGGACGGCGCGGGTGATCCGCCAGAATCTGGTCTTTGCCCTGGGTGCGATGGTCGTTCTGGTCACCGCCGGGCTGGTCTGGGAATTGCCCCTGCCGCTGGCCGTTCTGGGACACGAAGGCGGCACGTTGCTGGTGGTGATGAACGGGTTGCGGCTGCTGGCCGATCCGATCCGCGCCGATCGCGCCCCCGCTAGAAACGCGTCCAGGGATTCAGCCCCTGCCGCCTGAGGGCGCGGTAGATCAGCCCCATGTAGACCAGATCACAGACGAACACGGTCACGATGAAGGTCGCGACGAATGCCCCCTCGGTCCCGCGCGTGACCAGATAGATCACCCCGCCCGTGACCGAGGTGCCGATCCATTTCGCCCAGGCGATCGTGAAGCTCTGGCCGTCCGTGCTGCCCCGCAGAAAGAACATGGCCAGAAAGGATATGGACATGATCGCGTTCTGGCCAAAGGCGATCAGCTTGGCGGCCTCGATCTGGTCGTTGTTGAAGTAGACGGCGAACTGCCGGAAAAAGGTTCCGCCCGTATACATCAGCGCCCCGGAAAAGATCAGCAACCCCGCCGTGAAGGTCAGCCACTGGGCGCGGCTCAGCCCGTAGATCCGCGCGAACTCCTTGTAACCAAACCGGAAATAGGTATACAGGATGACCCCGTCCAGCGTTGCCCAGATCAGGAAGATCACCTGCGCCTTGAGCCCGCCATAGGGGATCAGCGTGGCATCCGCGCTGCCATAGGGCGGAATGGCCAGGGCAAAGACCAGCTCCCACGCCAGATTCAGCGCCAGCGCGACGATCGGCATGCCATAGGTCCGATCCTTGAACCCCCGATAGATGATCGCCGCATAGGCCAGGGCCCATGTGTAGGTGCACAGATGATAGGCGGCGATGGTCCAGGTCTGCATGAAAGTCGTGTCGTCTCAATGAGATGTAGGAACGTCTGCGGGGTGTGTCGCATGGTTGCGCCGACCTGTCCAGCAGCCCGCGCCCCGCAACCGGCGGCGTTCCGCGCATCGCCAGCGCATCGTCAGCACGGCGCCAGCGCGGGGGGCTATCGCCGGATTGCTCCCCCCTCCCCCTTTTACAGGCGCCTGCCTTGCGCTATCTGCACCCCCAGAGGAACAGGAGTCCGCCATGGATTACGAAAAGCCCGGCCCGGTCGAAGAGAACTGGCGCGACGCGATCTCGTCGATCGAAGAGATCATCGACGAGGCGCGCAATGGTCGCATGTTCGTTCTGGTGGACCACGAGGACCGCGAGAACGAGGGCGATCTGGTGATCCCTGCGCAGATGGCCACGCCCGAGGCGATCAACTTCATGGCGACCCATGGGCGCGGGCTGATCTGCCTGTCCTTGCCGGGCCACCGGATCGATGCGCTGGGCCTGCCGCTGATGTCCACCAACAACGCCTCGCGCCATGAAACCGCGTTCACCGTGTCGATCGAGGCGCGCGAAGGCGTGACCACCGGCATCTCGGCGTATGATCGCGCGCGCACGGTGGCGGTGGCCATCGATCCGTCCAAGACCGGCGCCGACATCGCGACCCCCGGCCACATCTTTCCGCTGCGCGCCCGCGAGGGGGGCGTTCTGGTCCGCGCCGGCCATACCGAGGCCGCCGTGGACATCTCGCGCCTGGCCGGCCTCAACCCCTCGGGCGTGATCTGCGAGATCATGAAGGACGACGGCGACATGGCGCGCCTGCCCGATCTGGTGGCCTTCGCGCAAAAGCACAACCTCAAGATCGGCACGATCAGCGACCTGATCGCCTACCGCCGCCGCCATGACAACCTGGTGCGCGAAAGCGCCCAGCGGGCGGTCACCTCGGTGCATGGCGGGGAATGGTCCATGCGGATCTTCACCGACCAGACCCAGGGCGCCGAACACATCGTGCTGTCGATGGGCGACCTGACCACCGATGCGCCGGTGCTGGTGCGGATGCACGCGATGAACCCGCTCGAGGACGTTCTGGGCATCGGTGCGGGCCACGCGGGCGACCTCAAGGGCGCGATGCGCCTGATCGCAACCGAAGGCCGCGGCGTCGTCGTCCTGCTGCGCGACACGCAGATGAAACTCGACCTCGACGAACACGGCGCGCCCCGGATCCTGCGCCAGTATGGCCTGGGGGCCCAGATCCTTGCGGCGCTGGGTCTGAACCGGATCACGCTGGTGACGAATTCGCCCACCCCGCGCGTCGTCGGACTCGATGCCTACGGGCTGGCCATCGCGGGCACCCGCCCCATCCCCAAGGAGTGAGCCCATGGCCGGAGCCAGCCATTATTCCCTGCCGCTGCCCACCTTCGACAAACCCGTCAAGGTGCTGATCGTCGTCGCGCCCTATTACCGCGACATCGCCGACAACCTGATCGCCGGCGCCAAGGCGACGCTGGACCAGGCCGGCGCCACCTGGGACCTGATCGAGGTTCCGGGCGCGCTGGAAGTGCCGGCCGCCATCGGTCAGGCCTGGCGCATGGCCAATTTCGACGGCTTCGTGGCCTTGGGCTGCGTGATCCGGGGCGAGACCACGCATTACGATACCGTGTGCAACGACAGCTCGCGCGGGCTGACACTTCTCGGCCTGCAGGGGGCCTGCCTCGGCAATGGCATCCTGACGGTCGAAACCTACGACCAGGCAGCCGTCCGCGCCGATCCCGCCGATCAGAACAAGGGCGGCGGCGCGGCGGCGGCGGCCCTGCATCTCATCGCCCTGCAGCGGCGCTGGGGCGGGTCACGCGGCAACGTGGGGTTCCGCCCGGCCTCGGACGAAACGATCCAGCTTGCCCAGGGGGGCGACCGCGCATGAGCGCCAGCACCGACGCCAAACGCGCCCTGCGCTCGGCCGCACGTTTCTATGCGGTTCAGGCGCTGTTCCAGATGGAAAGCTCGGGCCAGACCGTGGACCGGGTTCGCACCGAATTCGAAACCTATCGCATCGGCGCCGAGGGCGACGAGGAAACCTGGGTCGAGGCCGACCTGGACCTGTTCCGCACGCTGGTGGACATGGCGGTCGATCAGCAGGCCAGGATCGACCAGATGACCGACCGCGCCCTTGTGGTGAAATGGCCGATCGCCCGGATCGACCCGACGCTGCGCGCGCTGTTCCGCGCCGCCGGGGCGGAACTGGTGGAAACCAGGACGCCGCCGCGGGTGATCATCACCGAATATGTGCAACTCGCGCAGGCCTTCTTCCCCGAAGGGCGCGAATCCAAATTCGTGAACGCGGTCCTCGACCATATGGCGCACGAGGCCCGGCCCGAGGCCTTCTGAACGCCGCCTCCGGAACCCGGACGGTTTTCGTAAAATTGTCCGCACCCCGACCGCGCCGCGCCCCCCATCTTTGTGCCGCAAATATCCTGGGGGGTGAGGCCGTCAGGCCGAGGGGGGCAAGGCCCCCCTTGCCTATCGCTCGGTCAGCTTCAACTCGATCCGCCGGTTCTGCGCGCGGGCCTGCGGCGAGGACCCCGGCACCACGGGCCGGTATTCCCCGAACCCGGTCGCCGCCAGCCGTTCCGGCGGAAAGCCCAGGTCGTTGATCAGGAACAACACCACCGACAGCGCCCGCGCCTGACTGAGTTCCCAGTTCGAGGCATAGCGCCCGCCGGGACGGATCGGCGCGTCGTCGGTATGGCCGTCCACCCGCAGGATCCAGTCGATCGCCGGCGGGATTTCCTGCGCGATCTCCAGCAGGGCCGCACCGATGCTGCGGATCTGCGCCTGTCCAGCGGGCGAAAGATCGGCCGATCCCGGCTCGAACAGGACCTCCGAGGAAAATACGAACCGGTCGCCCACGACCTGCACCCCGTCGCGGCCCGACAGGATCTCGCGCATCTGGCCGAAGAATTCCGACCGATAGCGCGCCAGTTGCTCGGTTTGCGCCTCGAGCCTCCGGCGTTCCGCTTCCTCGAGTTCGGCGCGACGGCGCTCCTCGGCCGCGACGCGCGCCAGCGCGGCGTTCAGGTCGGACCCCAGGGATTCGATCTGGGTGTTCGCCTCGGCCTCGCGGGTGCGCGATTCGCCCAGCAGGTCCTGCAACCCGGCGACCTGCCGCTGCAACTGCGCGACCTGCTCGTTCAACAGGGCCAGGCGGCGCTGATCCTCGGTCGATGCCGCCTGCGCATCGGACAATTGCTGTTGCGCGATCTGCAACAGGGCGCGGCGGGTCTCGGATTCCGTCGCCTCGCGATCCGCCTGGCCCTGCGCATCGTCGCGCGCGGCCTGTGCGGCCGCCAACAGCGTCAGGGTCTCTTCGGCCCGGGCGCGCTGCGCCTCCAGCGCCAGCGTCATTGCGGTCAGCTCGGCCTCGGAATTCTGCAACCGCTCGCGCAGCGCCTGCGCCGCGGCGGCCTGCGCCAGGCGCTCGCGTTCCGCCGCATCGAGCGAGGTCTCCATCCCGGCCAGACGCTGACGCAAGGCCTCGGCCGCGGCCGCCTCGGCCAGGCGCTGACGTTCGGTTTCCGTAAGCGATCCGTCCAGTCGGGTTGCCTGCGCCAGCAGGGCCTGACGCGCGGCCTGCTCATCGCTGAGCTGTCCTTCCAGCTCTGCGATCCGCGCCCGTGTCGTATCGTCCAGCGCCGCCAGCTGTGCCAGCGCCTGCTGCCGTGCCGCCTGTTCATCGGTCAGCCGCGATTCCAGATCGGCCATCCGCGCGCGCGTGGCGTCATCCAGCGCCGCCAGTTGCGCCAGCGCCTGCTGTCGCGCCGCCTGTTCGTCGGTCAGTTGCGCCTGCAGGTCGGCGATGCGCGCGCGCGTCTGCTCATCCAGTGTCGCCAGTTGCGCAAGGCTCTGCTGTCGCGCGATCTCGGAATCGGACAACCGGCTTTGCAGGTCCGCAATGCGCGCGCGAGTCTGGTCATCCAGCGCGGCCAGATCCGCCAGCGCCTGCTGCCGGGCGATCTGCGCATCGCTGAGCTGGGACTCGAGATCGGCGATGCGGGCGCGCGTGTTGTCGTCCAGCGCCGCCAGTTCGGCCAGCGCCTGTTGCCGCGCCACCTCGGCGCTGGAAAGCGACCGCTCCAGCGCGGCGATCCGGGCGCGGGACTGTTCGTCCAGATCGGCCAGCCGGGCCAGGGCCTGCTGGCGGGCCAGATCGCTGTCCGACAGTTGCGCGTTCAATTCCGCGATGCGGGCCTGCTGCGCCGCGGTCTGTGTGGCAAGATCGGCCAGCGCGGCGTCGCGCGCGGCCTCGGTTTCCGCCAGCCGCTGACGGGTCGTCAGGTTGTCCGCGCGCAGCTGGTCCAGCGCCTGCCGCGTCTGCGCCACCGCCGCCTGCGCCGCGTCGCGCGCCTGGGTGGTATCGCTCAACCGCGTCAGCATCTCGCTGAGCGAGGCTTCGGCAGTCTGGGCGCGGGACCGCATCTCGGCCAGCGCGGCATCGACGGCCTCGCGCTCTGCGGCGGCCAGGCGCGCGGCCTCGGTCTGGGCGTCGATCTCGTCGCGGGCCTGGGCAAGCGCGGCATTCAGCGCCTCGGTCTCGCTGAGAAGCGCATCGCGGCGGGCCTCGGTATCGGCCAGCCGGGCCCCCAGATCGGTGCGTTCGGCAATCAGTGCGGCGACCTGGGCCTCGAACGAGGTGATGCGCGTCCTCGCGTCCTGAAGATCGGCATTGCGCGCGGCCAGATCGCGGCCCAGCGCAGCGATGGCCGCCTCTTGCTGGCGGCTGGTTGCGCGCAGGGCATCCAGATCGGCGTTCAGCCCCGTGACCTGCCCTTCCAGCGCCGTCACCCGCCCGCGCGACAGGCCCAGCGCATCGGTCAGGCTGGCAACCTGCTGTGTCAGGCCCTCAAGCTCGTGGTCCTGCGTGGTGATCTGTTCCCGCAGAACCGATTGCACGATCATGAAGATCGACAACACGAACATCAGCACCAGAAGCAGGGCCGACATCGCATCGACGAAACCCGGCCAGATCGAGGCCGAGAACCGGTTGCCGCCGCGCCGCGAGAGCCCCATCAGTAGCCGTCCTCGGGGCCCAGCGCGGGCGGGGGCTGCCGGTTCAGGTGTCGCACCGCCTGCGTCAGCGTCGCCAGATCGCCGCGCAAATCGGCCATGGCCTCGTGACGGCCCGCGGACAGCTCCTCGAGGATGCGCACGAGTTGCACATCCATCGACCGCAGGCGCAATCGGGTTTCGGCCTCGACATGGGGTTCGACATCATCGCCGGAAAGCAGGGCGATCAGGCGGTCCTGCCCGTCCGCCAGGCGCGTCAGCGCAGCCTCGGCGCCGGCGGCGCTGTGCGTCTGCTGGGCCAGGCGCTCGATCGCATTGGCCAAGCCGGCCAGCGCGGCGTCGCGTTCGGCGCGGCCGGCCTCGGCCCGGGCCTGGATGTCCTGCATGGCCACCATCTGATCGGCCAGGGTATCCAGAACCTCGACCATCGCCGCCATGTTCCCGCCGCCCTCGCCATCGCCCAGGGCCGAGCCAAGGCGCGTGATCGACGACAGCCATTCCTCGAGCTCGCGGTAGAAGCGGTTCTGCGCCTGCGTGGCGAACAGTTCCAGCAGACCGACCACCAGCGATCCCGCCAACCCCAGCAACGACGAGCTGAAGGCGGTGCCCATGCCGCCCATCTGCGCCTCGAGCCCGGTCATCAGCCGACCGAACCCTGAGAGCGCGCTTTCCCCCTCTTGCGGCGCCAGCGAACGGATGGTTTCCACCACCGCCGGAACCGAGGTCGCAAGCCCGTAGAACGTGCCCAGAAGGCCAAGCAAGATCAAAAGGTTGACCAGATAGCGCGTGATATCGCGCTCTTCCTCGATGCGGGTGCCGACCGATTCCAGGATCGACCGGGCCGAGGTCGCCGAAATATGGCTGCTGGTGCCATGCGCCCTGAGCAACGAGGCCAGCGGCGCCAGAAGGCGCGGCGCGATGGTGATCTGGTGCCCGGGGGTCTGCGCGACAAACCCGCCGACCCAACGCACCGAACTGAACAATTGCGCGATCTGCCAGAACGTCGCCAGGACGCCGATCACGAAGATCAGCGCGATGAACCCGTTGAGCGAGATATTCGCCAGAAAGATCCCCGAGATGCGCGGATAGGCCAGCGCGAGGCCGGACCCCACCAGCGCCAGGGACAGAAGCATCAGGGTCAATTGGCGCAGCGGCGGCGTGAACTGGACACGACCGATCGGCCCCAGCGTGCCTGCTCTCAACTGCTTCGCCATCCGCGCACCCGGTTCTTGCTACCACAAAATCTAGGGGTAACTGCCCCGTTTGCCAACTAGGAACTACACACCCTTCAACACCTTCACGCGATCCGACAGCCATTCCAGTTCGGGATCGGGCAGACCCAGCCCGGCCAGATGCGCGGCGGTCTGGTGCAGATAGTCGCAGTTCGGCCCGCGCCCGCCCACGGCCCGGGCAATGCGTTGCGCCTGATCTTCCAGCGCCATGCCGCCGCAATACTGCGGATGCGCCCTGTCGATCACATAGACCACGGCCGGAACCTCGCGCCCGTCCTGCAGGGTCAGCGGGCGCACCTGCTCCAGATACGCTGCCGAAATCAGCTCGCGCGCGCGCAGGTATTCCAGCGTCTCGTCCGCGATTTCCGCAGCGATTTCAAAGGCGACGCCGTGGCATTCCGCCCCCTCGGCGGCGTCGAGGGCCAGCACCAGGCCTGGCTGCGCCTCGGTCCCGCGATGGTGGATCGACAACATGCAGAAGGACCGCCGGAACCCGTCGAGCCGCGCGATCTGACGCGACGACCAGGCAAAGCCGGGGTTCCACACCAGCGAGCCATAGCCAAAGACCCAAAGCGGTTGCATGGCAGTTCTCCGCATCTCGGCATACGGCAGGACTGGCCGCGCGCCACAGGGGCATGTAAACAGCCCGGGAAACAAAGACAACGGAGTCGGGCATGCGCGCTCTCAAGGCTCTGACCGTGCTGGCCGTTGTGGCAACGGGCGCGTGGTGTGGATACTGGGTCATCGGACAGCAGGCGCTGGACCGGGCGATCCGTGCCGGCCTGGCGCATGTCCCCGAGGTCAGCGCCGAGTCGCACAGCATCCAGGGCTTCCCCAACCGGTTCGACGTGACCTTCGATCAGCCGCGCATCGCGCTGGACGGGATGGCCTGGTCGGCGCCCTTCGTGCAGATCCTGGCGCTGTCCTATCAACCGAACCGGCTGATCGCCGTGTTCGCCCATGACCAGGTGCTGCGCGTGAATGGCACCGAGGCCAGCCTGCACAGCGACGATCTGCGGGCCTCGGTGGTGATGGATGCGGCGCTGGACCTGCCGCTCGACCGGGTGACGCTGGTGGGTCAGGGGCTGGACCTGCTGACGGGCGCGGCGAACAATCGCCTTGACACGCTGCGTCTGGCCAGCCGCCGCATCGGTCCCGCGATCCACGAGGTCGCCGCCCTGGCCGAGACGGTCTATCCCGACACCGCGATGATGGACCGGCTCGATCCTCAGGGCCTGTGGCCACGCCGGTTCGACCAGCTGCGCCTGGACGCCGAGGCCGAATTCGACCGTCCCCTGGACCGCCATGTCTTTGACGGCCCCGAACCACGCCTGACCCGCGTGACGCTGACGGGCGCGCGCGTCGCCTGGGACGGGGTGGACATCCTCGCCAGCGGCCGCCTGACCCCTGATTCCGCGGGGCGGCTTTCAGGCGATGTGACGCTGACGGTCACGGGCTGGCGCCGGCTTCTGGACCTGGCGCAGGCGCAGGGTTTGCTGACACCCGACAACCAGACCACGCTGACCGCCATGCTGGCGGGGATGGCCACCGGCGACGACGGCCAGACCATCGCGGTGCCGCTGGCGGTGGTCGATGGCGACCTGAGGATGGGGCCGGTGGTGCTGGGCACCCTGCCCCCGCTGCGCTGACCCGGCGCCGAGCCGGTCCTGTCGTCGGGCGATAATTTTAAACTTGAAATTTGAAAATCGAAATGCCACGCTGCCCCCAACACGAGGAGTGTGGACCATGAAGATTCTGTGCCTCGGCGGCGGCCCCGCCGGTCTCTATTTCGCGATCTCGATGAAACTGCGCGACCCCTCGCACGAGGTCACGGTGCTGGAGCGCAACCGCGCCAACGACACCTTTGGCTGGGGCGTGGTGCTGTCCGACGACGCGCTATCGCGGATGCAGAAGAACGACCCCAAGTCGACCGACGCGATCCGCGATCACTTTGCCTATTGGGACGACATCGCGACCATTCACAAGGGTCAGCGCATCGTCTCGGGGGGGCACGGCTTTGCCGGGATCGGGCGCAAGCAGATGCTGATCCTGCTGCAGGCCCGGGCGCGCGAACTGGGCGTCGACCTGCGCTTCGAGACCGAGTTCAAGTCGGCCGAGGAATATCGCAAGTCCTATGACCTGGTGGTCGGCGCGGACGGCATCAATTCGCTGGTCCGCAAGGAATACGAGAGCGACTTCAAGCCCGATATCGACGTGCGGAAATGCAAGTTCATCTGGCTGGGCACGCATCAGAAATTCGACGACGCCTTCACCTTCATCTTTGAAAAGACGGAACACGGCTGGGTCTGGGCGCATGTCTACCAGTTCGACGCCGACACCGCGACCTTCATCGTCGAATGCCTGCCAGACACCTGGGACCGCTGGGGCTTCGAGGGGATGACGAAGGAGGAGATCGTCGAAACCTGCCGCAAGATCTTCGAGAAACACCTCGATGGCAACGATCTGATGTCGAATGCGGCGCACCTGCGCGGGTCGGCGGTCTGGATGCAGTTCCCGCGCGTGATCTGCGAGAAATGGTATCACGAGAATGTCGTGCTGATCGGCGATTCGGCGGCGACGGGCCATTTCTCGATCGGGTCGGGCTCGCGGCTGGCGTTCGACAGCGCCATTGCTCTGGCTGACTATCTGCATTCCGAACCGTCCATGGAACAGGCCTTCCGCCGCTATCAGGAAGAACGCCGGCTGGAAGTGCTGCGCCTGCAATCGGCCGCCCGCAACTCGCTGGAATGGTTCGAGGAAGTGGAACGCTACCTCGACATGGACCCGACGCGCTTTGCCTATTCGCTGCTGACCCGCTCGCAGCGCATCAGCCATGAGAACCTGCGCCTGCGCGATCCCGAATGGCTGGAAGGCGCCGAAGCCTGGTTTGCCCGCCAAGCGGGTGGAACCGAGGGGCGCCGGCCCATGTTCCAACCCTACAAGCTGCGCGACATGGCGCTGAAGAACCGCATCGTCATGTCCCCCATGGCCCAATACAAGGCCGTGGATGGCGTGCCCGGCGACTGGCATTTCACCCATTACGCGGAACGCGCCAAGGGCGGCGCGGCGCTGATCTACACCGAGATGACCTGCGTGTCCGCCGATGGTCGGATCACGCCCGGGTGCCCCGGCCTCTATGCCCCCGAGCATGAAGCGGGCTGGAAGCGGCTTGCCGATTTCATCCACGCCGAGACCTCGGCCAAGCTGTGCATCCAGATCGGCCATGCGGGCCGCAAGGGATCGACCTGCGTGCCCTGGGATGGCGGGATCGACACCCCCCTGCCCTCGGGGAACTGGGATCTGATCGCGGCGTCGGCCATTCCCTACCGCAAGGACAGCCAGACGCCGCGCGCCATGACCCGCGAGGACATGGACCGCGTCAAGGCCGACTTCGTGGCGGCGACGCGGATGGCGGACCGGGCGGGCGCCGACATGATCGAGATGCACGGCGCGCATGGCTATCTGCTGGCGACCTTCATCTCGCCCGTCACCAACACGCGCGAGGACGACTACGGCGGCAGCCTGGACAACCGGATGCGCTATCCGCTCGAAGTGTTCCAGGCGATGCGCGCGGCCTGGCCGGCGGAAAAGCCGATGGCGGTGCGGATCTCGGCCCATGACTGGATCGACGGGGGCGTCACCCCGGAAGAGGCCGTGGAGATCGCCCGCGCCTTCCATGCGGCTGGGGCGGACATCATCGACGTGTCGTCGGGGCAGACCGACCCGGCCGAGGCGCCGATCTACGGCCGGATGTTCCAGACGCCATTCAGCGACCGCATCCGCAACGAGGCCGGCATCCCCACGATGACCGTCGGCAACATCAGCGACTGGGACCAGGTGAACGGTATCCTCATGGCCGGCCGCGCCGATCTGGTGTGCCTGGCGCGCGCGCATCTTGCCGATCCCTACTGGACGCTGCATGCCGCCGTCGCCCAGGGCGACACGGCCAGCGAATGGCCCGCGCCCTACAAGGGCGGACGCGACCTGCTGTTCCGGCTGGCCGAGCGGCAGGCCGAGGCGATCCGCGTATGACGGCACTGACGGGCAAGCGGGTTCTCATCACCGGCGGCGGCACGGGTGTCGGCGCCGACCTGGCGCGCGGCTTTCATGCCGCCGGCGCCCAGGTGGTGATTGCCGGGCGCCGGATAGACCCCTTGCAAACGGTAGTCGCCGCCCTTCCGGGTGCCCGGGCCCTGACCTGCGACGTGACCGACGAGGCGCAGGTGGCCACGCTGTTCGCCCAGGCGGGGCCGGTCGACGTGGTGATCGCCAATGCCGGCGCCTCGACCTCGGCGCCGATGGCGAAAACCACGCTGGCCGACTGGAACGCGATGCTGGCGGTGAACCTGACCGGCACCTTCCTGACCCTGCGCGAGGGGCTCAGGCAGTTCAGCGGCTGGGGGCGGCTGATTGCCGTGGCCTCGACCGCCGGGCTCAAGGGATATGGCTATGTCGCACCCTACGCGGCCGCCAAGCATGGCGTGGTGGGCATGATTCGCAGCCTGGCGCTGGAAGTCGCGCGCGGCCCGGTCACCGCGAACGCGCTCTGCCCGGGGTTCCTGGATACCGAGATGACCGACCGATCGGTCGCGAACATCATGGAAAAGACCGGCAAATCCGAAGACGAGGCCCGCGCCGCCCTGGCCGCGACGAACCCGCAAAAGCGCCTGATCCAGCCCCGCGAGGTCACCGCCGCGGCCTTGTGGTTGTGCGCCGAGGGCGCCGAAGGCATCAATGGTCAAGCCCTTGCCATCGCCGGAGGAGAAGTCTGACCATGCCCGCCACGCCGCAGCCCCAGAGACACGCCGCCCCCGGCGCCGACGCGCGCCCGCTGTCCAAGCGCCGGCTGAAGACCTGGATACGGCTGCTCAGGCTGACACGCAGCGTGGAAAGCGATCTGCGCGATTTCTTGCGCACGGAACATGACACGACCCTGCCCCGCTTTGACGTCATGGCCGCGCTCTACCGGCGGCGCGAGGATGTCACCATGTCCGAACTGTCGCGGATGCTCCTCGTGTCGAACGGGAATGCGACGGCGGTGGTCGACCGGCTGGAAAAGGACGGCTTCGCCACCCGCACCCCGGCCCCCGGCGACCGCCGCACGATCCATGTGGCCCTGACCGACGCCGGCATCACCGCCTTCGAGGCGATGGCCAAGGGGCATGAAGCGAAACTCGACACACTTCTCGGCGGGCTCACCGCCGAGGATCTGGACCAACTGCGCGGTATCCTGATGCGCGCGCTTCCCGATACCGAGAGATGACAGGACCTGCGATGACCCAGCTTGCCGATCTGAAGCCCCAGCATTTCTCGTGGCAGGTCACCGACCGGATCGCCACGATCCGGCTGACCCGCCCCGAGCGCAAGAACCCGCTGACCTTTGACAGCTATGCCGAACTGCGCGACACCTTCCGCGCGTTGGTCTATGCAACCGATGTGGATGTCGTGGTGCTGGCCTCGAACGGGGGGAATTTCTGTTCGGGCGGCGACGTGCACGAGATCATCGGCCCGCTGGTCGCGATGGAAATGCCCGACCTGCTGGCCTTTACCCGCATGACCGGCGATCTGGTCAAGGCGATCATTGCCTGCGGCAAACCCGTGATCGCCGCCGTGGATGGCATCTGCGCGGGCGCGGGCGCGATTCTGGCGATGGCCTCGGACCTGCGGCTGGCGACACCCGAGGCGAAATGCGCCTTTCTGTTCACCCGCGTGGGGCTGGCCGGCGCCGACATGGGCGCCTGCGCGATGCTGCCGCGCATCATCGGCCAGGGGCGCGCGGCCGAGCTGCTGTATACCGGGCGGTCGATGGGCGCCGAGGAAGGCCATGCCTGGGGGTTCTGGAACGCGCTGCATGCGGCCGACGCCCTGGAAGCGGCGGCGATGGACCTGGCGCGGAAAATCGCGGCCGGACCGAATTTCGCGCATATGATGACGAAGACGCAACTCAACCACGAATGGTCGATGGGTCTTGAGCAGGCGATCGAGGCCGAGGCGCAGGCGCAAGCGATCTGCATGAAAACGCAGGATTTCGCGCGTGCCTATCATGCCTTTGTGGCGAAACAGAAGCCGGTGTTCGAGGGGAATTGAGGGCGCGGCGGGGGGCCGGCCCCCGCACCCCCGCTCAGGGGGAGCACGCTCCCCCCTGAGGACCCCCCGTGCGTATTGGGAGACAAGATGATGGCAGATCGGTCCTATCTGAACTGGCCTTTTTTCGAGGAGCGGCACCGCGATTGGGCGGCGGCGCTGGAGGACTGGTGCGCGCTCAATCTGCCGGTCGATCATGCGGATGTGGACGCGGCCTGCCGGGCGCTGGTGTCAGACATGGGGCGTGCGGGCTGGCTGAAGCCCACGGGCACCGACGCGGACGAGGCGTTCGATCTGCGCATGCTGTGCCTCAGTCGCGAGACCCTGGCCCGACATGACGGGCTGGCGGATTTCGCCTTTGCCATGCAGGGCCTGGGCATGGGCGCGATCAGCCTGTTCGGCACGCCGGCGCAGCGCGCCTGGCTGGAGCGCACGCGCGCGGGCACCGCGGTGTCGGCATTCGCATTGACCGAACCCGGGTCGGGATCGGACGTGGCGGCCACGACCATGACCGCCGAAAAGGTCGCCGGCGGATGGCTGCTGAACGGCGAGAAGACCTATATCTCGAACGGCGGGATCGCCGATCTCTATGTGATCTTCGCCCGCACCGGCGAGGCCCCGGGTGCCAAGGGGCTGTCGGCCTTTCTCTTGCCCGCGGACACCCCCGGATTCGAGATCCTGGACCGGATCGAGGTGATCGCCCCCCATCCCCTGGCGCATTTCCGCCTGACCGACGCGCTGCTGCCCGAGGATGCGCTGATCGGCGCGCCCGGGCGCGGCTTTGCCCAGGCGATGGCGGTGCTGGACGTGTTCCGCCCCTCGGTCGGGGCGGCGGCGCTGGGGTTCGCCCGCCGGGCCCTGGACGAGGCGCTGGCGCGCGTGCAGGCACGCCGGGTGCAGGGCGCGCCGTTGAGCGACCTGCAGATGGTGCAGGGGCACATCGCCGACATGGCGCTGGGGGTCGATGCCTCGGCCCTGTTGATCTATCGCGCCGCCTGGACGCGTGACACCGGCGCGCCGCGCATCACGCGCGAGGCCGCCATGGCCAAGCTGCACGCGACCGAGACCGCACAGACGGTCATCGACGCGGCCGTGCAGCTGTTCGGTGGCGACGGCGTGCGCAAGGGTTTCATGGTCGAGAGCCTTTATCGCGAGATCCGCGCCCTGCGGATCTATGAAGGGGCAAGCGACGTTCAACGCGTGGTCATTGCACGCCAAGTTCTGGGAGGGGCGACATGAGCGCGCACGAAATCCTGCATCCGAAACACTGGAAGGCGACCCCTGGGTATGCCAATGGCGTCGCCGCGCGGGGGCGGACACTGTTCCTGGGCGGACTGATCGGCTGGAACGCCGATCAGGAGTTCGAGACCGACGATTTCCTGGGTCAGGTCGATCAGACGCTGGCGAATATCGTCGCGGTCCTGGCCGAGGCCGGTGCCGGGCCCGAACACCTGACCCGCCTGACCTGGTATGTCACGGACAAACGCGCCTATCTGGACAGCCTCAAGGATCTGGGGCGCGTCTATCGCAAGCATCTGGGCCGCAACTTTCCGGCGATGGCCCTGGTGCAGGTGGTGGCCCTGGTCGAGGACCGCGCCAAGGTCGAGATCGAGGCAACCGCCGTCATTCCGGACTGATCAGCGGCACCAAGACCGCGTAGCCAAGGGAGATCAAGATGCTGGGACCCAGCGCGCATACCGACAGCTTCACCCGCGACAACCTGCCTCCGGCCGCCTTGTGGCCCGAGATCCGGCTGGGCGGTTTCGACTATCCTGACCACATCAACTGCGCGGTCGAACTGACCGACCGGCTGGTCGAGCAGGGCCTGGGCGACAACACCGCGCTGATCGGCAACGGCCGCGCCAGAACCTACAAGGAGCTGGCCGACTGGTCCAACCGCATCGCCCATGCGCTGGTCGAGGATTACGGCGTCAAGCCCGGCAATCGGGTGCTGATCCGGTCCGCGAACAACCCGGCGATGGTTGCCTGCTGGCTGGCGGCGACCAAGGCGGGCGCGGTGGTGGTGAACACCATGCCGATGCTGCGCGCGGGCGAACTGGCCGCGATCGTGGACAAGGCCGAGGTCACGCATGCGCTGTGCGACACCCGCCTGATGGAGGAACTGGTCGCCTGCGCCAAGGATTCGGCATTCCTGAAAACCGTCGTGGGCTTTGACGGCACGGCCAATCATGACGCCGAACTGGACCGCGTCGCCTTGTCGAAATCCGTGCGGTTCGAGGCCGTCAGGACCGGGCGCGACGACGTGGCGCTGCTGGGGTTCACCAGCGGAACCACCGGCACGCCCAAGGCAACGATGCATTTCCACCGCGACATTCTGATCATCGCCGACGGCTATGCGCGCGAGGTCCTGGGCGTCACACCGGACGACGTCTTTGTCGGCTCGCCGCCGCTGGCCTTCACCTTTGGGCTGGGCGGGCTGGCGGTGTTCCCGCTGCGCTTTGGCGCGACGGCGGTGCTGCTCGAAAACGCCTCGCCGCCCAACATGATCGAGATCATCCAGAAACACCGCGCGACGGTCTGCTTCACCGCGCCGACCGCCTATCGCGTCATGCTGAAGGCGATGGAGGAAGGCGCCGACCTGTCGTCGCTGCGCGCGGCGGTCTCGGCGGGCGAGACGCTGCCCGGGCCGGTCTATGACGAATGGATGCACAAGACCGGCAAACCCATGCTGGACGGCATCGGCGCGACCGAGATGCTGCACATCTTCCTGACCAACCGCTTTGGCGACAGTTTCCCGGCCTGCACCGGCCGCCCGGTCACCGGGTATGAGGCGCGGATCGTCGGCGAGGACATGAAGGACCTGCCCGATGGCGAGGTCGGCCGCCTGGCAGTGCGCGGGCCGACCGGGTGCCGCTACATGGCCGACCCCGAGCGCCAGCAGGTCTATGTCCGGGACGGCTGGAACCTGACCGGCGACAGTTTCTGGCGCGATGACAAGGGATATTTCCACTTTGCCGCGCGCTCGGATGACATGATCATCTCGTCCGGCTACAACATCGCCGGCCCCGAGGTCGAAGCGGCGCTGCTCAAGCATCCCGCGGTTCTGGAATGCGCGGTGATCGGTGCGCCCGATCCCGAACGCGGCCAGATCGTCGAGGCGCATGTGGTCCTGAGCGAGGGCGCCAAAGGCGACGCGGCGCTGATCAAGCAGTTGCAGGACCACGTCAAGGCGACCATCGCGCCCTATAAATATCCGCGCCGGGTTGTGTTCACCGACGGCCTGCCAAAGACCCAGACCGGCAAGATCCAGCGTTTCCGCCTGCGCGACTGACGGTCAGTGCCGCAACAGCGCCGACCGGGCCGGATCCTCGGTGGTCTGGCCCGGGGGTGTATCGACCTCCTGCCCCGCGGCCGTGTCGATGCGGCTGATCGAGGTCAGCTCCTCGTGCAGCGCCACGCGCAGCTCATCCATCATCTCGGCCCGCATCGCTTCAAGCCGGGCCGCTTCGTCGGCGTCGGATTCGTCACTGGCCCCGTCGTCGGCAAAGAACCGGTCCCGCAGTCGGTCGTGCAGCAACTCGGCCAGCGCCGCGCCCATCAGCACCCCGGTCACGTCGGCGCCCCAGTCCAGCCATTCGGCGTGACGGCCGACCGTCGGCTGGATCAGCTCGATCAGGCCGCCATAAAGGACAGCCACAGGCACGACCCATTTCCAGCGCCGTGAATCGGTCAGGATCAGCGGAAAGACCAGGACGGCAAAGGCGATGGCTTGATAGATCTTGTCGATACCGCCGACGACATAGCGCGCGCCGGGGATTGGCGACAGCATGGTCGCAGCGATCAGCAGGGCGATCATCACGCCCAGCACCAGCCCGATCTTGCGCCAGAGCCAGAGCTTGTTCACGACAAGCTCACGCACCGGGCCGACTTCCGGCTCGGGTGCGTCGCGCAGGGCCTTGAGGCGCGTGTCGTCTCTCTCCACATCCGTCATCGCCAGAGAGATCTCCTCTCCTTACTCGTAAAGGCCCTGAATCGCAGGCAAATGCGGCGGGACTGTGGCGCGGATGTGTCGGGCGCGCGGCCGATCACGACATCTCGGTCGCGCTGGCGGCGCGAACGATCGCGGTCAAGCGGGCCAGCGCGCGCTCCTCGAGCTGGCGCACACGTTCCTTCGAGATGCCCATCGCCTCGCCCAGGTCGCTCAGCGTCACGGGCTCGTCGGTCAGGTGACGGGCGGTCACGATGCGCTGTTCGCGTTCCGGCAGTTGCTTGACCGCGGAATACAACGCCGAGCGCCGGCGCGCGCCATCCAGTTTCTCGGCGACATCGGCCTCGGTCGTGACGTCCTGATCCTCGATCGTCTCGACCCACGAGCGCCCCTCGTCATCCGAGGATTGCGGCGCGTCCAGGGACAGGTCAGGACCGGCCATCCGGCCCATCATCGCCTCGACCTGATCGACCGGAACCGACAGTTCGCGCGCCACGCGCTGCGACAGCGGCTCGTCACTGCTGTCATCGCGCGCATGTTTCTGCATCGCCCGGCGCAGATGGAAGAACAGTTTCTTCTGCGTCGCATTGGTGCCCGTGCGCACCAGCGACCAGTTGCGCATCACGAAGTCCTGCATCGAGGCCCGGATCCACCACGCCGCATAAGTCGAAAACCGCGAACCGTTCGTCGGGTCGAACTTTTCCGCGGCGCGCATCAGGCCCAGGTTGCCCTGCTGGATCAGGTCCTCATAGGGCACGTCATAGCGTTTGAACCGGCCGGCAAAGGACACCGCCAGCCGCGCATAGGCCTGGATCAGCCGATGCAGGGCCGCCTCGTCACGCTGGTCGCGCCAGGCCAGGGCGAGGCGCGTCTCGGTCTCGGCGTCGAGGATCTCCTCGGCCATCGAGGCGCGGACATAACGGCGAATGTGCGGATCCTGGAAACCCATGATCGTGGTCCCTGTGCTGCGCGATTTGGTATCGCTTCGCTGCGATTTCGTTTCGATACGCTATCAATTGGTGCCTGCCCTTGTCAACCTCGACAGCGCGGATTACCTCGCTCGGCATGAGTGACACCGCCACCAACAGCCCCTCGATCCCCGCGCCTCAGGCCATTGGCATCCCGCTGGCCTCCGAGGTTCCCTGCCACTCGGCCGAGCTGCTGGTGCATCTGGCGCGGCTGGTCCATGGCGGCGACACCGACACCAGTCTGACGCCCGCGCAATGGACAGCCCTGCGCTATTTCGCCAGCGCCAACCGGTTCTCGCGCACGCCCACCGCGTTTTCGGAATTTCATGCGACCACCAAAGGCACGGCGTCGCAAACGGTGAAATCCCTGATCGGTCTGGGGCTGCTGGAACGGCGGGCGCATGACAGCGACGGTCGCTCGGCGATGATCGAGGTCACGGCCGCCGGTCAGGCCAAGTTGCAGCGGGACCCGCTCGCGGATCTGACGCGCTGCATCCGGGCCCTGCCCGAACCGCGACGGCGCGAGTTTCTGGCGACCCTGACCGAACTTGGCGGGGCATTGGCGCGGCTGCGCACCGCGCCGACCTTTGGCAAATGCGGGGATTGCGGTCACTGCGACACGTCCGGCGGCAGCGGCGCCTATTGCCGGTGCACGCAGGAAATGCTCAACGGGACCGAGATGCAGTCGATCTGCGTGGACTTTGCCCAGGGCGCGCCCCGTTTGCGCTGACTGTCATTTTTGCAATGATAGCGGTGGACTGCGCCCCTGTGAACGCCGCAGGCACACAACGCACGGGTATCAGCCTGGCGCCGTAAATTGCTGTTTTCCATGAATGCCAGACATATGAATCGCCCCTGGATGGGGGAATGTCCTGCCTTCACCTGCCGGGGGCAATCGCAAATTTTCAACATCGCGCCAGCGCCTTGACAGCGCCGGCGCCCCCGCCCAGCATGGCGAAAACGGAGGCCCCGATGATCCCTGTCCTGACCCGCGATGCCATTGAACCGCTGATGGATTGGCTCGCGCTGACCGATGCCCTGGCCGAAGGGCACCGCCAGCCACCGGCGCAGATCAGGGACGTGCTGATGGCACGCGGCGACGACCGGCTGTTGTCGCGGTCTGCCTGGATCGACGGGCTGGGCCTGGGGGTCAAATCGGTCACCATCACGCCAGGCAACGCCGCGCGCGGTCTGCCCAGCGTCCAGGGCGCGATGCTGGTTTTTGACGATCAGACCGGCAGCATCGAGGCGGTGATCGACAACGCCCCCATCACCAAGTGGAAAACCGCGGGCGATTCGCTGCTGGGGGCGCGCCTGCTCAGGCGTCCCGATGCGCACCGGTTGCTGATCGTGGGAGCAGGCACCGTCGCCGCCTCGCTGATCGAGGCCTATTCCGCGTTGATCCCCGGGCTCGAGGTCACGCTCTGGGCGCGGCGGCCCGAGGCGGCCGAGGATCTCGCCGCGCGCTATCCCGGAACCCGCACGGCGACGGACCTGCCCGGCGCCGTCGCGGCCGCCGATATCGTCGCGACCTGCACCATGGCGAAAGACCCCGTGCTGCATGGCGACTGGCTGCGTCCCGGCCAGCACATCGACCTGATCGGCGCCTATACTCCCGACATGCGCGAAGCCGACGATACCGTGCTGCGCCGCGGGCGGCTGTTCGTGGACAGCCGCGCCACGACCATCGGTCACATCGGCGAACTGATGATCCCGATGGCCGCCGGCGTCCTGACCGAACAGGCCGTTCAGGGCGATTTTCACGATCTGGTCGCGGGTCGCGCCGGGCGGCGGTCAACTGACGAGATCACCGTGTTCAAGAACGGCGGTGGCGCGCACCTGGATCTGATGACCGCGCGGTTCATGCTGGCCCGCTGGCGCGCGACGCAGGGCTAGGTCAGTCGGGCCGGGAACCCCTCGGCCCTGAGATCGGTGCCCAGCACATCCTCGAGCAGCTTGACGATCTGGGTGGATTGCGCGCCACCGCCATAGGCCGCGCGTCCCTTGAGGAAGGTCTGCTCCGTCATCGAGGCCAGATCCAGCGGCACGCCGAATTCGCGACCGAAGCGCATGGCAAAGCCCAGATCCTTCAGCGCCAGGTCCATGGTGAAGGCGATGTCGTAGCTGCCGTTCAGGATGAGCTGACCCTCGGTCTCGTGCACGAAACTGGTGCCCGACGACGCCGCGATCGCCTGCCATGCGGTTTTCAGGTCCAGACCGCCCCGCTTTGCCAGCATCAGCGCCTCGCCATCGGCAACCAGATGGATGAAGGCCAGCATGTTGGTGATGACCTTGATCAGCGCGGCCGAACCGAGGGGGCCCATGTGGAACAACCGCCCGCCCATCGCCTCGAGTGCGGGCCTGTGGCGCTGGAACAGCGTGTCATCGCCCCCGACCAGAACGGTGATCTGCCCCTGCGCGGCCAGGTGCACGCCACCGGTGACAGGGCTTTCCAGCACGCCCATGCCCGCCGCCTGCGCCTGGCCCGCAAGGCGCAGGATCTCCTCGCGGCCCAGGGTCGAGGTTTCGATCCAGTCGGCGCCGGGGCGCATCGCGGGCAGGATCTCGGTCAGAACTGCCTCGCTGACGGCGGGTGACGGCAGGCAGGTGATCACCGCATCGGCCGCGGCGACGGCGGCTGCGGCACTGTCCGCCCAGGTCACGCCCAGCGCATCGAACCGCGCGCGATGGGCCGTGTCGCGGTCATGGACGGTCAGGTCGAACCCCGCCCCCGCCAGCGAGGCCGCCAGATGCCCACCCAGATTTCCCAGCCCGATAAAGGCGTAACGCATGATGTCCCCCCGTTTTGTCACGGGAAAGACTGCCACGCGCCTGCGCGCCTGCGCGCCCGGAAGCGACACGCGATGTCGCCGCCGGAACCCGTCAGCGACCGATCACTCGCCGCCGACCTGCGCCACCCCGGCAACCGGTCGGTCCGGGGTGTCCAGGCAGCTGCCATAGACACCGGCCCAGTCGGACGGAAAGGCATCATGCACGAAGGTCAGGGTGAAGGTGCCCCAATACGGGCTTTTGCCCCCCAGCGGATCGACCATTTCCGTGGCGCAAGCCTCGTCGCCCCGGGACGAGACCCAGACCCCGGTGTAGCTGCCGCGCCCGCCCATCACGTCGGTCGCCAGCCCCGGCACGATCAGGCGCACCACCCGTCCGTCCGGCTGGTCAAGGCGCAGCACCGCATTGGCGCCAAGGTCCGTTTCCCAGGCGACGGGGCCCATCGGGGTTGTCCAGACCTCATCGGCCAGGGCCGGTGTCGCGCAAAGGGCAAGCAGGGGCAGCAGGAAGGGGCGCATCGAATCCTCCGGTCAAAAGATCAGTCTGGCATGGAAGTTCCGGCGCGTCCCGCACAAACCCGTGACGGTGCCGGGGCAGCGTGTCTTGCCGCCCGGGCGCGGCTGCACTAAGCAGGGTCGGACGGCCCGCCGACATGGGCAGCGACGACCGGAAAGGCCCCCTCATGCGCATTCTCGTGACCAATGACGACGGCATCAATGCCCCGGGCCTGAAGGTTGCCGAAGCCATCGCGGCCGAAATCGCCGGCCCCACGGGCGAGGTCTGGACCGTCGCCCCGGCGTTCGAGCAATCGGGCGTCGCGCACAAGATCAGCTACACCCACCCGATGATGATCGCCAAGCTGGGCCCGCGCCGCTACGCGACCGAGGGCAGCCCCGCCGATTGCGTGCTGGCCGGGGTCTACGAGGTGCTGGACGGCGCGCGCCCCGATCTGGTGCTTTCGGGGGTGAACCGGGGCAACAACTCGGCCGAGAACGTGCTCTATTCCGGCACGCTGGGGGGCGCGATGGAGGCCGCGCTGCAAGGCCTGCGCGCCATCGCGCTGTCGCAATATCTGGGCCCCCGCACCGAGGAAATGTCCGACATGTTCGAACCTGCGGTCGCCCATGGCACGGCCGCGGTCCGGGCGCTGCTGGACAAGGGGCTGTGGGACGACATCGACTACCGCCTGTTCTACAACGTCAATTTCCCGCCGGTTCCCGCGGCCGAGGTCAAGGGCCTGAAGGTCACCTCGCAAGGGTTCCGGCGCCATACCTCGTTCGGGGTCGAGCCGCATATCTCGCCCTCGGGGCGCAAGTTCCTGTGGATCAAGGGCGGCCCGCAACATCTGGCGACGCTGCCCGGGACCGATGCGGCCGCGAACCTCGACGGCTGGGTCTCGGTCACGCCGATGCGCGCGGACCTGACCGCGCACGACGCGCTGTCCGCCTTGCAGGACCGCCTGGAATGACCGACGCCGAACGCGCGGAACAGATCATGCGCTTCATCTATGCGCTCAGGTCCAAGGGTGTGACCGACCCTGCCGTCCTGCGCGCGATGGAGCGGATCGACCGGGGCGCGTTCGTGCGCGGGATCTTTGCCGAACGGGCCTATGAGGACACGCCGTTGCCGATCGGCTGCGGTCAGACCATCAGCCAGCCCTCGGTCGTGGCGCTGATGACCGAGGCCCTCGAGGTCACGCCGCGTGACAAGGTGCTCGAGGTCGGCACCGGATCGGGGTATCAGGCCGCGATCCTCAGCCAGCTTGCGCGGCGGGTCTATACCGTCGAACGCCACCGCCCGCTGATCGCCGCGGCCCGGGCCGCGTTCGATGCGCTGGACCTGCACAACATCACGGCCATGGCGGCGGACGGTTCGTTCGGGCTGCCCGATCAGGCGCCGTTCGACCGCATCATCGTGACCGCCGCCGCCGAGGACCCGCCCGGCCCGCTGCTGGCGCAACTGCGGCCCGGCGGCATCATGGTGGTGCCGGTCGGCCAGTCGGACACGGTGCAGCACCTCATCAAGGTGCGCAAGCTCGACACGGGCTACGATTACGAAGAGCTGCGCCCGGTCCGCTTCGTGCCGCTGCTGGAAGGCATGGCGACGGACTGACCCCGCCGCACCGACTGCCGCACCCGTGCGCGGCTGCGCATTCACGGGGAATTCCCGCGCGCAAGTTCCCGCTACACGTTGTGGTGATGGGGTGTATCGCCCCGGATTTTGCGCTATACATCGCCCAAATCGGACCCGGCGGGGCGGTCGCCCCGGAACGGAACGGCGCAGACAAGGCTGGGACAGAATGAGCAGGATCTTCACGACGGATCGGACGATGACGCGCGGCGGACTGACGGTTGCGGTGATGGCCGGCGCGCTGGTGCTGTCGGGCTGCGCGTCGATGTCCAGCCTGGATTGGGACCTGCGCCCCTCGGCCGGCTTTTCGACCTCGGATGCGGCACGGGCGGCAACCGCGGCCCGACCGGCGCCCGATGCGCGCGGCGTGATTTCCTATCCCGGCTATCAGGTGGTTGTGGCCCAGCGCGGCGAACGGGTCGCGGATATCGCGGCGCGGCTGGGACTGGATGCGGGCGCGCTGGCGCGCCACAATGCCATTGCCCCGGACGCCACGCTCAGGGGGGGCGAGCTGCTGGTCCTGCCGTCGCGCGTCAGCGAACCCGAAGGACTGTCCAGCGGCGCGATCACCACGACACCGCTTGCGCCGGGCGCCACCACCCCGCCCGGGGCAGAACCCGTGCGCCACACGGTCGAACGCGGCGAGACGGCGTTCACCATCGCGCGGCTCTACAACGTCACGCCCCGCGCGCTGGCGGACTGGAACGGCCTGCCGGCCGACATGAGCGTGCGCGAGGGGCAGATCCTGATGATCCCGGTGGCGACGCAGACGATCACGCAGGCGGCGGCCGGCGCGCCGATGAATGCCACCGGCGTGGCCACCGAGGCCACGGCGCCCGCGACCACCTCGCAACCGGGACAAGGCTCGCCGACGCCGGTGCCGCCGTCGGCCGCGACGCCGCTGCCGGACAGCAACCCCGAACGCTCGGGGCAGACCGCCGGGGCCACCGCGGCCACGCCCCCGGTTGCCGACATGGGCGCCCAGCGCACCGAGGGGCCGCGCCTGTCGATGCCGGTGCAGGGCCGCATCATCCGCGCCTATGCACAGGGCCGCAACGAGGGCATCGGCATCGGCGCGCCCGAGGGAACCGAGGTGCACGCGGCAGCGGCCGGAACGGTGGCGGCGATCACCCAGGACACCGATCAGGTGCCGATCATGGTGATCCGCCACGAGAACAACCTGCTGACGGTCTATGCCAACATCGACAACATCCGCGTTGCGCGCGGAGACCGGGTGTCGCGCGGGCAGAGCATCGCCACGGTGCGCCATGGCGATCCCAGCTTCCTGCATTTCGAGGTGCGCGAAGGCTTCGACAGCGTCGATCCGATGCCCTACCTGCAATGACGCGGCGCGGCACGGGCGGCGGTTTCGCCCTCGGCCGGCAGCATTCCATGCCGCAGCCCTCGGGCGACCGGGCGCGGCGCTGACGCGCCGCGCGCAGGGGGCGCTGCCCCCTCTGGGCTGCGCCCATTCACCCCCGGGATATTTGGGGCACAAAGATGCGAGCCTTGCGCCCTCTTGACGTGCCGGCGCCCGACCGGCAAACCCGCGCCATGCTGCCCCGCGACACCCTCGATCAGATCCTGAAGCGTTTCGAGTTTCTCGAGGCGCAACTGGCTGCGGTCGCCAATCCCGTCATGCTGGCCGATCTGTCGCGCGAGTATCAGGGATTGAAGCCCGTCGTTCAGGCCATCGGCGACTGGCGCAGTGCCTGCGACCAGCGGGCCGAGGCCGAGGCGCTGCTGGCCGACCCCGAGTTGAAGGCACTGGCGCAAGACGAGATTGCCGCGCTGGATGCCGCGCTGCCGCAGCTCGAGGCGCAGCTCAAGCTGGCGCTGCTGCCCACCGACATCGCGGATGACCGCCCCGCCATCCTGGAGATCCGTCCGGGCACCGGCGGCGAGGAGGCGGCCCTTTTCGCGGCGGATCTCTTGCGCATGTATCAACGCTATGCGGACGCCAGGGGCTGGCGCTGCGAAATGATCGCCGAGACCCCAACCGAACTGGGAGGCCTGCGCGAGGCGGTCATGCGCATCGCCGGCGACGGGGTCTTTGCGCGGCTCAAGTTCGAATCCGGGGTGCATCGGGTGCAGCGCGTGCCGGTGACGGAATCGGGCGGGCGGATCCATACCTCGGCCGCGACGGTCGCGGTGCTGCCCGAGGCGAGCGAGGTCGATATCGCGATCCCGGACGCCGATCTGAGGATCGACACGATGCGGGCCTCGGGCGCGGGGGGGCAGCATGTGAACACGACCGATTCCGCCGTGCGGATCACCCACCTGCCCACCGGGATCGTCGTCACCTCGTCGGAAAAGTCCCAGCACCAGAACCGGCGCCTGGCGATGGAGGTGCTGCGCGCCCGTCTGTTCGATCTGGAACGGCGCAAACAGGCCGAGGCGCGCGCAGCCGACCGGCGCGCTCAGGTCGGCACGGGCGACCGGTCCGAGCGCATTCGCACCTACAACTTTCCGCAAGGCCGCCTGACGGATCACCGCATCAACCTGACGCTTTACGCGCTGTCACAGATCGTCGCGGGCGACCTGGACCCGGTGATCGACCCGTTGATCGCGCAAGATCAGGCCGAGCGTCTGGCCGAGCTGGAAGCATGACCGCCGACGCCGCCCTGCGCGCCGCGATCACACGCCTGGCCGCCGCCGGCGTGCCCGACCCGGCGCGCGATGCCCGGCTGTTGCTGGCGCATGCGTTGGGCATCGGGGCGGACCGCCTGGTGCTGGCGCTGCGCGATCCGCTGCCTGCTGCGGCCGAGGCGCGGTTCGCGGCGGCGCTCAGCCAGCGTGAAGGGCGCCGCCCGGTCAGTCAGATCACCGGGCGTCGGGCGTTCTGGGGGCGCGATTTCCAGGTTTCGGCCGCGGTCCTGGACCCGCGCCCGGAAACCGAAACGCTGGTCGCCGAGGCCCTGTCGCGCCCCTTTCACAGGGTTCTGGACCTGGGCACCGGATCGGGCGCGATCCTGCTGACCCTGCTGGCCGAGCGGCCGGTGGCGCGCGGCCTTGCAACCGATCTGTCCCCCGAGGCGCTGGCGGTGGCGCGCGCGAATGCCGAGGCGCTGGGCGTCACCCGGGCGACATTCGCGCTGTCGGACTGGTTCGGGCAGGTCGAGGGGCGCTTCGATCTGATCGTATCGAACCCGCCCTATATCGCCGAGGCCGAGATGGCCGACCTGTCGCCGGAGGTGCTTCACGAACCGCGCATGGCGCTGACACCTGGCGGTGACGGGCTGGACGCCTATCGCGCGATTGCCGCGGGCGCCTTGCGGCATCTCGAACCCGGCGGGCGGCTGCTGGTGGAAATCGGCTGGACGCAGGCGGCCATGGTGCGGGCGCTGCTGGCCGATGCCGGGCTGGGAAGCCTGCGCACGCTGCGCGATCTGGACGGGCGCGATCGGGTGATAGCGGCAACGGCCCCTTGACCTGCGGTCAATTCGCCACATTTTAACGAAAAGACACAGGTTTTTGCGGTTGCCTTGCCGTTTTCGGCTTGTCTGAACCTCGCCGGCGTGTTTAGTCGCTGTCGTGCCGGGGGTGGTCGTGCCACTATCAGACCGCTCCGCACACCAATCCGAATTGACCTGACCCTGAACGCGCCGTTGCGGCGGACCATGGGTCAAATGTCCCGACTCAAGGCCGGAACCCGCCCTTATGAGACAATCGAACAAACGTTCGCGTTCAAAGAACAATCGTCCGCGCTCGCTCGGCAACATCGTCAACCGGGTTTTCGACAGCTCGGGGCCCGAGGGCAAGGTTCGCGGCACGCCGCAGCAGATCATCGACAAATACACGCTGCTTGCGCGCGACGCGCAGCTGTCGGGCGACCGCGTCGCGGCCGAGAACTTTCAACAGCACGCCGAGCATTATACCCGGATGCTGAACGAGGCGCAGGCGGAACTCGCCCGCGAGGCCGAACAGCGCCGGGAACAGCAGGGCAGTCAGAACGGCGGCCAGCAGAACGGTGGTCAGCAGAACGGTGGCCAGCAGAACGGCGGGCAGCAGAACGCGCGCCGGGACGATCAGGGCGAGTCGGGGGATGGCGACGGCCAGAACCAGAACCGCCAGGAGTGGAAGGATCGCCGCAACAAGCGCAACGACGATCGGCGCAACCGCCGCGATCAGGGCGACCCGCGCGATGCGGCGCAGTCCGACGCGGATCAGGGTGCGGCGATGCCGGGCGAGATCGGCCAGGACCGCGGATCCGACAGCGAGTCGATGCTGGTGGAAACGCCGGAAAGCCGCAGCGACCGACAGCCCGCGGGCGGGCGAGCCGCAGCCGCGGTCGAGGCCCCGGTCGAGGCCCCGGCACAAGCCTCGGCGCAGGCGCCGGGCGCCGATGCCGTGGCCACCGATGCCGTGGCCGACGAGGCCCCGAAACCGCGCAAGCGCACCCGCAAGCCCAAGGCGGACAGCGCCGAAAAGCCCGCTGACACCGCGCCCTCGGATGCGGCCGAATGAGCGCGGCGCGATCCTGACCGGACGGATGCATCGGGGGCCACGCGGCCCCCGTTTCGCATTCCGCGCGATGGGCGGCTTTCCTATCGGCCGGCCTCTCCTATATAACGGGGCGACGCCCCCCACACTGACCCACCGAGGCCCATGTCGCTTCCGCCCGGCTTTCTCGACGAATTGCGTTCGCGCGTCTCGATCGCGCAGGTGGTCGGTCGCACCGTCACCTGGGATTTGCGCAAGTCGAACCAGGGCAAGGGGGATTTCTGGGCGCCCTGCCCGTTCCACCACGAAAAGACCGCCTCGTTCCATGTCGATGACCGCAAGGGATTCTACTACTGCTTTGGTTGTCAGGCGAAGGGCGATGTGCTGACCTATCTGCGCGAATCGCAGAACATGTCCTTCATGGATGCAGTCGAGGCCCTGGCGCGCGAGGCCGGCATGGCCATGCCCGAACGCACCGAGGGCGACCGCCAGCGCGACGAACGGCGCACCACGCTGGTCGAGGTGATGGACAAGGCGGTGCGCTTCTACCGGATGCAGTTGATGGGCGGGCACGCGGCCGAGGCCCGGGCCTATCTGGATCGGCGAGGCCTGAGCGAGGCGCAGCGCGACCACTGGGAAATCGGTTTTGCGCCCGATCAGCGACAGGCGCTGTGGACGCATCTCAGGCAGGCGGGCGTCGAGTCCCGCCTGATCGTCGAAGCTGGGCTCTGCGCGCAACCGGACGACGGCGGCCAACCCTATGACAGGTTCCGGGGCCGCATCCTGTTTCCGATCCGTGACGCGCGCGGGCGGGCGATCGCCTTTGGCGGCCGGTCGATGGACCCGAACGCCCGGGCGAAATACCTGAACTCGCCCGAAACCCCGCTCTTCGACAAGGGGCGCACGCTTTACAACATCGGGCCAGCGCGCACGGCTTCGGGCAAGGGGCAGCCGTTGATCGTGGCCGAGGGCTACATGGACGTGATCGCCCTGGTCCAGGCCGGGTTCGAGGGGGCCGTGGCCCCCCTGGGAACCGCCGTGACCGAGGACCAGTTGCGGCTGATGTGGCGGATGCACCCCGAGCCGATCATCGCGCTGGATGGCGACGCGGCCGGGCTCAGGGCCGGGTTGCGGGTGGCCGATCTGGCGCTGCCGCTGATCACCGCCGGTCAGGGGCTGCGCTTTGCGCTGCTGCCCGGCGGCCAGGACCCCGACGACCTGATCAAGGCGCAGGGCGCGCAGGCGATGCGCGACGTTCTGGAACGCGCGGTTCCGATGGCCCGGCTGCTCTGGGACCGTGCCATTCAGGGGCATGTCTTTGACAGCCCCGAACGCCGCGCCGCGCTGGACCAGCGGTTGCGCGCCTTGCTGGAGCGCATCCAGGACCCCAGCCTGCGCCAGCACTACGCCGAGGAATTCCGCCAGCAACGCCGCGCCCTGTTTTCCGATGGCAGCGCCGGGCCGTTTCGCCCCGGCCCCTACAAATCCCGCAAACAGGCCGCCCAGGCCCCGCTGCCCGGCACCCGGGGTTCGCTGCTGGCCGCCGGCGCCGATGGCGCGGACGAGGACCTGCGCGAGGCCCTGATCCTGGCGGTTCTGTTCACCCACCCCGCCCTGCTCGAGGAATTCGACGACCGCCTGATGGCGATGGACCCGCGGCGCGAGGACCATCGCCTGCTGCAATCGGTCCTGCTGACCGCCGCGCAAGAGCATCCGACCCCGGCCGCCGACACCCTGTCCGAACGGGGCGGGACCGAATATCAGCGCCTGCGGGCGCTGCCGCATGTCGCCATCGCCCCGACCCTGCGCCCGCAGGCCGAGACCGACTATGTCCGCCGCTGCCTGACCGAGGACTTCGAGATCCTGCTGACCCGCCGGGCGCTGCGCCGCGAGCTGGCCGAGTTGACGGCGGAACTGGAATCCCTGCCGGGCGAGCGGCTGACCTATCGCCTGGGCGAGACCGCCCGCGCGATGGACCGCGCCGGCAAGGGGGCCACGCGCGAAAACACCACCGATCTGGGCGAGGACCGCGAAAGCCTGTCCAACCAGCTTCAGACGCTGATCGACTCGCAGGTCTGGGTAAAGAAGAAGCGACGCCCCGGCCCTTCGTGAGCCGCGCCATCCCGAATCATCCTTTTTTCGCCGCACCCCTGTGATTCGCCGCGTCCAGTCGCTATCTCTGCTAGATACCGAATCACTCCGCGCCCGAATCACGACGCATCCCCTGCCTGGAGGAATCATGGTCGCCAAAGACACCGACGACGCGAAGCCCGAAGACCAGGACAGCGAGTTCACGCTCGACATGAGCCAGGCCTCGGTGCGCCGCATGATCGCGGCCGCGAGAGAGCGCGGTTTCATCACCTACGAACAGTTGAACCAGGTGATGCCGCCCGACCAGGTCTCGTCCGAGCAGATCGAGGACGTGATGTCCATGCTCTCGGAGATGGGCATCAACGTCGTCGAGGAAGAGGAAGCCGAGGACGGCGAAACCCCGGATACGCCCGAGACCACCAGCGCGGGATCGACAGAACTGGTCGTCGCCTCGTCCGGCAGCGAGACACTGGACCGCACCGACGACCCCGTGCGCATGTATCTGCGCGAGATGGGGTCGGTCGAACTGCTCAGCCGCGAGGGCGAGATCGCCATCGCCAAGCGGATCGAGGCCGGTCGCAACACGATGATCGCGGGCCTGTGCGAAAGCCCGCTGACCTTTCAGGCGATCATCATCTGGCGCGACGAACTGCTGACCGAGGACGTGCTTCTGCGCGAGGTCATCGACCTGGAAGCGACCTTCGGCAATTCGCTGGACGAGGACGGCGACGAACCGGTGGTCGATTCCGTCAATTCCGATGGCAGCGCCCGCCCCGCCGCCGCCGGCAACCGCCGCAGCGAACCCGAACTGGACGCCGACGGCAATCCGATCGCCAACAACGACGACGATGACGACGATTTCGATCAGTCGAACATGTCGCTCGCGGCGATGGAAGCCTCGCTCAAGCCGCGCGTTCTGGAAACGCTGGACCGCATCGCACAGGACTATGAGCAGCTCGAGGAAATGCAGCAGCAGCGGATGCAGGCGACGCTTCAGGAAGAGGCCCGCTTCTCGCCCGCCGCGGAAAGCGCCTATCAGAAACTGCGGTCGGAAATCGTCGAACTGGTCAACTCGCTGCATCTGCACAACAACCGGATCGAGGCGCTGATCGACCAGCTCTATGGCATCAACAAGCGCATCATGACCATCGACAGCGCGATGGTGAAACTGGCCGACAGTGCCCGGATCAACCGGCGCGAATTCATCGACGAATATCGCGGCTATGAACTGGACCCGACCTGGTGCGACCGCATGGCCCGCGCCAAGGGCCGCGGCTGGCAGACGCTGTTCGAACGCTCGGGCGAAAAGGTCCTGGACCTGCGCGAGGAAATGGCCGAGGTCGGGCGCTATGTGGGCGTCGACATCTCGGAATTCCGCCGCATCGTCAGCCAGGTGCAGAAGGGCGAGAAAGAGGCCCGCCAGGCCAAGAAGGAGATGGTCGAGGCCAACCTGCGCCTGGTGATCTCGATCGCGAAGAAATACACCAACCGCGGGTTGCAGTTCCTGGACCTGATCCAGGAGGGCAACATCGGCCTGATGAAGGCCGTGGACAAGTTCGAATACCGCCGCGGTTACAAGTTCTCGACCTATGCGACGTGGTGGATCCGCCAGGCGATCACCCGCTCGATCGCCGACCAGGCGCGCACCATCCGTATCCCGGTCCACATGATCGAGACGATGAACAAGCTGGTGCGCACCTCGCGCCAGATCCTGCACGAGATCGGCCGCGAGCCCTCGCCCGAGGAACTGGCCGAAAAGCTGCAGATGCCGCTCGACAAGGTCCGCAAGGTGCTGAAGATCGCCAAGGAGCCGATCTCGCTGGAAACCCCGATCGGCGACGAGGAAGACAGCCAGCTTGGCGATTTCATCGAGGACAAGAACGCTGTCCTGCCACTGGACAGCGCGATCCAGGAGAACCTGCGCGAGACGACGACGCGGGTTCTGGCATCCCTCACGCCGCGCGAGGAACGGGTTCTCAGGATGCGCTTCGGCATCGGCATGAACACCGACCACACGCTTGAGGAAGTGGGCCAGCAGTTCAGCGTGACGCGCGAACGGATCCGCCAGATCGAGGCGAAGGCCTTGCGCAAGCTGAAGCACCCTTCGCGCTCGCGGAAGCTGCGCAGCTTCCTGGATCAGTAAACGGTGTTGCTCAACCCCGAGGTTTTCGAAGACCACCTCGCGCAGGCCAGGCCCGGCGGCGTGCGCGAGGCGTTTCTGGCCTTTGCCCAGGCCGACTATCCCGGCGGGCTGACCGCCCGCGCCACGTCCAAGGGGTTCATTGCGCATGATCTGCGGATCGAGCACGGCGAGACCTGGTATTTTTCGGCGGTGCTGAACGAGGGCTGGGTGTTGTGGTATTTCCGCAAGCCCGCGTTCCGGGACGGGCTGGTGGATTTCGACACGGTTCTGGCGACCTTCCCGGCAGCGCATGTCACGCCGAGGGGCGAGATCTCGCTGAGGGTGACGGACGCCACGGCCGCGCAGCAGGTGATCGGGGCCCTCGCCGCGCCCCGGTAGGGTGCGTGCAAGCACGCACCTTACGGCGGCCGTCCCGCGCGCGGCAGCGGCGCGCACCCACGGCTCCCCCTTCCGCGGCAACGCGCAACCCTTTATGCTGGCGCCACCGCATCAGGGGGAGAGCCGCGACCATCCGTTTCCGCCAAATCCCGGTCTCACCCCGTTTCGGCCTCTGCGCCCCTGCGCGCCCCTTTCCTGGCTGCCATGCACACCACCTTCACCCTGCAGACCCAAGGCCCCGGCCTTTACGAGATCACCCCCCAGGTCGTCCAGTGGCTGGACCGGCAGGCGCTGGACGAGGCCCTGCTCACGCTGTTCATCCGCCACACATCGGCCAGCCTGCTGATCCAGGAAAACGCCGACCCCGGTGTTCAGCGCGACCTCAAGACCTGGCTCAACCGGTTGGTGCCCCCCGCGAACGACCCGTCGATGCGCTGGATCACCCACACGCTGGAAGGGCCCGATGACATGCCCGCCCATATCAAGGCGGCCCATCTGCCGGTCTCTCTGGCGATCCCGGTGATCGGCGGGGCGATGGCGCTGGGGTCCTGGCAGGGGATCTATGTGGTCGAGCATCGCACCCGCCCGCAGAAGCGTCAGGTCACGGCGTTGCTGCGGTGACCTTCGATTGCCCCGCCGCCGATCTGGCGCCCCGCCTGCTGGGCGCCACCCTGATCGTGCGCGGGTGCGCCGGTCGCATCGTCGAAACCGAGGCCTACGCGCCCGACGACCCGGCCTCGCATTCCTTCCCGGGGCCGACGATGCGCAACGCGGCCATGTTCGGGCCGGCGGGCCACGCCTATGTCTATCGCATCTATGGCCTGCATTGGTGCCTGAACGTGGTCGGGGCACCCGGCCATGCCGTGCTGATCCGCGCGCTGGAGCCGCTCGACGGGATCGCCACCATGCAGACCCGGCGCGGGCCCGGACGCCCGCTGTGCAAGGGGCCCGGGATGCTGGCGCAGGCGCTGGGGATCGACGGCGCGGACGACGGGCGCGCCTTTGGCACACCCGATTTCCGGCTTGATCTGAACCCGCCGGGCGACTGGCTGACCGGCACCCGCATCGGCATCACCAAGGCCGCCGACTGGCCGATGCGCTTTGGCCTGCCCGGACCCTGGCTGTCGCGGGCGTTCTAGCGCAGGCTCAGCCCCCGCTCGCGGAACAGTTCCTCGGCGATGATCAGTTTGCGCACCTCGGTGGTGCCGCCGCCCAGGGACGCGATCCGCGCGTTGCGGTAGTGGCGGTTGACCTCGGTTTCCCAGATGAAACCGGACCCGCCGTGGATCTGCACCGCCAGATCGGTCACCCGCGCCAACATGTCGGCCCCGAACATGACCGACTGCGCGCAGAGCCGGTGAATCGTGCCGCGCCCGCCCTCGCCGTGCTGCATCGCGTCGCAGGCCGCCAGGGCGCCATAGGCCGTGAGGCGCGCGGCCTCGATCAATGTGGCCATTTCCGCCAGATGAGACTGGATCATCTGGAAGCTGCCGATGGGACGCCCGAATTGCCGCCGTAGCGCCGCGTGGTCCAGGGACAGATCCAGGCAGCGTTGCGCCGCGCCGATGGACGGCAGACACAGGAACGCGCGTTCGATGTCGAGCCCCGACATCACGACGCCGACACCGGCGTTCTCGGCCCCCAGCCGGTTCGCCGCAGGCACCCGCATCCCGTCGAACACCAGTTCGCCGGTCGGACAGCCGCGCCAACCCATCTTGTTCAGCTTTTGCGCCACCTGAAACCCGGGGGTATCGGTCTCGACCACAAAGGCCGAGATACCCTTGGGCCCCAGATCGGGCGCGGTCTTGGCATAGAGCAGGATCACGTCCGCGACCGGCCCGTTCGAGATGAACATCTTGCGCCCGGTGATGACGTAGTCGTCGCCGTCACGCACCGCCCGGGTCGCCATCGAGCCCAGCGCATCGGACCCCGCCCCCGGTTCGGTCAGTCCCAGCGCGCCGACCTTTTGCCCCGATATCAGCCCCGGCACGAAACGCGCGATCTGCTCGGGCGAGCCGTTCCTGAGAATGTTGTTCAGGCAGAGGTTCTCGTGCGGGCCCCAGATGAACGACGCATTGGTGTTCCAATAGGCAAAGGCCTCGGCCACCAGACCGGCGGACAACAGGTCCATTCCGGCGCCGCCAAGGTCCACCGGCGCGGTCAGACCGCAATAGCCATCGGCACCCAGCTTGGCCATCAGATGCTCGGGATACCAGTCCTCGTCATCCATGCGGGCAAACAGCGGGTGCAGTTCGGCCTCGGCGTATCGGAAGGCGGCGTCCTGGATCGCGCGCTGTTCGTCGGTCAGGGAAAACGGCGTCATCATGTCAGCCTCGGAACAAGGGGGAGCCATGGGCGTTCGCGCGCTGGAACCCGGGCCGGGCCATCAGCCGGTCCAGATAGGCGCGGGTCTGCGGTTTGTAATGCGCCCCGATCCCGATCAGATCGCCGAGATAGAGCGCATAGCCCACGGCAATGTCGGCGGCGGTGAAGCGGCCGGCGCAGAGATGGTCCTGCGTTTCGAGACGGGCATTCACCAGCTTCAGGCGCGACAGATACCATTGGGTATAATCCTCGGCCACCTGCGGCTGACGGCGTTCGCGCGGTTCGAACCGGGCATAGCGCAACACCAGGGTCTGCGGAAAGGTCAGCGTGGCGTCCGAATGATAGAGCCAGTTCAACCAGTCGCCATAGGCCGGGTCATCCGGTGCGACCGCCAGCGTGCCCGCGCCATGACGGCGGGCCAGGTAATGCGTGATGCCGCTGGATTCCGTCATGCCGGTTTCGCCGTCGCGCAGATAGGGAACGGTGCCCAGCGGGTTGACCTCGAGAAACGCGGGATCGCTGACGCGCGGGGGGAACTCCAGCAGGTGCAGGCGATACGCCAGGCCCAGCTCCTCGAGCGTCCACAACGCGCGCAGGGATCGCGCATCCTTGCAGTGCCACAGTTCGATCATGGGTCCTCCGGCGTGATCTCGAACAGGAGTTGGCGGGCACGGACCTGCGCGCCCGGGGTGACCGCGACGGACTGGACGCGGCCGGCAACGGGCGCGGCCAGCGGGTGCTCCATCTTCATCGCGTCCAGCACGGCCAGGGTCTGCCCCCGCGCCACGCGCGCGCCCACCTGAACACCCAGCGCCGTGACCGTGCCGGCCATGGGCGCGTGAACCCGACCGTCCCCACCCTGCACGCGGGCCTCGGCCGGGGCCAGGGTGATGTCGGTCACCCCCAAATCGTCCAGCCACAGCGTCGCACCGTCACGCGCCCAGGCAAAGGACCGGGCGACCCCGTCGATGCGGGCATGGACATGGGTGGCACCGCGCGACACCAGCGTGACGGTCTGCCCGTCCACCGTCGCGGTCGATCCCGTCAGGCTGAGGGTGACCTCGGCCTCGGCCTGCCCGGTATCGAAGCGCCGCTTCAGAACCGGTGCGGGCCCGGTCGAGAACCCGAACCGAGGCGCCGGCGCGTCGGCCAGGATCAGCACGGCAAGGGCCAGGACAGCCGGCTCGGGCGTCTGCGGCGACAACGACGGATCGCCGGAAAAATCGCGGTCCAGAAACGCCGTCGTCGGGCCCGCGCGAAAGCCCGGATGCGCAAGCACCCGCGCCAGAAACGCCTTGTTGGTCCTGAGGCCCAGCACCTCGGTCCGGTGAAGCCCGTCGATCAGGCGCGCCCGCGCGGTGTCGCGATCCGGCCCCAGGGCGATCAGTTTGGCCAGCATCGGATCGAAACCGGCGCCGACCGCGATCCCGTCGCGCAACGCATCGTCCGACCGCAGCCCCGGATCCGGCGCCCAGCGCAGAACGGTGCCGGTCTGCGGCAGGAAACCGTTTGCCGGGTCCTCGGCGTAGAGGCGCACCTCGATCGCATGTCCCTTCAGCGCGATCTTGTCCTGCGCCAGTGGCAGGACCTCGCCCCGGGCCACCCGGATCTGCCATTCGACCAGGTCCAGCCCGGTGACCATCTCGGTCACGGGATGTTCGACCTGAAGCCGGGTGTTCATCTCGAGAAACCAGAACGCGCCGTCTTCCAGCAGGAATTCGACCGTGCCCGCCCCCTGATAGCCGGCGGATCGGGCCAGGGCGACCGCGGCCGACCCCAGACGCGCGCGCAGGTCGGCGTCGACAGCGGGGGATGGCGCCTCCTCCACCACTTTCTGATGGCGGCGCTGGACGGAACAGTCCCGCTCGCCCATGTGCACCACGTTGCCGTGACTGTCGCCAAAGACCTGCACCTCGATGTGACGGGGTGCCAACAGGGCCTTTTCCACGATCAGCGTGCCGTCGCCAAAGCTCTTGACCGCCTCGGACGCCGCCCGCTCGAGGGCTTCGGGCAGCGCATCGAGATCGCGCACCAGGCGCATCCCCTTGCCGCCGCCGCCCATCGCCGCCTTGACCATCAGCGGAGCGCCGATCGCCGCCGCGTCCTCGGGTCCGCCGCCCGGCAGGACCGGCACGCCGGCCGCCTGCGCCGCGCGCTTGGCCGCTGCCTTGTCGCCCATGGTGGCGATGGCCGCGGGTGACGGGCCGATGAAGACCACACCCGCCTCGATGCAGGCCGCCGCGAAATCGGCGTTCTCGGACAGGAAGCCATAGCCGGGATGGATCATCCCGGCGCCCGTGGCACGCGCCGCCGCCAGAATCGCCGCCCCGTCCAGATACGACGGCACGGCGACGGCCAGATCCGCCGCCATGACATGCGGTGCGGTCGCATCGGCGTCGGTGTGCACGGCGACGCAGCCATAGCCCATCGCCCGCGCCGTGCGCATGACGCGCAGGGCAATCTCGCCACGGTTGGCGATCAGTATCCTCATAGCCGCGCGACCCCGAATGTGTTGGCCCGCGGTGCCCGCGCGCCCTCGGTGGCGATGAGCCCCAGCACCAGCGCGAGAATGTCGCGGGTCTGGCGCGGGTCGATGATGCCGTCGTCTTCCAGCCGTGCCGACGAGGCCAGCGCCGTCGTCGCCTCGGCCAGCATCGCCGCGGTGCCCTGTTCCAGCGCGTCCAGCCTGGCGGTGTCCACCGCGCCGGCGCGGGTCATCGCGGCCTCGGTCACGATGCGCATCACCTGTCCCGCCTGCGCCGGCCCCATGACCGAGGTGCGCGCATTGGGCCAGGCAAAGATGAAGCGCGGGTCGAAGCCACGCCCGCACATCGCATAGTTCCCCGCCCCGTAACTGCCGCCGACAACGATCGACAGCTTGGCCACCCGCGCGTTGGCGACCGCCTGGATCATCTTTGAGCCGTGCTTGATGATCCCCGCGCGTTCCGGTTCGGTGCCGACCAGGAAGCCGGTGGTGTTGTGCAGGAACAGCAGCGGCGTGCCGGACTGGTCGCATAGCTGGATGAATTGTCCGGCCTTGGCCGCACCCTGCGCGGTGATCGGCCCGTTGTTGCCGATGATCCCGACCGGGTTCCCGTCGATGCGCGCGTGGCCGCATACGGTGGCCGTGTCGTAGTCGCGCTTGAACTCGAGAAACCCGGACCCGTCCACCAGGCGCGCGACGATCTCGCGGCAGTCGTAGGGCTGCCTGGACTCGGCCGGAACGATTCCCATCAGATCCGCGGCCGGGTAAAGCGGCGCCTCGCCCTCCGCCGCGCCGCTGTCGCGCGGCCAGGGCAAGGCGTCGATCACCGCGCGCGCCAGGCGGATCCCGTCGGCATCGTCCTCGGCCAGGTAGTCGCCCACGCCGGACACCTGGGTGTGCATCTCGGCGCCGCCCAGGTCCTCGTCGGTGGCCACTTCGCCGGTCGCGGCCTTCAGCAGGGGCGGGCCCGCCAGATACATCGTCGCCTGACCGCGCACCATGATGACGTAATCGCTGAGCCCGGGTTGATACGCGCCGCCCGCGGTGGCGGACCCGTGCACGACCGTCACCTGCGGAATGCCCAGCGCCGACATCCGCGCCTGATTGGCAAATCCGCGCCCTCCGGGCACGAACACCTCATGCGCATAGGCCAGATTGGCTCCGCCGGACTGGCTGAGGCTGACCAGGGGCAGACGGTTTTCGCGCGCGATCTCCTGCAGGCGCACCTTCTTGGCCAGCCCGTCGGGCGTGACGGTGCCGCCCTTGACCGCAAAATTGTCCACCACCACCACGCAGGATCGCCCGCAAACGCGCCCGATCCCGGCGATCGCGCCCGCGCCCGCGCCCGTGCCATCCTTGTCGCCATACCGCTTCCAGCCGGCGAAAGGGGCGATCTCGAGCCAGGGCGCACCCGGGTCCAGCAGCAATGCCAGACGCTCGCGCGGCAGCATCTGCCCGCGCCTGGCGGCTTTTGCGCGCGCGGCTTCGCCCGCGGCCTCGACCGTGGCGCGCACGGCGTCGACCTGGGCCAGCGCCGCCGCCATGGCCGCCGCATTCGCGGCAAAACCGGGCCCGCCCGCATCCAGCGCCGAGGTCAACTCAGGCAGCCGCGCGCCGGTCATGCCAGCCCCCAGAGCGCGCGCGCCTCGTCCGCCGAGGCGACCTCGCGCCCGGCGTCCCGCGCCACGCGCGCCAAAGCCGCGACAAGTGCCCCGTTCCCTGACGCCCGCGCACCGTCCGGCAGGTAGAACGTGTCCTCGACCCCGGTGCGCAGATGTCCGCCCAGTTCGGCCACACGGGCATGGACGGGCCAGATTTCGGACCGGCCGATCAGCGTGGCCTGCCATGCCGACCCCGGCGGCAGATACCGCACCAGCACCGCCAGCAGGTCGGCATCCGCCGGCATCCCTGATGCAACGCCCATCACCAGATTGACCTGCGGGCGCGTGACCAGCCCCACCTCTGCGAACATGCCGACCGATCGCAGGATGCCGGTGTCGAAACACTCGAACTCCGGCCGGGTGCCGATGTCATCCATGACCGCGACGATCTCGGCCACCTTGTCGACCGGATTGTCGAACAGCATCGGCGGCCATGCCCAGCGCCCGCCCGAGCGGGTCTTCAGGTAATTGAGCGAACCCGCGTTGCAGGCGGCGATCTCGGGCCGGCCGGCGCGCAGACAGGCGATCGGGCCCGACTGGTCCCGCCCGACAACGCCGGTGGTGAAATTCAGGATCACCCCCGGGCAGGCCGCGCGAATGGCCTCGGCCACCTCGACCGCCAGCGCCGGGTCCCAGCTGGGCAGGTGTCCGCGCCCTTCGCCCTGCTGGCGGAAATGGACGTGCATGCAGGCCGCGCCCGCATCCCAGGCCTCGCGCGCCGAGATCGCCAGATCCCGCGGCGTCACCGGAACGGGATGGTCGCGCGGATCGGTCAGCACGCCGGTCAGCGCGCAGGTGATGATGGCTTTCGTCAAGCGGACCTCCCCTGTTGGGGAAACCCTAGCGACGCATCCGGAACCAAGCAAGTGCTTGCTTGTTTTTCGTCGCGTCACGGCCTAGCGTTCCGCCATGATCGCGCCCCTGTTCGACCCCGAGAACGCCCGTGACCGGCTGCTGGCCGGGGCCGCGCGGCTGTTTCACCGCAAAGGCTATGCCACCGCCACCGTGCGCGAGATCGGCGCCGAGGTCGGTATCCTGTCCGGCAGCCTGTTCCACCATGTCCGCAGCAAGGAGGACATCCTGTTTCAGGTCATGGACCGGGTCATCACCGCCATGCTGGGCGACCTTGAACAGGCGCTGGATCAGGCCGACACCCCCCATGCCCGCCTGCGCGCCCTGATCCAGATCGAACTGGCCTATCTGCACGGACCCGCCGCCGATGCGACAGCCGTGCTGTTCCACGACTGGCGCGCGCTGTCCGAAGACCGCCGTGCCGTGTTGCTGGCCGGCCGCGACGCCTATTTCGCACGCTGGCACCAGGTGCTGACCGACGCCCGGGCCAAGGGCCTGATCCACGCCGACCCGATGGTGGCACGGCAATTGCTGCATGGGGCCCTGGCCTGGACAAGCTACTGGTTCCGCCCGGGTGGCACGCTGGACCTGGCCGGACTGACCGACCAGACGCTGGCCCTGATCGCGCCCCCCACGGGCATCAGCGGCGCCCCGGTTTCTTGACAGCCTGGGGCCGCCCGCGCACTCTGCCGGGATCGAACGGGGCCACCATGACCGAACCGCCGCCTCACCCCTCGCCCTGGTCCGCCGCCGGCCGTCACGGAGGAAAACCGCCGCCTCTGGGCGCGGTGCTGGTGCTTCTGGCGTTGTGGATGGCCCTGACGGCCCTGGGCGTCATGCCGGTGACCATGGCCGCGCACAGCCCGTTCGGCGACCTGGGACGCGCGCCCATCCCGCAGAGCCTGGGCCTGGTGCTGATGCTGGGGGCGATCGGCGTGTTCGGCTGGCGCGGCATCGGACTGGGACGGGCCCGACCGGGCACCGCGCGGCTGATGTGGTTGCCCTGGCTCTACCTGCCGCTCTTCGCGCTGGGAATGCTGGCCGTCGGCACCCCGCCCTGGCAGGCCCTGCCCGCGGTGGCGCTGGCCATGCTGTTCGTCGCCCTGTCCGAGGAACTGATGTTTCGCGGCCTGCTGTATGCCGCCCTGCGCCAGACCATGGGCCCCTGGGCGGCGATCTGGATCAGCTCGGCGCTGTTCGGCGCGGTGCATCTGTTGAACGCGCTGCAACACGGCGACTGGCGGGTCGCAGCCACGCAGGCAGTCGCGGCGACCGGGACCGGCCTGTTGCTGATCGCCTTGCGCCTGAGGCGCGGGTCGATCTGGCCGGCCGTGTTCTATCACATGCTGTGGAATGTCGCGATTTTCGGCCTGGCGATCAGCGCGTTGGGCACCGAGGATCCGGCAACCGCGCTGGCCGCCCAGAGCGGGACCGACGCCTCGGTGCTGCCCGCGCTTCTGGTCCTGCCGAACGCGCTGTATGCGCTGTTCCTGCTCAGGCACGCCGGGCGCGGCGATCTGCCCGGCGACATCGGGCGACACGCACGGCCGCAGATCGAGCCCGCGCCATGAGCCCCCTCAGGCCGTTCGGCACCGACCTCTGGCTTGGCGATGGGCCGGTTGTGACCGCCGCCCTGGGCTTTCGCTATCCGACCCGCATGGCGGTGCTGCGCATGCCGCAGGGGCTGGCGCTGTGGTCGCCGGTGGCGCCCACGCCGGACATGCGCGCGGCCGTCGCGACCTTGGGACCCGTGCGCCATCTGATCGCACCGAACGCGCTGCACAACCTGCACGCCGCCGCCTGGTTGCAGGCCGCGCCGGACGCCCGCCTGCATGCCGCGCCCGGGTTCGAACGGCGCGCACCGGGCGTCCGCGTGACCGACACCCTGGGCGATTCCCCCCTGTGGCCCGGCGTGGTGGATCAGGTCCTGATCCCCAACCGGATCGCGCCCGAGATTGTGCTGTTCCACCGTCCCAGCGGCACCGTCCTGGTCTGTGATCTGCTGCAAGGCTTCGACGCCGACTGGTTCACCGGCTGGCGCGGTCTGGTCGCACGCCTGGATGGCATGACCCATGCCCGCACCGGACCGGGCGCCACGGTGGCGCCGGGCGTGCCGCGCAAGTTCCGTCTGGCCATGGGCCGGGGTGCGGACCTGCGCAGCCGGATCGCCCGGGTCCTGGCCTGGCCCGCGCGGCAGGTCGTGATGGCCCATGGCACGCCGGTGACCGAGGACGCCCCCGCCTATCTGCGCCGCGCCTTTGGCTGGCTGCCGGATTGAGGTGGTAGCCGCTGTGGGACTCGAACCCACACGCCCATACGGGCAACAGATTTTAAGTCTGGTCTGTCTACCATTCCAGCAAGCGGCCCCGCGTCCGTCATAGCAGGCGGGCCGGTGGGCTCAAGGGCGTTCCGCCGCGTCCGGCGCGGTGGCGCGCGCCCGGGCCCAATCGACATACCAGTCGAAACACCCGGGGTTCGCCATGGAATCGCGGTTCACCACCTTGCCCGGATCGCCGCCCAGAAGCAGCTTCTTGACCGGCACCTCCAGTTTCTTGCCGGAGAGGGTGCGGGGGATGTCCGGCACGGCGACGATCACATCGGGCACGAAGCGCGGCGAAACCTGCGTGCGGATCGCCTGGCGGATCGCGTCGCGCAGGGGGTCGTCCAGGTCCACACCCGGCGCGGGCACGACGAAGAGCGGCATGAAACTGTCGCGGCCCAGGTATTCGCAATCCACCACCAGCGAATCCGCGATGGCGTCGAGCCCCTCGACCGCGCGATAGATCTCGGACGAGCCCAGCCGCAGGCCATGCCGGTTGATGGTGGCATCCGACCGCCCGTAGATGACCGACCCGCCCTCGGGCGTGATCTCGATCCAGTCGCCATGCCGCCAGACGCCGGGGAACGTGTCGAAATAGCTGTCGATGTAGCGCCTGTTGTCCGGATCGTTCCAGAAATAGAGCGGCATCGCGGGCAGCGGTTCGGTGCAGACCAGTTCGCCGACGGTGTCGAAGACCTCGCGCCCGGCCTCGTCATAGGCGCGCACGGCGTTGCCCAGGAACCGGCACTGCATTTCGCCCGCACGCACCGGCAGCATCGGATTGCCCCCGACAAAGGCCCCCGCCAGATCGGTCCCGCCGGACAGGGGCGCCAGCCACAGGTCCGCTTTCACCGAGGTATAGATCCAGTCATACCCCTCGGGGCTGAGGGGCGATCCGGTGGATCCAAGATGGCGCAGGGCGGACAGATCCAGCGTCCGGGGTTCGATCCCGGCCTTCAGGCAGCCCTGAAAGAACGCGGCCCCCGCACCCAGATGGGTCAACCGCTCGTCCGCGGCGACCCGCCACAGCGCCAGCAGGTCGGGATGGCCCGGCGCGCTGTCGAACAGCACCACCGTCGCGCCGTTCAGCAGCGCGAAGAACTGCGTGTTCCACATGATCCAGCCCGACGAGGTCAGCCAGCAATAGCGGCACCCCGGCGACAGGTCCATGTGCAGCGCCGATTTCGCGCATTCCAGCAGAATGCCGCCCTGCCCGTGCACGATGGGTTTGGGATTGCCCGTCGTCCCCGACGAATAGACGATCCACAGAGGGTGATCGAAGGGCACATCCACCGGCGCGACGCGGGTTTCGGCCATCAGACTGTCCCAGCCGTCCCATCCCGGCGCGATGCCGTTCAGGCCCGGCACCATGACGCGATGCTGAAGCCCGGGCAAGGCATCGGCGATTCCCGCGATCTGTGCGCGCTTGTCCACGGGCTTTCCCGCCAGCAGATAGCTGTCTTGCGCAATCAACACCTTGGGGTCGATCTGCCGGAACCTGTCCAGAACGGCGGTGGCGCCCATGTCGGGCGCGGCCAGCGACCAGATGGCGCCAAGACTGGCGGTTGCCAGAAAGGCCACCACGGCCTCGATCGTGTTCGGCAGGATTGCGACCACCCGGTCCCCCTGCCCCACGCCCAGCGCCCTGAGCCCCCCCGCAACCCGCCCCACCCGGTCCGCCAGTTCGGCCCAGGTCAGGCTCTGGCGGCCAAAGGTCTCCGAGACCAGCACCAGCGCCTGCTCGCCGGGGCGCGTGGCGGCATGGGACAGGATCTGCCCCGCCAGCGAGACGCGCGCGCCGGGAAACCAGTCCGCCCCGGGCATGGTCCGCCGGCCCAGCACGGTATCGCGGTCCAGAACACGCAATCCGGCAAAGTCTATGATCGAGGTCCAGAACCCTTCGAGGTCGCGCACCGACCACTCCCACAGCGCCGGATACCCGGCGAAATCGAGACCGCGCTCCTCGGCCAGCCAGCGCATGTAGGCGGCCATGCGGGTGGCAGCGGCGCGTTCGGGCGTGGGGGCCCAAAGGATCGGCCTCGGGTCGGTCATGGTGTTCTCCTCGCTCTCGGACTCTCTTGGTCGCGCGGAACGCAACGTCATGCAAGCACCTGCCCCGCTGACGCTGGGTCAAAGGACCGGCACCACCGCCTTGCACCGCTTGACCGGACGGGCGGTTGCGCTACCCATGGTGTCATCCAGAGGAGGACCGACATGCTTGGCCAGATGATGAACCAGCCGCTGCTGATCAGCAGTCTGCTGACCCACGCCGAACGCCATCACGGCACCCGCGAAATCGTTTCACGCCGGGTCGAGGGGGACATCCACCGCTATACCTATCGCGATCTCGGCCGGCGCGCGCGGCAGATGGCCAATGCGCTTGAATCGCTGGGAATTGCCACCACCCAGCGCGTCGGCACCCTGGCCTGGAACGGGTATCGGCATATGGAGCTCTACTATGCCGCCTCGGGCGCGGGCATGGTGCTGCACACGCTGAACCCGCGTCTGCACCCCGATCAACTGGTCTGGATCGCCGACAACGCCGGGGACCAGGCGATCTTTTTCGACGCGACCTTCCTGCCGTTGATCGAGGCCACCGCCGCGCGCTATGCCACGGTCAAGCACTTCGTGCTGATGGGCGACCGCAGCCTGATGCCGGCCGAAACCCGGATTCCGAACCTGCGCTGCTACGAGGATCTGATCGACCAGTCCCCGGATCACTATGACTGGCCGCAGTTCGACGAGAACCAGGCCTCATCGCTGTGCTACACCTCGGGGACGACCGGCAATCCCAAGGGCGTTCTCTATTCGCACCGCTCGACGGTGTTGCATGCCTATGCGTCGATCGCGCCCGACGCGCTGAACCTCAGTTCGCGCGATGCCATCCTGCCGGTGGTTCCGATGTTCCACGTCAACGCCTGGGGCCTTCCCTATGCCGCCTGCATGGTCGGCGCCAAGGTGGTCTTCCCCGGCGCCGCGATGGACGGCAAATCCCTCTATGACCTGTTCGAGGACGAGGGCGTCACCGTCTCGGCCGGCGTGCCGACCGTCTGGCAGGGCCTTCTGGGCCATACCGAGGCGAACAGCCTCAAGTTCTCGACCATGACGCGCACGGTGATCGGTGGCTCGGCCTGCCCGCCAGCCATGTTGAAAATGTTCGAGGACCACTACGGCGTTCAGGTGCTGCACGCCTGGGGCATGACGGAAATGTCCCCTCTCGGCACCGTCTGCACCCTGAAAGGCGGGCAAGAGGATCTGTCCCCGGCCGAGAAATTCGCCGTTCAGTCAAAGCAGGGTCGTGCGATCTTCGGCGTGGACATGAAGATCGTCGATGCCGATGGCAAGGAACTGCCCTGGGACGGCAAGACCTCGGGCGAGTTGCTGGTGCGCGGCCCCTGGATCCTGGACAGCTATTTCAATCGCCACGGCGAAGACACCCTGCGGTTCGACGCGGCCGGTCTGGGCTGGTTCCCCACCGGCGACGTCTCGGCCATCGACCCCGACGGCTTCATGCAGATCACCGACCGCACCAAGGACGTGATCAAGTCGGGCGGCGAATGGATTTCCTCGATCGACCTGGAAAACATCGCCATGGGCCACCCGGCGGTCGCCATGGCCGCCTGCATCGCGGCGAAACACCCGAAATGGGACGAACGCCCGCTGCTGATCGTGATGAAAAAACCCGGCGCCGAGGCCAGCAAGGAGGATATTCTTGCCTTCTTCGACGGCAAGATCGCGAAATGGTGGCTGCCCGATGATGTGGTCTTTGTCGATGCGATCCCGCTCGGCGCAACCGGCAAGATGCAGAAAAACAAGCTGCGCGAGGAATTCAAGGACTACGTCCTGCCCACCGCGTGACCCGGGCAGCGAACCGGAAAACCGGACAAGGGGGCCAGCGCGCCCCCTTTTCCTGTCCCCGCCCCCGGGCTGCGCCGTCGCCCCCCTCTTTGTGCCGGAAATATCCTCTGGTGGCAGGTTACCGGGTGATTCTGGTGAAGGACAGGGATTTCATTATCTTACCATGCTCTTGTTTTTGTTGACTTCCTGACGCGCTGGCCGTTGCTTCTGTGGCAATGGGGCGGCGCTGGGTTTCTGCCGGTTGCCGAACCGAAGGTGAATCAGGAGGCTCGTTTCGGCATGGCGAGGATCACGAAACGGCTGGTGGATGGGTGCGCGGTGCCCGAGGTGCGGCAAGTGCTTTGGGATGACACGCTGAAAGGATTCGGCGTGATCCTGCGGCCCTCGGGCGTGCATTCTTTTGTGTTCTCGTATCGCAACGCGAAGAACCGTAAGCGCAACATCACGATTGCCAAAGTCGGCACGATTGCCCCGGACATGGCGCGCCAGAAGGCCGAGGAATACCGCGCGCTGCTGCTGCAAGGCCGCGACCCCTTGGAAGAGAAACAGGTGGCGCGAGATCGGTTGACGGTCTCGGGTTTGATTGACGCTTACCTGTCCAGTTCGGCCTTCACCGGCAAACGCAGCACGACGCAATACGTGGATCACAAGCGGATCGACGGGCATCTGCGGCCTCTGCTGGGTGGGCTACGGGTCGATGAAGTGACCATGCAAGCGGTGGAGAAGGCGTTCCGCTCGATCTGCGAGGGTAAGCATGCAGGCAAGGGCCGGGTCAAAGGCGGCGACGGGATTGCGCGCTCGTCCATCCGGCTGTTCCGGGCCATTCTGAACTGAGGCTACAAGGCTGGATCGGTGGAGTGGGACGCGGTGCAGGCGGCGCGCAATGTCGAGATCGGGCGCGATGGGCGGCGCGAGATCATCCTTGAAGACCCAGAAGCTTATGCGCGGCTTTGGGCCACGCTGACCGGATGGTCACGCCCGACCGGAGAACCCGCGCCGTTGCTGCGCCGGTGGTGGCTGATGCGATCCGGCTCATTGCCCTGACCGGCGCGGCGCGGCGAGATCACGGGCCTTCTGTGGCGGCATGTGGACTTGACCAGGCTTGATCGTCCTGCCTCCGGATCGGCACAAGACAGGCGGCAAGACCGGAGAAGCGCGGGTGATTGGTCTGCCATCCTTGGCAATGGACGGCTGCGGCGGCAGGAATGTGGTGGACCGGGTGACCCGGTGTTCCCAGCGTCGAACGGACACGCCAAGCTGTATCTGGATGAACCGTGGCGGCGCATTCGGGTCGCGCGGACCTGCCTGAAGCGGATCGGCCTGCACGGCCTGCGGCACACCTTCGCCAGCTACATGGCGATGCAGGGCGCGCAGGCGGCAGAGATCATGGCGGCCCTCGGGCACAAGGACATGACCACCTCGCAGCGCTATGTCCATTGGGCCAAGGATCAGCGGCAGGCGCTGGCGGAACGCGCGGCCTCGACCATCACCGGGTTCTGACGGGCGGCAAGGCCGAGACGAAGGGCAAGGCGGCATGAAGACATTCACCGGCATTCTGGCGCGCATCCGATGTTCCGAACTGGAGCAGAGCCGACGTATTTGCGAACGAGGACGTCGACAGCGCTGAACTCGTCGAGCAGAAGGACGAGACGCGAAAGAAGCCTTGATCCGAGCATTTCGGCCTCGCCCGATGAGCGGATGTCTGGTATAATCGCCTCGCCACTGTCTTGGCTAGAACAGGTGGTTCCAGGGCGTACAAATGCCGCGTAACAGGACGCCCGGAAGCCGGTCTGAGCGTGCGGTTGATGGATGGGCGCGTCTGCGAGTTGCGCTAAAAGCGACCGACGCCCACCGGAACCAGCGCCTTCCGAGATCATCAGCGACACGGTATCAGGGCCGATATCCAAGACGGTGCGTCGCGATAGGTGTCTTCGCAAGCACACCCCCGAGAACTATCGCCAAGATCGGGCCATTCCGAAACGGACGATCGCGGAGTTGGGCGAGAATAAGAGCGTTTTGGCGAAATCGCTTCGGCTCATATCGCGCTCTCAAGCCCGATCCTTCCGACCTCTGTTCAGAACAGTGAGCAATTTCGCTACGCGCAGGGGCGCTCGCAAAAGCCAGACCCCTACAAAGACGACGACTTCGCATAAATCTCGCGGCGGAAAAAACAAAGAATTTCGCCCCTGATTTGAGGCCTGCCCAGGGTCGGTGCCATCCACGAAACGGAGGCACCATGACCAACCCCTTCCTGACGCGGCCCGAGGCTGCGGACTACCTGACCCAGCGCGGCTTCCCCGTCGCCAAGGCCACGTTGCAGAAATACGCGACCGTGGGCGGCGGGCCGCTCTATCGCCGCTTCCGTGCGCGCGTTCTCTATCACCCCGACGATCTCGATGCCTGGGCGAAGGCCAAACTGACCCCGGCCATCGCGGGCAGCTTCGACGCCCCGACGCGGCCTGCCAAGCTGATCAGCGTGAAGACCCGCGCATGATCGGTGCTCCCCAACGCTTCGGTGCAAGGCCGGTGTGCTCGCCCGTGTCCCGCCCGACCGACGCGCTCCCCATGAAGCTGGCGGAGGGCGGGCGGGGCGCGGGCGGGCACCGCCCGCCCGCCCTCCGACGGCCTCACGCCCTAGGGGGGGGTCCTTGTAACACCCCCCCTCAGAAATACAGACCCTGTGAAAGGCTCGAAAACATGCCGCAAGATATGACCGTCATTCGCAAAGGCTTCGACGGCCTCGATATCTCCTATCCCCTGACGATCAGCGACGACTTCGCCCAAGTCCTCGAAGAATGCCGGGCGATCTCGGAACAAGGCAGCGGCCAGATCGGCGGCTTCAACATCAACGGCGTCCGCATGCAAGTCGCGGAAAGCGGCGCGCGCGGCGGCTATCGGTATCGCTGCGACAGCGGCTGCGGCAGTCCGTTCGGGGAAACGTGGTTCTTCAAGCAGCCCTCGGCCAGTGCCGATGCGTGGGGCGTCCGGGTGTCCTGCAAGGCGCTGCCACTGGCTTTGGACGGTCTGACCGCCGTGCGCGCGCGGATCGAGGACACGCTGGCAAAGCTGGGCCTCGATTATGAACCCGGAACCGAAAGCATCGCGCGGGTGGACGCCGCCTGCGATGTGCTGGCCCCGGACCTTGCGCCGGACCGGATCAACTTCGTCTCGCATTCGCGCAGCACGGTGAAAGAGATCACCGACACGATCATCCACGTCTCCGGGCGCTCAGGCCGCGTGGAAAGCATCATGATCGGCAAGAACCCGAACCGTGAAGTCGTCGTCTATGACAAGCGGGCCGAGGTCATGGCAACGCACAAGCCGTTCTGGTGGCCGATCTGGGACGATGCCTTGGCCGCGAAGGGGCTGCCGCCGCTCGATATCAACGACCGCCGAGCCAGCGCGGTCTGGCGGGTCGAATTGCACGGTAGCGAACGGCCGTAAGCGGTCACTCCGGTCGGGTACGAGGTAACGCTGGCCCCGACCCAAAATGGCTGCCCGACAAGCTGACGCCACTGCATTCGAGGAGGGGGCTGCCCAGGGTCTGTTCTTGCACGGTGTTGGGTGACCGCCCCTATGTTGGTAGGCAGTGGTTCGCTTCTTGAAGGGTTTCGGTCAGGCGCAGGGATCTTGCGCAGATCTCAGGGTTGTTCCGTCTCAAAGCTCTCGTTGCTTGCCCTCCGGGGTCGCGTCATTTGCCACTCGAAAACAACACATGATGCCGCAGCCGCAAGCGTGACCCACATGCTTAAGTCCGGTGCAGGGAGCAGGTCACTGGGAAAGATTGCAGCGATCCCGAGGAGCCCGTATGTGACGCGAGCGAACGGCGAAAGTCGACGGAACAGATATCCCGCCAGGCACCCCGAGACGATCCAGACCCCGAGTGCCAGCCGCAAAGCATTGAAAATGATCTCCAGCCATGGCCCCGACATCAGGATGGATGGCTCGTAGACAAAGACAAAAGGCACGACCATCGCCGTCCATCCCAGCCGCATCGCGCTGACGGCGGTGGCGACCGGCGGGGCCTTGGCGATGACGGCGGCGGTGAAGGCGGCGATGGCGACGGGGGGCGTGATCATCGACAGCATGCCAAAATACATCACGAACATATGCGCAGCGATCGGTTGGACCCCCAGTTCGATCAGGGTCGGTGCCAGCACCGTCGCCAGCAGGATGTAGACCCCCACCGTGGGCATGCCCATGCCCAGGATGATCGACAGGAGCGCGGCGAGGACCAGCAGGACGATGAGGAACCCGCCCGCCAGATCGGTCAGGGTCAGCGTCAGCGCAAAGCCCAGCGACGTGATGTTGAGAACGCCGATGATCAGCCCGGCCGCCGCGCTGATCAGCACGATGTCGATGACGATGCGCCCGGTCTCGGTCAGGCAATGCCACAGGTCCATCAGGCGCAGCCCGGTTCCCGCGTAGCGCAGGAACAGTCCCAAGGGCAGCAGGGCGAGCGTCGCCCAGAAGGCTGCCCGGCCCGGCCCCGCGTTCCACCAGAACAGCGCGCCGATCAGCACGGCAAAGGGCAGCAGGAAATACCAGCCGCTGCGCATCACCCGGCGGGTCAGGGGAATGCGGTCGGCGGGAACCGGGGCGATGCCGTCACGCGCGGCGATCAGGTCGATCTGCACGAAGACGGCGAAGAAATAGATCAGCGCCGGGATCAGCGCGGCGATCACGACCTTTTCGTAGCCGATCTGCAGCATCTCCGCCATCAGGAAAGCGGCGGCCCCCATTACCGGGGGCATCAACTGCCCGCCGGTCGAGGCGACGGCCTCGACCGCGCCCGCGATCCGGCCCCTGAAGCCCGAGTCCTTCATCATCGGGATCGTCACGACCCCGGTCGAGGCGACATTCGCCACGGCGCTGCCCGAGATCGAGCCGAACAGCGCCGACGCGGTCACGGCGATCTTGGCGCTGCCGCCACGATAGCGGCCCATCGAGGCCATCGAAAGGTCGGTGAAGAACTGCCCGCCGCCCGAGGCGGTCAGGAAGCTTCCGAACATGACATAGAGGATGACGACCGTCGCGGTGACCGTCATCGGCATGCCCAGCATACCGTTGCTGTCGAACGCGAGGTAGACGACCAGCCGGTCAAGCGCCACCCGCCGCCCCTGCAGATCGCCGGGCACGAGGTGGCCGACCAGCGCATAGACCAGGAACGCCACCACGACGAGGGTCAGCGCCAGGCCGGTCACGCGGCGCAGGGCCTCGACCACCAGGACCAGCACGATCGCGCCGGCGATCGTGGCGTCGGCCGGGCGCTCGGCGAGGGTGGAAAAGATCGCGCCATAGCGCACCGCGATATAGAATGCGGCCGCAAAGCCCAGCAGGGCCGCCGCCGCGTCATGAAGGGGCAACGACGCGGCGGGATCACGCCGTTGCCCCTTGATGGTATGTGTCAGGAACGCCGTGGGCAGCGCCAGCGCGAGCAGCCCCGCCAGGATCTGTTCCGTGAAGAGGTAGAGACCCACGGCCCGGAACAGGTCGAGGGACCATCCCAGCGCCAGGAGCGGCAGGGCCGCGGTCAGGATGGCAGTCAGGATGGTCCGCATGGTGCGCGCCCCCGGTCGTGAAGGATCAAGGCAGCAGGCCGATTTCGCGGTAGAACCGGATCGCGCCGGGGTGCATCTGGATATCGAGGTCACGCGCCATGTTGGCGGGATCGAAATCCAGGAACTGCGCGTCGGCGGCGCCCAGGGCCTCGGCGTTTTCGTGGATCAGCCGGGTGACCGCATAGACCATGTCCTCGGGCGTGTTCTCGCCCGCGATCAGCAGGAACGGCCCGGCGAACACGCCGGTCGGCCCGGTGATGCCGACACGGCTTTCGTTGGGCTGGATTTCCTCGATATAGCTGCCGGGGGCCACGGCGACCAGCGCGGCCTGTGCCTCGTCGGTCAGGGGAACCGGCAACCAGCGCAGGCCGCCGACGCTGGCGTTCGACTGCTGCACCCGGCCCGACCCCACCGAAAAGATCGTCGCGTCCACGCTGCCCGCGTCGAATTCATCGACCCCGCGCACCCCCGACGGGACGGGCACGGCCTCGAGATCGGCAACGCTCATCCCGACGGTCGCCAGGATCGCGCTCTGCATCGTGTGCAACACGCGCTGGCCGGTGAACTCGGTCGCGACACGGCGGCCGCGCAGGTCCTCCATGCTCTGGATGTCGGAATCGGCGCGCACGAAGAAGGCAACGTTCAGGTTGTAGAGCGCGGCGACCATGCGCACGTTTTCCTGCGGGCGGTCGCGGAACATCGCCCCGCCGCGCTGCGCGTAATAGACCGGGATCGAGTTCGAGACCGAAAACTCCAGCTCGCCCGTGTTGACCAGAGGGATCGTCACATCCGGCCCGCCTTGCGGGATGACACGCATGTTGTAGTCGCTGTTGCGCGACACCAGCGCCGCGATGGCGGCGGCGGTGCCATAGGCGGCCGAGCCCTGCGGGTTCGAACCGATGCCGACGGTCTGCGCCGATGCCACACCCGCGACCATTGACAAGGCAACAGCGGCGACCAGCGCCGCAGGCTTGGCAAGGTAAGTCATGTCAGTCTCCCTGTTGTTATCAGACGTAAAGCGTCAGCCCGTCGCGCGCGATCTGCAGCGGGCCGTCATAGTTCGTGCGGATATCCGCCGCGACGCGGTCGAGCAGGTCAGGTCCCATGATCTCGACGGGCATGTGTTTGGCGGCCAGCTTGCGCACGATCGGATTGGTGCTGTCCCAATGGCCGATATGCGTCGCCACCAACTGACGGACACCCGCATCGCGCGCGATCTCGCCCAGTTGCAGCGGGCTGGTGTGGGAATAGGTGCCGATGCCGTTCTTGGCGCGAAAGGCAATCGCCTCTTCGGGAAAGGTCGCCTCGTGGATCAGCAGATCGGCGCCGCGGGCAAAGTCGACCATCTCGGGCAGGGCGCGCGTGTCGCCGCTGAAGACCACGCTTTTCGTATCGGTTTCGAACCGGAACGCATAGCAGCGGCAGATCTCGGACGGGATATGCTCGACCGGCAGGGCGGTGACCCTGACGCGATCATCTTCGTGGATCAGCCCCGGCTGGATGATCGAAACGTCGGGTCGCAGCACCTCGAGGTTGCCCTGACGCTGCGGATATTGTGCGCGCGCGCGGATATCGACGTCAAAGGCACCACCTTCGAACAAGTGCGCGCACATCTCGCGTGTGCCTTCGGGGCCATAGACCGGCAAGGCCCCGCGCCGGTCGCTCATCCAGCTGCCCAGCACGAACACGGGCAGGTCGGCGGTGTGGTCGAAATGCAGATGGGTCAGGAACAGCGCGCGCACATTCAGCGGGTTGATCGCTGCGCCGATCATCGCCCGCGTGGCGCCGGTTCCCGCATCGATCATATAGGCCGCGTCACCGATCTGGATGGTGAGGGACGTGTGTCGACGATCCGGATCGATCAGGGCTGCACCGGTGCCGAGCAGAGTGACTTTCATCGCACGCCTCCCATTTATGTGCATTTACTCTTGATATGCACTTGATTTACACTAACATGGATTTGACATGAATCAAGCGGGGACGTGCGCGTGCAGAAGTGGCTGGAGAAACTTGAGCAAGTTCAGCGTGATGGCGAGGGTTTTCGCCTGACGGATTACCCGATGCACTACTTCGCGGCGATCCAGCGCCGGAACCAGGTCAACCTCGAACGTATGCTTGCCCGAATCGACATGACGCCCATTGATTGGCGCATTCTGGCGGCGATCCATGATCGCGGCGCCATGACCATCAACGATCTGGTCGATCTGACCGTGTTCGATCGCTTCAAGGTCAGCCGCGGCGTGAATGGCCTGGAAGAGCGCGGCCTGGTCGCCGAGGCGGCGGGAACGTCGGACCGGCGCAAGCGGCGAGTCACGCTGACAGAAAACGGCGAAGAAGCCTATCGCAAGGCGCTGTCGATCGTCGCAACCGCATATATCGCGAATTTCGATGGGCTTTCGGATGACGAGTTGTCACAACTCATCAGTCTGATCCAGCGCGTCAAGGACAACGTCTATCGCGTCGAAGTATATTAGGGGCCGATTTTTTGGTCCTGCTGCTCGCGCCATGCAACGCGAATGACCGGTTCCCGCCTTCTTGTCGGATTGGCAACCGAAGTGATCAGCGACGATGATGTTGCTGAAAAGCTACATCAAGTTCGGTAGCTTGGTGGCGAGCCGAGAGCCGACGCCATGGCGGGAAGCCACATAATTTATTGAAACGATTAAGAATTACAGGCCTTCGCGGTCGCAACTATTGCCCTCGGGGGTTTCTCAAGGGGGTAGAAAACCCCCTTGGCCCGCAGCCGCCACAGGCGCGCGGGCCGCCCCTTGCGGGACGGCCCGTCTTGCCGTGTCGCACGCGACAGGGCGCCCGTGGGCACCCCGGGATCAGGCGGCGAAGAGCACCTTCGCCTCGGCCCCCGACAGCACCGGACGCACCGCGGCAAAGCCCTGGCGGCCGGCCTCGGTGCCCAGCGCCGGGAACAGGCCCAGCAGTTCCGCCCGCGTCGCCGCGTCCAGCGCGTTCAGCACCGTTTCGGCGGGCTGGAAGCTCTCGCTCCAGGCCCCCTCGGCGCGGATGATCTCATGCGCGTCGCACATCACATGGATGTAGCTGACCGCACCCGCCGGGTCGCGGCTGACGCCGGGCAGCCCGATCAGATCGGCGGCGGCGACCAGCACCTCGCGCTCGCCGAACATCAGCTCGGCCCGGGCGCCGGTGATCAGCATCCGGTGACGCGGCGAGACGACGAGGTCGCGCTCGGGCAGGCCCTTGCCCAGGGCGCCCGCGGCGATCCGCACCGGCGCCACCGCCGGGCAGGCGGCCAGCTCGGCCGCGCTCAGATCGCGCCGTCCGGTCCAGGCCAGCGGCTGATAGCCGTTGTCGCGCGTCAGCACCCTGTCGCCCGGTTGCAGGTCCTCGACCGCCACCAGACCGCGGGTGGTGTCGATCCGCGTGCCGGGGGTAAAGCACAGGATTTCCTCGAAATTCTCGAAATACATCCGGCTGCCGTCGGGGAAATCGACAAAGCCCGACTTGGTGGTCGCGCCGGGATAGCCGGTGCCGGTATAGGGCGTTTCCGAGGTCACGGTGACCACCGGCGCCGGATCGCCGGGCGCGCCGACCGGCAGGTCCAGCGTGTCGAACCCGTCCGACCCGTTCACCGTGCCCGTCGTCGAGGTCAGGATCTGGACGTCATCGTTGCCTGACCCCAGATCGGTCCGCTCGATCTCGGAGAAATTGATGGTCGAGGCGCCGTCCGAAATGGTCCCCATCTCGTCGCCGGTCAGGATCACGTTCAGGTCCGAGGTGATGAAGGACCCATCGATCGTGTCGCCGTTCACCTCGCCCGTTTCGCCGCCGACGATCTGGTGATTGCCGAAGGTGTCGTAAATCTCGAAGATGTCGTCGCCCGACCCGCCCCAGGCGGTATCGTCGCCCGAGCTGAGCATCAGCGTGTCATTGCCGTATTCGGCCTCGGGCGGGTCCTCGGGCGAGAGACCGCCGTGGTCGCCGGGGTTGTTGTCGCCGATCAGCAGGTCATTGCCCGGGCCGCCGATCAGCAGGTCGTTGCCGCCTCCACCGATCAGCTTGTCGTCACCGTCATTGCCGTAAAGCGTATCCTCGCCGCGATCGCCCCAGAGGGTGTCGTTGTCGGCGCCGCCGCCCATCAGATCGTTGCCGTCGCCACCGAACAGCCAGTCATCGCCGGCACCGCCGCCGACGGTGTCGTCGCCATACCCGGCATAGACGGTATCGTTGCCGCCGCCCGCGTCGATTGCGGATCCGTCGTTGCCGACCGTATCGCCGTCGGCATCGGTGTCGCCCGAGCGGATGACCTCGCCGGCGGCGGTCCCGTCAAAAATGTTCGACAGAAGGGGGTCGGGGATTTGCGGATTGTCGTCTCTCGGCGGCATCGCGTTTTCTCCTGTTGGCCAGAACGTGGCCCTTGTGAACCAAGTCGCCGGCTGGGCCGGTCGTAGCGGACTGACGGTCGAACCGTCGCAATGAAGGGATGCCACGCGCAGCAAGGCGACCTCGACTTGCGTCAAGATCTGGTCACAATTGGCGTTTCGTCAGAAACACGCAGGCAGCACCCAACCGGATCACCCCCATGGTCCGGCAGCCTTTTCAGGCCAGACTCGACTATACCAAAGCGGCGGCGAAAACCAAAGAAAATCAACGATTGCTTAACGAAGTCGGCGACGGGGCGCGGGTTTGGGCCGGTCCCGCCGCCCGTCGCGCCCAGGCGCTGTTTCCGGTTCGGAAACCGTCTGCGCCCGGTTTTTGCCATATTCTCGCCCGCAACCCGCCTCGTTTTGGCCATTTCGCCGTCAAATACGGCAGAAGGCGGTGGCGCGCCGTCCGATTGTTCCTGTGCGATCATCAAAGGCCAGCGCCGTCCTGGCGACGTTTCGGCCGCTGTTCAGCGTTTCCGGGTTCCACGTTTTTCGCGGCATCCCGCAGGTTTGTTGACGGACCCGAAACAATGGTGATTCGGGTCCCGCAGACTGCCCGCGGCCCGCACCGCACCCGGTTCATGGGCCGGTGGACAACAGCACCGACATGATCTGAGCCGACGTCATGCCGGCCCCTTCGGCAATTGCCGCAAGCGAGGTGGCGCCATCGGCACCCGCCGGGGCTGGCAAGGCCTGCATCAGTGTCGCGACCGGAACGCCCAGCGCCTGCGCGGTGGCGTCAAGGTCCAGCGCCATCATCCGTTCGGCAAAGGCGAATTGCGGCGGCCGTCCGCCGGTGCCGCCCGAGGATCCGGCGACGGGCAGGACAAAGAGCCCGGCCAGCGCGACCGATGCCGCCATGGCGATCCACAGCGGGGCCCGTTTCATATAGCCGACCACCGGCCGCCAGTTCTTCCACACGTGCAGCCCGAACGGCAGGATCAGCACCATGCTGAGCCATTCGTGCATCCCGTGGAACCATGCGGCCCCCCAATGAAAGAACAGCGCCACCCCGGATACCAGCGACACGAGGAAAAGTCCCGTGACGAGGGGGGTGGCATAGCGATTGACGATCGGTGGCATGGTGGTCTCCGGACTGAGGTTTGCGTCCTCCCTGAAACCATGAACGCGACAGAGCGGTGGCTCCGTCGCGTTCCCGACGTTTTTCGTGAAGACCTGTCAGCCCTGGCTGCGGTAGCTCAGGCGCGACGCCTCGTGGATCGGCCAGGGGTGAACCTCGGCGCCGATCTCCATCTGGACATGTTCCTCGACATGCGGCTTGCCTGATCCGCCGTTGGCCTCGCCCCACAGGATCGACAGTTTCGTGCCCTGCTCGGCCAGATCGGCCCGCACCATCGCCAGCGAGATCCAGGCGCGTTCATTGGCGGAATAGGTCGGATAGGTGGACAGGCCGACCATCTCGCCGTTCAGCAACACCTGGTCATAGGGATGCGCGGTGTAGTTTCCGGTCGGCATTTCCATCAGCTTGGGCCCGGGGAAGTCCTCCATCAGACCGGCGAAGATCCTGAGCACGTCGGCCTTGTCCCAAACCAGCGTCACCTTCACCCGATGCGGCCCCTCCGCCATCTTTTCCAGCGCGGCACGGCCGATGAAATCGTGGTCGAACTTGACCACGCGCTGATAGTCCAGATCCCACGGCGTCAGATAGTAGTCCGCCACATCCTCGGGCTCGAACGAGCCGCCGACCGAGGTCGTGCCCTCGAACCCGTTGGCGGGCAGCCAGTCGCGATAGGCCTGCATCGCCTCGCCCGAATAGATCGCCGGCAGGGGCGACGGGATCCAGCCCGATTCCATGGCCGCGGTCGCATAGGCCCGGGCACCGGCGCGCAGCATCCCATACTCTGCACCGACCTCCATCAGGCGGTCATAGACCTTTTGCCCCTCCTCGTAGGGACCCCACAGCTCCAGCCCCTGCGCGCCCCCCATGCCGTGCGACAGCGTGCGCGCCTTGCAGCCCGCGATGGTGATCTCGCCCATGTTGAAGAACTTGGTGGTCAGCGGACCGCCCTCGTTCACCGCGTTCAGGATGTCCAGCGCCTTGGGCCCCTGCACTTCATAGCGATAGAGCTTGCGCGGCTTGTCCGGGTTTTCCAGGCTGCGGATGTCGAATTCGGTGGTGACATCCAGACCCGAGATTTCGGCTTGATAGGCCACCCAGTTGCAGACCGGCGGGCGACCGATGAGCAGTGCCTCGTCATCCTCGAGCCCGAAACAGATCACGTCGCCGATGACATAGCCGTCGGGATTGCAGCAGACCAGTTGCTTGGCCTTGTCGCGTCCCCAGGTCTTGAAGCTGTTGACACCGACCCGTTCGAGCAGCGCCTTCACCTGCGGGCCACGCACATAAAGGTCGGTCATGTGATACGACTGGTTCAGCAGGACGGCCCCGTTGCGCCAGGCGCGCGCTTCCTCGACCCAGTTGGTATAGGCGGCGGGGATCGGGAACTGATAGGCGCCGCTGGCGGCGTTCTGCAACATCCGGGCGGCGGTTCCGTGGGCCTTGATGCGGTCTGACAGGGTTTTTGTCGCGGTCATGTGGGCTCCTCCATTCTGGGGCGCAGGCTGACAGATCGGGCCGTGCCTGTCTTATGCCAAGATTGAATAGCAGGGCGACTTTTGCTTATATCACGCAATGCCCCTGTCCGCCCGCGAAACCCGCGCCATCCGTGCGCTTGCCGAACACCGCCGCGTCAGCGCCGCGGCCGAGGCCCTGGGCGTCAGCCCCTCGGCCCTGTCGCGGACCCTGGCGGCGACGGAATCGCGGCTGGGCGCGACCTTGTTCCAACGCGGCTGGACCGGCAGCGAGCCCACCGCCCAGGGCGACATCGTGGTCGGCCAGTGTCAGCGCATCCTGACCGACATCGAGCGCGTCGAACACGAGGACATGGGCGCCCGCCACCCCCGCCTGACCAGCTATGTGCGCTGGCGGCACCTGCGCGCCCTGGCCGCGGTGGTCGAATGCGGCAGCGCCACGGGCGCGGCCGGCCTCCTGGGGGTGCGCCAGCCCGCCGTCAGCCAGGCGCTGCGTGAACTGGCGGGATTTGTGCCGTGCCCGTTGTTCGACAGGCACAGCGCCGGTCTGGACGCGCGTCCCGCCGCCCGCGCCCTGGCCGCGCTGTGGTCCCGGATCGAGGCCGAACTGACCGCCCTGCCCGCCCTGTTGACGGATGCCGCAAGCGGCGTGACGGGCCGGGTGGCGGTCGGCATGATGCCGTTTTCGGCCCAGCCGGCGGTCATGGCCGCCTTTGGGGCCCTGACGCGGCAGCACCCGAACCTGCGCCTGATCGGCGTGCCCGGCAATTACACCGCCTTGACCGAGGCCCTGCGCCGGCGCGAAATCGACCTGATCCTGGGCCTGTTGCGCCAGCCCGCGCCCGTGCCGGGCTTTGTCGAGACACCGCTGGGAACCGAACGCTACACGCTGATCGCCCGCTGCGACCACCCGATCCATGCCGCCCCCGTGACCATCGACACCCTGGCGCGCCAACGCTGGGTGGTCGCCCCGCACGGCACACCGGTGCGTCGCTACTTTGACACGGTGTTTCGTCGCATGGGGGCGGTCCCTCCCGCGCAAAGCTATGAGATATGGTCTTTTTCCGATGCCGAGCAGATGATCGTGGACAGTGATTCCCTGGCCTTGCTGTCCTATTCGCGCGACCGTCTTGAGCGCCTGCGCCCCGATCTGCGCGCGGTGGCGTTCGATCTGCCCGATGCCGCCGTGCTGATCGGCGCAACCCGTCTGGGCGATGCGCCCCCGTCGGCCGCGGTCGCAGCCTTTCTGGCGGCGCTCAAGGCGCGGCTACCACAGGCTTAACTGGCGGGCCTGCGCGTCCCCCTCGGCCGCATCGCCGGACAGGGTGGCCAGCGTCACACCCAACAGGCGGATTCCCCTGGGCGTCGGAAACAAGGGCTCCAGCAAGGCCTGCGCCAGCGCCAGAAACTCGCCCTCGCTGCCCAGCGGCACGGACAGGGTGCGGCTGCGGGTGATCTGCTGGAAATCCGCGTATTTCACCTTCAGCACCACGGTGCGGGCCTTCAGCGACTTGCGTGTGGACAGCGCCCAGACCTTGGTCGCCAGGGTGGCGATCTCGGCTCTGGCACGGGCAAGATCGTGGATATCCTCAAGAAAGGTATCCTCCGATCCCAGCGACTTGCGTTCTCGGTGGGGCTGCACCGGCCGGGTGTCGATGCCGCGCGCGATCCGGTGATACCAGCGCCCCGCCTTGCCGAAATGCGCGGTCAGGAACTCTGGCGTCTGCGCCCGCAGATCGGCCCCCGTATGCAGGCCCAGACGTTCCATCCGCGCGGCGGTCGCAGGGCCGACACCGTGAAACCGGGCCACCGGCAGCGCCGCGATGAAATCCGCACCGCGTCGCGGTGTGATGACCGCCTGGCCGTTCGGCTTGTTCAGGTCGGACGCCAGTTTCGCCAGGAACTTGCAATACGAGATCCCGGCCGAGGCATTCAGCCCGGTTACCGCCCTGATTCGTGCACGGATCACCTGCGCCAGTTCCGTCGCCGAGGCCATGCCATGCTTGTTCTCGGTCACGTCGAGATAGGCCTCATCCAGCGACAAGGGTTCGATCAGGTCGGTATGCTCGGCAAAGATCGCGTGAATCTGCGCCGAGACCGCACGGTAGACATCGAACCGGGGCGGCACGAAAACCAGGTCGGGACATTTGCGCCGTGCCGTGACCGAGGGCATGGCCGAACGCACGCCAAAGGCGCGGGCCTCGTAGCTGGCCGCCGCGACCACACCGCGCGGCCCCGCCCCGCCGACCGCCACGGGACGGCCGCGCAAGGTCGGGTCGTCGCGCTGTTCGACCGACGCGTAGAACGCATCCATGTCGACATGGATGATCTTGCGGCGGAATACCTCCTCGTCGCTGCTGTCCATTCCCATGGCCCCCGCTCGGCATCCCAGTCTAGCGCGACGGCGCCGCCGAGAAAAGAACAAACGGGGAATTTGACGGGTCAACCGCACCTCGGCACCCCGGTCAGCGGGATCAACGCAAACCCGCCGCACGGGTCGGGCCGGGACGCCATCAGGATGGGGGACCGGTCGGGGCAAGTGCCCGTTTCAGAGTCTGAGGGTGAGCATTAGGGTTAGCAGTCGCTGAGGATTTCGAGGAATGAAGCCAGACCGCCAGCCTCAGCTATCGTTTTCATTCTGAAACGGGGAAAGAGAGTGGTGCCCGAGGCGAGATTCGAACTCGCACACCCGTCAGGGCGGAGGATTTTGAATCCCCTGCGTCTACCGTTCCGCCACTCGGGCCACCTGCGCCCGAATTATCCTGCCCTGAGCGCGCGGTCAACGGGGCTTGGCCTTGACGCGCCAATCCGGCTGAGGCAATCGGGCACCACACCCCGAGGGAGCCGCCATGCTGCGCAAACTCTACGACTGGACCCTGTCGCTGGCCGCCCATCCGCGGGCGATGTGGGCGCTTGCCGTGGTCGCCTTTGTCGAGGCGTCGGTCTTTCCCATTCCGCCGGACGTGCTGATGATCCCGATGATCATCGCCGCACCGAAACGCGCCTTCCATATCGCGGCGGTGGCCACCATCGCCTCGGTCCTCGGGGGGCTTCTGGGCTATGCGATCGGCTGGGGCCTGTTCGAAAGCGTCGGCCGCCCGGTGCTGGAATTCTACGGAAAAGGCGCCTATTTCGACGAATTCGCCCAACGCTACAACGATTGGGGCGCCTGGATGGTGCTGGTCGCGGGTCTGACCCCCTTCCCGTTCAAGGTGATCACCATCCTGTCGGGCGCCACGCAGCTGTCGCTTCCAGTCTTCGTGATCGCCAGCGTGCTCGCGCGTGCCGGACGCTTCTTCCTGGTGGCCGGCCTGCTCTATGCCTTTGGCGCACCCATTCGTGATTTCATCGAACGGTATCTGGGGTTGCTGACGGTGCTGTTCGTCGTTCTATTGCTGGGCGGTTTCCTGGCAGTGAGGTTCCTGTGAGAGATTGGTCCCTGGCCTCCCTGGCCGGCCTCGGTTCGGCGGCACTGCTCGCCGGGGCGCTGTTCTTCCAGTATGTCGTCGGCCTCGCGCCGTGCGAATTGTGCATCCTGCAGCGCTGGCCCCATCTGGTCGCCTTCATCCTGGGCGTGATCGTCTGGTTCTTCCCGGCGGTCTGGATCATGGGTCTCGGCGCGCTTGCGGCGGCGACCGCCAGCGGCCTCGGGGTCTATCATACCGGGGTCGAGCGCGGCTGGTGGCAAGGCCCGACGACCTGCTCGGGCAGCGGAGACATCACCCAGCTGTCGCCCCAGCAATTGCTGGACCAGATCCTGGCGGCCCCGGTCGTGCGCTGCACCGATGTCGCATGGGAGATGTTCGGCCTGTCGATGGCCAGCTGGAACGCGATCCTGTCGCTCGGCCTGGCGGGACTCTGGCTGCTGGCGATGCGTCAGCGCGCCTGAAGCCCGGGATCGCGCGCCGCCAGAATGCCGTTGGTCAGGCCGGTCAAACTGTGCCGCTGGCGGCCGTCGGCGTCAAAATTCGCCGGGTCCAGCCAGGTTTCGAAGGCAGCCTTCAGCGCCGGCCACTCGCGGTCGATGGCGGCGAACCAGGCGGTATCGCGGTTGCGCCCCTTCACCACGCCCGCCTGCCGGAAAATCCCCTCATAGCTCAGGCCGAACCGCTGCGCGGCACGGCGGGACGGCAGATTCGCAGCGTCGCATTTCCATTCGAACCGACGATAGCCCGCGTCGAAACACCATTCCATCAGCCGATAGACGGCCTCCGTCGCCTCGCGCGTGCGCTGCAGGCGCGGCGCAAAGGTCAGCCAGCCCGTTTCCGCCGATCCCGCGCGCGGATCGATCCGCATCAGGCTCAAGGTGCCACCCAGCCGCCCGTCCTGCATCCGCACCGCATAATGCAGCGGATCCCAGCCCAGCCGCGCACCGTCCAGCCATCCCAGATAGGCCGCCAGGTCCCCATGCGGCCCGACAGGCAGCCAGCGCCACATGGCCCCCTCGGAATCCTCGCGAAACGCCGCGAACAGCCCCTCGGCATGATCGCGCGACAAGGGTTCCAGCGTGACATACCGCCCGGCGATCACGCTGCGCGGCGGAAGCTGCGGTGCAATCCAGTGGCTCAGATCAGACATGCTCCCTCCCCCTCGCCGGCCGCGCGCAGCACACACGATCGCACGCGACAGCACAAGCCCCGATCATCTTGTCCAAAATACGCACGGGGATTTTCAAGGGGGCGTGCCCCCCTTGAAGCAGGGGTGCGGGGCGGCAGCCCCCGCCGCCTCCCTTATTTCTCGGCCGGCAGCACCCGCAGGCGCAGCTCGCGCAACTGCTCGTTCGTGGGCTCGAAGGCGCACCCATCATCAGATCCTCGGCGCGCTGGTTCATCAGGAACATGATGACCTCGCGGATGTTCGCCGTGTCCGCCAGCAACATCACGATGCGGTCGATCCCCGCCGCGCAGCCGCCGTGGGGGGCGCGCCGTACTGGAACGCCTTGACCATGCCACCGAACCGCTTCTCGACCTCGCTGGCCGGATAGCCCGCCAGTTCGAACGCCTTGAACATGATCTCGGGCTTGTGGTTGCGGATCGCGCCCGAGACCAGCTCATAGCCGTTGCAGGCCAGGTCATACTGATAGCCCAGCACGCCCAGCGGATCGCCTTGCAGCGCCTCCATCCCCCCCTGCGGCATCGAGAACGGGTTGTGCGAAAAGTCGATCTTGCCGGTTTCCGGGTCTTTTTCATACATCGGGAAATCGACGATCCAGGCGAACTTGAACACACCGTCCTCGGTCAGGCCCAGCTCGCGGCCGATCTCGTTGCGCGCGCGCCCCGCCACGGCTTCGAACTGCTCGGGCTTGCCCCCCAGGAAGAAGGCCGCGTCGCCCTCGCCCAGATCCAGTTGCACGCGGATCGCCTCGGTCCGTTCGGGCCCGATGTTCTTGGCCAGCGGGCCGGCGGCCTCCATCGTGCCATCGTCGCCCTTGCGCCAGAAGATATAGCCCATCCCCGGCAGGCCCTGCGATTGCGCGAAGGCATTCATCCGGTCGCAGAACTTGCGGCTGCCGCCGGTGGGGGCCGGGATCGCGCGGATCTCGGTGCCCTCGTTCTCCAGCAATTTCGCAAAGATCGCAAAGCCCGAGCCCTTGAAATGCTCGCTCACCACCTGCATCCGGATCGGGTTGCGCAGGTCGGGCTTGTCGCTGCCATACCACAGCATCGAATCGCGATAGGCGATCAGCGGCCAGTCCGGATCCACGCGGCGACCACCGCCGAATTCCTCGAACACGCCCTGGATGACGGGTTGCACGGCGGCAAAGACATCCTCCTGCTCGACAAAGCTCATCTCCACGTCGAGCTGGTAGAAGTCCGTCGGCGAGCGGTCGGCGCGCGGGTCCTCGTCGCGGAAGCAGGGCGCGATCTGGAAATAGCGGTCGAAGCCCGCCACCATGATCAACTGCTTGAACTGCTGGGGGGCCTGCGGCAGGGCGTAGAACTTGCCCGGATGCAGGCGCGAGGGCACCAGGAAGTCCCGCGCGCCCTCAGGGCTGCTGGCAGTGATGATCGGCGTCTGGAATTCGTTGAACCCCGCGTTCCACATCCGGTTGCGCAAGCTGCGCACCACGTTCGAGCGCAGCATCATGTTCTGGTGCAGCGTATCGCGGCGCAAATCGAGGAAGCGATAGGTCAGGCGCGTTTCCTCGGGATAGTCGGGCTCGCCGAACACCGGCAGCGGCAATTCGCCCGCCTCGCCCAGCACGCGCAGCTCACGCACATAGACCTCGATCGCGCCGGTGGGGATCTTGGCGTTCACCAGCGCGGCATCGCGCGCCTTGACCGTGCCGTCGATCGAGATGACCCATTCCGCGCGGACCTTTTCCAGCGCCTTGAAGGCCGGGCTGTCGCTGTCGGCCAGCACCTGCGTGACGCCGTAATGGTCGCGCAGGTCGATGAACAGGACCCCGCCGTGATCGCGCACGCGATGGACCCAGCCCGCCAGGCGGACGGTATCGCCGACATGCGCGGTGTTGAGATCGGCGCAGGTGTGGCTGCGATAGGCGTGCATCACGGGACTCCGGGACAGGGACGGTTGGACTGCCCGGATACACAGCGTCGGCGGGCCGAAGTCAAGCCCGGCGCCCCCTGCTCAGCCCTCGGTCGGGTCTGAAACGCCAAAGAACACGCCGTCGCGCAGCACGCTGGCCACGGTGTCGCGCTTGACCATGGTCGCGCCCTCGGCAAAGGCATAGGTCAGCGCCAGGTCGCAGAGCTGGTTGATCAGCCGAGGCACCCCCTCGGTGGCCTGATGCACCAGTTCAGCCGCCTGCCGGCTGAAGATGTTGGGATTGCCCCCCGCCTGCCGGATGCGCGAGGCGATGTAGCCGCCGGTCGCCCCGGCGTCGAGCCTGGGCAAATGATAGCTGGCGGCCACGCGCTGCGCGAACTGGATCAGATCCGGGCGCCGGACCATGGCGCGCAACTCGGGTTGCCCGACAAGCAGAAGCTGCAGCACCTCGTCGCGCCCCGCGTTGATGTTGGTCAGCATCCGCAGGTCTTCCAGCGCGTCCCGGTTGAGGTTCTGCGCCTCGTCGATGACCAGAAGCACGCGGTTGCCCTTGCGGTGTTCCTCCAGCAGAAAGGTCTGGATGACCGCGAACAGATCGGCACTGTCGGCCCCTTGCGGAACCTCGAGGCCGAGCGCGGCGCAGACCCGGCGCAACACATCGTTCACGCCCGGGCGCGCATTGGAAATCAGCCCGATCGTCACGCCATCATCCAGCGTGTCGATGAAGTGATGCAGCAAGGTCGTCTTGCCCGCGCCGATCTCGCCCGTCAGCAGGGTGATCGGGGCGCGGGTGCCCAGCCCGTAATCCAGCATCGCATAGGCGCCGCGGTGTTCGGGCGACCAGAACAGGAACTCGGGATCGGGCGCCAGCGCGAAGGGACGTTCGCGCAGCCCGAAATGGTCCAGATAATAGTTCAGTGCCTGTGCCATGCCCGATCCGGTTGGTCGCGCGCCCCTCGATCCCGGCGAGGGGACGGGGGCGTTCTCTGCAGGGTGATATAGGGCAACTTTGACAACAATACCAAATTCTCGCGGCGGATTCTGGGCGGTTTTTCGCACGCGGTCGTCGCGATGATTCGCCGAAAATTCTACCCAAGGGCGAAAAGTCGGCAAAAAATGCCCCGAAACGTGTTTCCGTTCGGTATCACCGACAGACGCGGTGGCCAGGGTCGTTCGCAAAACGGGAACGATCGGTCTGTTTTTCACCGTTGATTGCGCAGCGCGATGCGATACGCACAGATCCTGCATGGTTCCAATTCGGAAACAGAGTGTTTATGGCCACTTTGCGGCAATCTTGCCTCAATCTGGTTCTTCCAAGGCCGAAAAGAGGCTAAACCGTGTTGAAAGTCAGTCGGTTCGTCGCCTGGGGGGGCGCCAGCCGATCCCCGTAACTGCCTGGGTGCTGCCATGACCCTGCATTATCGCGCGCTCCCCGATCCGACCGGGGTTGTTCTCGGCCCGCTGCCTGTCCCGACCTCGGCTCAGACCTGGGCGGAAACAGGGCTGGCCGCCGTCCCGCTGCCGGCTCTGGCCGGGGCCTATGCGCGGTTCGGAAAGCGGTCGCTGGACCTGGTGCTGGGTTCGCTCGCCGCCTTTCTGGCCGCGCCCGTCCTGCTGCTGCTGGCGGTGGCGCTGTGGATCGAAAGCGGCAATCCCTTTTACACGCAGGAACGCCTGGGCCTGAACGGCCGCCGGTTTCGCATGTTCAAACTGCGCACCATGGTGCGCGACGCCGATGGCAAGCTGGCCGCCTGCCTGGATGCCGACCCCGAGCTGCGGCGCGAATGGGACCTGACGCAAAAGCTGAAGCGCGACCCCCGCATCACGCCGCTGGGGCGCCTGCTGCGCAAGACCTCGCTGGATGAACTGCCGCAAGTGCTGAACGTGCTGATCGGAGACATGAGCCTGGTAGGACCGCGCCCGATGCTGCCCGAACAGCTGCCGCTCTATGCGCATCCCGCCGCGTATCTGGGCCTGCGCCCCGGCATCACTGGCCTGTGGCAGGTCACCGCCCGCAACGAGAACAGCTTTGCCCTGCGCGCGACGCTGGATCTGCGCTATGCCCAGCGGCTGAAATTCGGCTTCGACCTGCGCATCATCCTGGCCACCTTTGGATCGGTCTGGCACGCAACGGGGTATTGACCGCCCGTCCCCGCGTCACCCCTTGCATCCGCGGGGTGGCGCTGCCATCCCTGTTCCATGAACAGCACGCTTCGCTCCTCGCCTCTCTCTGGCCGCCCCGCGCCGGTGGTTCTGGCCGTCGCCGGGCTTTGCGCCGGGCTCGAGATCGTCTTCACGCTGGCGGACCTGGCCGGTTACACCGACATCCGGCGCACGGCCATCATCTACGGGGCGTTCTGGCCGCAACTTTTGACCGGCCATTGGGGTGCGGTCTTTCCCGGCCAGCGCGCCAGCATGTTCCTGACCTATGCGGTGCTGCATGGCGGTTTTCTGCACATGCTGTTCAACATGCTCATCATGCTGCATCTGGGCCGCGAGACGGTGATCCGCCTGGGGCAGGCCGGGTTCCTGCTGATCCTTGCGCTCAGCGCGGTCGGCGGCGCGGCCGGGTTTGCGCTGCTCAACGGCGGTCAGGCACCGATGCTGGGGGCCTCGGGTGCGGTGTTCGGGTTGTTCGGAACCACGATCTACTGGGACGTGCAACGCCGCCGTGCGGTCGGCGCCGCGCTGACCGAGCCGCTGAAACTGACGGCCGGGCTGGTCGTGATGAATGTGGTCCTCTGGCTGATGGCCGGCGGCATGCTGGCATGGGAGGCCCATCTGGGCGGATTCGTGACCGGCGTCATTCTGGGCCGCGTCGTGACCCCGACCCTGTTTCACCGTCACCGCAATCGATCGCGGCGACATTGACAGACAGGCGATTCCGCCGTTGCATTCCATGCGGAAATGCGCCCTAGTAACTGAATATGATCAAATCATGACGGAGTGCCCTTGACAGCCGCCTCGCCTTCCCGCGCCGCCGACCCGACCGTGCCCGTCATCGAGATCCGCGGCCTGCACAAGGCTTACGGCACGCTCGAGGTGCTCAAAGGTGTCGATGTGCGGGCGCGGCCCGGGCAGGTCATCTCGCTCATCGGGTCGTCAGGCTCGGGCAAGTCGACCTTGCTGCGCTGCTGCAACCTGCTGGAGGACAGCCAGCAGGGCGACATCCTGTTCGAAGGCGAAAGCGTGCGCTGGCGTGGCGAGGGGATGGCCCGGCACCCGGCCGACCGCGCCCAGGTCGCCCGCATCCGCACGAACCTGTCGATGGTGTTCCAGAACTTCAACCTTTGGTCGCACATGACGGTGCTTCAAAACGTCATGGAGGCCCCCGTCACCGTGCTGAAACAGGATCGCGCCCAGGTCGAAAGCCGCGCGCGCGCGCTGCTGGACAAGGTGGGCATCGGCGACAAATGCGATGTCTACCCCGCGCAGATGTCCGGTGGCCAACAGCAACGTGCCGCCATTGCCCGCGCGCTGTGCATGGAGCCTCGCGCCCTGCTGTTCGACGAGCCGACCTCGGCGCTGGACCCGGAACTGGAACAGGAGGTCGTCCGCGTCATCAAGGCGCTGGCCGACGAAGGGCGCACGATGCTGATCGTCACCCATGACATGCGGCTTGCGGCGGACGTGTCCGATCACGTCATCTTCCTGCACCAGGGCCTGATCGAGGAGGAAGGCCCCCCCGACACCCTGTTCGGCGCGCCGAAATCCGCGCGCCTGAAGCAATTCCTCAGCGCCACGCAACCGGCCTGAGGCAAAAACCGGCCCCAAGTCCAACTCGAGGTAAGACCAATGAAGAAACTCGCACTGACCGCCGCCTTTGTGGCGTTGACGGCATCGGGCGCGCTGGCGCAGCAGGTGATCCGCATGGGCACCGAGGGCGCCTACCCTCCCTATAACTATCTGAACGAAAGCAACGAACTGGTCGGCTTCGAGATCGACCTGGGCAATGCGCTCTGTGCCCGCGCGAACCTGACCTGCGAATGGGTGCAGAACGATTGGGATTCCATCATCCCCAACCTGGTCGCGGGTAACTATGACACGATCATGGCCGGCATGAACGCCACCCCCGCCCGGGCCGAGGTCATCGCGTTCAGCGACCCCTACAAGCTGCCGGACCCGTCAGGCTACATGGCGCTGGCCGGCACCGATCCGTCGGTCATGGAATCCGGCGTGATCGCCGCGCAATCGAACACGGTCCAGGCAAGCATGGTCGCGGAAACCTCGGCCACGCTGATCGAATTCCCGACCGCCGACGAAACCATCGCGGCCGTCCGCAACGGCACCGCCGACGCGGTGCTGGCCGACCACGACTTCCTTGTCACCTATGTATCGGAATCGAACGGCGAGCTTGAATTTCTGGCGACCGTGCCGACCGCCGGTGCGGGCATCTCGATCGGTCTGCGGCAGTCGGACACCGAATTGCGGGCGACCTTCAACGCCGCGATCGAATCGATGAAGGCCGACGGCTCTCTCAACGCCCTGCTGCGTCAGTGGTTCGGCGAGGCGGTGCCGGTCTTCGAATGACCTGAACAAAGCCCGTCCCGGCCCCTGCCCCAGGGACCGGGACAAGGCGGGTGACCCATGTTTTCCTTCTGCTCGGACCCTTCCTCGCTGCCGGACTGGCAATGGATGGCCTGCTACCTGACCACGGGTTCGCACATGGCCCTGTATCGGTCGGTGCTGGTCGTGCTGCTGCTGCTGGCGCTGGCCGCGCCGCTGGCGCTGGGAATGGGGTTTCTGGGCGCCATGGCGGTGCGGGCCCAGGCGCGCATCGTGCGGGTGATCGGCCTCGGCTATGTGTCGATGGTGCGCGGCGTGCCCGACATCATCTTCTTCCTGTTCGTGCCCCTGGCGATCGACCAGGGGGTCGAATACGCCCGCCACCGGGTTCTGTGCCCGAACTGGCCCGATCCGGTGCGGCAGGGCAACGACTTCATCGTGTGCCCGGCGGCCAAGATGCCGCTGGCCACCGATCCCGCCTGGATGCACGATGTCTGGGGCTTCTCGCTGGCGCTGTTTGCCTTTGCGCTGGTGTTCGGCGCCTTTGCCGCGAACACGCTCAACGGGGCGATGGCCGCCGTTCCGCGCGCACAGCTGGAAACCGGCGAGGCCTATGGCATGACACGCGCGCAGACGTTCCGGCGCATCCTCTTGCCGCAGATGTGGGTCTATGCGCTGCCGGGCCTGTCTAACCTGTGGATGATCCTGACAAAGGCGACACCGCTTCTGTTCCTTCTGGGCATTCAGGACGTGGTGTTCTGGGCCCGTGAACTGGGCGGGCAGAAGACCGGGCACTATGCCTATACCCACCCCGACTGGCGGGTCTGGTATTTCCTGGGCGTGCTGGTCTTCTACCTGCTGCTGACCTGGATCAGCCAGAAGGTCTTTGACCGCCTGATGATCCGGCTGAATCACGGGCAGGCCACATCGGGCGGCGAGGCCCTGCGAAAGGCCGCCGCATGAACACCTGCGCGCAAAGCTTCGAGACCCTGATCCTGCGCTCTCTGGGGCGCGAGTTCGGTGCGCGTCTGCTGCCGTCGGGGCTGGACATCACGCTGTGCGACCAGGTCTTTCTGATCGCCTCGGGCCTGATCTGGAACATCTATTTCGCCATTCTGGCGCTGGCACTCGGGTTTTTCCTGGCCACCGCCGTCGCCCTGGGCAAGGCCAGCCCCCGGGCCTGGCTGAACCGCCCGGCGCGGGCCTTCATCTTCCTGTTTCGGGGCTCGCCCCTGTTCGTGCAGTTCTTCTTTGTCTACGAGGCCCTGGTGCTTCTGCCCCGGGCCGGCATCAGCCTGGGCGACATCACCCTTCCCACGCAATGGATGACGCGGGCCTGGGCGGGCGCGCTGTTCGTGCTGTTTCTCAACACCTCGGCCTATACCGCCGAGATCTTCTTCGGCGCGCTCACCTCGATCCCGAAGGGGGACACCGAGGCCGCCGATGCCTATGGCCTGACCGGCTGGCGCAAGTTCCGCCGCATCACCTGGCCCACCATGCTGCGCCTTGCCTGGCCCAGCTACACCAACGAGGCGATCTTCCTGCTGCACGCGACCACGCTGGTGTTCTTCTCGGCCTTTCCGGCCTGGCAGCAGATGGGCGATGCCCTGTATTACGCGCAATATTTCGCCGCGCAGACCTTCAACCCCTTCATCGCCTACCCGCTGGTCGGGCTCTACTACGTGGCGATGACGCTGGCGGTGATCGGTCTGTTCGGCATCGTCAACCGTCGGCTGAACCGACATCTTCCCAGGGCGGCGCGGGCCCGGTTCCGGTTCAGACCGCAATACATCAGGTGATCCATGCGTGATTGGCTCCGCCATCACCCGAACGTCCGAACCATCCGAGTCGCCGCTGCCGATCTGAACGGCCAGGCCCGCGGCAAACGCATCCCGTCGCGCTTTGCCGACAAGCTGGTGCGCGAAGGCACGCGCTTTCCCTTTTCGGTGATGAACCTCGACATCTGGGGCGAGGATATCGAAGACAGCCCGCTGGTGTTCGAATCCGGCGATGCCGATGGCGTGCTGAAACCCACCGAACGCGGGTTCCTGCCGATGCCCTGGCTGGAAGCGCCGACCGCGCTGCTGCCGATCTGGATGTTCCACGAGGACGGCACGCCCTATGCCGGCGACCCGCGGCACGCGCTGGCCGCCGTGGTGCGCCGGTTTCACGACCGCGGAATGCGCCCGGTCTGTGCGACCGAGCTGGAGTTCTACCTGATCGACGATTCCGGGCGCGAGCTGCGCGTGCCGCCGTCCCCCCGATCCGGCAAGCGGCGGCCCGGCGCCGACACGCTGGCCTTGCGCGCGCTGGATGCCTTCGACCGGTTCTTCACCGATCTCTATGACGCCTGCGAGGCGATGGACATCGACGCCGACACCGCCATTTCCGAGGCCGGCCCCGGCCAGTTCGAGGTGAACCTGCTGCACTCGGAAGACGTGCTGAAGATCGCCGACGACACCTGGCTGTTCAAGATGCTGGTCCGGGGCCTGGCCCGAAAGCACGGTTTTGCCGCCAGTTTCATGGCCAAACCCTACGAGGACTGGCCGGGCAACGGAATGCACATGCATTTTTCGGTCACCGACGCCGACGGGATCAACCTGTTCGACGATGGCTCGCAGATGGGGTCGCCGCTGCTGAAACAGGCGGTGGCCGGCTGTCTGCGCGCGATGGCCGGCACGACGCTGCTGCTGGCCCCCCATTACAACAGCTATGACCGGCTGGTGCCCGATGCGCACGCCCCCACCGGCATCGCCTGGGCCTATGAGAACCGCACCGCGGCGGTCCGCATCCCCTCGGGCAGCCGGCGCGCGCGGCGCATCGAACACCGGGTCGCGGGCGGCGACATCAACCCCTATCTGATGATGGCGGGTGTTCTCGGCGCGGCGCTGACCGGGATCGAGGACGCGCTCACCCCGCCCCCGCCGATCACCGGCAACGCCTATGAGCTGGACCTTCCGCAAATGCCGACAACGTGGCAAGATGCGATGGACGCCTTCGAGGGCAGCGCCGAGATGGCCCGCATCTTTGACCCGCAACTGATCGAGAACCTGTTGCGCACCAAGCGCCAGGAGATCCGTTACATGGCCGAGATGACGCCCGACGAAGTCTTGCACCTGTATCTCGATACCGTCTGAGGACCGCATGAAGATCGGCATTCTGCAAACCGGCGAAGCGCATGAGAGCCTGCGCGAACGACACGGCGACTATCCGGACATGTTCGAGGCCCTGCTGGCCGGGCACGGGTTCACCTTTGCCCGCTGGCGGGTGATGGACATGGCCTTTCCCGCATCCGTCCGCGATTGCGACGGCTGGCTGATCACCGGCTCGAAGTTCGGCGTATACGAGGATCACCCCTTCATCGCGCCGCTGGAACAGTTCATCCGCGACGCCTTTGCCCAGGGCGTGCCCGTCGCGGGTATCTGTTTCGGCCATCAGATCATGGCCCAGGCGCTGGGCGGCACGGTCGAGAAATTCGCCGGCGGCTGGTCCACCGGCCCGACAGACTATGACTTTGGCGGCCGGACCCTCAGGCTGAACGCCTGGCATCAGGACCAGGTCACGCAGGCCCCGCCGGGCGCCGAGGCCATCGCGTCCTCGCCGTTCTGCCGCTATGCCGGGCTGGCCTATGGGCGCACGGGTCTGTCGGTGCAGGCGCACCCCGAATTCGACGACGCCTTTACCGCCGGCCTGATCGACAAGCGCGGCCGGGGCGTGGTGCCGGATGCCGTGCTGGACGATGCCGCCGCGCGGCTGGGCAAGGCCCCCCTGGACAGCGCACCCGTCGCGGACCGGATCGCGCAATTTTTCCTGGCTGCGCACGAGACCGCGGCCCAACCCGTGAAATGATCCTGCCATGAGCACCTGGACCTCCAAGATCCCCGAAGCGGCGCGCGATTTCCTGGCCGGGCGCCGGCTGGACGAAATCGAGTGCATCCTGCCCGACATCGCCGGCGTTGCCCGGGGCAAGGCCATGCCCGCCTTCAAATTCGACAAGCAGACGCATTTCTATCTGCCGACCTCGATCTTTCTGCAGACCATCACCGGCGAATGGGCCGATGCGCCGGGCGGGGCCGACGAATACAAGGAACCGGACATGACCCTGGTTCCGGATTTCTCGACCGCGACCGCCGCGCCCTGGACCGCGGACATCACGCTGCAGATCATCCATGACGCGATGACCCAGGCGGGCACGCGGGTGCCGACCGCACCGCGCAACGTGCTGCGCCGGGTGCTGGATCTCTATGCCGCCGAGGGCTGGAAACCCGTGGTCGCCCCGGAAATGGAGTTCTATTTCGTCGAGCGCAACACCGACCCCAACTTGCCGATCGTGCCGCCCATGGGCCGCTCGGGGCGCAAGGCGGCGGCGAAACAGGCCTATTCGATGTCGGCGGTCGACGAATACGGCAAGGTGATCGACGACATCTATGATTTCGCCGAGGCGATGGGGCTGGAAATCGACGGCATCCTGCAGGAGGGTGGCGCCGGGCAGGTCGAGATCAACCTGGCGCATGGCGATCCGATCGATCTGGCGGATCACATCTTCTTTTTCAAGCGGATGATCCGCGAGGCCGCGCTGCGCCACGACTGTTTCGCGACCTTCATGGCCAAACCGATCGAGGGCGAGCCCGGTTCGGCCATGCATATCCATCATTCGGTTGTGGACCTGAAGACAGGCAAGAACATCTTCTCGGCCGCGGACGGAACCGAAACGCCGGCCTTCCTGCACTTCATCGCCGGGATGCAGAACCACCTGCCCGCCGCCGTGGCCCTGCTGGCACCCTATGTGAACAGCTATCGCCGCTATGTCCCCGACTTCGCCGCGCCGATCAACCTGGAATGGGGCCGCGACAACCGCACCACCGGGCTGCGCGTGCCGATCTCGGGCCCCGAGGCCCGGCGCGTGGAGAACCGGCTGGCGGGGATGGATTGCAACCCCTATCTGGGCATCGCCGCGTCCCTGGCCTGCGGCTATCTGGGCCTGAAGGAACGCCGCGAGCCGCGCGCGGAATGCCGCATCAACGCCTATATGGGCGAGGACGAGCTGCCGCTGACGCTGGGCGACGCGATCGATCTGCTGGTCGAGGATCAGGCGATGGTCGAGGTTCTGGGGCCTGAGTTCGTGGCGCTCTATGCCTCGGTCAAGCGGCACGAATACAAGGAATTCCAGCAGGTCATCAGCCCCTGGGAGCGCGAGCACCTGCTGATGAACGTGTGAGCGGGCAGCGGGGGCTGCCGCCCCGCGCCCCCTGCTTCAAGGGGGCACGCCCCCCTTGAAAATCCCCGTGCGTATTTTTCGACAAGATGATGGGGTGCGGCCGATCGCACCCCGTCCCGCGGGGGCTTTGAGGCAAGATGAAGCAGGGCGCGCCTTTCCTTTGCAGGGACGCCGGAAACTCGCTAGGACGGGCGGGATGGAATTGCGTGTCACCAATCTGGCCTGTGCCCGTGGAGGCGTGCCCCTGATCGCGGGGCTCAGCTTTGCCGTGACCGGCGGCGAGGCGCTGGTTCTGCGCGGGCCGAACGGGTCGGGCAAGACCACGCTGTTGCGGACGCTGGCGGGTTTGCAACCGGCGCTGTCGGGCGAGATTTCCTGCCCGCCGGAGCAGATGGCCTATGCCGCCCATGCGGACGGGTTGAAATCCACGCTGACGGTGACCGAGAATCTGGGGTTCTGGGCGGCGATCCACGGGCAGGGCGGCGTGTCCGAGGCGATGGCGGCGATGAACCTGACCGAACTGGCCGAGCGCCAGGCACAGAACCTGTCGGCGGGACAGAAACGCCGGTTGGGACTGGCGCGTCTTTTGGTGACGGGCCGCTGGTTGTGGGTGCTGGACGAGCCGACGGTTTCGCTGGACGCGGATTCGGTCGCGCTGTTCGGCGCCGTGGTGCGCGCCCATCTGGCGACGGGCGGGGCGGCGCTGCTGGCCACGCATATCGACCTGGGCCTGCCCGAAGCGCGGGTCCTGGATCTGGCGCCCTACAAGGCCGCGGTCACGGCCCTGCCCGCCGGTTTTGACGAGGCCTTCCTGTGATCGCGCTGCTGGTGCGGGATCTGCGGCTGGCGGTGCGCGCGGGCGGCGGCTTTGGCCTGGGGCTGGGGTTCTTCCTGATCCTCGTGGTGCTGGTGCCGCTGGGCGTGGGGCCCGACCCCGCGGTGCTGGGCGTGATCGCGCCCGGCATCCTGTGGGTCGGCGCCCTTCTGGCCAGCCTGCTGTCGCTGGACCGCCTGTTCGCGCTGGATCACGAGGACGGCTCGCTGGATCTGCTGGCCACGTCGCCCATCCCGATGGAGGCGGTCGTGGCGGTCAAGGCCCTGGCGCATTGGCTGACGACCGGGGTGCCGCTGGTGCTGGCCGCCCCTGTGCTGGCGATCCTGCTGAACCTGCCGGGGCCGGCCTATGGCACACTGGTGCTGTCCCTGGGCCTGGGCACGCCCGCGCTCAGCATGATCGGCGCCTTTGGCGCGGCGCTGGTGGTGGGACTGAAGCGCGGCGGTTTGCTGATGTCGCTGCTGGTGCTGCCGCTCTATGTGCCGACGCTGGTTTTTGGCGCCCAGGCGGTGGCGCGCGCGGCGCAGGACCTGGCACCGGACACCCCGCTTCTGTTGCTGGCGGGGATCACCGCGGGGTCGGTCGGCCTGCTACCCTTCGCCGCAGCCTTCGCTTTGCGCATCAATCTGCGCTAGGTTCACGCCGCTGTGTTTTGAGACCCACCCGAGGACAGAATAGGACCGCTGCATGGCATCGCTCTGGGAATACGCCAATCCGGTAAAATTCATGAAGCTTTCGGGCTGGCTGTTGCCCGTGAGCGCCGTTCTGGCGGCTGTTCTGATCGTCACGGGCCTGGTCTGGGGCTTTTTCCTGACCCCCGACGATTATCGCCAGGGCTCGACCGTCAAGATCATCTTCCTGCACGTCCCCTCGGCGCTGATGGCGATCAATGCCTGGGTGATGATGCTGGTCGCCTCGCTGATCTGGTTGATCCGGCGCCACCATGTCAGCGCCCTGGCGGCCAAGGCCGCCGGTCCGATCGGCGCGACGATGACGCTGATCGCGCTGATTACCGGCGCCATCTGGGGCCAGCCGATGTGGGGCACCTGGTGGGCCTGGGACCCGAGGCTGACATCCTTCCTGATCCTGTTCCTGTTCTATATCGGTTACATGGCCCTGTGGGCCGCGATCGAGGACCCCGATACCGCCGCGGATCTGACCGCCGTTCTGTGCCTGGTGGGCAGCGTGTTCGCGGTGCTTTCGCGCTATGCGGCGCTGCTCTGGAACCAGGGGCTGCACCAGGGGGCGTCGCTTTCGGTCGCGCCGGGCACCCGCATGGACTGGAGTTACAAGGGCCCCCTCTATCTGTGCATGACGGGCTTTGGCCTGTTGTTCCTGGCGCTGGTGCTGGCCGGCACGCGGACGGAAATCCGCGCGCGGCGGGCCAAGGCGCTGATCTCTCGTGAAAGAGCCGCCGCATGATGCCCGATCTTGGCGCCTATGCTACCGAAGTGCTGCTGGCCTACGGCGTTTCGCTGGGCCTGCTTGTCGCCCTGATCCTGTGGGTCTGGGCCCGCGCGCGGCGCGTGCGCCGCGACCTGGCCGCGCTGGAAACCCGAATGAACCGGAAAACCTGATGCCAAAGATCAATCCCCTGCTGGTCCTCCCTCCCGTGCTGCTGGCCGGGTTTGTCGCCTTTGTCGCCGTCGGCAACTTCCGCGACGACCCGACCGCCATGCCCTCGGCCCGCGCGGGACATCAGGCGCCCGTCGTCTCGCTGGAGCAGATGGGCGAGCGCCCGCTGTTCACCGACGACATGCTGCGCACGGGTCAGGTGACGCTGGTCAATTTCTGGGCCTCGTGGTGCCCGCCCTGCCGGGCCGAACATCCGCTGGTCACGGACCTGGCCGAAAGCGGCGTGACGATCCTGGGGGTGAACTATCGCGACACGCCGGAACGCGCCGACGACTATCTGGCGGAGCTGGGCAATCCCTATGCCGCGATCGGCGCCGATCCGCGCGCGCGCATGGGGCTGGACTGGGGCGTGGTCGGCCTGCCGGAAACCTTTGTGGTGGACGGCGACGGCAACATCGTCATGCGCTTTGCCGGCCCCCTGACCGAGGCGGTGATCGCCAACCAGATCCGCCCCGCCATCGAACGGGCGCAGGGCGGCGGATCATGACCCAGCCGTCGGACGCCCGCCTGACGACCCAGGGCATGGAGGCCCGCGGCGCGGGCAGGGTGCTGGCACTCGCCTGTGGCGCGCTTGCGCATGAGATCCTGGCCCTGAAGGCGGCGAATGGCTGGACCCATCTGGACCTGCACTGCCTGCCGGCCAACCTGCACCTGTGGCCGGACCGCATCCCCGATGCGGTCGACCAGGCGGTGACCCGGTTCCGCGACGACTATGAATCGATCTTTGTCGTCTATGCCGATTGCGGCACCGGCGGGCAGCTTCAGGCCCGATGCGCGGCCCTCGGGGTCGAGATGATCGAAGGCCCGCACTGCTATGCCTTCTTCAGCGGGAACACCGAATTCGCCGCCCGGGCCGAGGACGAGATCACCGCCTTCTACCTGACCGACTTCCTGGTGCGCCAGTTCGACGCCTTTGTCTGGAAGCCCATGGGTTTTGACCGTCACCCCGAGCTGATCCAGATGATGTTCGGCAATTACGAAACGCTGATCTACCTGGCACAGGTCGATGACCCCGCGCTGGACGCGCGGGCCCGCGATCACGCCGCGCGCCTGGGACTGGCCTATGAGCGGCGCGTGACCGGCTATGGCGATCTGGCCCATGCGCTGGCGCAGGCGGTGACGGGCGCGTGATCGGTCGGCAAGGGCAGTTGTATCGGAACCGGCCAGCGCCTAGTCTGGTCCTGCCCCTTGTCCGATAGCGCCGATGACCCCGCACGAAATCGACCACGCCGCCCCTGCCGAAACGCCCGATCAGCGCCAGTCCCTGGTCGAACGCTATCGCCTGCAGACCTGGTTCCTGGGGATCATCGCCTTTTCGATGATCCTGTTCCTTCTGGTCCAGGCCCGGTTCATCCTGATTTCGCTGGTGATCGCGATCATCCTGTTCTCGTTGACGGCGGACGCGATCAGCGCCTTTTCGCGGCTGCGGATCGGATCGTGGAAGATCACCAACTGGCTGGCGTCGATGGCGGCCTTCACCGCCATCGCGGTGTCGCTTCTGGCGCTGTCGGCGCTGGTCATCAGTCAGGTGAACACCGTGGTGACGACGACCGTCGCCTATACCGACCAGGCGGTCACCGCGATCGCCCGTCTCGCCGCCTGGTTCTCGCCCGAGGCCGAGGCCATGGTCGCCACCTCGATCCGCTCGATCGAGGTGTCCACCTATATCAGCACGCTGGCCGGGCAGGCCTCGAACCTGCTGTCGGCGACGACGCTGGTCATCCTGTTCGTGGGGTTCCTGTTCGCCGAAAGGCTGTGGTTCAACACCAAGCTGGAAAACCTGCTGCATGACCGCGCCAAGGCTGCCCGTGTCGGCCGGATCATCCATTCCATCGTGCGGCGGGTAAACCACTATCTGCTGGTCAAGACCGGCATCAGCGCCGCCACGGCGGTCGCGGTCTATGTGCTGATGGAATTCTTCGGCCTGGAATTCGCGGGGCCGATGGCAGTGCTGACCTTCGTGCTGAACTACATCCCCTCGGTGGGATCGATCATCGCGACGATCCTTCTGGGGCTGGTCGCGCTGATCCAGGTGAACGAACCGGCGACCGCACTGGTCGTGTTCGTCATCGCCGGGATGATCCAGTTCGTCCTGGGTTCGGTCCTGGACCCGATGCTGATGGGCAAGGCGCTGCGCGTCTCGTCCTTCGGCATCATCATTTCGCTGGCGTTCTGGGGCGCGGTCTGGGGCGTGCCCGGCATGTTCCTGGCCGTGCCGATCATGGTCGCGGCGATGATCGTCTGTTCCCATATCCCGGCAGCCCGACCGGTGGCGGTGCTGCTGTCGCGCGAGGGCCTGCCCGAGATCGAAGAGGCCGGAACCGTGCCCGAGATCGAGCCGGTGCGGGCGGCGGCCGAGTGAGCGGGCGTTAACCCGACCTTAACCGCGTTCGGGTTGGATGGGGCATGTCCTGCTATCTTCGCCCCCGGCTGGCCGGCGCCAGCGTCTTTTTCACCCTCGCCCTGGCCCAACGCGGCACCGCCCTGCTGGTCGAGGAAATCGCGCGCCTGCGCTGGGCGGTCGGCGTCACCCTCAGGGATCGGCCGGTGCGGATCGATGCCATGGTGGTGCTGCCGGACCATCTGCACGCGCTCTGGACCTTGCCCGATGACGACAGCGACTATGGAACGCGCTGGCGTCTGATCAAGACACGGTTTTCCAGCGGCTTGCCGAAAGGGCCGCTGCGCCTCAGCCACGCCCGACGACACGAGCGCGGCATCTGGCAACGCCGGTTCTGGGAACACCATATCCGGTCCGCCGCCGATTTCGAGGCGCACCGTGCCTTTTGCTGGACGGCGCCGGTGCGGCAGGGACTGACCGAACGGCCCGAGGATTGGCCGTTCTCGTCAATCCACCGGGATCAGGCGCGACCGCCCCCGGCCGGCGACAGGCGGTGCGTGCAAGCACGCACCCTACCGGTCAGGAATCCATCTTCAGCGCCGAGATGAAGGCCGTCTGCGGGATCTCGACCTTGCCGAACTGGCGCATCTTCTTCTTGCCGGCCTTCTGCTTTTCCAGCAGCTTCTTCTTGCGCGTCACGTCGCCGCCGTAGCATTTGGCGGTCACATCCTTGCGCAGGGCCGACAGGGTCTCGCGCGCGATGACCTTGCCGCCGATCGCCGCCTGGATCGGGATCATGAACATGTGCCGCGGGATCAGTTCCTTCAGCTTCTCGCACATGCCGCGTCCGCGCGCCTCGGCCCGGTCGCGGTGCACCATCATCGACAGGGCATCGACGGGTTCCCCGTTCACCAGGATCGTCATCTTCACGAGATTGTCCTCGCGATATCCGGTGATCTGATAGTCGAAGCTGGCGTAACCCTTTGTTACGGATTTCAGGCGATCATAGAAATCGAACACCACTTCGTTGAGCGGGAGGTCATATTCCACCATCGCGCGGTTGCCCGCATAGGTCAGGTTCAGCTGGATGCCCCGCCGGTCCTGGCACAGCTTCAGCACATCGCCCAGATACTCGTCCGGCACCATGATCGTCGCCTTGATGCGCGGCTCTTCCAGGTGATCGACATGCGTCAGGTCCGGCATGTCCGCCGGATTGTGCAGCTCCATCAACGTGCCGTCGCGCATGTAGATCTTGTAGACCACCGACGGCGCCGTGGTGATCAGGTCCAGATCGTATTCGCGCTCGAGCCGGTCGCGGATCACTTCGAGGTGCAGCAGCCCGAGGAAGCCGCAACGAAACCCGAAACCCAGCGCGGCCGAGGTTTCCATCTCGTAGCTGAAGCTCGCGTCGTTCAGCGCCAGTTTTTCGATCGCATCGCGCAGCGCCTCGAAATCATTGGCATCGACCGGGAACAGGCCGCAGAAGACCACGGGCTGCGCCGGCTTGAAGCCTGGCAACGGCTTGTCCGTGCCTTTCTTTTCATGGGTGATCGTGTCGCCGACGCGCGTGTCCCGCACCTGCTTGATCGACGCGGTCAGCACCCCGATCTCGCCCGGGCCCAGTTCGGCGATGTCGACCATGCGCGGTTTCAGCACCGCCAGCTTGTCGATCCCGTAAACCGCGCCGGTCTGCATCATCTTGATGCGCTCGCCCTTGCGGATCACCCCGTCCATCACGCGGATCATGACGACGACCCCCAGATAGGGGTCATACCAGCTGTCCACGAGCATCGCCTTCAACGGCGCGTTGCGGTCGCCCTTGGGCGCGGGCAGTCGCGTGACGATGGCTTCCAGCACCTCGGGAATGCCCAGCCCCGACTTGGCCGAAATCAGGACGGCATCATGCGCATCCAGCCCGATCACATCCTCGATCTGCTCTTTCACGCGCTCGGGTTCGGCGGCGGGCAGGTCGATCTTGTTCAGAACCGGCACGATCTCGTGCCCGGCGTCGATCGCCTGATAGACGTTTGCCAGCGTCTGCGCCTCGACCCCTTGCGAGGCATCGACAACCAGAAGCGACCCTTCGACCGCGCGCATGGACCGGCTGACCTCGTAGGCGAAGTCCACATGCCCGGGCGTGTCGATCAGGTTCAGCACATAGGTCTTGCCGTCCTTGGCCGGATACTCGATCCGCACGGTGTTGGCCTTGATGGTGATGCCGCGCTCGCGCTCGATATCCATCGAGTCGAGCAGCTGATCCTTCATCTCACGCTCGGCCACCGTCCCGGTCATCTGGATGAGCCGGTCGGCGAGCGTGGATTTGCCGTGGTCGATATGCGCCACGATGGAGAAATTGCGGATTCTGTCGAGCTCGGTCATGGCCGGCATATGAGCAGGTTTCCGGCAACCGTCAATGCCCCTTCACCGTGGCCACACTGGCCCTGGCGGTGGCGCCCGGTCATGGCTGACGCCTACAGCCCCGCCTCGAGAACCCCGTGGTAAAGCCGGGCATAGGCGCCACCATCCTGCGCGCCCTCCTCGCTGACGCGGTGTTCGGCGCGATCCAGCCATTCGGGCGCGATCTCGATCCCCCAGCCCGGCGCATCGCTCACGCTCAAGGTGCCGTCGTTCACGGCAAAGGGCGACCCACGGAACAGATCCTGCTGCCAGGGATAGTAGTCCGCGCCCTCGATCGAGAACTCCAGATACTTGCCGGCGTTGGGCAGCGCACGCAGCAGATGCATGGTGACCATCGTGACCAGCCCCAGGTTCGCGGCATGGGGGGTGACGGGCATCCCCTCGGCCGCGGCCAGCCGCGCGACACGCAGGGTCTTGGACAGGCCGCCCAGATACAGCACATCCGGCTGCACGACATCGACGGCGCGGGTTTCGATCATGCGCTTGAACACGCCCAGGTCCACATCCTGTTCACCGCCCGTCACGTCGATCTGCAGGGCATCGGCCACGTCACGGGTCGCGCTCAGGTCCCACCATGGCACGGGTTCCTCATAGTGCGAGACGCCGTGATCCTCGAGCATCCGGCCAACCGCGATCGCCCGTGACACCGAAAACCCCGAATTGGCGTCGACCAGCGTATCGATCCCCGGCAAGGCGGCTGTCACCGCCGGGATGATCGCCTCGGTCCGGCCCTCCCATTGGTCGCGATCTTCGCCCATCTCGGCGCCGATGCGGAACTTTGCAGCGGTAAAGCCCTGCTCGGCGCAGATCCGTTTCAGGCGCTCGGCCTCGACCTCGGGCGTCAGGTCGCGGCGCATGGAACTGGCATAGGCGCGCACCGGCCCGGGGCTGCCGCCGATCAACGCCGCCACCGGCCGCCCCGCACGCCGGCCCGCCATATCCCACAAGGCCGTATCCAACCCGGCCATGGCCCGGTTGCGATAGCTGCCGGGAAACTTGTGCTCGGCCCGTTCGATCCGGGCGACCAGCGCGTCGATGTCACGGCAATCCTGGCCCAGCGCCCAGGGTGCGATCTGCCGGTGGAACACCGCGGCGGTGATGTCGGCGTTGTAGGTCGCGCATTGGCCCCAGCCGATCACTCCGTCTTCTGCGGTCGCCCTGACGAAACAGACGAACTCGGTGTGAAAGGTCTCGAGTCGGGTCAGACGCATGGCGGGCTCCCTCTGGTTGCCCGACCCTCGCCCAAGGTTTCCCCCGGCGCAAGCCTCAGAGAGGCCGCGCGCCGGTTTGCGCCAGCCAATGCGCCAGCCGTTCCTTCAGCTCGCGATCCCGCGACAGTGCCGGCGTGTCCGGATCCAGCGTTTCCAGCACCGCAAAGTCGAACCCCTGCCCGGCGGCCGCCTGCAACGCCGGGTTCGGATGGCCGCCCTGGGACAGGGTGAAACGCAGACGGTTCTCGATCTTGTCCAGCGTCGGCGACGCCCCGATCCAGCGGTCACCGCCGGCGCGAAGCTCGTAGATGCCCGCCTGCGGCTTGCGCTCGCGATAGGCGGAAAGGGCGGCCTTTCGGTCAGCGTGTTTCATCGGGGCGCTCCTGCATTGCTGGCGGCTCCTTAGCACCAGATCCCGGGCGGTGCAATATTACCCGGGTAATATTGACTCGGGACGCGAATCGGTGTTCATGCGCCCCATGGACCCCAACACGCAATGCACCGCCTTTACCGGCACCGTTCGCCTGACTCAGGGCCCGCTCTGGCAGGTCGCGCCCCAGGCGCTGGCCGCGCAGGCCCTCGTCTTTGACGACACGACCGGCCGGATCATCGACCTGGACCCCCGCGCATGGGATGGCACCCCGCCCCCGGCCAGACGCGGACGGCCAAAGCTGGGCGTCACCGCGCGCGAGGTCACCTTGCTGCCACGCCATTGGGACTGGCTGGCCCAGCAAAAGGGCGGGATCTCGGCCGCGCTGCGGCGGCTCATCGACGAGGCACGCCGCGCCGACGGCGGGCGCACCGCGCAGCGGCAAGCGCAAGAGGCCGCCTATCGCGTGATGACCACGCTGGGCGGCGACCTGCCCGGATACGAAGAAGCCACCCGCGCGCTGTTCGCGGGCGATCTGTCCGCGCTGGCCGACCGTCTTTCGGCCTGGCCGGACGCGGTGCGTGCGTATGTCTGCGCGCTTGCCATGCCGAAGGACGATACCTGATGCCCCATCTCATGCCCACCCAGGCGGCTGGCGCCGCACTGTTCCGCCGCAATCCGCAGGGCCCGGTCGTGATGCTCAACCTGCTGCGTTTCAGGGCCGTCGCGGACTATACCGCAACGCCGGACCTGGCACCGGATACCCCCATCAGCGGGGCCGAGGCCTTTGATCGCTATATCGACCATACCCTGCCCTTCCTGACCGAATCGGGCGGCGACCTGGTCTTTCTGGGTCAGGGCGGGCCCTGGCTGATCGGCCCCGCCGAGGCGCGCTGGGATTGTGCGATGCTGGTCCGACAGGCAAGCCTGCAAAGCTTCATGGCGTTTGAAAGCCACGGTCCCTATCTTGCGGGACTGGGGCACCGGACCGCGGCGATCGAGGACAGTCGCCTGTTGCCGCTCACTCAGTCCGGGCGCGCCAGCACGCGCTGACGGGCGGCGGCACTGTCGTGATCGTCCACGGCGATCAACGGGGCCAGCTTTCGCAGCAGCGCATCCTCATCCGGCGCGCGCTCGTGATCGACCAGAACCACGGTCCAAAGGGCCTCGATCAACTGGCGGCGTCCGTCCTCGTCCAGGGCGAATTTCACCACCCGGGTGAACCGCACCACATCGGCGGCCTCGGCCTGCGCCGCCTCGCCCCGGGCACGCAAGGCCAGGGCCGCGTCGCGGTCCAGATGGAACATCGCCATCAACAGCCGGGCCACGGCTTCGCGTTCCTCTGGCGCGTAGATGTCGTCGGCGCGGGCGGCCTCGACCAGAAGCGCGGCCACGGCGACATCGGCGGGCACCTCATGGCGGGGCGCGTCGGGGCGGAACAGGGATTTCAGCGCATCGAGCATGTCAAAGATATGCGGCCAAAGCGCGCCGGGGGCAACCCGCGCCGCGCCACCATTGCGTGAGCGGCCGCGCGACAGCCGCGGCCGGACCGCCGGTCGCGCGCATCGCGGGCGGTCTCAGACCGGCCAATCCGCAAGCAGCCCCTGCATCCGCGCCTGTGCCGCGCGGTATTCGCGCGCGATCCGGTCGATCAGGCCGGCGGCGGGCACAACCGCCTCGACCGCGCCGACGCCCTGCCCCGCGCCCCAGATTTCCTTCCAGGCCTTTGGTCGCTCCTCGCGCTCCTTGCCAAAGGACATTTGCGTGCCCAGCGCCTCCAGGGCCTCGACACTGGTGCCGGCGCGCTCGAACGAGGCGCGCAGATAATTCCCCGTCACCCCCGTGACCCCGGCGGTCGCGACAATATCCCCGGCGCGCGCATCGACGATCATCTGCTTGTAGAGCGGGTCGGCGTTGGCCTCGATCGTGGCGATGAACGGCGAGCCGACATAGCCCAGATCCGCCCCTGCCGCCTGAGCCGCCAGCAGCGCGCGACCGGTCGCGATCGCCCCCGACAACAGCACCGGCCCGTCGAACCAGGTGCGGATTTCATGCAACAGCGCAAAGGGCGACTGCGCCCCGGTGTGCCCACCGGCCCCCGCGGCGACGGCGATCAGCCCATCCGCGCCCTTTTCGATCGCCTTGCGCGCGAACCAGTCGTTGATGACGTCATGCAGCACGATGCCGCCAGCCGCGTGGGCCGCATCGTTCACGTCGGTTCGCGCCCCCAGCGAGGTGATCCAGATCGGCACGTTCCAGCGGGCACAGATCTCGACGTCGCGGTCCAGCCGCGCGTTGGTCTTGTGCACGATCTGATTGACCGCATAGGGCGCCGCGGGCGTATCGGGATTGGCCTGGTTCCAGCGGTCCAGCTCTTCGGTGATGCGCTTCAGCCAGGCGTCGAGCAGGGGCGGCTCACCCGGCGCCTCGCGTGCGTTGAGCGCCGGAAAGCTGCCGATCACGCCCGCCTTGCACTGGGCGATCACCAGATCAGGATTCGAGATGATGAACAGCGGCGATCCCACCATCGGCAGGCGCGCGGCACGCAGGGCGGCAGGCAGGTCGGAGCGGCGGGTCATGGGCAATCCTCGGCAAGATCGGTGGGCGAATCGCAGGCTGCGCGAAAGCACCCGCGCGCGCAAGCAGGGCGCCGCGTCACCCGCCCAGGGCCGCTGCGTCCGCGTCGTGGCGCCCGCCGAAAGGTGATGTCCAGTGGATGGTCGGGGCGATAGGATTCGAACCTACGACCTACGGTACCCAAAACCGTCGCGCTACCAGGCTGCGCCACGCCCCGACCGGGGCGTCATAGACCAGCGACGCGCAACTGAAAAGAGGCGATCACTCAGAGCAGGGCCAGGCGGCCGTCTGCTGCGGGATGGCCGGATGGCGCAGCTCGGCGCCGGGCACCAGCCCAAGCCGATGCGCCATGCCGCCGTTGATCTCGAGCACATACTGAATGCCCTCGCCGCCGTCGATGGGCGTGCGATCCATCGGCACCGCGTTCTCGTGGATCGTGCGCACCACGCCCTGCGAATCGATGAACAGCATGTCCAGCGGGATCAGGGTGTTTTCCATCCAGAAAACAGCATGTTGCGGGGTCTGCCAGACAAACAGCATGCCCGAGAACCGCGGCATCGAGGGGCGGTTCATCAGCCCCAGCGCCCGCTCGCCATCGGTATCGGCGATTTCGACCGCAAAGGACGCCTGACCGAAAGCGCCGCGCAACTGGACATGATCGTCGCTGCAACCGGCCGCCTGGGCCACCTGACCGCCCGAAAGGGCAGCCACGGCCAGCACCACACCGACCAGACTGTTACGCAGCGACATCCGTCATTCCTTTTTGTTCGACGCGGTCTCCCACGAGGCGATGGCAACCGCCATGCGGCCGCGTTCGCCGTCGGTGATGCGCAGTCCCACGGCCTCGCCCGGTTGTAGCTCGGCAAAGCCGGACCGGCGCAACACTTCCATGTGAATGAACACATCCTCGGGCCGGCCAAAGACATTGGCGAAACCAAAGCCCTTGACCTTGTCGAACCACTTGATGCGCGCAGGTTCCAGCGGCAAGCCGGCGCCCAGGTCGGCGTCGGCTTCCAGCGCCCCTTCCCCGTCGCCGCCCTCGTCGACGGGGGGGGTGACTTCGAACACCTCGACCGCCTGAAGACCACGCTGCGTCTGCTGCACGCTGACCACGATTCCCGCGCGGTCACAGACCGACGACTGCCCGAAATTCCGCAACGCATTCACATGCAGCAGAATGTCCGGACCGCCACTGTCGGCCACGATAAATCCAAATCCTTTTGAAGGATCGAACCATTTGACACTTCCACGAACCCGCGGAAGGCCCCGTTCAATCTCAACCATCGGCATTCCCAACCCGATATGTCGCCAACCAGGCCCTAACATCTTCGCATTTTGCAGCGTTGACAAGGGGCCGACCATTCACGAAGCGTGAATTTCACGGGTTCAGACGGTGGATTTTCCAACCTTGTCCCCCTTGCCCGCGCGTAAAGCGGAATCGGTCGTGCAACCGGAAGGCGCCATCGGCCCAGAACTCGATCTCGACAGGCGAAATCCGGTAGCCACCCCAGAACGGAGGGCGCGGCGGATTGGTTCCAAAGCGCAGACTCATCTTCGCGACCTCGGCCATCAGCGTCGCGCGCGACGCCAGCGGCTGTGACTGCTGCGAGGCCCAGGCCCCCAGCCGCGACTGCAGCGAACGGCTGGCGAAATAGGCGTCGGCCGTCGCGCCGTCCTCGCGCTGGACGGTGCCGCGCACGCGGATCTGGCGGCGCAGGGACTTCCAGTGCAGCACAAAGGCGGCCTTGCCCGCCTGCTCGATCTCGCGCGCCTTGGCCGACCCGTAGTTCGTATAGAAGACAAAGGCGCCATCGCCATCGCCGCGCGACTCGATCTCTTTCAGCAGAACCATGCGGACATTCGGCAAGCCGTCGGCATCGACCGTGGACAAGGCGATGGCATTGGGATCGTTGGGTTCGCTGTCCTCGGCCTCGGCCAGCCACGCGCGGGCGATCACGAAGGGATCGTCACCCGCGAAAATCCCGGTTCGTTGCGGTTCAGGGAAGGTGTCGGTCATGGTCTGGCCTGCATGGCAAGGGCGGGTTCGCGCGGAACACTGGCAGGTTTCCGGCCCGCTGCGCAAGGGCGAGCAACCGTCATGCGACCTTGATGCACCCCGGCCTTTGGCCTAAAGCTAGCCCCTACGTCAACTATTTTCCGGAGACCGCGATGTCCGCAGGACTTATGGAGGGCAAGCGGGGCCTCATCATGGGCCTCGCCAACGACAAATCCATTGCCTGGGGAATCGCCCAGGCCTTGGCATCGCAGGGCGCGGACCTGGCGTTCAGCTATCAGGGCGAGGCGCTGAAAAAGCGCGTGGTGCCGCTGGCTGAACAGCTTGGCACGCCGCGCCTGTTCGAATGCGACGTGTCCAGCATGGAGTCGGTCGATGCCATGTTCGCGGCCCTGGCCGAACAGTGGGGCACGATCGACTTTCTGGTCCACGCCATCGGGTTTTCCGACAAGAACGAATTGCGCGGCCGCTATGTGGACACGTCGCACGCGAACTTCCTGATGACGATGGACATCTCGGTCTATTCCTTCACGGCGGTCGCCAGGCGGGCCGCGGCGATGATGCCGAATGGCGGTTCGCTGCTGACGCTGACCTATTACGGCGCCGAACAGGTGATGCCGCATTACAACGTGATGGGCGTGGCCAAGGCGGCGCTGGAAGCCTCGGTCATGTATATCGCCGAGGATCTGGGCAAGGACGGCATCCGCTGCAACGCGATCTCGGCCGGGCCGATCAAGACGCTGGCGGCCTCGGGGATCGGTGACTTCCGCTATATCATGAAGTGGAACGAACTGAACGCCCCCCTGCGCCGCAACGTGACGCAGGAGGAGGTCGGCAAGGCCGCGCTCTATCTGCTCAGCGATCTGGGGTCCGGCACCACCGGCGAGACGCTGCATGTGGACGCCGGCTATCACGTCGTCGGCATGAAGGCCGTGGACGCCCCCGACATCGACGTGGTCACGGGCCGCAAGGACTGAACACGCCGCGTTTCGGACCAGCGGGGCGGGATTTCCCCTTGATCGCGCGCGCGCGCGGTATATCAGGCAAAGACCATGATTGCCGCGACCCCGCGCCCGGCCGCCCGTCCCGGCCCCGCGCTTCCGCCGCCACCTGAGGGAACATGCCATGATCGACCGCCTGCCGCATGAAAAGGGCTTTCACGTCAGCTGGGACCAGTTGCACCGCGACGCGCGCGCACTGGCCTGGCGCCTGCAAGGGCGCGGTCCCGACGACGGCAACTGGCGCGCCGTGGTGGCGATCACCCGGGGCGGCATGGCGCCGGCGATGATCGTCGCACGCGAACTGGACATCCGCACGGTGGACACGATCAGCGTGAAGTCCTACCACGCGGGCGGTGGCAAGGCGGACCAGCGCCGCGAGGCCCAGGTGCTCAAGGCGCCCAACGCCGAGATGATGGGCGATGGCGAGGGCATCCTGATCGTCGACGACCTGGTCGATACCGGCAAGACCCTGGAACTGGTGCGCAAACTCTACCCCAAGGCGCATTTCGCCTGTGTCTATGCAAAGCCGGAAGGCGAGAAGCAGACCGACACCTTCATCACCGGGGTCAGCCAGGATACCTGGATCTTCTTCCCCTGGGACATGGCGCTGCAATACGTCGAGCCCTTCCGCGGCCGCGACTGAGCGCAGGACCGCCACGCGGTGACAAGGCCGGGCCGCCCCATGGGCGCCCGGCCTTCGTCGTTTCCGCGGGCGGGTGTCAGGCCGTCTGCGTGGAAAGCAGCCGCCCGACATGGCGCGCCACCCCGGCCACCAACGCCAGCACCACCGCCCCCATTGCCCCGGTCAGCAACGCGAATTTCACCGCCGCGGCCGAGGAATAGGCCAGCGCCCAGCCCTGCGCGATGTCGTCGGGGTCCGACAGCAGCACAAAGGACAGCAGGTTCTCCAGCACGTCAAAGCCGGCCCCGGCGATCCCCAGGACCGAGGCCGCCAGCCCCAGCCCCCGTGCCCAGCCTCCGAGCCGCGCAACCAGCGTGCCCAGCAAAAGCGCCAGCAGCATCACCGAGGCGATGAAGCTGAAGTCGATGACCTGCGTGCGCAGATACACATCCAGCGTCCCGCCCTGCGCCATCGCGGCATAGTAGCTCTCAAGCCGCGCGGCGCTGAACGCGAGTTGCCCGGTCGCATAATCCACCGGATAGCCCGATGCCGCATAGCTGGCATCCAGCCAGCCCTTGGCCGCCTGAAACAGGCCGAAGGCCACCAGCGTCGCGCCGCCATGCAGGGCCAGGGGCAGGTTTGTCAGCCGAATCACCATTGCACTCTCCATTTGCATTCCATGGAATATTTATTACATTCCTTGGAATGCAAAACAACCCCCCTCCCCTCGACGCGCAGTTGGGCCAAAGGCTGGGGATCGTCGCGCAGCTCTACACCGGGTTGATAGACCGCCTGCTGGAGCCGCACGGCCTGACCTGGCCGCAGTTCGCGCTGCTGGCGCATATCGCCCGGCAATCCGGCCCCTCGCGCGTGTCGGACATGGCGGCGGTGCTGGATCTGACGCAATCCGCCGCCACCAAGATCGTGCAGAAATTCGCAGGGCTCGGCCTGGTCGCGATCACCCGCGACAAGACCGACGCCCGCAACCGCCCCGTCAGCCTGACCCCGGCGGGGCGCGATCGGCTGACGACGGTGCAACGCTCGTTCGCCCCGGCGTTCCAGCGGCTGACCGCCGACTGGACCCCTGACGACCTGCACCGGATCCTGACCGACCTCGAGGCGCTTTCGAGCCGTCTCGAACAGGTGCGTGACACCGCCCGCCCCCCCTCGCCGTCACCCCGCGCCTAGGGAACCAGCCATGACCTTTCCCACCCTCACCTTCCACGGCGCGGCCCAGGCCGTCACCGGCTCGTGCTACCGGCTGGAAACCGCAACCGGCACGCTGCTGATCGATTGCGGAATGTTCCAGGGATCGAAAAGCGAAAAGGAGCTGAACTACCGCCCCTTTCCCTTCGACGCCGACAAGATCGACGCCGTCGTGCTGACCCACGCGCATATCGACCATGCGGGCCTGTTGCCCAAACTGGTGCGCGACGGCTATCGCGGCGCGATCCACGCCACCCGGCCGACGGTGGATCTGTGCGGTGTCATGTTGCCCGATTCCGCCCATATCCAGGCGATCGAGGTCCAGCACCTGAACCATCGCCGCACCCGCTGGAACAGCGCCGCGATCGAGCCGATCTATGACGGCAACGACGTGGATCGCACCATGGCGCAGATGCTGGGGCATTCCTATGGCGACTGGGTTCCGGTGCTGCCCGGCGTTCAGGCCCGGTTCTGGAACGCCGGGCACATGCTGGGCTCGGCCTCGGTCGAACTGGAGGTGGTCGTGCCGGGCAATCGCGACCCGATGCGATTACTGTTTTCGGGCGATATCGGCCCCGCGTTCAAGCTGCTGCACCCCGACCCCGAGGGACCCAGCGGTGTCGATTACCTGATCTGCGAAAGCACCTATGGCGGGACGGATCGCCCCGCAACCAGCGATCACGAGCGGCGCCTGGCGCTGCGCGACGAGGTGCGCGCGGCGATGCGGCCCGACGGGGCGCTGCTGATCCCGTCCTTTGCCGTCGAACGCGCGCAGGAGCTCATCGCCGACCTGACGCTGCTGATCGAAGACGGTGCCCTGCCCGAGATCCCGATCTACATCGACAGCCCGCTGGCCGCGCGCGCGACCGAGGTGTTCCACCGCCATCGCCGCACGCTGGACCACGGCAATTCGCTGGCCCGGGGTCTGCACGCGCGCTATCTGCATTTCACCCATGATGTCGAGGACTCGAAGCGTCTGGACGATCTGGACGGGTTCCACATCGTCATCGCCGCGTCCGGCATGTGCGAGGCCGGGCGCATCCGCCACCGTCTGAAACGCTGGATCTGGTCCGATGCGGCGACAGTGCTGCTGGCGGGCTATCAGGCGGTGGGAACGCTGGGCAGGCTGTTGCTGGACGGCGTGACCTCTGTCCGCATCCAGGGTGAATCCTATGACGTGCGGGCGCGCATCCGCTCGATCGAGCTGTATTCCGGTCATGCCGACGGCCCCGAACTGTCGGCCTGGATCGCGGCCCGCGCACCCGTGCGCCAGGCGCTGTTCCTGACCCACGGCGAAACCCCCGCCATGAGCGCGCTGGCCGAGGCCGAGGCAAAGACCCTGACGGTGCCGATCTTGCGCCCTGTTCTGGACCAAAGCGTGCTGTTGACCCCGGCCGGCCCCCAAGTGGAGGAACCGCCCAGGGACGCCCCGCCACCGCGCCTGCGCCCCGAGGCCGTGGCCAACCTGGACTGGCACAACGACGTGTCGAAGCTGTTTCTGGATCTGAACGAGGCGCTGTCAGGCACCGCCGACGACAAGGCGCGCGGTGTCCTGATTCGACGCGTCCGGTCCGCGTTGACCGACTGGCGCGACGACCACCCCGGCTAGGCCGCGCACACGAAAAACCCCCGCACCGGCATCCGGCGCGGGGGTCTGTCTGTTTGCCTGTCGCCAGCGCGTGGCGGGTGGTCAGGCCTCGTCTTCCAGCGCGTCCAGGGCGGCCTTCAGCTCGTCCTTGGACACTTCCTTCTCGCTGACGGCCGCCTTGCCCAGAACCATGTCCACGACCTTGTCCTCGAACAGGGGCGCGCGCAGTTGCTGCTGCATCTGCGGGTTCTTCTGCACGAATTCGAAGAACTCGCGCTCTTGCCCCGGATACTGGCGGGCCTGCTGGATGATCGCCTGGGTCATCTCGGCGTCGGTCACCTCGACCTCGGCCTTGCGGCCGACTTCGGCCAGCAGGAGACCCAGCTTCACCCGGCGCACGGCCAGCGCGCGATGCTCGTCCGAGATGTCGATCGCATCATGGTTGTGATCGTGCACCTCGGGGTGTTCGTCGTGCCACAGCTGGTGGGCGATCTGGCTGGCCTCGGCCTCGACCAGGCTTTCGGGCAGATCAAAGGTGACGGCGCCGTCCAGCGCATCCAGCAAGCCGCGCTTGGTGATCGCGCGGGCGGCCTGGGCGTATTCGCCCTCCAGCCCGTCGCGGATCTGGCCCTTCAGCGCCTCCAGCGATTCCGCGCCAAAGCGGGCGGCCAGCTCGTCGGTCAGTTCCGCCGCTTTCGCCGCCTTCACCGCCTTGATCGCACATTCGAACACGGCTTCCTTGCCGGCCAGATTGGCGGCGCCATAGTTCTCGGGGAAGGTGACGGTGACGTCGCGGGTCTCGCCGGCCTTGGCGCCCACGAGCTGTTCTTCAAAGCCCGGGATGAACTGGCCCGACCCCAGAACCAGCGGATAGTCCGTCGCAGCGCCGCCCTCGAAGGCCTCGCCGTCGATGCGGCCGGTGAAATCGAAGGTCACCTGGTCGCCGGTCTCGGCCGCGTCATCCTTGTCTTCGAAATCCTGGGCCTGCTTGGCCAGGTTTTCCAGCGCCTCGGTCACGGCGGCGTCGTCGGCCTTGACCACCAGGCGTTCCAGCGAGATGGCCGAGAAATCGGGTTCGTCGATCTCGGGCAGGGCCTCGTAGGACAGCGCGACGGTCACGTCGTCGCCTTCCTTCCAGGTCTCGCCATTCTGCATCTCGACCTTGGGCTGCATCGCCGGGCGCGCGCCGGTTTCCTCGAAATGCGTCTGCATCGCGCCATCGACGGCTTCCTGCATCGCCTCGCCCAGCAGGCGCTGGCCGAATTGCTTCTTCAGCATCGCCATCGGCACCTTGCCCTTGCGGAAGCCCTTGATCTCGATCTCGGGCTGGGCCTCGCGCAGCTTTTCGTCCACCTTCGCCGCCAGTTCATCGGCGGTGACGGTGATCGTGTAGCCACGCTTCAGGCCGTCGTTCAGGGTCTCGGTGACTTGCATCTCGTTCCTCGCATAAGCTGACAGGCCGCCCGGACGGCGGCCTGAAGAAATCTGCGCCTTCCTAGTGCGGCCCGCATGGCGGATCAACCCTGAATCTTGGCCCTCGGCGCCGGCACCGTCCTTGCGGCGACGGCTTGACAACACGGCGACCGAGACCTTAGGGACGCCGCAGGTTTTGGGCACCTGCCGCCTGCGGACGCAAGTCACGGTGAAGCCCGACATGAGACTGACACTCACCCTCGAAGCATTTCGTAGGTGGGCAATGCAGGCCCCCATCCCAGTCGGAATGCCTCGTCCGAGGAGTGAATGATGTCGTCGCGAAACGCATCCGAAAACCGTTTTCTGACCGCCTCTCCGGGGCGGCTGTTCGTGGCCAATGCCGTGCCGATGATGGTCATCATGGTGATGAACGGCCTGTTGACGCTGGTCGACGCGGCCTTCCTGGGCCATTTCGTCGGGGCCGAGGCCCTCGCCGCCGTGAGCGTCGTGTTCCCGATCGTGATGATCACCATCGCGCTGTCGACACTTGTCAGCGGCGGCATGTCCAGCCTGCTTGCGCGTCACCTTGGCGCAGGCCTGCACGACGCCGCGGCGGCCGTCTTTGCCCAGGCGCACGGACTGGCGCTGTTCGTGTCGCTGGTGCTGATCGCCGCCTTTGGCCTGGCCGGCGCGGCGATCACCGGGCAGCTTTCGGGCCCCCAGCCCGCCATCGCGCAGGCGGCCCATACCTATCTGGCGATCCTGATCCTCGCCGTGCCCGTGCAGCTTTTGCTGGGCGTTCACGCCGATGCCTGGCGCAACGAGGGCTACGCGGGCCTCATGGCGGTGATGTCGGTGGGGGTGACGCTGGCCAATGTCGGGCTGGATTACCTGCTGATCGCGCGCCTCGACCTGGGTGTTGCGGGTTCGGCCTGGGGCACCGCCATTGCACAGGGGCTCGGCCTTGCGCTGGTGGTCGGCCTGCGGTTGCGCGGCCGGGGCGTCCTGTCGATGTCCGCCCTCGCGCGCGCGCGCTGGATCGGCGGCTGGCGCGACCTCCTGGCCCTCGGCGCCCCGGTGAGCCTGAGCTTCGTCGGAATCGCCCTGGTGTCGGCCACGGTCATCACCACCCTGCGCCTGACAGCGGGGGCCGGCTATCTGGACACGGTCGCCGCCTATGGGGTCGTCACCCGGATCTTCAGCGTCACCTTCCTGCCGCTGATGGCCATCGCCCTGGCAACCCAGAGCATCGTCGGCAACAACGTGGGCGCGCAGCTTTACCGGCGTTCGGACGCGGCGCTGCGGCTGGCGCTGATCGTGTCCGGGGCCTATGGCCTGCTGGTCGAGTTGACGTTGCTGGCCATGTCCGGCTGGATCGGGCGCGGCTTCGTCATCGACGCGCCGGTCGTCCACCAGGTCGGCACCATCCTGCGCCCGATGGTGTCCCTCTATCTCTGCGCCGGGCCGATCCTGGTGCTTGCCCTCTATTTCCAGGCCGTGGGCCAGCCCGGACGCACGGCGGCGCTGACCCTGATCAAGCCCTTCGTCCTGAGCCCGGCCCTGGTGACGACGCTGGGGGGCGTCTTTGGAACGCAGGCGATCTGGTTTGCCTTCCCGCTGTCCGACGCGGTGATGATCGCCATCGCCCTTGGCCTGGCCCTCGTCAGTTGGCGGCACGGTGGCGCGACCGGCGGCTTTGGCCTTCGCACCCACGGGGAAACGGCATGAGCGTCGAGTCCCTGAGCCAGGCCAAAGCTCAGGCCAAAGCCCTGCGCGCAGCTCTTGCCGCGCAGGGCACGCGGGTCAGCCACGCCCAGGCTCTTGAAATCGTGGCGCATCAGAATGGCGCGCGCGACTGGAACACCCTGCATGCCAGGCTCGCGCGGGCCGAGCCCACACCCCTTCAGGTCAACGACCGGGTCAGCGGGCACTACCTGGGGCAGGCGTTCACCGCGCGGGTCGTCGCGCTGTCAAAGGCTGGCCGCAACCTGCGCGTGACACTGCGCCTGGACGCCCCCGTCGATACCGTCCGGTTCGACAGCTTTTCCAACATGCGCCAGCAGGTCAGCGCCGTTGTCGGGCCGGACGGACGATCGACACGCAAGACATCGGACGGCACACCGCACCTGGTCATCACGCTGCCCGTCAACGGCTGACCCGCCGGCCCGATGGGGCACCGCATCCGCCTGCATCAGGGGAAAGGCATGGTGCGGGTGAAGGGACTCGAACCCCCACGCCAAAGGCGCCAGAACCTAAATCTGGTGCGTCTACCAGTTCCGCCACACCCGCACGCGACCGCTTCTAGCAAGTGCGTGGCGCGGCGGCGAGGGGGGACCGCCGCGAAATCGCACCGCGCACACCACAATTTCGCCTCGATTGGTGCGCAAACGGAAACAATATCGCGTTGTTCGAGGGTTTCTCATGGTTCCGCAGCTTCTTCCCGCCCCGCACTCGGTCCCCGTCCTGTCGCGCCGCGCGCGACCGACAGGGCTGACCGAGGGCACGCTGATCCAGACCGCCGAGGGCCCTCTTCCCGTGGAATACCTGCTGGGGGGCGACCGGATCGTGACCCAGCGCGGCATCGTCGAACTGCGCGGCACGTCGGTCCTGATCGCGCAGGACGCCGATGTGGTGGTGATCGACCCCGAGGCCCCGCTGGTCGGCGACGCGATCCGCGAACACCCCCTGATCGTGCCCGCGCATCAGCAGGTTCTGGTCAACGACTGGCGCGCAACGATCCTTCACGGCCAAAGCGCCATGCTGACCCCGGCCGCGTCGCTGGTCGACGACGCGCTGGTTCGCCGCGAGCGCCGGGCGCGCCTCAGGCTGTTCCGCCTGCATTTCGACGTGGCGCAGGTGATCCAGGCAAACGGCTGCGCCGTGGCCTCGGCCCGCACCCGCGCGCCCGAAGTCGAACGCCGCCGCCACCTGCACTGACCGCGCCCGCCGCTACAACAAGCCGCGCAGGACCTGCGGCAGGACCTCGGGCAGATCCTCGGCGATCAGCCCGGGACCGCACAGCCGCGCAGCCTCGACATGCAGCCAGGCCGCCGCGCAGGTGGCCTCGAACGGTTCCAGGCCACGCGCCAGCAATCCCGCGATCAGCCCGGCCAGAACATCGCCCGCGCCTGCGGTGGCCAGCCACGGAACCTGCCGCGCACCGACCGCGGCGTGCAGCGCGCTGCGCCCGTCGGGCGCGGCAATGACCGTATCCGCACCCTTGTTCAGAATGATACAGCCGGCACGGCGCGCGGCGATGCGGGTCGCCTCGATCTTCGACACCTCGGTTTTTGCCAGGTCGGGGAACAGGCGCGCGAACTCGCCCCCGTGCGGGGTGAGCACGCACAGCGGCGGCAACGGGTGGCGCAACGGCGCCAGCGCGGTCAGCGCGTCGGCGTCCAGAACCAGGGCCCCGCCGTAGGGTGCGTGTTCATCACGCACCGTCCGCAGCATCGCCCGCGCGCGGTCCACGCCCAGGCCGGGCCCCAGACACAGCGTGTTGATCCGGGGATCGCGCACCACCGCCGCCAGATCCGCGCCCGCGTCGATACGCGTCAGCATCACCGCCGTGATCTGCGCCGCGCATTCCGCCATGGCCTCGGCGGGCGCGCCCAGCGTCACCAATCCGGCCCCGACGCGCAGCGCCGCCCGCGCGGCCAGCCGCCCAGCGCCCGTGCGCCCCGCTCCGCCGGTCAGCACCAGCGCATGGCCGTGTTCATACTTGTGGCCGCCAGCCTTGAGGGCGGCCGGACGCGCGTCCGGCGCCTCGACCACGCGCGTCGCCAGCGCCGGCACCCCCGAGAGGCCGATATCGACCGTGCGCAGAACGCCGCAATGCGCGGGCCCCTGATCCAGCAGGTGACCTGGCTTGGCGCAATGAAAGGTCACGGTCAGATCGCCGCGCAGCGCCGGCCCCCGCAACCGCCCCGTATCGGCACACACCCCCGAGGGCAGATCGACCGCCACCATCCGGCACCGCCGCGCAGGACCCGCGTGCCAGTCGGACACCGCGCGCAGCGCGCGCTCCGCTGTCCCCTCCAGCGGGCGGGACAATCCGGTGCCGAACAGCGCGTCCACCACCAGGTCAGGCACCGCCATCCCGGCCAGCGCGGTCGCGCCGTCCAGTGGCTGGACCGTCCCCGGATCCGACCAGCGCGCCCGCATCGCGCCCGCATCCCCTGTCGGCGGCGCCCCCAGGGCCAGAACCCCGACCTGCCAGCCACGCCGCGCCAGCAGCCGCGCGATCACATACCCGTCGCCGCCATTGTTGCCCGGTCCGCACAGCACCAGGGCGCGGCGCGCGCCCGCGTCCAGATCGCGCCAGTGCTCGAAAACCGCGGCCACCACGCCGGCGCCCGCCCGCTCCATCAACTCGGCCCCGGTGACCGCCTGCGACTCAATCGCGGCCCGCTCGATGGCGCGCATTTGAGCAGATGTCACCAAAACGGTCATTTTCGGCACCCCGTCATACATGGACCGCACGCCCCGAAGGCGTTTTGCCTATTTTTTAGGCGTTTTTACGGTTTTCCCGCCACACTCCGCGAAAACCCGCCACAGTGGCAGGCTAGCGGATTGTCGCACCCACGGGAACGTGGTCTGTGGGCCTCGAGCCCGATACTGGCCCGGGGAGCCTGCGCATGAAAAAGATCGAAGCCATCATCAAGCCCTTCAAGCTCGACGAGGTGAAGGAAGCTCTTCAGGACATCGGCATCCAGGGGCTTTCGGTCATCGAGGTCAAGGGTTTCGGCCGTCAGAAGGGCCACACCGAACTGTATCGCGGGGCAGAGTATGTCGTGGACTTCCTGCCCAAGGTCAAGATCGAGGTCGTGCTGACCGACGACATGGTCGATGCCGCGATCGAGGCGATCATCTCGGCCGCCCGCACCGACAAGATCGGCGACGGCAAGATCTTTGTCTCGCCCGTTGAACAGGTGATCCGCATCCGCACCGGCGAGTCCCGGCGAAGATGCCGTGTGATCCAGAACTTCCTACGCAATCAGGGGACTACGAATGAGCGTTGAATCGGTTCTCAAACTGATCCAGGACGAACAGGTCGAAATATGTGGACATCCGTTTCACCGACCCGAAAGGCAAGCTGCAGCACGTCACGGTGATCGTCGACATCGTCGACGAGGATTTCTGGAAGAAGGCTTCATGTTCGATGGCTCGTCCATCGCCGGCTGAAGTCGATCGACCAGTCGGACATGAAACTGATGCCCGACACCTCCAGCGTGTATGTGGACCCCTTCTACGCCGAAAAGACCATCGCCCTGCATTGCGACGTGGTCGAGCCCGACACCGGCGAGGGCCTATTCGCGCTGCCCGCGCCAGACCGCGAAAAAGCCGAGGCCTATCTGAAGTCCTCGGGCATCGGTGACGCCGCCTATTTCGGCCCGGAAGCCGAGTTCTTCCTGTTCGACGACGTGCGCTATTCGGTGACCCCGCAGAAAGTCGGCTATCAGATCGATTCGGTCGATGCCGCCTGGAACACCGACACCGCCTATGAGGACGGCAACCTCGGCCACCGCGCCCCGCATAAGGGCGGCTATTTCCCGGTCAACCCGATCGACGCCGCCCAGGATATCCGCGGCGAGATGCTGTCCACCATGAAGCGCATGGGCATCAAGGTCGACAAGCACCATCACGAGGTCGCTTCGGCCCAGCACGAGCTTGGCATGATCTTCGGCGGTCTGACCGAGCAGGCCGACAACATCCAGAAATACAAATATGTCATCCACAATGTCGCCGATGCCTATGGCAAGACCGCGACCTTCATGCCGAAGCCGATGAAGGGCGATAACGGCTCGGGGATGCATGTGAACATGTCGATCTGGAAGGACGGCAAGCCGCTGTTCGCCGGCGACAAATATGCCGACCTGTCGCAGGAAGCGCTGTGGTTCATCGGTGGCGTGCTGAAACATGCCAAGGCGCTGAACGCGCTGACCAACCCCTCGACCAACAGCTACAAGCGCCTGATCCCTGGCTTCGAAGCCCCTGTTTTGCGGGCATATTCCGCGCGGAACCGGTCGGGCTGCGTGCGTATTCCGTGGACCGAAAGCCCGAAGGCCAAGCGCGTCGAAGCCCGCTTCCCCGATCCGGCGGCGAACCCCTATCTGGCGTTCGCGGCGCTTCTGATGGCCGGTCTCGACGGCATCAAGAACAAGATCGACCCGGGCCCCGCCTCGGACAAGGACCTCTACGACCTGCCGCCGGAAGAACTGGCCGCGATCCCGACCGTTTGCGGTTCGCTGCGTGAGGCCCTGGAAGAGCTGGAAAAGGACCACGAGTTCCTGCTGGCCGGCGACGTGTTCACCAAGGACCAGCTCGAAGGCTACATGGCCCTCAAGTGGGACGAGGTCTACGCCTACGAGCACACGCCGCACCCGATCGAATACCAGATGTATTACAGCTGCTGATCGGCGGCGATCACATCGAAAGGGGCGCCCTCGGGCGCCCCTTTTTCCTGCGTGCGCAGGCAGCGGGGCGTGCTATTCTGACACCATGAGCAAGTATCATCCCATCGACGTCCGGCACCCGGCGAATCGCAAGTATCAACACCGGAATTACCTGCTGGACCCGCCCCGGCGGGATGCACCGTCGTCCGTCACCGCGCCGCGCGCTGAAAAGGCGCGCGCCATCGGTCGCGGCGCCACGGGCCGGCAGTCACAGCCAAGCGGTCCCTGGGGATTGCTGCAAGGCGCGGGCGGTGCAGGACGCGCGACGCCCGGGCAATCCGGCAACCGGGGCTTTGGCCGGGTGGCCCTGATCGTCGGTCTCTTCGTGATCTACGCGGTCGTGCGCTCGCAACCGCAACTCTGGGACCAGATCACCCGGCTGGGCCAGCAGCTCTATTATGACTGGGGCCTGTATCAGTATTTCTGACGGCAGGCTCCGCCGCCGCGCCGTGCGGCGTCCATGAAATTGTAACGATTTTCGCCATTCGCATCCCAGGCTGCAATGCTATCGTTCTCGCGGACGCGCGAAAGGACGGGGTTGGATGCGCAAAGGCACGGGAATCGCCGGAGCGACCTTGCTGTACGGGCCGGAAGAGCCGGTGCCGGATCTGGTGCTGGCGATGCAATTCCTGATCGACGATCTGCGGGGCTCCGGTCGGCGGATCGGCGGGATCAAGTTGAACGCGGCCGGGCTGCGCATCCGGTCCGATCCCTTCGACATCGTGCTGACCCTTGCCCCCGCCCCCCTGCCCGCGCGCGCGATCGAAGGCGTGGTGCGGCCCCACAGGGAACCGGGCCCGGATTTCGCCCGCGTCCATCTGGCGCGCGCGCTCAGGCGCCATCGCCATGCCCTGGGATTTCTGCTGCGCCGACGCGGCGCCCTGCCCCCCGATGCCGAGACCGCCGCGCACGAGCTCATCCGCGAAGGGCGTCTCAGCCTGCTGCCGGTGATCGAGGCCGCGCCACCGGCGCTGCTGGTCTGGCAACCCGGTGGGCTGGCCCTGACCCTGGCCGAATTCCGCGCGCTCGATCCTGCCCTGCTGACACAGCCAGGCGATCCCGAATCGCGCCTGCTGCGGCCCACCGCGCCCGATCGCCAGTCGGTCGCGCGCCCCGCCCTGCCCCCGGCCACGCCCAAGCCGACCTCGCGCCTGGACCGGGACCGGCAACACAGTCTGGGCACCCTGTTCGGAACGGAACGGATCCGCGCCCGTGGCCTGCCGGCCATCGACCGCGACCAGGAACGCCTGACCGCTGCGCTGCGCGAAACCCTGCCGCGGGCGGCCGCCGTCGGCGCCTGGGCGGCGCTGCTCGGCGGGCTGTCATAGGGGGGCGCGGCCTGCCGACGGCGGCTCAATGACGACCAGCGCGCAGCTGTGCCAGATCCTCGGGGCTCAGCGTATCCGCGCGGACCACATAGGTATGGATGGAAAAGACCACCGCACGCGACACCGGCAAGCGCAGCAGGCATTGCCGTTCCGACCGCACATAGCCGTCCGGTCCCCGCGTCCGAGGCTTCGTCTGCCCCTCGCGCCGGGGTTGATGCAGCGCCGGGTCCGCATAGGTCAGTGCGTTGGCCCGCCACAACGGCGCCTCGGGCCGGATCGCATCGAACAGGCGTTGCACGCGCACCGCCAGATCGCCGGCATATCCCGCGACCGGCCCGTGGATGCCGGGCAGGCCGCGCCCCAGTTTTTCAGCCAGGGTCCAGCTGGCCGGAAAGCACAGGATTGCGCCGGTCAACACATGATGGCCCTCGGGCCCTGCCTGCATCAGGCAAAGATCCTCTTGCACAAGCCGTCCCAGCGACAGCAGCGGCTGCGCCGGATCGGGTGTGATCAGACACCCGTCGGGACGGCGCCAGGCTGGCCCTTCGGCCACGAAACCCAGCGCCGGCAGGCGTTCCAGAACCGCTCCATAAAGCTCGCGTGCGGCCTCTTCGGCCTGGGGCAACAGCGCATGCACATCCTCGGGCCGGGTCGCAATCAGCCGGTCGCGTTCCGCCATCTGCGCGGCATGGACCTCGTCCACGCGCAACCAGTCGGCCGGATCCAGCGGCTGGATGCCCGGCAAACGCGCCAGACGGGGGTCCGCCCAGGGTCTGAACGGCAGGGATGCGTGCAAAACCGCCATGTTTTCGACCCTCCGGTCGCTATTGGACAAGACTGTCCAGCGACACCACCGCAGGCTGCCTGGGACAGGAGGAGCGACCATGGACCACTACTCTGACCGGCGCAAGATCGACCCCAGCCGCGGCGCGACCCTGGGGGACGGCACGCCCAATGACAACGACCGGGTCGAGATCGGGCCAACCCAACTGGCGTTCCGCGAATGGCAGGCCCAGGGACTGGCCCTGCCCAATCTGGACCGGATGCGCGCCTATCGGCTGCAACGTCTGGTCGATGCCATCAACGCCCGCGCGCTTGGCGGACTGCTGCTGTTCGACCCGCTGAACATCCGCTACGCCACCGACACCACCAACATGCAGCTGTGGAACAGTCATAACCCGTTCCGAGCCTGCCTGGTCTGCGCCGACGGGCACATGGTGGTCTGGGAATACAAGCAGGCGCCGTTTCTGGTGGATTTCAACCCGCTGGTGAAGGAACTGCGCCACGGCGCGTCGTTCTTCTACGCCGTGTCCGGCGACAAGGGCGTCGAGGATGCGCGCAGCTTTGCCGGACAGATCACCGAGGTCATGCGCGCCCACGCCGGAACGAATCGGCGGCTGGCCATCGACAAGATCCAGATCCTCGGGCTCAAGGCCCTGGAACGCGCCGGGTTCGAAATCCACGAAGGCGAGGAAGTGACCGAACGCGCGCGGTCCGTCAAAGGCCCTGACGAAATCCTGGCGATGCGGGCCGCGCACCGGGCGTGCGAGGCATCCATTGCGGAAATGGAACATTTTGCCCGCACCGAGATCCCGAAAGGCGGCATATCCGAGGATGACGTCTGGGCCGAACTGCACAAATCCAACATCCGTCGCGGCGGCGAATGGATCGAGACACGGCTCCTCGCGTCGGGTCCGCGCACCAATCCCTGGTTTCAGGAATGCGGCCCGCGGATCATCCAGCCGAACGAGATCGTCGCCTTCGACACCGATCTGATCGGTTGCTACGGCTTCTGCATCGACATCAGCCGCACCTGGTGGATCGGCGACCAGCGGCCCGGCAATGCCATGATCTCGGCCATGCATCACGCGGTCGATCACATCGCGCAGAACATGGCGATGCTGAAACCGGGCGTCACGATCGAGGATCTCGTGCACGCCGGCCATCAGCTGGACGCGCAGTATTGGGCACAGAAATACTCGTGCAAGATGCATGGCGTGGGGCTGTGCGACGAATGGCCCTATGTCCCCTACCCCGACGGCTGGGTGCCCGGCGCCTTCGACGTGGCACTGGAACCCGGCATGGTGCTCTGCGTCGAGGCGCTGGTCTCGCCCGAGGGCGGCGACTTCTCGATCAAGCTCGAGGACCAGGTTCTCATCACCGAAACGGGCCATGAAAACCTGACCCGCTATCCGTTAGACCCCGCCCTCATGGGCTGACCGCCCCCCTCTTTGTGCGCCAAATATCCTCCAGGAGGGTCCGGGAGGATGGAAAATCCTCCCGGCTGGGGCGTGGGGGCTGGCCCCCACCGGCGCGAGGCCCCCTCGACGGGGGCCGAGCGCCGCCGCCATCGACGCGCCGGCAAACACCCGCGCACCAGTTGGCTCCCGCCCGGCTCAATGCCCGGGCTTGATGTGCTTCTTCAACCGCGAGGGCTGCGAGGATTTCTTGCCGCGATAGGGGTTCTGGTCGCCCGAGCCCCGGAAATACAGCCGGATGGGCGTGCCCGGCATGTCGAAACTCTCGCGCAACCCGTTCACCAGATAGCGGCGGTAGCTTTCCGGCAGATCCTCGGGGTGCGAACATTTCACCACGAAACCCGGCGGGCGGGTCTTGGCCTGGGTGATGTAGCGCAGCTTGATGCGGCGGCCGCCGGGCGCGGGCGGCGGGTGGCTTTCGGTCATCGCCGCCAGCCACTGGTTCAGGCGCGAGGTGCCGACCCGGCGGTTCCAGATCGCATGGGCGCGCAGGATCGCCGCGTGCAGCCGGTCCAGGCCGCGCCCGGTCCGGGCCGAAACCGTGACCAGCGGTGCCCCCTTCAACTGCGGCAGCATCCGTTCAAAGGCCTCGAGCAGGGCGCGCAGCTTGTCCTGCTTCTCGTCCTCCAGATCCCATTTGTTGACGGCGACGACGACCGCGCGCCCCTCGGTCTCGGCAAGATCGGCGATGCGCAGGTCCTGTGTCTCGAAGGGAATGGCCGCGTCCAGCAGCACCACCACCACCTCGGCGAACTTGACCGCGCGCAGACCATCCGCGACCGACAGCTTCTCGACCTTGTCGTTGACGCGGGCGCGGCGGCGCATCCCGGCGGTATCGAACAGGCGCATCGGCGTGCCGTTCCAGGTGAAGGGCAGCGCGATCGAGTCGCGGGTGATCCCGGCCTCGGGCCCGGTCAGCAGGCGATCCTCGCCGATGATCTGGTTGATCAGGGTGGACTTGCCGGCGTTCGGCCGACCGATCACGGCGACCTGAAGCGGCCGCTTTTCCGTCGGCGCCCAGACCGGGGCGTCCTCGCCTTCGGTGTTGTCGTCCTCGCTGTCCTCGGCCACGCTCACGTCGGTGACGGGGGCCTCGGCCTCCTCGCGGGCGTCGAACTCCAGCGCCAGCGGGCGCAGGATGTGATAGAGTTCCTCCATCCCCTGCCCGTGTTCCGCCGACAGGCGCACGGGTTCGCCCAACCCCAGCGAATAGGCCTCGAGGAAACCGCCCTCGCCGGCGTTCCCCTCGGCCTTGTTCGCGGCGAGGATGACATGCCGCGCGCGGCGGCGCAGGATGTCGGCAAAGATCTCGTCGGCCGGGGTGATGCCGACCCGGGCGTCGATCATGAACAGGCAGACATCCACCATTTCGACCGCCCGTTCGGTCAGGCGGCGCATCCGCCCCTGCAGGCTGTCGTCGGTGACATTCTCAAGCCCGGCGGTGTCAAAGACGGTAAAGCGCATGTCGCCCAGCCGCGCCGCGCCTTCGCGCAGGTCGCGCGTGACACCCGGCTGGTCATCGACCAGGGCCAGTCGTTTGCCGACAAGGCGGTTGAACAGCGTGGACTTGCCCACATTCGGGCGGCCGACCAGGGCCAGGGTAAAGCTCATCGCGCCCTCCAGAGCGTGCGAAGGCGCCGACATAGGCGGCGGCGCGGGCTTTGTAAAGCGTCAGCGATACGCCAGCAGCGCACCGTCGCGCGACAGGATATACATCGTCCCGCCGACCACGATCGGGCCCGAGGCAGCACCGCCCGGAATCTCGATCTGCGCCACCGTCTCGCCCGAGGTCGGATCAAAGCCCCTGAGCGCCCCGTCACCCGAAGCCACCCAAAGCCGCCCACCGGCCAGAACCGGCCCGTGTTGCGGGTAGATCCCCAGCCGGCGGCGCACCCGTTCGGTCGTGTAAAGCGGCAACTGCTGCGCCCAGATGACCGAACCGTCGCGCGCATCCAGCCGCAACAGGCGGTTCTGGTCGCTGACCAGGAACACCGACCCGCCCACCGGCCAGACCGGGGCAAAGGCGCCTTCGTCCACGCTCCAGATGTCCTGACCGGTGCGGGCGTCGATAGCAAAGGTGCGGCCCGACTGGTTCGCGGCGTAGATGCGCCCGCCGTCCACCACCGGATCCCCCGTCAACGCCGAGATCGTGGCCGAGGCAGCCCCCAGACGGCGGCCGGCGGCGATGGTTGTCCAGGCCTGCCCGCCATTCGACCGGCGAACCGCCGTCAGTTCGCCCGCCTGCGTCGGGAACACGACGAAATCGCCGGCGATCGCCGGGGCCGAACCACGCGCGAAGGTGGACAGCGACGGGGTGCCCGGGATGGTCCACTGGATGCGGCCGTCCGCAATGTCGAGGCTCCACATCGTGCTGTCGGCGGCGGTGACATAGACGCTGTTGCCCTGGACCGCCGGCGAGCCGGTCAGAGGCGCGTCGAAATCGACACGCCACAATTCCTGCCCGGTGTCCGCATCCAGCGCGGCCAGAAAGGCAAAGGCAGATGCCACGAACAGCTTGCCGCCCGACACCGCCAGCGCCCCGCCCGAGGCCGAGGTACTCTGGTCGCGGGTCGGCGTGATGTCCTCGCTCCAGACCACCTGCCCGGCAGGGGTGGTGGCCTGCACGCGCGCATGGGCGTCCAGCGTGTAGATGCGCGTTCCATCGGAAACGGGATCGGTGGTCAGGCGCACGCGGCGGCTGTCGCCGGCACCGATCGGCACCGACCAGGCCAGTTGCGGGTTCGCCGACAGCGACGGGTTGACCGGCCGTCCCGTCGGGCTGCCCTGACGCTGCGTCCAGGACCCGTTCGCGCGGGCCGCCGGAATGCTGATCGGCGTGGCCCGGTTCTCGACCGTCGGGTCCTCGGCGCCCCAGGGCGCGCGCAGGTTCACGCGCTCGCCCTCCAGCGGACGTTCACGGTTGCAGCCGGTGATCGCCAGCGCGGCGATTCCGACCAGGGCCAAGGTTCTGAACACGCTCACAAGCCGGTCTCCGGGGATTGCCGCCATGGGGGCGGTCAGCCTAGATCGCCGGGCACACCGCCCAGCACGACAATCAGTTGGGCCACGCGACGGCGCAGTCCGTCGGTCAGGTCGGGTTCCTGCAGCAACGCCTGCGCCTGTTGCAGGGCCCCGTCGTGATCGCCGGTCTCCATCGCCAGAAGCGCCAGTTGTTCCAGCGCCAGCGGACGGAACGCCTGCCCCGGCGCGGCCAGACCCTGCAAGGTCGCCCTGCGCGCGTCGACGGGAATGTCGGCCCCGCCCACCGTCACGCGCTTGAGCGCCGCGATCTGACGATAGCTCATCGGCAGGGCGGCGTCATTCTCGACCGCGGCCAGGGCCGCCAGCGCGGCGGGCCGGTCCTGCGCGGCCAGATCGGTCGCAGCGATCAGCAGGTTCAGGATGCCCTGGCGATCGCCCTGGGCATCGATCGCCTGCAGGGACCCGAGGCGCTGCGCCACGTCCTGCTGGTCCAGCGCCGCGATGACGGAATCGCCAAAGGCCTGCGCGGCGGCCTCATCACGGGCCTTGCGCCATTCGTTCCAACTGGTCGCACCGACCGCGACCAGGACCGCCAGAATGGCGATCCAGCCATATTTGCGGATCGCGGCGAACAGGCGGTCGCGCTTGAGTTCCTCGTTCACCTCGTCGATGAAGCTGTCGGGGTTGCTCACGTCTGGTCTCCGAATTCTGCCGCGGGGCGGGTGCGCGCACGGCGCACGCCGGGCTTTGGCCCGTCATAGCCCGAGAGCGCCGCGCTGCCAAGCCTGCACCCCCACGCCGGGCGGTGGATCGCCGCTTTTCGCGTCACGGCGCGGCCCAGGGCGCCGGATTGCCGCGCAGCCTGTGCCCCCGGGCGCGCAGGCGGCGGCTTTCGCACCGGGGCGGAATTGAAATTCGGACGCTTTCCGCCTATCTGGCTGTCAACTCGCCGTGACCTCGCGGGATCGGACAGGATCGGTTTGCCTTCGGCCCGGGCCGCAGGCACGACAGGAACAGGTGCCTGAATGCGTATCGTGCCCCCTCTGACCGCCGCGCTGGTGCTGGCGTTTCTCTATGCCTTCGTCATGGAACGCGGGTCGCTGATGGCGCTGGCGGGCGTCGAGCCCGCCAATGCCGAGGCCGCCGCGGAAGCCGCAACGCCGACCGAGGATGCGCCCTTTGCCGTCGTCGTTCAGCGCATCGAAGAACGCGAACTGGACAGCGCCGTGGTGCTGCGCGGACGCACCGCGGCCTCGCGTCAGGTCGAAGTGCGGGCGCAGACCGGCGGCCTGGTCGTCTCGGAACCGCGCCTGCGCGGCGCGCTCGTGTCCGAGGGCGAGACGCTGTGCGAGCTGGACTCGGGCACCCGCAACGCCATGCTGGCCGAGGCCGAGGCCCGCCTGACCGAGGCCCGCGCCCGCCTGGAAGAGGCCCGGATCAACCAGCAGACCGTCACCCGCCTGTCGCAGGAAGGCTACCGTGCGCAGAACAGCACGGCCTCGGCCGATGCGGCGGTCGAAAGCGCCCGCGCCGGGGTCGAAGCCGCCAGCGCCGGAATCGAGGCGGCACGCACCGAACTGGACCGCCTGACGATCAGCGCCCCGTTTGCCGGCGTGCTCGAGGCGAATTCGGCCGAACGCGGGTCATTGATGGCTGTCGGCGGGCTGTGTGCCACGGTGATTCGCCTCGATCCCATGCTGATCGTCGGCTTCGCGGCCGAGTCGCAGGTCGACCGCCTGACCGAAGGGGCCCTGGCCGGGGCGCGCCTGTCGAACGGCATGCAGGTGACCGGCCGCGTCACCTTCCTGGCCCGGTCGGCCGATGCCGCAACCCGCACCTTCCGCGTCGAGGTGACGGTGCCGAACACCGATCTGGCCATCCGCGACGGTCTCAGCGCCGACCTGCTGGTCGCAGCGACCGCCACGCGGGGCCATCTGGTGCCCGGCTCGGCGCTGACGCTCGATGACGACGGCACGCTGGGCCTGCGGCTGGTCGATGACACCGACCACACGATCTTTCGGCCGGTCACCGTGCTGCGCGATGCGCCGCAGGGGTTCTGGGTCTCAGGCTTGCCGACCGTCGCCGACGTGATCGTCGTGGGGCAGGAATATGTCACCGACGGCGTTGCCGTCCGCGTCACCCGCCGCGAGCAGGAGTAATCCATGCAGGGCATGATCGACTGGGCGGCGCAACGGGCACGGATGGTCCTGGCCTTCGTCGTGATGACGCTGGCCGCCGGGTTCCTGGCCTATACCGGCCTGCCGAAGGAAGGCGAACCCGACATCGAGGTCCCGGCCTTGTTCATCTCGGTGCCGTTTCCGGGGATCTCGGCCTCGGATGCCGAGACCCTGCTGATCCGCCCGATGGAACAGGAGTTGTCCGGCCTGACCGGCCTGACGGACATGCAGGCCACGGCCTATCAGGGCTATGCCAGCATCGTGTTGCAGTTCGAATTCGACTGGGACAAGACCGCGACCATCGCGGACGTGCGCGACCGCATGAGCCGGGCTGCGGCGAATTTCCCGGAAGGCGCCGACAATTACACGATCAACGAATTCAATTTCAGCCAGTTTCCGATCGTGTTCGTGGCGGTCTCGGGCGATGTGCCCGAGCGCACGCTGCTGAGCGCCGCGCGCGATCTGGAACGCGCCATCGAAGGCGTGGACGCGGTCCTCAGCGCCAATGTCTCGGGCACCCGAGACGAGATGGTCGAGGTGGTCATCGATCCCCTGCGGCTGGAAGCCTACAACGTCTCGGCCATGGAACTGATCAATGCCGTGACGATGAACAACCAGCTCGTCGCCGCGGGCGATATCGAAAGCGAGACGGGCCGCTTCTCGTTGTCGCTGCCGGGCAGCTTTGAAAGCGCGCAGGACATCTACGATCTGCCGATCAAGGTGAACGGCGACCGCGTGGTCACGCTGGGCGATCTGGCAACGATCCACATGACGTTCCAGGATCGCGCGGGCACCGCCCGCTTCCAGGGGCTGCCGACGCTGGCCCTGCAGGTCGTCAAGCGCAAGGGCTTCAACCTGATCGGCACGGTCGAGGAAGTCCGCGCCGCCATCGACGCCGAGGTTGCCACCTGGCCCGAGGAAATGCGCAACGCCGTGCATGTCACCACTGCGCTGGACCGCAGCTATCAGGTCGCCTCGATGATCTCGCAGCTCGAGGGGTCGGTGCTGACCGCCATCGCGCTGGTGATGATCGTGGTTCTGGCCAGTCTCGGCACCCGAACGGCATTGCTGGTCGGCTTTTCGATCCCGTCCTCGTTTCTTCTCAGCTTCATCCTGCTGGGCATCATGGGCGTGACGATTTCCAACATCGTCATGTTCGGGCTGATCCTGGCCGTCGGGATGCTGGTCGATGGCGCGATTGTCGTCGCCGAATATGCCGACAGCCAGATCGCCGAGGGCAAGGGCCCGATGGCCGCCTATACGACCGCCGCAAAACGCATGTTCTGGCCGGTGGTCTCGTCCACGGCGACCACCCTCTGCGCGTTTCTGCCCATGCTGTTCTGGCCCGGTGTCGCGGGCGAATTCATGGGCATGTTGCCGATCACGCTGATCTTCGTGCTGGCGTCCTCGCTGATCGTGGCGCTGATCTTCCTGCCGATCCTGGGGGGGGTCACCGGCCGCATCGCGCGCGCATTCGACCGGATCGCCGGGGCGCTGCGCCGGCTGCCGTGGCCGGCGCGGCTGCCGGCGCTGGTGCTGGCCCTGGGCGCGGTGCTGCTGGGGCTGCGCGGGATGCTGAACCCCGCAACCCTGATCCCCGACGCCGGGGCCGTCGCCGGGATGGGGGCGCTGGCGCTCCTGCCCGGGGCGCTGCTGACGGGTCTTGGCGCGATGGGGCTGTCCATCGCCCTGAACGCGTTGAAACCCCTGGGCCGCCCGCGCCCGATCCAGGCGGGTTACCGGCGCACCTGGTTCGGCTGGCTGACCAAGGCCATTGTCGCGAACCCGGTCATGCCATTCGTCACCACCGCGGTGATCGTCTTTGCCGTCTGGCAGGTGTTCAGCTATTACGGCGAGAACAACTATGGCACGACCTTCTTTGTCGAGACCGAACCCGAGCAGGGCATCGTCTACGTCCGGGCACGCGGCAACCTGTCGCTGGCGGAAAAGGACGCTCTGGTCAATCAGGTCGAACAGATCGTGCTGGAAGAACCGGGCGTCGCGGCCAGCTTCGCCTTTGCCGGATCGGGCGGCTTGAACCAGAACACCGCCGGCGGGCAGGCCCCGCGCGATTCCATCGGCCAGATCCAGTTCGAGCTGTTGAACTGGACCGAACGCGACGGCCGCCCCGAGATGCTGGGGCAGGCGATCCTGGACCGGATGGAGGCGCGCTTCCGCCAGATCCCCGGCATCATCACCGAGTACATGATCATGTCCGGCGGGCCGGCCTCGGCCAAGCCGATCCACCTGCGCCTGACGGGATCCGATTTCGATACGCTGGGCGAGGCGGTGGATATCGTCGCGGCGCGGATGCACCAGATCGGCGGGATCACCGGGATCGAGGACAGCCGCCCCCTGCCCGGCGTCAACTGGGAAATCCGCGTGGACACCGCCGCCGCCGGTCGCTTTGGCGCCGATGTGGCGACGGTGGGCGGGCTGGTTCAACTGGTCACCCGCGGCATCATGCTGGACACCATGCGCGTCGATACCTCGGACGAGGAAATCGAGATCCGCGTGCGCCTGCCCGAGAACGACCGCCTTCTGGCCACGCTGGACACGCTGCGCGTGCCGACGCGCTCGGGCCAGGTGCCGCTGTCCAATTTCGTCACCCGCCAGCCGGTCGCCCTGCGCGGCACCATCGACCGCTACGGCGAGCAACGCTATTTCGACGTCAAGGCCGACGCGCTGCCCGACCTGATGGCCGTCACCAACGCGGATGGCGGTGTGGACCGTCTGGTGCCGCGCGCCGATATCGACCCCCGGATGCACCCCGACGACACCCGTGCCGCCGATGCAGCGCGCGCGCTCAGGGCCTCGATCGCCGAGGCCGGGCAGCATCTGGTCGCGGTCACCCCCTCGGAGCGCATCGCGGCCCTGACGCAATGGCTGGAACAGGACACCCCCCTGCCCCCGGGCATCGGCTGGCAATGGACCGGCGAGCAACAGGACCAGGAGGAAACCGGCGCGTTCCTGGGCGTGGCCTTTGGCGCGGCGATGGGGCTGATGTTCGTGATCCTGCTGGCGCAGTTCAACAGCTTCTACAACGCGGTTCTCGTGCTGCTGGCGGTGGTGCTGTCCACCGCCGGGGTGCTGATCGGCATGCTGGTCATGGGGCAGCAGTTCTCGATGATCATGACAGGCACCGGGGTCGTCGCGCTGGCAGGGATCGTGGTGAACAACAACATCGTCCTGATCGATACCTATCAGGAGTTCATTCGCTACATGCCCCGGATCGAGGCGATCATCCGCACCGCCGAACAGCGTCTGCGCCCGGTGTTGCTGACCACGATCACCACCATGGCCGGGCTCATGCCGATGATGCTGGGGCTGAACATCGACTTCATGAATGGCGGCTATACGATCGACAGCCCCACGTCGATGTGGTGGAAACCTCTGGCAACGGCGGTGGTCTTTGGCCTGGGCGTGTCGACGGTGCTGACGCTGGTTCTGACCCCCGCCCTGCTGGCCGCGCGCATCTGGATCGAGGGCGGCCTCGCGGCGATCATTCCCGGTGTTCGCGCCTTGATCGGCGGGCAGGCACGGGCGGATCGCGCGCTCAATCGCCGGTCCGGCCGGGTGCGCCACGCCGAGATCATCTGGGATCCGGCCGCCGCCGCCGTCACCGACCCGCCCGTGGCCGAGACGGCGCCGCCACAGGCCGCGCCGCCGCGCCCCCGGCCCCACGCCGCGGAATGACAAAAGGGCCGCCCCGACCGGGCGGCCCTGTTCCTGTGGGGTAGGCCCCTGCGGGCGCGGCGGTTCAGACCAGCGCGCCATCCGGCGTGATGCGGGTCTTGCCGCCCAGCCAGGGGTGCAGCGCCTCGGGCAACTGGACCGAGCCGTCAGCCTGCTGGCCGTTTTCCAGCACCGCGATCAGACACCGCCCGACCGCCAGCCCCGAGCCGTTCAGCGTGGCGATGAACTCAGGCTTGCCGCCGCCCTCGGGGCGGAAGCGCGCGTTCATGCGCCGCGCCTGGAACTGACCGCAGGTCGAACAGGACGAAATCTCGCGATAGGTGTTCTGCCCGGGCAGCCAGACCTCGATGTCATGGGTCTTTTGCGAACCGAACCCCATGTCCCCCGTGCACAGCACGACGGTGCGATAGGGCAGCCCCAGCTTTTCCAGGATCGCCTGGGCACAGGCGGTCATGCGCTCGTGCTCGGCCAGCGCCGCGTCGGGGTGGCACAGCGTCACCATCTCGACCTTTTCGAACTGGTGCTGGCGCAGGATGCCGGTGGTGTCCTTGCCGGCGCTGCCCGCTTCCGAACGGAAACAATGCGTGTGGGCCGTCATCCGCACCGGCAGATCGGCGGCGTCATAGATCTCGCCCGCCGCGAAATTGGTCATGGTGACTTCCGATGTCGGAATCAGCCACCAGCCGTTGGTCGTCTGATAGCTGTCCTCGGCGAATTTCGGCAGGTTGCCGGTGCCGAACATGGCCTCGTCCTTGACCAGAACCGGCGTCCAGGTTTCCGTCAGGCCGTGTTCGGTGGTATGCGTGTCGACCATGAACTGCGCCAGCGCCCGGTGCACGCGCGCCACGGCGCCTTTCAGCACCATGAACCGGCTGCCCGAGATCTTCGCCGCCATTGCCAGATCGAGACCCGGTTTCACACCCGGAATGTCGAAATGTTCGAGCGGCTGGAAATCCAGCGCGCGCGGCTCGCCCCACCGGCGGATTTCGACATTCTCGGTCTCGTCCTTGCCGAATGGCACCTCGTCCAGCGGCAGGTTCGGGATCTCGGCCAGCATCGCATTCAGGCGCGCAACCTCGTCGCCCGCTTCGGCATTCATCGCCGCGACTTCGGCCTTCTTTTCGGCAACCAGCGCGCGCAGGCGCTCGAACTCGGCCTCGTCGCCGCGGGCCTTGGCCGCGCCCACCTCTTTCGAGGCGCGGTTCTGCTCCGCCTGCGCGGTCTCGGCCGCCAGGATCCGGGCGCGCCGCCCCTCGTCCAGCGCCAGCAGCGTCGAGGACAGCGGCGCCAACCCCCGGCGGGCCAGCGCGGCGTCAAAGGCTTCGGGGTTCTCGCGAATGGCGCGGATGTCGTGCATGGGGTTCCTCGGACTTGACCGGGCCAAGGTATGCACCAAAGCGCGGCGCGGGAAAAGGGGCGGCGGCAGGCCGGTGGCCCTGGCCCGGCCCCGCGGATGGATGCCGGTCGCGGCGCATCGGCACCGGGCGACCATCAAACCCCGTTTGCCTGCCTTGCGCCCATGCGTCCCTGCGGCTAAACCGCTTGCGATCCCTGCCGGAGAGAGCCATGTCCACCATCGACATCGAGACCGCGCGCCGGGTGGCGAAACTCGCCCGCATCCGCGTGCCCGACCAGAACCTGCCCCAATTGGCCGAGCAGCTCTCGGGCATCCTGACCTTCATGGAACAGTTGAACGAGGTGGATGTCGACGGCATCGAGCCGATGACCTCGGTCACGCCGATGCGGCTGAAGCGCCGGCAGGACACGGTGACTGACGGCGACATCCAGGCCCGGATCCTGTCCAACGCCCCCGATGCCCGTGAGGGTTTCTTTGCCGTGCCGAAGGTGGTCGAATGAGCCTGAACACCCTGACCATTGCCGAAGCCCGTGATCGCCTGCGCGCGCGTGAGGTGACCTCGGTCGAACTGACGCAAGCCTGCCTGACGGCGATCGACGGCGCCGGTGCGCTGAACGCGTTCGTCCACAAGACGCCCGAAATCGCGCTGGAGCGCGCGGCCGCCGCCGATGCGCGGATCGCCCGGGGTGATGCGCCCGCGATGTGCGGGATCCCGGTCGGCATCAAGGACCTGTTCTGCACCGAGGGCGTTCCCTCGCAGGCCGCGTCCAACATCCTCAAGGGCTTCAAGCCCGAATATGAATCGACCGTATCCGCCCAGTTGCGCGATGCCGGCGCGGTCATGCTGGGCAAGCTGAACATGGACGAATTCGCCATGGGCTCGTCCAACGAAAGCTCGTGCTACGGCAATGCCGTGAATCCCTGGCGGCGCGGCAATGACGACACACCGCTGACGCCCGGCGGGTCCTCGGGCGGGTCTGCCGCCGCCGTGGCCGCCGACCTGTGCCTGGGCGCGACCGGCACCGATACCGGCGGGTCGATCCGCCAGCCCGCGGCCTTCACGGGCACCGTCGGCATCAAGCCGACCTATGGGCGCTGCTCGCGTTGGGGGATCGTGGCCTTTGCCTCGTCGCTGGATCAGGCCGGACCGATGACCAAGACGGTGCGCGACGCCGCGATCATGCTGGGCGCGATGGCCGGCCACGATGCCAGGGATTCGACCAGCGCCGACATTCCGGTGCCGGATTTCGAAGCCGCGCTGACCGGCGACATCCGCGGCAAGACCATCGGCATTCCCAGCGAATACCGCATGGACGGCATGCCCGCCGAGATCGAGAAGCTCTGGACCGACGGCACCGCGATGCTGAAGGACGCGGGCGCGACGATCGTCGACATCTCGCTGCCGCATACCAAATACGCGCTGCCCGCCTATTACGTCATCGCCCCGGCCGAAGCGTCGTCGAACCTCGCGCGGTATGACGGCGTGCGCTATGGCCACCGCGCCAAGCTGGGCCCGGGCGACGGCATCACCGAGATGTATGAAAAGACCCGCGCCGAAGGGTTCGGCCCCGAGGTGCAGCGCCGCGTCATGGTCGGCACCTATGTGCTGTCGGCGGGGTTCTATGACGCCTATTACAACCGCGCCCGCCGCGTCCGCGCCCTGATCAAGCGCGACTTCGACCTGGCCTTTGCCGCGGGGGTCGATGCGATCCTCACACCGGCGACACCGTCCTCGGCCTTCGGGTTGGGGGAAATGGCCGATGCGGACCCGGTCGCGATGTATCTGAACGACGTCTTCACCGTCACCGTGAACCTGGCGGGCCTGCCGGGGATCGCCGTGCCGACGGGGCTGGACAGCAAGGGCTTGCCGCTGGGCCTGCAACTGATCGGCCGCCCCTGGGGCGAGGCTGACCTGCTGAACACCGCGCAGGTTCTGGAAAACGCGGCGGGATTTGTTTCCAAACCGCAAAAATGGTGGTAACCTGCCTGCCTAACAAGATCGAAAAAAGATCGAGCAGAGGCAGACATGCGAATACTGGCACTGGCGGGTCCGCTGGCCCTGTTGGGCTTGGCGGCCTGTAACACGGGCCCCGAGTCCTATGCGTCCATGACCCAGACCGGGGTCGGGTTTGGCGATTACCAGCAATATCTGCGCCAGCGTGAAACCGCGCATCGGGCCTCGGTGCCGTATTCGGTGCCGCCCGAGCCACAGCAGCGCGTTCTGCCGCCCAGCGCGATGCCCCCGCAGGCGCCCAGCACGCTGGACGCCATTCCGGTGCGCGCCCGGCCTGCGGCAACGCCGGCTCCGGCCCCTGTGGCGGCCCCCGTCCAGCCCGCCCCCGTCCAGCCCGTTGTCACGGCACCGATCGCGGCGCAGACCCTGCCGCCGGCCGCCTCTGCCCCGATGGCCGCGCCGATGCGCACCGCCGCCGTTCAGCCCGCGCCGCAGCCGGCCGCCGGCACTGCCACGTTCAGCGGCACCAGCGCTGTGCCCGCCGAACCGGCGCCACGCTCGTCGATCCGCGATCAGAACATCTTTCACGGCGGGTCGTCGCAGCGCGTGACGCCCGGTTCGGTGGGGGGCGCCCCCGGACCCGCCCCGGCCGAGATCGTCACCGTCACCTCGGTGCCGCCGCCGTCCGAAAGCGGTGGTCCGAATCTGATCGCCTATGCGTTGAATTCGTCGGGCGCGGTGGGCACCGAAACCTATCGCCGGATGAATCCGCTGCGCTGGTCCCGCTGGCAGGATGCCTGCCTGCAGTATCGCAACCAGGACGCCGCGCAACTGGCCTTCCTGTCCAATGGCGGCCCCCAGCGCGACCCCGACAACCTGGACCCTGACGGCGACGGCTATGCCTGCTGGTGGGACCCCGCACCGATCCGTCAAGCCGCCGCGCAACGCTGAGATGATCCACCACCCGTCGCCCAATGCCGGGCCGCGCCGCGACGGGCTGCGCCCTGAGCTGGTGGTCCTGCACTTCACCGAAATGGCCAGCGCCGAAGCCGCGTTGGCCCGGTTGTGCGATCCCTCGGCCGAGGTCTCGGCGCATTATCTGATCGGGCGCGACGGGCGGCTTTGGCATCTGGTGGACGAGGAGATGCGCGCCTGGCACGCAGGCGCGGGGGCCTGGCGGGGGCGCGGCGATGTCAACTCGCGCTCGATCGGGATCGAACTGGACAACGACGGGCGCAGTCCCTTCACGCAGCCCTTGATGGCCCGCCTGGAACGGTTGCTTCCCGGTATCCTGACCCGATGGGCGATCCCGGCGCGCGGCGTCATCGCCCACAGCGACATGGCCCCCGACCGCAAGGTCGATCCCGGCGCCCGCTTCGACTGGCAGCGACTGGCGCGTCAGGGGCTGGCGATCTGGCCCTGGACACCGGGCGCCCCTCAGGCCCCGCTGGCCGGGTCGCTGGATCGGATCGGCTATCCCGATACACGCGCCGATCTGCGGCTCAGGGCCTTCAGGTTGCGCTTTCGCCCGGGTCACCACGGCCCCGAGGACGGGCAGGACCGCGCCCTGGCCGATGCCGTCGCACATCTGTCTGACGATTGAATTTTCACCAGATCGGCCGCGAATCCATGCGATTCGCAGCCGTGTGACGTTGAGAAACTGACAGCCCGGGTCAGAGGGTGGTGTTGATCCCGCCGCCATCCAGCAGAATGTTCTGGCCGACGATGAACCCAGCATGTTGACTGCAGAGGAACGCGCAGGCCGCACCGAATTCGGCCGCCGTGCCATAGCGACCGGCCGGGATCGTCGCGGCGCGTTCCGCCCGCGCGGCGTCCAGGCTGATCCCCCTGGCCTTGGCCACGCCGCCGTCCAGCGCATCGGCGCGGTCGGTGGCATGGATGCCTGGCAGCAGGTTGTTGATCGTCACGCCGGTGCCTGCAACCTGACGCGCGGTGCCAGCGACAAAGCCCGTCAGCCCGGTGCGCGCCGCGTTGGACAGGCCCAGCACGCCGATCGGGGCCTTGACCGCCTGGCTGGTGATGTTGACCACCCGGCCCCAGCCGCGTGCCATCATCCCCGGCAACAGCGCCTGCATCAAGGCAATCGGCGTCAACATGTTGGCGTCCAGCGCCTTGATGAAGTCATCGCGCGACCAGTCGGTCCACATGCCGGGGGGCGGCCCGCCCGCGTTGGTCACCAGGATGTCCACGGCGCCGGCGGCCTCCAGCACCCGGGCGCGGCCCTCATCGGTGGTGATGTCGGCGGCGACGGTCACGACCTCGACATCGTGCGCCGCCCGGATTTCGGATGCGGCGGCGTCCAGCGCCTGTTCGCCGCGGGCGTTCATCACCAGTGTCACGCCGGCGTCGGCCAGAGCCTCGGCGCAGCCGCGCCCCAATCCCCTGGACGAGGCGCAGACCAGCGCGCGTTTTCCCCTAAGACCCAGATCCATGCGTTGCCTCCTGTGCGTTCCGACCAGAGGTAGCACCCCCCTGCCTGACGGACAATCCGGGCGCCGATTGACCTTTGGCCCGGCGCCACCCTACACTCGCGCGCCCAGTCCGAGTTCTGCCCATGACCGCCCCCCTGCCGATGACCACCCCCGCCGCCCACGCGGTGTCGGCCTTCCCGGCCCGCGCGCTGCGCGTGCAGACCGGCGCGAATGCGGGCGATCCGCTGCCGGCCCCGGCAGACAGCGTCTGCGGCGACTACTACCGCCTGGACGAGAACGCGGCGCCACTGACGCTGATGCTGGACCTCGACGCGCCGGACGGCGCCGGACGGCTGGCCCCTGGCTCGGACCTGGGGCACGCGGGCGATCCGGTGCGGCTGGAGGGGCGTCTGTCCCTGATGGCGCCGGACGGCGATCTGGTCGAGGTTCTGGTGCTGGACCTGGGGACGACCCGCGTGGCCCTGCCGCTGTCCCCGCTGCTGGCGCGCCACGTCTATACGCTGATCGCGGCCGATCTGTCGCCCGGGCCGATCCGGCTGGCGGCCGTCGTCGCGGGGGCTTTCGCGCGCGGAACGCGGGTCGCGCTGGCCGACGGGCGCCAATGTGCGGTCGAGGATCTGGTTCCCGGCGACGCGGTCATCACCCGCGACCATGGCGCGCAGGTTCTGCGCTGGAAGGGCGCTGTCACCCTCAGGGCCGAGGGCGGGTTCGCCCCGGTCGTGGTGCAGCCGGGCGTGATGGGCAATCCCGGCCCGCTGGCGGTCAGCCCGCACCACCGTCTGTTCCTGTATCGCCGCGATGCCCGCGATCTGGCCGGCGCCTCGGGCCTGTTGGTGCAGGCGCGCCACCTGGTCGATGACAGTGCCATCCTGCGCCGCGAAGGCGGGCATGTCGAATATTTCTCGCTGGTGTTCGACGCGCATGAGGTGATCTATGCCGAGGGCGTCCCCTGCGAAAGCCTGATGGTCTGCCCCTCGGTCGTGACCCGCCTGCCCGAGGACCTGGCCGCCCCGCTGCGCGCCGCCTTCCCGGGTCTGTCGCAGCGTTTGCACAGCGGCGCCGATCTGGCGCCAGAGATGGTCTCGCGTCTGCCGGACCGGCCCGGCGCGCGGCCGCCCCTTGGTTCCTGAGCACGGATGCCCATGCCCGACCTCTCCATCATCGCCGCGACCGACCTTTCCGCCCGTTCCGCGCATGTCGCCGCGCGCGCCGCCGCCCTGGCGCAAGTGCTGGGCGCACGCCTGATCCGTGTCCATGTCAGCGAGGCCCGGCATCCCGAGGGCCTGCCCGAGGGCACGCGCCTGTTGCAGGGCGAGGCCGCGCCGGAACTGGCGGCACTGGCGGCGCGTGAAAACGCGGCCCTGATCGTTCTGGGCCTGCACCGGGAACGCCGGGTTCTGGACGTTCTCAGGCTGACGACGATGGAACGCATCGTGCTGGCGGCGCCCTGCCCCGTGCTGATCGCCCACCAGCCCCCGGACCGCGCCTATGCGCAGGTGCTCGCACCGACCGATTTCTCGGCCGGATCGGCGGCGGCGCTGGCGATGGCGGCGCGGATCGCACCCGGGGCGCAATTCCACGCCATTCATGCATTGCAGATGCGGCTGGGAGCGCGGGCCGCCCCCGGCAACCGCGAGTTCGAAGCCGCCATGGCCCGCGCCGAGGATCACCGCCGCGCCTTTCTGACGCGCCCGGAGCTGCCCGCCCTGGCAGAACCGCCCGAGATTGTCCCCGGTGGGGTGCATCAGGTCCTGGCGTTTCGCGGCGCCGAACTGGGGGCCGATCTGGTCGCCATCGGGGCGCATTCCGGCCGCACACCGGATCAGCTGGGAAACTACGCCCGCGATCTCATGCGGGCGCCGCCCACGGACCTGCTGGTGTCCAAACCCGCGTCCTAGCGCCACGCGCCTGCGCCAAAGTCCCTCGAGGGCGGGATGCGCCGCACCGGCCCCTGCGAATCGCCCGCCGGCGGATGACCGGCCGGAACGCGGGCGTGCCCCGCCGCGTCCGGCCGCAATGCGACGGGGTGTGACAGCGGAAAGGGGGGCTGCCCCCCCTTTCCCCGATCAGCCCCGCGGGTCGATCATTGCAGCAGTTCGGTCCAGATCTGGGTGCGGATTTCCTGGATCTCCTGCGGACAGGCGGGCGAGAACCGCCCCGCCGCCACCAGCTCTGGCGGAATCACGATCTCGGGCGCGTTGCGCATCCCTTCGTCCATGAATTCCTCGGATCCGGTGATCCCGTTTGCATACCGGGCAAAGTTCGACAGCATCGCCGCATGTTCGGGTTGCAGGATATAGTTGATGAAGATCATCGCGTTTTCCGGGTTCTGCGCGTCGGCCAGAACGGCGGCGTTGTCCATCCAGACCGGATAGCCGGTCGTCGGATAGCCATAGGCCAGGTCCGGGTTCTGCAGGCGCGCCCGCATCGAGGCGCCGTTCCAGTAGATCCCGGCCAGAATGTCGCCGGCGGCATAATTGTCGATCGTGCCATAGTCGATCGACAGCCAATGCGGTTTGGCCGCCATCAGCATGTCACGCGCACGGCGAAGCACATCCATGTCCGAGGTGCAGACATTGTCCCCGCCCGCGGCATAGATGGCGATCGCCATCACGTCCGACATTTCGGGGATCACGTTGATGCGCCCGTCCAGTTCCGGTGGCGGATTCAGGATGATGTCGGCGGTGTTGATGTCGCCGTGATAGACCGAGGTATTCACCAGCACCCCCGTCGTGCCCCATTGCCACGGCACGGTGTATTCGCGGCCCGGGTCGAAATCGACATCCCGCCATTGGGGGGCGATGTTGTCGCGGTCGGTGACGATGGCAGGATCCAGCGGCTGCAGCAGCCCCTCCTGAATCCAGGTCTGCACATAGGAATGCGTCGGCACGACGATGTCGAACCCGTGCCCGCCCTGCCGCACCCGCGCCAGCGCGGTGTCGTTCGAATCGAAATCGGTGATCGTGACAGCGATCCCGGTGTCACGGGTGAATTGTTCGATCAGCTCGGGGCTGGTGTAATTGCCCCAGTTGTAGATGTTCAGCACCCCGTCCGCCTGCGCGGCCCCGGCCGAAGCGACGATCAGCGCCAGCGTGGAAATCAGTGTCTTTTTCATTGTTGGGACTCCCTGTCGGTTCTGGATTGGATCATCCGCGTTTGCGGGTGATCAGGAAAAACGCCGTCACGAACACCAATGACAGCGCCAGGAACAAGGTTGCGATCGCGTTCATCTCGGGTGTGATGATGCGCCGCAACTGGCCGAGCATGTAGGTCGGCAGCGTGTCCTGCCCGGCAGATTTCACGAATTCGGTAATCACGACGGTATCCAGCGAGATCACGAACCCCAGCATGAAGCCGGCCGCGATCCCGGGCACCAGAAGGGGCAGCGTGATGAAGCGGAACGCCTGCACCGGACTGGCATAGAGATCGGATGCGGCGCGTTCCAGCGTCGGGTCCAGCGTTTCCAGCCGGGCCCGGATCGGCAGATAGGCGAAGGGGATGCAGAACGCGGTATGCGCGGCCACCAGATACCCCATGCCGGTGTAGCCCGTGTTCACCTTGACCCAGGCCACGCAGATCAGCAGCGCGATGCCGGTGACGATCTCGGGGACCATGAGGGGCTGGTTGATCAGCGCATAGATCATCGTCTGCCCCGGAAAGCGGCTGACGCGGGTTGTCGCCAGCGCGGCCGGAACCGCAAGCGCCGTCGCCACGCCCGCAGCCACCGCGGCCAGCCACAGCGAGCGGATCGACACATCCTGCACCTGCTGGTTGGCAAAGGCCGCCGCATACCATTGCAACGAGAACCCGTCCCATTCCGATTGCGACGACCCGGCGTTGAAGGAAAACACCACCAGCACCAGGATCGGCAGATAGAGCAACACGAAGGTCAGCAGCGCGATGGCGCCGAAGCCGGGCAGTCTGCGCACGTCATAGGCCCTAGCCATGGCGCTTCTCCTCGTCCTCGGCATTCACGGCGCGCAGGTAGACCACCAGCGCCACCGTCACCAGGATCAGCAGAAGCATCGCCAGCGCCGCCCCCAGGGGCCAGTTGCGCCCCTGGCCGAACTGCAACGCGATCAGGTTGCCCAGCATCATCGTCCGCCCGCCCCCCAGCACGCGCGGCGTGACATAGGCACCGATCGACGGGATGAAGACCAGGATCGACCCCGCGACGAAGCCGGGTTTCACCAGCGGCAGGATCACATGCCAGAGCACGCGCCAGCGGCTCGCATAAAGATCATAGCCGGCCTCGACCAGGCGGAAGTCCAGCTTGTCCATCGCGGCATAGAGCGGCAGCACCATCAGCGGCAGGAACACATAGGCCATGCCCAGAAGGATCGCAAAGTTGGAATAGAGCAGCTGCAACGGCTCGTCGATGACATGGAGCGCCAGCAGGACCGTGTTCAGCATCCCCGTGCCGCGGATCAGTTCCTGAATGGCAAAGGTGCGGATCAGCAGGTTGGTCCAGAAGGGAATGGTGATCAGAAAAAGCCACAGCGCACGCCGGTGCGGCGGACGGGTTGCGATGAACCAGGCGGTCGGAAATCCCAGAACCGCGCAGATCAGCGTGGTCTGGATCGACAGCCAGACCGTGCGCCAGAAAACCGTCAGGTTGGCGGTGTTCCAGCTCACGTTCTCGGGGTCAAAGATGTCGCGGCTGAAGAAGACCTTGAACCACCCCTCAAGCGACGGTTCCCAGGCGACGCCGCCCATGTTGCCCGGGCTGAGGAAGGAATAGACCGCGACGATCAGCAACGGCCCCGACGCCGCCAGCACCAGCACCACCAGCGCCGGGGCGCTGAGCAACCATTTCCATCCGTGGCGGTCGCGGTCGGGATCGGGGGCTCGGGCCATCGGTCAGTCCCTCACCACGCGCAGGACCCCCGGGCCCAGCGTCAGGCCGACGATGCTGCCCGGTTCGGGGACCGGCAGATCGCCGGTGTTCTGGCGCCGCAACACGAAGGGCTGGCCATCGCCCAGCGTCAGATGCAGGTGGGTATCGGTGCCAAAGAACACCGCCGACCGCACCGTGGCGGTCAGCGTGGCACCCGGCGGTTCGGTCAGGATCGCCTGTTCCGGGCGCAGGATCGCGGTGACGGACTGGCCCGGCGTGGGGGCCACGCCGTCGGGCAGGATCGCCTCGGCCGTCTGGCCGCCCGGCAGGGTGAGCGTGGCACGCGCGCCGGACACGGCGATCACCGGAAGCGTCAGGAAATTCGTGTCACCGATGAAATCCGCGACGAAGCGATCCGCGGGCGCGTGGTAGATGTCATGCGGGGTGCCCAGTTGCAGGATGCGCCCGGCGCTCATCACGGCGATGCGGTCGGACATCGTCAGCGCCTCCTCCTGGTCGTGCGTGACGAACACAAAGGTGATGCCGGTTTCCGATTGCAACCGCTTGAGTTCGCTCTGCATTTCCTTTCTGAGCTTCAGATCCAGCGCACTGAGGGGTTCATCCAGCAGCAGCACCCGCGGCCTGGGGGCCAGCGCCCGGGCCAGCGCCACGCGCTGTTGCTGCCCGCCCGAGATCTCGCTGGGCTTGCGGCCGGCCATGGCCTCCATCCGCACGAGGCGCAGCATCTCGGCGACGGTCGTGTCGACCTCGGCCCGGGGGCGGCCCAGCATCTTCAGGCCAAAGCCGATATTCTGCGCCACGGTCATGTGCGGAAACAGCGCATAGTTCTGAAAGACCGTGTTCACCGGCCGCGCGTTCGGCCCCTTGCCCGCGACCTCGTCGCCATTGATGCGCAAGCTGCCGGTGGTCGGCGCCTCGAAACCGGCGATCATGCGCAGGAGCGTGGTCTTGCCGCAGCCCGAGGGCCCCAGCAGCGTGAAGAACTCGCCCGTGCCGACGGTCAGGTCGATATCCGTCAGGGCGCGAAAGGCCGCGGCACCCTGGCCAAAGACCTTGCTCAGGCCGGTGATCTCGATTTCCGGGGTCATGCGCCCTCCCAGACCACGCGGCCACCGCAAACCGTGACGGCGGCCGACAGGGTGCCGATCTCGGTCACCGGGGTGGTTTCGATGTCGCCCGACAGGATCACCAGATCGCCCAGATACCCCGGGCGCAGCATACCCTTGCGGTCCTCGGTATGTTCGGCCCAGGCGCCGCCGATGGTATAGCCGGCAAGGATCTGGTGCAGCGAGAGCGTCTGCTCGGTGCCCCCCTCATAGACCGGGCGGGTCAGCGCGGCCTGGATCCCCCGGAACGGGTTGATATCCGTGACCGGCCAGTCCGAGGCAAAGGCAAGCCGCGCGCCGGCCTGCGCCAGATCGCGGCACAGATAGGCGTCGCGCCAGCGGTCGCGGTGGATCTTGCCCATCGTCGGCATCAGGGGAAAATCCATCGCCCCCGGCGCATGGACCGGCTGGATCGAGGCCGTGACGCCCAGCGCCGCCAGACGCGGCACGTCGGCGCGGTCGATCAGTTCGATATGTTCGATGCGATGCCGCGAATCGCGCACGCCGTTTGCCCGTTGCGCGGCCTCGTAGCCGTCCAGCACCCGGCGCACCGCGCCGTCACCGATGGCATGGACGGCAATCTGCAGACCGCGGCGATCGGCCTCGATCGCGACCTCCTTGAACCGGGCGTCGGTATGCAGGGGATCGCCGCACCAGCCCGGATGATCGGGATAGTCCGACAGCATCGCCGCCGTTTCGCTGTCCACCACGCCGTCCATGAACAGTTTGACAAAGCCCGAGGCCAGCCAGTCGTCGTTGAATTCCGCGCTCAAGGCCGTGGCCTGGGCCAGGTCGGCGGGCTGGCGGTGCGGGCGGTAGTGGAACGGCACGCGCACCCGCGCGGTCAGCCGCCCCTGCCGCCTGAGTTCGGCCAGCACCAGCAGCGTATAGCGATTGCCGTCCATGTTCACGAGCGATGTGAACCCGTGCCGGGCGCAGTGCCGCAGCCCGCGCGCCATCGGTTCCAGATCGCCCAGCAGATCGGCGTGGGTTGGAATGGGGTCGGGTTCCTCGCCGGTGGCGATCCCGGCCGCGATCCGGGTCTGGCCCGTCAGCGCGAGGACGGGGGCAAAGGCCTCGAATTCGCGCAGTTCGCCCGTGGCCAGACCATCTGCGCCCATGACGATCTCGTTGCCGACGCCAAGCGCCCGCCCCTGCAGGATACCCGCCATCTCGAGCGCGCGGGTGTTGGCCCAGGCGGTGTGATGGTCGGCGGCGGTGAACAGCACCGGACGGTCGGGGACGATCGCATCCAGATCGTGCCGGGTCAGCGCCCGGTCATAGATCGCGTAATCGCATCCCTGCCCCATGAGCATCGGGGCATCCGGGTTGGCCGCGGCGAACTCGGTCAGCGCCCGGCGCAGCGCCGCCTCGCCCTGGACATGCAGCAACTGCAGATGCCCCAGTTCGTTGCCGCCCATGAACAGGTGCAGATGGCTTTCGATCAACCCCGGCAGGACCGTGGCGCCCCCGGCGTCGATCACCCGGCACCCTGCCCCGGCCATGGCCGCGATCTCGGCGGTGGCGCCAACAGCGAGGATGCGCTCGCCGTTCAGGGCGACGGCCTCGGCGCGTGGCTGCGCGTCGTCCATCGTCAGGACCTTGCCGTTGATCACGATCAGCGTCGCCAACCCCATGCCTACCCCCTGCATGTCGTCTCCGGTGGGACGAGTTGAGCAACTATTTGATCAAATTGCAACCGCGCGTTTTCCCGACCGGGGGCTGTCCGGAGGCTGCACACCCCCGGGCCGCCGGTCAGTCAAAGCAGGCGAGGATCAGGGCGCGCGTGTTCTCGGCGGTCATGGGCACCGGGTTCCCGCCGGTCGACGGGTCCTTGAGCGCACCGGCCAGAATCGCGTCGATGTCGGGCGCCGAGATCCCCATCCCGGTCAGGTTCGCCGGGATCCCCAGGTCGGCGATCAGCCTCTGCACATGGCCGCGAAACCCGTCGAACCCGCCTTTGATCCCCAGATAATCGGCGGCACGAGACAACCGTTCCTCGATCGCCGGGCGGTTGAAATCCAGCACCGGCACCATCACCGCCGCATTCGTGGTGCCGTGATGGGTGCCATACAGCGCGCCGACCGGGTGACTGATGGCGTGAATGGCGCCCAGCCCCTTCTGGAACGCGACCGCCCCCATCATCGCCGCCGCCAGCATCTGCGCGCGGGCCTCGATGTCCGCGCCGTCGGCATGGACGCGCGGCAGATGGTCCAGGACCAGCCGCATCCCCTCCAGCGCGATGCCCTGGCTCATCGGATGGAAATGCGGCGCGCAATAGGCTTCGAGGCAGTGGGCGAAGGCATCCATCCCCGTGCCGGCGGTGATCGCACGCGGCAGGCCAAGGGTCAGTTCCGGATCGGAAATCACCACCGAGGGCAGGATGCGCGGATGGAAGATGATGGTCTTTTCATGCGTCAGCGTGTTCGTCAGGACCGAGGCACGCCCGACCTCGGAGCCGGTGCCCGCCGTCGTCGGCACCGCGACGATCGGATGGATCGCGGTCGCATCGGCGCGCGTCCACCAGTCGCCCACATCCGCGAAATCCCAGACAGGGCGGGTCTGGCCGGCCATGAAGGCCACGAGCTTGCCCAGATCCAGCCCCGACCCGCCGCCAAATGCCACGACACCGTCATGCCCGCCCGCGTGAAAGGCCGCGATCCCGGCCTGCAGGTTGGATTCAGTCGGGTTGGGATCGACCTCGGCGAACAGCGCCCGGCCCAGGCCCGCGGCGTCGAGAAGATCCAGAGCCCGCGCGGTGATCGGCAGCCCTGCCAAACCCCGGTCGGTGACCAGCAGCGGGCGCCGGATCCCCGCGGCGGCGCAGGCCTCGGGCAATTCGCGCAGGCGGCCCGCGCCGAACCGGATGGCAGTGGGATAGGACCAGGTGGCAACAGGGGGCATGGCGGGCCTTTCGATGGAACCGCGCCATGTCAGCAGGTTTCACGGGGCCCGGCAATCCCGGGCTTTCCCCTTGCCCCGCGCGGCCCCACTTTCTATACCCCGCCGAAAGGCCTGAGAGGTCCGCCATGTCCTTCACCCAACGCCACCTTCTGGGAATCGAGCCCCTGCATCCGGCCGAGATCACCGCGATCCTCGATCTTGCGGAAGATTACGTCGCGCTGAACCGGTCCGGCGACAAGCACTCCGAGGTGCTGAAGGGCCTCACCCAGATCAACATGTTCTTCGAGAACTCGACCCGCACGCAGGCCAGTTTCGAACTGGCGGGCAAGCGGCTGGGCGCGGATGTGATGAACATGGCGATGCAGACGTCGAGCGTGAAGAAAGGCGAGACGCTGATCGACACGGCGCTGACGCTCAACGCCATGCACCCGGATCTGCTGGTGGTGCGCCACCCGCATTCCGGCGCGGTCAACCTGTTGGCGGAAAAGGTGAATTGTGCCGTCCTGAACGCAGGTGACGGCAAGCACGAGCACCCGACCCAGGCGCTGCTGGATGCCCTGACGATCCGCCGCAAGAAGGGCCGCCTGCACCGCCTGACCGTGGCCATCTGCGGCGACATCGCCCATAGCCGAGTCGCGCGGTCGAACCTGATCCTGCTGGGCAAGATGGAAAACCGGGTGCGCCTGATCGGTCCGCCCACCCTGATGCCGGCGGGCGTGGCCGAATTCGGCTGCGAGGTCTACGACGACATGCAGAAAGGGCTGGAAGGCGCCGATGTGGTGATGATGCTGCGCCTTCAGAAAGAGCGGATGGACGGCGGTTTCATCCCTTCGGAGCGCGAATACTATCACCGCTATGGTCTGGATGCCGAGAAGCTGGCCTTTGCCAAGGACGATGCCATCGTCATGCACCCGGGCCCTATGAACCGCGGGGTCGAGATCGACGGCACCATCGCCGACGACATCAACCGCTCGGTCATTCAGGAGCAGGTCGAAATGGGCGTCGCGGTGCGCATGGCGGCGATGGATCTGCTGGCCCGCAACCTTCTGGCCGCGCGCGCCGCGCAGGCTTGACCCTGTCCCGACCGCTTGCCACCATCGCCGCGTTTTCACGTCGCGATTTCCGCAGGAGGCATTGATGGCAACGACCCCGGCAGGCTGGGAAGGCATTTTCGAGGACGGGGAATCCGTCCTGTGGCAAGGGCGCCCGCGCGGCGGGGTGATCTGGTCCGACCTGCTGCGTTTCGAAACCTTCTTTGGCCTGTTCTTCGCCGGTTTTGCGGTCTTCTGGATCGTGGGCGCGGCCACGATGGGCCGCATGACGCATTCCGGGTCGTCCTTTGACCTGATGGGCACGCTGTTCCCGCTGTTCGGCATCCCCTTTGTCGCGATCGGGCTGTATATGGTGATCGGCCGGATCTTCTGGGATGCCCATACGCGCGGCCGCACCTGGTATACGCTGAGCGACCGTGCGGCCTATATCGCCACGGACACCCTGGGCAAACGCACGTTGAAGCGTTACCCCTATGACGACATGGTCTCGCCCAGCCTGGAGGACGACACCCCCGGTTCCGTCTGGTTCGCCGAGGAAATCCGCAACTACACCACCCGGCGGCGCAGCAGCTCGGGGATGAACATGGGCACGCCGCAACGGCATTTCGTGCGCGTGCCGATCGGTTTTCGCCAGATCGACGACGCGCGGCAGGTCTACCGGCTGATCAACCAGCATCGCGACGCCGAAGACTGACGTTGCGGCCTTTTTCAAGCGCCGTCTCTTGCCCGTTCAGGGCGCGCCCCCTACATCGGGCGCATGATGAACCCGCTCGCCCTGCTTGCGCGGCCCTTGCGGCGCGCCCCTCGCGTGAATGTCGTCCGCATGCAGGGCATGATCGCCGCAGGCGGACGCGGTCGCTTGTCGGATGCCACCTGCGCGCCCCTGCTCGAACGCGCGTTTCGCAGCGGCAAACCCGCGGCGGTCGCTCTGATCGTCAATTCGCCCGGCGGCTCGCCGGTGCAGTCGGCGCTGATCGGCGCGCGCATCCGGCGCCTGGCCGAGGAAACCGGCCTGCCCGTGCACGCCTTTGTCGAGGATGCGGCCGCGTCGGGTGGCTATTGGATCGCCAGCGCGGCCGATGACATCCACTGCGACCGCGCGTCGATCCTGGGGTCGATCGGGGTGATCTCGGCCGGGTTCGGTCTGTCCGGCGCAATCGAGAAGCTGGGCATCGAACGGCGCGTGCACACCGCGGGACGGTCCAAGAGCCAGCTCGATCCCTTCCGCCCGGAAAACCCCGAGGATGTGGAACGGCTGGATGCCCTGCTCGAACAGATGCACCGCGTGTTCATCGACCATGTGACCGACCGGCGCGGCGGCGCCCTCGGCACCGAAACGGACCTGTTCGACGGTCGTTTCTGGCTGGGGGACGAGGCCGTGCGGCTGGGGCTGGCCGACGGGATCGGCCATGCGGTGCCGGTGTTGAAGGCGCGCTACGGCGACCGGGTGCGGTTCCGCAGCTTCGGTCCCCGCCGGCGGCTGTTGTCTCGCCTGGGACTGTCGCTTGCGCAGGACGCGCTTGCCGGGGTCGAGGAAGCGGCCCTCTGGGCGCGCCTGGGCCTGTGACATGATCTTGCGCGTCGTCATCCTGTTCCTGATCTTCATCGCCGTCATGGCAATGATCCAGAAGGCCCTGCGCCCCCGACGGCCAAAGCGCCCCGCGCTGGATCGCCTGCGCTGTCCGACGTGCAAGCGCGTGCACTTTTCCGACACTCCCAACGCTTGCGGGCGCCAAGATTGCAGGTATCGTTGATGGTTTTCGACATTCTGATGATTGTCGGCGGGCTGATCCTGCTGGTGCTGGCAGGCGATGCGCTGGTCAAGGGCGCGGTCAATCTCAGCCTCAGGCTGGGGGTTCCCGCGCTGATCGTCGGCCTGACGGTCGTGGCCTTCGGCACCTCGGCGCCGGAATTGCTGGTGTCGATCCAGGCGGTGCACGACCACGCCCCCGCCCTGGCGCTGGGCAATGTGGTGGGGTCGAACATCGCCAATATCCTGCTGGTCCTGGGGGTGCCCGCCCTCATCACCGCGGTGCCGGTGTCACGCGAATTGATGCATGACTTCCTGGTGATGATGGCCGCGACGCTGCTGTTCGTGGTGCTGGCCAATCTGGGGCCGATGGGCTGGCCGCACGGGCTGGTGTTGCTGGCCGGGCTGGCGGCGATGCTGTGGAATTCCTACACCCGCGCCCGCGACCACCGCGCCAGCGAATCCGTCGAACTCGAGGGCGTCGAGGAAGGCATTTCGGGTCTGCGAATCGCGCTGTATCTGCTCGGCGGCCTGATCGGCCTGCCGCTCGGCGCGAACCTTCTGGTCGAGGGGGCGGTCCATGTGGCCACCGCCCTCGGCGTCAGCGAGGCGGTGATCGGCCTGACCCTGGTTGCCGTCGGAACCTCGCTGCCGGAACTGGCCACGACCTGCACGGCAGCCCTGCGCCGGCAGGCCGGGGTGGCCATGGGCAACGTGATCGGCTCGAACATCTTCAACCTGCTGGGCATCATCGGCGTGACCTCGTTGGTGGGCCCCCTGCCGGTCCCGCAGCCGATGCTGCACTTCGACCTCTGGGTGATGGTCGCCACCTCGCTTCTGCTGGGCGTGTTCGTGCTGACGGGCCGCAGCATCGCCAAGGTGGTTGGCGCGGGCATGATCGCGCTCTATGTCCTCTATCTGTTGTGGCTGTTCTGAGGGGCACATGTCAGGCAAGGCACTGATCACCGGCGCGGGGCAAAGACTGGGCCGCGCCATGGCACTCTATCTTGCCGCGCGCGGCCTGGATGTCGCGCTTCACTATGCCTCCAGCGTCGATGGTGCGCTCGAGGCCGCGGACGCGGCCCGGGCACAGGGCGTGCGCGCCGTGACGCTGCAGGCCGACCTGCTGGACGAGGACGCGACCGCAGCCCTGGTTCCCGCCGCCGCGCAGGCCCTGGGCGGGCCGCTGACCGTCCTGGTGAACAACGCGTCGATCTTTGAATACGACACGATCCAGAGCGCGACACGCACCAGTTGGGACCGTCACATCGGCTCGAATCTGCGCGCGCCCTTCGTGCTGACACAGGCCTTTGCCGCGCAATGCCCCAAGGGGGCGCGCGATGACGCCGGCGAACCCATCGCGCAGGGCCTGATCGTGAACATGGTGGACCAGCGCGTGCTGAAACCCACGCCCGAATTCATGACCTATTCCCTGGCCAAGATGGCCCTCTGGTCGCTGACGCGCACCACGGCGCAAGCCCTGGCGCCCGATATCCGCGTCAACGCGATCGGTCCTGGCCCCACCCTGATCGGCGCGCGTCAGACCCCGCAGCATTTTGCCCGCCAGCGCGCCAACACGGTGCTTGAGCGGGGCTCGAACCCCGCGGACATCACGGCGGCACTGGGCTATTTCCTGGACGCCCCGGCCGTCACCGGGCAGCTTCTGTGCGTCGACGGGGGCCAGCATCTGGGGTGGCAGACCCCCGATATCCTGGGGCCGGAATAAGCCTTTGGGCGACCGCCCGCGACCGATTGTCCACCGGCGGGCGAACTGTCACGAAGACGTCATGAAAACCCTAAGAAATTCAGAGAGTTGCAAATGGCCTGAATTTCTTTTGTTTGATTTCAATACGTTAGTGAATTGCCTAATTTTTGGGCAGCCCAGGGAAGCCCTCTGGAAACAAGGTGTTTTCGTCTGTCTCGACAGCCTCTCCACAGAGTTATCCACAGATTCCGTGGAAAGCTTTCCCCTTGAACTCGGCACCGCTAAGGTGCAGCCACACCCGAGAATCATCGCCCGTTTTTGCCCATGACCGACACGCCCCCCAAGGCCCCTGAACCCCTGACCGGCCATGCGCTGATCGCCGACTATGTGCGCCGACTGGATGGCTCGCCGGGGGTTTACCGGATGCTCGATGGCGAGGCGCGCGTGCTCTATGTCGGCAAGGCGCGGAACCTGAAAGCGCGGGTGTCGAACTACGCGCGTCCGTCCGGCCATTCGGCCCGGATCGCGCGGATGATCTCGGAAACGCGGTCCATGATGTTTCTGACCACCAGGACCGAAACCGAGGCCCTGCTGCTGGAACAGAACCTCATCAAACAGCTGAAGCCGGTCTACAACGTTCTGCTGCGCGACGACAAAAGCTTTCCGAACATCCTGATTGCCAAGAATCACGCCTATCCCCAGATCCGCAAGCATCGGGGCAAGCGCAGCGACAAAGGCAGCTATTTCGGGCCCTTCGCCAGCGGCTCTGCGGTGAATCGCACGCTGAACCAGCTTCAGAAAGTGTTCCTTTTGCGATCCTGCACGGATTCCATGTTCCAGAACCGCACCCGCCCCTGTCTGCTCTATCAGATCAAGCGATGCGCCGGACCCTGCACCAATCTCATCACGCCCGAGGCCTATGCCGATCTGGTGTCGGATGCCGAACGCTTCCTGAGCGGCAAGACCTCGCATATCCAGGCGGATCTGGCGCAGCAGATGCAGGAGGCATCGGATGCGATGGAATTCGAACGCGCCGCGGCCCTGCGCGACCGCATCCGCGCACTGACCGCGGTGCAGCAGTCGCAGGGCATCAACCCGAAGGGTGTGGACGAGGCCGACGTGATCGCGCTGCATCTGGAAAAGGGGCAGGCCTGCGTGCAGGTCTTCTTCATCCGCGCGCATCAAAGCTGGGGCAACCGCGATTTCTACCCGCGCACCGGGTCGGGCGCCGAAGAGGCCGAGATCCTGTCCGCCTTTCTCGCGCAATTCTACGATGGCAAGCCGCCGCCCCGCCAGATCCTGCTGTCCCATCCCGTGGACGACGAGGACCTGATCCGCGACCTGCTCAGCGCGCGCGCCGGGCGCAACGTGGACCTGCGCGTGCCGCAACGCGGCGAGAAGGCCGAGCTGGTCGAGAACGCCCTGCGCAATGCGCGGGAATCCCTGGGTCGCAAGATGTCCGAAAGCGCGGCACAATCGCGTCTGCTGTCGGGTCTGGCGGATGCCTTCGGATTGGACGACCCGCCGAACCGGATCGAGATCTACGACAACTCGCACATCCAGGGCGCCCATGCCGTCGGCGCCATGGTGGTGGCCGGGCCCGACGGCTGGATGAAAAGCCAGTATCGCAAGTTCACCATCAAGACCGCGCCCGGCGACGATTTCGGCATGATGCGCGAGGTCCTGACGCGCCGCTTCGACAAGCTGCTGAAAGAGGACCCCGCCCGCCAGACCGAAGCCTGGCCGGATCTTCTGCTGATCGACGGCGGCGCCGGGCAGATCACGGCGGTGACCGAAACCCTGGCCGCGCTGGGCATCGATGACATCCCCGCCGTGGGCGTCGCCAAAGGGGTCGAACGGGACCTTGGCCGCGAGGAATTCCACCGAAAGGGCGCGCGACCCTTCGCCCTCAGGCACAATGATCCCGTGCTCTATTTCATCCAGCGCCTGCGCGACGAGGCCCACCGCTTCGCCATCGGCACCCATCGCGCGGCCCGGGCCAAGGCCTCGACCCGCACGCCGCTGGACGAGATCCCCGGCGTCGGCGCCGGGCGCAAGCGGGCGCTTCTGGCGCATTTCGGCTCGGCAAAGGCGGTGACGCGGGCGGGTCTCGGGGATCTGATGGCCGTTCCGGGGATCTCGGAACAGATGGCCCGCACGATCCACGGCTTTTTCAACGAAGGCTCGTGACCCCATCATCTTGTCCCAAATACGCACGGGGATTTTCAAGGGGGGCGTGCCCCCCTTGAAGCAGTGGGTGTGGGGCGGCAGCCCCCACGCGCCCCTAAAACGCTGGACCTCGCCCCCCCCAGCGACTACCTCTTCCCCGGAACGGAGAGCCCCATGACCCAGCCCGCCCTGACCCTCTACCTGGCCGCTCCGCGCGGTTTCTGCGCCGGCGTCGATCGCGCCATCAAGATCGTCGAACTGGCACTGCGCAAATGGGGCGAACCGGTCTATGTCCGCCACGAGATCGTCCACAACAGGTTCGTGGTGGACAGCCTGCGCGCCCAGGGTGCCATCTTTGTCGAGGATCTGGACGACTGCCCCCCCGACCGGCCGGTGATCTTTTCCGCCCATGGCGTGCCAAAATCCGTGCCGCAGGCGGCGCAGGCGCGGTCCATGACCTTTGTCGATGCGACCTGCCCCCTGGTGTCCAAGGTCCATATCGAGGCCGAGCGCCACCACCAGAACGGGCTGCAGATGGTGATGATCGGCCATGCCGGTCACCCCGAGACCATCGGCACCATGGGACAATTGCCCGAGGGCGAGGTCCTGCTGGTGGAAACCGTCGCCGATGTCGCCCGCATCGCCCCGCGCGATCCGCGGAAACTGGCCTATATCACGCAGACCACCCTGTCGGTCGACGACACCGCCGGCATTGTCGCCGCGCTCGAATCGCGTTTTCCTGCGATCATCGGACCGCACAAGGAAGACATCTGTTACGCCACCACCAACCGGCAGGCCGCCGTCAAGGCGATCGCCGGCCGGGTCGAGGCGCTGCTGGTGATCGGCGCCCCGAATTCGTCGAATTCCAAGCGTCTGGTCGAGGTCGGCCGGGCCGCCGGTTGCCCCTATGCCCAATTGATCCAGCGCGCATCCGACATCGACTGGCGCGCCCTCGAGGGCGCCCGCGCCGTGGGCCTGACGGCCGGGGCCTCGGCGCCTGAGGTCCTGATCGACGAGGTCATTGCCGCCTTTGCCGCCCGCTACGATCTGACCCGCGAAATCGTCGAGACCGCGACCGAGGACATCGAATTCAAGGTTCCGCGCATCCTGCGAGCCCCCGTATGACGCCCGACTTCCTGCTGACCGCGTTCATCGTCTGCCTCGCGCCCGGTGTCGGGGTGCTCTACACGCTTTCGACCACCCTGGGCCGGGGGCTTGTCGCGGGGCTCTGGGCGGTGACCGGGTGCACGCTGGCCACCGCGCTGCACCTGGGCCTGGCCATGGCCGGGCTTGCGGCGGTGTTGCACACATCGGCCGTGCTGTTCACCGCGATCAAGGTCGCCGGCGTTGCCTATCTGCTGTGGATGGCCTGGGGCAGCCTGCAAGGCACGGGCAATCTGTCCATCACGCCCGATCCCCGCCCGCAATCGCCCGTCGCGCTGATCCGGCGCGGGGTCCTGCTGAACCTTCTCAACCCCAAGCTGCCGATGTTCTTTCTGGCCTTCCTGCCGCAATTCATCCCGACAGGCACCACCGACCCGGCACAGCGGCTGATGACGCTGGGCCTGGGATTCATCGCCATGACCGCTGCGGTTTTCGTCCTCTACGCCTTGGGTGCGGGATGGCTGCGGGCGCGCCTCCTGGGGTCCGAGCGCGCGATGCGCTGGCTGCGCCGGGCCTTTGCCGCCTCGTTCGCCGCGCTGGGGCTGAAACTGGCGCTGGAGCGCGCATGACCGATGCCGAGACCCTGCGCGTCTACAACGCCCGCGCCGAGGACTATGCGTGCATGACCACCGGCAGCGATCCTGTGCTCGGCCGGTTCATGGCCGCCCTGCCCCCCCATGCGCGCGTGCTGGACTGGGGTTGCGGTCCGGGCAACCAGGCCGAGATCCTTTTGCAACACGGGTTCGACGTGGACCTGGTCGATGCCGCGCCGGCGATGATCGCGATCGCCCGCGACCGCAAGGGTCTGCCCGCGCGCCTCGCGGGGTTCGACGACCCTCTGCCTGGCCCCTATGACGCCGCCTGGGTCAGTTTCAGCCTGCTGCACGAACCGCGCGCCGCCCTTCCCCGGCACCTGAGCGCCCTGCACGACGCGCTGGAACCCGGGGGCCTGCTGTTCCTGGGTCTGAAGCTGGGCCAGGGCGAAGGGCGCGACAGCCTGGGCCGCTTCTATACCTATTACACGCGCGCGGCGCTGCTCGACCTGCTCGCCGGCGCGGGTTTCACGCCCTTCGACATCGAGGAGCGCGCGGACTCGGGCCTGTCCGGCCGCATCGAACCCGGAATTCTGATCCTTGCAAGGAAAGACCATGCCTGACCTTTACGCCTGGACCGACGGCGCCTGCAGCGGCAATCCCGGCCCCGGCGGCTGGGGCGTGCTCATGCGGGCCATGGAGGGCGGCACCGTGGTCAAGGAACGCGCCTTGCAGGGCGGCGAGGCCCAGACCACCAACAACCGCATGGAACTGCTGGCGGCAATCCATGCGCTGGAAACCCTCACCCGCGCGACCGCGATCACCATCACCACCGACTCAGCCTATGTGAAGAACGGTGTGACCCAGTGGATCCACGGCTGGAAGCGCAACGGCTGGAAAACCGCCGACCGCAAGCCGGTCAAGAACGCGGATCTCTGGCAACGGCTGGACGCCGCGCAACAGGCCCACACCGTCACCTGGAAATGGATCAAGGGCCACGCCGGTCACGCCGAGAACGAGCGCGCCGACGAACTGGCCCGCGCCGGAATGGCCCCGTTCAAGCCATGAGCGTGCTCTCGGTTCTCGACTACCTCTCGGTCTTCATCTTTGCGCTGACCGGCGCCCTGGTGGCCAGCCGCGCGCAGCTCGACCTGGTGGGCTTCGTGTTCATCGCGTCGCTGACAGCCGTCGGCGGCGGCACCGTGCGCGACGTCCTGCTGGATCGCGACATGGTCTTCTGGGTGGCGAACCCCTGGTATCTGGCCACGGCCTCGGTCGCGGCGGTGCTGGTCTTTTTCACCGCGCATCTGCTGGAAAGCCGGCGCCGGGCCATCGACTGGCTGGATGCCGGCGCGCTGGCGGTCGCGGTGCCGGCGGGTGTCGGGGTGGCAGTCACGCTGGGGCACGGGCCGGTGGTGGTGCTGATCATGGGCATGGTCACCGGGGCGTTTGGCGGCCTCATGCGCGACGTGGTCTGCAACGAGGTGCCCCTGGTGCTGCGCCAGGGGGAACTCTACCTCTCGGCCGCGTTCGCCGGGGCGCTGGTCGCGATCCTGACCCGCGCCGTGCTGGGTCCGACGCCCTGGGCGCTCATCGCCTGTGCCGCCGTGACCTTCCTTCTGCGCGCGGGCTCCATGGCCTTTGGCTGGCGTCTGCCCGTCTACAAATCGCGCCCGCCGCGCTCTTGACATCAGAGGGGGGCTCCCCCACTTCACATTCAACCCTTAGAATGCGAGACGCGCCATGGCACAGAAACTCCGCCTCACCTGCTCTGACTGCGGCCAGGTCAACCAGCTTCCGGCCGACAAGGCTGGCGATGCGCCGAAATGCTCGGTCTGTGGCCACCCGCTGAATGCGGGCAAGGTCGCCCAGGTCGATTTCCGCACGCTGGAAAAGATGGCCAGAAACGACCAACTGCCGTTGCTGGTGGATTTCTGGGCCCCCTGGTGCGGCCCGTGCCGGGCAATGGCGCCGGAATTCGAAAAGGCGGCGCGGACCCTGGCCCCGCGCCTGCGACTGGCCAAGATCGACACCCAGTCGAACCCGGATGCGACGGTGCGCTACAACATCCGTGGCATTCCGGCCTTCATCCTGTTTCATCAGGGCCGCGAACTCGCCCGCCTGTCCGGCGCCCGCCCGGCTGCGGATCTGATCCGCTTCGTTGACGAGAAACTGGCCCTGGTCAGCTGACCGGGCACCCCATCATCTTGTCGGAAATACGCACGGGGATTTTCAAGGGGTCCGTGGACCCTTGAAGCGGGGGTTCGGGGCGGCAGCCCCGACACCGCGTCAGCCGGGGCTCATCCCCTGAGCCGCTCGTTGCGACGGCGCAGGATCTCCAGCGTCGCCAGCAGCAGGATCGACAGCCCCACCATGAGCGTCGCCACCGCCGGGATCGTCGGCGAGATCTGTTCGCGCAGGCCGATGAACATCTGCCACGGCAGCGTCTGCTGCGCAGCCGAGCCCACGAAGATCACCACCACGACCTCGTCGAACGACGTGATGAAGGCAAACAGCGCGCCCGAGATCACGCCCGGCAGGATCAACGGCAACTGCACCTTCATGAAGGTGCGCACCGGCCCCGCCCCCATCGATGCCGACGCCCGCGTCAGCGAGCGGTCGAACCCGACCAGGGTCGCCGTCACGGTGATGATGACGAACGGAATGCCCAGGATCGCATGGGCCAGCACCACGCCCCAATAGGTGCCCTGCAATCCGACGGCCGAGAAGAAGAAATACATCCCCGCCGCGGAAATGATCAGCGGCACGATCATCGGCGAGATCAGCACCGCCATGATGACGCGCTTGAAGGGCACATGCGACTGGCTCAGACCGATGGCCGCCAGCGTCCCCAGCGACACCGAGAGCAGCGTCGCCATCGGCGCGATGGTCAGCGAGTTCATCGTCGCCATCTGCCAGTCGGGATTGGTGAAGAAATCGACGTAGTGCTTCAGCGAATAGCCCGCCGGATCGAAGGACAGCATCGCCGGCGTGAAGGTGAAGAAGTCCTCGGCGTTGAAGCTGAGCGGGATGATCACCAGGATCGGGAACATCAGGTAGAAGAACACCAGCCCGCAGATCACGCGAAACGCGTAATACCAGAACCGTTGCAGGGGTGACGCATAGGAAGGAAGTGCCATGATCCGTTACCCCAGCTTGACGTTGTCGATGCCGACCACGCGGTCGTAGACCCAGTAGAGCACCAGAACCGCAACCAGCAGGATCGTGCCCGGGGCACCCACCAGCCCCCAGTTCCCCGAGACATACCACTGGTGCGCGATCCGGTTCGAGATGAACATCCCGGACGGCCCGCCGACCAGTTCCGGCGTGATGTAATAGCCGACCGCTATGATGAACACCAGGATCGCCCCAGCGCCGATGCCCGGAATGGACTGCGGGAAATAGACCCGCCAGAACGCGGTCCAGTCATTCGCGCCCAGCGACTTGGCGGCGCGCACATAACTGGGCGGCACGGTCTTCATCACCGAGTAGAGCGGCAGCACCATGAAGGGCAGAAGGATATGGGTCATCGCGACGATGACGCCGAACTTGTTGTTGATCATCGACAACCGGTTGTCATCCGCAACCAGACCGAGCCAGACCAGGAAGTCGTTGATCACGCCCTGTTCCTGCAACAGCACCTTCCAGGACGAGGTGCGCACCAGAAGCGATGTCCAGAACGGCAGCAGCACCATGATCAGCAGAAGGTTCGCGTAGCGTTCCTTGACGTTGGCCAGCAGGAAGGCGACCGGATACCCCAGCAGCAAGGTCATGAAGCAGATCAGCGCGCTCATCCAGGCGGTGCGCCAGAACAGCATGATATGGATGGACCGATCGTCGGGCAGCGGCTCGATATGACCGGACACCATCGTATGATCGACGGCCGCGAGGTAGTAGCCGCTGGTATATTCCGAGGAATAGGCCTTGAGCGCGCGCCAGGTATGCAGGTCGCCCCAGTCGCTGCTGACCTCGATCAGCTGATCGCGGAACGGGCCGTCGGTCTCCACGTCCCAGCGGCGCACGGCGCGTTGCGTCTGCCGCATCAGCGTGGTGAAGCCGGGAACCTCGAAGTTCATGCGCCGGGCCAGCTGCATCGCGGTGCGCTGCTCGGCGGCGACCTGGATGTCCTGGACCACGGCGCGGAACACCGGTTCCGGCGGCAGTTCGGTGCTGTCCACGTCCCAGGTCTGCAGTGCCGCGACGGTGTTGGGCATGATGTCGGTGACGATGTTGTTCTCGACCGAACGGAACAGCATCGACCCGATCGGCGCGATGAACCCCAGCAGGATGAACAGCAAGAGCGGCGCGATCAACAGAAGCGCGCGAATCTTCTGGCGCCTCAGGGCGCGCGCGAGACGGCGCTTCAACTCGCCGCCGGTCAGTTCTTCGTCGCTCGGATGGGGATCTGTCGCCGTGCTGGTCATCACTCGGGTCCTGTTGTCTCCCGGTCCCGCGCCACAGGGGGCAGGACCGGGACATCGCCGGGTGGACCGCCCCGCCACGCCGTCATGCGCGGGGGGCCGTCCGGTCTTTCAGGCGGGCGTTATTGCGCCAGCCAGGCCTGGAAGCGGGCGTCCAGTTCGTCGCGGTGATCCGCCCACCAGGTGTAGTTGAACAGGAACGCACCCGTCATGTTCGCCGGATCGGTCGGCATGTGCGGACCCATCGGGATGCCCAGCGTGGCGTGGTTGCCAACCAGCGGCGCCGACGAGGCACGGGCCGGACCATACGAGATGTAGGCAGCCTGATCGGCCAGGCGCTGGGTGTCGGTCGCGAAGTAGACGAAGTCCATCACGCGGGCCAGGTGATCCGCCGGCAGCCCTTCGGGGATGATCCAGCCGTCGAGGTCGAGCATCTGATAACCCCAGGCCATGCCGATCGGCTGGTGCTGCTCGGCGATCGCGGCAAACAGGCGGCCGTTATAGGTCGAGCCCATGAAGACCTCGCCGTCAGCCAGAAGCTGGGGCGTCTCGGCACCGGCGGTCCACCAGACGGTGTCGGCCTTGATGGTGTCGAGCATCGCGAACGCGCGCTGCACGCCCTCGTCGGTTTCGAGGGTGGTGTAGACCTCGTCATAGGGCACGCCGTCGCACAGCAGGGCCCATTCCATGTTCCCGATCGGGCGACGTTCCAGCGCGCGGCGGCCCGGATAGGTCGCGGTGTCGAACACGGCGCAGGCATCGGTCGGCGGCGCGACGCCATCGGGAACCATGTCGGTGCGATAGCCGAAGGTCGTCGAATAGGCGATCTGCGGAATGAAGCACTCGCTCACCAGCGTGTTGCCGAAGTCTTGCGACGCCGGGGTGCCATCGGGCGCGGGCGCCAGCTGGGTGTCGGCGTCGATCGGCATCGCCAGACCTTCGTCGCACAGACGCATCGCGTCCGAGGCCACCACGTCCACCAGATCCCAGGTGACGTTGCCGGCTTCGCTCATGGCGCGCAGGCGGGCCACCGCGTCAGCCGAGCTTTCGTCGGTGATGACGTTCAGGCCCGGGTGCGCCGCCACATACGGGTTGATGTAGGCGTTCACCTGCGAGGCCTGATAGGCGCCGCCCCAGGAGACGACGGTCATCTCGTTGGCCATCTCGTCGGCCGAGGCCGCACCAGCGGTCAACGCGAGGATACCAACGGCCCTTTCAGAACGGTTTTCAGTTTCATGCTTAGCTCCCTAGTCGAACTACCCGCTTGGTGTGGCGCACCGCCCTGCGGGCAGGGGCGGTGCGGATCTCGGAAATCGGCTCAGGCGTCCAGCGCGCGGCAATCCTCGGCGCGCCAGCCGATGCGGATTTTCTGACCGGGGCTCATGCGTCCCTGGTCCTGGGCGTTGCGGTATTTCATGATGAAATCGTCCTGACCCGCCACCTTGAGGCGGATGCGGAACGTGTCGCCCATGTAAATGAATTCCTGCACCTCGGCCTCGATCAGATGGGCATCGGGCGACAGGCGTTCAGGATTCGATTCCACCCGTTCGGGGCGGATCGACACCCGGGTGCGTTCCCCCGCCTTGGTGACGTTGACCGGCTGCGCGTCGATCACGGTGCCGTCGTCAAGCCGCACGGTGCAGCGGTTGCCGTTGATCGTCTCGACCACGCCTTCCAGCTTGTTGTTCTCGCCGATGAACTGGGCGACAAAGCTGTTTTCGGGCCGTTCATACAGGTCCTCGGGCGGGGCAAGCTGCTGAATGCGCCCGTCGTTGAACACGGCGACCCGGTCCGACATGGTCAGGGCCTCGGTCTGGTCGTGGGTGACATAGACCGTGGTGATGCCCAGATTGTGCGCCAGGCTGGTGATCTCGAACTGCATGTGCTCGCGCAGCTGCTTGTCCAGCGCGCCCAGCGGTTCGTCCATCAGCACCAGTTCCGGTTCGAACACCGGGGCGCGGGCGGGGGCCACGCGCTGCTGCTGACCGCCCGACAGCTGGGCCGGGCGACGGTTGCCAAAGGCCCCCATCTGCACCATGTCCAGCGCGCGCTTGATCTTCTGCTCGCGCTCGGACTTGCCCATGCCGCGCACTTCCAGCGGGAAGGACAGGTTCTCGGCGATCGTCATGTGCGGGAACAGGGCATAGTTCTGGAACACCATGCCGATGCCGCGCTTGTGCGGCGGGATGTTGTTGATCGGGCGGCCGTCCAGCAGGATCTCGCCATGGGTGGCGGTCTCGAACCCGGCCAGCATCATCAGACAGGTCGTCTTGCCGGACCCGGACGGCCCGAGCATCGTCAGGAACTCGCCCTTGGGCATACTGAGGTTCAAATCCTTTACGACGAGAATCTCGCCGTCATAGGATTTTTGCACGCGATCAAATACGACGAAGCCTTCGGCCCGGGCGTCATTCACCGATCTTTCCCCCTGTTGGAAAGTCATGTTTTTTTCTTTCGGCCAGTAAAACCACCGGCCTTCTTGAGTTCAAGCAGTTATCGGGGACAGAATGGGCCGAGACAGTCAAAGGCGACAATCGGCGGGCTTTTTGCGTCATTCGCAGGACAATGGGCCAAATCCGCGCCACATTGCAGTCGATCGGACCGCGCAAGGCCAAAAGGCGCACATCATATGGCGGCCCGCAGCGGGTGATTTTCCAGGAAAGGAATGGTGCGGTCGAGAAGACTCGAACTTCCACGGGGGTTAGCCCACAGCGACCTCAACGCTGCGCGTCTACCAATTCCGCCACGACCGCACTGGATTGGTGGGGCTGCTCTTAGCGGGTTCGCAAAGCGATGTGAAGAGGGAAAGCTGACCCGCGCCCGCCTTTCTTGAAGCGGGTGCGCGCCAGCATCAGCAGCACCCCGAACGCCAGCAGGGCGATCACCGGAAAGGCGAGAAAGGGGTGATCCGCGAAAAGCACCCGGTTCATGATTCGCCCGGGCCAGAGGGTAAAGACCCCCGCCGCCGCCAGGCCACCAAGATAAAGCGCCTGCATCGTCTTGCGATGGGCGGACAGGTTGCCCCGGATCGCGGCGCGCAACCCATAGGCCAGCGAACCCAGCGTCAGCACGGACAGCGCATGGATCGGACCGAACGGGCCGATCAGCGGCATCGCGTGGATGCCGAAGCTCGACAGCGCGGTGAGGGCCATGGCGGTGATCCAGGCATAGCCCAGGACCTTGTGCCGCAGGTCACGGCGGCGGCGCAACAGCGCGAAGGGGCCCAGCACCAGGGCCAGCATCGCCATTGCGGCGTGCAACTGGATCACGGGCGGGGCGGACAGCAGCGGCGAAAGGTTTATCATCGGTCATCCTCGGTGTATCAGACGGGGGTTGTCCCCTTCCCTGCCGCCCGGCCCCGCGCCGGTCCACGGCGGATGCGTCAAGAGCGAGGTTTCCTTCGTGAGTGACACGGCGCTGCGCCTTGCGCTTCGCGAAACGCACCGCGTGTTTCGCAGCCCCTCGGCCTGGCTCATGCTGGGGCTGGTGATCGCCGTTCTTGCGATCTCGGGTCCGTTCGGAACGCTGGAAACGCTGCGCTTTCCGGCCCGGTTGCTCTATTGGGCGGCGGTGGTGACGCTCACCGCCGTCAGTGGCTGGTTCGTCAGCCAGTGGGTCATTCGCCCGCTGGCGGATCGCGGTCTGTCGCGCGTGGCGCAATGGGCGCTGGCCAGCCCCGCCGTGGGCCTGGTGGTGATGGCCGAGGTCGCGGTGCTGAATGCCCTGGCCTTCGGCCTGTCGCCGTTCTCGCTGCCGGGCGTGCTGTCGCTGGCGGTGTCCACGGTGCCGGTCGCCATGCTGGTAACGGCGGCGCTGACCTTTGCGCCGCGTCCCCAGCCCGCCCGGCAGCCTCAGGCCGCCGTGCCCGACACGCCCCGCGTCCCGCGCCTGCTGTCGCGTCTCCCGCTTGAGAAACGCGGCGAACTGGTGTCGCTTTCGGTGCAGGACCACTATGTCGAGATCGTCACCCTGCGCGGACGCGCGCTGGTGCTGATGCGTCTGGCCGACGCCATGGCCGAAACCGACGGATGCACGGGTTTGCAGGTGCACCGCTCGCATTGGGTGGCGCGCGATCAGGTCGCCGGCACGCGACGCGAAGGCGCGCGCGGCGTTCTGGTCATGACCGACGGACGCGAGATCCCGGTCAGCCGCACCTATATGTCCGACGCCAAGGCGGCCGGGCTGTTCTGAGCCCGGCCTGTCCGGTCACTTGCCCGGGGGCACAGCGGGTTGGGCTGCGGGCGGCATCGCGCCGGGCGCGGGGCCCGCGACACTGTCCACCGCCGCCAGAATCAGCGCGTTGCGGCTGCTCGGCCCCGGCTGAAAGCTGACGGCCACCGTCGCCGCGCCCGGCGCAGCCACGCTGGCGCGGAACCAGTCCGCCGCCAGGTCCGGCCGCTGCGGCACACCGATCCCCTGCATCAGGTGATGCGCGGGAAGCTCGCCATAGGCCGCCTCGCCCAGCGCGCCGAGAATCAGTGCCGAACCGATGGCCACGGGCAGCGCATCCGTCGCATAGCCCGACGACAGGCAGACCCGCGCCGTATTGGCGAGATCGGCCGCCGTCATGCCCGAATTCAGGACGAACTGCGTCGCGCTGGCCAGCACCGCCGCACGCGGCTGGACGCCCAGCGCGCCGATCGCCCCCTGCATCGAACTGGCGATCCCGGCGCATTGCTGCGCCGCCAGTTGCGGGGTCATGCCGGGGATCTGCGCCATCAGGGCCTCGCCCTCGGCGATGGCATAGCCCCGCGCCAGGCAGAATTGCTCGTTGAGGGCAAAATTGGCATCTGTCATGCGGCCTAGATCGGTATAGCCCCCATTGGCCGAGGTGATCAGCCCGACCCGGTTGCAATGCGATGCCAGCGACACCTGGGTGCCGGCCTGTGCGCCGCCCTGCCCGGCGAAAAGATTGGGCACGCCGGCGGCGGCGGGAACGGCCGGCTGGGGCGCGGCGGGGGCGGCGACGCGGGTATTCACGCCCAGCATCTCGTCGCGCACCGCCAGCAGCAGGCCGCGCCGGCCGTCGGGATGCGTCATCACCACCTGCGTGACCGCCGCGCCGCCCATTTCGGACCGCTGATAGGCCTGCAACAGGACATCGCGCTGGAAATCCTCCAGATCGCCCGTCGGCGCATAGCCCAGATAGGCCTGATACCGCGAGATCCCGGCCCGGGATTGCCGGCCCAGAACGCCGTCAGGCACGCCCACGTCAAAGCCGAAACCGTTGAGCGCGGTCTGCACGGCGCGCGCCTCTTGCCGGGCGGCCGACGGAACCGCGCGCGCGCTCGGGGCGGTGGCGCGCGCAGGCTGCCGCTGGTTGTGGCTCTGGATCGCGCCGACAATCGCGCCGCCGATGATGCCGCCGGCGATGGCGTCACCCAGATCGGCGCTGGCCCGGCCCGCGCCCGTGGCGATCAGGGCGGCGGCCAGCGCGGTTGTGGTCAAGGTCTTCCGGATCATGGTTCTTCCCCCTCAATACGATCAATCAATGCCCGTCAGCCTACGCCACGCCGCGATTCGCACAAGGCTCTTGCACCACCACCGGATGGGCCCTGAACGACGGCCCCACACCGCAGGGCACGGGTCGCGCGCGGTCGATTGACTATGAAGCGTGCGTCGCTAGGGTGCGCGCGAAGGTTCAATCGAGGCGCATGATGGACTGGTCGATCCTGCCGGGGCTGCAACCCTATCCAGAAACGCTGGCGGCGATGGAAGCCCGCGTCGCCGCGATTGCCGCGGGTGAGGCGCCCGAAGCGGTCTGGCTGCTGGAACACCCCCCGCTCTATACCGCCGGAACCTCGGCCAGGGCACAGGACCTGACGGACCCGGGGCGCTTTCCCGTCCATGTCGCGGGGCGCGGCGGGCAGTATACCTATCACGGACCCGGGCAACGTGTGGCCTATGTCATGCTGGACCTGAACCGGCGCGGGCGTGACGTGCGCTGTTTCGTGCACGCGCTGGAGGAGTGGGTGATCCGCACGCTGGCCGAGTTCAACGTCACCGGCGAACGGCGCGCGGGACGGGTCGGTGTCTGGGTGGTGCGGCCCGAGAAGCCCGCCAACGCCGACGGCACCCCGCGCGAGGACAAGATTGCCGCGATCGGCGTGAAACTGCGCCGCTGGGTCAGCTTTCACGGCATCGCGATCAATGTCGAACCCGATCTGTCGCATTTCACGGGCATCGTGCCCTGTGGAATCCGCGACCATGGCGTGACCAGTCTGGTCGATCTGGGCCTGCCGGTGACGATGGCCGATCTGGATGTCGCGCTGCGCCGCCAGTTCGACGCGGTATTCGAAGCCGGCGCGTCCTGCGGTTCGTGATCGCTGCCCGTAAGGTGCGTGCTCGCACGCACCCTACGCCGATCGCAGCAGACGCCCCAGACGTTTCATCCCCTCGTCGATCATCGCCTCATCCGCGCAGGAAAAGCTCAGCCGCAGCGTGTTCCCGTTCGAGCCGTCGGCAAAGAAGGCGCGCCCGGGAACAAAGGCGACCTTTTCCGTCGCCAGCGACCGCGCCAGCAGATCGGCACCGTCCAGCCCGTCGGGCAGGGTCAGCCAGACGAACATGCCGCCTTCGGGCCGTGTCCAGCGCACGCCCGCGGGCATGTAGCGCGACAGCGCCGCCAGCATCGCGTCGCGCCGGGCGCGATAGGCCGCGCGAATGCGGGCGGTATGGGCGTCGAACTCGGCCCGGGCCACGCGGTCGGTGGCGATCTGGTTCAGTGTCGGCGAATGCAGATCGGCGGCCTGTTTCATCAGCACCAGACGGCTGATCACCGGCTTGGCCGCGCAGATCCAGCCGACCCGCAGCCCCGGGGACAGACTTTTCGAGAACGACCCGCAATAGAGCGTGCGGCAGTCCTCGATCCCGCCCTTTCGGGCGATCTCGAGCGCCAGCACCGGCGGCACCGGGTCGCCGTCATAGCGCAGAACCTGATAGGCCGCGTCTTCGATCACCGCGATGTTCAGCGCGTCGGCCAGATCGAGTGCGGCTTCGCGTTGCGCGCGTGTCAGGGTCTCGCCGGTGGGATTGGCGAAATCGGGGGTCAGATAGAGCGCCTTGACCCGACCGCCCGCGGCCTCGGTATAGTCCGAGGCCGGACGGTTGCCCGTGGGGTCGAACCGGTCGAAGCGCGGCTCATAGGCGTTGAAGGCCCCCAGCGCGCCCAGATAGGTCGGCCAGGCCAGCAGCATCGTATCGCCGGGATCCAGCAGCAACTTGCCCAGATAATCCAGCGCCTGCTGCGAACCCGACGTGATCAGGATGTTGTCGGCATCGCAGGGAATGCCCAGCGCGACCATGCGCCCGGCCAGCCAGTCGCGCAGCGGGCGGTGCCCCTCCGAGACCGAATATTGCAGCGCCGCGCCGGCCGCGGGACCGGACAGCGCCTCGGCCATGGCGGATCGGAAGGCGTCGGCCGGGAAGAGCGCCGGATCGGGAATACCCCCGGCGAACGAGAGCACCTCGGGCCGGTCCAGGAGCTTGAGCAGTTCGCGGATCTCGGACGCCTTCATCCGGCCGCTGCGCGATGCCAGAACCGTTTGCCAGTCCATCGAGTCGTCTCCTCTCTCCCGTCGAGAGCAGCAAACACCGGGCCGAAATTTATGTCAACAGTGCTGACCATTAGGGCCGAAGCGGCCCCACTGCGCGAATCGCCCGAAGCGCCGCCCGCGGCCGCGGTGGCGGACCGCGAGCACCGTCGGCCGGACCGGCCCGGTGATTCGCGCCCTGCGCGGTTCGCGTGACCTTGACCTGCATCAAATTTTTCCCGCCTGCGACATCAGGGGCGTTGCCGCCGCGCCCGGGGCATTCTAGAACGGGGTCAGGGTTCTGCCCGGATGTCGCCATCCGGGCGGGAGTTACCGTGCAAAGAATAAAGTTCGCAAGGGAACGGGAGCAACGAATGGCCAACGCAGCCGCTCACGGACACGAGGACAACCGCGGGTTCTTTACCCGCTGGTTCATGTCCACCAACCACAAGGACATCGGCGTCCTCTACCTCTTCACGGCGGGAATCGTCGGCTTCGTCGCGGTGATCTTCACCGTCTACATGCGCATGGAGCTGATGGAACCCGGCGTGCAATTCATGTGCGCCGAAGGCATGCGCCTGATTCCGAACGGCAATTGCGAGGCGCCCGACGGGCACCTGTGGAACGTCATCATCACCGCCCATGGCGTCCTGATGATGTTCTTCGTCATCATTCCCGCGCTGTTCGGCGGCTTCGGCAACTACTTCATGCCGCTGCACATCGGCGCGCCGGACATGGCGTTCCCGCGTCTGAACAACCTCAGCTACTGGCTCTATGTCGCGGGCACCTCGCTGGCCGTGGTATCGCTGTTCGTCCCCGGTGGCGAAGGCGGGCGTGGCGCGGGCACCGGCTGGGTTCTGTATCCGCCGCTGTCGACCCACGAGTCGGGCTATTCGATGGACCTCGCGATCTTCGCGGTGCACGTCTCGGGCGCCTCGTCGATCCTGGGCGCGATCAACATGATCACCACCTTCCTGAACATGCGCGCCCCGGGCATGACCCTGCACAAGGTCCCGCTGTTCGCCCGGTCGATCTTCGTCACCGCATGGATGATCCTGCTCGCCCTGCCCGTTCTGGCCGGCGCCATCACCATGCTGCTGACCGACCGCAACTTCGGCACGACGTTCTTCGATCCGGCCGGTGGCGGTGACCCGATCCTGTATCAGCACATCCTGTGGTTCTTCGGCCACCCGGAAGTGTACATCATCATCGTCCCCGGCTTCGGCATCATCAGCCACGTCATCGCGACCTTCTCGCGCAAGCCCGTCTTCGGTTACCTGCCGATGGTCTGGGCGATCATCGCGATCGGCGCGCTGGGCTTCGTCGTGTGGGCGCACCACATGTACACGGTCGGCATGTCGCTGACACAGCAGAGCTACTTCATGATGGCGACGATGACGATCGCGGTGCCGACGGGGGTCAAGATCTTCTCGTGGATCGCCACCATGTGGCGCGGCTCGATCAGCTTCGAAACGCCCATGCTGTGGGCTTTCGGCTTCCTGTTCCTGTTCACGGTGGGCGGTGTGACCGGCATCGTGCTGTCGCGAAGGCGCCGCTGGATCGCACCTATCACGACACCTATTATGTCGTCGCGCACTTCCACTATGTGATGTCGCTGGGCGCGGTGTTCGCCCTGTTCGCGGGCATCTATTTCTGGATCGGCAAGATGTCGGGCCGGCAATACCCGGAATGGGCGGGCAAACTGCACTTCTGGGCGATGTTCATCGGTGCCAACCTGACGTTCTTCCCGCAGCACTTCACGGGTCGCCAGGGCATGCCGCGCCGCTACATCGACTACCCCGAGGCCTTTGCCTACTGGAACTGGTTCTCGTCGCTGGGCGCCTTCCTGTCCTTTGCCTCGTTCGTGTTCTTCCTGGGGGTGCTCTACTACACCCTGCGCCACGGCAAGCGCATCACCGTGAACAACTACTGGAACGAGCACGCGGACACGCTGGAATGGACCCTGCCCTGCCCGCCGCCCGAACACACGTTCGAGCAGCTTCCCAAGCGTGAGGACTGGGACCACTCGCACGCCCACTGAGGCCTGAGAGACCCGAAAGGCCCCGGTGCGAACCGGGGCCTTTTTCGTTGCAAACCGAGGTGCCGATGTCCGCCAAAGCCCTGATCCCGCCCGGCATGGAAGGCGCCAGTCAGACGCTGGCCCTCTCGCCCGGGGTCCTGTCCCATGGCCATGTCTTCGTCACCGGCATGACCGGCAGCGATGCCTCGGGGGCCCTGTCCGACGACCCCGAGGCCCAGTTCCGCACTGCCTTTGAAAAGATCGCGGCCGTTCTGGCCGAGGCCGGGCTGGATATGACCGCTGTCGTCGAGATGACCAGCTATCACATCGGCCTGCGCACCCATTTCCAGGTGTTCAACACCGTGCGGCGCGCCTATCTGGGCGATCCCTTCCCCGCCTGGACCGCGGTCGAGGTCGCGGGCCTGCGCCGCGAGGGCGCGCTGGTGGAAATCCGCGTCATCGCCGCCACGGGGGAACGGGCGTGCTGACGATCTGGGGACGCGCGGACAGTTCCAACGTGCAGGCGCTGATGTGGTGCGTGGCCGAACTGGACCTGCCCCATCGCCGCATCGACGCCGGCCACAGGTTCGGCGGCACGGATACACCCGCGTTTCTGGCCATGAACCCCAACGGCACCGTGCCCGTGCTGCAAGATGGCGATTCGCCGCCACTTTGGGAAACGGGCGCCATCCTGCGCCATCTGGCGAACCGCTATGCACCAGACAGCTTCTGGCCGCTGGACCCGCACGCCCGCGCCGACGTGGACCGCTGGGCGGAATGGGCCAAGATCAATATCGCCCTGGGGTTCACCGGCCCGGTGTTCTGGCCCGTCTGGCGTTTCCCCGAGACCCTTGACCCGCCCGCACTGGACCGCGCCCTGGCAACCCTGACCGACAAGCTGCGCATCGCCGAGGACCGGCTTCATCGCCACCCGTTCCTCAGGGGCGACACGCTCACGCTGGCCGACATCCAGTTCGGCCATGTCCTCTATCGCTATTTCTCCATCGACATCGCACGCGCCGAACTGCCGGCGCTGGCCGCCTATTATGGCCGCTTGACCCTGCGTCCCGCCTTCCGCAAGCATGTCATGGTGTCCTATGAGGCCCTGCGCGCCTGATGCCCTATGAACTGATCCCGGACGGCCCGTCCCGTGCCCGGCTGCGTGCCTGGCCCCACAATGCGCTGAACCCGCGCGGGTTTGCCATGGTCATCGGCATGACCGCGGCCACCTTGGCGATGCCGCTGATCGCCGTCCTCGGCTCGCCTGTGCTGTGGGGCCTGCTGCCCTTTGCCGCGGTGGTTCTGTGGGGGCTGTGGTTTGCGATGGATCGCAACTGGCGCGATCGCCGCATCCTGGAGGAGATGACCCTGGCGCGCGACGGCGTGGTGCTGGTCCGCACCAACCCGCGCGGACCGCAACAGGAATGGCGGGCCGATCCGCACTGGATCACGCTGACCCTGACCCCCCGGGGCGGGCCTGTCGAACACTACCTGACCCTCAGGGGCGGCGGGCGCGAGGTGGAACTCGGCGCCTATCTCATGCCCGAAGAACGCCAGCAGCTGCATGCCGCACTGTCGGACCTGCTGGTCCGCTTGCGCAGCTATCAGGCCCCGATCAGGTCAGACGAGCCTTGACCATCGGCCCCACGGCCCCGAAATCCATCTGCCCGGTGTAGCGCGCCTTCAGCGCGTTCATGACACGCCCCATGTCCCGGATCGACCCGGCCTCGAGATCTGTCACCACCGCGTCAATGGCGGCGGCGACCTCGTCCTCGGACAACTGGCGCGGCAGATACGTCTCGATCACGCCGATTTCGGCCAGCTCGCGCTCCACCAGTTCCAGCCGCCCGCCCTCTTCATAGGCGCGCGCGCTTTCCTGGCGCTGCTTGACCATGCGCGACAGGGTGGCGGTGATTTCCTCGTCCGTCATCACGCGATCCTCGCCCTCGCCCCTGAGCGCGATGTCGCGATCCTTGATTGCGGCGTTGATCAGCCGCAGCGTCGACAGCCGCAGCGTGTCCTTCGCTTTCATCGCGGTTTTCAGGTCCTCGGAAATCCGGGCACGCAATGACATCAGGTCGGTCCTTGGCTGTTGAAACAGTCGCGAACCATACTCCCGCCGGGGACCGAGAGCAACGCCGGACCACCCGCGCAAACGGGCCCGGATTTTCCCGTTCGATACCCTTGACAGTGCCCCGCGAATGCCGCACATACCGCCGCGTGGGGGCTGTAGCTCAGATGGGAGAGCGCATCGTTCGCAATGATGAGGTCAGGGGTTCGATCCCCCTCAGCTCCACCACTTTCCGTGTAATCGACTGAAACATCAGGATTACACGGGCAATCAGATACTTACACGCCTCTTTTGGGTCACAAATGTGGGACACAAGAGAGTGGACTTGCCCGGAAAAAGTGGAGAGCACCAACTGAGGAACCAGGAGGTGTTCTATGGGAAACGGGAACAGACCGACGCCGGAGTTTCGGCGTGAAGCGGTGCGGCTGGCACTGACCAGCGGCCGGACGCGGCGGGAGATCGCGGAGGATCTGGGCATTGGCCTGTCGACGCTGACGCGGTGGCTGAGCCAGGAGCGTGACGCCAGCGAGCCGAGCGAGGCGCCGGTCGATCTGCATGCCGAGCTGAAGCGGTTGCGGCGGGAGAATGCGGTGCTGAAGCAGGAGCGCGACATTCTAAAAAAGCCGCGGCCTTCTTCGCGAAAGAGGGAAGTCGATGACCTTCGGCTTCATCGAGGCGGAGAAGGCCAGCTTCCCGATCAGCCGGATGTGCCGTGCCCTCGGGGTCAGCCAGAGCGGCTTCTTCGCCTGGCAGGAACGGCCGGCTTGCCTGCGCCAGCAGCAGGACATGGTCTATCTGGCGCATATCCGCACGACCTTCGCGCTGTCGAACGGCACCTATGGCAGCCCGCGCACGAGTGATCGTTTGAAGCGCGACCTCGCAGTGGAAGCCCTGCGCCGTGCTCTTGTGGCTCGCAACCCCGCGCCGGGTCTGGTCCATCATTCCGACCGCGGATCGCAATACTGCTCGGTCGACTATCAGGCCCTGCTCCGAAAACGCGGCATCCTGATCTCAATGAGCGGGCGCGGGAACTGCTACGACAACTCGATGGTGGAAACGTTCTTCAAGACCATCAAGTCCGAGCTGATCTGGCCGGTCGCATGGCAATCCCGCCAGCAGGCCGAAATCGCAGTCGCCAGATACATCGACGGGTTCTATAACCCTGTCAGGCGACATTCATCGCTCGGCTTCCAAAGCCCCATCGCCTTCGAGCGAAAGGCCAAGGAAGTGAGCTAAACGCTCTCCACAAAAGCCGGGCAAGTCCACAACCCACCCGACAACGCGCTGATAGCACTGACGTAATCGTCCCGTGCGGCGCATTCAGTGATCCGTTGCCGTCCGCTTTGGGCGGCCTTGTCATGTCCGGGGCATGGCTGACGGCGCGGGCAGGACTGGACAGGTCGTCGCGCGCGCGCCGAACCCGGGGCCGACAAACCCGGGCACGCAGGGGGCCAGGCCGACGAATCGGGCCAGCCTCCGGTCGCGGTCGCCGTTCAGGGGGCGTCAGTCGCGGCTGCGGATGATCTTTCCGAAGCTGTCGAAGATCTCGCTGTTGGCGGCGATCAGGTTGCCCGATTCGACCGGATCCTGCCCGTCGCGGATCGGACCGAAGAAACCGCCGGCTTCCTTGACCAGCAGCACACCGGCCGCCACGTCCCAGGCGTTCAGCCCGCGTTCCCAATACCCGTCATAGCGCCCCGCCGCCACATAGGCGAGGTCCAGCGCCGCCGATCCCCAGCGCCGCACGCCCGCGCACACCGGCATCAATCGCGCCAGGTCCTGCAAGGTCGCCGGCAGCGCCGGGCGGCCACCGAACGGCACGCCCGTGGCAAAGATGCACTCGATCATGGTGCGCCGTCCGGACACGCGCAGGCGCGTCTCGTTCATGTAGGCGCCCAGCCCCTTTTCGGCGTAGAACATCTCGTCCTTGGCGGCGTCAAAGACCACGCCCGCGACGATTTCGCCCTTGTGTTCCAGGGCGACGGAAATCGCCCAATGCGGCAGCCCGTGCAGGAAATTGGTCGTGCCATCCAGCGGATCGACGATCCAGCGGCGGGTGGGGTCGGTGCCCTCGGTCTCGCCGGTTTCCTCGCCCAGCCAGCCATAGTTGGGGCGGCCGGCCATCAGCTCGTCCTTGAGGATGCGTTCGGCCTCGCGGTCGGCCTTGGACACGAAATCGCCCGGCCCCTTGGACGAGACCTGGAGGTTCTCGACCTCGCGGAAATCCTTGACCAGCGAACGCCCCGCCTTGCGGACGGCCTTGATCATGAGATTGAGATTGGCGCTTCCCTGCATACCGGCGGCTCCGTTCTGAACAGAAGCGCCATACGGGAAAGGCGGACAGAAGGAAAGAGGCCGCGTCCCCTGCCGCGCCTGGCCGCGAGGCTGGAAATCGGTGCGCCCAGGCTGCTACATCTGGGCAAGACCCCTGGGACAGGAGAGCCCGCCATGCTGATCAGACGCCCGCAGGACGCGGACCGTGCCGAATGGGAACGCCTCTATGCCGGTTACGCCGACTTCTATCAGGTCGAACAGACCGCCGAGATGCGCGCCCGCGTCTGGGGCTGGATCCATGACCACGAACACGAGGTCGACGCCTTTGTCGCCCAGGACGATTCGGGGGCGTTGGTGGGGCTGACCCATTTCCGCCCCTTTGCCCGCCCCCTCGCGGCTGCCGTGGGCGGCTTTCTGGACGATCTGTTCGTCGCGCCCGAAGCCCGCGGAACAGGCGCCGCCCGGGCCCTGATCGAGGCCGTCGCCGAAGAGGGCGCGGCGCGCGGATGGTCCGTCATCCGCTGGATCACGGCCGAGGACAACACCCGCGCCCGCGCCCTCTATGACAAGCTCGCCACCGCGACGGCCTGGAAAACCTACGACATCAGGCTGTGAGCCCCGCCCACCCTTGATTCCCCCAACGTGACCCCTTAGAGACAGCCCAATTCAGACAGGAGCCGTCCGATGCCCGCAGCTTCCGCGCAGCCGCGCCCGACCGCTTGCCTTGTTCTCGCCGACGGAACGATCTTTTACGGTCAAGGCTTCGGCGCGACCGGCGAGACGGTGGCGGAACTGTGCTTCAACACCGCGATGACCGGCTATCAGGAGATCATGACCGATCCCTCCTATGCCGGGCAGATCGTCACCTTCACCTTCCCGCATGTCGGCAACGTCGGTGTGAACACCGACGACGACGAGGCCCAGCAGGCCGTCGCCGAGGGCATGGTGGTCAAATGGGACCCGACCGAGCCGTCGAACTGGCGCGCGGCGGATGACCTGACGCACTGGATGGCCCGGCAGGGACGCATCGGGATCGGTGGCATCGACACCCGCCGCCTGACCCGCGCGATCCGCCAGCAGGGCGCGCCGCATGTCGCCATGGCCCATGACCCCGAGGGGAATTTCGATCTGGAACGCCTGCTGGCCAAGGCCCGCGGCTGGAAAGGGCTGGTGGGCCTCGATCTGGCAAAGGACGTGACCTGCGCGCAAAGCTACCGCTGGAACGAGATGCGCTGGGCCTGGCCCGAGGGCTACAAGCCGCAGACCGCGCCGCGCCACAAGGTGGTCGCCATCGACTATGGTGCCAAGAAGAATATCCTGCGCTGCCTGGCCTCGTCGGGCTGTGACGTGACGGTGCTGCCGGCGTCGGCCACGGCCGAGGACGTCCTGGCGCTGAACCCCGATGGCGTGTTCCTGTCGAACGGCCCTGGCGACCCGGCCGCGACCGGCGAATACGCGGTGCCGATGATCAAGGGCGTGCTGGACGCGGACCTGCAGGTCTTCGGCATCTGCCTGGGGCATCAGATGCTGGCGCTGGCGCTGGGCGCCCGCACGGTCAAGATGAACCACGGTCATCACGGGGCGAACCACCCGGTCAAGGACCGCGAAACCGGCAAGGTCGAGATCACCTCGATGAACCACGGCTTCACGGTCGACAGCCAGACCCTGCCCGCAGGCGTGCTGGAGACCCATGTGTCGCTGTTCGACGGGTCGAACTGCGGCATCCGCCTGGCCGACAAGCCCGTCTTCTCGGTGCAGTATCACCCCGAGGCCAGCCCGGGCCCGCAGGACAGCTATTACCTGTTCGAACGCTTTGCGGCCGCGATGGACGCGCGCAAGGCCGCGGCCTGATCCCGCCCCGGGGGCGCGTTAACCCCTTTTTAACGATCGGTGCGCCATCCTGCGGCAAACAGGGGTGGCGGCAATGGGTCAGGCTGGACGTCGCTGGTGCGAACCGGACAACACGGCGGCAGGCTCGCCGCCCCTGCGCACCGTGCCTGCCGGCGGGTCTGCCACCGTGTCTGCGCGCGGGTCTGCCGGCGGGTCGAAGCGCCCGCAACTCGGCGCGATCCTGCTGCGCAACGGCGCCATCCGCGCGGACGACCTGCTACGCGCGCTCGAACTTCAGACCCGGCGCAAGGCCCCGCTCGGGGATATCCTGCGGGCGCACGGTCTGGCGTCCGACCGCGCGGTGATGGCCGCGCTGGCGGATCAGTTCGGCACCAGCGTGATCGATCCCGCCCGGTCCCGCCCCGATCCGCGCCTGATCGACCGCATCGGCCCGCGCCGTTGCCTGCAAATCGGCTGCCTGCCCTGGGCGCGCGCCGGGGCCTGCACGCTGGTCGCCTGCGCCCGCCCCGATCAGTTCGACACCCACCGCGCCGAGCTGGAGGCGGCGCTGGGCCCCGTCGCCATGGCCGTGATCCCCGAAACCGACCTGCACGCCGCCCTTCTCGGCTCGCGCCGCAGCGCGCTCAGGCTGATGGCGGAAACCTGCGTCGCGGCCGAGGAAAGCTGCCGCCTGTGGAACGGGCAGCGGTTCAGCCGCTACGCCGCCGCCGCCGCCATCGCCATGCTGGCCGCCACCGTGGCCGCGCCCCTGGCGGCCTTTCTGGGCCTGTTCGGCCTGGTTCTGGTCTTCCTGGTGGCCGGCAACCTGCTGAAGATCGCCGCCGCAATCGCCAACAGCCGCCCCCGCCGCGTGCCCGACACCACCGTGACCGCGCTGCGCAAACCGGGCGTGTCGATCATGGTGCCGCTCTATCGTGAACCCGACATCGCGCCCCGGCTGGTCAAGCGTCTGGGCGCCCTGACCTATCCGCGCGAACTGCTGGACGTGATGCTGGTCTGCGAGGAGGACGACCACCTGACCCGCGACGCGCTGGCCGCCAGCCGATTGCCGCACTGGATGCGCGTCATTCCCGTGCCCGACAGCGCCCTGCGCACCAAGCCGCGCGCGCTGAACTACGCCCTCAATTTCGCGCGCGGCGAGGTGATCGGCGTCTATGACGCCGAGGACGCGCCAGCACCGGACCAGTTGCATCGCGTTGTCGATCTCTTTGCCCGCTCGGGGCCCGACCTGGCCTGCGTGCAGGGCGTGCTGGATTACTACAACCCCCGCACCAACTGGCTGAGCCGGTGTTTCACCATCGAATACGCGGCCTGGTTCCGGATGATCCTGCCCGGGCTCGCCCGGTTGGGCCTGGTTGTGCCGCTGGGCGGCACCACCCTGTTCTTCCGCCGCGAGACACTCGATCGGCTGGGCGGCTGGGACGCGCACAACGTCACCGAGGACGCCGATCTGGGCATCCGGCTGGCGCGGCACGGGTATCGCACCGAACTGCTGGACAGCGTGACACTGGAGGAAGCGAACTGCCGCGTCTGGCCCTGGGTCAAGCAACGCTCTCGCTGGCTCAAGGGCTACGCGATGACCTATGCGGTGCACATGCGCGATCCGGGGCTGCTGTGGCGGCAACTGGGGGCGTGGCGGTTCTGGGGGGTGCAGGTGCTGTTCCTGGGCACGCTGGTGCAATTCCTGCTGGCCCCGATCCTGTGGAGCTTCTGGTTGATGCTGTTCGGGCTGGGCCACCCGCTGGCCTCCGCGCTGCCCCATGGCGCGCTGATCGGCGTGGCGGCGATGTTCCTGATGTCCGAGGTCGCCGGGCTGGCGATCAACATTGCCGCGCTGAAAAACCCCCGGCACCGCTTTCTCAGGCCCTGGACCCTCAGCCTGCATCTGTATTTTCCGCTGGCCGCCATCGCCGCATGGAAGGGCTGCTGGGAGATGATCTCAAGCCCCTTCTACTGGGACAAGACCACCCACGGCCTTCACGACACCGGCGCGGGTTGACTAGCGGCTCTGGCGGCGCCGGTCACCGGACTCCAGCTTGAGCCGGGTCTCGAAGGCGCGGCTGATGTGGTCGCGCAGCGCCTTGTCGGCCCCGTCGCCATCGCCCCGCGCAATGGCTTCGACCATCTGATCATGTTCGTCCAGCGCCGCCTGCCCACGTCCCTCGGCCTCGAGCGAGGTTGTCGCGAGCAAGGCCATCGACCGGTGCACCAGGTCGAGCTGCTGGATCAGGAAGCGGTTGTGCGAGGCCAGGTGGATCTGTTTGTGGAACCGCTTGTTGGCCCGGCTCAGCGCCTTGGGGTCGTTCACCAGCTTGCGATCCTCGGTCACCATGTCGCGCAGCACCCGCACCTCTTCGACCGAGGCATGCTTGGCCGCCAGCCGCGCGGCAAGCCCTTCGAGCTGCGCGCGCACGACGTAGAGTTCCGCCAGTTGGTTGTGATCCAGCGACGCGACGATCAACGAGCGCCCGTCGCGGGTGAGAAGCGACTGGGTTTCCAGCCGTTGCAGCGCCTCGCGGATGGGCGTTCGGGACACGCCGAACCGTTCGGCTAGCTCGGATTCGACCAGCCTGTCGCCGGGGCGATAGGTGCCATCGTCGATCGCGGCCAGGATCAACGTGTAGGCATCGAGCAGGGGCGGGCGAATGTCGGTCATGCGGTCCTCCAAGGGCGCGAAGACTAGTGGCGGGCAGCGGCTGTGAAAAGCCCTGATTCGCAGCCTGCGACCTTGCGCTTCATGCCCTGGCGCGTTAGCCCTGCCTCATGCCCGCTGACCGCTTCCAGCATGTCGATACCTGGGTCTTCGACCTGGACAACACGCTCTATCACCCGAGCGTGCGCCTGTTCGACCAGATCGACCGCAAGATGACCGATTTCGTCATGCGCACCACCGGGGCCGACCGCACCGAATCGGACCGCCTGCGCCATCGCTACTGGCGCGAGTACGGCACCACCCTGGCCGGGCTGATGGCCCATCACGGCGTTGACCCGGTTCCCTACCTGGTCGAGGTCCACGACATCGACTTTTCCGTTCTGGAACCTGATCCCGCGCTCAAGGTCGCGCTCGGCCGGCTCAAGGGGCGGCGTATCGTCTATACCAACGGCTCGGCGCCCTACGCCCGCCGGGTCATCGCGGCGCGCGGGCTCGAGGGGCTGTTCGACGCGGTCTATGGCGTCGAGGATGCCGATTACCATCCGAAACCGCAGGCCGAGGCCTTTGCCCGCGTATTCGCCAAGGATGGGCTGGCCCCTGACCGCGCCGCGATGTTCGAGGACGATCAACGCAACCTGCGCATTCCCCATGCCTTGGGGATGCGCACGGTTCTGGTCACGCCCCAGGTCGAAACGCACGCCCATGTGCACCACCACACCGACGACCTCGCGGGTTTTCTGGTCCGGTTGACGGGCTGACCGCGTCGGCCCCGAGGCTGGCGTGCCGGGCCCTGCGCGCCGTGGCGGACGCCGGCCCCGCAAGCCCGCGTCCCTGCATTGCCCCGCTTCGATGCGGCCCCCCGGCCGCGACCGCTTGCCACACTGCGGCATCGCGCCCGATGGGCAACCGGGCAGCCCAAAGCCATATCCCGTGAAAATCTTTAACCCGGAGTCACCAATGTCCAGTGCCGAAATCACCCCCGCCGTCTATCGCCTGCCGATCTTTGGCGCGATCGCCCGCGAATGGGCCGAGGGCGACGCGGATTTCCCGCTCTACCTGATCCTGGCGCTGGTTTCCCTGTGGGGGATCGCCATCTTCACCTGGGGCCTGCCCGCGCTTTACCTGCCGGCGGTGGTCGCCTCGCCACTGATGATCCTTGTGCTGGTGGCGATCAGTCGCGGCTGACGCGCCTCGCCCCCGCCGCCGCGATGCGCTAGAACGGGCGCAAAGCGACGGAGGCAATGATGCGGCAAAGGGTCGATGTGCTGGTCTCGGGCGGCGGCGTCGCGGGACTTGCGGCGGCAGCCGCGTTCGGCGCGGCGGGGTATTCGGTGATCTGCGTCGATCCCGCCCCGCCGATCACCACCGGTGACGCCCCCGGTGCCGATCTGCGCACCACGGCCTTTCTGCAACCCTCGATTCCGGTGCTGACCGCGGCGGGCCTGTGGCAGCGGCTGGAACCGCATGCCATGCCGTTGCAGGTGATGCGCATCGTCGACGCCGGCGGCGCCGACCCCGTCGCGCGCATCACCCATGATTTCGACGCCGCCGACGTGTCGGCCCAACCGTTCGGCTGGAACCTGCCCAACTGGCTGTTGCGGCGCGAATTCGTGGCCCGTCTGGATGAGCTGCCGACCGTGGATTTCCGCCCCGGCGTGGCGTTCCGCGGGCTGTTCACCCGCGAGACCGAGGCCCTCGTCACCCTTTCCGACGGCGCGCGCGTCGCGGCCCGGCTGGTTCTCGCCGCCGACGGCCGCCATTCCCCCGTCCGCCGCGCGCTGGGCATCGACGTCACCACGACCCGCTACGGACAGAAGGCGCTTGCCTTTGCGGTCACCCACCCCGAGCCCCACGAAAACGTCTCGACCGAGATCCACAGATCGGGCGGCCCCTTCACGCTGGTGCCGCTCCCTGACCACCAGGGCAAACCGTGCTCGGCCGTGGTCTGGATGGAAACCGGCCCCGAGATCGAGCGCCTGCGCGCCCTGCCCCGCGCCGCCTTCGAAGCCGAGATGAACACCCGCTCCTGCGGCTTGTTCGGCTGGCTGGAACAAGCGAGCCCGCTCACCGTCTGGCCGATCATCACCCAGATCGCCGACCGGTTCAGCGGCCAGCGCACCGCCCTCATGGCCGAGGCCGCCCATGTCGTCCCGCCCATCGGCGCCCAGGGCCTGAACATGAGCCTGGGCGATCTGACCGCGTTGATGGACCTCGCCGATCCTGCCACGCTGGGGAACGCCGGTCCGTTGGACACCTATCACCGCCACCGCTGGACCGAGGCCCGGCTGCGCCTCGCCGGTGTGGACATGCTGAACCGGGCCTCGATGATCGAGACGCGCGCGCTGCGCGACCTGCGCGCCGGTGCCCTGCATGCCCTGTATTCCCTGGCCCCGGTGCGGCGCGGCCTGATGCAGCTGGGAATCGGGATGCGATAGGGCCCGCCCTTTCACCTTGTTCAAAATACGCAAGGAACGCCGCGTTCCAAGGCCCGGAGCGTATTGCCGGCGGACGTGCGCGGCGCGTCAGCGCCGCGCCTGGTCGCCCGAGGGCTGCAGCATGGAATGCAGCCGGCCGAGGGCGAAACCCCGCCGCTACATTCTGTCGCGCGGCACCGCCACCAGGCCCAGCTGCTGCGCCGCCTCCAGCGACAGGATACCGCTGTCCAACCCGCGGGGTGCCTGATAGCGACGCACCGCGTCCGCGGTCTGCGCATCCATCACGCCCGTCACCGCCCCTGTGTGCAGGCCCCGGGCGATCAGCGCCCGCTGCAACGAGGCGATGGTATCGGTATCCAGTTGATCGGGGCACGGCACGGCGAACAGGCGGTCCTCGGCCGGCTGCACGATGCGTGACCGCGGCTGACGCTCGCCCGAGGTGCCGACCGGCACCAGATCGGTCCGGGTGCGCGCCGGCACGCGGTCGGTCGCCCAGCACGCGGCGCCTTCGACCGCGGACAGGCGCGCGGGCGCCGCTTCGTCGCGGCGCACCTCGGGTTCGGGCGGGTTCGCCTGGCACGCGGCCAGCGTGGCGATGAACAGCAGCGATGCGATTCGGCGGATCATGGCAACAGGGTCCGATTCGGCGGATTGTTTCGGGTCTCGATCCAGTCTATCCCCCGCAAACGGGGCAATTTCCGGGCATCACCGTGGCGGTTCCGGCACGTTTTGCGGATGGTGCGCTCTCTGGTCAAAAGGCGCCGGGTATCCTATGTCGGACGGGACGGAACGGCTGAAAGACCCCGACGAGGCATCCCATGGTCAAGATCACCTATATCGAGTTTGACGGCACCGAGCATGTCGTCGATGTTGCACCCGGCCTGACGGTCATGGAGGGCGCGCGCGACAACGGCGTCAAAGGGATCGAGGCCGATTGCGGCGGCGCCTGCGCCTGTTCGACCTGCCATGTCTATGTCGATGGCGCCTGGATCGACAAATTGCCGGCCAAGGACCCGATGGAAGAGGACATGCTGGATTTCGCCTATGAGCCCGACCCGCGCCTGTCGCGCCTGACCTGTCAGATCAAGGTCACGCCCGAACTCGAAGGTCTGGTGGTCCGGATGCCCGAACGGCAGATCTGACCGATGACCGTCCCTGTCCGCCGCCAGCTGCAGATCTGGGGGGCCGCCGCGGCGGTCCTGGTGCTGCTGCTGTGGTTCCTGGGGGACGTGGTTCTGCCATTCGTTCTGGGCGCGGCGGTCGCCTATTTCCTGGACCCGGTCGCCGACGCGCTGGAGCGGTTGGGCCTGGGCCGGACCGCGGCGACGGTGGTCATCTCGCTGGTCGCGGTCTCGCTGTTTCTCGCCGCGACGCTGCTGCTGGTGCCGTTGCTGGCGCAGCAGACGCAATCCCTGATCGCCGCCCTTCCGCGCCTGACCGAAACCCTGACGACGATCCTGACCGAACGGTTCCCGTCGATCGTCGACGCCGATTCGACCTTGCGGCTGTCCCTGCGCAGCCTGGGCGACGCGCTGCAATCGCGCGCGGGCGAACTGGTGAACGCGGTGCTGGGTTCGGCGCTTTCGGTCATCAATCTGGTGATGCTGATCATCGTGGTGCCGGTCGTCGCGTTCTACATGCTGCTCGATTGGGACCGGATGATCGCGCATGTCGATGCGATGCTGCCGCGCGAACACGCCGCCGGCATCCGGGCCCTGGCGCGCGACATCGACAAGACCGTGGCCGCCTTCGTGCGCGGCATGGGCACGGTCTGCCTGGTGATGGCCGTCTATTATTCCAGCGGGCTGATGCTGGTGGGGCTTCAATTCGGCCTGGTGATCGGCATGATTGCCGGTCTGATCACCTTCATCCCCTATGTGGGCGCCCTGATGGGCGGTGTCCTGGCGCTGGGCATGGGCCTGGTGCAGTTCTGGGGGGACTGGTTCTCGCTGGCGCTGGTCGCCGGGGTCTTCGCGTTTGGCCAGTTCATGGAAGGCAACGTGCTGACGCCGCGCCTGGTCGGACGGTCGGTCGGACTGCATCCGGTCTGGCTGATCTTTGCGCTCAGTGTGTTCGGCACGCTTTTCGGCTTTGTCGGGATGCTGGTCGCGGTGCCCGTCGCCGCAGCGATCGGGGTCCTCGCCCGGCACGCGGGCGCGGTCTATCAGGCCTCGTCCCTCTATACCGGCCCCGGGGAAGAGGCCGATGACACACCCCCCACGCGCTGAACAACTGCCCCTGGACCTGCCGGCCGATCCTGCGATGGGCCGCGCCGATTTCCTGCGGGCCCCGTCGAACGCCCTGGCCCTCTCCGCCATCGAATCGCCCGAGGGCCTGCCCCGCGGCATCGCCGTGCTGACCGGCCCGGCGGGCAGCGGAAAGACCCATCTGGCGCAGATCTGGGCCGAGCGCGCGGGCGCCTTGCGCCAACCCCTCGCGTCGCTGGCCCGCGATCTGCCCCGGCTGATCGCGCCGTCGGGGCCTCGGGCGATCGCGCTGGACGATGCCGACCGGCTGGCCGGGGACCGCGCGCAGGAGGAGGCGCTGTTTCACCTGCTCAACCACCTGCGCGGACAGGGGCAGATCCTGTTGACCTCAGGCCGCCCGGTGCGCGACTGGGGCCTCGCGCTGCCCGACCTGGTATCGCGCTTGACCGCCGCCACGCATCTCACCCTGGCCGAGCCCGACGAGGCGCTGCTGGCCGCCGTCCTGGTCAAGCTGTTCGCCGACCGCCAGCTCACGGTCGACCCCTCGCTGATCGACTATCTTCTGGGCCGCATGGAACGCTCTCTGGGCGCCGCGCGGCGCCTGGTGGCAGACCTGGACGCGCGCTCGATCGCCCGCAAGCGGCCCGTCACCCGGGATCTGGCGCGGTCCGTTCTGGCGCAGACCCTCGACATCGAGGACCGGGATGCCCCATCATGAAACCGTCGCAATCGCAGGGTAACGCCCCCTCATGAGCACCTCTGATTTCCTTCATGGCCCGTTCCCCGACCCCATCGATCCGCCAGACGGGTTCGATCCCGCTGCGCCGGGCCGGTTCTTCAACCGGGAACTGTCCTGGGTGGCGTTCAACTGGCGCGTCCTGGACGAGGCCTCGAATCCGCGCGTGCCGCTGTTGGAACGCGTGCGATTCCTGTCGATCTCGGCCACCAACCTGGACGAATTCTATACCGTCCGCGTCGCGGGTCTGCGCGAACTGCACCGCGCCGGGAACACGACGCCCTCCATCGACGGACTGACCGCGCAGCAGCAACTGGCGCAGATCGACGAGGACGCCCGAGCCCTGCTGCTGACCCAGCAAGACACGTTCCGCAGCCTGCGCGCGGCGCTCGAGGGCGAGCGGATCACCCTGCTGGACCGCGCCGCCCTGGGACCGCAGGACCGGGTGTTCCTGGATGAATACTTCCTGTCCAACGTCTTTCCCATGCTCTCGCCGCTGGCCATCGACCCGGCGCATCCGTTCCCGTTCATCCCGAACGCCGGGCACTGTCTGGCGTTGCAGATCGAACGCCGCGCCGACGGATTCCGCCGCGACGCCCTGCTGCCGGTGCCGCAACAGATCGACCGCTTCATCCGGCTGCCGGCCGACAACGGGGCCCTGCGGTTCCTGCCCCTGGAGGAACTGCTGCTGGATCAGGTCCAGGCGCTGTTTCCGGGCTATGATGTCCGCAACTCCTGCGCGTTCCGCGTGCTGCGCGATTCCGACATGGAGGTCGAGGAAGAGGCCGAGGACCTGGTGCGCGAATTCGAGGTCGCGCTGAAACGCCGGCGCCGCGGCGAGGTCGTGCGCCTGACGATGACGGCGGGGGCCGAGCCGTCGCTGAAATCGCTCATCATGGACGAACTGTGCGTCGCCCCCGAGGAGGTGGTCGAACTCGACGGCCTTCTGGGGATGGCCGACCTCAAGGAACTGGTGGTGGACGCGCGCCGCGATCTGCAATGGCCGCCCTTCACCCCGCGCGTGCCCGAGCGGGTGCAGGACCATGACGGCGACATGTTCGCGGCGATCCGCCAGAAGGACATGCTGCTGCATCATCCCTATGAAACCTTCGACATGGTGGTGCGGTTCCTGGAACAGGCCGCGCGCGACCCCAATGTGCTGGCAATCAAGCAGACGCTCTACCGCACCTCGCGCGACAGCCCGATTGTCACCGCCCTGTGCGAGGCCGCCGAAGCGGGCAAATCCGTCACCGCCTTTGTCGAACTCAAGGCCCGGTTCGACGAAGCCGCGAACATCCGCCAGTCACGCCGGCTGGAACGGGCCGGCGCGCATGTCGTCTATGGCTTCATCCATTACAAGACCCACGCGAAGATCTCGGCCGTGGTGCGGCGCGAGGGGGACAAGCTGGTCACCTACACGCATTGGGGCACCGGCAACTATCATCCGATCACCGCGCGGATCTATACCGACCTCAGCCTGTTCACCTGCGAACCGGCGCTGGGGCGTGATGCCGCCCGCGTGTTCAACTACCTGTCCGGCTATGCCCAGCCCGCGCAACTGGAAAACCTGGCGATTTCGCCGCTCACGCTGAAGGACCGCCTGCTGGAGCTGATCGCGCGCGAGGCCGACCACGCCCGCGCGGGGCGTCCGGCGCAGATCTGGGCCAAGATGAACTCGCTCATCGACCCCGACGTGATCGACGCGCTCTATGCCGCGTCGCAGGCCGGGGTCCAGATCAGCCTGGTGATCCGCGGCATCTGCGGGCTGCGCCCCGGCATTCGCGGATTCTCGGACAACATCCGTGTCAAATCCATTGTCGGGCGCTTTCTGGAACACTCGCGCATCGTCTGTTTCGGGTCCGGCCACGGCCTGCCCAGCGAACAGGCGCGGGTGTTCATCTCGTCGGCGGACTGGATGGGGCGCAACCTGATGCGCCGCGTCGAAACCCTGGTCGAGATCCAGAACCGCACCGTCAAGGCGCAGATCGTGCAGCAGGTGATGGCCGCCAATCTCTATGACGAGGCCCAGAGCTGGGTCCTGGACGGCAAGGGGCATTACCTGCGCGCCACCCCGGACCCGACCGCGCCCGACGATCGCCCGATGTTCAGTTGCCACCGCTTCTTCATGGAAAACCCGTCGCTGTCCGGGCGCGGATCGGCTGGGGCGCAGGACGTTCCCGCCCTGGCCCATGCGCCCGACTGACGCGCCCGATGACGCAGGGGCAAGCGCCCGCGCGCGGTTGACGCCGCGGCGCGGCGCTGCCTAGAGTTTCAACGCCACCCCGCCAAGGATTCGAGCAAGGCCGTGACGATCACCGACACCGTGACCCCGCCCCCCGCCGAAACGCCGGTTCGCGGCCATGTCGGCGAACCGATCACCGACGACGAGGCCGTGCGCGGGCTTGAACGGGTGGGCGTGATCGACGTTGGATCCAACTCGGTCCGGATGGTGGTTTTCGACGGCGCGGCGCGCTCGCCGGCCTATTTCTTCAACGAAAAGATCCTCTGCGGCCTGGGCCGTGGCCTGGCGGAAACGAACCGCCTGCACCCGGAAGGGCGCAGCCGCGCGCTGGCCGCCATCACCCGGTTCGGCCTGCTGGCCGCCGAGATGCACCTGACCAGCCTGACCATGGTGGCCACCGCCGCCGTGCGCGAGGCCACCGATGGCGAAGAATTCAAGGCCGAGGTCGAGGCCGCGACCGGCCTGACCATGGCGATCATTCCCGGCAGCGAGGAAGCGCGCCTGTCGGCCCAGGGCGTGCTGCTGGGGTGGCCCGGCGCGCGCGGCCTGGTGTGTGACATCGGCGGTTCGTCGATGGAACTGGCCGAGATCGGCGACAACACCGTCGGTCGGCGCGTCAGCACCACGCTGGGCCCTTTCCGGCTGCAACAGATCAAGGGCGGCAAGAAGGGCCTGAAGGCCCATATCGCCACCACCCTCAGGCAGGTCGCGGCCGAGGTCGGCACCGGGCACAAGGCGCTCTATCTGGTCGGCGGCTCGTGGCGGGCACTGGCGCGGCTGGACATGGCCCGGCGCGGCTATCCGCTGACGGTGCTGCATGAATACGAGATGACACCCAAGTCGATCCGCAAGACGATCGACTGGCTGGCCACGCAGGACCTGAAGAAACTGCGCGAACAGACCGGCATCTCGCCCGAACGCATCGCGCTGGTGCCCCTGGCGACGGTTGTGCTGCGCCAGTTGCTGAACGTCTTTCGCCCGCGCGAGATCTTCATTTCAAGCTACGGCATCCGCGAGGGTATCCTGTTCGAACAGATGCCCGACGATCTGCGCGCCCGCGATCCCCTGATCGAGGCCTGCCGCCATCTCGAAGGGGCCTCGGCGCGGGTGCCCGGCTTTGGCCGGCGGCTGTTCGACTTTCTTCTGCCGCTCTACCGCCACGCACCGCCGGAACGGATGCGCCTCATCAAGGCCGCCTGCCTGCTGCATGACGTGAACTGGCGCGCGCATCCCGATTACCGGTCGGAAAGCTGCTTTGACACGGCCACGCGCGCCAATCTTGGCGGGCTGGATCACAAGGGGCGGGTCTATCTGGGCCTCGCGCTGATGAACCGCTACAAATCTCCCGGCGCCGACAGCCGCCTGACGCCGGTGCTGAAACTGCTGAGCGACGAGGAAATCCGCCACGCCATCATGCTGGGCCGGGCGATGCGCTTCGGCGCGATGTTCTCGCTCGGACGGCCGGATCATGCCGGCGAGTTGCGCTATTTCCCCAAGAAGAAGGTGCTGGAACTGGTCCTGCGCCCGTCCAGCCGCGCCCTGTTCGGCGAGGTGGCCGAGCAGCGGTTCCAGTCGCTGGCAAAGACGCTGGGCGTCACCACGCACCTGCGCGTCACCCGCGCTCAGAGTTCGAAAGGCGTCGCGACCCCTGGCTCATCGTCGGGTGCCTCGCCGTCATCGGGCGAGGCGCCGGGCGACTGATCCGGGTCCGCAGGGTGCCGGCGTCGGATCAGGATGTCGCCATTGGGCAGAACCTCGGGCGCGTGCCAGCCGGTCAGGTCGCCCATCAGCCGCCCCAGATCGCGGAACCACGGGTCGACCGCGCCCAGCAGATCGCCCATCAGGTCGGACATGCGCCCCGGCACCTCGGCGCGGGCGGGCGCCGCCAGCCCAAGCACCAGCGCCACCAGGATCGCCAGCCCCTTCATGCGGCGTGCCTTTGCCGGACCTCTTCCCAGGCGTTGTTCAGGGCCTTGAGCCGTTCCTCGGCCAGGGCGACGGCCTCGTCCGGCACCCCGCGCGCGCGCAGCGAATCGGGATGCGATTCGCGCACCATCCGCCGCCAGGCGGCGCGGGCCTGATCCAGCGTCGCATCCGGCGGCAGCTCCAGCAGGTCGAACGGATCGGGCGCCGCACCGGGCACGACCCGCGCCCGGATCGCACGGAAACAGGCCGCGTCCAGGCCGAAGATATCGGCGACCTGCTGCAGGAAGGCCTCCTCTGCCGGATGAAAGCTGCCGTCGGCCATGGCGACGTGGAACAACCCCTCCACCAGGTCCTTCAGCACCGGATCGCGCGGCGGAAACAGCGCCGCGATCTTGCGCGCATAGGCGTCGAAGCCCGCCACATCCTGCCGCGCCAGGTTGAACACCCGCGCCGCGTGCTGCTCGTCCCCCGGAGGGATGGTGAACACGGCGCGGAACATGGCCACCTCGTCGCGGGTCACGGTGCCATCGGCCTTGGCCAGCTTGGCCCCCAGCGCGATCACGCCGATCGTGAAGGCGACCGAGCGTTCGGGCCGGACACGCAAACGGTCGAACACCGCGCTGAGCGGTTCACCCGCGCGCAGGGCCTCGATGGCATCGGTGATCCGGGTCCACAGCGACATCGCGCCATCATATCCGCGCACCCGCGCTTTGCCCATCCGCCGGTCAGAGAATTTTCTGCATCAGCACCAGATCGTGCCATCGGCCCAATTTCCAGCCGACCTGCGGCATCCGTCCGACGATGGCGTAACCAAGCGCGGCGTGAAAGGCGATTCCATCCGGGTTCGACGCGCTGACACCCGCGACCATGACGTGATGACCCCGGCCGCGCGCGTCCGCTTCCAGCGCGGACATCAGCGCGCGCCCCAGCCCCCGCCCCCGCCCCGCGGGCGCCAGAATGATCGTGTGTTCCTGGGACTGCGCATACCCCAGGCCAGCGCGGAACTGCGCATAGGTGGCAAAGCCCTGCAGGCCGGTCTCCTCGGCCACCAGAAAGCAGGCACGAGCAACGATCATCTCGGCGATCTCGGCGCTGGTCTTTTCCTGCGGATTGAAGGTGATGGCCGTGTCGCGGATGATCGGGTTCCACAGCGCGGCGATTGCCGGCGCGTCACCCGGGTGCGCGGGGCGGATCATTCCAGCACCCGGCGGCCATGGGGGGTGTCGAACTCGGCCACCATCCGGGGCCCGCCGGACTCGAGCCTGAGGCGCGGGTCGCGGATCAGCCCGGCCAGGGCCTGGCGCAGGTCCTCGGCCCGGGGATGGACCAGCGTCAGCGCCGTCAGGCGAAGGCCCGTGTCCGCAAGCCTCGCTGCCGGGTGCGCCACCCCCGCGCCCCATTCAATCAACGCCGGGAACAGGCCGTCAAAGGGCAGCACCCCGGTCTCGGGCACCGCCATGCGCCAGGTCAGCGCGTCACGCCGAAAGGCCATCGGCGCGCCGGCCCCCGGCGGCGCATGGGCCAGGGCGTTTTCCAGCGACGGATCGCGCACGATCCAGGCGCGCGGCCGGGGCGCCCCCCGGAAGCGATCCAGCGCGAACCAGCGGGCGTGGCCCGGCGCCGGGGCCTCGGGGTCGATGGCGATGACCTCCAGATACTCGCCCGGCCCCATGCCGATCAGCCTGTTGTGCGTGCCCATTGCCGCATGCTTGCCACCGGGCTGCAACCGCAGGCCCAGGGCCTCCTCCACCGCTGCGACACCGGCGTCCAGGGTTTCCGCCGCCACCGCGAGATGATCGAACACCGGTGTCATGCCCAAACCGCCAGGGCCCAGACGGCCGCCACGACGCTGGGATAGAAGGTCGCCGCAAAGCCCAGCCCCCTCAGCGGCGGCGACAGGTGATAGCCCAGCCAGAACAGGATCCGCATGACGGCAAAGTTCAGGCCCAGAACCGGCACCAGGCCCCACCCCAGAACCCAGCCGGCAAAGGGCCACACGGCGAGGGCAAGCGCCAGCTGCTCTGTGGTGTTCGTCAACACCCGCTGATCGATGTCGGCGCCTGATCCCGGCAGGAACGCAGCACCGTCAATGATCGCATCATCGAAGAATCGCCGCTGCGCCAGGCGCCCGACCATCGCCGCCATCACCAGCCCCGCCGGCAGGAAACCGACCGCCAGCGCCCGGGCGGGATCGTCCGTGCCCGGTCCGCGCGCCACCCAGACAAGCCCCAGCGCCCAGACCATCGCCAGGGCCATCGACGCGGCTATGACCGCCCGTTTTCCATCCACCACCAACGCCCCC
>JACKKF010000004.1 GCA_020637555.1 Rhodobacter sp. | reverse complement strand
CACGCGACCGGTCCGTGATGATCCGTCAATCTGGCGAGACTAGGGCATTTCCATGCGAATTCTGTAAAAAAGACACCGGTGTCAGATGGCGCCCGACCGAACCAGCGGCGCGGGCGCTTCGGTCCCGCCGTGCCGCGCGGCCACGACGCCCGCCACCAGGATGGCGACCAGGACAACGCCCCAAAGGCGGGTTGCTTTCAGCGTGCGGGGCATGGCGGGTCTCCTTTCCGGCTCTGCATCTGGGTCGTCGGGACCGGGGCACGGGTTCAAAGAAACCGCCCGTTGCGCCAGCGCGCGCGCGCGGCTAAGCAGTGGCCATGACGCATCGCCTGCCCACACCCGCCCAACCGCTGAAGATCGGCACCCGTGGCTCGCCGCTGGCCCTGGCCCAGGCGCACGAAACCCGCGCGCGGCTGATGACCGCCTTCGACCTGCCCGAGGACGCATTCGAGATCGTCATCGTCACCACGACCGGCGACCGCGTGCTGGACCGCCCGCTGAAGGAAATCGGCGGCAAGGGCCTGTTCACCCGCGAGATCGAGGACATGATGCTGGCCGGCGCGCTGGACATCGCCGTCCATTCGATGAAGGACATGCCGGTCGCCCAGCCCGGGGGCCTGCTGCTGGACTGCTACCTGCCGCGCGAGGATGTGCGCGATGCGTTTGTGTCTCCGGTCGTGGCGCGGCTGGCGGACCTGCACCCCGGGCAGGTGGTCGGCACATCCTCTCTCAGGCGGCGGGCGCAGTTGCTGCACCGGCGGCCGGATCTGAAGGTTGTCGAATTCCGGGGCAATGTGCAGACCCGCCTGCGCAAGCTGGACGAAGGCGTCGCGGATTGCACCTTTCTGGCCATGGCCGGTCTGAACCGGCTGGGCAAGGCCGATGTCGCCCGCTCGGCCATAGACCCCGATGACATGCTGCCAGCCGTCGCGCAGGGGGCCATCGGCATCGAAAGACGGGCCGATGACAGCCGGGCCGCCGCGATGCTGGAAAAGATCCACGATACCGCCACAGGGCATCGGCTGGCGGCGGAACGCGCCTATCTGGCCACGCTGGACGGCTCGTGCGAGACGCCGATCGCGGGGCTTGCGGTGCTCGACGGGGGCGACATCTGGCTGCGCGGCGAAATCCTGCGCCCCGATGGATCGGAGTCGCTGGCAGATGAAGGCCGCGCGCCCATCGCCGACGCCGCGCGCCTGGGCGAGGACATCGCGCGCCGGCTTCTGGACCGCGCGCCGGCGGGCTTCTTCGACTGGCGCAGCTGAGCACGACCGCGCGGGGTTGCACCATGCCGACAGCTCGGCTATCCGCCCGGGCTGGACTGACCAAGAGGACGTCATGGCACGCAAGAGCAAGGGTCGCGCGATTTCCGGCTGGCTGGTGGTGGACAAGCCCGCCGGCGTGACCTCGACCGCGGTGGTGGGCAAGGTCCGCTGGGCACTGGACGCGCAGAAGGCAGGCCACGCCGGCACCCTGGACCCGGCCGCGACGGGCGTTCTGGCCATCGCCCTGGGCGAGGCCACAAAGACGGTGCCCTTTGTCACCGACGCCAACAAATGCTACCGCTTTCTGGTGCGCTGGGGCGCGGCGACCGATACCGACGACGCCGAGGGGCGCGTGATCGACAGCCGCGACCTGCGCCCCACCGATGCACAGATCGAAACCGCGCTGGCGGCGTTCCGGGGCCAGATCGAACAGGTCCCGCCACAATATTCCGCCGTCAAGGTCGAGGGCGAGCGCGCCTATGACATCGCCCGCGCGGGCGAAGCGATGGACCTGGTGGCCCGGCCGCTCTGGGTTGAACGCCTGGACCTTGTGGCGCGCCCCGATGCCGACCATGCCGAATTCGAAATGGTCTGCGGCAAGGGCGGGTATGTCCGCGCGATCGCGCGCGACCTGGGGCAGGCGCTGGGGTGCCTGGGGCATGTCGCCTGGCTCAGGCGCGTGTGGTCGGGGCCGTTCCGGGCGGATGCCGGCCTGAGCCTGGACCAGATCGACGCGATGGCAAGAACGCCCGACCTGGACGCGCATCTGCTGCCCCTGGAAATCGGCCTGGCCGAACTGACCGAACTGCCGCTTTCCCCCGAAGGCGCGGTGCGGCTGAAGAACGGCAACCCGGGTCGCGTGCTGTCCTCGCGCGCGGCGCCCGGCGAAACGGCCTGGGCCAGCTTCGAGGGCAAGCCTGTCGCCGTGGGGGTCTACATGGGCGGCGAGCTGCATCCCAGCCGGGTCTTCAACCTGTGACCTGACGCCGCGCGCACTGGACCCCGGCGGCCGGTGGTGCTTAACTCGCGCAGCACTGCAAGGGAGAAACCAGATGGCCGTCGGTTCGCGTATCCGCACCTATTTTCAAGGACAGTGGCACGAGGGCGACGTGCCCGTCATGCGCGCCGCCGATCACGGGTCCTGGCTGGGCACCACGGTGTTCGATGGCGCGCGGTTCTTCGACGGCATGACGCCCGATCTGGACCGGCACCTGGCACGGGTCAATGCCTCGGCCGAGGCCCTGATGATCAAGCCCACGGTCAGCACCGAGGCCATGCTGGAGATCGTGCGCGAAGGGCTCGAAGGGGCAACCGACCCGGTCTATATCCGGCCGATGTATTGGGCGATCAACGGCGGCGCCGCGGGCGTTCTGGCCTCGCAGGACGAAACCGGCTTCTGCGTCTGCCTGGAAGAGATCGGCATGGCCCCGGCCGAGGCCTCGACCACCCTGACCACCACGCGCTTTCGCCGTCCGACACTGGATTGCGCGGTGACCAATGCCAAGGCCGGCTGTCTTTATCCCAACAACGCCCGCATGTTGGCCGAAGCGAACGCCAGGGGGTTCGACAACGCGCTGGTCTGCGACAGCCAGGGCAATGTCGCGGAAAGCGCGACCGCGAATGCCTTCATGGTCAAGGATGGCGAGGTGTTCACCCCCATCGCCAACGGAACCTTCCTGTCCGGCATCACCCGCGCGCGCCATATCGCCAACCTGCGCGCCGATGGCGTTCGCGTGCACGAAACCGTGCTGACACTGGACGATTTCCGCGATGCGGACGAGGTGTTCCTGTCGGGCAACATGTCCAAGGTCACGCCCGTGCGTGCCTTTGACGACCGGCAGTATCAGATCGGCCCGATCACCCGTCGCGCGCGGGCGCTCTATTGGGATTGGGCGGCCTCGACCAAGTGAGCGAAGCCCGCCTGCACCGCGATGTCCGGTTGCTGTATACCGGGCGCAGCCGTCGGGCCAAACGGTTCCGCTATGGGTTGATCGCCTTTGACGCGGCCTCGATCCTGTATTTCATCGCCTCGGCGGCGCTGCCTCAGACGGCGCTGCTGATCACGCTGAACACCGTGCTGGGCCTGCTGATCCTGACCGATTTCGCGGCGCGGCTGTGGATTGCCCCCGACCGGCGCAAGATGCTGCTCAGGCTCTACACGATCGCCGATCTGGTGGTGCTGATCTCGCTGCTGATCGCGCCCCTCCTCAGCCAGGACATCGCCTTTCTGCGAATCCTGCGCGGGCTGAGGCTGCTGCATTCCTATCACCTGATCCGTGACCTCAGGCAGGACAGCGATTTCTTCCGCCGGCACGAGGACACCGTTCTCGCCGGGATGAACCTGTTCGTCTTCATCTTTGTCACGACGTCGCTGGCCTTTGCGCTGTTCTTCGAGGCCCACACCGGCGTCGCGGCCTATGTCGATGCGCTGTATTTCACCGTCGCCACGCTGACGACCACGGGGTATGGCGACATCACCCTGCATTCCACGGGCGGCAAGCTGTTCTCGGTGGGGGTGATGGTGATCGGGGTCGCGCTGTTCGTGCAATTCGCCCGCGCCCTGTTCCAGCCCAGCAAGGTGCGCTACCCCTGCCCCGAGTGCGGCCTGAACCGGCACGATCCCGACGCGGTGCACTGCAAGCATTGCGGCCATCCGCTGAAGATTCCGACCGGCGGCTATTCGGAATAGCCGCCCCGCCCCCCTGCCGCTGGACAGCCCGTTCCCCTTGGGCCAATATGGCCCGCCAACCGGAGACAATGATGCGCAAGTTTCTCGTCGTGCTCGACGACAGCCGCGAATGCCTCAACGCGATCCGCTTTGCGGCCTTGAGGGCGGCCCACACGGGTGGGGGAGTGACCATTCTTTCGGTAATCCCGCCCGAGGAATTCCAGCACTGGATCGGAGTCGCGGACCTGATGCGCGAGGAAGCGCGCGAGCGGATCGAGGCCCATTTCGAGGTTTTCGCCAAATGGATGCGCGACAAGCACGCGATCCAGCCCGAACTGGTGATCCGCGAGGGGCAGCCCGTGGACGAAATCCTGGCCCAGATCGCCGAGGACCCCAAGATCGCCATCCTGGTTCTGGGCGCGGGCGAGGATCGCAACGGCCCGGGCCCCCTGGTCACGCAGCTTTCGCGCAACTCGGGCGCCTTGCCGGTGCCGATCACCATCGTTCCGGGCACCATGTCCAAGGAACGGATGGAAATGATCGCCTGAGGCCGCGTTACCGGGCCAAATGCCGCAGGCTCCCCGGATCGAACACCACGACATGCGCCAGATTGGGCCGCGAGCGCGAACTGTAGAGCATCGCCTGCGCCCCGGCAGCGCGGGCGGCATCGGAATAGCGCCAGGTTGGCGCCGGCTGCCCCGCCGCGCGAATGTCCTGCCAGACGATGGAAGCCCCACGATCACCCCGGATGTCGGCCACCCGCGCGGCCGTCAGCCACATCGCCACCAGGTGCCGCTCCACCCCGTCGCCACGATAGCGGGCCATTGCGACCCGCGCCCCCTCGGCGCTGAGCGAGGCATAGGCGGCAATCTGCCCGTCATGGTGGAACCGCCCCTCGGGGGCCCGCGCCGGGCTGGCGGGCGTGGCCAGCAGATCCCGGGGCAACAGCCGCCAGACCGGACCTGCAAACGGCTGAAGAATCACGGTTTCGCCCAGCGTTCCAGCAAGACACCGGGCATCTCGCGCACCCCGGTCTCAGGGCGCAGGAACGGGTCGCTGCTGGCGTCCGCTTTCAGGTGACGGTCCAGAAAGGCTGCGGCGAAATGCTGGGCGATGGCATTCATCCGCACGCTGTCCCAGACCGCATCGGCGTAATGCAGAAAAGGGGCCCACCCCAGCGTCGGACTGTGGGCATGGCTTTCCTCGGGTGCGGGGATCGGCGCGGCGGCGTTGTGACCTGCGTTCACAAAGGTCACCAGCGTGCCACCCGCCCCCTCGGCGATGCCGCGCATCGCGGCGTAATCCGACGTGTCGTCCAGGCTGCCCGCCATCACCATCACCGGCGCCGCGATGCGCGCAAGGGCCCCCTCGGGCCAGACCCCGCGCCCGTTGCCCCAGGGACCTATGGCGATCACCGCGCGCAGACCGGCAGGCGGCACGGGGTGCAGATGCACCGACAGCGCCTCGCCCGGGGGCGCGATCTCATGCGTGACCAGATCGGCGGCGATCCCCGCGCCCGCGGTCACCAGCGCCCCGTAGCCGCCCATCGAATAGCCGATGAGCGCGACACCGCCCAAGGCGTCCAAGAGAAACCGCTGGTCCAGGGGCCGGTGATAGAGCGTCGCGCCGATCGGCGCCTGATCGGCATAGGTCGATCCGGGATGATCCACCGCCGCCACCCGATACCCCCGCGCGGCCAGGGCCTCGGCAAGGTGCGCCATCAGATAGCGGTTGCCAGGATAGCCGTGACTGATCAGGACCTGGGGAAAATCGCCCTCTGCCCGCGGTGCATCGCGCGAGGCGCGCCCGTGCAGGATCACCGGTGTGACACCATCGCGCAGCACGGTTTCATAACGGCCGCCCTGCGGGGTGCCGGGTGCGGCGGGATACCAGCATTCGACCGTCAGGACCCGGGGCACCACGGCACCGCCATAGGGATCGAACCGCGCGGGATCGGTCAGGCGGCGGGTCTCGACCCCGACAGACCAGGGGCCAGGTCCGGCCAGCGGGGGCGAATCGGGGCGGGTGCGGTCGATGCGGTTCATGCCCCATGCTGCGCGCGACAGCCCGCGGGCGCAAGGTTGCCCGGGCCCTGCGAAGCGCGTATCAGCAGCCCAGTCCAACCGGAGACCGCACCATGCCCCTGCCCGCCGATGACCGCCTGATCGTTGCCCTCGATGTGCCCAATGTCGTGGCCGGGCTGGACCTGGCCGCGCGCCTGGGCGATTCGGTCAGCTTCTACAAGATCGGCCTGGGGATGCTGACCGGCGGCGGGCTTGCGCTGGCCAACGAACTGAAGCACGAGCACGGCAAGCGCATCTTCCTGGACATGAAATTCTTCGATATCCCGGCAACGGTCGAGGCCGCGGTGCGTGGTATCGCGCAGTTCGGCCTGGATTTCCTGACGGTGCACGGTGACCCGCATGTGGTCCGCGCCGCACGCGAAGGCGCGGCCGGAACCGACCTGAAGATCCTTGCGGTCACGATCCTGACCGCCATGGATCGCGCCGACCTGGATGCCTCGATGATCGTGCCCGGCGCCATGGCCGACATCGTGACCGAACGCGCCGCACGGGCGTTTGACGCAGGCGCTCATGGAGTGATCGCCAGCCCGCACGAGGCCGCGCGCATCCGCGCCCTGCCCAACGCCGCCGACCGGCTGATCGTCACCCCCGGCGTGCGCCCTGCCGGCAGCGCGGCGAACGACCAGAAACGAATCGCCACGCCGGCCGAGGCGCTGCGAAACGGGGCCGACCACATCGTCGTCGGTCGCCCCGTCTGGGCCGCCGCCGACCCGGTCGCGGCAGCCCGCGCGATCGCGACCGAACTCGCCGCGGTCTGAGTCACCGCCCCCTTTTCCTGTCCCCGCCCCGGGGCTGAGCCCGCGCCCTCTTTGTGCCGGAAATATCCTCGGGGGTTCCAAGGGGGTGGAAAACCCCCTTGGCCCGCAGCCGCGACACGCGCGCGGGCCGCCCCTTGCGGGACGGCCCGTCTTGCCGTGTCGCACGCGACAGGGCGCCCGTGGGCACCCCGGGATCAGGCGGCGAAGAGCACCTTCGCCTCGGCCCCCGACAGCACCGGACGCACCGCGGCAAAGCCCTGGCGGCCGGCCTCGGTGCCCAGCGCCGGGAACAGGCCCAGCAGTTCCGCCCGCGTCGCCGCGTCCAGCGCGTTCAGCACCGTTTCGGCGGGCTGGAAGCTCTCGCTCCAGGCCCCCTCGGCGCGGATGATCTCATGCGCGTCGCACATCACATGGATGTAGCTGACCGCACCCGCCGGGTCGCGGCTGACGCCGGGCAGCCCGATCAGATCGGCGGCGGCGACCAGCACCTCGCGCTCGCCGAACATCAGCTCGGCCCGGGCGCCGGTGATCAGCATCCGGTGACGCGGCGAGACGACGAGGTCGCGCTCGGGCAGGCCCTTGCCCAGGGCGCCCGCGGCGATCCGCACCGGCGCCACCGCCGGGCAGGCGGCCAGCTCGGCCGCGCTCAGATCGCGCCGTCCGGTCCAGGCCAGCGGCTGATAGCCGTTGTCGCGCGTCAGCACCCTGTCGCCCGGTTGCAGGTCCTCGACCGCCACCAGACCGCGGGTGGTGTCGATCCGCGTGCCGGGGGTAAAGCACAGGATTTCCTCGAAATTCTCGAAATACATCCGGCTGCCGTCGGGGAAATCGACAAAGCCCGACTTGGTGGTCGCGCCGGGATAGCCGGTGCCGGTATAGGGCGTTTCCGAGGTCACGGTGACCACCGGCGCCGGATCGCCGGGCGCGCCGACCGGCAGGTCCAGCGTGTCGAACCCGTCCGACCCGTTCACCGTGCCCGTCGTCGAGGTCAGGATCTGGACGGTGTCATCGCCCGACCCGAGGTCCAGGTTCTCGATCTCGTCGAAGTTGATGGTCGAGACGCTGTCGGTGATCGTGCCCTGTTCATCGCTGGTATAGACGACGTTGACGCCGCCGGTGATGGCGGTGCCGTCGATCGTGTCGCCGTTCACCTCACCCGCTTCGCCGCCGACGATCTGGTCGTTGCCGAAGCCGTCGAAGATCTGGAAGGTATCGTCACCCGATCCGCCATAGGCCGTGTCGTTGCCGCCATCCAGAACCAGCGTATCGTTGCCATAGTCGGCTTCGGGCGTGTCGGTGGGGGCCCAGCCGCCGGTGTCGCCAAAGACGCCGTCGCCATAGAGCAGGTCGTTGCCCGCGCCGCCCGTCAGCAGGTCGTCATTGCCGCCGCCGATCAGCTTGTCGTCGCCGTCATTGCCGTAGAGCGTGTCGTTCCCCAGGTCGCCCCAGATGGAATCGTTGTCCGCGCCGCCGGAAACAAGGTCGTTGCCGTCGCCCGCAAAGATCTGGTCATTGCCGGCGCCACCGTCGATGGTGTCGTCGCCTGTTCCCGCATAGACGGTGTCATCCCCGCCATTGGCCAGGATGGTGTTGCCCGAGTTGTCGATCTGGTCGCCGTTCGCGTCGGTGTAGCCGCCGCTCATGGTTTCGCCCGTGTCGGCCCCATCGACGACGCCGTCGGGTGCCGGGGTGGCGAACAGGTTGGTGCTGGTGGTCGGGATCGCCGCAAAGGTGCGCGTGCCGCTGGCCGCGTCCTCGTTTCCGCCCAGGGTCACGTCCAGGAGGTTCGGGTCCAGTTCGCTGATGCCCAGGGTGCCCAGCAGGTCCCGCAGGGCCTGGTCGTCCACCAGCACCATATAGGTGCCGTCGGTGAACAGCGCGACCTGGAGGAACCGTGACCCATCGACGGGATAGTCCACGCCATCATAGGTCAGGATGTTGGCCGCACCGCCGAAATCAGGGCCATAGTTGACGAATTCGTCCACCGTCTTGGTCATGCCGCCAAAGGTGAAATCGGACCCGGTGTTCGCGTTGCCGGAGACCGTTCCCGAATAGGTCGCCTCGTCGGTGTCGGCGTCTTCGAGATAGCCCCAGGCGTTCGTTGTCGCGTCGACGTTGTTGTAGAACTGCGCGCCGCCGACTGTGGTGCCCTCGAGCGCGGTCAGCGCCGAGGAGGCGGAGTCTTCCTGACTTGCCGACGGATCCGACACCACAACGGTATCGACATACCAACCATAGATCGCCACCATGATCACACTCCTGTTTCAATAACTGGCACAACACGATTGCGTGCGAAGATGGGTGTGTTTTCGGCGCGAATTGTGGCGAATGTTGGAAACAATCGTGGCTGTTCAAATTAATTGGATATTTCGTGGCCCGACCCGGTCCGCCCCGGGTCAGGCGCGATCCATCGCGGCCCGGCAATGGCGCACCATATAGTCCAGAAACCGCTGGATCTTGGGGTCCTGCAACTTGCGATGCGGATAGAGACAGCCAAAGACCGCGGGCTGGGGCGGCGTGTCGGGCAGGATCTCGACCAGGGTTCCGGTCTCGAGGTGGCGCGCGACCTCGAAGCGCGGTTTCATCGCGATCCCGCGCCCGTCCAGGGCCCAGTCCAGCAGCACGTCATGGGTATCGGCATCGAACCGCCCGGCAACCTCCAGCTTTTGCGGGCCGTCGGGGGTATCCAGCACCCAGAAGTATTCGGGCGACCGCGGAAAGCGCAGCAACAGGCAGTTCTGGCCGGAATCCAGCAGGTCCTGCGGGGTGCGGGGCGTGCCGTGCCGGGCCAGATAGTCGGGCGTGGCGCACAAGAGGCGCGGACAATCCGCGATCTTGCGCATCTTCAGCGTGGAATCCTGCGGCGTTCCCAGGAAGAACGCCACGTCCTGCTCGTCCTCGAACATGTCCACGCGGCGATCGGACAGGCGCAGGCGAATGTCCACCTCGGGGAAGAGATCGCAGAACCGGGGCACCAGCGGCGCGATGATGCGCCGGCCCACGCCCAGCGGCGCGGTCACGCGGATCGTGCCGCGCGGCCGCCCCTCGAACCCGGCCAGCGAGGCTTCGGCATCTTCCAGCGCCGAAACGACACTGCGGGCATGTTCGTAAAAGACGCGCCCGGCCTCGGTCGGAACCAGCTTGCGCGTGGTGCGGTTGAGCAGGCGCGTGCCCAGCTTTGTTTCCAGTTCCTTGATGCGCTTCGAGGCCACGGCCGGTGTCAGGCGCTGATCCCGCCCGCCCGAGGTGATCGACCCCAGTTCGACCACGCGCACAAAGACCTTGATGCTTTCAAGGTAGGGCATCCGACCTCCAACAATCTGTTGACAATGGGACAGGTTTCACGCCCGATTTTCAACGATGGCTGAAAACAGTCAAACGATTTCGCGGGTTGCCTCGGGGCCGGGGCTGTCTACCTTGCGCCGCAGCCCGGGTGTTGGAGACCCCAGATGACCGAACGACTGTTGCGCGGACGCGTGTTGAGTTTCCGCCGCGAGCCCGCGGGCCCGGCGGATATCGACGCCCTGGATTGGCACGAGGATGGCGCGGTGCATCTGCGCGGCGGGCACATCGTTGCGATGGGCGACTTCGCAACGCTGGCGGCCAAGGCGCCCGATGTGCCGGTCACCGACCACCGCCCGCACCTGATCACGGCCGGGTTCATCGATGCCCATCTGCATTTCCCGCAGGGTCAGATCGTTGCCTCCTGGGGGGCGCAATTGCTGGATTGGCTGAACGGCTACACCTTTCCTGCCGAGACCCGCTTTGCCGATCCCGACCACGCCGAACGCATGGCGGTGGCGTTCTTCGATCTGCTGCTGCGCAACGGAACCACCACGGCCTCGGCCTTTTGTTCGGTGCATCCGGTTTCGGTCGACGCCTATTTCTCCGAGGCCGAACGCCGCGGCCTCAGGATGCTGGGCGGCAAGGTTCTGATGGACCGCAACGCCCCTCAGGGCCTGCTGGACACGCCGCAAACCGCCCATGACGACAGTGCCGCGCTGATCCGGCGCTGGCACGGGCGCGGGCGCGCGCTCTATGCGATCTCGCCGCGCTTTGCGATCACGTCGACCCCCGCGCAAATGGAGGCCGCACAGGCCCTGATTGCCGCGCATCCGGATTGTCATGTTCAGACCCATCTCAGCGAGAACCGCGCCGAGATCGACCTCGCCTGTGCCCTCTACCCCGAGGCCGACGGGTATCTGGACATCTATGCCCGTTACGGGATGCTGGGGCCAAAGGCGCTGCTGGGGCACGCGATCCACCTGAGCGACCGCGAGCGCGCGATCATCGCGGAAACCGGCGCGCATCCGGTGCATTGCCCGACCTCGAACCTGTTCCTCGGCTCGGGTCTGTTCGACGAGGCCGCGCTGAAGGCCGCCGGCGCAACCAGCGGCATCGCCACCGACATCGGCGCGGGCATGAGCTGGTCCATGCTGCGCACCGGCGGCGCGGCCTATGCCATCGCGCAGCTGCAGGGCCGCGCGCTGGACCCGCTGCGGGCCTTCTGGTGGATCACCCGCGGCAATGCCGAGGTTCTGGGCCTGGCCGACCGGATCGGCACGCTGGAGCCCGGGACCGAGGCCGATCTGGTGGTGCTGGACAGCCGCGCAACCCCGGAACTGGCCCTGCGGATGCAGGCCGCCAGGGACCTGAAGGACGAGCTTTTCGCCTTGCTGATCCTGGGCGACGATCGCGCGGTGGTCGAAACCTATGCGGCGGGTTCGCCGGTCAAGCCCCGCACCTGACCCCGACCGGCCGTTCAGCGCCTGAGATCGCCGTCGCGCCGGAACAGCCCGCTGGGCTGCGGTGGCGGCAGCGGGGCCCCGCGCCGGCGCACGACAGGAATTTCGACCTGCGCGGTCGGGTGCGGGGGCCGTCCCCCATAGCGCCGCCAGAAGGTCCGTGCGCCGCGCATCCGCCACAGGCGGACGCTCAGCCCGATCCCGGCCAGGAAACCGCCGACATGGGCCCAGAACGCCACCGAGCCGCCAACAGGGGCAGACAGCCCCCCCAGCACCTGCAACAGGAACCAAAGCCCCAGCAAACCCCAGGCAGGCACAGGAACCACCCTGAGGCCGACGATGAAATAGAGCAGCAGGTCGACGCGCGCGCGCGGGAACATCAGCAGATACCCCCCCATGACACCGGCAACGGCACCCGAGGCCCCGGCAACCGGCACCGGGCTGAACGGCGCGGCGATGTATTGCAGCACAAACGCGATCAATCCTGTGAGCAGGTAGAAGCCCAGGAACCGCGCGTGGCCCATCTCGGCCTCGAGGTTGTCACCGAAGATGCGCAGAAACAGCATGTTCAGGGCGATATGCAGCCAGCCACCGTGCACGAACATCGCGGTCAGCGGCGTATACAGGCCCTGCCCCTGGCTCAACCGGGTGGGCACCATGCCCCACTGGCGAAAGACCTCGTGCACCGACTCGGTCGTGCCCAGCGGCCAATAGGCCATGAACACCGCGACATTCACGGCGATCAACGCCCAGGTCACATAGGGCGTCTGTCCTGAAGGGTTGCGGTCGCGTATAGGTAGCATGGCAGGACCCTTCCGCGATCCGCGGCCATCCGTCAAGCACTCGTTGCAGCAACAAGCAGTTGCGCATTCCCGCCCGAGGCCGTGGTATCGATGCACAGATGACGCTCGGTCAGGGCGTGGGCGGCATCCGGCATGGCCGTGATCAGGGGCAGGATCGGCCCGGCACGCCGCGACAGCGCCACCGCAAGGGCGCGCGCCATGGCCGCATCGCCCCACCACAGCACGCCAGACAGGCCAGTGGCGGTTTCCAGCCAGTCCGCGGGCACCGCGCCCCCGGCCGCGACGGCAACACCCCCGGCTGCGCGGATCGCGGCGACCTGCGCGGCCTCGGCCCGGGCACCCGGCCCCAGGCACAGGACGGGACCCCGTGCGTGCAGGCTCAACCTGTTCGATTCACCCGTCGGTCCGGGCAGGTCATGGGTGGCCAGCGCGGTGTCGGGGCCTGCCGCGCGCAGCGCCTTTTGCAACGCGCCCAGATCCGCCGGATCGGCCACGGCGTCGGGATGCTCGGATGCCGCGGCAGGCCGTGCCAGCCGCGCAACATACTGTGGCCCGCCGGCCTTGGGCCCGGTGCCGGACAGCCCTTCGCCCCCAAAAGGCTGCGATCCGACGACCGCGCCGATCTGGTTGCGGTTCACATAGAGGTTGCCGACGTGCAGGGCCTCGACCACCTCTTGCACGCGGTTGTCGATCCGGGTGTGCAGCCCAAAGGTCAGCCCGTAGCCGCGCGCATTCACCGCGTCCAGAACCTTGGGCAGGTCGCGCCCCTTGAACCGGGCGACATGCAGCACCGGGCCAAAGATCTCGCGCGGCAGGTCGTCGATACCGCCGACCTCGATCACCACGGGCGCGACGAAATGCCCCTGCGCGGGCGCGCGCAGTTCGTGCAGAACCCGGCCCGCGCGGCGCGCCTCGGCGACATAGGCGCGGATCTCGCGGGCGGCCTCGGCGTCGATCACCGGGCCCACGTCGGTGGAAAGCGCCCAGGGATCGCCCAGTGTCAGGGCGTCCATGGCCCCGGTCAGCATGGCAATCACCCCCGGCGCCACGTCCTCCTGCACATAGAGGCACCGCAAGGCCGAGCACCGCTGCCCGGCCGACTGGAATGCGCTGGCCACCACATCGCGCACCGCCTGTTCGGGCAGCGCGGTGGAATCGACCACCATCGCGTTCAGCCCGCCGGTTTCCGCGATCAGCGGCGCGCCAGGGTCCAGATGGGCCGCCATGGCCCGGCGGATCACCTGCGCGGTTTCGGTCGAGCCGGTGAAGACCACACCATCCACCCGCGGGTCCGCGGTCAGCGCGGCGCCCACTTCGGCGCCATCGCCGGGCAGCAGCTGCACGGCGCTCGCCGGCACGCCGGCCTCGATCAGCAGATCGACGGCCAGGCTGGCGATGAGGGCGGTCTGTTCGGCCGGTTTCGCCAGCACGGCATTGCCGGCGGCCAGGGCCCCCGCGATCTGCCCCGTGAAGATCGCCAGCGGGAAGTTCCACGGCGAGATGCAGACGATCCGCCCGCGCGGTGCCATCTCGGGCGTGATCCGCGCGGCGTAGTAGCGCAGGAAATCCACCGCCTCGCGCAATTCGCCCACGCAATCGGGCAGGCCCTTTCCGGCCTCGCGCGCCAGCAGGGCGAAGAACCGGCCGAATGCGGATTCATAGAGATCGGCGGCAACGTTCAGGATGCGCGCCCGCTCGGCCGCCGGTGCGTCCCAGACACGCGCGGCGGACAGCGCGGCATCGACATCGGCGCGGCTGGCCTGGGTGACACGGCCCACCAGGTCATCGGGCCGCGCCGGGTTGCGCACCGTGACAGGCGTGCCCCCGCCTGCCGGCCCGCACAGCCGCGCCCCCCCCTGGAACACCGTCGCGGCATGGGGGGCGCGGGCGGTCTCGATCGTGTCGAGATCCAGCGCCGAGGTCAGGTCCCAGCCCCGCGAATTGTTCCGCTCGGGCGCGAACAGCGCCGGGCCGGTCGTCAGGGCGAGCGGACGGTGGCGGGCCACGGGGTCGGCAGCCACCACTTCGGGCGGGACCTTTTCATCGACGATCTGGTTCACAAAGGACGAGTTCGCGCCGTTCTCGAGCAGGCGGCGCACCAGATAGGCCAGCAGGTCGCGATGGGCGCCGACCGGGGCATAGATGCGGCAGCGGGTCTTTTCCCCTTCCAGCACGATGTCATGCAGGCGTTCGCCCATCCCGTGCAGGCGCTGGAATTCGAACGCGTCGCGCGGCAGGTCCCTTGCCATGTCCAGCACGGCCGCGACGGTATGGGCGTTGTGCGTGGCGAATTGCGGATACAAGCGATCGGTCATCCCCAAGAGCCTGCGGGCATTGGCGATATAGGAAATGTCTGTCGCGGTCTTGGCGGTGAACACCGGGAACCCGGGCAGACCCAACACCTGCGCACGCTTGATTTCGGCATCCCAGTAGGCGCCCTTGACCAGCCGCACCATCAGCTTGCGGTCCAGCCGCGTGGCCTCGGCGTGCAACCAGTCGATCATCGCGCCTGCGCGCGGACCATAGGCCTGCACCACCACGCCGAAGCCGTCCCACCCTTCCAGGGCCGGGTCAGCCAGCACGGCGGCGATCACGTCGCGCGACAAGGCCAGGCGATCCTGTTCCTCGGCGTCGATGTTGAACCCCATGCCGCGTTTGGCGGCCATCCGCGCCAGCCTGGTGACGCGCGGAACCAGGTCTGCCATCACGCGGGCGCGCTGGCCTTCCTCATAGCGGGGATGCAACGCCGACAGCTTGACCGAGATCCCGGGATTGGCCTTGATGTCGTGCCCGGCGCAGCCCTTGCCGATGGAGTCGATCGCCGCCGCATAGGCGGATTGATAGCGCAGCGCGTCCTCGTCGGTGCGGGCGGCCTCGCCCAGCATGTCATAGGAATAGGCATAGCCGCGCGCCTCCATCGCCGCGCCGCGTTTCATGGCGGCGTCGATCGTCTCGCCCAGAACGAACTGGCGACCCATTTCCCGCATGGCCCGGCCCACCGCCGTGCGGATCATCGGCTCTCCCAGCCGCCTGACCGCCGCCCGCAGATGCCCGGCGACGCCCGGTTCGCGGTCCTCGTCCAGCACGCGCCCCGTCAGCATCAGCGCCCAGGTCGAGGCATTGACCAGCGACGAGGCCGAATGCCCCAGATGCTTGCCCCAGTCCGACGGTGCGATCTTGTCCTCGATCAGGGCATCCATGGTGCCGGCGTCGGGCACCCTGAGCAGCGCCTCGGCCAGGCACATCAGGGCAATGCCCTCGTCGGTCGAAAGACCGTATTCCGCCAGGAACACCTCCATCAGGCCCGGGCGGGCGCCGGCGCGGATCTCGCGCACCAGCCGGGCGGCGTGGGCGGTGATGCGGGCGCGGGCCGCAGCATCCAGCGCGGCGGTGTCGATCAGGGTGGCGACCAGCGCCTCTTCGTCCGGCGGCAGGGCAGTCAGCAGGGGATCGGTTTGCATGGAGGCACCCAAGGGGTTACAGATATTCCCCTGAATACAGCGAAGCAGGCCCGCCTTCTTCCCGATTACCCATCAACCCAAGGCGAAATTCCCGATTTACGCAAAGGAAACGGCCAAATGACCCGCGACGATCTGGACAGTTTCGACCTGGCGATCCTGCGCGTTCTGCGCCACGAGGGGCGGATCAGCGTGACCGAACTGGCCAGCCGCATCAGCCTGTCGAAATCGCCGACGCAGGCCCGGTTGAAACGCCTGGAGAACGCGGGATTCATCACCGGATACCAGGCGCTGCTGGACCATCAACGCCTGGGCATGGGGCATATCGTCTTTGTCGAGGTCAAGCTGTCCGACACCCGCGAATCGGCGCTGAAATCCTTCAACACAGCGGTCATGGCCACCCCCGAGATCGAGGAATGCCACATGATCGCCGGTGCCTTCGACTATCTGCTCAAGGTGCGCAGCGCCGATATCGTGGATTACCGTCATACCCTGGCCGAGAAGATCTCGCGCCTGCCGCATGTGGCCTCGACATCGACCCATGTGGCGATGGAATCCGTCAAGGAAGGCGGGCGATGATCACCAGCGCAGCAGCCGCCCGCCCAGCGCCGCGCCGATCAGCGTGACCACGGCGATCGCGATGCCATAGCCGGTGAAGAAATAGATCACGGCGTCATGCGGGCAATGCAGCGAATAGACCGCAGCCGCCGCAGCCGCTGCCATCAACCCCAGGGCCGCGCCCGCCGCCACCGGGTTGCGGGGTGCCCCGGCCCGCATCGCCCAGAACCCCGCGACCAGCGCGGGAACGGACAGCGCGGGCACCGAAATCAGGCAGTTGACCAGATCGGGCGTCGACAGTTGCGCCACCATCTCGGCGGCCGAGGTGGTGGCCAGCGTCCAGCCCAGCACCAGGGTCAATGCCGCCAGCGCGATCCCCAGCAATCCGGTTTGCGCCCTGATCCGGGATTCGGGGTGACAGATCGCCTGCACCAGCCAGAGCGCCAGCGCCGCCAGCCCCAGCGGCACGAGCGTCTTGTAAACCGCGACCGATGCCAGCGCCTGCGCCAGATCGGGGCGCGCGTGCCAACCCGCAAGCAACGCGACAAGCGCCAGAAACACCGCGACGGGCAGGCTGCGCAGCATCCGCCCTTCGGGTGTCAGGCGCGGACCGCCATCGGCGGACAAGGCAGCGATCAGGTCGTCGGTGTTCATTCGATCATCCTCTCTCGCAATTGCGCCAGACGCTTCAGCGCCCGATGCAGGGCGACGCGCACCGCGCCTTCGGTCATGCCCAGACGCGCGCCCGTCTCGGCGGTGGTCTCGCCGTCGATCCCGATAGCGCGCACGATCTGCGCCGCGCGCGGCTCCAGCTGGTCGATCACGCGCGCCATGTCCCGCGCCGCGATCGGGTCCTCGGTCGCGGGCGCGGGCAGGATCTCGGCGAAATCCTCGACCGGCAGGTCCACGCGGTTTCCGCGCGCGCGAAAGGCGTCGATCACCTTGTGCCGGGTGATCGCATAGATCCAGGGCCTGAGCGGTGCTTCCTCGCGCCAGGTCTGCCGTTTCAGGTGGATCGTCAGCAGCACGTCCTGCACGATGTCTTCACAGTGTTCGTTCCCCAAGGCAGCGCCCCGTGCGCGCACGATGCCGCGCACCACCGGCGCAATGGCCCCGAGGAGAACGGCATAGGCCCGTTGATCGCCGCGATTTGCGGCGCGCATCAGGTCCTCCCAGTTTTCCTCGCGACTCGTCACTTGGGCTCCGATACGGGCGAAACGCGGCTCTTGTTACACCGGATGTCGGCAATTTCACTGAAAATCGCGGGGATGTCACGGCTGCGTGAAGCGCGTAACGAACCGCGCCGTGGCGCCGTCATGCCCGGCAGGTCCGCATCGAGGCGGCCCTCAACAGGAGACTTTCAGATGACCAAGACCACCCCGATCCTCGCAGCCTCCATCGCGGCCGCACTGACCATGGCCGCCGGCGCCGCCCAGGCCGATGACATGGCGATGGAGCATTGCTACGGCGTGTCGATGGCTGGCCAGAACGATTGCGCGGCCGGCCCCGGCACCACATGCGCGGGCACCTCGACCATCGACTATCAGGGCAACGCCTGGAAAGCGGTGCCCACCGGCACCTGCACCTCGATCGAACTGCCCGCCGACTCGATGGGTCATGCGCGCATGGGCTCGCTCGAACCGCTGGACCGCGACCTGCCCGCGTGACCCCCGACCGGGCGGGCCCTTTCGGCCCGCCCGCACCCTGCCCGAGGATCCGCCATGCCCCTGCCCGCCCGCGCCGGAATCGGCTTCAAGCCCGCGCATTTCACCCAGATCCTGCAAGACCCCGGCCCGGTGGGTTTCATCGAGGTCCACGCCGAGAACTACATGGGCGCGGGCGGCGCGCCGCACGCGATGCTGGACCGGCTGCACGCCGACCACGCGCTGTCTGTCCACGGGGTCGGCCTGTCCATCGGTGGCGCGCAACCGCTGGACCGCGACCATCTCGCGCGGTTGCAGGGCCTGCTCGCCCGCCACCGGCCCGAGAGCTTCTCGGAACACCTGGCCTGGTCCTCGCACGGGGCGGCCTGGTTGAACGATCTTCTGCCCCTGCCCTATACCGACCAGACACTTGCCACGATCTGCGACCATGTCGACCAGGTGCAGGACACGCTGGGCATGCGGATGCTGCTGGAAAACCCGGCGACCTATCTGACCTTTGCCGAAAGCACCTGGAGCGAGACGGACTTTCTGCGCCAGATTGCCCGGCGCACCGGCTGCGGTCTGTTGCTCGATGTGAACAACGTCTTTGTCAGCGCGATGAACCACCGTTTCGATCCGCTCGACTATCTGGCCGAATTTCCGCTCGATCCGGTCGGCGAAATTCATCTTGCCGGTCACGAGGTCGACGGAACCGCGGACGATCGCCTGCTGATCGACAGCCACGCGCGCCCGGTCGCGGATCCGGTCTGGTCCCTGTTCGCCGACGTCCTGGCCCGAACCGGCCCCCTGCCCACACTGATCGAATGGGACAACGACGTCCCCGAATGGCCCGTCCTGCGCGCCGAGGCCCAGCGCGCCGCAACCCTGATCGACGAGACCCGCCATGTCCCCGCCCAATGACCATGCCGCCCGGCAGGCCGATTTTCACGCGGCCCTCTGGCAACCCCGGCCGCCCGGGGGCCTGGACCCGCGCCGGTTCGCGGTCTATCGCAACAATGTCCAGCACGGGCTGACACGGGCCCTCGCCGCGCGGTTCCCGGTGATCGAGACGCTTCTGGGCGCCGCGTTCTTCGCGCAGACAGCGCGTGTCTTTGCCGCCGCGCACCCGCCGCAATCGCCGGTCCTGCTGGACTGGGGCGCGGCGTTCGCGGCCTTTCTTGACGGATTTCCCCCGGTCGCGCACCTGCCCTATCTTGCCGATGTGGCGCGGCTGGAATGGGCACGCGGCCGCGCCTATCACGCCGCCGACGCCGTTTGCGCCGACCCGGCCGCCCTGGCCGTCGCCGACCCGTCGTCGCTGCGGCTTGCCCTGGCCCCGTCCGTCCGGTCCTGGTCCAGCCGCTGGCCCGCTCTGTCGATCTGGCAGCGCAACCAGCCCGGTGCCCCCGATGGTCCGCTGCCCGGCGGGCCGGAATACGCGCTCATCGCACGCACCCCGGGTTTTTCCGTGGTCGTCGAACCCCTCGACCCGGGCGCGCATGCCTGCCTGGACAGGCTTGCCTCCGGGGCGCCGCTGGGGGTGGCGGCCCGGGGCACCGACCCCACACCGCTGCTGGCGCTGCTGTTCCGCCACCAGCTGATCGCCGCCATAGGAGCATGACATGACCGCCACCGTCAGCCTCGGAACCCGCCTGCGCAGCCTGAACGCCACGATCGGCCGGCTTCTGCCGGGCGACCTTGTGCAGCTGGCCGCGCGGGTGTTCGTCGCACTCGTGTTCTGGCAGTCCGCCCGCACCAAGGTCGAAGGTCTGTTCACCATCAAGGAGTCGACCTGGTATCTGTTCCGCGAGGTCTACGCCCTGCCCCTGATCCCGTCAGACGTGGCCGCGGTTCTGGCCACCACGGCGGAACACACCCTGTCCGTGCTGCTGATCCTGGGTCTTGCCAGCCGCTTCGCCGCCGCTGGACTTCTGGTCATGACCGCGGTGATCGAGATCTTCGTGTTTCCCGAAGCCTGGGTCACGCATGGGCTCTGGGCAGCCAGCCTGCTGACCGTCATTGCGCGCGGACCGGGGCGGATCTCGCTCGACCGGCTCCTGGGACTTGACCGGTAGGCACCCTCATCTTGTCCGAAATACGCACGGGGATTTTCAAGGGGGGCGTGCCCCCCTTGAAGCGGGGGTGTGGGGGCGGCAGCCCCCACCGCCTCCGTCACGCCGGAACGACCGTCACCCCAGAACGGCCGTCACCGCCTCGACCGTCACCTTGACGATCTGATCCGCCTCGTCCCGAGACAGGCACAAGGGGGGCGCAAACCCGATCAGATCCGCCTGGGGCATCGCCCGGGCGATCACGCCGCGTTTCAGCATTTCCGACACGACCCTGGGCGCCACCGATCCCACCGGCGAAAAGGCCCCGCGCGCGCCCTTGTCCGAGGTCAGCTCGACCGCGACCATCATCCCCTCGCCGCGCACCTCTCCGACATGGGCGTGACCGCCCAGCGCCGCCGCCATGGCGTCGCGCAGATAGGCGCCGGTCCGGCCCGCGTTGTCCACCAGCCCCAGCTCGTCGATCAGCGTCAGGTTCGCCACGCCGGCCGCCGCACCGATCGGATGCGCGGAATAGGTCCAGCCATGCCCGATGGGGCCGTTCTCGTCCGTGCCCTGGCACAGCACATCCCACATCCGCTGCCCGACGATCGACCCCGACAACGGCGCATAGGCCGAGGTCAGGCCCTTGGCGATGGTGATGAGATCGGGTTTCAGCCCGTAATGCGCCGAGCCGAACATGCTGCCAAGCCGGCCGAAGCCGGTGATCACCTCGTCCACGATCAGCAGGATGTCGTGGCGGTTCAGGATGTCCTGCACGCCCTGCCAGTAGCCGGCGGGCGGCGGCACGATGCCGCCCGTTCCCAGAACCGGCTCACCGATGAAGGCCGCGATCGTGTCCGGCCCCTCGCGTTCGATCAGCGCCTCCAGCTCGCGCAGCAGGAAGGCCGTGAAATCGGCCTCGGTCATGCCGGGATCGGGGCGGCGATAGAAATAGGGGGCCTCGGTGTGCAGGACCTGATCCAGCGGCAGGTCGAATTTCCTGTGAAACAGCTCCAGCCCGGTCAGCGACCCCGACATCAGCCCCGACCCGTGATAGCCCCGCCACCGCGAGATGATCTTCTTCTTCTGCGGCAGCCCGCGGATATTGTTGTAATACCAGACCAGCTTGATGTTCGTCTCGTTCGCGTCGGACCCGCCCAGACCGAAATAGACCCGGGCCATCCCCTCGGGCGCGCGGTCCATGATCATCTTCGACAGCGTGATGGACGCCTCGGTGCCGTGGCCGACATAGGCATGGTAATAGGCCAGCTCGTGCGCCTGTTTCGCGATGGCATCCGAAATCTGCGTGCGACCGTAGCCCACGTTCACGCAGTAAAGCCCGGCAAAGGCGTCGAGCAGGCGGTTGCCCTCGCGGTCGGTGATATACACACCCTCGCCGCCGGTGACGATTCGCTGCGGCGCCTCGCCACGCGCGAACTGCGCCAGATGGGTCGAGGGGTGAAAGAAGCTCTCGCGGTCCCATTGCGCGAGTTGGTCATTGGTCAGCATGATACCCTCCTGTTGCGGGCGAACGCTATCGCAGGTGGCCCACCGGGGAAACCCTCTGGCCTCGGGCATTTTTCCGGGGCTAGAGTGGCCACAACGAGAGGTCCCCATGAACACCAGCATCCCCGCCAACCCGATCCGCCCCACGATCCCGCTGGATCGCCCCGGCAAGCATCACGGGTTTCTCAAGCTGCCCTATTCGCGCAACGACAGTGCCTGGGGCGCCGTGATGATCCCGCTGACGGTGATCGTGAACGGCACCGGGCCGACCGCCCTGCTGACCGGCGCGAACCATGGCGACGAATACGAAGGCCCCGTTGCCCTGCAGGCGCTGGCGCACGATCTGCAGCCCGAGGACATCGCAGGCCGCGTCATCATCGTGCCCTACATGAACTTTCCGGCCTTTCGGGCGGGCACGCGGGTATCGCCGCTCGACTCGGTCAACCTGAACCGTGCCTTTCCGGGCGCACCCGACGGCAGCGTCACGCAGAAGATCGCGCATTATTTCCAGGGCGTGCTGGTGCCCATGGCGGATCTGGTGGTCGATTTCCACTCGGGCGGCAAGACGCTGGATTTCCTGCCCTTCGCCTGCGCGCACTACCTGGACGACGCCGGCCAGCAGGCGGCCTGCGTTGCCGCGGCGCAGGCGTTCAACGCCCCCTATACGCTGATGCTGCGCGAAATCGACGCCGTCGGCATGTATGACACCGCCGTCGAACAGCAGGGCAAGGTGTTCGTCACCACCGAACTGGGCGGCGGCGGCAGCCTGACCGCGCGATCCGCGCGGATCGCGCGTCGGGGGCTCAGGAACGTGCTGATCCATGCCGGCATTCTGGCCGGCACGGTCGAGGGGGGCGACAGCGTCATGCTGGATATGCCGGACGACGATTGCTATCACGTTGCCCCGGCAGCGGGCCTCTATGAACCGATGGTCGATCTGGGGGAAACCGTGGCGCCCGGCGATCCCCTGGCGCGCATCTGGGCCGCCGATCGCAGCGGCGCCGCGCCTGACATCATCCGCGCCCAGCGCGGCGGTGTGCTGGCCGCGCGGCATTTCCCGGGGCTGATCCAGATCGGCGATTGCCTGGCGGTGGTTGCGGTGACCGGGGGCTGACGCCCCCCGTCAGGGGCCCACCGTTCAGACGCCCACCCCCGGGCCCAGGCAGGCCATCGGCCGGTCGTTCTGCTGCACCTCGTACAATTCGGTGCCGGGGCCGTCGGGTCCCTGGAACACGCCGCGCATCCCGTCGCCAGAGCGGTAGAAGCGCCAGCACTGTTCGTTGCCGGGTGCGTTCTCGTAGACAAAGCAGATGTTGCCGTTGCGTTCGTACCAGGTGCCGTCCTGGCAGTCGTCACCGTTGAAGGCCCAGCGCACATGGCGGTCCGGCAGGTATTGTTCGACACCGTAAGGCGTGCCCTGGAACGCATAGCTCAGGGTGCGGCCCAGGGTGTAGGCGTCGAACTCGTCGGCCGTCATGGCCGGGGCCGAGGGCGTGGCCTGGGGCGCCGTGTCCGGTTTGGATTGCTCCTGCGCGAGGGCAGGCAGCGCAACGGCAAGCACCAGCGCGGCGAGGGGGATGGATCGCATCGGCACCTCCAGTAAGCGTTCCGGTCCGCGTCAGCCGGGTTGCGCCCGTCGATCGCGTCATGCGCCACTGTGCCAGAGCACGCGCCACGGGGCCAGCCGCCCGGGCGTCACGTTGCCGCGAGTCGTCCCGCGGCCCGATCCGCGCCCAGCGATGCCAGGCGCGGGTCCATGACGCGCCGCCACAGCGGCGGGACCAGGGCCAGAACCGCCATCGCGGGCAGGGGCGCGGGCAGCATCGGCGCGCCCTGGGGCAGGATCAGCCGGGGATAGGGCCGCGCCGGATGCGCGTGGTGATCCGAATGGCGCGGTGCGTTCAGCGTCACGGCCGAGGAATACCACCCGGCCGCGTTCCACGAATGGCCGGCGCCGACCGGCTCATACCGGCCCTCGGCCAGCCGCGCCCGCCTGAGCCCGTAGTGCTGCACATAGTCCGACAGAAGAAGCTGCGCCTGGATATGCGAAGCCAGCAGCAGATAGACCCCAAGCCCGGCCAGCCCGAACACCCCCAGCGTGCCGGCCATCAGCGCCGCCGCCCCGCCCAGATACACGGCGTAGGGATTGCGCCGCCGTCCTGACGCGCGCGCCGAAAGCGCGCGTTCGGCCGCCAGCCCGGCCCGGAAGCTGCCGATCCACGCGCGCGGCAGGAACCGCCAATAGCCCTGACCGCGCCGGGCGGAATTGGGATCGTCGGGCGTGGCGACATGGACGTGATGCACCAGCCGATGCGCCGAGACATGGTGCCCGAACAGAAAGGCCACATAGACCGCCACCCCCAGCCGCATCAGGCGTCGGTCGGCGCGGTGGATCAGTTCATGCGCCGCCGGGTTGCCGACCTGTCCGAAATACAGGCCGAACCCGATCACCCCGGCCAGCCACTCGCCGCCGTGCAACCGCCCAGTCAAGGCCCAGATCGCCACCGGCAGCAACACCAGTTGCAGCACCCCGGTCAGCGCCAGCAGACCGTCGCCCGACGGGAAGTCCCCCCCGCCCGGGGCCAGCACGGCGAACGGGTCCATCGCCAGCCACAGCGCACCGACCGAGAGCGGCGCCAACCAGATCCAGACGCCGCCCCAGATCACCCCGGCCGTCAACAGGACGGCGGGCAGGAGCGTGGCGAAGGCAAAGGCATAAAGGCGCATGGCGTGAGGATACCGCAAGCCCCGCGAACACAGAAGAGGCTGCCGCCCCTTCCATCCACGGCCCGCACAGGCTACTTGCAAGGGGTAAACAAAGGCCCAACCGGCGCGGAGGCCCCATGTCCTTTTTCGGCAAACTCAAGGAACGGATGTTCCGCTCGTCCTCGAAGCTGGACGAAGGGCTGGACGCGCTGGTCGCGGCCGATCCCGAACCGCAGTCCCCCTCGCAATCCCCCGCGGCCGCCACGACCGCGCCCGAACCGTCAAGACCGGGCCTGCTGTCGCGCCTGACCGGGCGTTCGGACGCGCCGCGCCGCACGATGGACGATGCCATGATCGAGGACCTCGAGGACCTGCTGGTCCAGGCCGATCTCGGGGTCGATACCGCGCTCAAGGTCACCGCGAACATCGCCGCCACCCGTTTCGGCAAGAAGGTCAGCACCGTCGAGATCAAGGACGCCCTCGCGGCCGAGGTGGCCCGCATCATGGACCCGGTCGCGCGACCGATGCCGATCTATCCCAAACGCCCGCAGGTCGTGCTGGTGGTAGGGGTGAACGGCGCCGGCAAGACCACCACGATCGGCAAGCTGGCATCGCAGTTTCGTGCCGCGGGCAAATCGGTCATCATCGCCGCCGGCGATACCTTTCGCGCGGCGGCGGTTGAACAGCTTCAGGTCTGGGGCCAGCGCGCCGGCGTTCCGGTCATGACCGCGCCCGAAGGGTCGGACCCGGCCTCGCTGGCATTCGATGCGCTGACCCGCGCTCAGTCCGAAGGCGCCGATCTGCTGATGATCGACACCGCCGGGCGGCTGCAGAACCGGGCCGACCTGATGGAGGAACTGGCCAAGATCGTCCGCGTGATCCGCAAGAAGGACCCCAGCGCGCCGCACAACACCCTTCTGGTGCTGGATGCGACGACCGGTCAGAACGCCCTGAACCAGGTCGAGGTGTTCCGCCAGATGGCCGATGTCACCGGGCTGATCATGACAAAGCTGGACGGCACGGCGCGCGGCGGGGTGCTGGTGGCGCTGGCCGACCGATTTGGCCTGCCCATTCACGCGATCGGCGTGGGCGAACAGATCGACGATCTGTCCCCGTTTGATCCGCAGGACTTTGCCCGCGCGCTGACCGGCGCAGACTGACCAACCCCTTGTCCCGGATGGTCCGGGGGACGGCCGCGTCGGATCCGCGGCCCGCACCCCCCCGCCTCCGCTGCCGCAGGCCCCCATGAGCAATTGGCTGATTTCGCAGGAAGGCACGCAGACCGGGCTTTACCTGTCCATGGGGTTCGCCCTGGCGGCTGCGGTGCTGCACGCGATCTTCGGTGCGCTGCAAAAAGGCCGCCACGACCCCTGGCTGTCCCGCGCCGGCATCGACATGGTGATCTTCGTGCTGGCCATGCCCGTCGCGCTGACACTGGTGCCCTGGCCCGAACCGCACCTGTGGCTGATCTTCGCAGGCGCCTGGGTGATCCACACGGTCTACAAGATCCTTCAGGCGATGACCTATACCCGCGGCGCCTATACCGTGGTCTATCCCGTCGTTCGCGGCACCGGCCCCCTGTTCGCGGTGCTGGGCGCCGGACTGATCTTTGGCGAGCACTTCAATGCCTGGCAATGGGTTGGCGTGGCCGTGCTGCTGACGGGGATCTACGGCCTGGCGCTCTACAACCTGCGCAAGCTGACGGTTGGCCGCGACCGCCTGGTACCGGCGCTGGGATTTGCGGTGGCGACCGGGGCGATGGTCGCGCTTTACACGACCTATGACGCCTATGGCATCCGCGCGACGGAAAACCCGTTCACCTTTCTGGTGTGGTTCTTTGTCATCGACAGCCTGTTCATGCCGGTGGTCAATGCGCGCCGGCTGGCCGCCATGCCGCGCGCCGATCTGGCCCACCTGCTGAAACGCGGGTTCATCGGCGCGATCGTCGCCTTTGCCAGCTTTGGCGGCATCATGCTGGCGACGCGGCTGGGACCGGTTGGCCAGGCGGCGGTTCTGCGCGAGACATCGACGGTGTTCTCGGCGCTGATCGGCTGGCTGATGCTGGGAGAACACACCGGCCCGCGCCGCGTCGCGCTGATGGCGATGATCGCGGCGGGCGCGGTGATCGTGCAGCTTGCGGCCTAGGCCAGGGCATCGATGAACGCGGACACCGTCGTCACGATCAACGGCGCCAGCGCCGGGGTGATGATATGCCCCATGCCGGGCACGGCATGAAAGTCCGCGCCCGGGATCGTCGCGGCGATCTCGCGGCCCAGGTCCAGCGGCACCAGCGTATCGTCCTCGCCATGGATGACCAGGCAGGGGACATGGACCTGCGCCAGCGCCGGGCGGCGATCGGGGGCGTCGGCCAGCGCCAGAACCTGCCGGTTCATCCCCTCGGCATCGACACCGCGGTCATAGGCGATCGCCGCCATGGCGCGGATGTCGCCCTCGGACATGGGATAGCCCGGGCTGCCCCATCGGCGATGCTCGTCGACCTGGGCGTCCAGATACGCGGCCCTGCTGCGGGGCTTGACCAGAAGGGCCTCGGCCCGGGCCAGAAGGGCGGCCTGCCCGCCCGCGCCCCGCTCGGTCGCGGGGCGGCAGGACGACATGACAATGGTGGCCGACATCAGCCGGTCGGGCGCGTCCAGCATGACCTGTTGCAGCACCATGCCGCCCATCGAGATGCCGAACACATGCGCCCGCGCGATCCCCAGCGCATCCATGAGCCCGGTCACGTCCCGCGCAAGATCGCCGATGCCATAGGGCGCGGGATGTGCCGCACCGCGCCGCAGACTGTCCAGGATCGCCTCGGCCGTGGCGGGGACACCGGCCACGGGGCACCGCTGCGACAGGCCCACGTCGCGATTGTCGAAGATCACCACGCGAAACCCCCGGGCCACGAACCCGTCGATCAGCGCATCCGGCCAGTGTGCCATCTGGCTGCCCTGCCCGCGGATCAGGACCAGGGGCACACCGTCGCGCGGGCCGCGATCCTCATACGCCAGGGTGATGCCGTTGGCCTGCGCCCGTTGAACCGCCATCACGCCGCCCCGCGCGTTTCCACCATTCGGATGTAATAGGCCGACCCCAGCGTCAGATAGGCATCGTCAAAGCTGAAGCCCGGGTTGTGCAGGGCCGGACCGATGCCGTGGCCGATGGTGCATTGCACACCTGGAACGATCTGCGCCATGTCGGCGAAATCTTCCGACCCCATGACGCGCTCGGTCCGCAGTTCCGCCTTGTCGCCCACCAGTTCTTGCGCAACCGCAAGCACATGCTGCGACAAGGTGGGGTCGTTCTCGAGCACGTCAAAGACATTGCGCATGTCCAGCTTGACCTCGATCCCGTAGGCCGCCGCCGTGCCATCGCACAGCGCCTGCATCCGCCGGGTCACCTGCGCCGCCGCGTCGCGGTTGAAATAGCGCACGGTGCCGGCCAGCGTGGCGACCTCGGGGATGACGTTATAGGCAGCGCCCGCGTGGAACTGCGTGACCGACACCACCACGGGATCCGTCGGCTTGATGTTGCGCGAAACGATGGTCTGGATCTGCCCGACCAGCGAGGCGGCGATCACCAGACTGTCGATCCCGGTTTCCGGCGAGGCCGCGTGACAGCCCTTTGCGGTGATGGTGATGTCAAAGAAATTCGCCCCCGCAAGCGCCGGCCCCGGCGTCACGCCGATCACGCCCGGCGCCTGATAGGGCGAATTGTGCAAGGTATAGACCTCGTCGCAGGGGAAGCGGTCGAACAGCCCGTCGGCGATCATCGCACGGGCACCGCCCAGACCTTCCTCGGCCGGCTGGAAGATGAACACCGCCGTGCCGGCGAAATCGGGATCCTCGGCCAGATACCGCGCGGCCCCCAGCAGCATCGTGGTATGGGCATCATGGCCGCAGGCATGCATCACGCCGGGATTCTTCGACGCATAGGGCAGGTTCGTCTGTTCATGGATCGGCAGCGCGTCCATGTCGGCGCGCAGGCCGATGGTCCGCCCCGGGCGCTTGCCCCTGAGCACGCCGACAACGCCGGTCTTGCCCAGTCCGCGCGTGACCTCGATGCCCAACCGTTCGAGTTCGGCGGCGACGATGCCCGCGGTGCGGACCTCCTGGAATCCCAGTTCGGGATGTTCGTGCAGGTCACGGCGGATCGCGGTCAGATCGGCGGCAAAATCCTGCAGGCGCTGGGGAATGGTCATGGCGGGGTCTCCTGTCCGTTCGGTCGCAGGCTGACGCGGGGCCTGCAAGGATGCAACCCGAATCGCATGGCCGGGCCGGTCCGCCGATGGCCCGCGCCGGGGGCCAGCCCCCGGACCCCCGGGATATTTGCAGCACAAAGATGGGCAGGGGCGGTTCCCGGGGGGCAAGGGGATCGCTTGCTCTTGCGGCGGCCCGGGCAGGGATTACATTGGATGGGACCGTTTCCGCGATGAGCCCGGCCTGCAATGATCCGCTACCGCCTGAAATGCGACCAGGGACACGAGTTCGAGAGCTGGTTCGGCTCGACCTCGGCCTTTGACAGCCTGCGCAAGGCGGGGCACCTGGCCTGCGCCCAGTGCGGCAGCACGCAGGTGGACAAGGCGCTGATGGCCCCCTCGGTCGCCACGGCTGAATCCGATCCCCAGCCGCTGGCCACGCCCGCGTCCGCGATCGAGGAGCGGCTGGCCGCCCTGCGCAAGCATGTCGAGGCGACCTCGGACTATGTCGGCACCGATTTTGCCACACAAGCCCGCGCGATGCACCTGGGTGAAGCCCCCGAACGCCCGATCTGGGGCGAGGCCCGTCTCGAAGACGCCCGCGCGCTGGTGGACGAGGGGGTGCCCGTCGCGCCCCTGCCCTTTGTCGGCAAGGCGCGCACGAACTGATCCCGACGGTCTGCACCGGTTTTTCCGCAATTCCTCCATCTCGGCGCCACAGTCGCGGCGTTTCCTGAACGGCAACAGACCCCGTTCCGGCATCGAAAGGAGGCCAAGATGCGAAACACCGTTCCCCAACAGGTGCCACAGGCGCGGCACGGTGACAGCGGCTTTGACTGGGTGACCGCAGGCGCGGCGGCCGCGGGCATCGCGGTGGCGGTCGCCATCGCCGGCGTGGCCGGCGTCAGCGGCGACAGCCCGGTCGCGCAGTCGCCCTATACCCTGACCCCGAACCAATAGGCGCCACGGCCCCGGTCCGGCGACCGCCGCCCCTTGCGTGACCCCGCCCCCGCGATTAAGAGGGGCGCGCGCCGCACGCGGGGTGCTCGGGCGCAGGAGCGGGGGACCCGTATGCCGATTCTGGTGATGAAATTCGGCGGCACCTCGGTCGCCGACCTGGATCGGATCGCGAATGCGGCCGAGAAGGTGAAGCGCGAGGTCGAGCGCGGCTATGACGTGATCGTCATCGTCTCGGCCATGGCCGGAAAGACGAACGAACTGGTCAAATGGGTCAACGACACCTCGGGCTTCTATGACGCGCGCGAATACGATGCGGTCGTATCCTCGGGCGAGAACGTGACCGCCGGCCTCATGGCGCTGCGCCTGCAGGAGATGGGCGTGCCCGCCCGCAGTTGGCAGGGCTGGCAGGTGCCGATCAACACGACATCGGCCCATGGATCGGCGCGGTTCGTGTCGATCCCGCGCGAGAACCTGGATTCGAAATTCGCCGAGGGCTTCAAGGTCGCCGTGGTCGCGGGCTTCCAGGGCGTGAGCCATGAACACCGGATCACGACGCTGGGGCGCGGTGGCAGCGATACCACCGCGGTCGCCTTTGCCGCGGCCTTCGACGCGGAACGCTGCGACATCTACACCGACGTGGACGGCGTCTATACCACCGACCCGCGCATCACGTCCAAGGCGCGCAAGCTGGACAAGATCAGCTACGAGGAAATGCTGGAACTGGCGTCGCTGGGCGCCAAGGTCCTGCAAACCCGATCCGTCGAACTGGCGATGCGCTACAAGGTGCGCCTGCGGGTGCTGTCTTCGTTCGACGAAACCGATGAAACGTCCGGGACCCTGGTCTGCGACGAGGAGGAAATCATGGAATCGAAAGTCGTCTCTGGCGTCGCCCATTCGCGCGACGAGGCCAAGATCACCCTCTTCACCATCGAGGACCGCCCCGGCATCGCCGCGGCAATCTTCGGCCCGCTGGCCGACGCGGGCGTGAACGTGGACATGATCGTGCAGAACATCAGCGAAAAGGACTATGACGCGGCCCATAGCGGCGCGGTCACCGACATGACCTTTTCCTGCCCGGTCGATCAGGTGAAACTGGCGACCCGCGCCATGGAAGAGGCCAAGGCCGCCGGCAAGATCAAGTATGACGAACTGATCATCGACACCGATGTCAGCAAGGTGTCGGTTGTCGGCATCGGGATGCGCAGCCACGCCGGCGTTGCGGCACGCATGTTCAAGGCGCTCTCGGCCGAGAACATCAACATCAAGGTCATCTCGACCTCGGAGATCAAGATCTCGGTGCTGATCGACCGCAAATACATGGAACTTGCGGTGCAGACCCTGCACGACGCCTTTGCGCTGGAATCCGCGGTCTGACCAGGCCCCGGGGCACCCGCGCACCGGGTGCCCGCTTTTGCAGCACTGCCCGTTTCAACCCGGCGCGTCCCGCGTGGCCGTCGCAAAGCTGTTTCCCTTCGGCCGCATGTTGTTCTAAGGTTCACTGGCCTCAACCCCCTAACCCCCGCCCGTAAAGACCCCGAAACCGTCAGGTCAGGATACCCGCCCGAATGCAGGATCGTAGCGAAAGCGAAAGCCGCCGACTGCTGCGCCGCTTGCGCGATACCCTGGCCGAGCCGGGTGAGGGACAGGAACGGCTGGATCGCATCACCGGGCTGATCGCGGATTCGATGCGCACGGATGTGTGCTCGATCTATCTGTTCCGCGACCGCGATACGCTGGAACTCTGCGCCACGCGCGGCCTGAAGCCCGAGTCGGTGCACCGCACCCGGATGCGGCTGGGCGAGGGGCTGGTCGGGCGTGTAGCCCGGACCGCGACCGCGGTGAACACCGCCAATGCACCGGGCGAACGCGGCTTCCGCTACATGCCCGAAACCGGCGAGGAAATCTATTCCAGCTTCCTCGGCGTGCCGATCCAGCGCCTGGGCGAAAAGCTGGGCGTTCTGGTCGTGCAATCGCGCGAGGCCCGGGCCTATTCCGACGACGAGGTCTATGGTCTCGATGTGGTGGCGATGGTGCTGGCCGAGATGACGGAACTTGGCGCCTTCGTCAGCGACGACACGGCCATCGCCTCATTGCACAAGCACCCGGTGATGATCCGCGCCGGGTCGGGCCAGGAAGGCACCGCCGAGGGACAGGTCTGGCTGCACGAGCCGCGCGTCGTGGTGACAAACCTGGTCAACGACGACCCCATCGCCGAGGCCGAACGCCTGCGCGCCGCCATGACCCGGTTGCGCGGATCGGTGGACGACCTGCTGGAAACGACCGCCGATGTGGACAAGGAACAGCGCGACATCCTGGAAGCCTATCGCATGTTCGCCAATTCGCGCGGCTGGCTCAGGCGCATGGAACAATCCATCGAAAGCGGCCTGTCAGCCGAAGCCGCGGTGGAAAAGGAACAGTCCGAGGCCCGCGCGCGCCTGCAACAGGCGCCCGACCCCTATCTGCGCGACCGCCTGCACGACCTCGACGATCTGTCGAATCGTCTGTTGCGCATCCTGACCGGTCAGGGCAACGACACCGGCGCGACCCTGCCCGACCGGCCGATCCTGGTGGCCCGCAACATCGGCCCGGGCGAATTGCTGGAATATGGCAAGCAGTTGCGCGGGGTGGTGCTCGAGGAAGGCTCGGTCGGGTCCCATGCCGCGGTGGTCGCGCGCGCGCTGGCGATCCCCCTGGTGGTTCACGCCGAGGGCGTCACGACCGAGGCCCTCAACGGTGACGCGATCATCGTCGATGCCGACGAGGGCGTGGTTCATCTGCGGCCCGACGAAAGCGTGGCCTCGGCCTTTCGCGACAAGATCGTCATGCAGACCCAGGCCGCCGCCCGCTTCGCCGCGCTGCGCGACCGCCCGGCGGTGGCCCGCTGCGGTGCGCGCGTCGCGCTGCACATGAACGCCGGCATCATGGCCGATCTGCCCTCGCTGATGGGATCGGGCGCCGAGGGCGTGGGCCTGTTCCGCACCGAACTGCAGTTCCTGTTGCGCAACTCCATGCCGCGCCGGTCCGATCTGGCCGCGCTTTACGCCCGCGTGCTCAAGGCCGCCGAGGGGCGCCGCGTGGCCTTTCGCACGCTGGACATCGGCTCGGACAAGGTCATGCCCTACATGAACCGCCCCGAGGAACCGAACCCCGCGATGGGCTGGCGCGCCGTCAGGGTCGGGCTGGACAAGAAGGGCGTGATGCGGATGCAGTTGCAGGCGCTGATCCGCGCCCATGCCGGCCGGCCGCTGACGGTGATGTTCCCGCTGGTCAGCGAGATGTCCGAATTCGCCGCCGCGCGCGAGATCCTGCTGCGCGAGATCGAACGCGAGGCCCATCTGGGCCACCCGCTGCCCGAACGGCTGGAAGTGGGCGCAATGCTGGAAACGCCCAGCCTGGCCTTTGCGCCGGACGGCTTCTTCCGCATGGCCGATTTCATCTCGATCGGTGGCAACGATCTGAAACAGTTCTTCTTTGCTGCCGACCGCGAGAACGAACTGGTGCGCCGCCGCTACGACACCCTGTCCCTCAGCTTCGTGACCTTCATCCAGAAGATCGTGAAACGCTGTGCCGACGCGGGCACGCATCTTTCGTTCTGTGGCGAGGACGCCGGCCGCCCGATCGAGGCCCTGGCCTTTGCCGGCGCCGGGCTGCGCACCCTCTCGATGCGCCCCGCGGCCATCGGTCCGGTCAAGGATCTGATCCTGCGCGCGAATCTGGACGAGGTCGCCGAGATCATCGCCGCGGCCAAGCGCAAGGGTGAAGACCGGCTTCGCCCGGCGATCGTGGATTATGTCCGCAGCCTGCCCCCGGCGAACCAGGACATGGCGAACCAGGGCCCGGGCGCCTAGGGATCCGTCGCATCCTTATGGCCCGCGGCTTGCGGCGTGGCGCGGGTGACCATGCCGGACACGCCAGTCCAGGCACCCGGTGTCAGGGAAAGGCCCAGCACCCGGTCGGGGTTCGTCGGCGGCGGCATCTGCACGCCTTCCAGCTTTTCAAAGCCAAAGCGCCGATAATAGGGATAATCGCCCACCAGCATCACGCGCGCCCACCCGGCCGCGCGCGCGCGCTTCAGCGATTCACGGATCAGCAGCCCGGCCAGCCCCTCGCCCTGGCGCGTCGGATGCACGGCAACCGGTCCCAGCAGCAGCGCGGACTGCCCGCCAACCCGAATGGGCCAATAGCGGATCACGCCGGCAAGCGCGTCCGATTCATCCCACAGGCACAGGCACAATTGCGCGACCGGAGGCACGTCATCGCGCAGCCGATACGAGGATAGCGCAGTGCGGCCAGGGGCAAAGCACAGGTCGTATAGCGCCTCGACCTCCCACCAGTCGGCGGGCTCTTCCTGACTCAGATCCACCCCGTCCTCCCGGTGCCGAACGCTGGAATCGCCCCTAACATGCTGGGGGGATGAGTTCAAATGCATCTGCGAACGCCCGCGAATGCCACCGGTCCAGGGATGACCGCGCCCCTCACCTTGTCGAAAATACGCACTTCCCCTCCGCCACCGCGCGCACCGCCGCCATGACACGCGGGCGCGCGCAGGAGCGGCGGGTGGGCGGGTGGGAGCGACTGCGCGCGCCTATCCCAGCACGGCGCCCGGATTGAGAATGCCCGCGGGATCGAGCGCCGCCTTGATCGCCCGCATCGCCGCAAGACCCGCGGCATCCCCATACCGCACCAGGTCGCCGGTCTTCAGCCGGCCGATCCCGTGTTCCGCACTGATCGAGCCGCCAAGATCGGAAACCAGCGCGTGAACGGTCTGACTGATCAGCGGCCGCAAGCTGTCGTAATCGTCGCGCACCCGCCCCGCCGCGGGAAACACGTTATAGTGCAGGTTGCCGTCGCCGACATGGCCAAAGCAGTTGATCCGCATGTCGCCCAGCGCGCCCAGCGCCGCATCCGCCCGGGCGATGAACTGCGGCAGGGCGGTCAGCGGCACCGCGACATCATGGCTCGCGATCGCGCCGACGGCGCGGTTCGCCTCGGGGATGGCCTCGCGAAACGCCCAGAATTGCGCGCGCTGCGCCGCGTTGCTGGCAATGACACCATCGCGCACCAGCCCCTGATCCAGCGCGGCCTCGAACAGGGCCGTCAATTCCCGCTCGGGGTCCAGCGCGGCAACCAGACCGAGGTCGATCAGCACCGACCAGTCCGGCGGATCGGCAAAGGGCTGGCGGATCTGCGGCAGGTGACGGGCGACAAAGCGCGGCCCCTGCCCGCCGATCAGTTCAAAGGCCGAAACCCCCTCGCCCAGCCGGTCCTGCGCCAGCGACAGCAGATCCAGCGCGGCGTGCGGCGACGGAACGGCCAGCAGCGCCGCACCCGTTCGGGCCGGTTGCGGGAACAGGCGCAGGGCCGCCGCGGTGATGACCCCCAAAGTACCCTCTGAACCGATCAGCAGGTGGCGCAGATCATAGCCCATGTTGTTCTTGCGCAACCGCTTCAACCCGCCGACCAGCGAGCCATCGGCCAGCACCGCCTCGACCCCCAGGCACAGGTCGCGCATCATGCCCCAGCGCAACACGTTCGCCCCCCCGGCGTTGGTGCCCAGCAGACCACCGATCCGGGCCGACCCCTGACTGCCCAGCGCCATCGGAAACTGCCGCCCCGCGCGGTCCGCATGGGCCTGCACATCGGCGAGGATGGCGCCGGCCTCGGCCACCAGGACATTGCCGGCGGTATCGACATCGTGCAGGCGCGTCATGCGTTCGACCGACAGGATCAGGGGCAGCGCCCCGTCCGGCATCACCTGCCCGCCGACCAGCCCGGTGCCGCCCGCATAGGGCACCACACCGACCCGCGCGCCATGTGCCGCGCGCAGGATGACCGATACCTCGGCGCTGGAGGCCGGGCGCGCCACCGCGCCGGCCTGACCCTGCATCCGGCCGCGCAATTCGGTCAGATAGCGGTCCTCGGGCGGCCGCAGCGTTCCCGGGGGCAACTGGGTTTCCAGGGCGGTCAGAAAGGCGGCATCGCAGGGATTGAGCATGTCAGACCTCATGCGCCAGGGCGGCGATGGCCGCGGCAACCCGGGCGTTGCGCATGGTCATCGGCACGTCAAGCAGACGCTCGGCCCGGGACGCCAGAACCGAACGTCCGATTCCGGACGGAGCGTGCAGGTAAAAGGCGGCCTCGGTCAATGCCAGCGACTCGTCCGGTGCGGCCAGCGCCGAAAGCGCGGCGGGATTGGTGGCCGATGGCGCGCCCAGGACCCCGATCTGCACGCGGCCGGGGTCCTTGTCGGCAAAGGGATTGGCCGACACGATCGCGTCGAAAGCCGGGCGCGTGACCACCATCACCTGCGGCGTGAAGGGAAACCGCGCACCGATCGCCTGCGCGATGCGCACGCCCCAATCCCCCGGCGGCGCGCGAAAGACGGCGTTGCCGCTCTGGATATGGGTGCGCACGGCCTCGCAGCCCAGTGCTGTCAGGATCGCGCGCAGATCGGCCATCGGCAACTTGCGCCGGGCACCGACATTGACGCCACGCAGCAGGGCGACGTGCACCGGGTCATCCGACATCCGTGCGTCCCCGCCGGTCGCCCCTGAGGTTGGCGTAGAGCACATGATTGCGCCAGCGGCCGTTGATCTGCAGATAGCTTTGCGCGACGCCCTCATACTTGAAGCCCGATTTCTCAAGCACTGCGCGCGAGGCGGCATTCTCGGGCAGGCAGGCGGCCTCGATCCGCGACAGGTCCAGTTCACTGAAGGCATGATGCACCAGGGCGCGCAGCGCCTCGCGCATATAGCCATTGCGGGCAAAGGGCTGGCCGATCCAATACCCCACCGTTCCCGATTGCGCGGGACCGCGGCGGATGTTGTCCAGGGTGATCGCACCCAGAAGCTGGCTGTCCTGCCGGCGGATCAGGAACAGGGGCAGCCCCGTGCCCTGTGTGCGCACCCGCTGGGCCCATTGCACCCGGCCGGTAAAGGCCCTGCGATAGAGGTGATCCTCGGCCCAGGTCGGCTCCCAGGGCGTGAGAAACGCGGCGGACGCCGCGCGCAAGGCCGACCATCCGCGATAATCGGCATGTTCTGGCAGGCGCAGGACCATACGTTCGGTTTCCAGCCGGAACTTCCGCTTGGGGGCCAGCAGGAAACCGCCCATCACGCCACCAGCCTTTCGCGCAGCGCCTCCAGTGAGGGGGCGCCTGCCACCGGGCCATAAAGCGCCATGCTGACGCGGGCCTCGGTCACCAGTTTCTCGGCATAGGCCCGGATCGAGGGCAGATCCACGGCGTCGATCTTCTGGATGGTTTCCTCGAGATCCGGCACCCGGTCCCAGATCGCCAGCAGGCGCGCCAGACGCTCGGCCCGGCTCGATGGACTTTCCAGCCCCATGAGCAGCCCCGCCTTCATCTGCGTGCGGGCGCGGGCGATCTCGGTCTCGCTCAGATCCGTGGCAGCGCGTTTCATCTCGTCGATGGTCAGCGTTGCCAGTTCCGCCAGGTCTTCCTCGCCGGTGCCCGCATAGATGGTGATCGCGCCCGTGTCGTCATGGGCCCCTGCCTGGGCAAAGGTGGTATAGCACAGACCGCGTTCCTCGCGCAGCTTCTGGAACAGGCGCGAGGACATGCCCCCCCCCATCGCCGCCGCGTAGATCTGCGCGGTGAACAGGTCGGGATCGCGAAACGCGGGCCCCTCGAAGGCCAGCGCGACATGCGCCTGTTCCAGGTCCTTCACCTCGCGCCGTTCGTTGATGTGAAACTGCGCCGGGGCGGCCGGCGGCATGATCAGCGTGGGCAGATGGCCAAAAAGCGCCTCGGCCAGGGTGACCAGCATGTCGTGCTGCACCGCGCCCGAGGCGGCCAGAATCATCTGCCCCGGCCCATAGTGCCCGGTCACGAAACGCCTGAGGTCGCCCGCGTCATAGCGCGCGATGCGATCCGCCGGGCCCAGAATGGGGCGCCCCAGGGGCTGATCGGGATAGCTCGCCTCTTGCAGCCAGTCAAAGATCACATCATCGGGCGTATCGGCGGCCTGACCGATTTCCTGCAGGATGACATGGCGCTCGACCTCGATTTCGCGGGTGTCGAACGCGGGATTCAGCACGATGTCGGCGATCACATCCAGCGCCAGCGGCACGTCGGCTTCCAGCACGCGCGCGTAATAGGCCGTCATCTCGCGCGAGGTATAGGCGTTGATATATCCGCCGACGTCCTCGATCTCCTCGGCGATCTGCAGCGCGGTGCGGCGCGCCGTGCCCTTGAACGCCATGTGTTCCAGGAAATGCGCGATGCCATTCTGTTCCGCCTGTTCGTGGCGGGCGCCGGCCGTCACCCAAATGCCCACCGCGGCCGAGGCCAGCCCGGGCATGGGTTCGGTGACGATGCGAAAGCCGTTCGGCAGCGTGGTGACGCGGTGCATCACGCCCCCGTCCGTTCGAGGATCAGCGCCTGCAGCGCCGCGCGGTCGTTGGTCATGCGTGTCACCCGTTCGGGCCGGTCGAACAGATCGGCCATGCGCGGCGGCAGCGGCGGGCGCAACCCCGTGGCCCCCTGGACCGCATCGGGGAACTTGGCGGGGTGGGCGGTGGCCAGCGTGACCATCGGGTTCGTGCCCATGTGATCCTCGGCCACGGCGACGCCGACGGCGGTATGCGGGCAGATCAGCTCGGCCGAGGCCGCAAGCGTGGCCGAAATCGTGGCCGAGGTTTCCTTTTCGCTGACGCAGCCCGAATCGAACACCTCGCGCAGGGCCTGAAGCGCGCCCTGCGACACGGTGAAGGCGCCGGTTGCCTTCAAGTCGTCCATGAGCTGCGCCACCGCCTTGCCGTCGCGGCCATAGGCATCGAACACCGCGCGTTCGAAATTCGAGCTGACCTGAATATCCATCGACGGCGAGATCGACGGCAGGACCCCCTCGGTCCGGTAGATGCCGGTTGTCAGGCAGCGATGCAGGATGTCGTTCTGGTTGGTGGCGATCACCAGCTTGCCGATGGGCAGCCCCATCCGGCGCGCGATATAGCCGGCGAATATGTCGCCGAAATTGCCGGTGGGCACGGTGAAATCCACCGCGCGATGCGGCGCGCCAAGGCTGGTCGCGGCGCTGAAATAATAGACCACCTGCGCCAGCACCCGGGCCCAGTTGATGCTGTTCACCCCCGCCAGCCGCACCCGGTCACGGAACGCGAAATCGTTGAACATGTCCTTGAGCAGGGCCTGGCAGGTATCGAAATCGCCGTCCACCGCGATGGCATGGACATTGGCGTCGTCGGGGGTGGTCATCTGGCGGCGCTGGACCTCGCTCACGCGGCCATGCGGGAACAGGATGAACACATCGACATTGGGCAGCCCGCGAAACGCCTCGATCGCGGCCGAGCCGGTATCCCCCGAGGTCGCGCCCACGATGGTGACCCGCTCGCCTGACCGATCCAGCGAGGCCTGGAAGAACTGGCCGATCAACTGCATGGCAAAGTCCTTGAATGCCAGCGTCGGACCGTGGAACAGTTCCAGCAGGAAATGGTTGGGGGCCAATTGCTTCAAGGGCGCCCGCGCGGCATGGCCAAAACCCTGGTAGGCGCGTTCGATCAGCTTCTCGAGATGCGTGTCGTCAAAGGTCTGCCCGATGAAGGGGCGGATCACCTTGAAGGCGATCTCCTCATACGGCAACCCGGCCAGCGCCGCGATCTCGTCGGGCGAGAATTGCGGCACGGTTTCGGGCACATACAGACCGCCATCGCGGGCCAGGCCCGTGAGCATCGCCTGTTCGAAGGTCAGAACGGGCGCGCTGCCCCGGGTCGAGATATAGTGCATCGGAAGTCCTCAAGCCTTGCTGCGCTGGATACGCCACAGCAGGGCGAATGTCATCACCGCCCAGACCGCGGCGAGCAGAAACCAGGTGATCGCATATTCCAGGTGATCGTTGCGGAAGATCGCGGTGCTGATCGGCACCGTGACCAGGGGGGGCGCGGCGGCGCTGTCGTGACTGGCGACGATCAGGAACGGCTCGGCGTTCAGCGCCCGGGCGATCGGCGCAGCCTCGCGCGAGAACCACAGCCCATGGTCCAGATCGGGCGCCGGCGTGTAGCTGTCGCTGTCGGCGGGCCAGTCGAGGTTGCCGGTCACGCTGGCCGTGTCGGCGGTCAGGTCATACCCCGTGCGCGCGGCCTCGGGCAGGAACCCGCGGTCCACCAGAACGCGGCGGTCATCCGGCGTTTGCAGCACCGCGATCACGCGACTTCCGGGGCCGATCCCTTCGATGCTGGAAAGGACATGCACCGCCTCGCCGGTGAAACGCCCGGCCACGGTAACGGGCTGGAAGCGGTCTGTCGCCGGGTCCGGCGCCACGGGCAACGGGATCGGCGCCTCATGCACGCGCGATTCGACATGGGCGATCAGATCCAGCTTCCACTCCAGCCGCCGAAGTTGCCAGAATCCCAGCGACATGAGGATCGCCACGCCGACGATCCCGAAAATCCCTGCCCCGATCAACCGGCCCATGCCCGCGCCCTTCCTGCAAAGATAACGGGGGGCACATAGCCCCCCGCGTGTCGGTCAGCAAGTCGAAGCGCGACTTCAGCCCTGGCCCCAGACGTAGATCGCCGCGAACAGGAACAGCCAGACCACATCGACGAAGTGCCAATACCAGGCTGCGGCCTCGAAGCCGACGTGGCGTTCCGGGGTGAAGTGGCCGGCGCGCACCCGCAGATAGCAGATGAACAGGAAGATCGTGCCGATGATCACATGCGCGCCGTGGAAGCCGGTGGCCATGAAGAACGAGGCGCCATAGATGTTGCCGGCAAAACCGAAAGCGGCGTGGCTGTATTCGTAGCCCTGCAGCACGGTGAAACACAGACCCAGCACGACGGCGAGGATCAGACCGTTCGCCATGTCCTTGCGGTTGTTGTCGTGCACCAGCGCATGGTGGGCCCAGGTCGCGGCGCAGCCTGAAAGCAGCAGGATCAGGGTGTTGATCAGCGGCAGGTGCCAGGGTTGAAGGTCTCGATCCCGGCGGGCGGCGAGGGCCGTCGACGGCGGGATAGTCCGGCCCCATCGGATAAAGGGCGTGCTTGAAGAAGGTCCAGAACCACGCCGAGAAGAACATCACCTCGGAGATGATGAACAGGATGAACCCATAGCGCAGGCCGATCACCACGACCGGGGTGTGGTCGCCCGACTGGCTTTCGACGATGACGTCAGCCCACCAAGCATACATGGTGTAGAGCACACCGACCGAGGCCGATCAGGAAGATCCATGGCCCCATGTCGTGCATCCACAGAATGCCGCCGGTCAACATGATAAAGGCCGAGACCGCGCCGACGAACGGCCAGATCGACGGTGGCAGGACGTGGTAATCGTGGTTCTTTGCGTGGGCCATATGGGTTCCCTCAGACTTTCCCGTTTCTTGCCGCTTGCGCGGTCCTTTCGTTCCCGGCCCCGGCTGGGGGGCCGAATTCCTCAGTTCGTTTCGACCGTGGCGGCCTGGCTGTCTTCGGGCAGTTCGGCCGGATGGAAGGTATAGGACAGGGTGATGGTGGTCAGCCCTTCGGCCTGGACATCGGGATCGTTCACGATGTCCGGATCGACATAGAACGTCACCGGCATCTGCACGCGCTCACCGGGTTGCAGCACCTGCATGGTAAAGCAGAAGCAGGCGATCTTGATGAAATAGCCGCCCGCCGAATAGGGCGTGACATTGTAGCTGGCCGAGCCCGCGATCACATGGTCGGTGGGGTTATAGGCCTCGTAGAACGCCATGCCGGTTTCCCCGATTCGCAGCCGCATCGTGCGCTCGACGGGGTGGAATTCCCAGGGAAAGCCGCGTTCGACCCCGGCGTCGAAGCGGATGGTCACCTCCTGGTCCAGCACCACGTCCGACGGGGTCTCGGACCGCGCGGTGGTGCCGCCGTAGCCGGTGACACGGCAGAACAGGTTGTAGGCGGGGATCGCCGCCCAGGCCAGCGCGCCCATCACCAGCACCACGCCAACCGTGGTCACCGCGGTGCGGCCGATCCCGTCGAGGCTGCGCCACCACCGCATCATTGCCCGGCCTCCGCCCCGCTGGGGTTGGTGCTGTGCCGCGGGCTCAGCTGATAGGTGTGGTCGTAGCCCTGCATGTCGCTGCCCTGGCTGATCTTGACCATGGTGAGACCGAAGGTCAGCGCGATGAAGGCCGCCAGCACCAGGCCGAGACCGACATTGCGGCTGCGCCGACGGCGGTGCAGGTCGTGTTCTTGTGTCAGCCCCATGTCACGGCCCCCCAATGCGCCAGTTCGGCCAGGCGGTCCGCCCAGGGCGTCGCCTCGACCAGGAAAGCCATGAAATGCAGGAACAGATAGGCCAGCGACAACGCGAAGAAGCGTTTTTCAACCGCGTATTTGTCTGCCTGCGCGGCGTCCTCGCGACGGCGCCAGATCCGCACGGCGCCAATCACGAACAAGGCATTCAGAACCAGCGACACGGCCAGATAGATCGGCCCGCCGATGGTGGTGAACGCCGCGCCCAGCGCCACCGGCATCAGGGCCAAGGTGTAGACCAGGATATGCGCCCGCGTCGCCCGGCGACCGTGGGTCACCGTCAGCATCGGCACGCGGGCCTTGTCGTAGTCATCGTTCATGAACAGCGCCAGCGCCCAGAAATGGGGCGGCGTCCACATGAAGATGAGCAGAAACATCAGCACCGATTCGATGCCGATCTGCCCGGTCGCCGCCGCCCATCCGATCATCGGAGGGAAAGCGCCGGCCGCCCCACCGATCACGATGTTCTGCGGCGTCGAGCGTTTCAGCCAGATCGTGTAGACCACGGCATAGAAGAAGATGGTGAAGGCCAGCAGCCCCCCCGCCAGCACGTTCGTGGCCAGCGCCAGCATGACCACGCTGATCCCCGACAGCGCCAGGCCCAGACCCAGCGCCTCGCCGGGCTGGATGGTACCGGCCGGCAAGGGCCGCTTGGCGGTCCGGCGCATCACGCGGTCGATATCGGCGTCCCACCACATGTTCAGCGCGCCCGAGGCGCCGCCGCCCAGGGCGATGAAGATGATCGCGGCCAGCGATTCGACCGGGTGCAGATGCACGGGCGCGACCAGCAGCCCGACCATGGCGGTAAAGACCACCAGCGACATCACGCGCGGCTTCAGAAGCTGCACATAATCGCCGAAACCGGCCTCGCCGGTTCCGCCGCCCTGCACCGCGATATCTGCCTGAATGTCGCTCATCTTACCCCCGGGAAGGATCGGACGCCGCGCGGGGGCCGGGCCCGCGCGCGGCGTCCGCGTTCACGTCAGTTCGAGGCCGAGGCCAGCTGCGTCGCGGCCTCGGTGTAGCCCGGCGCGGCGGCGAGGTTGGTCGCGCCGTGCGATTGCAGCCAGGCGATGTAATCCTCTTCCGACACGGCGCGGATCTCGATCGGCATGTAGGCATGGCCCTGACCGCAGAGTTCCGAGCACTGGCCAAAGTAGATCCCCGGCTCCTCGACGTTGAACCAGGCCTGCGCCAGGCGGCCGGGAACGGCGTCCTGCTTGACCGAGAAGGCCGGGATCGTCCACGAGTGGATCACGTCGGCGCCGGTGACCTGGATGACGACGTTGCGCCCGACCGGCACCACCATCGGCTCATCGACGGCGAGCAGGTTGAAGCTCTGATCGTAGCCATGCGCTTCCAGTTCGTCGGGTTGCAGCAGGTAGCTGGAGAATTCGACGCCGTGATCGGGGTATTCGTAGCCCCAATACCACTGATAGCCGGTGATCTTGATGGTCACATCGGCCTGCGGCATGATCTGCTGGCGGAACAGCGCGGGCACGGTGAACGAGCCGATGAAGATCAGGATGAAGATCGGCAGGATCGTCCAGGCCACTTCCAGCGGCGAGTTGTGGGTGAAACGCGCCGGTGTCTGGTTGACCCGGCGGTTGTAGCGCAGGATCACCCACAGCAGCAGGGCGCAGACGAACGCAGTGATGATCCCGATGATGATCAGCACCATGTGGTCGATCCAGTGCGCCTCGTCCGCCAGCGAGGTCGAGGCCGGTTGCAGCGCGATCCCCTCGGGATGCGGTGCGCCCCGAACCGGCAGGCCGTCGATGACGGTCTGCGCCATGGCCTGACCGGACACGGCCAGCGACAGCGCCACACCGCCCAGACCGGTGGCCATCTTGGCGGACAGACGGGTGAGGTCCTTGAAAAGATGCATCTTATGTTCCCGTTTTACGCGGCTCTTCGACCGTCATTCTCCACCGCCGGACAGTCAGGGTGCCGCGTCGCGCGGGGATCGCGCAGAACGGGGCACCCGCCGACACGGGCGGTTTCCCTCTCTCCTAAAATCATATTAGCATCGCCAGAACAAGCCAAACCAATGCGTCAGGTTGCCGCCACTTGATCTGTGTCAAGGACGCGCCATCCCGATGCGAAAGGACCCCGATGACCGCCACCGCAGCCGCGCAGACCCCCGAGGCCCCGTTCCGCCCCTTTGAAACCGCGTTGGACCGGGACAACAGCCTGTCCCTGCTGCGCAGTGCGATCGCCGGCGCCGACGATGGCGAGCTGTTTCTGGAACGGCGCCGGTCCGAATCACTCGTGCTGGATGACGGGCGGATTCGCAGTGCCGGCTACGACGCGGCCGAGGGATTCGGCCTGCGCGCGGTGCGGGGCGATGTCGCAGGCTATGCCCATGCCTCGGAATTGAGTGAAAGCGCCCTGAAACGGGCGGTCGGAATGGCGCGGCTGGCCGTGGGCGCGGGGGGCGGCACGCTGGCGGCGGCGCCCGCCGGAACCAATCGGCATCTCTATGGCGATTTCGACCCCATCGCCGACGCGAGCTTTGCCGCCAAGATCGAGACCCTGCGCGCCATAGACGATTATCTGCGCGCGTTGGACAAGCGCGTGGTCCAGGTCACCGCGACCCTGGCAGCCAGCCTGCAGGAGGTGGCGATCCTGCGCCCCGAAGGCGGGCTGATCACCGATATCCGGCCCATGGCGCGCATCTCGATCGCGGTGATCGTGGAACGTGACGGGCGCCGCGAATCGGGTCATTACGGCGGCGGCGGGCGGATCGGCCTGTCGGGGCTGATGGACCCCGCGCACTGGCAGCCGGTCGCGCACGAGGCGTTGCGCGTGGCGCTGGTGAACCTCGATGCGGAGCCGGCCCCCGCCGGTTCCTTCCAGGTGGTTCTGGGCCCGGGCTGGCCCGGCATTCTGCTGCACGAGGCCGTGGGACATGGCCTGGAAGGCGATTTCAACCGCAAGAAAACCTCGGCCTTTGCCGGGCTGATGGGGCAGCAGGTGGCCGCGCGCGGCGTGACGGTGCTGGACGACGGCACCCTCCCCGACCGGCGCGGGTCGATCACCGTGGATGACGAGGGCACGCCCAGCGAACGCACCGTGCTGATCGAGGACGGGGTCCTGGTCGGCTACATGCAGGACCGCCAGAACGCCCGCCTCATGGGCGTTGCGCCCACCGGCAACGGACGGCGGGAAAGCCATGCCCACGCCCCGATGCCGCGCATGACCAACACCGTCATGCTGGCCGGTCAGGACAACCCTGAGGCCCTGGTCGCCAGCATGGCGGACGGCATCTGGGCGGTCGGCTTCGGTGGCGGGCAGGTCGACATCACCTCGGGCAAGTTCGTGTTCAGCTGCACCGAGGCCTACCGCGTCAGGAACGGCAAGGTCGGCGCCCCGGTCAAGGGCGCGACGCTGATCGGCGACGGGCCGACCGCGCTGAAGAATGTGCTCGGCATCGGCAACGACCTGGCCCTGGACCCCGGCATCGGCAACTGCGGCAAGGCCGGCCAATGGGTGCCGGTGGGCGTTGGTCAACCGTCGGTGCTGATCCAGGGCCTGACCGTCGGTGGCGTTGCCTGACCGGACAACCCGGGCATGACGCATTTTCCGCGAGATGCCCGGGAAATCTTCACCACCTGTTAACCTTCTCACGGCAACCTGCGAATCGAATGAGGCGAGGTTGCGATGGACGGGACTGCACTTTCTTCTCCCACACCCTTCACCCCACCCACCACGGAAGAAGACCGGCTGTCGTGGCTTCGTCTCATTCGCTCGCGCCGGGTCGGCGCGACAACCTTTCAGCGGCTGATGGCCGAACACGGCACCGCGCAGGCCGCGATCGACGCCCTGCCGGCACTGGCCGCGGCCGCCGGTGAACAGGATTATGCCCCCTTCCCGGCCGAAGCCGCCTGGCGCGAGATCGACGCGGGATTGCGCAAGGGCGCGCGCCTGCTGTTCCTGGGCGCCCCCGATTATCCCGCGCCGCTGGCCGCCCTGCCCGATCCGCCGCCGGTGCTGTGGGCGCGCGGGCGCGCGGACGGACTGGACCGGCCCGCGGTCGCGCTGGTCGGGTCGCGCAACGCCTCCAGCCTGGGTGCACGCATGGCCCGCAAACTGGCCGAAGGACTGGGTTTCCACGGCCTGACGGTCGTGTCCGGGCTTGCGCGAGGCATTGACACCGTTGCCCATCAGGCGGCGCTGAAAACCGGCACCGTCGCGGTGATGGCCGGCGGTGTGGACGTCATCTATCCGGCCGAGAACGCGGTTCTGGCCGCCGCCATCGCGGATCAGGGTGTCCTGATCTCGGAACAGCCGATCGGGCTGCAACCGCAGGCCCGCCATTTCCCGCGCCGCAACCGTCTGATCGCGGGATTGTCCCATGCCGTTGTCGTGGTCGAGGCCGCCGATGGATCCGGCAGCCTGATCACCGCGCGCGATGCGCTGGACCAGGGGCGCGAGGTGATGGCGGTGCCGGGTCATCCGATGGACGCCCGTGCCGCCGGGTGCAACCGGCTGATCCGCGAAGGCGCGCGGCTTGTCGCCGGGGTCGAGGATGTGATCGCCGCGATCGAGGACAGCCTGCAGCCTCCGACCCGGCCACGCATTCCGCCCGCGGCGCCGCGCCCCCAGGCCGCTGGCCCCACGCCCACGGTGACACGCCCCACGACCGTGGACACGCTGACCCTGCATCGCGCGATCCTGGACAGGCTGGGCGCCGCGCCCGTGGCCGAGGATCAGCTTGTCCGCGACCTGGGGCTTCCGGCGGCCGTGGTGGCGCCGGCGCTGTTGTTCCTGGAACTCGATGGCCGGGTGCAACGGCAACCCGGCGGCATGCTGTCACGCGCCTGACGGCCCGAATCCGCTGGCCGGCCCGCAGGGCATGACACACGCCAGGCGGGTTTTGCGACCCCGCATCGCGGGGGTGTTCCCCGCTGCCTTGCGCCCGTGGACGCACGGTCGGCAACCCTCGTTTCGCCCTGATCGCCCGGCGGCGTGCACCGGGCCCAAAGCGGCCTCGACCATGCTTGCGACCGCACCCCGGGCACGGCCCCGAGATTGACATCCACCCCCGTTCGACCCATCTATGCGGCGCGGCTTTTTCCGCACGCCCCGGATTGACCGGATGAAAGGCGTTCATCGTCAGAGGTTTACATGGCAGTCGTCGTCGTCGAGTCCCCCGCCAAGGCCAAGACCATCAACAAATACCTGGGCAAGGACTATACCGTTCTGGCGTCTTTCGGCCATGTCCGCGATCTGCCGGCCAAGGATGGCTCGGTCGAGCCCGACCACGATTTCAACATGAAATGGGAAGTCGCGGCGGATTCGAAGAAACACATCAAGGCCATCACCGACGCGCTGAAAGACGATGACACGCTGATCCTGGCAACCGACCCCGACCGCGAGGGCGAGGCGATTTCCTGGCACCTGGAACAGGCGTTGGAAAAGAAGCTGAAGGGCAAGACCGTCAGCCGCGTCACCTTCAATGCGATCACCAAACCCGCGATCCTGGAGGCGATGAAACATCCCCGCCAGGTGGATGCGCCCCTGGTCGAGGCCTATCTGGCACGCCGCGCACTGGATTATCTGGTCGGGTTCAACCTGTCGCCGGTTCTCTGGCGCAAGCTGCCCGGCGCGCGCTCGGCCGGGCGGGTGCAATCGGTCTGCCTGCGTCTCATCGTCGAACGCGAGATGGAGATCGAGGCCTTTCGCGCCCGCGAATACTGGAGCGTGACCGCGACGCTGGCCAACGCGCGCGGGGCCGAATTCACCGCGCGGATGGTCAGCCTGGGCGGCCGGAAGCTGGACAAATTCGATCTGGCGACCCGCGAGGCCGCGGAAATCGCCGTGCAGGCGTTGACCTCGCGCGATCTCGTCGTGCAATCGGTCGAGGCCAAGCCCGCCCAGCGTCACCCGACGGCGCCCTTCATGACCTCGACCCTGCAACAAGAGGCCAGCCGCAAGTTCGGCATGGGCGCCAAACAGACGATGGCCGCCGCGCAACGTCTCTATGAAGCCGGGCACATCACCTACATGCGGACCGACGGCATCGACATGGCGCCCGAGGCCGTGACCCAGGCCCGCGACGAGATCGCCCGCCGGTTCGGCAAGGACTACGTTCCGGCGAGCCCGCGCCTTTACAAGAACAAGGCCAAGAACGCGCAGGAAGCGCACGAGTGCATCCGCCCCACCGACATGGCGGCGGACCCTGACAGCCTGCGCCTGGCCGAGGGCGATCAGCGCAAGCTCTACGATCTGATCTGGAAGCGCACCATCGCCTGCCAGATGGAGGCCGCGCGTCTCGAACGCACCACCGCCGAAATCGGCAGCAAGGACGGGCAGGTCGGGCTGCGGGCGACGGGTCAGGTCGTCCTGTTCGACGGCTTCCTCAAGGTCTATGAGGAAGGCCGCGATGACGAGGACGGCGACGAGGGCCGCCTGCCGCAACTGCTGCAAGGCGAAACCACCGCGAAAAAGGCGATCACGCCCGAGCAGCACTTCACCCAGCCGCCCCCCCGCTATACCGAGGCCACCCTGGTCAAGCGGATGGAGGAACTGGGGATCGGCCGCCCCTCGACCTATGCCAGCATCGTCACCACGATCCAGGAGCGCGGCTATGTCCGCAAGGACAAGAACCGCCTGATCCCCGAGGACAAGGGCCGGCTGGTGACGATCTTCCTGGTGAACTATTTCCGCAAGTATCTGGAATACGACTTTACCGCCGACCTGGAAGAGCAGCTTGACGATGTTTCGGCCGGGTCGCGGGACTACAAGGACGTGCTGGCCGGATTCTGGCGCGATTTTCATGCCGCGATCGAGGAAACGGCCGAGTTGCGCATCACCGATGTGCTGGAAAAGATCGACGAGGTTCTGGCCCCGCACCTCTACCCGCCGCGTGACGATGGCAGCGACCCGCGTGTGTGCCCGACCTGTGGCGAGGGACGGCTGAACCTGAAAACCGCGCGCTCGGGCGGGGCCTTCATCGGGTGCAGCAATTACCCCGCCTGCCGGTATACCCGCCCGCTGTCCGGCGACGAGGGCGACGCCGAGCTTTCGGGCGACGGCAAGCTGCTGGGTCACGATCAGGGCGACCCGATCTATCTGCGCACGGGCCGATTCGGCCCCTATGTCCAGCGCGGCGAGGTGACGGCCGACGTGCCCAAGCCGCCGCGCGCGAGCCTGCCAAAGGGCTGGGCGCCGGATGCGATGGATCTGGACCGGGCCGTCAGCCTGCTGTCCTTGCCCCGCCCCATCGGCCCGCACCCTGAGGACGGCGCGCTGGTCGAAGCAGGCATCGGCCGTTTCGGCCCATATGTGAAGCACAACACGACCTATGCAAACCTGCCCGAGGTCGACGAGGTTTTCACCATCGGCATGAACCGCGCGGTCGAGGTGCTGGCGGCAAAGCTGGCGCGTGGCCCGGGCCGCGGGGCGGCGGCGCAGCCTCTGAAGGTGCTGGGCGATCATCCTGACGGTGGATCGGTTCAGGTGATGCCCGGCCGCTACGGCCCCTATGTCAAATGGGACAAGATCAACGCGACGCTGCCCAAGGACATCGACCCCGCCGCAGTCACGATGGAGCAGGCGCTGGAACTGGTTGCGGCAAAGGCCGCGACCAAAGGCAAGGGCAAGGGCACCAAAGCCGCCAAGCCCGCGGCCAAGCCCAAGGCAAAGACCACCAAGGCCACCGCCAAGTCCAAGGCAAAAACCGGCAAGGCCGCGGACTGACGCCCGTCAGAACGCGCGCGAAATCAGGCGAATGCCATCCAGCCAATGCACCAGCCGGGACACCGGCTGGCCCGGTCTGACGCGGTCCCCGCGCGCGACATAGGACTGGATGATCGCATTCAGCCCCTGCGCCATGTCGCGATCCATGAACACCAGCCCGTTTTCAAAGTCATGGGCAAAGCTGCGCCGGTTCAGGTTGGTCGAGGCGACGATCGCCAGCCGTCCGTCGATGGTGATCAGTTTGGCATGCAGCAGGCGCGGGAAGGGATCATAGTCGAAGAAGCGCACCCACCCGCCAAAGGCATTGGCAAAGGCGCGGTTCAACCCGGACACCATGAAATCCGTGGCCTCGCGCACCCGCACGGTCGTCACGACCGTGACCTCGACCCCCCGCGCCTGCGCCCGGTGCAGGGCCGCGTCGATGACATCGGGCAGGTTCAGATAGGGAATGGCGATGTGGATCGATTGCTGCGCCGCGTCGATCAGCCCGGCGTAATACTGCGCCAATGCCTCGCCATCGGTGAACGGAATCGAGATATAGTGCCGAACAACCCCGTCCTGCACCGATGCCGTGCCGGGGCCAGGCGCCAGGTCCTGCATGGCCTGGCTGTCGAAATCCCGGTGCCACAGCGCGCCCATGTGCGCAGCGATCTGGCGCACGGTCGCATCGCGGCTGAGCTCGACCTCGAAATCGTCATAGGCTGTGAAGCCGCCGGTCAGCCGGTTGTGACGCGGGTCATACTGGTGCAGGAACGGCCAGGCGCTCAGATCCCGGGGGGTCTGGAAAAAATACCCCTCGTGAATGTTGCGCCCGCCGATCATCGCCCGCGACCGCCCGGCTTCGCGCGCGAGGGTTGCGAAAAGCTTGACATGGGTGATGCGATGCAGCCGACCCAACTGCCCCTCGAGCCCGTGCGCGGCGCTTGCCGGCAGCCGATAGGGCTGCAATTGCACGGTCGGATATTGGGCGGCCAGCCCCTCGAACAGGCGCCGGTCGGTGTCGGTCAGCATGATATCCGACACCAGAATCCGCACCACGGTGCCCCTTGCGGCATGCCAGGCCAGCATCCGGGCGATCATGTATCCGGCGAAATCCGCGTTCAGGTTCAAATAGTTGACATAAATCAGATCGAGTCGGGGAGCGTGGGTCCAATCCAGTGCCATGGCCGGGTCGCCCGCCTCCAGCGCCGCGCGGCTGACGGTGGCGCCGGTCAGGGCCTCGATCTTGGCGTTGAGCGCATCCAGGCCATCCGGCAGCAGGCGGCGCGCGCCGACAGGCACGGGGCAGGTCGCAGACAGGCTGCCCGTGTCCATGAAGGCCCGGTCCAGCGCATCGCCGCCCAGGCTGCGGGTGCACCCCGGCACGGCGGCATCCAGACGGGCGACGGCGGGCAACGCGGTCTCCTCACGCGCAAGGTGCAGGGACCAGCCGGGCCGCCCGCCCGGCGTGACGGTCAGGTCGCAGCCCTGCGTCGCGGGATCGAGATCCAGCCAGCTACGCCCGCGTTCCGCCGGGCCGACGCGGAAATGGACGCGGCGGCCCGCATCGATCCAGTTGCCGGAAACGGCGCCATCGACCCCCTCGAACCGGTAGCGCGCGGGCGCGTCGCACACCGCGTCGACGGAATAGGCGCCCCGCCCCTGGGCCAAAAATGTCACCGAAATGCGCCGTGCGCCCAGACCCGTGAAATAGGCGCGGTCCTGACCCTGGGCAGGGCCCGCCTCGGACAGCACCAGATAGGTGACCTGGTGATTGCCCCCGACCGGTGCCGGCACGGTCGGCGCAGGCCGATGACGCGCAGGCGAACACGCCGCCAACGCCAGAATCGCAAGCAGGAACAGTGCGCGCAGTCCGGTCACCATGGCGCGCACAATACCGCCGGGGCGCACAGGCGCAAGAGGCGTGGCCCGCTTCGGCGGGCCAGCCCGATTGACTTCGCCGCACCGCCGCGTCACAAACGGGTCGACCAGTTTTCGGGGGATACCATGCAGAAGATCTACGGCTCCGCCGCCGAGGCCCTGGACGGGCTTCTGTTCGACGGAATGACCATCGCCTCGGGCGGTTTCGGCCTGTGCGGCATTCCGGAACTGTTGATCGCGGCGATCCGGGACTCGGGCGTCAAGGACCTCACGGTTGCGTCGAACAATGCGGGGGTGGACGATTTCGGCCTGGGCGTCCTTCTGCAGACGCGGCAGGTGAAGAAGATGATCTCGTCCTATGTCGGCGAGAACGCGGAATTCATGCGCCAGTATCTGTCGGGCGAACTGGAACTGGAATTCAACCCGCAGGGCACGCTGGCCGAACGGATGCGGGCGGGCGGCGCGGGCATTCCCGGTTTCTACACCAAGACCGGCGTCGGCACCGTCATCGCCGAGGGCAAGGAACACAAGGATTTCAACGGCGAGACCTATATCCTGGAAACCGGGCTGGTGATGGATATCGCGATCGTCAAGGCGTGGAAGGCCGACACCACCGGCAACGCGGTGTTCCGCAAGACGGCGCGCAACTTCAACCCGCCGGCGGCAACCTGTGGCCGGGTCTGCATCATGGAGGTCGAGGAAATCGTCCCCGCCGGCACCCTGGACCCCGACCACATCCACCTGCCGGGCATCTATGTGCACCGCCTCATCCAGGGCGAGCACGAGAAACGCATCGAACAGCGCACTGTGCGCAAGGCTTGAACGGAGGGCTGACCATGGCTTGGGACCGCAACCAGATGGCCGCCCGCGCGGCGCAGGAACTTCAGGACGGGATGTATGTGAACCTGGGGATCGGCATTCCGACCCTGGTCGCCAACTATATCCCCGAGGGCATGACCGTGACCCTGCAATCGGAAAACGGGATGCTGGGCATCGGCCCCTTCCCGACCGAGGACGCGGTTGACCCCGACCTCATCAACGCCGGCAAGCAGACCGTGACGGCCCTGCCCCACACCGCCTATTTCGACAGCGCGACCTCGTTCGCGATGATCCGGGGCGGCAAGATCGCCATGGCCATCCTGGGCGCGATGGAAGTGGCCGAGAACGGCGACCTCGCGAACTGGATGATCCCCGGCAAGCTGGTCAAGGGCATGGGCGGCGCCATGGACCTGGTCGCTGGCGTGAAAAAGGTGATCGTGGTCATGGACCACACCTCGAAGCATGGCGAATCCAAGGTGCTGAAGACCTGCACGCTGCCGCTGACCGGCAAGGCTGTCGTCAACCGGATCATCACCAACCTCGGCGTGCTGGACGTGGTGGATGGCGGGCTGAAGATCGTTGAATGCGCGGATGGCGTGACCGAGGCCGAGCTGCGCGCAGCGACCGAGGCAACCATCGTCGGCTAAGATCCGTCCGGTCGCGCCCACTGGGGGCGACCGGGGGCGCGATGGCCCGAATCCATGGACGGGCGCCTTTCCGGGGCGCCCGTTTTTTCTGCTCAATCGGTTTCGAACAGATCCTGCTGATTGGCCGGTCTGGGCGGGCTGAGGCCCAGGTGCCCCCAACTGGCCTGCGTGAGCATCCGGCCGCGTGGCGTGCGTGCCGCCAGCCCCTGTTGCAGCAGGAAGGGCTCGATGACCTCCTCGATCGCATCGCGGCTCTCGCTCAGGGCGGCGGCGATGGTCTCCACCCCCACCGGGCCGCCGCCATAGCTTTCCGCGATCAGCCGCAGATACCGCCGGTCGGCGCCATCGAGACCCAGGTGATCCACCCCCAGCCGGTTCAGCGCGTTGTCTGCCAGGCTGCGGGTCAACCGGCCATCGCCCTCGACCAGGGCGAAATCGACGACGCGGCGCAGCAGCCGGTTGGCGATTCGCGGGGTGCCCCGCGCCCGGCGGGCAATCTCGCGCACGCCCGCATCCTCGGCGCCGATATTGAGCAGCCGTGCGCCCCTGGCGACAATCTCGCACAGTTCGGATTCGGTGTAGAACTGCAACCGGGTCGGAATGCCGAACCGGTCCCGCAACGGCGTGGTCAACAGCCCCAGCCGGGTCGTGGCCCCGACCAGGGTGAAGGGCTGCAACTCGATTCGCACTGTGCGGGCCGCGGGCCCCTCGCCAATCACCAGATCGAGCTGGAAATCCTCCATCGCGGGATACAGGACCTCCTCCACCGCGGGATTCAGGCGATGGATTTCGTCGATGAACAGGACATCGCGGGCCTCGAGGTTGGTCAGGATGGCGGCCAGATCGCCGGCCTTGGCCAGCACCGGCCCCGAGGTCATGCGGAATCCGACCCCCAGTTCGCGCGCCATGATCTGCGCCAGCGTCGTCTTGCCCAGACCGGGCGGGCCGTAAAACAGCGTGTGGTCCATCGCCTCGCCCCGCAGCTTTGCGGACTGGATGAAGACCTTGAGGTTGGCCCGCGCTTCCTGCTGGCCGATGAACTCGTCCAGCATCTGCGGTCTGAGGGCCCGGTCGGCATCCTCAGGCTGGCGATCGGGACGAAGCGTCTGGTCGGGTGTTGTCATGGGGCAGGTTGATCGGAAAGGCCGCGTGGGGTCAACATCTGGTTCGGGTGGTCCGGACAGGCTGCATGCGGGCCGGTCATGCGCTGGGCGCCAGCAGCTTGAGGGCCGCGCGGATCAGCGCAGAGGTATCGGCGTGCTCTTCCGCGGCCGTGGCAACGGCTTGCGCGGCCTCGGACGGGCCATAGCCCAGGTTGGTCAACGCGGACAACGCATCGGCCTGCGCCTGTTGCGCCTGCCGGCGCGAGGCCGCGCGCGCGCCGCCCGACCCCACCGGGCCCTTGCCCGGCGCCGCGTCGCCCGCAACCGTGTCGGTCGCCGCGACCGGTTCGATCACCGCATCCGAATCGTCCGGCGTGAGATCCGCCGCGGACGCCCCCATCGCCATGACGGCGGGGGCCTTGTCCTTCAGTTCCAGCACCACGCGCTGCGCCAGTTTAGGCCCGACACCCGGCGCCTTGCGCACCGCCCCTGCGTCACCGATCGCGATCGCCCGCGAGACCCCGTCCGGCCCCAGGGTGCCGAGAATGGCCATCGCCGCCTTGGCGCCCACGCCTTGCACCGACATCAGCAGGCGGTGCCATTCCTTTTCGGCCAGGGTCAGGAAGCCGAAAAGCTGCAGAAGATCCTCTCTTACCAGCAATTCGGTATAAAGCGCGGCCATGCCGCCCGGCCCGGGCAACGCCATCAGCGTGCGCTCCGACACATGGACGATATAGCCGACGCCCTTCACATCCAGAAGAATGTGGTCCGAGGCACGATAGTCGATCCGACCCGACAGTTTGCCGATCATTCCGCAGCCCTCAAGGCGGCCTGCAACCGGCCGGCACTTTGCATGTGAAAGGCATGGCAGATCGCAACCGCAAGCGCATCGGCGGAATCCGGCCCGGCGATGGTCACCCCGGGCAACTGCATCCGCACCATGTGATCGACCTGCACCTTGGCGGCCTTGCCCACGCCCACCACCGCCTTTTTCACCGCATTGGGCGCATATTCCCCGACCACAAGCCCGGCCTGCGCGGGCACCAGCAGGGCGATCGCCCGCGCATGGCCCAGTTTCAGCGTGGCCACGGCATCCTTGTTGACAAACGTCTGCTCCACCGCTGCGCAATCGGGCGACTGCGCACGCAGGACGTTTTCAAGCTGGATATGCAGGCTCAGCAGCCGGCTGGCCAGATCGGCCCCTTCCGAATGCAGAACACCGTTCGCGACATGGCGCAGGCGCGACCCGTCAACATCGATCACCCCCCAGCCAAGGTTGCGTAAACCCGGGTCGATTCCCATCACACGCATGCGTCACCCTGCCCTTCGATGCCCCTGCACGGTTGTTCCGTGCTTGCCGTGGCAATTAGCACGAAAAGGGAACATTGGCCAGAAGAAAGCGGTTTTTCCACCCAAGGCGCGCATTCAGCCATTGCATCCGGCGTGAACGGGGCTAATGTGGTCGCATTCCATCCGCACCCCCGCGAGAAGGGCTTTTTGTCGTGCCCTTGCAGTCATGCCATTCGCGCATAGCTGCAATGCAGCAATTCCGTCTACACACTGCCCGACCGCTCGGCTATCTGGGCGTCAGAAGCACAATGCTTCAGCAGTATTGAAACGACAGGAGCCTCCGATGGCCTTTTTTGCCTCCGCCCGCCCCGTTGCCGATGGCGTGTTCGGCCGTTCGCTCGGGTTCTCGGTCGCCGATTTCTTCGCCCGCATCGCTGCGTGGAACGACCTGCGCGTCACCCGCCGCGAACTCGCCAAGCTGACGGACCGCGAACTGGACGATATCGGCCTGTGCCGTGGTGACATCGACGGTGTGATCAACGCCCTGCGTTGATCCCCGCCACCCGCGACAGGAAAAGCGCCGCCCCGGGAAACCGCGGCGGCGTTCTTGTTGGCGGTGGACCCCGCTCAGCCCCGCTCAGCCCCGTGTGGGACCACGCAAGGCGGCGGCCAGCGTGGCGCTGATCGGATCAGCACCCGCGAACCAGTAATAGACCTGCGCGCCGAACCCGGCATCCGGCGGAAGCGGCGGCGCGAACCCTGCGTCGCGGCTGGCCAGGGCGGCGCCCTTCAACAGGAAGAAGCAGACGATCGCCCCGGTCAGCACACCTGACACGCGCATGGCGCGCAGGCGCCATGGGTTTTCGCGGGTTCTCTTGGCTTCGACACGCTCGGTCAGGACATGGTCCATCCGGCGGAAAAAATCGGCACTCTGCATCGGCTTGCTCGCCCTGGAAACTGTCAGGACTCCGACCCTAGCGGCCAAACGCGGCAAAAATCAGGCGCGGCGCAGCACCAGAGTGGCCCATTCGCCGATCTCCTCGCGCTCGACCTCGGCAAAGCCGGCGGCGGCATAGGCAGCAAGAACGTCGGCCGCCTGGGTGACCAGCAAGCCGGACAGGATCGCCAGACTGCCAGGCGCGGTATGCTGCCCCATGTCGGGCGCGATCTGGATCAGCGGCCCCTTCAGGATGTTGGCAAAGACCAGATCATAGGGCGCCCGCGCATGGATCGCGGGGTGGTCGAACCCTACGGCCTCCAGACAATCGACGCGTCCCGACAGGCCGTTGGCATCCACATTCGCCGCCGCCACATCGACGGCAACCGCGTCGATGTCGGTCGCCAGAACCGGCTCGGGCCAGAGCCGCGCGGCCCCCATCGCCAGAACCGCCGTGCCACAGCCCACGTCGATCACGTTCCTGCCGTGAAAACCGCGGTCCGCCAGACGATCCAGTGCGCGCAGGCAGCCCAGGGTCGTGCCGTGGTGCCCGGTTCCAAAAGCCATCGCCGCCTCGATCAGCAGACCGATCCGGCCCTCGGGCAGCTTCTCGGCATCATGGCTTCCGTAAACGAAAAAGCGACCGGCCTCGACCGGCTTCAACTCGCGCCGGACATGGGCCACCCAGTCGATCTCGGGCAGCTCGGAAATCGCGAACTCGGCCGATCCAAAGGCAGCGGCCATCAGGGTCAGGGCGATCTCGTCCGGCGCTTCGGTGAAATAGGCGCCGACCTCCCACAGGCCCGACCCGTCCTCGAGCTCGAACACCCCGACGCCGACGGGCTCGGGTTCCAGATCCTCCAGCGCCTCGCCCAGAGCCTGAGCGCGGGTTTCATCGGGCAGGGTCGTCAGGGCGGTATAGGTGGGCATGGGGCCTCCGGGGTTTTCGCGGGCCTATCCCGTCCCGCGGCCCGTGGCAAGAGAACAGACCTCGCCCATCATCTTGTCCGAAATACGCACAGGGATTTTCAAGGGGGGCGTGCCCCCCTTGAAGCAGGGGGTCCGGGGGGGCGGCAGCCCCCCGGCGCTGCCTTATCCGTCCAGCCCGGGCTGCTCGAGAAGCGTTCGCCCCGCGCGATCCTCGATCTCGATCACCCACAGATCCGGATCGCGCGCGCGCTCGCGCGCCAGTCGGTCGTCCACGGCGCGTTCGGTGTCCCGCATGACCTGGACCCAGCGCCGGCTGTCGGCCATCAGGTCGAACTCGCGCTGGAACAGCGTCGCCGTGCCGTCGAGGGGGCTTTGCTTGATCATGACCGCACCCGCGGTTTCGTCGCCCTTGCGCACGACAAAGGCCGGGATGTCGGCCAGTCTCAGGCGGGTCAGATAGGCCTGGACCCAGAAACCCGCGGTCAGGCGTGGCGTCATCGGAGGGGCGAGGGGCTGCTCGCCCCTCGCGCTCCCTCGCCAAAGGGGGGGCACGCCCCCCCTTTGGAAACCCCGGTGCGTATTTTCGACAAGATGATCGTCGTCTCAGGCATCGCCATCGCGAAAATCGAGCCCCATCTCGCTGTAGCGTTCGCTTTCGTTGAGCCAGTTCTCACGCACGCGAACGGTCAGGAACAGGTGCACCTTGCGGTCGAGAAATGTCGCGATCTCGGCCCGGGCCTGCTGGCCGATCGCCTTGACCGTCTCGCCCTTGTGACCCAGAACGATCCCCTTGTGGCCATCGCGGGCGACATAGATCACCTGATCGATGCGCACCGACCCGTCTTCGCGGTCTTCCCATTTCTCGGTTTCGACGGTCAGCTCGTAGGGCAACTCCTGGTGCAGTCTGAGCGTGCATTTTTCGCGCGTCATTTCGGCGGCGATCATTCTGAGCGGCAGGTCGGCGATCTGGTCCTCGGGATAGAGCCAGGGCCCCTCGGGCAGGGTTTCGCCCAACCAGCTGCGCAAGGCATCGGTGCCATAGCCACGCTCGGCTGAAATCATGAAGGTCCTGGCAAACGGAAATGCCGCGTTCAGGTCCTGCGTCAGTGCCAGAAGGGTTTCGGACTTCACCTTGTCGATCTTGTTGATTGCCAGGGCCACCACCTGCCCGGGTGTCGCACGCTCCTTCAACGCGTCGATGATGGTCTGGGCGCCCTCGGTCAGGCCGCGGTGGGCCTCGATCAACAGCACGACGATGTCCGCGTCCGCAGCGCCCCCCCAGGCGGCCGCGATCATGGCCCGGTCCAGGCGGCGGCGCGGGCGGAACAGGCCGGGCGTATCGACGAAAACGATCTGCGCATCGCCATCCATCGCGATTCCGCGAATGCGCGCGCGGGTCGTCTGCACCTTGTGGGTGACGATGGACACTTTCGCCCCGACCATGCGGTTCAACAGGGTCGATTTGCCCGCGTTGGGTTCTCCGATCAGGGCAACGAAGCCCGCGCGTGTGGTCATGGTGTGTCCTCTGGCTGCGCTAGCCGCCTTATACCATGCGCCGTCCGCGGGCCAGCGTGAAGAGGCCCGAGCCCACGATCAGCACCGAACCCGCCAGCATCATCGCGTCGGGCACTTCGCCGAACAGCATCCAGGCCAGACCCAGCGCAAAGACGAGCCGGGTATAGCGAAACGGCGTGACGACCGACACCTCGCCCATGCGCATGGCCGCCGTCAGCGCGGCATAGGCCGACACCCCGAACAGCGCCGCGCCCAGGATCCGGCCAACCGCCGCCACGGGCGGCACGACCGGCATCTGCCCCGAGACCGCCGCCACCACCACGCCGGCCAGAAACAGCACCCCCATGCCCAGCACCCCCAACTGCGCATTGGTCACGGTCGGAGGCGCTGCGCGGGTTGCCAGATCGCGACCGGCGAACCCGATCATGCCCAGCAGAGCGAACAGCGCCGACAGCGTCACCCCGCTTGCCGAGGGGCGCAGCACCATGAGCACCCCGATCAGGCCCAGTCCGATCGCCGTCCAGCGCCGCCATCCGACCCGTTCCCCAAAGACCCAGACCGCCCCCGACACGACGACCAGTGGCGTCGCCTGCAGGATCGCCGAAGTCACCCCCAGCCCGGAAAACGCCAGGGCAAGCGAATAGAAGAGCCGCCCGGCCAGTTCGAAACCGGCGCGAACGGCAAGGCCCCGCGACAGCGGGGGCAGCACGCGCTCGCCCCGGATCAGCGCCAGCGCCGCAAAGACGGCCATCGCCGTCAGGCCGAAGCCGATCATCACCGTCGACGGGGGCACGATCGCGGCGGCCGATTTGACGCAGGCATCCTCGACGGCGAAACAGGCCATCGCCAGCACCATGAACCCTGCGCCGCGCCGGTTGAGGGCGGGCGTCACGATGCCGACACGAGGTCCAGCAACGCCTTGGCCGCGGCCTGTTCGCCGGCGCGTTTGGACCCGGCCTCGGCCCGCGCCGAACGCCCGTCAGCAAGCCGCGCCTCGATGGTGAACACCGGAGCATGGGGCGGGCCCTCGCGCGCGATCTCGTGATAGCCGGGCGGTGCCTCGCCGCGCGCCTGGGCCCATTCCTGCAACGCGGTCTTGGCGTCGCGGGCGTCGTCGTCCACACTGTCGACCCGGCCGGACCAGTGCCGCAGGATCACCGCGCGGGCGGCTTCGAGCCCGCCATCCAGATAGACCGCGGCCAGGACGGCCTCCATCGCGTCACCCAGCAGCGCCTCCTTGCGGCGGCCGCCGGACAGCATCTCGGAGCGGCCCAGCTTCAGCACGGCGCCCAGGTCGATCGCCCGCGCCACATCGGCGCAGGTTTCCTTGCGCACCAGGGCGTTGAAGCGCGGCGCCAATTGCCCCTCGGTCGCCTTGCGGTCGGCGGCGAACAGCGCCTCGGCGATGACCAGTCCCAGCACCCGGTCGCCCAGAAACTCCAACCGCTGATTGTGGGCGCGGGTGCTGGACCCGGCCGACGCATGGGTCACGGCGCGGATCAGCAGCGCGGGGCGGTCGAACACATGACCCAGCCTTTGCGCAAAGGCGGACAGATCGGCTGACAATGCGGGGTCCTTGGCCATGGCTCAATCCAGCGCGTGCAGATACCGGTCGGGCCGCCAGGTCCAGAACGCCAGCATGGACGACCCCGCCGAGGAAAACACAACCCGGTCGGCGCGTCCGATCAGGTTCTCATAGGGCACGAAGCCCACGCCACCTTGCGATTGCGGAAAGCGCGAATCCAGCGAATTGTCGCGATTGTCGCCCATGAAGAAGAACGCGCCCTCGGGCACCGTGAATTCGGCGGTGTCATCGGCGCGGCCCCCGTCGCGGATGCTCAGCACCGGATAGCTGACACCGTTCGGCAGGGTTTCGATCTCGCGCCGCTTGCGGCACGCGTCGCCGGGCTGCGGATGGTTGCGACACCGTGGCATCTGCCCGGCAGCGCCCTGCGGCGCGTATGTCTCGACATAGTCCTCGGCCGGCTGCCGCCGCACCGGTTCACCGTTGATGTAAAGCAATCCCGCACGCATCTGGATGCGGTCGCCGGGCAGGCCGATCAGGCGTTTCACATAATCCTCGCCGCTGACGGGGTGGCGAAAGACGACGATGTCGCCGCGTTCCGGCATGGCCCCGAACAGGCGCCCCTCGATCGGGCACAGCCCCATCGGACAGGACCAGCGCGACCAGCCATAGGCCATCTTGTTCACGAACAGGAAATCGCCGATCAGCAGCGTTTCCTTCATCGACCCCGAGGGGATCCAGAACGGCTGGAAAAAGAGCGTGCGGAACAGCCCCGCGATCACCAGCGCCCAGAAGACGGTCCGCACGGTTTCCCACCAGCCGTCACCCTTGCGCGTCGTGGTCTCGCTCACGGCCCCGTGCCTCCCCGGCCCCCTTGGTTTCGGGGCTGTTTGGGCGTGCCGGATAGCCGTGTCAAGCCGCCGCCCCTCATTCGCTGTAATGCAGCGAATGGAAGAAGCGGTCCGGCCGCCAGGTCCAGAAGGCCAGCATCGACGTGCCGGCGGACGAGAACATCACCCGGTCGGCGCGCCCGATCAGGTTTTCAACGGGCACAAAGCCGACGCCGCCCGCCGTCTGCGCAAAGCGCGAGTCGACCGAATTGTCGCGGTTGTCCCCCATGAAGAACACATGCCCCTCGGGCACCGTGAACACGGGCGTGTTGTCGGCAAATCCGTTGTCCTCGATATTCAGCACCGGATAGCTGACACCGTTCGGCAGGGTTTCGATCTCGCGCCCCTTGCGGCATTCACCACCCTGGCCGACCGGCGCATTCTCGCACCGCGGATACTGGCCCGCGGCACCCTGACGGTCATAGAGTTCGACGAAATCGCCGTCCGGGCGTCGGCCGACCGGCTCGTCATTGATATAGAGCAGCCCGTCCCGCACCTGGATGCGGTCCCCCGGCAGGCCGATCACCCGCTTGATCAGGTCGTCGCCGCTGACCGGGTGGCGAAAGACCACGATGTCCCCGCGCTCTGGCAGAGAGCCGAAGATCCGCCCCGAGATCGGGCACAGAGCAAAGGGGCAGGAATACCGCGAATAGCCATAGGCCATCTTGTTCACGAACAGGAAATCGCCGATCAGCAGCGTTTCCTTCATCGACCCCGAGGGGATCCAGAACGGCTGGAAAAAGAGCGTGCGGAACAGGCCCGCGATCACCAGCGCCCAGAAGACGGTCTTGACGGTCTCCCAGAGACCTTCCTTCTTTTCGGTGGCTGCGGCCATGACGGGCTCCCTGTTCCGATGCCCCGGTTTCATGCGTCCCGAGGGCGGGGCTGTCAAGCGCCCGCATCCGATGCTTCATCTTGCCGTGAGCGGGACAAGGGGGCCAGCCCCCTCGCCGCGTGCGCGGCTCACCCCCGGGATATTTCCGGCACAAAGAGGGGCGCGTTAACCTTTTCTTAACCCCCATCTTTGTGCTGCAAATATCCTCCGGGAGGGTCCGGGAGGGTGGAAAACCCTCCCGGCGGCCGCAACGGGCGCAGGGGCAGGTCAGCCGCGGGGGATGGCCTCGATCACCACAAAGGCCTGGGCCCAGGGATGATCGTCGGTCAGCGACACATGCACCACCGCGTCGTGGCCCGGGGGCGTCATCTCGGCCAGCCGCTCGGCCGCCCAGCCCGTCAGCACCATGACCGGCTGTCCGCCGCGTCGGTTGGCGACCCCCATGTCCTTCCACGAGATCCCCATTGCCAGCCCCGTGCCCAGGGCTTTGGAACAGGCCTCTTTCGCGGCCCAGCGTTTGGCCAGGGTGCCGGCCTCGTCCCTGCGGCGGGCGGCCTTGGCCAGTTCCAGGTCGGTGAACACACGCCTGCGGAACCGGTCGCCGAAACGCTCCAGCGTCGCGGCGATGCGATCGATATTCGCCAGGTCGGTTCCGATGCCGAGGATCACTCGAAGCTGACCTCGCCGCTGGCCTGGTTGATGCGGATCTCCATCCGGTCGGGGATCGCGGGTTGGCCGGATTCCATGCCCTGATGCCAGTGTCCGACCGGCACCGACAACAAAAGCCCCTTGGCCGGGTCATAGCTGGCCGCGATGCCCGGCACGTCGATCGAGAAGAACCCGGTTCCTGCCCCGGCCGAGGCCACGCGGCACTGGCGATAGACCGGCTCGTCCTGTCCGCCCGAGGGGGCCAGGATCAGCAGATGCGCCGAGCAGCAGACCGGTTCGCCGCCGGTGTCCAGCAACGCCACGCGGATCGCGCCATTCGCATAGGTGCGGCTGTTCGTTTCCCACGGTTCGGCGATATTGGCCGGGTTGGCGATCCAGTCGCAATCGGACACCACCTGCGCAACGGCCGAAAGCGGCAGGACGGCACTGGCGAAGGCTGCGAAAAACAGGCGTTTCATGAAATCCTCCGGTCTGAAAACGCAGGCATCATCGCCCGCGAACGCGCGCCGGACAAGCCAGGCGCGGGTCACGATGCGCTCAACCGCGCGGTCAGGATCTTCAGCGCGGCCAGCCCGAACAACAGGGCGAAGGCCGCGTCAAAGCCGCGCCGGGCACGCAGGTAGAGGCGCGCCACCGGGGGCGCCGAAAAGGCCAGCGCCATCGCACTGAGGGTCAGCATCGAGGTGGCAAGGCACCCCAGGCCGACCTCCCACAGGACGGATGCAGGGGCATCGGCGGGCACCGCCAGCGCATAGACCGCCCCCCAGAACAACACCGCCTTGGGATTGGTCAGGTGGATCAGCGCCCCCCGTGCCCAGGCCCGGCGCAAGCTTTCATCGCCGGCATGGCGCGGCCTGGCCGCCCCGGGGCGCAGCGCCGCGCGCGCCGATTTCCACGCCAGCCAGCCCAGATACCCGGCGCCCGCATAGCGCAGCACCTCGAAGGTCCAGGCGTGGCTCATCATGGCGGCCCCCAGGCCGAGCCCCGCCAGCGTGCCCCAGACGGCCGAGCCGGTCACGACGCCCCAGGCAAGGGCCAGACCGCGCGCACGGCCGCCTTCCATCGCGGTGCCGGTGATGGCCAGCGTCGCCGGGCCGGGCGAGACGATGGCCACCATCCAGCCCAGCAGGATCGGCAAAAGGTCGTGGATCGGCATGTCGGGGTCAGCCGCGCGCGGCGACCATCAGGCGGCGCATTTCGCGTATCGCCGGGTCAAGGCCCATGAACACGGCCTCGGAAATCAGGAAATGGCCGATGTTCAGTTCCCGGATTTCCTCGGTGGCGGCAAAGGGCGAGACGGTGGCAAAGCTCAATCCGTGACCCGCGTGCACCTCGATCCCGGCGGAATGGGCCAGTCGCGCGCCCCTCAGCAGGTCCGCCAGTTCCATCGCCGCCTCTTCCGCCGCGCCCTCGGCCACCAGGTCGCAATAGCGCCCGGTGTGCAGTTCGACCACCGGCGCACGCACGCGCGCGGCGGCTTCGATCTGGCGGGGGTCATGGCCGATGAACAGCGAGACACGGCAACCGGCCTCGCTCAGCGGGGTGATGAAATCGGCCAGGCGGTTCATGTCGCCGGCAACGTCGAGCCCGCCTTCGGTGGTCCGTTCCTCGCGCTTTTCGGGCACGAGGCACACCGCATGGGGGCGATGACGCAGCGCGATGGCCTGCATTTCCGTCGTTGCCGCCATTTCAAAGTTCAGCGGGATGGCGATCGCCGCCATCAGGCGATCGATATCACTGTCGATGATGTGCCGGCGGTCCTCGCGCAGATGGGCGGTGATGCCGTCCGCGCCCGCCTCTTGCGCGATCAGTGCCGCGCGCACCGGGTCGGGATAGGCCGCGCCGCGCGCGTTGCGCAGGGTGGCGACGTGGTCGATGTTCACGCCCAGGCGAAGCGGCGGAAGAGGGGCGGCGGTCATGTCTCGTCTCCGGTTTCCAGGGCGCGCTGTCTTTGCCGCGCGACCTCGAATCGTTGTTTCAGGCGCTTTTGCCGGCTGCGCTGATAGGCGCGCACAAGCGGCAGGTGCACGAAATACGCCGCGACCGCAAAGGGCAAGCCCAGAAGCAGACCGCCGACCATATAGGGCAGATAGACATCGTGCCAGAAGCTGATGAGGCGCCCCCAGTGGACGGGGTCCCCGGTGATCACCGTGAACAGGTTGTGCGTCAGTTCGCTGCCGGCGCGGCCGATCGCGTTGATGACGCCGGACACCGACATCCGCACCTCGGTCCCCAGCAGGCGCCCGCCCAGTTCCAAGCCCCCCGCGGCCATCAGCGGAAAGGTCAGCGGGTTGCCATAAAACGTGGCCAGCAACGCCGCCAGAATATTGCCGCGAAAGATCCAGGCGACCAGGGCTGCGGTCACGAAGTGCAGACCATAGAGCGGCAGGAACGACACATAGAGCCCGGCCGCGATACCGATGCAGATGCGTTCGGGCGAATCGGGCAGCCGGCGCATCCGGTGGAGGATATAGGTCGCGGCCCGGCGCCAACCTCCGCGCGGCCAGAAGAACTCGCCGATGGTCCGCAGAAGGGGTCTGGTGTCTCGGCGCTTGAAGATCACGCGCAGCGGTCCGGATTCAGGGTTGGCGGTTGGGGTCTCGTTGGCGGATGACCTGGGCGACGTCGGTTTCGGCAGAAAGGATCGTCAGGATACGATGAAGATGCTCGGCATCCGATACGTCGATCTCGACAAAAATGCGGAAATAATCGGGTTTTCGGTCCAGAAAGCGCAGATCCGAGATATTCGCGCCCTGCTCGCCGATCAGGCTGCACACCCGGCCCAGAACCCCGGCGCTGTTGGTGATCGTCAATTCCAGCGAGACGGTGTGACACGCCGGATGCTTGCCGCCGTGCCAGTGCAGGTCGATCCAGCGTTCGGGCTGGCTTTCAAACGCCGCAAGGGCGGCACAGTCGATCGCATGGGCGACGACACCCTTGCCGCGATAAGTGATGCCGACGATCCGCTCGCCCGGGACCGGCTGGCAGCAGGCGGCGCGACGAAACGGAATATCGGGATCCAGCCCCGAAACGGGCCGCGACACATCGACCTCGGGGCCGGTGAGCGAGGCGGTTTCGGGATAGAGCTGTTCCACCACCGACCGCGCGCTGATCTCGGCCGCGCCGATGCGGGACAGCAGGTCGTTCGGCCCTTTCAGCCCCTGCGCGCGCGCGGCGGTATCCAGCGCCTTGTCGGTGAGCTTGCGGCCGACCTTTTCAAAGGCGACCCGCGCCAGTTCGCGCCCCAGACGGATGAACCGCTCGCGGTCCTCCTCTCGCAGGGCGCGCCGGATCGAGGCCTTGGCCCGACCGGTATGCACCAGTTCGATCCAGGAATTCTGCGGGCGCTGCCCCTCGGCGGTGATGATCTCGACCGACTGGCCATTCCTGAGCCGGGTCCAGAGCGGCACGCGCAGCCCGTCCACCTTGGCCGAGACGGTGGCATTGCCGATGCGGGTGTGGATCGCATAGGCGAAATCCAGGGGGGTCGCGCCCTTGGGCAGTTGCACCACATCGCCCTTGGGGGTGAAGCAGAACACCTGATCGGCATACATCTCCATCTTGACGTGTTCGAGGAACTCGTCGTGATCCTCGGAACTGTCCAGACGTTCGGTCAGCCCGGCAACCCATTTCGCCGGGTCCACGGCAAAGGGGTTGGCGGCGCGGGTGCCATCCTTGTAGGCCCAATGCGCGGCAACGCCGGCTTCGGCGACCTCGTGCATCTCGCGCGTGCGGATCTGCACCTCGACCCGCTTGCCGTCACGGCCCGAGACCGTGGTGTGGATCGACCGATAGCCGTTCGATTTGGGCTGGCTGATGTAATCCTTGAACCGGCCCGGCACGGCACGCCACCGCTGATGGATCAGGCCCAGCACCTCATAGCACTGGGACACGTCGTCCATGATGATGCGAAAACCGTAGATGTCGGACAGGCGGCTGAACGACAGTTCCTTTTCCTGCATCTTGCGCCAGACAGAGTAGGGCTTCTTGGCGCGCCCATAGACCGTGCCGTCCAGCCCCGCCTTTTCCAGTTCGAACCGGATGTCGGCGGTGATGCGGGCGATCACGTCGCCCGATTCGCGCTGAAGGGTAATGAATCGGCGCAGGATCGAATTGCGCGCCTCGGGGTTCAGGACGCGAAAGGCCAGATCCTCCAGCTCCTCGCGCATCCATTGCATCCCCATCCGCCCGGCCAGGGGCGAAGATTTCCATGGTCTCGCGGGCTTTCTGCGCCTGCTTGTCCGGCCGCATCGACCGGATGGTGCGCATGTTGTGCAGCCGGTCGGCCAGCTTGACCAGGATCACCCGCATGTCGCGGGACATGGCCATCAGCAACTTGCGGAAATTCTCGGCCTGCTTGGCCGCGCCGCTTTTGGCCTCGGACGACAGTTGCAGGTTGGTCAGCTTCGTGACGCCATCCACCAGTTCGGCGACGTCATGGCCGAACAGCCCCTCGACCTCGGCATAGGTCGAGCGCGTGTCCTCGATCGTGTCGTGCAAGAGCGCGGTAACGAGGGTCGCATCGTCAAGCCGCATCTCGGTCAGAGATCGAGGCGACGGCAACCGGATGGGTGAAATAGGGCTCGCCCGAGTGGCGGAACTGGCCCTCATGCATCGCCTCGCCATAGGCCCAAGCGCGGCGGATGAGGGCCCTCGTCGCAGGTCGGGTTATAGTTGCGAACCAGCGCAACCAGATCGTCAGGCGTGATCACGGTCGATCCTGCCCGGAACGCCGGGTCAGTCCTGCTCGGGCTGGGCGGCGACGAGCTGGCGCAGCAACTGCTCCTCGCTCATGTCGTCCAGCACCGGGCGGTCGGCCTGCGCGCCCATGCGCAGCGCCATGTCGTCGTCCTCGGGCATGTCCACTTCGTTCTGGGTGCGCATCGACTCGATCAGACGCTCGCGCAGGTCATCGGCGCTCTGGGTCTCGTCGGCGATCTCGCGCAGGGCGACGACCGGGTTCTTGTCGTTGTCGCGGTCCACGGTGATCGGCGCACCGGCAGCGACCTCGCGCGCACGATGGGACGCCAGGATCACCAGCTCGAAGCGGTTCGGAACCTTGTCAACGCAATCTTCGACCGTCACGCGGGCCATGAAGCACTCCATTTGCGGGAATGGGGAGGATCAGCCTGTGGTCTCTAATGCCATTTGACGGGATTGACAAGCGCGCGTTTCCGCGCATTTGCCCGCCAGGCGATCAAATCGGCCGGATTTCCGCCGTTTCCGCCGGATCGAGCGCGTCCAGCATCTGCCGCACGCTCTGGCCCAGCACGGGATGAACCCAGTCCGGCGCGACATCGGCCAGCGGCATCAGGACAAACCCGCGCTCATGCAGGCGCGGATGCGGCAGGATCAGCTCGCCCGGAGCCAACCGCATCTGGTCCGCCAGCGGCAGCCCCTGCCAATGCGCGAAGGTCGCGGCGTCCGGAAGAATCCGGTCGCCCGCCGCCAGCAGGTCCAGATCGATGATCCGCTGTCCCCAGCGCACGGTCCGCACGCGGCCCATCTCGGCCTCGATCGCGTGCAGGGCGGCCAGCGCCTGCGCGGGGGTCAGGGCGCTTTCGGCCACGGCGCAGGCGTTGACGAAATCGGGCCCTGCCCCCGCCGGAAAGGCCGGGGTCGAAAAAAGACGTCCCAGTCGCAGCTTTTTGAAGCCGGCGCCTTTGATCTTTTCCACCGCATCCATAACTAATGCGGCGTTGGTTGACAGGTCAGCGAAGGCGTTGCTGCCAAGCGCCAACAGGAAGCGGTTGCGGTCGTCGTTTGTCACAATTATGGTCCTGACAGGTTCGTGAGCATTCCTGCGACCCGGCTGACCCGGACAGAGTATGTGTCCCTACGAGTACTAGTGACGGGCGCGGCGTCGGCCAAACAGCCTGACGTTGCCGTATTTGAAAGGACGAAGGATGTTTTACAAGGATGAGCGTCTTGCGCTGTTCATCGACGGCGCGAACCTCTTCGCTGCGGGAAAAGCGCTCGGTTTCGACATCGACTACAAGCTGCTTCGCCAGGAGTTCATGCGCCGTGGCAAGCTGCTGCGGGCGTTCTACTATACCGCGCTGCTGGAGAACGACGACTATTCGCCGATCCGTCCGCTGATCGACTGGCTGAACTACAACGGCTATACGATGGTGACGAAACCCGCCAAGGAATACACCGATTCCATGGGCCGCCGGAAGGTCAAGGGCAACATGGACATCGAACTGACGGTGAACGCGATGGAGATCGCGCACCGCCTGGATCACGCGGTGCTGTTCTCGGGCGATGGCGATTTCCGTCCGCTGGTCGAATCGCTGCAACGGCAGGGCGTGCGGGTCTCGGTCGTATCGACCATCCGGTCGCAACCGCCGATGATCGCCGACGAGCTGCGCCGCCAGGCCGACAACTTCATCGAACTTGATGAATTGCGCGACGTGATCGGCCGCCCCCCGCGCGAGCCGCGCGTGACCCGCGAAGAAACCACGGTCGGCGCGGAAAGCACCGAAACCTGACAGTGCTGACCGCTTTGGCGGGCCTGTTCGCCGCGGCATTCACGGCTGCGACGGTGTTGCCCTTTCAATCCGAGCTGATCTTTGCCGGTCTGCAGATCACCGGGATGGCGCCCGTCTGGGCGCTGATCCTGGTGGCGTCTCTCGGCAATACGCTGGGCACCTATGTGAACTACTGGCTGGGCTGGCGGCTGGAAAGCGCCGGCGCGCACCGCTGGCTGAGGGTGCCGGATGCCCAATTCGCGCGGGCGCGGCTGTGGTGGGGCCGCTGGGGGATCTGGACACTGCTGCTGTCCTGGATGCCGGTTCTTGACCTGACCACGGTGATGGCCGGGTCGATGCGCACACCGCTTTGGCAATTCACCCTGCTGGTCGCGCTGGCGAAGACCGGCCGTTACATCGCGCTGGCGGCGATCACGGCCGGACTATTCGGCTGATCGTTCGCCGCCGACCGCTGCTGTGGCCCCTTTCCCCTGCACCCGCTTTGCCGTTACAAAGACCGCATGAAATGGACGATCCCGAACACGCTGACAGTCCTGCGTTTGCTGGCCGCCCCCGGCGTGGCGGTGATGTTCCTCTATTTCGCGCGGCCATGGGCTGACTGGTTCGCCCTGGTGCTGTTCCTGGTGGCCGCGATCACCGACTATTTCGATGGCTATCTGGCACGGCTGTGGCGGCAGGAAAGCCGCATGGGGGCGATGCTCGATCCCATCGCCGACAAGGCGATGGTGGTCATCGCCCTGCTGGTGCTGACGGGCTATTCCGGCATGGACCCCTGGCTGATCCTGCCCGCCACGGTGATCCTGTTCCGCGAGGTCTTTGTCTCGGGGTTGCGCGAATACCTGGGCAACACCTCGCGCCTGCTGGCCGTAACGAAACTGGCCAAGTGGAAAACCACCGCGCAGATGGTCGCCATCTCGACGCTGTTCGCCGCGCTGGGGCTGGAATACGTTCGTGAACAGGCCCTGGCCCGCAACCGCGAGGTGATCTCGGAAATGGCCTCGACAGGGATCGACGCGCAGCGCAACCTGCTGTCCCTGGCCAATCTCAGCGGGGAAACGGTGTGGACCATCGGTCTGGTGCTGATCTGGATCGCGGCGGCGCTGACGGCCATCACCGGCTGGGACTATTTCAAGAAGGCCCTGCCCCACCTCAGGGACATTTCGGAATGACGCTGACGGTTCTCTATTTTGCCTGGCTGCGCGAACGTATCGGCCTGCCCCGGGAAACGGTGGAAACCAGCGCGGCCACCGTTGCCGGGCTGGTTGCCGAACTCAGCGCGCGCGAGGATCGCTATGCGCTGGCGTTTTCCGACCTCAAGGCCGTGCGCGTGGCGCTGGACCAGGACCTGTCGGATTTCGACGCACCGCTGGACGGGGTGCGCGAGGTGGCCTTTTTCCCGCCGATGACCGGGGGCTAGGGCGATGGCGGTTCGGGTTCAGGCGCAGGCGTTCGACTATGGGGCCGAATGTGCGGCCTTTGCCGCAGGCGCGCGGGGCGCGGGGGCTGTTGTCACCTTTGCCGGGCTGGTGCGCGACAATGCGGGCGCGCTGACCGGCATGGAGATCGAGCATTACCCCGGCATGACCGAGCGCGCCCTCGCGGCGATCGAATCCGAGGCCGTCACGCGCTGGTCGCTGGAGGCGGCGCTGATCATCCACCGCCACGGACCGCTTGCCCCCGGCGACATGATCATGATGGTCGCCACCGCCGCCCGCCACCGCGCCGAGGCCTTTGCCGCGGCCGAGTTCCTGATGGATTACCTGAAATCCCGCGCGCCGTTCTGGAAAAAGGAATTCACCGCCGACCGCGCGGATTGGGTTGCCGCCCGCGACGAGGACGAGGACGCCCTCAAACGCTGGTGATCACTTGCCCGCCTGGGGCTGGCCCGCGGGATCGACGAACACCACCGGCAGGGTGAATTCGGCGCGCTCGCCGCTGGCGCGATCCACCACCTCGGTGCGCAGCGCATAGGCCCCGACCGCCCCGGTCACGCGATAGGTCAGGTGAAAGAATCCGTCGAGCGGCGCACTGCGGCTGTCCAGCTGGATCTCGCCCATCGGGATCATGGCATCGGTCATCTGCCGGCCATCGGGCGTTATCAGCGTGAAGGACACGTCGAACAGCAACTGGTTGACGTTGCCCGGGCGCGGGGTCAGCGAGAAACCGTAGACCTCGACATAGGCCTCGACGGGTTCTCCGGCCAGATAGACGTTGTCGGGACGGGGCATGAACATGCCGAACCCGTCGGCCTGACCCTGGGTCAGATGCGCGTTCGTGACGCCGAATCCGGTCGCCTGCGTGACCTGACGCAGAAAGGCACGACCGGCTGCATAGGCCTCGGCGCGTTGACCGGCTGCCAGCAGCGATTCGATCCGCGCCGCGGCCGCCTGAAGCGGGTGCGCGCCCTCGCCCGGGGCCGCCTGAACCGCCAGCGGCGCGGGCGCCTGATGCGCGGTGCCGCCATAGATCAGCCCTGCCGACAGCCCTGTGGCGGTTTGCGCCGTGACGGGCAGCGGCATGGCCGCCAGAAGGGTCACAAGCCACAGTCGTGACCGAAATGTCATCTTGGAAACCCGGCGCATCGGTCTCATGGATTGGTTGTCAGGCGGCCAGTTTGCCCGTCCGCCGCGCGTCCGTCTAGGCCCGCTCGCGGCGATGTGTTCCCGTCATTGGCGCCCGTGAAGCTGCTGGCGCAGGGTCTCGGCCTCGTGCCGCGAGTCGCGCAAGCCATCCATCGCGGCGCGCAACTCGGCCTGCAACTGGGCGATCTCGCGGGCGGTCTCGTCATCGCGATGATGGATATAGGCGATGGCCTGATCGCGGGTTTCCTCGGCCTCGTGCAGGGCGTGGGCCATGCGTTCCAGTTCACCCAGATCGGCCTGCGTGACACGGGTGAAACGATGGACCAGCCAGTTGGCGAACCAACCCAGCGCAAAGGCCAGCGTCAGGACGATGGCGGTCACGATGACGAATTCGGTGCGGTTCATGGCGGTCTCCGGTTACTCGTCGCCAGCGGCGGGGGCGGCATCGGCCTGATCCTCGTCGCCACTTCCGACGGCGGGGGCCACATCCTCGGCATTGGGGGTGCCCGGGCGCGGGCGCGGGCGCACCGTGTCGGCGTCGGGTGTCTGGATCTCGAAGGTCAGCTGCGCCTCCAGCGCCGGGTCCAGCGGTTCGGGCGGCGCCTCGGGGCGGATCAGGTGAAACTCGATCCGGCGATTGGCCTCGCGCCCGGCCTCGGTGCCGTTGTCGGCAATCGGATCGGCCGCGCCATACCCGCGCGCCACCAGCGACGCGACCAGCACGCGGCGCGACAGCAGCGCGTTGATGACCGCCTCGGCACGGGCCTGGCTGAGGTTGAGATTGGTCTCGTCGCGGCCCTGGCTGTCGGTGTAGCCGGCAACTTCGAACGGCAGTTCACCGCATTCGCGCAGGACCTCGGCGATCTGGTCCACCACCCGGCCCGAGGCCGCGTCGATCCGCGCCGAACCCGGGTCGAAGTTGATCTTGGTCTCGGCCTGGATGGCCTGGATGCGCGCCTCGCAATTGTCGGGCGTGGGCGCATTCGCGACCGGATCCAGGGCCTCGACATATTGAACGGTGGATTGAAAGACCGCGTCCGCGCCCAGGCCCTGCACGATCACCTGCGCCACCTGGTTGCGCGCATCGGGATTGCCTGAATTGCCCGCGATGGCGATCGAATCCGGCCGCACCCGCACCGTGCCGTCATGCAGTTCCGACAGGGCCTCGACCCCGGTGAGAACGCGCAAGGCCCAGCCTTGCGGCAGGTCGTCGGACAGTCGCGCGGCCATATCCACCGCGCCACGCCCGAACCGGGCGCCGGCCATGGCCTGCACCGCGTCCCGGATGCGTTCGTCGGGCAGACGCCCGGCGATGACGACGTGCCCGTCGGCATCCAGCGTCAGCAGGACCTCGGGCGCGGCCGTTTCCGCCGAGTCCGCCTGCGGCGCCTGCTGGCGGCTGGCGTTCAGGCTGAAGGCATCCGGCAACGAGGTTTCCAGCCGCCCCACCGCGCGGTCATAGGCCGCCGGGTCGACCGTGTGCGCCGCGACCAGGATCACCGTGCCGTCGGAAATCGTCAGGCTGCCATCCTGCAAGCTGGCCAGCGCCGCGATCGAGGCCGCGGCGGCTTCGCCCCAACGGGGCGACGGGGCACCCAGCGCCAGCGGGCAGTTCAGCCGCTGGGTCACACCGGCTTCGGTCAACGCGGCGGCAATGGCCGATTGCGCGGCCTCGGTATCGGCCGAACAGGCGGTCACGCGCAGGGCGCCGGACTCGGCATCGACCCGCAACAGGAACGGGGCTGCGACCGGGCGCGGCGCAATCAGGTCCAGCGCCAGCACCTGACCGCGCGGCGCGATCTCGCGCAGGGCGGTCTCCAGCGAGCGCCGGGCCTCGGGGCTGTCCACCAGGGCCTCGATCTCGATCCGGCCTGCGGTGACCGAGATGCGCCCCACGGTGAAGCGTTGCAGCGCATCGACGGCAAAGGCCTCGGCCGCGACCCAGCCGCCGGGCACCGCATAGTCCGAGCTTTGCAGCATGTCCTCGATGCTGGCACCGGGCAGCGCGGCGGACAGGCGGTCCACGATGGGGTTGGCGTCCTCGTCGGCGGGAACCAGACCGATGACCGAAATCTCGTCGCGGTTTCGCATCACCTCGATGCGGAACACGGGCGCCACAACCGCCGTGTGGCGCGGCACGCTGATCGTCTCGCTGACGCGCGAGGCATCCATCACCTCGCCGGCAACCTGCAGGGCCCGGATGCGCGCGCTTTCGTCCGGCGCGGTGCCGGCCAGCGTCACGTTCAACCCGTCCGGCTGAATGCTTACCCAGCCCAGCCCCGCCTCGCCCATCGCGGCATGCAACGCGGCGGTGTTGCGGTATTCGACCAGGCTCGTCATCGCCATGGCCGCCCCCAGCGCCAGAAGAGCCGCCAGGACGAATGCCGCCACCGAATAGAGCAGGGGTTTGTTGGACATGGGCCTTCCTGGGCAGTTGCCGGACTGGTCTGACCTAGCCTCATGCGGGCAGCGATGCAATCAAACCAGAAGGGCGGCGGCAAAAATCAGCACAACGATCAGACCGGCGTCGCGATTGGAATGGAACAGCTTGAGACATATGGCGGAATCGTTGATGTTCAGCCGTCCCAACTGCCAGTTCAGATGCGCGCCAAAGGCCCAGGCTCCCGCCAATGTGAGCGACAGTCGCAGGGGTTCGGCCAGCGGCGCCAGGGCATAGATGATGGCCAGCGACATCAGCACCACCGAAACCACCAGAAACCCCCTGAGCCAGTTTTCGCTGTTGTCCCCGAACAGGCGCGCGGTGGATTTCACGCCGATCAGGGCGTCGTCTTCGCGGTCCTGGTGGGCGTAGATGGTGTCATAGAACAGCGTCCACGCGATTCCCGCCAGGTAGAGAATCACCGCCGGCCAGTCCAGCGATCCGGTCTGCGCGGTCCAGGCCAGCAGCGCGCCCCAGTTGAACGCCAGCCCGAGAAAGACCTGCGGCCACCAGGTGAAGCGTTTGGCAAAGGGATAGACCGCGACCGGCAGCAGCGACAGGACGCCCAGCCAGATCGCGGCGGCGTTGAAGGTCAGCAGCAACAGGAAGCCGGCCAGCGACTGGATGCCCATCCACATCAGCGCCTCGCGCACCGTGACGGTGCCCGCCGCCAGCGGCCGGTTACGGGTGCGTTCGACCTGGGGGTCGATGTCGCGGTCGGTGATGTCGTTCCAGGTGCAACCCGCGCCGCGCATCAGGAAGGCCCCCAGCGCGCAGGCGATCATGATCCACAGCGTATGCGCACCGGCGGTTTCCGGATGCGCCAGCGCGCCCAGCAGCGCCCCCCACCAGCACGGCAACAGCAAAAGCCAGGTGCCGATCGGCCGATCCGCCCGGCTCAGGCGCAGATAGGGGCGCAGTTCGTCGGGCGCCCGGGTATCGACCCAGTTGCCGTGGACCCGGTCGGCGATCCCGGTGTCCGGCCGCGTTTCAGGGGTGGGCGTGTCACCCTCTGGTCTTTGGTTGTCGCCGGTCATACAGTTCCGTCCATGCCCGAGAGCTTGCCCCGAAACGATCCCCGCCCCAAGGTGCGCCTTTTTCTAGAGCATGCTCTGGGGGCAGGGCAACACGTTCCCTTGACGCAGGACCAGGCGCATTACCTGGGCAATGTCATGCGTCTGCCGCAAGGCGCCGAGGTCGCGGTGTTCAATGGCATCCAGGGCGAATGGCGCGCCAGCATCGCACAGCTGGGCAAGCGCGGCGGTTCGGTCGCCTGCCTGGACCGGATCGCGCCGCAACGGGACCCGCCGGACCTGTGGCTGGTCTTTGCCCCGATCAAGAAGGCGCGAACCGATTTCATCGTCGAGAAGGCTGTCGAACTGGGTGCCGCCCGTATCCTGCCCGTCCAGACCGACTTCACCAACGCCGAGCGTATCCGCAGGGATCGGTTGCAGGCCCACGCCGTCGAGGCCGCGGAACAATCGGCAGGGACGTTTGTGCCCGAAGTGGCGGATCTGCAGCCCCTGGCGCGCCTGCTGGCGGACTGGCCGGCGGACCGCGCCCTGTGGTGGGCCGACGAGGGGTCGGCAGCCGCGGCGGATGCCCCGAAAACGCTGGCTGATCCCGCGCCCGCGCCCGCGGCCGTGCTGATCGGGCCCGAAGGCGGATTTTCGCCCGCCGAGCGCGCGCGTCTTGCCGCGCTGCCCTTTATCCGCCGGCTGTCGCTGGGACCACGCATCCTGCGCGCCGATACCGCCGCCGTGGCGGCACTGACCCTTTGGCAGGCGCGGCATGGCGACTGGGTTTGACGCCATGCCGGGTGCGGCGATCCCGCCCTCTGGCCCGCGCGCTGGGCGGCGTGTCCGTCATGGTTGACTTTCTGCGCCCCGAGGCCCGCGCACTGGTGGCGCGCTGGACGGAAACCGGCGTGGCGCTGGCGCTGACCGCGCTGGGCGCATGGTGGGGCTGGACCGGCCTGGGCCTCGTGCGCTGGGGGGGCATCATTCTGGCCCTGATCGGCGCGGCGCTGGCCTTTGGCGCCATCCAGCGCGCACGGTTCAACCGTCCGGGCCAGGCGCCCGGGATCGTCGAACTGGACGAGGGCGAGGTGCGCTATTTCGGCCCGCGCGGCGGCGGCGTGGTGGCTCTCGAACGCATGGCCTCGTTGTCGATCAGTGCGGACCGCCGGTTCTGGCTGGCCGAATCCCTCGATGGCGCGATCCTGGCGATCCCATGCACCGCCCAGGGCAGCGCGGTGCTGTTCGATGCCTTTGCCACCCTGCCGGGGCTGGAAATGGAGCGCCTGCTGCGCGTGGCGGCGCAGCCGCCGGGCGAGCGGGCCCGCATGATCTGGCAGCGGCGCGCATTGCACCTCTTGACTTGATCCCTCGCGCGCGACAGGTCTGGGGTCCAATTCCTAGCCCGGAGCGCCACTGTCATGTCCATCCCCCAATCCGGCGGCGGGCCGATCGAACATCGCGATCAACTGGCCGAATACCTTGCCTCGGGGTGCAAACCGGCCGGCGACTGGCGCATCGGCACCGAGCATGAGAAATTCGGCTACTGCAAGGACTCGCTGAAGCCCCTGCCCTACGACGGCGACCATTCGATCCGCATGGTGCTGGAAGGGCTGCGCGACCGCTACGGCTGGCAGCCGGTGACCGAAGGCGACGCCCTGATCGGACTGACGCGCGACGGCGCCAATGTCAGCCTGGAGCCGGGCGGGCAACTGGAACTGTCCGGCGCACCGCTGGACACGATCCACCAGACCTGTGACGAGGTGAACGAACACCTGCGCGAGGTGAAATCCATCGCCGATGGTGTCGGTGTCGGGTTCATCGGCCTGGGCGCCGCGCCGATCTGGACGCATGACGACATGCCGCTGATGCCCAAGGGCCGCTACCGGCTGATGGACAGCTACATGCAGACTGTCGGCACCCATGGCACGCAGATGATGCGCCGCACCTGCACTGTGCAGGTGAACCTCGACTTCGCCTCCGAGGCCGACATGGTGCGGAAGTTCCGCGTGGCGCTCGCGCTGCAGCCGGTGGCGACCGCCCTGTTCGCGAATTCGCCCTTTTTCGAGGGGAAACCCAACGGTCACAAATCCTGGCGGTCGCGCATCTGGCGCGATCTGGACCCGTCGCGCACGGGCACCCTGCCCTTCGCGTTCGAGGATGGCATGGGCTTTGAACGCTATGTGGACTATGCCCTCGATGTGCCGATGTATTTCGTCTATCGCGACGGCAAGTATATCAACGCCCTCGGCCAGTCGTTCCGCGATTTCCTGAATGGCCGCCTGCCCGCGCTGCCCGGAGAGGTGCCGACGCTGTCCGACTGGGCCGATCACCTCACGACGATCTTCCCCGAGGCGCGCCTGAAGAAATACCTGGAAATGCGCGGCGCCGATGGCGGCCAGTGGCGCCGCCTCTGCGCGCTGCCCGCGCTCTGGGTCGGGATGCTCTATGACCAGTCGGCGCTGGATGCCGCCTGGGACCTGTGCAAGCACTGGGACCTCGAAACCCGCGAGGCCCTGCGCGTCGCGGCCAGCGTGGACGGCCTGCAGGCCGAGACCCACGGCGTGAAGATGCTGGACCTGGCGCGCGAAGCGGTGGCCATCGCGGAAACGGGCCTCAAGGCGCGCGCGCGGCCCGGCGCGGGTGGCCTGCTGCCCGACGAAACCCATTTCCTGAACGCGCTGAAGGAAAGCGTCGAAACGGGCATGGCCCCGGCGGATGAGTTGCTGATGCACTACCACGAGGATTGGCAGGGTGACCTGACGAAGATCTACCAGCAGTTCTCGTACTGACCGCGCCCCTTGCCGCGCTTGCCACCGGCGGGCGCGGCGTGGTTTCCTGTGACTCGCGGAGCATTCATCCCGCGTTTGATCCATTGGAGACCGCCATGCGCGACTTTTTCATCAACCTTCTCGAGAAGGTGATCCACGTCATCGTCGTCATCGCCATGATCGGCGTCGTCGTTGCCGCCATCGCCGCGATTCTCAACCCGCAGCCCGGAATGCCCGGCGCGCTGGTTGCCCTGGGCATCCTGATCGGTGGGGCGCTTTACGTCGTGATGATGGCCGGGTTCATGTATCTGGGCCTGGGCATCTATCAGAACACCCGTCGCACCGCCGAGGCCATGGAACGCATGACCCGCTGAAAAAACACAGGGCCGCGACGAGGGGATCGTCGCGGCCCGAAAAGTCCCCGTGGCGGCGATCAGCTCGCCTTGGCCCGGAATTCGCGCATCAGGAAATCAGGCACATGGTCGCCCATGCCGACCACCGGCTGATCGTCGCGCCCGCCCCGCTCGCGGCGGCCCCGGCCGCGCTTGTCGTCGCGGCGTTCGTCCCGGCGTTCCTCGCGCTGCGGCGCGGGGGGCTCGACCGGGGCGTCGATCACGGCGACATCGGTCTCGGTCATCGCCTCGGCGGCCTGGTCGGTCTGCTTGTCGACCGGCTTCTCGCGGCGGCGCCCGCCACGCTCGGCGCGGTCGCCCCGCTTGCGGTCGCCCCGGCCGGCGCGATCCGGGCGCGCGGACGCCTCGGCGGCGGCTTCGGCAAAACCCTCGGGCGCGGTGCCGCGCGGCAGGGTTTTCTGCAGCAGATGTTCGATGGCAGCCAGATACTTGTCATCCGACGGCGTCGAGATGGTGAACGCCTTGCCCTTGCGCCCGGCCCGGCCGGTGCGACCGATGCGGTGCACATAATCCTCGGAGTGCGACGGCACGTCGAAGTTGAAGACATGGCTCACGGCCGGAATGTCCAGACCACGCGCCGCCACGTCCGACGCCACCAGCAAACGGACGCTGCCATCGCGGAAGCCTTCCAGCGTGCGCGTGCGCACGGACTGATCCAGGTCCCCATGAATGGGCGACGCATCGAAACCGTGCTTTTTCAGCGATTTGGCGACGACATCCACATCAATCTTGCGGTTGCAGAAGATGATGGCGTTGGTGCAGGCATCGCCTTCCATCGCGATCAGCGACCGCAGCATCGCGCGTTTCTCGCTGAATGCGCGATCGCGGCGTGTGGGCGTCAGTTCGATCAGTTGCTGTTCGATCGTCTCGGCGGTGGTTGCCTGGCGCGCAACCTCGACCCGGGCGGGGTTCGACAGGAACATGTTGGTGATGCGCTCGATCTCGGGCGCCATCGTGGCCGAAAAGAACAGCGTCTGCCGGGTGAACGGCGTCAGTTGAAAGATCTTCTCGATATCGGGAATGAACCCCATGTCGAGCATCCGGTCGGCCTCGTCCACGACCATCACCTCGACGCCGGTGAGCAGCAGCTTGCCGCGTTCGAAATGGTCCAGCAGGCGGCCCGGCGTTGCGATCAGCACATCCACGCCACGGTCGATCAGCTTGTCCTGTTCGGCAAAGCTCACGCCACCGATCAGCAGCGCCTTGGTCAGCTTGGTATGCTTGGCGTAGACGTCGAAATTCTCGGCCACCTGGGCGGCCAGTTCGCGCGTCGGGGCCAGAACCAGCGACCGCGGCATCCGCGCCCGGGCCCGACCGCGCGACAGGCGCGTGATCAAAGGCAGGGTGAACGAGGCCGTCTTGCCTGTGCCGGTCTGGGCAATGCCCAGAACATCGCGGCCTGTCAGGGCCTCGGGTATGGCCTGGGCCTGAATCGGCGTGGGGGTTTCATAGCCGGCTTCGGCGATGGCTTTCAGGACCTTGGGGTCCAGCTTCAGGTCGGAAAAAGTGGTCATTCGCGTCCGTTATTTGCGGCGTCGGGCCGCAAGAATGTGATGGGACGCCTTGTTTTCGCGCCCCGCGGCGATCGGTCGGGCCGCTGCGAGTCGCAACAGCCTGTGGTCGCGCCCTAGCGCATATCGCGGCACTGGTCAATCTGGATAGGGGGTTTCCCGGCCCTTCCGCCCCGATTCAGGGCGAATTGGGGCAAAACGGTGGCCACGACCGGCGGCGCGCCATGGTTAATCCGCAATTAACCTTCATTTCGCCCCACCGCGTCCCAAAGCCGACCGCATTCCGGCGCCAGAACAGGATCATCCGATCCACAGGACACCCTGTCATGAATGCCCGCGTCGACTTCCAGACTGATACCCGGATTGTCCCGCCCGCGGCCGAGGCCCTTGAAATGTTCCACACCCCGATCCAGGCCGTTCTGCCCGCTCCCGCACAGTTCGACGCGGTCACGAACCTGATCAAATCCGTCTTTCAGGTGCCGGCGGTTGCCGTCGCCCTTCATGGTTCGCACGCCACCTCGGAAGGCGGCGTCTATCGGTCGTTCCTCGAGATCCCGCTCATCAAGGATGAATCGGTCATCGGCGCCCTGCGGATCCTCGATACCTGCGACCGCACCTTTTCCGACCACGATTGCCAGCTGCTGGAAGGGTTCGCCAAACTGGTCGTCGATCAGGTCGAACTGTGGTCCGAGGCCAGCCGCGATGTCCTGACCGGCGCGATGACGCGACGCGCCTTTACCGACGCGCTGCGCAAAACCTTCGCCGCCCGGGCGCGCTCGCGCAGCAAGGCCTCGCTGGTGTTCTTCGATCTGGACCACTTCAAACGCATCAACGACACGCTGGGCCACCCGGCCGGCGATGCGGTGCTGAAAACCGTGGCCCGCACCGTGCTGCGCGAACTGCGGGTCGAGGACAGCTTTGGCCGGATCGGCGGCGAGGAATTCGCGATCATGGTCGCCAACGCCGATGCCGGCACCGCGACCGATGTCGCAGAACGCGTGCGCAAGGCCATCGAACGCGCCGCGATCCCCGGCTACGACCAGCTCTCGGTCACCGCCAGCTTCGGCGTGGTGGAAGCCACCGACGCGATGCTGGATGTCGAGGACTGGACCGACCGCGCCGACGCGCAGCTCTATGCGGCGAAAAACTCTGGCCGCAACCGGGTCTGCGTCGAAGACGTCAGCTTTCCGCGTGTCGCCGCCCTGAACTGATCCCCTGTCCCCTGCTCTGAACCGGGCGCCTCCCTGCGGAGTGCCCGGTCTTTTTTTGTCCGGCGCGTGGCACGACAGCCCGCAAGGGTTGCGCTTTGACGCGGGCTCGCTATCTCGTGAAGACAGGATTGAACCGTTTCTTCACGGGACACGACCCATGGTCATTGCGATGCCCTTTATGCGATCGGACCCCGCCATGACCCGCGCCCTGCTTGCCCTTGCCCTGTTGTCCGCCCTTTTGCTGCCGGGTTCGATGGCGCTGGCCTCGGTGCCATCGTGCCACGACAGGGCCAGCGTCTGCGTGATGCCCCTGCGCATGATGTCGCCGCCCCCGCCGCGCCCCGTCGATCTGGGCCGGCACCGCGATACGCGGGTCTGACACCGCAGCAGCCGCCCAGTGGACAGACTGCGCGCTTTCCGCTATCCGCGCGCCATGCTGGACAACCGCCCCACCCTTCCGCCCGAAATCGCCCGCCGCCGGACCTTTGCGATCATCTCGCACCCCGACGCGGGCAAGACCACGCTGACCGAAAAGTTCCTGCTGTTCGGCGGCGCGATCCAGATGGCGGGCCAGGTCCGCGCCAAGGGCGAGGCACGGCGCACGCGCTCGGACTTCATGCAGATGGAGAAGGATCGCGGCATCTCGGTCTCGGCCTCGGCGATGTCCTTCGACTTCGACAGCTTCCGCTTCAATCTGGTGGACACCCCCGGCCACAGCGACTTTTCCGAGGACACCTATCGCACGCTGACCGCCGTGGACGCGGCCATCATGGTGATCGACGGCGCCAAGGGCGTGGAAAGCCAGACGCAGAAACTGTTCGAGGTCTGCCGCCTGCGCGATCTGCCGATCCTGACCTTCTGCAACAAGATGGACCGCGAGGCCCGCGACACGTTCGAGATCATCGACGAGATCCAGGAAAACCTGGCGATCGACGTGACTCCGGCAAGCTGGCCGATCGGCCAGGGGCGCGATTTCCTGGGCTGCTATGACATCCTGCACGACCGGCTGGAACTGATGGATCGCGCCGACCGCAACAAGGTCGGCGAAAGCATCAAGATCCAGGGGCTGGACGACCCGAAACTTGCCCAGCACATTCCGGCGGCCATGCTGGAGTCGCTGAAGGAAGAGCTGGAGATGGCGCGCGCGCTGCTGCCTGCCTTTGACCGCGAGCAGGTGCTGAACGGCTCGATGACACCGATCTGGTTCGGCTCGGCGATCAATTCGTTCGGCGTGCGTGAACTGATGCAGGGCATGGCCGAATACGGCCCGCCGCCGCAGCCCCTGACAACCGACAAGCGCCAGGTGTCGGCCGACGAGGACAGGGTCACCGGCTTCGTGTTCAAGGTCCAGGCCAACATGGACCCCAAACACCGCGACCGCGTGGCCTTCGTGCGACTCGCGTCGGGGCATTTCCTGCGGGGCATGAAGCTGACGCATGTGCGCGCCGGCAAGCCGATGGCGATCACCAACCCGGTCCTGTTTCTGGCCGCCGACCGGGAACTGACCGAAGAAGCCTGGGCTGGCGATATCATCGGCATCCCGAACCACGGCCAGTTGCGCATCGGCGATACGCTGACCGAAGGCGAGGCTCTGAAATTCACGGGCATTCCCAGTTTCGCGCCGGAACTTCTGCAATCGGTGCGTGCAGGCGATCCGATGAAAGCCAAGCACCTGGAAAAGGCCCTGATGCAGTTCGCCGAGGAAGGCGCGGCGAAAGTGTTCAAACCGATGATCGGTTCGGGCTTCATCGTCGGCGTGGTCGGAGCCTTGCAGTTCGAAGTCCTCGCCTCGCGGATCGAGCTGGAATACGGCCTGCCCGTACGTTTCGAGGGGTCGCAGTTCACATCGGCGCGCTGGATCGCCGGTGACAAGGCCACGGTGGATGCCGTCGTGAACACGAACAAGGGCCATATCGCCACCGATCACGACGGCGACCTTGTCTATCTGACGCGGCTGCAATGGGACATCGACCGGATCCAGCGCGATCATCCGGGCGTCAATTTGACCGCCACCAAGGAAATGATGGTCTGACGAGGGGTTTCGCCCTCGGCCGAGAGCATTCCATGCTCTAGCCCTCGGGCGACCGGGCGCGGCGCGGGCGCGCCGCGCGACAGGGGGCTTTGCGCCCCCTCTTCGCTGCGCGAATTCACCCCCGCAGGATATTTCAGGCACAAAGATGGGGAACGGCGTGCCCCTGTGCGAGACACGCCGCCATCTTCGTGCACGGCCATCGGCTTCCCAGCCTGTTCCGTGCGGTCACGCTACACGTTCACGGTTAACAGGATCTGAACCGCCCCCATCTTTGTGCCGAAAATATCCTGGGGGTGAGGCCGTCAGGCCGAGGGGGCAACGCCCCCTCACGCGCGCAAGCGCAAATGGGGGGACTCGCGCGACAGCGCGGCGGCGGGCGCGGGCTCGATGCCCGGGCCCGCCGCCCTTGCATCGGCGCCAAAGTCGTGCGTTTGCGGTCAATCCGCGAAGTAGCGGTCCAGTATCCGTCGGTAGATCGCCTTCAACTGGTGCACATGGGCGATTTCGACGACTTCGTCGGTCTTGTGCATGCTGGCGCCGACCAGTCCGAATTCCACCACGGGGCAGTGGTCCTTGACGAACCGGGCATCGGATGTGCCCCCCGATGTGGACAGCGCGGGCCGGCGCGCGCATTCGGCTTCGACAGCCCCGGCGACCAGATCGGTGAACCAGCCCGGTTCGGTCACGAAACTCTCGCCCGAGACCTTGATCGCCAGCGCGAACTCGACACCCGTTTCATCCTGCACCCGGGCCGTCTCGGACTCGAGCCAGGCGGTCAGGCTGGCACCGGTATGCAGATCGTTGAAGCGGATGTTCAGCGCCGCGCGGGCCACGGCGGGAATGACGTTCGATGCCGTGTTGCCGGTGTCGATGGTCGTCAGTGCCAGCGTCGAGGGGTCGAACAGCGCGTTGCCCTGGTCCAGTTCGTGCCGCGCGAGCCGGTCCAGCAAGACGACCAGAGCCGGCAGCGGATTGCGGGCGCGATGGGGATAGGCGCTGTGCCCCTGGATGCCGCGCGCCTCGATCCGGGCGGTCATTGACCCGCGGCGTCCGTTCTTCATCATCTCGCCCATCTCGGTCGGGCATGTCGGTTCGCCGACCAAGCAGTGGGTCATGCGTTCGCCCTGGGCGGCCATCCAATCCAGCAGCGCCACCGTGCCGTCCGTCGCCTCGCCTTCCTCGTCACCAGTGATCGCCAGCACGACAGCCCCGTCAGGCGGCGTTTCGCGGACGAAATCCACGGCCGCCGCGGCAAAGGCTGCGACGCCGGACTTCATGTCACAGGCACCGCGGCCCCAGATCCGCCCCTCGCTCATGGTGCCCGAGAACGGTGGGAATCGCCAATCGGCCGCGTCGCCCGGCGGCACCACATCGGTATGACCGTTGAACCCGAAACTGCGGTTCGCACCCTTCGCCCCCCAGCGCGCGAACAGATTGGCCGTGCCATTGCGATCCACGCGCGTGCAGTCGAACCCGGCGGCCTCGAGTTCGGCCTGCAGGAGCACCAGTGCGCCGCCCTCGTCGGGCGTGACCGAGGGGCAGCGGATCAGGCGGGCTGTGAGGTCGGCGGGATCGAGCGGCATCGCGAAGTCCTTGGCTGGGGCTGCCCCCCGGTGCTAATCGAACCCCGCCATCCAGGCAAGCGCGGCACGGCGCAGATTGACGCGCCGCCCGGCCCGGGGCAGACTGCACGTTCAGGTTGCGACCCGGCACGCGATCGCGAACCCGCAGGCAGGAACACTTCCTTAACGAGTTTTCGGCAAACGGGTAAGGAACACCAATGCGGTCGCCGCAAGGCGCGCGCGGCGCCGGACGGAACGGGTGGGCGAGGATGCACGACGACAACATCAGCAACGAGACCCGCCTGACACGCATTCAGGCGCTGGTGGTCGACATTCTCAACGACCTGTTGCGCGCCCCCATCGACAAGACCGACCAATCGGTGCAGCGGGCGATCTCGCGGCTGGGCGAATACTGCGTGCGCGACCGATCCTATGTCTTTGTCCATGACGGGCTGCTGACCAACAACACCCACGAATGGTGCGCTGACGGAATCGACCCGGCCATCGACCAGCTTCAGGGCTTGCCGATCGAACTCTACGGCCCGATCGCCGACGCGCTTGACCGCGGCGAACCCTTCCATGTGCCCGATGTTTCCGCACTCGAGGAAGGCTCTCCCTCGCGCGAGATCCTCGAATCCCAGGCGATCCGGTCGATCCTGCTGGTGCCCATGCACTCCGAGGGGCAGACCTATGGCTTCGTCGGGTTCGACGGGGTCCGCAACACCCATGCCTTCCTGCCCGGCGAAGTGTATCTGCTGCAATCCGTCGCGGATGTGATCTGCTCGGTTCTGATCCGGCGCGACAAGGACCTTGCCGTGCGCGCGGCCCAGGCTGAACTGGCGGAAGAACGCGCGTTCCTGGCCTCGATCCTGGCGACCTCGGCGATGGGGATCATCGTGCTGGATGCGGACGGCGTGGTGCGCTTTGCCAACGATGCCGCCGAGGCGATCATCGGTGCGACCCGCGAACAGATGATCGGCGCCGCGCATGATTCCCCGTCCTGGGCCTATACGCGCGAGGACGGCACACCCTATGGCCCGGGCGAAACGCCCTTTGACCGGACCCGCGCCACTGGCCAGCCGACGCCTCAGGAACGCTTCGCGCTGCATTGCCCGGATGGCTTGCGCTATTGCTCGGTCCATGCGGCGCCGGTGCTGGGCAGCGACGGCGGTGTGGCGCAGGTGGTCTATGCCATGCTGGATGTGACCGATCAGGTGGGCGCGGAACGCGAAAAGCAGGATGCCCTTGACGAGGCGCATCGCGCCAACGCCGCGAAATCGAATTTCCTCGCCAAGATGAGCCATGAAATGCGCACCCCGCTGAACGGCGTTCTGGGCGTGGCCGAGGTGCTGGAACGCCTGGTCAGCGATCCGGACCAGCGCCGCATGGTCAAGGTGATGCACGACTCGGGCACCTTGTTGTTGAGCATCATCAACGACCTGCTCGACATGTCCAAGATCGAGGCCGACCTGCTCGAGATCGAGGCCGTGCCCTTTGTTCCGGCGGATCTGGCGCAGCGTGTCGAATCGGTTCACACCCTGAAAGCGTCGGAAAAGAAGCTGTCGTTCGCGGTGACGGTGCAGGGGGACGGTCAGGGCGCACGTCTGGGCGACCCCCATCGCATCCTGCAGATCCTGCACAACGTGATCTCGAACGCGTTGAAATTCACCGAAACCGGCGCGGTCTCGGTCGAGATCGACTGCCGCGAACCGGGGCATATCGGCCTGTCGGTCCGCGATACCGGCATCGGCATGACCGAGGCCCAGCTTGCCCAGGTGTTCGAGGAATTCGGTCAGGCCGACAGTTCCATCGCCCGCCGGTTCGGCGGGACCGGCCTGGGCATGCCCATCGTGCGCCGTCTGGTCGAGATGATGGGCGGAACCATCGCGCTGGAAACCGCGTTGGGACAGGGCACCCGGGTGGCGATCGACCTGCCGGTGGGCCGCACCGACCTGCCGGAAATCCGCATCGCGCCGCCTGATCCGACGGCGGCATCGGCGGATCTGCATGGGCTGCGGGTTCTGGCGGCGGATGACAACCGCACGAACCGCATGATCCTGGGCGCGATGATGGGCCAAATGGGGATCGCAGCCGTGCTGGCCCAGGACGGGACCGAAGCCCTGGACGCCTATGAGCGCGAGACCTTCGATGTGGTGATCCTGGACATTTCGATGCCCGATGTGGACGGCGTCAGCGTGTTGCGCGAGATCCGCGAGCGCGAGGCACGGCGCCTGACCGGCGCCGGTGCGCGCACGCCGCCTTCGGCCCTTCCGATCCTGGCCTTTACCGCGAACGCGATGTCCCACCAGGTCGAGGCCTATCTGCAGGCCGGGTTCGACGACTGCCTGACCAAGCCGCTGCAACTGGACCGGCTGCAAGGCGCGCTGTCCAAGCTGATCGCCGAACGTGGACGCCGCAGCCAGCCGGCGCGCGGCGGCGTCATCCCCTTGCGCGCGACCTCGGGGTGAGGGCGGGACACCCGACCGCGTAGCGGACCGTCGTCCGCGCCGCACGCCGTCCCGCATCGCCCCCGGTATGCCGACGCACCGGGGGAATGGGCGCACCCGGGGGACTGGGCGCACTGGGGGAATGGGCGCGCCGGTGGGCTTGGGTGCGCCGGGGTCAGGGGCGGACCGCGCCCCTGGTCGACACCGCGCCCTACGTTGTCGCCGCGCGTCTGGTCGTCGCCAAAGCACCGCGCGCCCCAACCGCCACCGTCTCGCGATCGCTCCACGCCCGCTGGATGGCCGGCAGTCCGGGCCGCGTGGGTTTCGCGTGGGCGCGCCCTGGCTGCCCACCGCAGGGCCCGATCAGGACTCGGGCCAGTTGAGGATCGTTTCCAGCGCCTCGTCCGCCGTCTCCACGATGCGAAACAGCGACAGGTCCTCGTCCGAAATCGTGCCTGCGTCGGCCAGCATCTGCCAGTCCACCACCCGCTCCCAGAACGCCTTGCCGAACAGGATGAACGGAATGCGCCGCATCCGGCCCGTCTGGATCAGCGTGAGCGTTTCGAACATCTCGTCCAGGGTGCCGAAACCGCCGGGGAACACCGCGACGGCCCTGGCGCGCATCAGGAAGTGCATCTTGCGCAGGGCGAAATAGTGAAAATTGAAACTGAGTTCCGGCGTGACCCAGGCGTTCGGCGCCTGTTCGTGCGGCAGCACGATGTTCAGACCGATCGACTTGCCGCCGGCCTCGGCCGCCCCCCGGTTTCCGGCCTCCATGACACCAGGACCGCCGCCCGTCGTGACGACCCATTCGCTGCCGCCGCGTTCCAGCGAAATCTCGGTGATGCGGCGCGCAAAACGCCGGGCCTCGTCATAAAAGCGCGACAGGTCGGCCAGCATCGGCGTGCGCGCCGACCCCTTGCGTTCGGGCGCGGGGATGCGCGCGCCCCCGAACAGCACCACGGTCGAGGTCACGCCAGCCTCGTTCATCGCCATCTCGGGCTTGAGCAGTTCCAGTTGCAGCCGCACCGGGCGCAGCGCGTCCTGACACAGGAAATCGGGGTCCGCGAACGCCAGCCGATAGGTTGGCGACAGCGTCTGCGGGGTCTCGGGGATCTTGCGCGCGGTGGCGATATCCTGCTGGCTGTGACGGAAGGCGTGGGTGCGGGTGTCGGTCATGCGGCGTGTCCTTTCCGGTGTCGGCCCCCTTGACTATCCTTCCTGAGGGCGCGAGGCCAGTCACACAGCCGACAGGAGGGCAGCGCATGAACTGGCAGGCAGCGATCGAGGCGGCGGCGAACCGGATCTCTGGCCATGTCCGCCGCACGCCGGTGGCGGACCTGACGTTGGCCGGCCATCCGGTCACGATCAAGCTGGAGCACATGCAGCACACCGGCACCTTCAAGGCGCGCGGAGCCTTCAACGCGCTGATCCAGGGCCCGGTTCCCGACGGGGGCGTCGTCGCGGCCTCGGGCGGGAACCACGGGGCGGCAGTGGCATATGCGGCGGCGCAACTGGGGATCCCGGCGCAGATCTTTGTCCCCGAGATCGCCGGCCCTGCCAAGATCGCCCTGATCGAACGCTCGGGCGCAAACCTGACCGTGGTGCCCGGGGCCTATGCTGACGCGCTGGACGCGGCGCTGGCGCATGAGGCCAGAACCGGCGCGATGCAGGTGCATGCCTACGATTCCCCAGCGACCCTGGCCGGCCAGGGGACCTGCCTGCGCGAATGGGAAGACCAGGGCCTGGACGCCGACACCGTTCTGATCGCGGTCGGCGGGGGCGGCTTGCTGGGCGGGTCGATGGGCTGGCTGAACGGGCGGCGACGGGTGGTCGCGGTGGAACCGGAAACCTCGTGCGCGCTGAACGCCGCGCTGGCGGCCGGCGCCCCCGTGGATGTCGAGGTGTCGGGCATCGCCGCCAATGCCCTGGGCGCGCGCCGGATCGGCGGCCTGTGCCTGGGGCTGGCGCAGGAAACCGGCGCGATCAGTGTCCTGGTCCCGGACAGCGCCATCGCCGAGGCCCAGCAGGTCCTGTGGCGCGAGGCCCGGATCCTGGTGGAGCCGGCAGGCGCCACCGCGCTGGCGGCGCTGCTGTGCGGGGCTTATCAGCCCGCGCCCGGCGAAAGGCTGGCGGTTCTTCTGTGCGGCGCGAATGTCGCGCCCGAGCCGGTCTGAGTGTCGTCGGTGCGACGACGGCGCCCCGGCCCCGACGCGAAACGCCGTTGCCCCAACCCCAGCCGCGCTTTATAGCCCGTTTCCAGACCCGCATCGAAACGGAGACCCCCATGTCGCACGCGAAACTCGAAGCTGCCATCGAAGCCGCCTGGGAGGCCCGCGACGGCATCACCCCCGATACCAGGGGTGAAACCCGCGAGGCGATCGAGCACACGCTTGACGCGCTCGACTCGGGCAAGCTGCGGGTGGCCGAACGGCAGGACGACGGCGTCTGGCACGTCAATCAATGGGCCAAGAAGGCGGTGCTTCTGGGCTTTCGCCTGAAAGACATGGAAAAGCACGAGGGCGGCCCGCAGGGCGGCACCTGGTGGGACAAGGTCGACTCCAAGTTCGCCGACTGGAAAAAGAAGGACTGGCAGGCCGCCGGCTTCCGCGCGGTGCCGAACTGCATCGTCCGCAAATCGGCCTATATCGCGCCGGGCGTGGTGCTGATGCCCAGCTTCGTGAACCTGGGCGCCTATGTCGATTCCGGCACCATGGTCGACACCTGGGCGACCGTCGGCTCTTGCGCCCAGATCGGCAAGAACGTCCACCTTTCGGGCGGCGTCGGCATCGGCGGCGTGCTGGAACCGATGCAGGCGGGCCCCACCATCATCGAGGACAACTGCTTCATCGGCGCGCGATCCGAGGTGGTCGAAGGCTGCATCGTCCGCGAGGGCTCGGTGCTGGGGATGGGCGTGTTCATCGGCAAATCGACCAAGATCGTCGACCGCGAAACCGGCGAGGTGATGTATGGCGAGGTCCCCGCGGGGTCGGTCGTCGTCGCGGGCTCGATGCCGTCGAAGAACGGTGTGAACCTCTATTGCGCGGTGATCGTGAAGCGCGTGGATGCGCAAACGCGCGCCAAGACCTCGATCAACGAGCTGCTGCGCGACTGATCCCGGCGCCGATCCGAAAACAGGGGGCCGGCCCGGCGGGCTGGCCCTTTCCTGACTGGAAGCCGCCATGCTGGCCAGCCTGCCCCTGCGCCTGTGTCTCGCCCCGGTCCTGATCCCGCAGGCCGTGGCCGTCCGCCGTCGCGCCCTGGTGCTGCCCGAACCCCGGGGCGCACGCCGCGGCATCGCGGGATCGGGGCCCGTTCTGCGGTTGCTCATCGCGGGGGACAGCTCGGCCGCGGGGGTCGGCGTCGCCCATCAGGCGGACGCGCTGTCGGGCCAGCTGGTTGCGGCGCTGGGGCACCGGTTCACCGTTCACTGGCAGCTCGAGGCGCGCACGGGCGACACCACGGCGGACACGCTGGCGCGGCTGAGCGATCTGGAACCCGCGCCGTTCGACGTGGCCGTTACGGCGCTGGGGGTGAATGACGTCACCCATCAGGTGCCAGCGGCCCGGTTTCGCGCCCGCCAGGCGGCGCTGGCGACGCTGCTGCGCAACCGGTTCGGGATCCGTGCACAGTGGCGCGCTGGATTGCCGCCGATGCACCGCTTTCCGCTGTTGCCCCGCCCGCTGCGGGACGTGCTGGGCGCGCAGGCCGGCGTCCTGGACCGCGTTCTGGCCCATGCGTCAGAGCCCGGCCTTTACCACCTGCCGTTCGACGAAACGCGCCTTGACCCCGCGATGATGGCGCGCGATGGCTTTCATCCCGGTGCGGCCCTCTATACCCTGTGGGCGCAGGATCTGGCCGCCGCGATCACCGCCCATGGAGTGCCCCGATGACCGAGAAACCCAAGCGCCCGCAGCAGGTTTTCACCTTGCTGGTCCAGGTCGGCCGAAAGGATGGCGACGGCCTGCCCGCGGGCAGCACCGGCGCGGGGCTGCTGTGCTATGCCTCGGGGGTGGACGAGGCCGAGGCGGTGCGCGAGACCGTGGCGATCCTGAAGCAGGCCGACCTCGCACCGCTGGATGTGACGGGATATGGCACGCTCGACGAGCGCCTGTCCCAGGGCGACGAGATCGACCCGGAAGAACGCGCCCTGATGCAACGCGCGCTGGATGAAAACGCGGTCATCGTCGCGCAGATGACCCCGTTCGACGACTGATCGCCGCGACAGGACACCAGAAAAAGGGGCGAGGCATACGGGGAAACAACCCGTCGCCTCGCCCCCACCGTCGCCCTTTCCCAGGGATCAGTCGATTGTCGCGCCCTCGGCGTCGCGCTTCATGCGCGAGCGCAGCGCCTTGCCCACGATGATCGGCATCAGGAAGCCGATGACCGCCACCGCCCAGAGCCCGATCGCCAGCGGCGAGCCGAGCAGGGTCCACCAGTCGCCATTCGAGATGGTGATCGCACGGCGCAGGTTGTTCTCCATCGTGTTGCCCAAGAGCGTGCCCAGAATGATCGGCACCAGCGGCACATCGAGTTTGCGCAACACCCATCCCATCAGGCCGAAGCCGATCATCAGCAACAAGTCGAAGCTGGACCCCGAAATGCCGTAGATGCCGACAAAGCTGACCATCGCGACAAACGGCATCAGGATGCGCGGGGGCACCATCAGCAACCGGGTGAACAGGCCGACCATCGGGATGTTCAGCGCCAGCAGAACGAAGTTGGCGATGAACAGGGCCGCGATCAGGCCCCAGACCACATCGGGGTTCTGCGCGAACAGCAGGGGCCCGGGCGTGATGTTCAGCGACAACAGCACCGCCAGCAGAACCGCCGTGGTGCCGGACCCGGGCACGCCCAGCGCCAGCATCGGCACCAGCGCGCCGCCGGCTGCGGCATTGTTGCCGGCCTCGGGCGCGGCGACACCGCGCGGGTCGCCGGTTCCGAAGGTGCCCTCGCGGTCCACCAGTTTCTTTTCGACCGCATAGGACAGGAACGACCCCAGCGACGCGCCCGCGCCCGGCAGCACGCCCGCGACAAAGCCCACCACCGACGCGCGCAGCATGGTCGGCGTGGTCTGCTTCAGCATGCGGACAGGGGGCGTGATCCGGCCGATCCTGACCTTGTCACTGTCGGCGCTGGCAGCACCATGGCGGTTTTCCAGAAAGATGAAAACCTCGGACAACGCGAACAGGCCGACGATGGCCACCAGAAAGTCGATGCCGTCATAGAGATGCACCTCGCCAAAGGTCAGCCGCGGCACGCCGGTCTGCGTATCGACGCCGATCACCGCCAGGCCCAGCCCCAGCATCGCCGCAAAGGCCGATTTCGCCTGGTTGGTCGATGAGACGCCGCCCAGCGTGGCAAATGCCAGCGCGAACAGCGCGAAGTATTCCGCCGGACCGAACAGCAGCGCGAAACGCACCAGTTGCGGGGCCAGCAGGATCAGCCCCCAGGTGGCCAGGAACGCACCGACGAACGAGGCGACGCCCGACAGCGACAGGGCCTCGCCCGCCAGGCCCTTTTTCGCCATCGGGTAGCCATCGAGACAGGTCATCATCGCCGGTTCGTCTCCCGGAATGTTCAACAGGATCGAACTGATGCGGCCGCCATACATCGCCCCGTAATAGACTGATGTCAGCAGGATCAGCGACGCGGTCGGCCCCAGACCCAGGCTGAAGGCCAGCGGGATCAGGATTGCGACCCCGTTCGACGGGCCCAGGCCCGGCAGAGCGCCCATGATGGTGCCCAGAAAGCAGCCGAGCAGCGCCAGAAGCAGGTTTTGCCACGTCAGGGCGATGGCGAATCCATCGGCCAGTGAGCTGAAGATATCCATGTCGGGTGCCTCGTCAGAAACCGAACGGGCCGCGCGCCAGCGACAGGCCGAACAACAGGTGGAAAACGACGTAGATGCCGATCGAGATACCGATCCCCGCGACAACCGACTGCACCGCCGTGCTGCCCAGCCGCCAGCTGAGATAGGTCGCCGCGATGGCGGTGGCGATGATGAAGCCAACCTCGGGCAGGAATTCGGCGTAAAGGATCATCACCACGGCGGCGGCGGCGATTTCCGCCAGGCGGCCCAGCGCGGGCCACTGGGGCTCGGCATCGGGACGCAGCAGGATCACCAGGGATGACAGGCCCAGGATCGTCGCGACGATCAGCGGAAAGGCCTTTGGCCCGACCGTGTCCGACAGAAAGCTTTCCTGGATCTGCAAGGTTGCCCAGGCATAGACAAGTGCCAGGACGAGGCCGAAGGCCCCGAAGATGCGGTCGCTCATGACCCCCTCCCTCGAATGGACGGGACCGGGCAGCGCGTGCTGCCCGGCCCGGATTGGTCCGGTCAGCGAATGATCCCGATCTCGCGCGAGATCTGCTGGATCTGTGCGACCGAGCTGGCCACGAACGCCTGGAAATCCGCGCCTTGCAGGTTCAGGGGCGCCAGGCCATTGGCGGCCATGACCTCTTGCCATTCGGGCGAGGCATAGAGATCGCCGATCATCCGCACCCAGGCGTCATAGGCCTGATCCGACATGTGGCCGGGGGCGTAGAACCCGCGCCAATTGGCGCCGATCGCATCGACGCCCTGCTCGCGCGCGGTCGGAAACTGGGCGAAATCGCCCGACAGGCGCTCGGGCGCCAGCACCGCGATCACGCGGATATCGCCCGAGTCGACAAAACCGCGGGCTTCGCTCAGGTCACCGGTAAAGGCCTGGACGGACCCGGCCAGAAGCTGCGTCACGGCCTCGCCACCGCCATCAAAGGCGATGTAGCGCACGGCGCGCACATCCTGGATGCCAAAGGCCGACGCCGCGATCAGCACCTTCAGATGGTCCCAGCCGCCGACGGCCGACCCGCCCGCGACCGCCACCGTTTCCGGGTGGTCACGCATCTGGGTCAACAGGTCAGGCAGGGTCTGGACCGGGCTGTCCGCCGCAACCGCGATGACGCCGTAATCCGCGCCGATGGACGCGACCCAGCGCACCTGATCCATGGTGTTGCCCGGGAACGCCCCCTGTGCCAGCCGCGTCGCCGTCGCTGACGAGGCCGCGACGATCAGATCGTCGTCCGCATCGCGTTCGTTCACGACCTGCGCAAAGGCCACGCCGCCGCCACCGCCGGCCAGGTTCGACACCTGCATGGTCGCATCGATCATGCCCAGTTCCTGCAACATCCGGCCGACCTGACGGCAGGTGAAATCCCAGCCACCGCCCGGATTCGCGGGCGCAATGCACTCAGGGTTTGCAGGGGTGAAGCCCTGGGCCAGGGCGGGGCCGGCCGCCAGGCCCAGGCCCAGCGCGGCAACCGCCGCGCGCAACGTCGTCATCGTCATGAATTTTTCCTCCATCGCCGGTCCGGCGCCTCGTCCTGGCGCGAACGTGCCGCCATCAGATACCCGTTGAACCTGTCACCAAACTGTCAGACACTCGGCCACCGGCGAGGATGGGGGGAAAATGCGCGTTCTCTTGGTCGAAGACGCCCGGGACCTTGCGGATGCCACTCAGACCCGGTTGCGCCAGAGCGGCATTGCCTGTGACGTGGCGGAAACGGTCGCGGATGCCAGCGATCACCTGTCGGTGCAACGCTATGACGCCGTGATCCTGGACATCAACCTGCCGGACGGCACCGGAACCGGCCTGCTGCGCACGATGCGGAACGCGGGCCGGTCGGAGCCCGTCATCATGTTGACGGCGCAGTTCTCGGTCGATGACAAGCTGTCGGCATTCGGGCTGGGCGCCGACGACTATCTGGTCAAGCCCTTCGATCACCGCGAACTCGAGGCCCGGCTGCATGTCCTGCGCCGCCGCGAGTCCAGCGACCGGTCGGGCGAGATCGTGCTGGGGGCGCTGACCTACAACCCCACCGCCGGAACCGTCACCATCGCGGGCCAGCCCCTGGACCTGACCCGGCGCGAATTTTCGCTGTTGGGCACATTGATGCGCGGGCGCGGCCAGGTCTTTTCCAAAGAGCGCCTGATCGAGGATCTGTATGCCTTCACCGATGCCGATGTCGGCGTGAACGCGATCGAACTCTATGTGGCGCGCCTGCGCAAGAAACTGGCGGGCAGCGGGGTGGAGATCCGCACGCTGCGCGGCCTGGGCTATCGGCTGGACGATGCCTGAGGCCCCCCCGCGCCCGGCCGCCTCGCTGTCGCTTGCCGCGCGGTTGGCACTGGGGATCACCGCGCTGCTGCTGGTCGGGGGGCTGACCCTGGCACTGGCGGCCTTTGCCTATGGCCGCGCCGCCGCGCGCGAGGCCTTTGACCGCCTGCTGGTCGGCGCGGCGAATGACATTGCCTCGGCCATCGCGGTGGAAAGCGGGCGCATCGTCGTGGACCTGCCGGTTTCGGCCTTTGAGCTGCTGGCCTTGGCGCAGGATGATCGCATCGCCTATCAGGTGCGCGACGTGAACGGCAGCGTGCTGACGGGCTATCGCGACCTGCCGCGCCCGCCCCAGGGGGCACAGTTCTACGATGCGGTCTTTCGCGGCGAGCCTGCGCGCTATTTGCGGCTGACCCGCCGGTTCGCCGAACGCGCGGTCTCGGGCAGTGTCGAGGTGATCGTCGGCCAGACCCTGCGCGCGCGGACCGATCTGGCCTATGACATCACCCGCAAGGCCCTTTACGGGCTGGCGATCGGCGGGGTCGCCATGCTGGCGCTTGCGCTTCTGGTCGTGCGTTCGGCCCTCAGGCCGCTGGACCGGCTGGCCCGCGAACTGTCCGAGCGCGACCCCCAGGATCTGACGCCCCTGGTTGCGAACGCCCCGCGCGAGGTGGCGCCGCTGGTCGGCGCGGTCAACAGTTTCATGGCCCGGCTGGACCGCCAGCTGGACATCCTGCGCAATCTGATTTCCGACACGGCGCATCAGTTGCGCACCCCGGTCGCGGCGCTGCGCGCGCAGGCCGATCTGGCCCTGTCCGAACCCGATCCGACCCGCCGCGCGCGCGTCATCGAACGCATCCACAAACGCAGCGTCAGTCTGGGCCGGTTGCTGGATCAGATGCTGTCGCACGCGCTGGTGGTGCATCGCACCGGTTCGGTCCGGCGCGAGAGTGTCGATCTGCGCGATGTGGCGCTGGATCTGGTCGAAGCGGGCGATCACCCCGCGCTGGCGGGGGGCGCGCCGCTGACGCTGGAAATCGGCGCAGTGCCCGTGCCGGTGCTGGCCGATCCCCTGTCGCTGCGCGAGGCCGCGAGCAATCTTCTGTCCAACGCGCTGAACCATGGTCGCCCCCCGATCAGCGTAGGCGCCAGCATCGAGGACGGGATGCATCTGCTGTGGATCAGGGATGCCGGCCCCGGCCCGTCGGCCGAGGTGCGCGCAGCCCTGGGCCAGCGGTTCCAGCGCAGTGCGGCCGCCGCCGGCCAGACCGCCGGTCTGGGGCTGGCCATCAGCCACGCCGTCGCCGAGGCCTATGGTGGATGCCTGCGGTTCGACCTGGTGCCCGGAGGGTTCCGCGCCGCGCTGGTCCTTCCCGGCGAAGGCACCCCCCCATGACCGGCCTGTCCCGTCTTGCCGGTCTCGGTGGTCTGGTCTCGGCGTTGCTGCTGACCGCCGCCGCCGCCCATGCGCAGGAAGCCGTCGCGCGTTTCGGATCCGACCGCGACACCGCCCCGCTGATCCTGCGCACCACCACCGATGTCGCGGTGCTGAGCCCCGCCATCACCGCCTTCCTGCGCGCGCATCCCGACCTGGGACTGATTTATGAGCAGTGGGGCTCTAACGCGCTCTACGCCGTCTCGCAGGCGGATTGCGATGCGGGGCGGGCCGGCGCCGATCTGGTGATCTCGTCGGGCGTGCAGCAGATGATCCGGCTGGTGAACGACCGATGCGCGGCGGCCTGGACCTCGGATGCGACGGCGTCGCTGCCGCCCGATCTGCGCTGGCGCGACGAGATCTGGGGCATTTCCCGCGAACCGGCCGTCATCGTCTATAACCGCCGGCTGGTGCCCCCGGACGAGGTGCCGCGCTCGCGGTTCGCCTTGCTCGACCTGCTGCGCCCCGAGGGGTCGGCCTATGCCGGGGCGGTCGCCACCTATGACATCGAGGAATCGGGCCTGGGCTATCTCTTTGCCTTCATGGACAGCCAGGAAGCCAGCACCTTTGGCGCTTTGATGGAAACCTTCGCGCGCACCGGCGCCGTGGCAACCTGCTGTTCGGCCGAGATCATCGCCGGCGTCGGCGCGGGCACCTATCGCATCGCCTATAACGTGCTTGGGTCTTACGCCGCGCTGGCCGCGCGCGAGAACCCGGACCTGGGCCTGGTGCTGCCCAGCGACTACACCCTGGTCCTGTCCCGGGCGGCGATGCTGCCCGGTCCCGAATCGCCCCGCCCCCAGGCTGGTGCGCTGCTGGATTTCCTGCTGTCGGGCCCCGGGCAGAGTGCGATGGCGCAAATGAACCTGGTCATGGGCACCAGCCCCGACCAGATCGAGCCGGGCGATGCCGACAACTCGGTGCCGATCCGTCTGATCCCGCTGTCTCCCACACTGCTGGTCGCGATGGACACCGCTTATGAGACCCGGTTCATCGCCCGCTGGCGCGCGACCTTCGGGCGCTGACTGCCAGGGACCAGCCCCCCCGGTACCCCAGCTCTGCGGACTTTCGCTGCCCGGTTCGGGCGCCTAGGATCACAGGTGCCGCCTCGCCCGGTCGATTCGGCGACGCGCGCCTCAGGAACAGGGAAACACCGCATGACCACACTTCGACTGACCGCATCCGATGGGCATGAGCTGGGCGGCTGGCTGGCAACGCCGCAGGGAACACCGCGCGGCGGCATCGTCGTCGTGCAGGAAATCTTTGGCGTGAACAGCCATATCCGGTCCATCTGCGACCGGCTGGCATCCGAGGGTTACCTGGCGCTGGCCCCGGCCATCTTCGACCGGATCGAACGCGACTTCGAATGCGGCTATTCGCCGGAAGAGATCGCCGTCGCGCGCGGGTTCATCCCGCGGTTCGACATGGAGGGCTGCCTGCGCGACGTCGATGCCGCGCGCGCCCGCGTGTCCGAGGCCGGCAAGGTCGGCATCGTCGGCTTCTGTCTGGGCGGGTCGGTTGCCTATGGGGCCGCCGCCCGGCTGGACGGTTTCTCGGGCGCCAGCAGTTTCTATGGCGGCATGGTCAACAAACTGGTCAGCCAACCCGCGACCTGCCCGATGCAGTTCCACTATGGCGCCGACGACACCGGCATCCCGCCAGAAAACTACGAGGCCGTGCGCGCCGCCTGCCCCGAGGCCGAGTTCTACGTCTACGAAAATGCCGGCCATGGGTTCAATTGCGACCAGCGCGCCAGCTATGCCCCCGAGGCTGCCGCGCTGGCGTGGTCCCGCACGCTGGATTTCCTGGCCCGCACGATCGGGTGAACCGTCTCGCCGCGGGATGGGCGCCAAACCCGTCCCGCGCATCCCGCGACACGCCCACAGGGCGGTCGCGCCATCGCGCTGTCGCTGTCAGTTCAGAGGTTCAGGTAAATTTGGTGGAGCCAAGGGGAGTCGAACCCCTGACCTCTTGAATGCCATTCAAGCGCTCTCCCAACTGAGCTATGGCCCCACCGAGGTGCGTCCAGCCGCGATCTGCGACCGTCTGCGAGGGGCGGTTTAGGGCCTCGGGCAGGTGAGATCAAGCGAAAAATTGCGCCGCCGCGCAGTCTTTTCCATCCATGATCCGGCGGTGGCGATCGCCCTTGCGGACAAAGCAAAACGCGCGGGCAGCCTGGCCACCCGCGCGTCCGAACCGGCGTTGCCGCCCGGCTCAGTTTTCTTCTTCGTCGCCCGCGACGTCGCCGAGTTCGTCGAACGAGACGGTATCGTCGTCGTCCTCGTCCTCGAGCAGTTCGTCGTCATCGACCGCCACGTCGTCATCGTCCAGCAGCACGTCATCCGAATCCATGTCTTCGGTCTGACCGGCCTTCGCCTTGGGCGATTCGGTTTGCGGCGCCACGCTGCCCTTGCGGCCGGGCAGGTCGATCTGGACAACCTCGCCGGTATAGGGGCTGATGATCGGCGTCTTGTTCAGGTCGTAGAAACGCTTGCCGGTTGTCGGGCAAAGACGCTTCACACCCCATTCTTCCTTGGGCATAGACTGTCCCCCAATGCTTGGATCGCCGCCGGTTGCCACAGTTGGAATGGGTTGTCAAAGGCTTTCCGCCGATGTCATGTGCGACTGGCGGCCCCCGGTCGCCAACCAGCCCGGAAAGGCCCCGCCCATGGCGCAGACGCCCCAGACCATCGACCTGCCCGGCGACCCGCCGCTCACGGTGACCCTGCGCCGGTCCGACCGCGCCCGTCGGCTGGCGCTCAGGGTGTCGCGGCTGGATGGTTCGGTCACGCTGACGCTGCCCGCACGCGCCAGCCTGCGCACGGCACTGGCGTTTCTGGACGACCGCCGCGCCTGGCTGGATCAGGCGGTCGCGGGGCTGGCGGGACCGGTCGCCGTGACCCCCGGGACCCCGCTGCCGATCGAAGGCGAGCCCCGCGTGCTGACCCCCGCCGCAGTCCGCGCACCCCGGGTCGATGGCGGCGCCCTGCTGGTGCCCCAGGCCCGCCCCATCGCCAGCGCGCAGGCGTTTCTGCGGTTGCTGGCGCGGGACCGGCTGGCCGCGCGGGTTGCCGCCCACGCCGCCACCTTGGGCCGGCCGGTGGGCAAGCTGACGCTGCGCGACACGCGATCGCGCTGGGGTTCGTGCACGGCGTCGGGGGATCTCATGTTCAGCTGGCGGCTGGCGATGGCGCCGCCCCGCATTCTGGATTACGTCGCGGCGCATGAGGTCGCGCACCGGGTTCAGATGAATCACTCGCCCGCCTTCTGGGCCGAGGTCGCGCATCTGTTTCCCGCCCATGCCGAGGCCCGCCGCTGGCTGAAGACGCACGGCAATGCCCTGCACCGCTTCCGCTTCGAGGGCGCTTGACGCCCGCATTGCGCTGTGATCACGCTAGCCCCATGCAACGCCCGCTTCGCCCGCTTGCCGATGCCTCGACCCTGTCGGCGCATGATCGCGTCTACCGGTCGCTGCGCACGCAGGTCATGCACGGCGAACTGGCGCCGGGCCTTGCCCTGACGCTGCGCGGCATCGCGCGGGAATTCGGCGTCAGCATGACCCCCGCGCGCGAGGCCGTGCAACGGCTCGTGGCCGAGGGGGCGCTCACCATGTCGGCCTCGGGGCGCGTCACCACACCCGAACTCAGCAACGACCGGATCGAGGAACTGGCCTCGATCCGCGCCCTGCTCGAACCCGAACTCGGCAGCCGCGCCCTGCCGCGCGCCCACTCTGCCCTGATCGACCGGATGGAGGCGATCAACGCCGCCAACACCGATGCCGTGCAACAGGCCGATGCGGTGCGCTATGTCCGCACCAACCTGGAATTCCACCGCACGCTCTATCTGCGGGCCCAAAGCCCGGCGATGCTGGCGATGGTCGAAACCCTCTGGCTGCAACTGGGGCCGACGATGCGCGCGCTCTATGACCGCCTGCGCCGCAACACGCCGCCGCCACACCACCGGATGATCCTCGCGGCACTCAGGGCCGGCGACGATCCCGGCCTGCGCCTGGCGCTGCGCACCGACGTGACGCAGGGCCTTCGCCACCTGACACAATGACCCCCCTCTTTGTGCCGTAAATATCCCGGGGGGTGTGGGGGGCAGCGCCCCCCACCGGGTCGCCCGAGGGCTACGGCATGGAATGCCGTCGGCCGAGGGCGAAACCCCCGCCCCTATTGGACCCGCCGGCCGCTCGCGCTGTTGAAAGGATGCAACGCCGACAGCGGGGCGGACAGCGTCAGCACGCCCCCCTCGGTCACGTCGGGCAATCCCGGCACGCGCACCGTCACCACCTGACCGCTGCCGTCCAGCGCGACATAGACATGGCTTTCCGCACCGGCAGGTTCCAGCAGCGCGACCGTGCCCGACAGCACCAGCCCGTCGCCGTCACCCAGCCGCAGATCGTCCGGCCGCACGCCCAGCAGGTCGGTGCCGGTGGGCAGCGTGCCCGGCGCCGCGCCCCGGTCGCGCAGATAGGCCATGTCGATCATGTTCATCGCCGGAGAGCCGATGAAGCCGGCGACAAACACCGTCTCGGGCCGGTGATACAGCTCCATCGGTGTGCCGACCTGCTCGATCCGCCCACCGTTCAGCACCACCAGCCGGTCAGCCATGGTCAGGGCCTCCAACTGGTCGTGCGTCACATACAGCGAGGTCGTGCCAAGCCGTTTCTGCAACTGCCGGATCTCGACCCGCATCTGCACCCTGAGCTTCGCGTCCAGATTGGACAGGGGCTCGTCGAACAGGAACGCGGCCGGTTCGCGCACCAGCGCCCGCCCCATCGCCACGCGCTGCCGCTGACCGCCCGACAGGGCGCGCGGCTTGCGGTCCAGATAGTCGGCGATCTGCAACATGCCCGCCGCCTCCTGCACCCGGCGGTCGATCTCGGGCCTGGCAATGCCCTGGTTGCGCAACCCGTAGGCCAGGTTGTTGTAAACCGTCATATGGGGGTAGAGCGCATAGTTCTGGAACACCATGGCGATATCGCGCTGCGCGGGTTCCAAATCGTTCACCACCCGGTCGCCGATGCTCAGCGTGCCCGAACTGATGCGCTCCAGCCCCGCCACCATCCGCAGAAGCGTGGACTTGCCGCACCCCGACGGACCGACCAGCACGATCATCTCGCCGTCCGCGATATCGAGGCTCACATCCGACACCGCCTGAACGCCGCCGGGATACACCTTGGACAGGGCCTCCATCACGATGCGGGCCATGTTATTTCTCCGTCTCGGTCAGGCCCTTCACAAAGAGCCGTTGCATGAACAGGATCACCAGAATCGGCGGCAGCGCGGCCAGCACCACGGTTGCCATCACCAGATGCCACAGGGGTTCGCTGTCAGCCCCCGTGACCATCCGCTGAATGCCCATGACGATGGTGTAATAGCTGTCATCCGTGGTGATCAGCAGCGGCCAGAGGTATTGGTTCCAGCCATAGATGAACATGATGACGAACATCGCGGCGATGTTCGTGACGCTCAGGGGCACCAGGATGTCCTTGAAGAACTTCCAGGGCCCCGCCCCGTCGACACGCGCGGCTTCCAGCATCTCTTCGGGGACCGTCATGAAGAACTGCCGGAACAGGAAGGTCGCCGTGGCCGATGCGATCAGCGGGATCGACAGGCCGGCATAGGTGTTCAGCATGTGCAGATTCGCGACCACCTGATAGGTCGGCACGATCCGCACCTCGACCGGCAGCATCAGGGTGACGAAGATGATCCAGAAAAAGAAGATGCGCCCCGGAAAGCGGAAATAGACGATGGCAAAGGCGGACAGCAGCGAGATCGCGATCTTGCCCACGGCAATCATCATCGCCATGACGAAACTGTTCCACAGCATCGACCCGATCGGCGGCGCGCCCGCGTTCGACCTACCTTCGAAGATGATGGTGCGGTAGTTCTCCCACCCGTGCGAGCCGGGCAGCAGCGGCATCACCCCTTGCAGAAAGGTCCCCGGCGCGTGGGTTGATGCGATGATCGCCACATAGACCGGAAACACCACCACCGCGACCCCGAGGATCAGCACGAGATGGGCCAGAAGCATGCCCCAGCGGTCGTTTTCTACCATGGCCGCCCCCTCAGTAATTCACGCGCCGCTCGATCCAGCGGAACTGGACGACGGTCAACACGATGACGATCCCCATCAGGATCACCGACTGCGCGGCCGACGATCCCAGGTTGTTGCCGATGAACCCATCGCGATAGACCTTGTAGACCAGGATGTTGGTCGCCTGGGCGGGCCCGCCCGCGGTCGTCGCGTGGATCACGCCAAAGGTGTCGAACATGGCGTAGACGATGTTCACCACCATCAGGAAAAAGGTCGTGGGTGACAGCAGCGGAAAGATGATGGTCCAGAACCGTTTCGTCCGCCCCGCGCCGTCGATGGCCGCGGCCTCGATCAGGGATTGCGGGATGGATTGCAGACCGGCCAGGAAGAACAGGAAATTGTAGCTGATCTGTTTCCAGGCCGCGGCCAGGATCACCAGCGCCATGGCATCGCCGGCGTGCAGGCGGTGGTTCCAGTCATAGCCCAGCATCTCCAGCATATAGGGCAGGATCCCCACGGACGGGTTGAAGATGAACCACCAGAGCACCCCGGCAACGGCGGGCGCGACGGCATAGGGCCAGACCAGAAAGGTCGTGTAGAGGTCACGCGACCGGATCATCCGGTTCACCATCACCGCGAACAGAAGCGACAGCGACAGGCTGAGCAGCGTGGTGCCGACGGCGAAGATGGCGGTCGTCTTCATCGAGGCCAGATAATTCGGATCGGCAAAGAGCCGTTCGAAATTGCGAAACCACACGAACGTGGTGCGCAGGCCGAACGGGTCCTGGCGCAGCATGGATTGCCAGAGCGCCTGACTGGCCGGCCAGACAAAGAAGATCAGGGTGATGATCACCTGGGGCGCCAGCAGCACATAGGGCAGCCACCGGCTGGTGAAGGTCATGCGCTTGGTCTGCATCCCGGGCCTCGGACAGGGTGGCAGGATGGGCGAGGATGCCCATCCTGCGCGGTCTCGGTCGTCTCAGCTCACTGCATCGCGGCCTGGAAGTCGCGCAGCAGCGCATCCCCGCGCGACACGACGTTGTCCGCCGCCTGTTGCGCGGTTTCGGCGCCGGTGATCATCGCCTCCATCTCCTCCGAGATGACATCGCGGATCTGCACGAAGTTGCCAAACCGCAGGCCGCGCGAATTCTCGGTCGGCGGGTTCAGGTTCATCTGCTGGATCGAGATGTCGGCGCCCGGGTTGGCCGCGTAATACCCCTGCTCGCGGGTCAGCTCATAGGCGGCCTGCGTGATCGGCAGATAGCCCGTGTTCTGATGCCACCAGGCCTGCTGTTCGGGCTGCGACAGGAATTCGAAGAAGCGCGCGACGCCTTCGTATTCCGCGTCCGAATGCCCGCTCAGCACCCACAGCGTCGCCCCCCCGATGATCGAGTTCTGCGGCGCGCCCGCGACGTCGTCGTAATAGGGCATCATGCCGTAGCCCACGTCGAAGGTGGCGTTCGACAGCACCCCCGCGCGGCCGGCCGAGCTTTCCATCATCATCGCGCATTCGCCCGAATAGAACTTGGGCCCCGCATCCGGGCCGGCACCACCGCCCGCCCAGCTGAACACGCCTTCGGACTGCCAGCGGGCCAGGTTTTCCCAGTGCCGGATCAGCGGCGCCTGCTGGTTCAGCACAAGCTCGGTATCAAAGCCCGCGAATCCGTTTTGCAGCGTGCCCAGCGGCAGGTTGTGCCAGGCCAGGAAGTTCTCCAGTTGCACCCAGCTGGGCCAGCGGGTGGTGAAGCCGCAGCTCGCCGCGCCCGAGCTGATGATCTGGCGCGACATGCTCTCCATCTCGGCCCAGGTGCGCGGCGGCGTATTCGGATCGAGCCCCGCGTTCGCGAAGATATCCTTGTTGTAATACAGAATCGGCGTGGACGAGTTGAACGGGAACGACAGCATGTTGCCGTCAGGATCGGTGTAATAGCCAACCACGGCGGGAAGATAGGCCGCCTGGTCGAAATTGGCGTGGTGATCCGCCATCAGCTGATAGATCGGATAGACCGCCCCCTCGGCCGCCATCATGGTGCCGGTGCCGACCTCGAACACCTGCACGATGGCGGGCTGTTCCCCGGCGCGGAACGCGGCGATGGCGCCGTTCATCGTTTCCGCATAGGTGCCGCGAAAGCTGGGAACGATCACATAATCGGACTGGCTGGCATTGAAATTGGCCGCGATCTCCTCGACCAGTTCACCCAGGCGGCCACCCATCGCGTGCCACCACTGAATTTCGGTCTGCGCCGAGGCGGCGGCAGGCGCCACCAACGCCAGCGCGGTCGCGGCCAGAAGGCTGTGTTTGAACATGGAAACCCCCATTGGTTGTATCGTCTGTCATTGCGCACAAAGGCGAAATACCGCACCGCATGAGCAGACCGGCGCGAATTTCTGCACTTTGCTGCGATATTATTCGTTTGTGAAGCCTGTATGTCAGTGATCGAACATTTTTACCGGAGGCTCAAAACAAAGACGCGGCCCCCTGGGGACCGCGCCTGCGCCGTGTTCCGGTCGGGCCGTCAGCCCTGGTAATCCGCCCCCGGGGCGCGCACATAGCGCAGCCCGCGCGGGCCCCAGCGCCCCCAGCCCAGCAGGTCCGACATGGTGACGGTGCTCAGCCCGCGCGCCTGGATCCCCTCCAGCGCGGCCGGCACCGCACGGATCGTCGGGCTATGGATGTCATGGGCCAGAATGACCGCGCCGGGCCGCGCGCCCCGCACCATGCGCTGCGCGACCACGTTGACGCCGGGGCGCCGCCAGTCCTCGGGGTCGACGGACCAGACGACGGTGGTCAGCGCACGCTCGTCGTGCAGCATCTGCATCTGTCGGTGCGAAAACGCCCCGTAAGGCGGGCGCATCGTGACCGGCAGCGCGCCGACCGTGTTCCAGACGATCTCTTGCGTGCGGTCGATCTCGCGCAGGACCGACGCATTGCCAAGCCGCGACAGCACGGGATGGGACCAGCTGTGATTGCCGATCTCGTGCCCCTCGGCGACGATGCGGTGCAGGATCTCGGGATAGCGGCGGGCGTTCTGCCCGATCACATAGAAGGTCGCCTTGGCCCGGTAATGCGCCAGAATGTCCAGCAGCATCGGCGTCAACGTCGGATGCGGTCCGTCGTCAAAGGTCAGCGCGACGCGCGGCGCGTTGGTCTGCACATGGGTCAGCGACACCAGGTCATGACCCCGCGCCAGACGCGGAACCGGCGGGTTCGGAACAGCCGGAACGGTCTGGGCCCCGGCGGATGAAACGGTTCCCGACAACGCCGCGCCCCCCAGGCACGCCGCAGCCAGGCCGGACAGCAATGTCCGACGATCAAGATTGGTCACACTGTCCCCCGACAGTCGTGTTGGCAGCTAACCGAGTCCTAGGCGCAGCGACCGGGGGCGAAAAGGCGAATCTCCTCGGCACGCGGCCGAAAGACCCTGTTGCGGCAGGAAAACCACAGCATCCCCGGATTTCACCGCATCGCGGCGCACCGATGGCCTGGACACGGTGCCGCGCGCCCTAAGGACGGGTTTTCGGGCTCGCGCCCAGGTTGTGGGTGGTCGGTGGCCAGGGCGAATCACGCCGGCGTTACAGCTTGTCCCGCAACGAAAACCACAGCATCGCCGCAACCATCAGCGGCCAGCGCAGCGTCGCACCGCCCGGGAACTGCGGGCTGGGAACCGAGGCCATGACATCGAAGCGTTCGGCCTGCCCCGAGATGGCCTCGGCCAACAGCTTGCCGCCCAGCGTGCCCATGGCAACCCCATGGCCGGAAAACCCCGAGGCCGACAGCACATTGCCCGCCAGGCGCGCGAAAAACGGCATCCGGTTATAGGCGATCCCCAGCGTGCCGCCCCAGGCATGGGTGATCTCGATCCCCTTGAGCTGGGGAAAGATCTGCTCCATCGGGGTGCGGACCTTGGCGGCGATATCCCTGGGAAAGGCATACCCATAGGATTCACCCCCGCCGAACAGCAGGCGGTTGTCATCGGAAAAGCGGAAATAATTGATGACGAACTTGGAATCCGCCACCGCGTGATCGCCGCGGATGACATGGTCGCGCTCGGCCTGGGTCATCGGGCGGGTCGCGGCAATGAAATTGTTGATCGGCATCACGCGCGAGGACAGCGCGGGTTCGATACGCCCGGCGTAGCCATTGAGCCCCAGCGCAACGAACCGCGCGGTGATCTGCGCGCTGTCGGTGCGAACCAGAGCCGGGTCGGCCTTTGTCAGCGCGGTCACGCGCGCGCGTTCGAAGATCCGCACACCCGCCGCCTGCGCCGCGCGGGCCAGGCCCAGCGCATAGCGCAGCGGATGCAGGTGGCCGCCGCCCATGTCGATGTCGCCGCCGTGATAGGCCGGCGAGCCGACCAGCGCCCGCATCTGCGCCCGGTCGAGGGGGCGGATGTCGTGATAGTCATAGTCCCGCGCCAGTTTTTCGGCATAGGCATGGAATTCGGACACATAGCGCGCCCGATGCGCCGCGTGGATGATGCCCGGCGCATAGCCCGCCTCGGGCGCGTGACGCGCGGCCAGATCGCGGGTCAGGGCGACCGATTCAAGCGACAGGTCCCACAGCGCCCTTGCGGCGGTCTGTCCGACCATCCCCTCCAGCGCCGCCTGGTCCAGCCTCTGACCCGTGCCGACCTGGCCGCCGTTCCGCCCCGAGGCTCCGAAACCGACGCGCTGTGCCTCCAGCAGGATCACGTCATAGCCCCGCCCGGCCAGATGCAGGGCGGCGCTGAGACCGGTGAACCCGCCACCGATCACGCAGACATCGCACGACAACGCCCCCACCGCGGCCGGAAAGGGCGGCAGAAGGTCGGCACTGGCGGCATACCAGCTGTCAGGATAGGCGCCGGGCCGGTCGTTGGCGGTCAGAAGATCCATCTCGCGGGCTCCGTCTCACTGGGCCACCAGCATCCCCTCGGCCTTGAGCTGGGCATAGGCTTCGTCCAGGGCCTTGGTCGCACGGTCGATCAGGATGTCGATCTCATCCGGCGTCATGACCAGCGGCGGCGCAATGATCATGCGGTCATAGACGTGGCGCATGATGACATTGTTGGCAAAGCAGCGTTCGCGGGTGATCAGCCCGGCCGCGCCCTGTTCGCCCGCGAATCGCGCACGGCGCCCCTTGACCGGGGTCAGCGCCAGCGATCCCATCATCCCCACCAGGGTGGTCTCGCCCACCAGCGGGTGGTCCGCCAGCGCGTGCCAGCGCGCCGCCAGATGGGGATGGGCCACGTCGCGCACATGCTCGACCACGCCCTCATCCTCCATGATGCGCAGGTTCTCCAGCGCGACGGCCGCCGCAACCGGATGCCCGGAATAGGTGTATCCGTGATTGAATTCGTCCGAGGCGATGACCGCAGCCACCTCGTCACAGACGATCGAGCCACCGATCGGCGCGTAACCAGAGCTCAACCCCTTGGCGATGGTCATGATATGCGGGCGGATACCGAAGGTCTGGCTGCCGAACCAGGCCCCGGTCCGCCCAAAGCCGGTGATGACCTCGTCCGCGATCAGCAGGATGCCGTATTTGTCCACGATGCGCTGGATCTCGGGCCAGTAGCTGGCGGGTGGGATGATGACACCGCCCGCACCCTGGACCGGCTCGGCGATGAAGGCCCCGACGCGGTCCGCGCCGATCTCGAGGATCTTCTCTTCCAGCGCGCGCGCCCGCGCCAGACCGAAGTCCTCGGGCGTCATGTCTCCGCCCTCGAGATACCAATAGGGCTGATCGATGTGGACGATGCCGGGGATCGGCAGGTTGCCCTGCTGATGCATCGGCACCATCCCGCCCAGGCTGGCGCCGCCGATGGTGGATCCGTGATAGCCATTCTTGCGGGCGATGATGACGCTGCGCTCGGGCTGGCCCTTCAGCGCCCAGTAGTGGCGCACCAGACGGATGTTGGTGTCATTCGCCTCGGACCCGGACGACGCAAAGAACACATGGTTCAGATCGCCCGGCGCCAGGTCCGCGATGCGCGCCGCCAGGGCGATGGCGGGCACATGGCTGGTCTGGAAGAACGTGTTGTAATAGGGCAGTTCCTCGATCTGGCGGGCGGCGGCCTGCGCCAGCTCCTTGCGCCCATAGCCGATGTTCACACACCAAAGCCCCGCCATCCCGTCGATGATCGACGCCCCCTCGCTGTCCGTCAGATAGACCCCGCTGGCCCGGGTGATGATCCGCGCGCCCTTCCGCGCCAGGGCCTCGTTCGTGGTGAACGGATGCATGTGATGCGCGGCGTCCAGCGCCTGAAGCTCGGCGGTGGGCAGGTGGTTGGTGATCTGACGCATGGCGCGGACTCCTTCTTGGCCCGGCGGCCGGGCACCGGGGGATTCGCCCCAACCTACGCCCGCGTGACCCGGGCCGCAACGCAATTTGATCAAATTACCGGGCCCGGCGCCGCCCCCATCTTTGTGCCGCAAATATCCTGGGGGGTGAGGCCGTCAGGCCGAGGGGGGCAACGCCCCCCTGCCCGGCCTCAGCCACGCGCATGCCGCAGATCGGCGCGCACCCGGTCGATTCCCTGTCGAATGTCCGCCTCGATGGCCGACACCAGCGCCGGAGCATTCCCCGCACGCATCGCCGCCAGCGCATCCTTGTGCAGATCGGGGCCAATCGCGCCCTCCGACGTCATCACCACCCGCAAGGACGGCGCAAAACGCAGCCACAGCGACTGCGTGAGCGAGGTCAGGATCGGCGCCTCGGCGACCTCGTACAGCGCGAAATGAAAGCGGTAGTTCCCGGCCAGATACCCCCGGGTCTCGCCGGCCGCGATGGCGCCGTCCAGCGCGTGATCCAGCGCCTCGATCCGGTCGATGGCTGCGGGTGTCAGCCGCGCCAGCGCCAGTTCCGCCAGGCGCGGCTCCAGCGCCAGACGGGCAAAGGCCAGTTCCTCGACCTGCGTGGGCGTCAACCGCGGAACCGAAACGCGGCGGTTCTCGTGCAGGATCAGCGCGCCCTCGGCCGTCAGGCGGCGGATGGCCTCGCGCACCGGGGTCATGCCGGCGCCCAGGGCGGCGGTGATCCCCTGGATGGTCACCTTCTGGCCCGGTTCCAGTTCCCCGAACATCACCATGTCGCGCAACCGCCGATAGGTGGATTCGTGCTCGGGCAGCTTGCCGGGGGCTGGGTCGGTCAGGGCCATGGCGCTCGCAGGAAATCTGATCAAATCCGGTTCTTGATAGACCAATCCGCCCGGGCTTGCCTAGCGAATACCCGTCAGCGGGCCAGAAGCGCACCGCCGGCGTCGCGCGACAGCCGCGCGAAGAACGGCACCGACAGCAGCGCAACCACCGCGACCAGCACGAACACCGGCGCGAACTGGGCCGCGCCCAGGCTGGCGCTTCCGCTCCAGGCCTGCGCCCCCGACAGGCCAAAGGCGGCCAGCGTGATCCCGACCGACCGCGCCAGTTGCTGCGCCACCGAATTGAACGAGGTCGCCGAACTCATGCGGTCCGCCGACACGTCGGAATAGGCCATCGCGTTGATGGCGGTGAATTGCAGCGACCAGCCAACGCCCGCCACGAACAACGGCAGCACCACCAGGGGCCAGGGTGTTGTCGCGCTGAAGGCCATCGGCAGCAGCATCAGTACCGACGCCAGGATACCGTTCGCAACCAGCACCCGGCGGAATCCGAACCGTTCCAGGATCGGCTTGGCCGTGAATTTCATCGCCATCGCCCCGGCACCCGACGCAAAGGTCAGCGCCCCGGATTGAAACGGCGTCATGCCAAAGGCGAGCTGGAACAGCAGCGGCAGCAGGAACGGTCGCGCCCCCGCCCCGACCCGGAAGAACGTGCCACCGACCGCGGCGATGCGAAAGGTCGGGATTTGCAGCAGCGTCAGGTCGATCAGCGGCGCGGTCACCCGTTTCGCGTGACCGGTATAGGCCAGGACCAGCGCAAGACCGCCAAGCGTCAGGACCACGCTCCAGACCGGTTCGGCCATGCCCAGGCCCGCCAGCGTGACCCCGGTCAGAAAGGCCGCCAACCCCGGGCCCAGCAGCGCAAAGCCGACACCGTCGAAGGACCGCACCTCATCGGATCGGATCGCCGGAATGAACAGCGTCACCAGCACCAGACCGGCGGCGGCAATCGGTATGTTGATCCAGAAGATCCAGCGCCAGCTCCAGTAGGTGGTGATGAACCCGCCCAGCAGCGGCCCCAGAACCGGACCGACCAGCGCCGGCACCGTCAGCCAGGCCAGCGCCGACACCAGGTCCGACTTTTCGGTCGTGCGCAGAACGATCAGCCGCCCGACCGGCACCATCATGGACCCGCCGATGCCCTGAAGCACACGCGCGGCGATCAGTCCCTGCATCGAGTTGGCCATGCCGCAGGCGATGGATCCCAGGGCGAACACGGCGATCGCCCAGCGGAACACGCGGCGCGCGCCGAACCTGTCCGCCGCCCACCCCGAGGCCGGGATGAAAATCGCCAGTGCCAGCAGATAGGATGTCATCGCCAGCTTCAGGTGGATCGGCGAGGTGTCCAGATCGCGGGCGATGTCCGGCAAGGCGGTCGCAATCACGCTGGCATCCAGCGTTTCCAGCAATAGCGCCACAGCCACGATCAGCGGCATGGCGCGCGCGCGCAGCAACGCGCGAAACCGGGCCGGGATCATGCGCGGAACACCCGCGGCAGGTGGCAGACAAGCGCAAACACCATCACGGGGCACTCCTTCGCCCGCAACATATTGCACATGTGAAAGACGGGTCAAGCCCGCGCGGCCTCACCCCTCGGGGTAGGTCACGCGGCATTGATCCTGCGCAGCCTGCGACTGGCGCTCGGCGGTGGCAAGCTGGCGCTGCAGCAGCGCGATTCGCTCGCGCTCGAACTGGCGGTTGATCGGATGACGGATTTCGGCAACGTCATAATCCCAGTTGGTGCAGGTCGTCATGCCGCCACCGGGCGCGGCGCAGGGCGTGCTTTCCATGACCGGGACGCGCACACGTTCGATCGCATAGCCACGCGACAGGTTCTGCTGATGCTCCAGCAACGCGCGGCGCACGTCGCGCGCGCCCTGATCGGCATCGGCCAGGCAGAGTTGAAGGGGCGAACACCCGGCCAGCGCCATCAGCAGGATCGTCAGGGCCAAGGGTTTCATCGGTTTACTCCAGTTCACGGGCCTCGGACGCGATCATGATGGGGATTCCGTTGCGAATCGGAAAGGCCAGATGCGCGGTGGCCGAGATCAACTCTTGCGCGGCCGCGTCATAGCTGAGGCGCCCCTGCGTCACCGGGCAGACCAGCGATTCCAGCATGTGCCGGTCGATATCGGGCGCGGCGCCACTCATTGCAGCAGATCCTTTTCCTCGCCGGTCGCACCGCCGCGCAGGGCGAATTCCATCAAGGTGACCAGCGTTTCGCGCCGGGTGGCAAGCGATGGCGCCTCGAGCAGCGCCTGGCGGTCCTCGGGGTCGAACGGGCAGAGCATGGACAGCGCGTTGATGAGCATCTCGTCCTCGGCATCCTTCAGGCTGGGCCATTCGGCCGACAGGTTCACGGCCTCGAAATACCGGGCGAGAAGGTCCAGGAACGCGACCCGGTCCAGACCGGGGTCCTGTTCCGCCCGGCCAAGATCGCGCGCAAACCCGTCCCATTGCACCCGCGCGCGGCGATAGGGGGTCGGGCCGGTGCCCAGATCCTCGATCAGACGAAACCGCGACACCCCGATCAGGGTGATCATGTAGCGCCGGTCCTCGGTTTCCGAAAACCCGGTCAGACGCCCGGCGCAGCCGATGCTGTGCAACCTGTCGCCGGCCCCGACCGGCGTGATCCGGGGCTGGATCATGCCGATCAGGCGATGCCGGGTGGCCAGGCAGTCCTCGATCATGGACAGATAGCGCGGTTCGAAGATGTGCAGCGGCAGCCGGGCGCGCGGCAGGACCAGCGCGCCCGGCAAGGGGAACAGCGGGATCGACTCGGGCAGGTCAGAGGCGCTCAACATGCCAACGACACTAGCCGCGCCGGGACCCTCAGGCAAACAGCATCGACGACAGGCGGCGACGGCCCTTCTGCACCAGCGGGTCGTTGGGCTTCAGCGCATCGAAAATGGTGAACAACTGCGCCTTGGCGGCACCCTCGTTCCACTCGCGGTCGCGACGGAAGAGTTCCAGCAATTCGTCGATCGCCCCGGCGACATCGCCCCGGGCATGCAGCGCCTGCGCCAGATCGAACCGGGCCTGGTGATCGGCGGGGTCGGCGGCCAGCACCGCGCGCAGCTCGTCCACCGGACCGGCATGGGCCGCCTGATGCGCCAGCGCAAGCTGGGCGCGCGCGGCCTCGACCTCTTTCGCGGTGGCGATGGCCTCGGGGGCATTGTTCAGCAAGGCCTCGGCCTGATCCAGCGCGCCCAGCGCGATCTGGGCCCGGGCCAACCCGCCCAGGGCGACGGCATTCTCGGGCTCTTCGCCCAGAACGGCGGCAAAGACCTCGGCCGCGCCGGCCGCGTCACCCTCGGCCAGCATGGTATCGGCTTCCTCGAGCGCGGCCCCCAGGCCGCCATCATCGCCGCCCATGGCGACCAGCTTCTCGACGAATTTCTTCAGTTCCGACGCCGGCAACGCCCCCTGAAAGGCATCGACGGGGCGGCCCTGATAAAAGGCATAGACCGTGGGAATGGACTGGATGCGCAGCTGGGCGGCGATCTGCTGGTTCTCGTCGACGTTCAGCTTGACCATCCGCACCTTGCCCTTGACGGCATTGACCGCGGCTTCCAGCGCCGGGCCCAGCGTGCGGCAGGGGCCGCACCAGGGGGCCCAGAAATCGACGATGACGGGAACCTCCTGGCTCGCGTCCACGACGTCTTGCATGAAATCGGCTTCGCTCGTGTCCTTCACCCAGCCGCCGGCGGCGGGGGTCGCGTCCATCTGGCCCAACATGGCATTCTCCATTCGCAGTTCCGACCGCTGTCGGCTTTGCCCCTATATGCGTGCACGGGTTCCGGGTTCCAAGGGGGCGCGCTCAGGACAACGCGCCGCACCCCGGGATCAGACGATCACGTCCATCGCCCGTTGCTCTCCGATGCCGAACACCCGCTTGTAGCGCGCGACCTCGTCGGCCGGGCCCATCGCCTTCGAGGGGTTGTCCGACAGCTTGACCGTGGGTCGCCCGTTCGCGGACACCGCCTTGCAGACCAGCGAGAAGGGTGCCAGTGCATCCCCCTTGGCAAGACCGCGGAAATCGTTGGTCAACAGCGTGCCCCACCCGAAGGACACCTTGACCCGGCCCGCGAACTGGCCGTGCAATTCCTCGATCTTTTCGACATCCAGACCGTCCGAGAAGATCACCAGCTTGCTGCGCGGATCCTCGCCCCGGTCCCGCCACCAGCGGATCGCGACCTCGGCCGCGGCCGCCGGATCGCCCGAGTCGATGCGGATCCCGGTCCAGCCGGCCAGCCAGTCGGGCGCGTTTTTCAGGAACCCTTCGGTGCCATAGGTATCGGGCAGGATGATCCGCAGATTGCCATCGTGTTCCTCGTGCCAGTCGGACAGCACCCGATAGGGGGCCTCGGCCAGTTCGGCGTCGGTTTCGGCAAGCGCCGCCATCACCATCGGCAGTTCGTGCGCATTGGTGCCCACCGCCTCGAGATCGCGGCGCATGGCGATGCGGCAGTTCGACGTGCCGGTGAAGGCATCGCCCAGCCCCTCCATCATCGCCTGAACACACCAGTCCTGCCACAGGAAGCTGTGCCGCCGCCGGGTGCCGAAATCGGCGATCTTCAGACCCGGGATCTGCCGCAGCCGCTGCACCTTGTCCCAGACCCGCGTCATCGCCCGGGCATAGAGCACCTCGAGCTCGAACTTGCCCATGGTCTTCAGCACCGCACGCGAGCGCAGCTCCATCAGGATCGCCAGCGCGGGAATTTCCCACAGCATGACCTCGGGCCAGGCGCCTTCGAAGGTCAGCTCATACTGACCGTCGCGCTTTTCCAGCTCATAGGGCGGCAGGCGCAGGGCCTCGAACCACTCCATGAAATCCGACCGGAACATCTGCCGCTTGCCATAGAACGTGTTCCCCCTGAGCCAGGTGCTTTCCCCCCGCGTCAGGCTGAGGCTGCGCACATGGTCCAGTTGCTCGCGCAGTTCGCCCTCGTCCACCAGGTCGGCCAGGCGCACATCCCTGGTGCGATTGATCAGCGAAAACGTCACCCGCGTGTCCGGACGGTTGCGAAAGATCGACTGACACATCAGAAGCTTGTAGAAGTCCGTATCAATCAGCGACCGGACGATCGGGTCGATCTTCCAGTTGTGATTGTGGACGCGGGTTGCGATATCGACCATCGGGCCCCTCCTGCCGGCGAAACGGGCGTTCCGCCGTTCATAGCGGTTGCGGGGCCAGGCTGCAAAGCCCGAAAGGGCGGAAAGGATCGCGATGACGCGGCCCGACATCGGCGTAATCGGCGCGGGCGCGTTTGGCACGGCGCTGGCGATAGCCCTGGCGCAGGCCGGCAGGCGTGTCTCGCTGTGGGCCCGCGATCGCGCGCAGGCGGAAGCCATGGCCCGCCAGCGCGAGAACGCCGCACGACTGCCGGGTGCCCCCCTGCCCCAGGGCCTGACCCCGACCGCCGACCTGACCGAGGCCGCACGCGCGCCGACCCTGTTGCTGGCCGTGCCCACGCAGACCTTGCGCGGCGTGGTTTCGACCCATGCCCCCGACCTGGCCGGCCGCGCCCTGGTCGCCTGCTGCAAGGGCGTGGAACTGGGCACCGGGCTGCTGCCCACGCAAGTGCTGGGCGCGGTCCTTTCCGACACGCCCACCGCCGTGCTGACCGGACCCAGCTTTGCCGCGGACATCGCGCTGGGCAAGCCGACGGCGCTGACGCTGGCGATGGCCGGCCCGGGGGGCGAGGATCTGCAAGCCGCGCTCGCCACGCATAACCTGCGGCTCTACCTGTCCGACGATCCGGTCGGCGCGCAACTTGCGGGCGCCCTGAAGAACGTCATCGCCATTGCCGCCGGGCTGACCATCGGCGCGGGCCTGGGCGAAAGTGCCCGGGCCGCGCTGATGACCCGTGGCATGGCTGAAATGGCCCGCCTGGCCACGCAACGGGGCGCGCGTGCCGAAACGCTCTGGGGGCTGTCCGGCTTTGGCGATCTGGTGCTGACCTGCACCTCGGAGAAATCGCGCAATTTCCGGCACGGGCTGGCCATCGGCCGGGGCGCCACGCCCGATCCCACCCAGACGGTCGAAGGCGTCATGACCGCCCATGCCATCGCCGCCGACGCCGACCCCGACATGCTGCCCGTGACATGCATGGTCTCGGCGCTGCTCAAGGGCGACGTGGGGCTCGATCTGGCCAGGGACCTGCTGCTGTCACGCCCCCTCAGACGCGAGCGCGGCTGATAAGCGCCCTCCGCAGCGCCGCGCCGCCCACCGTGCCGGCAAAGAACGCGGCCGCAGCGGTGACGATGCTGGGTCCCGCCGGCGTGTCCAGCCACAGCGAGGCCACCAGCCCCACGACCACCGCCATCGCGGCCAACCCGACCGCGGCCAGCGCCATGCCTTCCGGTCCGCGGGCATAGACCCGTGCGGTCGCGGGCGGGATCAGCAGCATGGCGCCGATCAGCAACGCGCCCACCACCTTCAGCGCCACCGCCACGACGATGGCCAGCGCCAGCACCAGAACCAGTTGTTCGCGCCGCGGCTCCAGCCCCAGGCTGCGGGCCAGGTCCTCGCTGATGGTTGCGGTCAGCAGGGCTTCCCACCGCCAGACCAGCAACGCCAGAACCAGCGCCACGCCGGCCGCCGCTGTCCACAGATCGGCGGTGCCGACCGTCAGGATGTCACCGAACAGCCAGGCCGACAGGTCCACCCGCACCCCGGGCAGGAACGATACCGCCACCAGACCCAGCGCCAGCGCCGAATGCGCCATCACCCCGAGCAGCGTATCCACCGCCCAGCCCCGGCCCTGCAAGGCGGCAATCACCAGCGCCATGACCAGGGCCGTCACCAGCGTGCCCAGTGTCACCGACACACCGAAAGCCAACGCCAGCGCCACGCCCAGGATGGCGCCATGGGCGGTTGCATCGCCGAAATAGGCCATGCGCCGCCAGACGACGAAACACCCCAGCGGGCCCGCGGCCAGCGCCAGCAACAGGCCCGCCGCCAGCGCGCGCAGGACAAAGGCATCAATGATCATGGTCGCAGACCTCGTGGTCATGAGGGTGATCGGGGTGGTCGGTGCCGTGATCATGGTGATGCTGATAGAGCGCCAGCGCGCCCTGCGTGCCCATGCCGAACAGCGCGCGATATTCGGGCGCATTCGACACGACCGAGGGCGTGCCCTCGCAGCAGACATGCCCGTTCAGGCACACCACCCGGTCCGATGCGCTCATGACGACATGCAGATCGTGGCTCACGCTCAGAACCGCGCATCCAAGGGCGCGGCGCACCTCTTCGATCAGGCGATAGAAGGCCGCAGTGCCGGGCTGATCCAACCCCTGCGTGGGTTCGTCCAGCACCAGAAGCTGCGGCTCTCCGGCCAGCGCACGGGCCAGCAGGACCCGCTGGAACTGCCCGCCTGACAGCGTGGCCAGTTCCCGCGCCTCCAGCCCGGGCGCCCCCACGCGCGCCAGCAGCCCGGCCACCTGGGCCGTGTCCAGGCGTCGGTTCAGGCGCAGGAAGCGGGCGACCGTAAGCGGCAGGTTCGCGTCCAGATGCAGGGATTGCGGCACATAGCCGACCCGCAGCCCCGGCGCTCGCCACAGGCTGCCCCGGGTCATCGGCACCATGCCCAGGAGCGCCCGCACCAGTGTCGATTTGCCCGATCCGTTCGGCCCGACGATGGTGACGATCTCGCCCGCGCGCAGGGTGAAATCGACGTGATGCAGCACCGGCGGCGCGGCCCCATAGGCAACGTCCAGGCCGCGCGCCTCGATCAGCATGGTCATGGCGTGGCCTCCGCACGGCAATGGGCGCACAGGCCCAGGGCTTCGATCGTGGCCCGCTCGACCTGAAAACCGCTGGCTTCGGCGCCCGTTTGCAGGAAGGTTTGCAGGCGGTCGGCCGGAATTTCCGCGACCGCATCGCACCCTCGGCAGATCAGGAATGCGGCGCTGTGGTCGCGCCCCGGGTGCAGGCAGGCTGCAAAGGCATTGAGCCGCCGGATGCGATGCGCCAGGCCGTTCTCGACCAGGAAATCCAGCGCGCGATAGGCCACGGGCGGCTGGTGGCCAAACCCGTCGGCCGCCAGACGCTCCAGCACCTCGTAGGCGCCCATGGCGCCGTGACGTTCCAGCAGGATCTCCAGGGCGCGGCGGCGCACCGGCGTCAGCCGCAAACCGCGCTGTCGCGCCAGGGATTCCGCCTGCGACAAGGCGGACTGGACGCATCGGTGATGATCGTGCGGCTCGAATGCGGGGCTGGACATGGCGCGGGCCTTGCGTCGGGTTATGTTATATTATAACTGAGTGATAGTATAACGCATCCAGCAGCCGAGCCAAGCCCCGCCATGGTCCTACGTCCCGCCCTGATCGCAGCCTGCCTTGCCACCCCCGCCCTGGCCGAGGGTCCGCACCTTGCCGCCGACACGCCTGTGGTTCACTCGCTGGCCGCGCAAGTGCTGGGCGATCTTGGCACCACCGACCTGCTGCTGGATCACGGCGCCGATCCGCACCACGCACAACTGCGCCCCAGCCAGGCCCGCGCGCTGGCCGAGGCCGATCTGGTGCTGTGGTCCGGAGCGGGCCTGACACCGTGGCTGGAAACCCCGCTTCAGACCCTGGCCGGGGATCGGGTCCTCGGCCTGGATCAGGTCGCCGGGCTGTATCGACAGCCGTTTCAGTCCGACACCCTGACCGCGCTGTCCGACGAGCACGCGGCGCATGACGATCATGGGCCGACGGATCCGCATCTGTGGCTGGACCCGCAGAACGCGATCGTCTGGCTGCATGCGATCGCCGATCGGGTGGCCGCGCTGGACCCGGCGCACGCATCGACCTATCAGCAGAACGCCAGCGCCGCCGCCGCCCGGATCGCCGCGCTGCACGACGAGGTGGCAGCCACCCTCGCCCCCGCGCACGCGACCGGATTGGTGGTGTTTCATGATGCCTATGGCTACTTCGCCCATGCCTTTGATCTGCGGATCGTGGCCACGATCTCGCTGGGCGATGCCAGCCCGCCCGGTGCCGCGCGAATCGCGCAGTTGCGCGCGGCGCTGTCCCAGGCCGGTCCCGCCTGCCTGTTCCCCGAATCGAACCACCCCTCGCGCATCATCCCCGTGATCGCCGAGGGCACGCAGTTGCGGATCGGCGCCGCCCTCGATCCCGCGGGCACTCTGATCGACCCGGGGCCCGGGCTCTATGCAGAGACGCTCCGCGGCCTTGCCCGGGCGATTGCCGACTGCGCCGCGGCCTCTTGACCGCGGGGGGCAGGCGTGGCCCCCTGTGCCCATGTGCGGACGCATCGCCAATACCCTGCCCCATGACGCGATGGCGCGACTGTTCGCGGCCACGCCCGCGAACGATCTGCCGCCCGTGCCGCGCTACAATGTGACGCCGACGCAACCTCTGGCCGCCGTTGTCGCGCATGACGGCACACGGCGTTACGGCGCCATGCGCTGGGGTCTGATCCCGCGCTGGTACAAGCACCCCACCGATGGCCCGCTGCTGTTCAACGCCCGGGCCGAGACCCTGACCGAGAAGCCCGCCTTTGCCGAGGCGGCCCGCCGCCGCCGCTGCCTGATCCCGGTTTCAGGCTTTTACGAATGGACGCGCGCGGGCGAGACCCGCCTGCCCTGGTATGTGACCCGTGCCGATGGCGCGCCGATGGTCCTGGCCGGGATATGGCAGACCTGGACCGGGCCCGAGGGGGCACGTCTGGCGACCTGCGCCGTCGTCACCACCGCCGCACAGGGGCGCATGGCGGACCTGCACGAGCGTGTGCCGGTGATCGTCAATTCCGGCGACTGGCCCTTGTGGCTGGGCGAGGCGGGACATGGCGCCGCGCGCCTCATGCACCCGCTTTCCGATGACAGCCTGGTCATGCACAGGGTCGGAACGGCGGTGAATTCGAACCGCGCCGAGGGGCCCGAACTGATCGACCCGTTGCTCGACTGACGCCGTCCCGCGTGCCGACAGACCAGGGCCGGGGTGCAAGCGCCCGCTTTACCCGGCCCTGGACCCGAAGATCGCCGATCCCACCCGCACATGGGTCGCGCCCAACGCGACGGCGGTTTCGAAATCGTCGGACATGCCCATGGACAGCCCCTCCAGACCGTTGCGCGCCGCCAGCGCCGCAAGCAGCCGGAAATGCGGCGCGGGGTCCTGATCGGCCGGCGGTATGCACATCAACCCCGCCAACGGCAGGCCCAGGTCCCGCACGCGGGTGACCAGGGCCTCGGCCTCGTCCGGCAGGGCGCCGGCCTTCTGCGGCTCGGCCCCGGTATTGACCTGCACGAACAGGTCGGGACAGCGGCCCAGGTCATCCGCCAGCCGTGCCAGCGTATCGGCCAGTTTCAACCGGTCCACCGAATGAATGGCGTCGAACAGACCCATCGCGGCGCGGGCCTTGTTGGTCTGCAAGGGGCCGATCAGATGCAGCGACACGCCCGGGAACCGGTCCTGAAACGGGGGCCACCGGCCCTGCGCCTCCTGCACGCGATTCTCGCCAAAGACGCGCTGGCCCTCGGACAGGACCGCCTCGACCTTCTCAGGGGGCTGAACCTTGGATACGGCAATCAGCGTGACAGAGCCGGGTGCGCGGCCCGCGCGCAATTCGGCAGCGCGCAGCCTCTCGGTGATGGCGGACAGGGTCATGGGGTCTCCTTCGTCGCGGGAAGGAAGCCATAGCGCGGCGAAAAAGGGAAGTCAGTCCTGCCCCAGAATGATGCCGGCGGAAATCCCGCTGATATCCGGGCGGTTGTCGGTGGGAATGTTGCCCACGACCACGCTGACATCGAACCGGAACCGCAGACCGTTATCCGCCTGGTGCGAATAGCTGGTGGTATAGCGCCCTTCATACAGCGCCATCATCTGCCCGCCGGGCCGGGTCGGATCCTCGCGATACGACACGCCGAAACGGCCGCCGACGGAGTAGCTGACATCGGCAAGGGCTGGCGTGCTGGCCAGAGCCAGGGCCAGGGCGATCAGACTTGCGGGAATCGGGCGCAGGCGGGGCTGAATGGTCATGCCGCGCACCCTAGCACGCCCGGTCTGGCCCGCGAAGGCCCCGTTCAGGCCCATCGGCGGAGCGCCGCGCATGAAAAAGGCGGGCCCGTGGGCCCGCCCCCTGCCTGTGATCCTGCCTGTGATTCGGCCTGGATCAGAAGGTGAAGGCCACGCCGACCGACGCCACGGTGGTGTTGGTGACGCCGCCGATCCGCTCGGCACCGGCGGTCAGGGTGGCGCCGCCGCCCAGACCGTAGCCGTAGTTCAGGCCATAGGTGTTGTCGCCGTTCACGCGGCCGACATAGGCGTAGAAGTCGCCGCCACCCAGGCCGACGTTGCCCGAAAGCGACCAGTTGGTGATGCTGTTGCTGCGCGCGACAACCGCACCGACGCCCCAGGCGCCGCCGTTGTAGTGGCCCGACAGCGTCCACAGCGCGGCGCCGGCGGTCCAGCTGCCGACGATGGTCTGGTTGGCATAGCCAAGCGCGACGGTGACGGCGTCAAAGCTCGACTGGATGCCGATCTCGGTTGCGGCGCCCCGGTCATGCGACACGGCGATATTCGTGTTGCCGATGGCATAGGTCACCATCAGGCGTTGCGCGGGCGCGGGACCGACCAGCGGTTCGGTCTGAACGGCGGTATCCAGACCCGCCGAATCGCCGCACCACATGCCGCCTTCATAGCCGACCATGCAGCCGCCCAGCCACCCGTGCGAGGTGCCGGCGGTGGCGATCGCGCCATCCATGTTGCCGAAGGTCAGGCGCAGGCCGCTGGCCTCGACCCAGACGCGCGAGCCCGAGAAGGTGCCGGTCTGGTTGCTGTTGAAGATCACCGGGGTGCCGCCGCCCATCTGCATGCGGGCGCGGGTCCAGGCGCCAAAGGTCAGGCCGTGGTCGGCCTCGACCGCGACGTTGAAATCCAGCGTCAGCCGATGTTCGATCTGATAGTTCGAGCCGCCCGCGATGCCGGTGCTGTTATACTGGACCCCCATCCGGCCCTCGCCCGAAACGGTGAAGGCCTGCGCATTGGCCAGCGTGGCCGAGGCGATGAGCGCGGTGGTGGCAAGAAGAAGCTTTTGCATGGTGAACCTGTCTTGGCAAAGCGTTGTGTCCCTGCCGCCATATTCCCCGGCACCACGACTTTGACGAGCAGTCCCGCGACGCGATGATGACGAACCCGTGACGCTGTTGCCGTGGCGCCATAGTTTTGCGCCGGGCCATCATCAGACTGTCGCGCATTCGACCGAAGTCACTGAATTTTTGCAAAAAAATAGGGCAGTGCAATCCTGAGGCGCGGCGGCGCCACGGGCGGATCGCGGCGAATCACCGGCGGCTGGCGTGTCACGGGGTCCGCCCGCCGCAACGCCCACCCCCGGAAACGCAAAAGAGCGGGCCGAAGCCCGCTCTTCGCTGATTGACCGTGAGGTCTATCAGAACGTGAAGGCAACGCCGACCGAAGCAGCGGTCGTGTTGGTCGCGCCACCGACGCGCTCGGCGCCGACGGTCAGGGTGGCGCCGCCGCCCAGGCCGTAGCCATAGCTCAGACCATACGACGGGTCGGTCGACGCAGCAGCGGTCGCCGCGGTGACGGTGCGGCCGACGTAGCCATACAGGTTACCACCGCCCAGAGCGACGGTGCCGCGCAGGTTCCAGGTGGTGACGGTCGCGCCAGCGGTGTTGGTGCTGTCGTCGACTTTGGCGACCAGGGCGCCAACGGTCCACGAACCACCGTTATACAGGCCCGACAGGACGTAGTTCGCGTTGCCCGAAGCGCCACGGTTGTTGGTGTAACCCAGAGCAACGGTGAAGGCGTCGAACGAACCACGGATACCCAGTTCGGTCGAGGCGCCACGGCCGTTCGACAGAGCGAAGCGGATGTCGCCCATGTTGTAGGTCAGAGCAACCATCTGCGGGCCCGACGGACCAACCGAGTTGAACAGCTGAGCAACGGGGAACAGGCCGGCGGTGTCGCCGCACAGTTCGCCGCCGACGTAGCCGACGCCGCAACCACCAGCGTAGCCATAGGCAACACCGGCTTGCACGATGGCGCCGTCCTGGTTGCCGAAGGTCAGGCGCAGGCCGTTGGCCTCAACCCAGACGCGCGAGCCCGAGAACATGGCGGTTTGGTTCGAAGCGTAGACAGCAGGAGCACCGCCGCCCATCTGCATACGAGCGCGGGTGAAGGCGCCGAACGACAGGCCGTGGTCAGCTTCGACCGCGACGTTGAAGTTCAGGGTCAGGCGGTTTTCGACCATGTAGGCCGATCCAGAGTTGGTGGCAGCCCAGGCGGCGCTGTTGTTGTAGCGCAGGCCCATGCGGCCTTCGCCGGTGACGTTGAACGCTTGCGCATTGGCCGCAACGGCCGACAGGACCAGGGCGGTCGAAGCGAGAAGAATCTTCTTCATGGTTTCCCTCGTTGACTAAAATCGTGCCCAGCTTGTCAGCAAGTTGGGTCACAGCCTGTTTCGTTCTTGCCGCGTGTTTAGACAACCGCGAACATCCAAAGATGAGGAAACAATCTCTGGGGTGATGCAAAAAAGCCATATTGCTGCCCACCGGACCTGATCCCTGCGCCCCGGGCGGCCCGGAACGGCGCGAAAACCCCGAAAAACCGGCGGAAACGGCGCAGATCGGCGGCGCCCCGCCCGGGCCGGATGCGCCCCACGCGCGCGCGATTCCTTTTTTGCACGATCGGCGTGATGGCCGGGGCTTGCGGCCCCCGCGATCGCGGCGGATGCGCATGAACCCCCAGGGGGCGCGCGGGCCGGCGCACCAGCATGTGTCCGCAAATCGCTTGTTCGCGGCGCGCCCCTCGGCTAGACAGAAGCGCGTTCGCAAGGGCGCGCGCCCGCGTGCGCACTCGGACAAGAACCGCGACCTGGGGTGGATGAACGGATGGCTGGAAAATCGGCAGTGATGACGATGCTGGCGCTGTGCGCCGCGCTGGCCCTGTCGGGCTGCGGCGGCTGGCGACCCTTTGGCAACGGGCCCGACTCGGGCGATCGCGAGACGGTGCGCACCGAGGCGCTGGACCAGCGCCGCGCCGATACCGGCACGACCGATTCGATCTGGGACCTGTTCGCGAACCGGCAGGACCCGTCGACGCAGATCTCGGTGAACCGCTATCTGTGGACGGCCTCGCTCGAGGTGCTGGATTTCCTGCCGGTGGACACGGTTGACCCGTTCTCGGGCGTGATCACCACCGGGTTCGGCACGCCCCCGGGCGGCGGGCGCCCCTATCGCGCCACCATCGCCGTGACGGACGCGGCGCTTGATGCGCGCTCGCTCAACGTGGCGCTGATGACCCGCAACGGGCCCGCCAGCGACGAGACCGTGCGCGCGGTGGAAAACGCGATTCTGACCCGCGCGCGGCAAATCCGTATCCGCGAACTGGGCCTGTAACGCCGCGCGGCGATTCGGCGGGCTGGAATCCCGGCCGCGCCGCCTGTAAGACAACGCCGGGCGCCCTCGCCCGGCCTTTTCATTTGCAGGGAATACGCATGTCCTCCGAAGCCCGCTATCAGCCGCAAGAGATCGAGCCCCGCTGGCAGGCCGCCTGGGATGCCGAGGGGTGCTTTACCGCCCGCATGGACCCGGCCCGCCCGAAATACTATGTGCTCGAGATGTTTCCCTATCCGTCGGGGCGTATCCACATCGGACATGTGCGCAACTACACCATGGGCGACGTGGTGGCGCGCTATAAAAAGGCGCAGGGGTTCAGCGTGTTGCACCCGATGGGCTGGGATGCCTTCGGGATGCCGGCGGAAAACGCGGCGATGGCCGAAGGGGGCCACCCCGGCACCTGGACCTACAACAACATCAAGGTGATGAAGGGGCAGATGAAGCCGCTGGGCCTGTCCATCGACTGGTCGCGCGAATTCGCCACCTGCGATCCCGAATACTATGGCCAGCAGCAGGCGCTGTTCCTGGACATGATGCAGGCCGGTCTGGTCTATCGCAAGAACGCGGTGGTGAACTGGGACCCGGTCGACATGACCGTGCTGGCCAATGAACAGGTGATCGACGGCAAGGGCTGGCGATCCGGCGCCGAGGTCGAGCGGCGCGAACTGACACAGTGGTTCTTCAAGATCTCCGACTATTCCGGCGAATTGCTGGACGCCATCGACGGGCTCAAGGACTGGCCGGAAAAGGTGCGCCTGATGCAGGCGAACTGGATCGGCAAGTCGCGCGGGCTGCAATTCTCGTTCCAGCGCACCGATGGGCAGGGCGCGGTCGAGGTCTACACCACCCGCCCCGACACTCTGATGGGCGCGAGCTTTGTCGGCATTTCGCCGGACCATCCGCTGGCCAGGGAACTGGCTGCGACGAACCCCGCGCTGCAGGCCTTCCGCGAGGAATGCGCCAAGGGCGGCACCACGGCGGAAGAACTGGAAACCGCGGAAAAGAAGGGATTCGACACCGGGCTGACGGTGAAGCACCCGTTTGATTCGACCTGGGAACTGCCCGTCTGGGTCGCGAATTTCATCCTGATGGACTATGGCACCGGCGCCATTTTCGGCTGCCCCGGCCATGACCAGCGCGACCACGATTTCGCCCGCAAATACGGGCTGCCGATCATCGACACCTTCCTGCCGACCGGGCAGGACTGGGATATCCAGGCCGCCCCCTATGTGCCGATGAAATCCGAAACCGTCCGCTGGACCCGTGGCTTTGGCTGGCCCGAGGATGCGACCGCCGACGCTGCCATCGCCGCTGCCATCGCGGAATGCGAATCGCGCGGGCTGGGCGAGGGCGTGACAAAATTCCGCCTGCGCGACTGGGGCCTGTCGCGCCAACGCTATTGGGGCTGCCCGATCCCCGTGGTGCATTGCGACACCTGCGGCGTGGTGCCCGAGAAAAAGGAAAACCTGCCCGTCCGCCTGCCCGAGGATGTCAGCTTCGACAAACCCGGCAACCCGCTGGACCGCCACCCCACCTGGCGCGACTGCCCCTGCCCTTCCTGCGGCAAGCCCGCGCGGCGGGAAACCGACACGATGGACACGTTCGTCGATTCGTCGTGGTATTTCGCGCGCTTCACCGCGCCCCATGCCGCAACGCCGACCAATCTGGCCGAGGCCGACTACTGGATGAACGTGGACCAGTATATCGGCGGGATCGAACATGCGATCCTGCACCTGCTCTATTCGCGCTTCTTTGCCCGGGCGATGCACCGGACCGGCCACCTGCCCGCCCGCTCGATCGAGCCGTTCAACGCGCTGTTCACCCAAGGCATGGTGACGCACGCGATCTATCAGACCCGCGACGACAAGGGCCGCGCGGTCTATCACTTCCCCGAGGAGGTGGAGCTGCGCGACGGCAGCGGATTCCTGAAGGACGGCACCGAGGTCGAGATCATCCCCTCGGCCAAGATGTCGAAATCCAAGCGCAACGTGGTCGATCCCGTCGCCATCATCGACCAGTTCGGCGCCGATACCGCGCGCTGGTTCGTGATGTCCGACAGCCCGCCCGAGCGTGATGTCGAATGGACCGCCGCCGGGGCCGAGGCGACTCACAAGCACCTCGCCCGGGTCTGGTCGCTGATTGATCGAATCGTCGCGCTGCCCGCCGATCAGACGGGCGAAGGCGACGAGGATCTGGCCCGCGCCATGCACCGCGCGATTGCCGATGTCACGGCGACGATCGAGGGCTTCGCCTTCAACAAGGCGATCGCCAAGCTCTATGAATTCACCAACACGCTGAGCCGGTCCAAGGCCTCTGCCAAGGCGCAGAAACAGGCGGGCCGCGTGCTGGCGCAGCTCATGGCGCCGATGACGCCCCACCTGGCCGAGGACCTGTGGCACCGGCTGGGCGGCGACGGGCTGGTCACGCTGGCGCCCTGGCCCAAGGCCGACCCCGCGATGCTGGTCGAGGATACCGTCACGCTGGCCGTGCAGTTCAACGGCAAGCGCCGGACCGAGATCACCGTCGCCAAGGATGCCAGCAAGGAAGAGGTTGAAAAAGCCGCGCTGGCCGACGAAGCTGTGATTCGCGGGCTGGCGGGTGCCACGCCCAGGAAGGTGATCGTGGTTCCGGGGCGGATCGTGAATGTGGTTGTCTGACCGACGCGGATTTCTGACGGCTCTCGGGGCCTTTGGCCTGGCGGGCTGCGGCTTTCGCCCGGTCTATGGCGAAGGCGGCACCGGGCGCGCGCTGCGGGGCGCGATTCGCGCCGACGACCCCGTCAGCCGCGCCGATTTCGATTTCGTGGCCGCGTTCGAGGATATCCTCGGTCGGCCCGTCCAGCCGCGGTTTGCGATGGCCTATACCATCGCCACGCACGAGGTCGGGGGCGGCGTGGTGCAGAATTTCGGCGCCACGCGGGTGCAGGTCTTTGGCACGCTCGACTTTGCCGTGACCGATCTGGCGGACGGGACGACCCGGGCCTCGGGCCGGGTCGAGGGCAACACCGTCTATTCCACCACCGGCACGCAACTGGCCAGCCATGCCGCGCAAGAGGACGCCCAGTTGCGCCTGATGCGGATGCTGGCCGATTCCCTGGTCACGCGGCTTTACACCGAGCCGGGCCTGGCCTCGTGAAACTGTCGCCCCGGGATGCCGCGGGATTTCTGAACCGGCCCGATCCGCGCTGCCCGGGCCTGTTGATCTATGGCGCCGATGCCATGCGCGTGGCCGAGCGTCGGGCGCGGGTGATCGCGTCGCAGGTCGGGCCGCAGGGTGAATCCGAAATGCGCCTGACGCGGATGCCGGGCGCCGATCTGCGCAAGGATGCCGCCGCCGCGCTGGACGCCGTCAAGGCGCAGGGCTTTTTCCCGGGTCCGCGCGCAGTTCTGATCGACGAGGCGACGGACGCGGCCACCGAGGCGCTGAAAGCCGCGCTTCAGGACTGGGCGGAAGGTGACGCGCTGATCGTCGCCACCGCGGGTCAGCTCACCCCCGGGTCCAAATTGCGCAAGCTGTTCGAGGGCGACCGCCGGGCCTATGTGCTGGCGGTCTACGACGATCCGCCCGGCCGCGACGAGATCGAGGCGATGCTGCGCGCCGAAGGTCTGGATGCGGTGCCCCCGGACGCGATGCGCGATCTGATGGCGCTGGCCCAGACCATCGAACCCGGCGATTTCCGTCAGACACTGACACGGATCGCGCTTTACAAGCTGGACGACCCGCTGCCCCTGACCCCGGCCGAGATCGCCTTGCTGGCCCCGCAAAGCACCGAGGCCGGGATCGACGACATCCTGAACGCCCTGGCCGAGGGGCGCATGGCCGAACTGTCGCCCCTGCTTGCGCGGCTGGCCGCGCAGGGGGTGCAGCCCGTGGCCGTTGTGATCGGGGCCGCGCGTCATTTCCGCACATTGCACGCGCTGGTGTCGGCGCCCGGCGGCCCGGCGCAGGGTATCCAGGCGCTGCGCCCGCCGGTCTTTGGCCCGCGCCGCGACCGGCTGCTGAAACAGGCCCAGAACTGGACTCTGCCGCGTGTGGAAGAGGCGCTGCGCGATCTCACCGCGACCGACCTTGCGCTGCGATCCAGCACCCGCGCGCCCACCCGCGCGCTGGCGGAACGCGCGCTGATCCGGCTGGCGCGGTTGGCTGGGCGCAGGTGAACCATCTGCGCTACAGCGGCGCCACGCCTGAGGTTCAGCGCGTCGCCCTGCTTAAGATCGTGCGGGCAAGCCCGGTGCTGATGCGCACACTGAGAACCGCACGCGACCTAGCCCTGCCCGACTGGTGGCTTGTTTCGGGTGCGATCTACGGTCAGGTCTGGAATCACTTGACCGACCGGCCCGAGATGCACGGGGTCAAGGATCTGGATCTTTTCTATTACGATCCCGACACCAGTTATGCGGCCGAGGATCGCCAGATCCGCCGGGCCGAGGCGCTGTTCCCGCCCGCGCCGCCCGTCGAACTGCGCAACCAGGCCCGTGTGCCGCTGTGGTATCCCACCCATTTCGGCCAACCCTACCCGCCGCTGGATACCTCGGCAGAGGCGATCGCGCGTTTTGCCTGCACCACCCACTGCGTGGGCCTCAGGCTGGAACCCGACGACAGCCTCACGCTCTGCGCCCCCTATGGGCTGGAGCCGATCTTTGCCTTCCGGCTTGAGCCGAATCAGGTGCTGGACAACCGCGCCACGCATGAGACCAAGGCCGCGCGACAAACGGCCCATTGGCCGGAACTTCGCGTCACTCCCTGGCCGGGTGCTTGAACTGCGCCGGGCCGCGTGGCTTGATGCGCGCGACACGAACGGGAGGGAACCCATGTCCAACTATACGCTGATCGGATCCGCCAGCACCCGCGCCGGACGCGCGCTCTGGATGCTCGAGGAGCTGGGCGTGCCCTATGAACATCTGGGCGTCAAACCCCATGCCGAGGACGTGACCCGCCATTACCCGCGCGGCAAGGTGCCGGTGTTGCTGGTCGATGGTGAGCCGATCACCGATTCGGCGGCCATCATCCAGTATCTGGCCGATGCGCACGGACAGTTCACCCACCCCGCCGGCACGCTGGCACGCGCACGCCAGGACGCGCTGACCCAATGCGTTCTGGACGAATTCGATTCGGTTCTGTGGACCGCCGCGCGCCACACCTTCATCCTGCCGCCCGAACGCCGGGTCGAGGGCGTCAAGGACTCGCTGCGCTGGGAATTCGCCGTGAACCAGGCCAGTTTCGTCAAGCGCATGGACGGCAACGAATTTGCCGCCGGTGACAGCTTTACCGTCACCGACATCCTGCTGGCGCATTGCCTGCTTTGGGCCCGCGCGGCCAAGTTCGAGATCTCGGAGCCGGTTCTGGCGGATTATTTCGCCCGCATGACCGCGCGCCCTGCGTTCAAGCGCGCGATGGACAAGGGCTGAGCGGGCTCAGTAATCGCGTTCGAAGAAGATGCCGATACCGGACCCGCCGCTGGTATCGGCACGCCCGCGCAGGGTGACATTGGGCGTCAGGTCCAGATTGATCGTCACCTCGCCCTGCCCCGCGCTGTCCACGCTGACATCGGTATAGACACGCTCGCCGATATGGCGGCCGGCACGCAACTGGGTGTTGCCCGCCGCATCGACGGTGAAATCCAGATCGTCCAGCCCCATCGCCTGACGGGTGCGGCTGAGGATCGAATTCTCGGCGCGGCCGGTCAGCGTGGCCACCGACAGTGCCAGTTGTGCGGCCTGGAACGGGCTGAGCGCAGCCAGCGACCGGCGAAAGATCAACCGGGCCAGAACCTCGTCTTGCGGCAGTTCGGGCACCGAGCTGAAGGTGATCTCGGGGCTGTTCGCCTGCCCTGACAGCGTGACCGACGTGGTCACGCCATCCGATTCCGTGGTTGCGGTCAGGCTGACAAAGGGAATGAAGCTGCCGATCATGCTGGCCGAGCCGTCGGTCAGCGTGAACCGGTTGCCCAGCAGATCCAGGCGACCCCGGATCAACCCGAAGCTGCCGGCCGGCACCACATCGCGCGTGGTCCCGCCCAGCCTGAGCCGCCCGCCCATCTCGGCATCCAGTCCGCGCCCGCGCACGAACACGCGATTCGGCGCCTCGAGCGTCAGATCCAGGCGCAAGGGCACGGGATCGCGCCCGTGGCTGGTGCCGCGGGCGATGCCGGCATTGATCCGGGTCTGGCGGCTGGCGGCATCCTCGCCGATATGGGTCAGGCCGGCCAGGCCCACGCCCTGCCGGGACAGGGGCGAATTGGGGATCTCGATCTCGGCCTGATTGACGGTGACACGGCCGGACACCAGCGCATTGTGCGTCAGCGCCCCGACCAGGGTCACGCCGCCGGTCACGCTGGCCTGGAACAGGTTGGGTTGCTGGACGACCAGATCCTGCGCCGTCACGCGCAGATCGGCGTCGCGCGCGGCATTCAGACGGATGGACCCGTCAATCGTGCCCCGGCCCCCCGACAACGAGGCCCCCTCGACATGCACCACGGTATCCAGCCCCGTGACCTGCGCGGTCGCGTTGATGTCGCCAAAGGCGACACCCGCCGGCGGCAGGACATAGCGCGCGCCGCTGATCGCCGCGTTGAGATGCAGCGACTCCAGCACCGGACGGCCGTTGATCGTGCCCCGCGCCTGGATCAGGCCCGAAACATTGGCCGGTTCGATCAGCGGGTTGAACAGGGCCGCCCGCACCTGCCCGGCCAGGGTCAGCGCCAGCGTGAGGTTGTCCGCGACCTGCCCGTTGACGGCAAGGTCCAGATCGGACGGCCCGGTGACCCGCGCGTTGACACCATAGCCCGTGTCCCCCGCGCCGCGGGTCACGTCCGAACGCAGCACCAGTGCGCCACTCAACCCCGGCGCGACACGTCCCAGATTGTCCAGCGCGGCCTCGACCGCGAATTGCGCGCGCCCGTCCGCGGCCTGGTTGCCGCTGATCCGCGCGGTGACGCCCGTCGCCTCGAGATGCGCGGTGTCGATGCTGAGCGCCCCATCCGCCTGCGCCGTCGCCCGCGCCGCCAGCGAGACCCCCTGCCCGACCAGCGCATCCACCGCCTCGATTCCGGTCGCGACGGGGCTGGGCGCGCGCAGATCCAGCGCATACCGCGTGCCGCCGCCGTCGCCCGAGATCTCGGCCCGGCCTGCGATCTGTCCGCGCCCGTCAGGGGTGAGCGCCGCCACATCCAGCCGGTTCAGCGACAGCGTCAGGTCGGGTGCGTCCGAGGACCACTGCCCCGCGGCCGCCACGTCCAGGCGCGGCCCTTGCAACGAGAACTGGGTGACGTGGGTCACGCCCCCCTCGCGCACCAGATCGGCCCGCAGCCGGTTCGCGCCAAAGAACATGCCCCCCAGCACCGACGCCGCGGGCAGGTCGGCCAGTTGCAGGTCGATCACGGCGCCGTCCAGTTGCAGGCGCTGCACCGCCCCGGTGGTGTTCAGCCGCGAATCCAGCGCCAGCCGTCCGCCATAGCCCGCGCCCAGCCGGGACAGGTCCGCCACGTCGAACCGCAGGCTCAGGGCGCTCTGGTCGGGTTCGATCCGGCCCTGGGCGCGGATCTCGGCGGTGCCGGCGCGCAGGGTCAGCCGGCGCAGTTCGGTGCCCTGCGTGTCGCGCTTCAGCGACAGGGCGAGGGTGGACTGACCGGCCAGAAAGGCGTCGACTTCGGGGATGGCGACCGACAGATCGGTGGTAGTCAGGTCCGCGTTCAGGTCCAGGGCACCGGTCAGCGGATTGGCCTGCCCGCGCACCGTCACCAGCGTGTCGCCGCCCAGCGGCCGCCCTGCCAGCCCCGAGAACGTGCCCAGATCAGGGGCCTCGAATTCGGCATAACCGTCAAAGGTCAACCCCTCGATCTGGCCATAGGCGGTCAGCGACAGGGTCTGCCCCTCAAGCGCCAGACCGGTCAGATCCAGCGGTGCGCCCCCGCCGGGCCAGCTGAGACTGGCCAGTCCAAAGACCTGCGAGCCGATCGCCTGTTGCAGGGCCGGATCGTCGGCGTCGATGCCCTGCGCCGCGAACTCGAACGACCCCTCCCACAAGGGCAGGGTCGCGTTCGGATGCGCGGCCACATCCGCCGCGGCATTCAGGCGACCGCGCGCATCCAGCGTCGTCGTCGCGATCCGCATGCCCGACAGCGCCAGCATGTCCAGCGAGCCGCGCACCGTCCAGTCGCGCGACCGCGCCTGATCGTAAGCGATCCGCAACGTGGCGCTGTCGATCCGCGCCGCGCCCGAGGTGCCGGGCAGCAGCACCGGCTGGTTGTCGCCCCGTTCGATCCCCGCCGTCACCTGCACCCGCAGCGGCAGGCCATCCGCGCCCAGCGCCGCGCTGCCGTTCACATGCATCGCATTGGTCGAGATCAGCAGCTCGGGAATGTCGATCTCGCCGGTTTCGGCGCGTTGCCCGGTCGCCCGCAACCGGCTGTTCGCGCCAAAGAACGGGTGCATGTCCTCCGAGATCAGGGGGCGCAGATCGCCCTGCACGTCCAGCGTGAACCCGCCGCCTTGCAGCACCCCGGTCTCGGGGGTCTGGTCCACCAGCGAAAAGATCCCGGCGATCTGTTGCGTGCCGTCGGTGCTGACGCCGATCTGCGCGGTGAAGGTGCTGATCGGCCCGGTTCCGCGCACCGACAGACCCAGCGCGGGGCGACCGGGGATTCCCAGCAGCGTGGTGGCGATCCCTTCGGGGCCCTCGGACAGATCCAGATCCAGCGCCAGTTCGCGGGTGCGGTTGTCGAATCCGCCGGAAAAGCGGAACACCCCGTCGGTGCCGTCAGTGCGATGCGCATCGAATTGGGCGGTGCCCTGGCGCCCCTCCAGCTGGGCCGAGCCGGTCAGGGTGAATTGCGCCTGCTGCCCCGTGACCGCAGGGTCCAGGATGACCGTCTCGGCGGTGACCGCGCCGATCTGCACCGCAACCGGCAGTTCGGGCAGGCGGAACCCCTCGCTTGCCGTGGGGCTGGGCAGAGCGGTGGCATCCTCGGTCGCGGTCCCGGGCAGCCGCGCCACCGTGATCCGCCGGGCGCTGAGTTCGTTCACCTCGACCCGGCGTTCCAGCAGGGCGGCGCGGTTCCAGTCCAGCACGACATCATGCAGGGTGATCCAGACACCTTGCGCATCGGCGATGGTTATTTCCCGGATCGTCGCCCGCGAGGACAGCGCCCCCTCGAACCCGCGAATGCGCACATCCCGCCCGGCATCGGACAGAAGATCCTGCAACATGCCGGCAAGGATGCCCTGATCCTCTTCGGGCGAGGGACGCGCCGGCGCGGCGGCCAGCAGCAGAAGCGCCAGCAACATCGCCAGCCAGCCGAAAGACCGGGTCCGCAACACCATCAGAACGCCTGGCCGATGCCGAAATAGATCTGCATGGCGTTGCTGGTGGCCCCCGCATTGCGGCGCACGGGGGCCGCCAGATCCAGACGCAGCGGGCCGATCGGGGTCGCATAGCGCACGCCCAGCCCGGCCCCGGCCTGCCAATCGTGGCTGCCCGTGAATGCACCCGAGGACACTGCCCCCGCATCGGCAAAGGCCACGACCGAGAAACTGTCGTTCACCCGCACCCGGACCTCGCCTGACAGCGCGGCGAACCCGCGCCCGCCCGACGCCGGCGGACCCGCCACGCCCAGCGACTGATAGGGCATCCCGCGCACGCTGCCGCCGCCACCCGAATAGAACAGGAACCCGCGCGGTGCCGCGGCCAGCGACGGGCCGAACAGCGCACCCAGCTGCGCCCGTCCGGCCAGCACCACGCGCCCCCCGGTCCCGACATCGGTATAGGCGCGGCCATCGAAACGCAGCCTGATCCCGCTGGCGGCCTGACCAAAGCCCGCATAGGGCATGGCCTCGGCCCACAGGTAATGTCCCTGCGTCGCGTCGAGCGCCACATCGCGCGTGTCCTGCGTGATCGACACCGGCAGGCCAAGCGTGCCGAAATCGTTCTGCACCCCGCCATAGGTCGATTGCTCATAGCGCAGGCTGACCCCGGCGGTCGCGCTGAGCCCGTGGGAAAACCGGCGCCGCAACAACCCTTCGGCGGTGAACGCATCCGCCTGATAGTCGCGCTCGTCCTGGCGCACGGCGTTGAAGCCCAGCTCCAGATCGGTATCGCGGTTCAGCGTCGCCGGGCGTATGTAGCGCGCATCCAGCGAGAACCCCAGCCCGCCGGTGCGCGCAGCGATCCCGTCCACGGCCGCCTCGAGCCGCAGCCGGTCGGCGCCACCCAGAAGGTTGCGGTGCAGCCAGAAACCGCTCAGACGACCACCGGATTCCGAATCCAGTTCGGCACCGAAGCCGATGCGGCGGGGGGGCGCTTCCTCGACCTGGGCGGCAATGTCGATGGTGCCGTCGGCATTGGCGTGATCGGCCGTGCGCAACACCACCGAGGCAAAGGTGCCGGTCTGCCTGAGGCGCGTCTCGGCCGCCGTGATCGCGGCCGGATCGTGCAGACTGCCCGGCTCCAACCCGGCAATCGCCTGGATCCGTTCGTCCCGGGTGCGCTGGTTGCCTTCGGGAACCACGCGCCCGACATGCAGTTGCGGGCCGGGCGACAGGGTCAGGCTGATGTTCAGCCGGTTCGTGTTGTGATCGGCCACCACGCGCTGCCCGGCGGGTTCGGCCAGGGCATGGCCCTGCGCCCGCCAACCATCGAGCGCCGCCCGCAAGGCATCGCGCACCACGGTCGACCGCGCGGGTTGCCCGGGGGCGAATTCGGCAGGCAGCGTGGCCCCGGGCGCCAGCGGCGCGATCGAGGCCGTGCCAAAGGTGAACTGCGGCCCCAGGTCGATCTGCACCGCGATCCGGTCGATCCGCGCTGGTGTGCGCAGGGGGGAAACATCCGCCGCTTCGCGGCCGTCGACGCGCACATGGATGGTCGGCGCATAGCGCCCATCCTCATACAGCAGGTCCAGAAGCTGGCCATATTCGGCGCGCGCCGCCGCCATCAGGTCGATGGGCGCGGTGCGTCCCTCGGCCTGGGCGGACAGCAGAAGCGAACTGGCGCGCAAATCCGCCAACAGCTCGGCCGAGGCCCCGGGCACATCGAAATCCAGTGTTTCCAGGGCCCTGGATGGCGATGGCAGCCCCACAAGGCCCAAAGCCAGCGCGACCGCCACGGCACGCAACCAGACACGGACCCCCGCTGTCGCAGGTCGCCCGGCGCCGCACAGGGGCTGTGTTCCACCTGCCGTCGCGCGTGTCACGCTCGTCCTCGCCATACCGCCGTTTTTCCATATGTCTCACAATGTTCCGGGTGCCTCAACTCCTTAACGCCGGATCGCCCCTGCCAGGACCCCGCTGCGGCGAAATCACGCCCATCGACGGCGGCTTGACAGGGGCGTCGGTAACGGGCAGTTGATCCCTGAACGTGTGAAGGACCGGATCATGGCCGACCAGACCGCCACCCCCGCCCCCGCGCAAGGCATCATCGCCACCCAATACGCGGTGATCCTGTCCATCGCGCTGTGCCATTTCATCAACGATGTGATGCAATCGGTGCTGTCGGCCAGCTATCCGCTTCTGCATGACGAATTCGCGCTGTCCTTCACGCAGATCGGGTTGATGTCGCTGGCCTTCATGGGCACGGCCTCGGTGCTGCAACCGCTGGTCGGCACGCTGACCGACCGCCACCCGTTTCCGCAATCGCTGACCCTGGGCATGGGCAGCACGATGCTGGGCCTGCTGCTGCTGGCCAATGCGCCCAGCTATCCGTTCCTTCTGGCGGGCGCGGCGCTGATCGGCATCGGCTCGGCCGTGTTCCACCCTGAGGCCAGCCGGGTCGCCCGTGCCGCCGCCGGGCGCAAGTTCGGCACAGCACAATCCATGTTCCAGGTCGGCGGCAATCTGGGCAGCGCGGCAGGCCCGCTGCTGGCGGCGTTCATCGTCGTGCCGTCGGGGCGCGGGTCGGTCGCCTGGTTCGCCGCGCTGGCGCTTCTGGGCATGGTGATCCTGTCGCAGGTGGGCCGCTGGCACGCCAACCATCGCCGCACCGGCAAGCGCGCCGTCGCCTTCAAGGACCATGGCCTGCCCCGTCGCCGGGTTGTCGTCACCATCGGCCTGCTGGCCTTTCTGGTCTTCACCAAGAACGCCTACATGGCCTCGTTGGGGTCCTATTACACGTTTTTCCTGATCGAAAAGTTCCAGCTGACCACCCAGCAGGCGCAAGGGATGCTGTTCCTGTTCCTCGCCTCGGCGGCGGCGGGCGTGATCTTTGGCGGCCCCATCGGCGACCGTATCGGCACGCGCGCGGTGATCTGGGTGTCGATCCTGGGGGTTCTGCCCTTCACGCTGGCCCTGCCCTATGTGAACCTGTTCTGGACCGGCGTTCTGACCGTGTTCATCGGGCTGATCCTGTCCTCGGCCTTTCCGGCGATCGTGGTGTTCGCGCAGGAACTGGTGCCGGGTCGCGTCGGCCTGATCGCGGGGGTGTTCTTCGGCATGGCCTTTGGCATCGGCGGGCTGGCAGCCGCCGCGCTGGGTCTGCTGGCCGATGCCTATGGGATCGAGTTCGTCTATCGGATGTGCGGCTTTCTTCCCGCGCTGGGAATTCTGGCCGTCTTCCTGCCCCGCCTCACCCGGGTCGAGGTCTGATCGGTCAGGCCGCCTTGGCCGCCTTGCGCAACCAGGACCGGAACAGGCGCGCGCCGGGCGACAGCGGGCCGGGGCGCGTGACCAGGTAATAACCCAGCCCTTCCGGGTCGCCCTCGTGCAGGGCGACCAGCTGCCCCGAGGCGAGGTCCGGTGCCACCAGCGCGCGCGACTGGATCGACAGCCCCAGACCCGCGCGCACCGCACTGACAACCATGCCGTTGTTGGCCATTTCCCGGGCGCCGACGGTATCGAAATCGACGCCGATCGCCTGCCCCCAGACGCGCTGTTCCGTCGCCGCCCCCGAAAAGAACCAGTCGTGCGCAGTCAGTTTTCCCAGGTCGGCCAGCGTGCGCGCACGGGTGAATCCCGGCGCCGCGACCACCACGAACCGGCTGAGCGCCAGGGGCTCGGCATCGATCCCTGGCCAGTCGCCCCGGCCAAAGCGTATGGCGATGTCGAGCCCTTCGCGGCGCATGTCCGACAAGGCGGTGCTGGGCACCAGACGCAGCTCCACCTCGGGGTGCGCGGCCCAGAACGCCCCGATGCGCGGCATCAGCCAGACCTCGGCGAACGAGGGGGTCAGCGCCACGACGACGGGGCGGGTCTCGCGCCGGCTGCGCAGGGACATCACCCCTTCGGCGATGCGGGCGAACCCCTCGCCTAGCGCCGCCGCCAGATCGTGCCCGGCCTCGGTCAGTTGCATCCCCTGCCCCTCGCGCCGCGCCAGCACTTCGCCAAACTCGGTTTCCAGATGGCGCAGGTGCTGCGACACGGCGGCGTGGGTCACGTTCAGCTCGCGCGCGGCCGCCGACAGGCTGCCATGGCGCGCCAGCGCCTCGAACGCACGCAAGGACGCCAGCGAGGGAAGATCCTTCCAGTCCATGCCTCATGTTAGCACCACTTACAGCCACGAAACCATCCGAACTTCGCTTTGGCGCGCAATTGCGGCAAAGCGCGCCGCAGACAGGCCGCGAGAAGGAGCCCCGCCATGTTGACCGTCATGAATGCGACGTTCCGCGTCGCCACCCGCAACGAAACCACCAGCACCAAGGCCGCCTCGGCGCATGATCCGAACGAACGGGTGTCGCTGAAAGCCGACCGCCGCAGCGATCAGGGCTGAGCCCAGGGCAGCAAGATCGGCCTGCCATTGCCGGTTTCCGTCTCTGGTGCTATCTGGCATCCAGATTTTGGATCAGGGACAGGAGCCGGGCATGGCTAACGATTACATCGTCAAGGACATCACCCTCGCGGATTACGGCCGCAAGGAACTGGACATCGCGGAAACCGAGATGCCGGGCCTGATGGCCTGCCGCGAGGAATACGGCGCGTCGCAACCCCTGAAAGGGGCCAAGATCGCCGGCTCGCTGCACATGACGATCCAGACCGCCGTGCTGATCGAAACGCTCAAGGCGCTGGGGGCCGATGTCCGCTGGGCCTCGTGCAACATCTTCTCGACGCAGGACCACGCGGCGGCGGCGATCGCCGCCAGCGGCACGCCCGTCTTTGCCATCAAGGGCGAGACGCTGGTCGATTACTGGGCCTATACCGACAAGATCTTTCAGTTCGGCGGCGAGGGCGGCATGTGCAACATGATCCTCGACGACGGCGGGGATGCCACGCTCTACATCCTGCTGGGCGCGCGGGTCGAGGAAGGCGAGGAAGACCTCATTGCCGTGCCGCAATCGGAAGAAGAAGAGGCCCTGTTCGCCCAGATCCGCAAGCGCATCGCCGCCACCCCCGGCTGGTTCGTCAAGCAGCGCCACGCCATTCAGGGCGTGTCCGAGGAAACCACCACGGGCGTGCACCGGCTCTATGATCTGCACAAGAAGGGCCAGCTTCCCTTCCCGGCGATCAACGTCAACGACTCGGTCACCAAATCCAAGTTCGACAACAAGTATGGCTGCAAGGAATCGCTGGTTGACGGCATCCGCCGCGCCACCGACACGATGATGGCCGGCAAGGTCGCCGTCGTCTGCGGCTATGGCGATGTGGGCAAGGGGTCTGCCGCCAGCCTGCGCGGCGCCGGCGCCCGCGTGAAGGTGACTGAAATCGACCCGATCTGCGCGCTTCAGGCGGCGATGGACGGGTTCGAGGTGGTGACCCTGGAAGACGTCGCGCCCAGCGCGGACATCTTCATCACCACCACCGGCAACAAGGACGTGATCCGCATCGAGCACATGCGCGCGATGAAGGACATGGCGATCGTCGGCAACATCGGCCACTTCGACAACGAGATCCAGGTCGCCCAGTTGAAGAACCACAAGTGGACGAACATCAAGGATCAGGTGGACATGATCGAGATGCCCTCGGGCAGCCGCATCATCCTGCTGTCCGAAGGGCGCCTGCTGAACCTGGGCAATGCCACCGGCCACCCCAGCTTCGTGATGTCGGCCAGCTTCACCAACCAGGTGCTGGCGCAGATCGAGCTGTTCACCAAAAAGGGTGAATACGCGCCGGGTGTCTACATCCTGCCCAAGCACCTGGATGAAAAGGTCGCCCGACTGCACCTGGCCCGTATCGGCGTCAAGCTGACGGAACTGAAGCCCGACCAGGCCGACTATATCGGCGTCACCGTGGACGGCCCCTTCAAGCCCGAGCATTACCGCTACTGATCGGCGCCGGTTTCGCAAATCCGCTGGGGGCCGTCCGATCAGGGCGGCCCTTTTGCCTGGCCGCAGGCTTTGCACCGCGTCCGCAATCCCGTTAAGACCGGGGGGCATCCATCGGCAGGGGGTCCCCATGCGCATCATCGTTTTTGGCCTGGGGGCTGTCGGCGGCGTTCTGGCGGCCGCGCTGGTTCGGTCCGGGACCGAGGTGATCGGCATCGCCCGCGGCCGGATGCTGGAGGCGATCCGCACCGACGGCTTGCGCCTGCGCACCCCCGAGGTGGACGAGACCGTCCCCGTGCCGACCGTCGCCGCGCCCCACGAGATCGCCTTTCGCCCCGATGACGCCATCCTGCTGTGCATGAAGACGCAAGACACCCTTGCGGCGCTCTCGGCGCTGCGCGATGCGGGTGTCACCGACCAGCCGGTGTTCTGCGTGCAGAACGGCACCGCGAACGAGGCCATGGCGCTCAGGCTGTTTCCGAATGTCCACGGCGTCACGGTGATGATGCCCGCAACCTATCTGACCCCCGGCGAGGTCATCACCTATTCCCGTCCGCAGTTCGGCATGTTCGACATCGGCCGCTATCCGCAGGGTGCGGATGCCGCCGATCACGCCCTGGCCGCGCGTTTGCAGGCCGCCAATTTCGCCGCCTTCGTCAAACCGCAGGTCATGGCGTCAAAATTCGGCAAGTTGCTGCTGAACCTCGGCAATATCTCGGGCGCGGCGTTCGGGCCCGGGGTGGATGACCAGGCCTTGCGCAAGGCCCTCAGGGCCGAGGCCGAGGCCGTCCTCGACGCTGCGGGCATCGCCTGCGAGGACGTCTCGGCCACCGACCCGCGCCGCAAGATCCACAGCCAGCATGCCGATGTTCCCGGCGCACCGGCGATGAGCAATTCGACCCTGCAAAGCCTGCTCAGGGGGAACGCGGTGGAAACCGACTGGCTGAACGGCGAAATCGCGCTGCTGGGACGGATGCACGGCGTTCCGACCCCGCTGAACGACGCGCTGATCGCACTGTCGGTGCGCATGCGCCGCGAGGGGCTGGCGCCCGGCTCGCAGGATCTGGCGGCCTTCTGGGCGGATCAGGCGTCGAACCGGGTCACGACCGTCGCACCCAGTCCCTGAAAACGGTCCATCGTCACCAGCGCCTCGATCGAGTCCGACAGCGCGATGCGCTTGCCGATCAGCTTTTCAGGCGCCAGGCGGCCCGACCGGATCATCGCCACCATCGCGTCATAGCGATGCGCCTGCATTCCGTGACTGCCCAGAATCTCCAGCTCGTGCGCGATGATCTGCGCCATGGGCACCGACGGGGCGGCGTGATCCCCCAGCATCAATCCGACCTGCACATGCCGTCCGCGCCGGCGCAGGTTGGCGATCGAATGGAAGCAGGTCGACGGATGGCCCAGCGCATCCAGCGACACATGCGCGCCGCCACCCGTCACCTCGCGCACCGCGCCCACGACATCCGCGTCGGACGCGGCGCCATTCACGGTGGCCACGGCCCCCATCTGCCGGGCCAGCGCCAGCTTGTCCTCGGCGATGTCCACCGCGACCACCTGCGCGCCCAGCGCAGTGGCGATCATGATCGCCGACAGGCCGACGCCGCCCGCCCCGTGCACCGCGACCCAGTCGCCCCCGCGGACCCGCCCCTGGTCCACGACCGCCCGGAACGCGGTGGCAAAGCGGCACCCCAGACTGGCGGCGGTATCGAAGCCCATGTCATCGGGCAGGGCGACCAGGTTCAGGTCGGCCTGGTGCAGGCTGACATATTCCGCGAACGAGCCCCAATGCGTGAACCCGGGCTGGAACTGGCTGTGGCACACCTGTTGATGCCCGGCGCGGCATTCGGGGCAGGTGCCGCACCCCGCGACAAAGGGCACCGTCACGCGGTCGCCCACCCGAAAGCGGCGGACGTCGCGGCCCACGGCCTCGATCGTGCCGGCCAGTTCGTGCCCGGGAACATGCGGCAGGGCGATATCGGCGTCGTGCCCCACCCAGCCGTGCCAGTCGCTGCGGCAAACCCCGGTCGCGCCCAGCCGCACGACCACGCCATGAGGTTCCGGTGTCGGATCGGGCAGGGTCACCAGGGTCGGGCGCTGGTTGAAGGCTTCATAAAGAACGGCTTTCATGGCGCTGACCCTTTTGCTGGAACCCCTGGCTGGTGGTAGCGCGGGGTCCCGGCGATCGCAAGCGCGGCCCATTGCCCCCCCATTGACCCCACGTCCGGATTGCCCGCCCGCATCCTGCCGGGCAGGATCGGACCGACACGGGGGCGCAACCGGCGCAAATGGAGGAACGCGATGACGAACGCCATGCTGGAACAGGGCCGCACGGTGCTGGCCGAACAGGGGTTCAGCCGCCTGCTGGGCACCGAACTGACCGACTATGCCCCGGGACGGGCCGAACTGAGTCTGGTCCTGCGCCCCGACCATCGGCAGCAACACGGCTTCGCCCACGGTGGCGTCATCGCCTATCTGGCGGACAACGCGCTGACCTATGCGGGCGCCTCGGCGCTGGGAACCGGCGTGCTCACGCTGGAAATGAAGATCAACTACACGCGCCCCGGTCTCGGTGAGCGGCTGATCGCCCGGGCCGAGGTCCTGTCCTCGGGGCGCCGTCAGGCTGTCTGCCAATGCAAGGTGGTCGCGTTGCAGGACGGCACGGAAAAGCTGGTTGCGGTGGCGCAGGGCACAATTGTCCCGGCGTCGGTGTGACGCGACACGCTTGACGCCAGCCCCGCGCGCCCCGAAGCTGAACCCGGTTCGCCCCCAACCCAATCGAGGACGCCATGCCTGCCCGTCTGTTGCCCGTGTTGATCCTGTTGGCCACGTTGGCCTTTGCCGCGTCGCCCTTCATGGTGACCAATTTCGCCGGGTTCGATCCCGCGCTGTTTCCGGTGCCGCAGAACGATCCCCCGGTGCAGCCCGCGGGCTGGGCCTTTGCGATCTGGGGATTGCTGTATCTGTGGCTGATCGTTTCGGCGGGCTACGGGGTGCTGCGCAGGGCGGACACGCCCGCCTGGGCCCCGCACAGGCCATGGCTTCTTGCAAATCTGGTTCTGGGCGTGGCGTGGTTGCCGGCGGCGGAACGCTCGGTCCTGGGGGCGACGGTGCTGCTGGGCGCCATGCTGGTGCTGTCCCTGCCCGCGCTGTTTCGCACCCCGCGCCGTGACCGCTGGTGGTTGCAGGCGCCGCTTGCCCTCTATGCGGGGTGGCTGACGGCGGCGTTCAGCGCGTCGGTCGGGCTGGTGCTGGCCGGTTGGGGGCTGATGGCCGAAACGCCGGCGGCGCTGGTCGCGCTGTGTTTCGCGCTGGTGGTCGGCGTGACGGTGCAGATGCGCCTGGGGCGCGCACCCGGCTACGGGCTGGCGCTGATCTGGGCGCTGGTTGCGATCGCCACCAAGAACGCCGCGGTCCCGAACCTGCCGGTCGCCGCCTTGGCGGGCGCGGGCGCTGCCGTGGTGCTGCTGGTGGTCATCATGCGCACCAGACGCCGCCCGAGCGCGGGCTGAGTGCGGGCTGAGACCTCAGCCCAGCGCCATCACCACCGCGCCCGAGGCGATCAGCCCGACGCCCAGCCACGACAGGCCCGACAGGCGTTCGCCCAGAAACACCACGCCAAAGATCGCCACCAGGACGACGCTCAGCTTGTCGACGGGCGCGACCTGGGACGCCTGCCCCAGCCTGAGCGCACGAAAATAGCACAGCCAGCTTGCGCCGGTCGCCAGCCCGGACAGCGCCAGAAACAGCAGGCTTTTCGGCGCGATCCCCAGGGGCGACCGCATCTCGCCCGTGGCGACAAGGATCGCCGCAAGAACCGCGATCACGACCAGCGTGCGCAGAAAGGTGGCATAGTCGGAATTGACGTTCTCGACCCCGACCTTGGCAAAGATGGCCGTCAGGGCCGCGAATACGGCCGCCAACAGGGCCCAAAGCTGCCAATGTGCCGTCATTCGGCCTCCCCTGCCCTCAGAACAGTTCCAGCACGCCCCCCATGACCGCGCAGGCCACGGCGGCATAGCCGCCGTCGATCAGCGCCAGAACCCGGGGGCGCTGCGAGAACAGCACGTTCAGGGTGATCCAGGGCGCGATGAAAAACAACCCGATTCCCAGCCCCGCCACGATGCCGACACCGAACCCGTTGATTTGCGACATGGCAAAGACGTGGCGCATCATGCCGGCGACCAGCAGGATGCAGACATAGGCCCCGGCATAGGTGACCGGGTTCGCCCCGTCGCGCGGGGCACCGCGTTCGTTCGTCGGCACCCCTGAGGCAGGAACCCAGGTCCGCGAGAAAACGCCATACCAGATCGCGCCGATACCGAACCCGATCGCTGCGGTGATGATGACCGCGAAGTAATCCATAAGTTGCTCCCGTTCTGGATTTTTCCTGCACGCTAGCGCGGCATTCCGTCACAGGGAAGCAGTAACGACCATACGGATTTGGTCGACGACCGGGTCCGGTGTTTGCGCGATCAGAGTCCGCCCATCCGGCAGACGATGTCCCATTCGGCATCAGTCACCGGCTGCACCGACAAACGCATCGACGTGACGAGCGACATTTGCGACAGGGCGGGCGTCGCCTTGATCTCTTTCAGCGAGACCGGGCGCGGCAGCGGCGTCACCGCGCGGATATCGACGCAATCCCAGCGCGGATCGTCGGTGGTCGAATCCGGGTGCGACAGCGCGCAGACCTCGGCGATGCCGACCACTTCCAGCCCGATGTTGGAATGGTAGAAAAACACCTGATCGCCCAGCGCCATCGCCCGCATGTTGTTGCGGGCAAGATAGTTGCGCACGCCATCCCATTCCTCGCCCGCGGCGCCCCTGGCGACGAGTTGGTCCCAACTGAACTTGTTGGGTTCGGATTTCATCAGCCAGCGAGCCATCAGCCGATCACCTTCTTCCATTCCTCGATGCGCACCTTGGCGAAAAGCCCGGCCAGGGCATAGGGATCGCCCGCGGCCCAGGTCTCGGCCGCCGGCCTGTCGGCGACGTCGATCACCACCAGCGATCCGGTCATGGTGCCGTTGTCCAGGAAAGGCCCGGCAAAGGTGACACAGCCGGTTTCGGCCAGATAGGTCAGGTGCGCGTCGCGATTGGCCTTGCGCAGGGGTTCGTGGTCGGCCTTGTCGGTGCAGATCAGGGCGAACAGGGGCATGGGCGGTCCTTCATGCTTTGGCGCCACGCTTGCCTGATCCGATCAGGGGCGCGGCGGCGGTGTCCAGCGGCCAACGCGGCCGGGCGGAAAGGCTCAGGTCGTCACGATGCCCGGCGCGGAACCGTTCCAGGCCCGCCCAGGCGATCATCGCGGCGTTGTCGGTGCACAGGCTCAAGGGGGGGGCGACAAACGGCACCGCGCCCGCGACCCGCTCCAGTCGGGCGCGCAGCAGCGTGTTGGCGGCCACGCCGCCCGCCACGGCAAACGCGCGCACGCCCGGGCTGGCGGCCAGCGCGCGGCGGCTCTTTTCCGCCAGCACATCGGCGATGGCGGCCTGAAATCCGGCGCACAGATCGGCCCGGTCGGCGCGCGTCAGCCCGCCCTTTTCCGCCACCAGCGCGTCGCGCGCGCGCATCAGCGCCGTTTTCAACCCGGAAAAGCTGAGATCGCATCCCGGCCGATCCAGCAAGGGACGCGGAAAGGCGAAGCGCGCGGGGTCACCGCTGCGGGCGGCGGCCTCGACCGCGGGGCCGCCGGGCTGCGGCAGGCCCAGAAGCTTGGCGCATTTGTCGAACGCCTCGCCAGGGGCGTCGTCGATGGTGCCGCCCAGCCGGGTAAAGCTGTCGGCACCGTCGACACGCAGGAACTGGCAATGCCCGCCACTGACCAGCAGCATCAGATAGGGAAACTCCACCTGCCCGGTCAGGCGCGGCGTCAGCGCGTGTCCCGCCAGATGGTTCACGCCGATCAGGGGTTTGCCCGTCGCCACCGACACCCCCTTGGCCAGCATCACGCCCGACAGCACGCCGCCGATCAGCCCGGGACCGGCCGTCACGGCGATCGCATCCACGTCCGCCAGCGAAAGACCGGCGCGGTTCAGGGCCTCCTCGACCACCAGATCCAGCTTTTCGGCATGCGCACGGGCCGCGATCTCGGGCACGACCCCGCCAAAAGCCGCGTGCAGATCGGTCTGGCCGGCAACGACATTCGCCAGAATTTGCGGGGCCTCGCCCTGAGCATGGCGAACAAGGGCGGCGCCCGTATCGTCGCAACTGCTCTCGATGCCCAGAATGGTGAGGGGGTGCGCCATGGCCCGCCGGTTGCAGTTTCGGTCCCGGCGGGGGTAGCATCGGGGCGCGCCGCAAGCAATGGGCGCGAGAGAACCGCCATGTCCCCGCTGCTGCTGCTGACCCGCCCCCTGCCCCAGTCCCGCCGCTTTGCCCGCGAGGCCGCCGGCACCCTGCCCCCGCATGAACCCCTGATCGCGCCACTGTCGCAGGTGGTGGCGCTGCCCTTTGACCCGGCGGTGTTCGCGGGCGCACGCGGGATCATCCTGACCTCGGCCAGCGCGGTGCCGATGCTGCCCTCCCTGCCCGGCATGACCGCCTGGTGTGTCGGCCCGGCGACCGCCCGTGCGGCGGCGCGTGCCGGGATGATCCCCCGCCAGGGCGGCGGCGATGCGGCCGCCTTGATCGCCACGCTGACCGGCGCGGCACCCGAGGGGCCACTGGTTCACGCCCATGGGGTGCATCTGGCCCGCGATCTGGTCCGCGATCTGGCCGGTGCGCTGCCCGGCTTGACCCTGCGCAGCGTCGCCGTCTACGAGGCGCGCGCGCTGGACTGGCCGCCCGATGTCGTCCCCGCGCTGACGGGTCAACGGGTTTTTGCACCCCTTTTTTCCCCGCGCGCCGCGCAGCGTCTTGCGGCACAGTCGGGCATCATGGACGTAATGGGATTGACCCCGGTTGCGATCAGCGCGGCCTGCGCCGCGGCGCTGCCCCCCGCGCTGGCCGAGCGGACGCTCATCGCCGGAACGCCGGATGCGGGCGGGATGCTGCGCGCGCTGGCGGAAGCGATGTCGCATCCCGGAACCGTGGGTTGAGGCGCCGGTGGTCAACGGCTAAGTAGAAAGGGACGCGCCATTTTCCGGCGCGATGTGGTGGAGGTGACAATGGCCGGCACGGAAACGGGCAGCGATCGCGGCCCCAGGACAACATCCGGAGACCGGAACCAGATCGATCAGGCTGGCCCCGCCGACACGGACGTCGAGCCGCTGACCGACATCCCCTCGACCGAGTCCGCAACCGGGGATTCGGCCGAACCCCTGACCGATGAACCGGCGACGGAAACCACGCCCGACCTGCCACCGCCGGCCGCCCAGGCCCCTGCCCAGCCGCCCGCCCAGCCCCCGGTCCGCGGCAGTGCGGGAACCGGCAGCATGATCGCGGGGGGCGTGATCGCGGCGGCGCTGGGTGCCGCGGTGGTGCTGACACTTCTCCCCGAGGGCTGGCGCAGCCGTCAGACCGACCTTGCCGACCGTGTCGCCGCGCTGGAAGCCCGCGCGCAAGGGGTCAGCGCCCAGGCCCTTCAGGCCGCGCTGGCGCCGCTGGACCAGCGCGTTGCGGCGCTGGAATCCGCCCCGCCGCCTGCGGCCCCGGACATGACGCCGCTGGAAACCCGTCTCGGCGCGCTGGAATCGCGGCCCGTGCCCGCCGATCCCACCGCCGCGCTGACCGCTCTGGGCCAGCGCATCGACGGGCTCGAGGCCGATATCGCCCAGCAGGCCCGCACCGCCGTGGATGCTGCCCTCGCCCAGTCCCGGGCCGAAGTGCAGGCCCAGGCCGCCGCCCTGACCACGCGCGAGGAAGACGTCGCCGCCCAGCAGGCGCGCGTCGCCCGTCGTGCCGCGATCACCGATCTGGTCGCAGCGGCGGAAAGCGGTGCACCGGCGCCCGATGCCCTGGCCGCCCTGGGGAACACCGCTGCCGCTCTGGCCCCCCTCGGCGAGGGTCTGGTCACGCTGTCGCAGTTGCAAGACAGGTTTGCCCCCGCGGCCCGCGCTGCGCTGGCCGCCCAGCCGGTGGCCGCGCAGGGCGAATCACTGGGCGACCGGATGCTGGGCTTCCTCAGGGCGCAGACCGGCGCCCGGTCCCTGACCCCGCGCGACGGCGCGGACACCGATTCGATCCTCTCGCGGGCCGAGGCCGCGCTCAGGCAGGGGGATCTGCCCGGCACCCTCGGCGAACTGGACGGGTTGACCGGCGATCCGGCCGCCGCGATGGCCGAATGGCGCGCGCAGGCGGAAACCCGGCTGGCGGCCCTGGCCGCCCTGTCGGACCTGCAAACCCAAGCTCAGGACTAAGGCGGAGAGAAACGATGATCTGGACCATTCTCAAGATCGCCCTGTTCCTGGCCGCTGTCGCCGGTCTGACGCTGGGTGTGCAGACGCTGATGCAACAGGAGGCCGGTCTGCGTATCGCCTTCAACAGTGTCGAATTCACGCTGGGCCCGGTGCAGATGGCCATTGCCGCCATCCTGCTGCTGGCCGGCCTCTGGCTGCTGATGAAGCTCATGGGCCTCTTGGTTGCGACGATCCGGTTCATCAACGGTGACGAGACCGCGATCAGCCGCTATTTCGCCCGCAACCGCCGTCAGCGCGGACTCGAGGCGCTGACCGACGGGTTCCTGGCCCTGGCGGGTGGCGAGGGCGACAAGGCCCTGACCAAGGCCCGCAAGGCCGAAAAGCTTCTGGACGATCAGGCCCTGACCACTCTTCTGGTCGCGCAATCGGCACAGGCCAAGGGCAACACCCAACTGGCCGAGGACTATTACAAGCGTCTGCTCGAGGACAATCGCGGGCGCTTTGTGGGCGTTCAGGGCTTGCTCAGGCAACAGATCGACGCCGGCGATGCCACCAAGGCCCGCAAACTGGCCGAGACCGCGCTTTCGCTCAAGCCGGGCCATGCGCCGACGCAGGACATGCTGCTGGGTCTTCAGACCAAGGCCGGCGACTGGGCCGGCGCGCGCAAGACGCTGCTCGAAACCTCGCGCACCGGGCGGCTGCCCAAGCCGGTGTTTCAGCGTCGCGATGCCGTGCTGACCCTGCAACAGGCCGAGACCGAGACCGCGAACCCCACGCTGGCGCAGGACCTCGCGATCGAGGCCAACAAACGCTCGCCCGATCTGGTGCCTGCCGCGGTAATGGCCGCGCAGGCCCTGACCGCCCGCGGCAAACGCAGCGCCGCCGCCAAGGTCCTCAAGCGCGCCTGGAAAGCGCAGCCGCATCCCGATCTGGCCCAGGCCTTTGCCGCGATCCAACCTGACGAAACCCCCGCCGCCCGGGTCAAACGCTTTGACGCGCTTCTGTCCCTGCAGCCGGGCCCCGAGGAACGGCAGACCCGCGCCGAACTGCTGATCGCGGCCGAGGATTTCCCGGCGGCACGACGCGCCATCGGCGATCTGCACGAAACCGACCCCACGCAGCGCGTGATGACGATCATGGCCGCCATCGAACGCGGCGAGGGGTCGCCCGATCAGGTGGTGCGCGGCTGGCTGGCGCGCGCCCTGACCGCACCGCGCGGACCGCAATGGGTGTGCGGCAACTGCCATCATGTCCATGCCCACTGGCATGCGCTGTGCGACAATTGCGCCAGTTTCGACACGCTCGCCTGGACCAACCCGCCCGATTCGTCGGGTCCGTCCGCCACCGGCACCGAAATGCTGCCACTGATCGTCGGCGCTCTGCCGCCGGCGACGGACACCGCAGAAGCCGACGACGACGCCGAAATCGACGCCACGGCCGACGTGATCGACGATGCCGAGGGTCCCGAGGACGCCGAAGAGTCCGCCGACCAGGACGCACCCGAACCCGCCTCGGAAACGACCGACGCGCCCGAGGACGAAACCGCGCCGATCGACCTGGAAAAGACCCGCCGCATGGGTCTGTAGCGGCGGTGACAGACCATCGGGCACGCCGAAAAAAGGGGCTGGATACTGCCCCGACCCGGTGCTAAGAACCGCCCGACCTCAGCGGGGCAACCCGCTGCACCGTGCCGGTGTAGCTCAGCTGGTAGAGCACGTCATTCGTAATGATGGGGTCGGGGGTTCGAGTCCCTTCACCGGCACCACTTTCCCGTTCCGACCCTGCGCAACCCCGCGGTTCTGCCGTCGCGGGCGGGTGGCCGGTGGCGCCGGATCGGGTTTGCCCGCGCCTTGAGCATCCCGAATCCCCGCACCTTTGCTCGCACCGTTGCGTGACAGGATCGTGCCAATCGTGGAACAACGCGGGAAAAAGGCCGCGTTCTTTTTACCGAACTGACGTGTTGCGGACACGACGCTGTTACCCACGCACCGCAAAAGGGCCTCGATGCAGCAAGGGGGCCCGCGATGCTGGAAGTCCGCAATGTCACGCGCGTGTTCGGTCAGCGAACGGCCGTCGATGACATCAGTTTCAAGGTCGACGGACCGCAGTTCATCGGCATCATCGGCCGCTCGGGCGCGGGCAAGTCCACCTTCCTCAGGATGGTGAACCGGCTGACCGCTGCCAGTTCCGGACAGATCCTGGTCGACGGGCGCGACATCCTGGCGTTGTCGGGCGCCGAGGCCCGGGCCTGGCAGAGCCAGTGCGCCATGATCTTTCAGCAATTCAACCTGGTGCCGCGCATGGATGTGGCCTCGAACGTGTTGCATGGCAAGCTGAACAGCCGGTCGACCCTGGCGACCCTGTTCAACCTGTGGTCGCGCGAGGACATCCTTCAGGCGCTGGACATCCTGGATCGCCTGGGCATCGCCGAACAGGCCCCCAAACGCGCCGAGGCGCTGTCCGGCGGGCAGCAACAGCGGGTCGCGATCGCCCGCGCGTTGATGCAAGACCCCAGGATCATCCTGGCCGACGAACCCATCGCCAGCCTGGACCCGATGAATGCGCAGCTTGTCATGGACACGCTGAAACGCATCAACACCGAAGACCGCCGGATGGTCATCGCCAACCTGCATACGCTGGACACGGCGCGGCGCTATTGCGACCGCGTGATCGGTCTGCGCGATGGCAAGCTGGTGTTTGACGGCCCGGCCAGCGACCTGACGACCGACGCCGCGCGCGCGATCTATGGCGCCGACCACAGTTTCAACGAAGACGCGACATCGACCGCGATTCCGCCCGCGCCGCCGGTGGCGCGGCCCCGGCCGCCGCGCGCCGCGGCCATCGCGGCGTCGCTGCTGTAACGCTTTTCCCCTTTCATCGAAACGGAGACCCCCGATGAAATCCCTTGCTGCCGCCCTGATCCTGACAACCGCCCTGACCGGCGTGGCCCATGCCGAGGAGGCGATCACCGAGTTCAACATCGGCCTTCTGGGCGGTGAGAACGCGCAGGATCGCCTGGCCTCGAACGAATGTTTCCGCGCCTATGTCGAGGACGCCCTGGGCGTGCCCGTTCACCTGTTCACGCCGGCCGACTACAACGGCGTGATCCAGGGCCTGCTGGGCGGTTCGCTGGACTTCGCCTGGCTCGGCGCCTCGGGTTATGCGGCGACCTGGCTGGCCGATCCGAATGCGGTCGAACCCGTGCTGGTCAAGACGAACCTCGACGGGTCGTTCTCGTATTTCTCGATCGGCTTCGCGCGCGCCGACAGCGGCATCCATTCGCTGATGGACCTGCAGGGGCGCCGCTTCGGCTTTGGCGATCCGAACTCGACCTCGGGTTATCTGGTGCCCTCGATCGAGATCCCGCGCGTGACCGGGCATTCGATGGAATCGGGCGACTTCTTCGGCGAGGTGGTGTTCACCGGCGGCCACGAGCAGACGATCATCGCCGTGAACAACGGCGACGTGGACGCCGGCGTGACCTGGGCCGATGGCCTGGGCAACTGGGAAGACGGCTACAACTCGGGCGCTCTGCGCCGCGCGGCGGATGCGGGCCTGGTGGACATGAACGACCTGGTGGAAATCTGGCGCTCGAATCCGATCCCCGAGGGCCCCGTCGTCCTGCGCACCAGCCTGCCGCAAGAGGTGAAGGATACCGTCACCAATCTGCTGGAGCACCTGGGTGAACGCGATCAGGCCTGCCTCTATGGTGTCGCCGCGGGGGAAACCGCGGGCTTCGCCCCGATCACCCACGAGGCCTATCAGACCATCATCGACGTGCGCCGCGCGCAGATGAACTGATCGCTCCCTCTCTGGAATCCGCCGGGCCCCGCCATCGTGCCGGGGCCCGGCCTTTATGGACACTGCCATGACCCTGACCCCGACCGCGCCCTCGGGCACCGACGCGATCCGCCGGGACTACCTGGCGCTGACCCAGCGACGGCGCCTGTATTCCGGGCTGTTGCTGCTGGTGTTCGCGCTGCTGATGATCGCCGGCTTCCGGACGGCCGAATCGCGCAACGCCGGCGGGTTCATCGAGGGGTTGGCGCATCTCGCTGATTTTCCGGCCGCGATCCTGTCCGAGGCCTGGGACAAGGCCGCCAACCTGCCCGGCCATATCCTGGATGCGCTGCCGTCGCTGTTGGAAACGCTGAATGTCGCCGCCGTGGCCACGCTGACCGGCACCATGGGCGGCATTCTGCTGTCGTTGCTGGCGACCCGCGGCCTGGCCCCCTTGCCCGCGCTGGCCGGCGTTTTCCGCCGGATCGCCGATGTCCTGCGCGCCGTGCCAGAGATCGTGGTGGCGCTGGTCCTTATCTTTCTGCTGGGCGCGGGCCCCGTTCCCGCCGCCATCGCCATCGGCCTGCACACCGCGGGCGCGATGGGCAAACTGTTCGCCGAGGTGAACGAGAACATCGACATGAAGCCGGTCGAGGGACTGGCCTCGGTCGGGGCGCGCTGGAGCCAGCGCATGGCGCTGGGCGTGGTGCCGCAGGTCGCGCCCAACTACCTCAGCTATGCGCTGCTGCGCTTCGAGATCAACGTGCGGGCCTCGGCCATCCTGGGGTTCGTGGGCGCCGGCGGGATCGGCTATGACCTGAAGAACGCCATGACCTTTGGCCAGGGAAAGCTGGACGAGGCGGCAGGCATCTTCATCGTGCTGTTCGCCACGATTGTCGTTCTGGATCAACTGTCCAGCCTGGCCCGCCACCGCCTGACGCAAGGGAGGGCCTGACATGGCCGACATCGCGCTGCAATCCGCCGTTCTGGGCGAGTTTCGCCGCAAGCGGGTGATCGCCCTCGCCATGCCGGCGCTGGTGCTGGCCTATCTGACCTATGTCTTTTTCGCCTTTGACGTGGCGGGCCTTGCGCAGCGCGCGCGGCTGGACAACGCCGCAACGCTGCTGAGCGACGCGATCAGCTACAAGGTGCATGTCACGCAGGACAACCGCACCGACGTGACCAGCATCGCCATCGAGGGGTCACGACGCATGACCCTGCCGACCGACGAAACCCCGCCCTGGGTGCACCGCGAGGGGGCGCGCACCGTCATCGACCTGCCGCAGGGACATCGGGTCATCTATGACGGGCCGGTCGCCCTCTACGAGATGCCGGGTTACGGCGAAATCCGCATCACCAACACCGGATCGGCCATCGACCTGTCGTTGCCGCAGCCGGGGGTGCCCGATTTCATCAATGCCTCGCGCACGCGCGTCACCGTCACGACCGAGGCCGGCCGCCTGACCGTCACCCGGTCGCGCACGGAAACCATGCGGTATTTCCCCGGGTGGGAGCTGTTCTTCTTTGACCTGCGCAGCCCGTTTCACCGCATGACCTGGACCGCGATCGCCGAAACCGTGCTGTGGGGCGACCGGCTGGACCCGGCGCGGGGCAACCTCGCGCTGATGGTCTCGAACGTCTGGAACAACGAGATCTGGCGCCACGGGGATGTGGCCTGGGCCATGGGCGAGACGATCCTGATGGCGTTCCTCGGCACCTTTGGCGCGGCGCTGGTCGCCTTGCCGCTGGCCTTTCTGGCCGCGCGCAATTTCGCACCCGCGCGCTGGCTGCGCTTTGTCGTGCGCCGCGTGCTGGATTTCGTGCGCGGGGTGGATGCGCTGATCTTCACCATCGTTCTGTCGCGCGCCTTTGGCCCGGGGCCGATGACCGGCGCCCTGGCGATCCTGATCACCGACACCGGCAGCTTCGGCAAACTGTTCTCCGAGGCGCTGGAAAACGTGGATGGCAAGCAGATCGAGGGCATTCGCGCCACCGGCGCAAGGCCCGTTCAGCGGTATCGCTTTGGCGTCATGCCGCAGGTGTTGCCGGTGATCCTGAGCCAGGTCCTGTATCTTTTCGAATCGAACACCCGCTCGGCGACCATCGTCGGCGCCATCGTCGGCGGCGGGATCGGCCTGCTGTTGACCCAGGCGATCCAGACCACGCAGGACTGGGAAAAGGTGACCTATTACATCATCCTGATCGTGCTGATGGTCGTCGCGCTGGACGCGGTCTCGGCCAGGGTGCGCGACCGGCTCATCAAGGGGGATGGCAGCGGTCGTTGAGCCTGCCACCCCGCCCATGGAGACGCCCCGATGCCGCGACTGTCCGCCGACACGCCCCTGATCCACCCCGACTGCGAGATCCACAACAGCACCTTTGGCGCCTGGTGCGAAGTCGGGCGCGGATCGCGCGTGCTCAATTCCAGCTTTGGCGACTATGCCTATTGCGACCGGATGGCCGATATCGCCAATTGCACGGTCGGCAAATTCGCCAATATCGCGGCGATGACCCGGATCGGCCCGACCGATCATCCATGGCGCCATGCTGCGCAGCATCATTTTCTCTACCGCTCGTCCGCCTATTGGCCCGAGGAGGACGACGACGCCGACTTTTTTGCCCGACGGGCCGCCCGGCGGTGCACGCTGGGGCATGATTGCTGGATCGGTCACGGCGCCATCGTCAAACCCGAGGTGACGGTCGGCATCGGCGCGGTGGTGGCCTCGGGCGCGGTGGTGACCCGGGATGTCGCACCGTTCCTGATCGTTGCCGGCGTGCCGGCGCAGCCGATCCGCGCGCGCTTTTCCGATGCCATCGCCGACCGCCTGCTGGCGCTGGCCTGGTGGGACTGGCCCCATGACCGCCTGCGCGCCGCCCTGGCCGATTTCCGCGCCCTCGAGGCCGAGGCCTTTCTGGACGCCTACGGCGGATGATCGGCGGGCGCCGCGCCTACTGCGCGGCGATCGCCCCCTGCCCCATCAACCGGCGCGCGGCCTCGCCCTGGGCATGGGCCAGCCTGCCACCGGCAATGGTGGCCTCGACCGCGCGGGTTTCGGGGTTGACCACGACCAGATCGGCCCGCTTGCCCGCGTCCAGCGTGCCACGATCGGCCAGGGCCATGACCTCGGCCGGGCGGGTCGAGATCAGCGCCCAGGCCCGGGCCAACGGCAGCACGCCGCGATCCGCCAGCACCCATGCGGCCTGCGCCAGCGCCGGATAGTAGTAGTCCGACACCAGCACATCGCACAGGCCATCCGCCACCAGCCGCTCGGCCGCGATGTTGCCCGATTGGCTGCCGCCCCGCACGACATTGGGCGCGCCCATCACCACGGGTTCCCCGGCCGCGCGGGCCTCGGCCGCCGCGTCGGCGCGGGTCGGAAATTCACAGATCGTCGCGCCGATGGACCGGAAGAACCCCCGGGTCGCCGCGTCCGGATCATCGTGCGAGCCCATCGTCACGCCGCGCGCGGCCAGGGCGCCTGCCAAGACCGCCAGGGCCTGCGGCACCTGGCTGTCCAGGCGCAACGCCTCTTCGACGATGGTCAGCAGGACCTGCGGATCACGCCCCTGCTGCGCCGCCCATTGCGCAAAGCGGCGCGGCTGCGTTTCGGCCATTTCCAGGGCTTCGGGCAGGTGATTGTTGAAGACCACGCAATCGATGCCATGGCGGGCAACGGTGTCCAATACGCGCGGATGATCGGCGGGAACATGCGTTTCCAGCCTGATCTGCAGGCGCAGGTCCACCAACAGGCCGGGACGGGCCGACTCCAGCGCGACCATCAGGGCCTCGGCCGCGTCGGCACCGCGAAAGCCGCCCTCCCAGCTCCAGCTTTGGGCGAGCCAGGCGGTGGTCACGCCGTTGGCCGCCAGTTCCGCCGCCACCGACCGCAACGCGCGCGTCTTGTCGAACGGGGCCGAGGGGCGCGGCGTCAGGTGGCGTTCAAAGCCGTCGCCGTGCAGATCGACAATGCCCGGCAGCAGCAGGAAACCGGACAGATCCAGGTCGGGCGCGGGCCCGTCGACGACCCGGCCATCGGCCAGGGTCAGGGTATCATCGGCCAGCATCGCACCGCGCAGGACGCGGGCGCCGGTCAGGCGGATCGGGGAAAGCAGGGGCATCGGTCACTCCGTCGGATGCCCCCTTGTGACGGGCAGGCATGACGGCTGCGTGACAGCTCATTCCGGCGCGACGGTCAGGGTCACGCGCTGACCGGCGAAATGGGTGATCCCGTATTCCAGCGGCGTTCCGTCCGGGTCCTGGTTCATCGATTCCAGGCGCATGACCGCATCGCCCGGCCGCAGTTGCAGATGGCCCGCCAGGATCGCATCGGCGTTGCGGGCCGTCAGCCGGGTCCAGGCGCGGGTGTAATCGGCCACCCCGCAGGCCGCCAACGATTCGGTCACGCCCTTGCCCAACTGGATGTGCTGGGCCAGCCCCGGCAATCGCCCCATCGGATAGGCGGACCGGAAATGCCCGATCACCTGCCCGTCGGACAGCGACACGCCCTCGACCCGCAGGACGGGAGCGGCGGCTTGCAGCGCCAGAACCTGCGCCTCGGTTTCCGAGGCCGGCGCGGACTGCACGCTGAGCACCCGCCGCCCCGGCACTCGCCCGGTCGCGGACAGCGCACCGTGAAAGCGCGTGCGCCGGGTCAGGGGGTATTCCGTGGGCTGCGCCGCGACAAACACCCCCGCGCCACGCCGCGCATGCACGAGCCCCGATTCGGCCAGCGCGGCCAGGGCACGACGGACGGTGTGCCGATTGACGCCAAAGCGCGCCGCAAGCCGGGTCTCGGTCGGCAGGCGATCACCGGGCAGGGCCCGGGCCAGCTCTTCCTCCAGCGTCTGCGCGATCTGCTGCCAGAGCGGGTGCGACTCCGTCATGGAAATTTCATGTGCATCGGGCACCCTGCCGTGGTAAAGATTGTCTAGTTGTATAGTAATATAGACAAATTGGCAAGATGTCGATGACCCAGATCTTCGAACGACCGGCGGCCATGGGGTTGCTGGCCAGGGCGGAACCGCTGCGGCTGGCCGCGCTGTTTCCCGACCTGCCCGCCCACACCCGCCTGCGCGGCCCCGAGATCGGCGCCGTGATGGTTCGCGGCCGGCAGGGTGGCACCGGCGCCCCCTTCAACCTGGGGGAAATGACCGTGACACGGTGCACGGTCCGGCTGGCCGAGGGCCCGGTCGGGCACGCCCATGTGCAGGGCCGCAACACCGAGCACGCCTTGCGGGCCGCGGTCCTGGACGCGCTGCTGCAAACCGACCGCGCCGCCGCTCTGACCCGTTCGGTTCTGGCCCTCCTCGCGGCCGAGGAAACCACCCGGCGCGAGGCCCGGGCCCGCAAGGCTGCGGCAACGCGGGTCGAATTCTTCACCATGGTCCGGGGAGAGGACGCATGACCGATACCACGCTCAGTCCCGGCGCGATGGCGGGCGGCTTTGCCGACGCCCCGACCCAATCCGCCGAGGGCTTTCGCGCCATCCTGCTGGCGTTGTCGCGTCCCGGCCAGATCGTTTCCCTGACCGGCGCAGTGCCCCCCGCGCCCATGCCCGTTGCCGCCGGTGTCGCTGCGCTCGTGTTGCTGGACAACACGACGCCCGTGCATCTGGCGGGCGCGCTGGACTGCGCCGCGGTGCGCGACTGGATCACCTTTCACACCGCTGCCCCGCTGGTTTGCGCCAGTGAGGCGGTGTTCGCCTTTGGCCGCTGGTCCGATCTGGCGCCGGTCTCGCGCTTCGCGATCGGCACGCCCGATTATCCCGACCGCGCCGCAACGCTGGTCGTGGTGACGGACCGGCTGGACGATGCGGGCGCCACGCTGCGCGGCCCCGGAATCGATGGCGCGGCCCGCCTCAGCCTGCCGGAAATCGCCGCGTTCCGTGCCAATCGCGCGCTGTTCCCGCTGGGGTTCGACACGCTTCTGACCTGCGGCGACCGTCTTGCGGGACTGCCGCGCAGCACCCGGGTGGAGGCCGCCTGATGTATGTCGCTGTCAAGGGTGGCGAACGCGCCATCGACAATGCCCACGCCTTTCTGGCCGAGGAACGCCGCGGCGACCCGGCCATTCCCGAACTGACCGTTGCCCAGATCCGCGCCCAGATGGCGCTGGCGGTGAACCGCGTGATGGCCGAGGGGTCGCTCTATGATCCCGATCTGGCCGCCCTGGCGATCAAGCAGTCACGCGGCGACCTGATCGAGGCGATCTTCCTGATCCGCGCCTATCGCACAACCCTGCCCCGGCTGGGGTGCTCGCGCCCGATCGACACGGGCCGCATGGCCGCCGTGCGCCGGGTGTCGGCCACCTACAAGGATCTGCCGGGCGGTCAGGTTCTGGGACCGACCTTCGACTACACGCACCGGCTGATCGACTTTGCCCTCGCGGCCGAAGGCACCGCAGCGCAAGCGCCCTTGGCATCCGCGCCGCTGGGCCCGGTGCCGCGCGTCACCGGATTTCTGGACCGCGAGGGCCTGATCGAGGACGAGCCCGCCAGCGAGGCCACGCCGCGCGACCTGACCCGCGAACCGATGGAATTGCCTGCCGACCGTGCCCTGCGCCTGCAGGCCCTGACGCGCGGGGACGAGGGGTTCATCCTGTCGCTGGCCTATTCCAGCCAGCGCGGCTACGGCCGCACCCATCCGTTTGTGGGAGAGTTGCGCATCGGCGAGGTTGCGGTCGAGCTGGACATCCCGGAACTGGGTTTCGCCGTCGAGATCGGCGCCATCACGGTCACCGAATGCGAGACGGTCAACCAGTTCACCGGCTCAAGGACGCAGCCGCCGCAGTTCACGCGCGGCTATGGGCTGGTGTTCGGCCAGACCGAACGCAAGGCGATTTCCATGAGCCTGGTCGACCGCGCCCTGCGCTGGGACGAGCTGGGCGAGGACAACACCGGTGCGCCGGTGCAGGACCAGGAATTCGTGCTGATGCACGCCGACAACATCCAGGCAACCGGGTTCCTGGAGCATATCAAGCTGCCGCATTACGTCGATTTCCAGTCCGAACTGGAACTGGTGCGGCGGTTGCGCGCCGGTCAGCAGGGGGCCGCGGAATGAGCGACTACAACTTTGCCTATCTGGACGAACAGACCAAGCGGATGATCCGCCGCGCAATCCTGAAAGGGGTCGCCGTGCCCGGCTATCAGGTGCCCTTCGCCAGCCGCGAAATGCCGATGCCCTATGGCTGGGGCACCGGCGGCGTGCAGGTGACGGCGGCCTGCCTGACCCCGGGCGACACGCTGAAAGTGATCGACCAGGGCGCCGACGACACCACCAACGCGGTGTCGATCCGCAAGTTCTTTCAGCGGACGGCCGGTGTAGCCGTGACTGAGAGCACGGCCGCGGCGACGATCATCCAGACCCGCCACCGCATCCCGGAAACCCCGCTGACCGAGGGCCAGATCCTGGTCTATCAGGTGCCGATCCCCGAACCGCTGCGCTTTCTCGAACCGCGCGAGACCGAGACCCGGCGGATGCACGCGCTGGAAGACTATGGCCTGATGCACGTCAAGCTCTACGAGGACATCGCCCGCAACGGGGCGATCGCGACGAGCTATGCCTATCCGGTCAAGGTCGAGGGGCGCTACGTGATGGACCCGTCACCCATTCCAAAGTTCGACAATCCGAAACTGTCCGGATCGCGGGCCTTGCAGGTGTTCGGTGCCGGGCGGGAACAGCGGATCTATGCCGTGCCGCCCTACACCGATGTGGTCAGCCTCGACTTCGAGGACCACCCGTTCGAGGCGTCGAAGGCGCCACACGCCTGTGACCTGTGCGGCGATGACGCCAGCTATCTGGACGAGGTCATCACCGATGACAGCGGCGGGCGCATGTTCGTCTGCTCGGACACCGATCACTGTGCCGGTCGTCAGGCGGCAGGCCATCGCGGGCGCCTGTCCCCGCAGGAGGACGCCGCATGACCGGGCAACCGCTTCTCAGGGTCGAGGGCATCACCCGGACCTATGGCGGCCGCATCGGCTGCACCGATGTCTCGTTCGACCTGTGGCCCGGCGAGGTGATGGGTATCGTCGGCGAGTCCGGCTCGGGCAAGTCGACGCTGCTGGGGTGCCTGGCCGGGCACCTGCCGCCGGACGAGGGCCGCGTGATCTTCGACACCCGCGCCGAGGGGCCGCGCGACGTGATGCGCATGAGCGAGCCGGAACGCCGGATGCTGGGGCGCACCGACTGGGCCTTTGTCCACCAGAACCCCCGCGACGGGCTGCGCATGGGGGTCAGCGCAGGCGGCAACGTGGGCGAACGCCTGATGGCGGTCGGTGCGCGCCACTATGGCCGCATCCGCGACGAGGCACTGGACTGGCTGACCCGCGTGGAAATCGCCGCCGACCGGATCGACGACCGGCCGCGGCAGTTCTCTGGCGGGATGCAGCAACGGCTGCAGATCGCGCGCAACCTGGTGACAGGGCCGCGGCTGGTGTTCATGGACGAACCGACCGGCGGGCTGGATGTCAGCGTGCAGGCGCGCCTGCTGGATCTGCTGCGCGGACTGGTGCGGTCGATGGGGCTGAGCGCGGTGATCGTGACCCATGACCTGGCGGTGGTGCGGCTTCTGGCCGACCGGCTGATGGTGATGAAGGGGGGGCGGGTGGTCGAACAGGGCCTGACCGATCAGGTGCTGGACGATCCCCAGCACGCCTATACGCAGTTGCTGGTGAGTTCGGTCCTGCAGGTCTGACGCAGCCGGGGGGCTGCGCGCCCCCCGGACCCCCGCGCCAAAGGGGGCCGTCTGCCCCCTTTGGAAACCCCCGAGGATATTTGGAGCACAAAGATGATCGCGGTTCAGGACGTGTCCAAGAGTTTCACCCTGCACAACCAGGGCAGCGCCGTGTTGCCGGTCATGGCAGGCGCCAGCCTCAGGGTCGCGCCCGGGGAATGCGTCGGGCTGATCGGTGCCTCGGGGTCCGGCAAATCCACCCTGATGCGGATGATCTGGGGCAACTACAGGGTCGATGGCGGGTCCATCCGCGTGGGCGAAACCGAGGTTGCCGGCGCCGAACCGCGCCGCATCATCGCCTTGCGGCGCGCAACGCTGGGCTATGTCAGCCAGTTCCTGCGGGTGGTGCCCCGGGTGCCGACACTCGATGTGGTGGCGGACCCGCTGTTGGCCCTGGGCCTGCCCGAGGCCGAGGCCCGCGATCGTGCCGCGCGGATGTTGACGCGGCTGAACATTCCGGACCGCCTGTGGCCCTTGTCGCCCACCACGTTTTCGGGTGGCGAACAGCAGCGGGTCAACATCGCGCGCGGGTTCATCAATGCCTGGCCGGCGATGCTGCTGGACGAACCGACCGCCAGCCTGGACGCGGCCAATCGCGCCGTCGTCCTGGCCCTGATCGCCGAGGCCAAGGCGCGCGGAGCGGCCATCCTGGGCATATTCCACGACGAGGCCGCGCGCGCCGAGGTCTGCGACCGGCTGGTCGATGTGACGGGTTTCTCGGTTCTGCCATGACGGGCCGGCTGTTCACCGTCGTCGGCCCTTCGGGTGCGGGCAAGGACACGCTGCTGGCCGGCGCCTGCGCGGCCGAGGACGGCCCGCATTGGGTGCGGCGGGTCATCACACGTCCCGCATCGGCGGGCGGCGAACCGTTCGAGGGCGTGACCCAGAGCGACTTTGCCCTGCGCGAGGCCAGGGGCGCCTTTGCCCTGACCTGGCGCGCCCATGGTCTGTGTTACGGCATCCCGCACGAGGAACTGGCCCCGCTGCGCGCGGGGCGCGACGTCGTGTTCAACGGATCGCGCGCGGCGCTGGCCCGTGCCGGCGCCGCATTTCCGGACTTGACCGTGATCGTGATCACCGCGCCGCCCGACCTGCTGGCAAAGCGCCTGGTGGGGCGCGGTCGCGAAAGCGTGGCGCAGATCGCCGCGCGCCTGGCCCGGGATGTCGCGGCGCTGCCCGGCGGCTTGCCGGTCATCGAGATCGTCAACGATGGCACCCCCGAACAGGGCATCGCGCGCCTGCGCGCGGCGCTTCAACCCAGCGGGGCTCAACCCAGTGGGGCGCGGTGCAGGTGATGAAAGACGCCGTCGTCCCCCTCGGCAAAGACGCTGATCGCGCCGATCACGAACGGACGCGGCAGCAGCGGCGTGAACAGAGCATCGGCCATGGGCCGGAACCGGTGCTGCTGTGCCTCGGTCAGGGCGTCGCTGAGGGTCATGTGGAACCGGAAGTCGTCGAAGACCCAAGGATAGCCCCAGGCGTCAAGGTGCATGCGCTGGCGCTCGGTCAGGGCATCCGGATTGCGGCGGGCCCGGTCGCGCGCGCTCAACGGGGCGCGGAAACGGTCGAACCTGCGCACCACCTGCGCCGCAAAGGCCTGCAGGGGCGCCGTGTCGCCACGCGGTGTCAGGGCAAGGAACGGCCCCATGAGATCGACCGCCAGCCCGTCGATGGCAAAGGGGGCGGCCCCGGCCGCAAAGATGTCCACCGCCGCCAGCAGATCCTCGGCCGTGGTGCCATCGGCCAGGGCGAAGGGCGCCTTGATCGTGGCGTGAAACCCATAGCGGCGGGCGCTTGCGGTCACGGGTTCAAGCCCGGGATCCGGTTGCGTGAGCGGGGCGCCGGTGATCGCATCGCGTCCCAGCCAATGCGCGGCCGTGTCGGCCAACGGGCCGGCGGGCGGCGCATAATAGAGTGCATAGCGTTTCATGGCGGCACCCTGCCCCAGTTGCGTCACGGTTCCGTGACGGTTTTCCCCGCGAATCCGGCGCTGGCGCCGACCCTTGATGAACAGGATGCCCGATGACAACGATCCTTGCCAATGCGACCCTTGTGCTGCCCGATGGCGTGATGACCGGCGCGCTGGTGCTGGAAAACGGCGTGATCGCCCGCATTGACGCCGGTGCAGGCGTGCCGCCGGGCGCGGTGGATTGCGCCGGCGATCTGGTCATGCCTGGCCTGATCGAATTGCACACCGACAATCTGGAACGCCACATCCAGCCGCGCCCCGGGGTGGACTGGCCCCATGCCCCGGCCATCATCGCCCATGACGCGGAACTGGCGGGGGTCGGCATCACCACCGTGTTCGACGCGCTGCGTGTCGGCAGCCTGATCTCGCGCGGGCAAGGGGCCAGGGAATATGCGCGCGGCATGGCGGACGAGATCCTGGCCGCCCGCGCCGCGGGCATGTTGCGGATCAGCCACCGGCTGCATCTGCGCGCCGAGGTCTGCTCCGAGACCCTGACGCAGGAGCTGGAGCGTTTCAGCGCCGAGGACCGGGTCGGCATCGTCAGCCTGATGGACCACACGCCCGGGCAGCGCCAGTTCGCCGATCTCGCCCAGTATCGGCGCTATCTGCGTGGCAAATACGGCCTGAGCGAAGACGAGTTCATGGCCCATGTCGACGCCCAGCGCGCCCTGGGCGAGCGCGTCCGCAGTGCGCATGAAACCGCCGCGGTCGCGGCCGCGCACCGCTTTGGCGCGGCGCTGGCCAGTCATGACGACACCACCGAGGGACATGTCGCGACCTCGGCCGCGCAGGGTGTCGCGCTGGCGGAATTTCCGACGACCCACATCGCCGCAAGCGCCTGCGCGGCCCAGGGAATCGCGGTGATGATGGGGGCGCCCAATCTGATCCGCGGCGGGTCGCATTCCGGCAACGTCGCCGCGCGCGATCTGGCCGAAACGGGGCTGCTGGACATCCTGTCGTCGGATTATGTCCCCTCGGCGTTGCTGGGCGGCGCGCTGATGTTGAGCGACCAGTGGGGCGACCTGGCGCGCGGGATCGCCACCGTGACGCAGGGTCCGGCGCGGGCAGTGGGGCTGACCGACCGGGGCGCCCTGATCGAAGGGTTGCGTGCCGATGTGATCCGCGTGCGCCGCTTTGGCGCGGCGGGTGCGGTCCGTGGCACCTGGGTGGCGGGAACGCGCGTCGCCTGACCGGGCAAGATGCAAAAAAATGCACGCTCGAAACTCTTTTCTTGCGTTCACGGCGAAAGGTTGCACTATAACGCACATGCGGCGGCGCGAATCCGTGCCCGGTCGGGGAGGACGACCGCGTCCGCGACGGGAGGAGACCAGCCGTGAACGACAATGCCGCCATCTATTTCGTGGACCGCCACCTGACCGAGGGGCGCGGCGAGAAAACCGCATTCCGCGAGGCCGATGGCGCCCGACGCAGCCTGACCTATGCGCAACTGGCCGACCAGAGCGCGCGGTTCGCCGGCGCCCTGACCCGCCACGGTGTCCGCCGCGAGGAACGGGTCGCGCTGATCGTGCGCGACCAGCTGGAATTTCCCGTGGCCTTCTGGGGCGCGCTGAAGGCGGGCGCGATCCCGGTGCCGTTGAACACGCTGCTGTCCGCCTCGGTCTACGAGGCCATTCTCAACGATTCGCGTGCCTCGATCCTGATCGTGTCCGAGCAGCTGTGGGATACCGTGAAACCCGCGATTGACGGCAATCGCTTTCTGCGCGCGGTGGTGGTGATCGGTGGTGAACGGTCGTGCGACGGCACCGAATGCGTGACCTGGGACAGCTTTGTCGACGGCGCTACCCCCCAGGACACGGTCGAGGCCGAGGGCGACGAACTGGCGTTCTGGCTCTATTCCTCGGGGTCGACCGGCGTGCCCAAGGGCGTGCGCCATATCCATTCCAGCCTGAAGGCCACGGCCGACACGTTCGGCGCCGAGGTGCTGGGCATCCGCGAGGACGACACCGTCTTTTCCGTCGCCAAGCTGTTCTTCGCCTATGGGCTGGGCAACGGCATGTCCTTCCCGCTGTCGGTCGGCGCCACGACGGTGCTGTTCGGCGGGCGCCCCACGCCCGATGGCGTGTTCGAGATCATGGCGCGCGAGCGGCCCACCATCTTTTGCGGCGTGCCGACCCTCTATGCCGCGCTGGTCGCCGAGCAGGAGAAGAAGGGCACCAGGCCCGAACATTGCATCCGGCTGTGCACCTCGGCCGGCGAGGCGCTGCCGCGCGACATCGGCCTGCGGTGGGAAAAGCTGTGGGGCGCCGAAATCGTCGATGGCGTCGGCTCGACCGAGATGCTGCATATCTTCCTGTCGAACCGCCCCGGCGACATCGTCTACGGCACCTCGGGCGTGGCGGTGCCAGGCTATGAGGTGCGCCTGGTCGATGAACATGACGAGGATGTTGCCGAGGGCGAGGTCGGCGAATTGCTGGTGCGCGGCCCCTCAAGCGCCGAAGGATACTGGAACCGTCGCTCGAAAAGCCTGAGCACCTTTCAGGGTCACTGGACCCGCACCGGCGACAAGTACGAGCGCACGCCCGAGGGGCGCTTTGTCTACTGCGGACGCACCGACGACATGTTCAAGGTTTCGGGCATCTGGGTGTCCCCGTTCGAGGTGGAGCAGGCGCTGGTGGAATACCCCGGCATCCTCGAAGCCGCCGTGGTCGCCCGCGCGGATGAAAAGGACCTGTTGAAACCCGCAGCCTATGTCGTCCTCAAAGAGGGCGCCACGCTGGAGCCCGACGCCCTGAAAGAGCATATCAAGGGGCAGATCGGCATGTGGAAGTATCCGCGCTGGATCACCGTGGTCGACGAGCTGCCAAAGACCGCAACCGGCAAGATCCAGCGATTCAAGCTGCGCGATCCCGGGGGCGCGCAATGATCGACTGGGCCGCGGGCAAGGGCTGGCTGACGGCGGGCGGCAAACGCCTGGAATGGGCGTGTTGGGGCGACCGCGCGGCCGGTCCGGTGATCGTGCTTCTGCACGAGGGGCTGGGTTGCCTGGCCCTTTGGCGCGACGTGCCCGCGCAGCTGTCCCGGGCCACCGGCCTGCCCGTCCTGGCCTATTCGCGCGAGGGGTATGGCCAGTCCGACCCCGCCGACCTGCCCCATCCCGTCGATTACATGACCCGCCATGCCACGGGGGTTCTGCCACAGGTGCTGGATGCCATCGGCGCACCGGCCTATGTGTTGATGGGGCATTCCGATGGCGCCACGATCGCCCTGGAATACGCTGGCCGGGTCGAGGATTTCCGCGTGCGCGGCATCGTGCTGATGGCGCCGCATGTCTTTACCGAACCGCTGGGCCTGGCCGAGATCGCGCGCGCCCGCGACGCCTTTGCCGATACGGACATGGCGGCACGCATGGCCAAGTATCACCGCGACCCGGTCGCGACATTCCGGGGCTGGAACGACGCCTGGCTGAACCCCGACTTCGCCCGCTGGGACGTGACCGAGGCGATCGACTATCTGCGTGTTCCGGCCCTGGTCATTCAGGGACGGCAGGACCAGTATGGCACGCTGGCGCAGGTTCATGCGATCGAAAGCCAGAGCTATGCGCCGGTCGATGTGCTTGTGCTGGACGACTGCCGGCATTCGCCGCAATTCGATCAGCCGCAGGCCGTTCTGGACGCGGTGACGGGTTTTGCCCGCAGGCTCATGGCGCACGAGGCCGCGCGCCCCGAGGGCGCGTGATCGCGCTGCCCGCCGAGCCGCATGTGCCGGGCCGCACCCCGCGCCCCGATCCCGCGGTGTTCGCGGGGCTTGCCGGCGACGCGGCTTTGGCGGCCGGGCTCCATGCCTTTCGCCACGGGTATTTCTGGGAAGCCCACGAATGCTGGGAACGGGTCTGGGCCGCGCTACCGCCTGCCTCGGCCGAACGCGAAATGATGCGCGGCGCGATCCAGCTGGCGAACGCCGGATTGAAGCACCGGATGGGCCGCCCCGACGCCCGCGACCGGATCCTGGCCATGGCCGACGCCGCCCTGGGCGAAGCCCAACGGCGCGGCGGGCATGTCCGGGGGCTGGATCCTGCCGCCTTGTCCGCGAGTCTGGCCGCGATAGGTGCAACATAATGCACATTTCGCACCCCCGCCCCGCACCATTTGTGCAATATAATCCATATCTGCCGATATTAGGTATTTACCGAACCCCTATTCGGCACTATTGTGCAATCAGCGAACAGGCCAGGCGATTCAGGGAGGACCCTCCAGTGACCAAGCGCATCGATTTTCAGACCGACCCGTCGCGGTATCGTCACTGGCGTGTCGACTATGACGGCGCCATCGCCAATCTCTATATGGATGTGGACGAAAACGGCGGCCTGTTTGACGGCTACCAGTTGAAGCTGAACAGCTACGATCTGGGGGTGGATATCGAACTGGCGGATGTCGTGCAGCGGATGCGTTTCGAACACCCCGAGGTCAAGGTGGTGGTCATGCGGTCGGGCAAGGACAAGGTGTTCTGCGCCGGGGCCAACATCCGCATGCTGGGCGGCGCGACCCACGCGCACAAGGTGAACTTCTGCAAGTTCACCAACGAGACCCGCAATACCTTTGAGGCCGCCGAACGCGACAGCGGCCAGAAATATATCGCCGCGGTCAAGGGCGCCTGCGCGGGCGGCGGCTATGAGCTGGCGCTTGCCTGCAACCACATCATGCTGACCGACGACAGCAGCACGACCGTCGCCCTGCCCGAGGTTCCGCTGCTGGCCGTGCTGCCCGGCACCGGCGGCCTGACCCGCGTCACCGACAAGCGCAAGGTGCGCCGCGACCTGGCGGATGTGTTCTGCTCGCTGGAAGAGGGCGTGAAAGGCAAGCGCGCCAAGGACTGGCGCCTGGTGGACGAGGTGATCGCCAATTCGAAATTCGACGCCACCGTCGCGGAACGCGCGCAGGAATTCGCCGCCGCCTCGGACAAGCCGGCGGGCACGGGCATCGCCCTGACCCCGTTGCAGAAAACCATCGGCGAAGACGGCTCGATCCAGTATTCGCTGGTCGAAGTCGCCGTGGACCGCGCCGCGCGCAAGGTCACGGTGACGCTGAATGGACCGGATCAGCCCGTGCCGGCCTCGCTCGATGCGCTGCATGGGCAGGGCGATCAGGGGTGGATGCTGCGGCTTGCCCGCGAATTCGACGATGCGATCCTCGAACTGCGCCTCAACGAAATGGACCTGGGCCTGATGGTGTTCCGCACCCAGGGCGATCCGGCGGCGGTTCTGGCGCACGAGGCCTTCCTGCTGGACAACAGCGGCGACTGGCTGGCGCGCGAGATCCTGCAATACTGGAAACGTGTCCTGAAGCGTGTCGACGTGACCTCGCGGTCGCTGGTCGCGCTGGTTGAAAGCGGCTCGTGCTATGCCGGGTTCCTGGCGGAACTGCTGTGGGCCTCGGATCGCAGCTACATGATGGACGGAGAGTTCGAGGGCGACAACCGCCCCGTCGCGACCGTGACCTTGAGCGCGGGCAACTTCGGGCCCTTCCCGATGGGCAATGACCTGACGCGCCTGCAGACCCGCTTTCTGGCAGAGCCCGAGGCCGTCGAGGTGCTGAAAGGCCGGATCGGCACGCCGATGCAGGCCGACGAGGCGATGGAAGCCGGCCTGGTCACCTATGCCTACGACGACATCGACTGGGACGACGAAATCCGCATCTTCATGGAAGAGCGCGCCAGCTTCAGCCCGGACGCGATGACGGGGATGGAGGCGAACCTGCGCTTTGCCGGCCCCGAAACGATGGAGACCCGTATCTTCGGCCGGCTCACGGCCTGGCAGAACTGGATCTTCAACCGGCCGAATGCCACTGGCAAGGACGGCGCCCTGCAACGCTACGGCACGGGCGTGCGTGGCGATTACAACATGCAGCGGGTGTAACCGTTACGGTGCGTGCCAGCACGCACCCTACAGAACCAACATCGTAGGGTGTGTGCTTGCACGCACCTGCCCCAACGGAGGAAAGCATGATCGACCTCATCAACGTCAGCTACGACACGCAGATCCCCAACAACGTGGGCCTGTCGTCGGACAAGCGCGTGCTCAAGGCGCTGGAGAAATGGCACCCCGGTTACATCAACTGGTGGAATGACCTGATCCCGCAGAACTTCCAGAAATCGCTGGTCTATCTGCGCACGGCCGTCAGCGTCGACCCCAAGGGCTGGGCCAAGTTCGACTATGTGAAGATGCCGGAATATCGCTGGGGCGTGCTGCTGGCACCGCAGGTCGAGGACCGCCGCATCCCCTGCGGTGAACACGCCGGCGAGCCCGCCTGGCAGGAAGTCCCCGGCGAATACCGTTCGCTCATGCGCCGCCTGATCGTGATCCAGGGCGACACCGAGCCCGCCTCGGTCGAACAGCAGCGGTTCCTGGGCCTGACCGCGCCGTCGCTCTACGACCTGCGCAACCTCTTCCAGGTGAATGTCGAAGAGGGCCGGCACCTGTGGGCGATGGTCTATCTGCTGCACAAGTACTTCGGCGCCGACGGACGCGAGGAAGCGGACGACCTGCTGCGCCGCCAGTCGGGCTCCGAGGAGGCCCCGCGCATGCTGGGTGCCTTCAACGAGGAAACGCCGGACTGGCTGTCCTTCTTCATGTTCACCTATTTCACCGACCGCGACGGCAAGATGCAGCTCGAGGCGCTGGCGCAATCGGGTTTCGACCCGCTCAGCCGCACCTGCCGCTTCATGCTGACCGAGGAAGCGCACCACATGTTCGTGGGCGAAACCGGCGTCGGCCGCACCATCGAACGCACCTGCGAGGCGATGAAGGCGGCGGGCATCGACGATCCCTATGACATCGAGAAGATCCGCGCCCTGGGCGTCATCGACCTGCCGACGATCCAGAAGAAGCTGAACCTGCACTACACGCTCAGCCTCGATCTGTTCGGGCAGGAGGTCTCGACCAACGCCGCCAACGCCTTCAACGCGGGCATCAAGGGCCGCTACATGGAGCACCGCCTCACCGACGACCACAAGCTGACCAACGACACCTACCCCGTCTGGGATTTCGTCGACGGCAAGCTGGTCCGCCACGAGGTCCCGGCACTGACGGCGATCAACATGCGCCTGCGCGACGACTACAGCCGCGACGCGGCCGGTGGCGTGGGCCGCTGGAACAAGATCATCGAGAAATCGGGTGTCCAGTTCGAACTGAAACTGCCGCACGAGGCCTTCCACCGCCAGATCGGCGTCTTTGCGGGCAAGACCTTTGCCCCCGACGGCACGCTCCTTTCGGGCGCCGACTATGACGCCCGCGCGGCCGACTGGCTGCCGACCCGCGCCGACGGCGACTTCATCCAGTCCCTGATGAAGCCGGTGACCGAGCCCGGCCAATACGCCAGCTGGATCAACCCGCCCAAGGTCGGCATCGACAACAAGCCCGGCGATTTCGAGTATGTGAAACTCTACATGGCCTGACGGCCCGCCGTAGGGTGCGTGCTTGCACGCACCCTGCCCGTCCGGCGCGTGACATCCCCGCGCGCCCCGATTACCGTGTCTCGACGCGGACTGACAGGGAGGCCCCGATGCAGAACGACCCCAGCACGCCGCGGGCGACCCGCCCGGCGCCCACCTTGACCGACCGCCCGCAGTGCCTGGATTGCCCCGAGTGTCAGGGCACATGCTGGAGCATCGTCGAACTCAGCCACCTGCCCGAGACGATCCTGCACAGCCCCCGGAAGCCGCGCGCATGAACAAGCCCCTGAAACAGCACCTCATCGACCCGGAAATCTGCATCCGCTGCTATACCTGCGAGATGACCTGCCCGGTCGGCGCCATCGTTCATGACGATTCGAATGTGGTGGTCGATGCCGCCAAATGCGATTTCTGCATGGATTGCATCCCGGTCTGTCCGACCGGTTCGATCGACGAATGGCGCGTGGTCAACACCCCCTATTCCCTGGACGAGCAGTTCTCGTGGAGCGATCTGCCCGCGCAGGAGGACATCGGCGCCTCGACCGGCCTCGAGGCGCTGGACGATGCGATGGAGGCCCTCCTGGCCGAGGCCCACCAGGGCGCGGGCGGCAAATCGCGCGCACCCGCGTCCGCCTCGAAGCCGACGGTCAACCTGTATACGCTGGGCAAACCCGCCACCGCCCGGGTTCAGGGCAACTACCGCCTGACCAGCGCCGAATCCGGATCGGACGTGCGCCACATCATCCTCGATTTCGGCGGCCAGCCGATGCCCGTTCTGGAAGGCCAATCCATCGGCATCATCCCCCCCGGCACCGACGCCGACGGCAAACCGCACCTGCCGCGTCTCTATTCCGTTTCCAGCCCGCGCGACGGCGAGCGGCCGAATTACAACAACCTCTCGCTGACCGTGAAACGCGAGGAAAACGGCCTGTGCTCGAACCATGTCTGCGATCTGGCGATCGGTGACGAGGTTCAGGTGACCGGCCCCTTCGGCGCCACCTTCCTGATGCCCCAGGACCCCGAGGCACGCCTGCTGCTGGTCTGCACCGGCACCGGATCGGCCCCGTTCCGCGGCTTTACCATGCGCCGACAGCGCGCCGCGATGGCCGGGGCCGACATGGTGATGTTCTTCGGCGCCCGCACGCCTGATTCGTTGCCCTATTTCGGCCCCCTCAACAAGGTGCCGGACCGCGTGCTGAAAAAGCACCTGGTGTTCAGCCGCATTCCCGGTGCCCCCAAGGAATATGTCCAGGATCGCATGATGGTCGAACAGGAGACCATCGCCGAGATGCTGGCAGACCCGCGGACGCATATCTTCATCTGCGGCCTCAGGGGCATGGAACAGGGCGTCGAGCTGGCCTTTCGCAACATCGCGGAAAGCACGGGCTTGCCCTGGGAAACCACGCGCGACGCCATGCGCGACGACGGGCGCTATCACGTCGAAACCTACTGACAGGGGGTGCCGCCATGGCCTTCACGCATGCCATCCGCGTCGGCTGGGGCGACTGCGATCCCGCCAAGATCGCCTATACCGGCCGCCTTCCGGCCTTTGCGCTCGAAGCGATCGATGCCTTTTGGGAACACACGATCGGCGCCGGCTGGTATGCGATGGAAATGGATCGCGGCTATGGCGGCCCGTTCGTGCATCTGGACCTTGATTTCCGCGCCCCCGTCACCCCCCGCCATCCCCTGATCTGCGAGGTCGCTCCGGTCCGGCTGGGCGACACCTCGGTCCGGTTCCGGGTGCGCGGGCGGCAGGATGGCACCCTGTGCTTCGAGGGGCATTTCGTCAGCGTGTTTTCCAAGGTCGGTGTCCTGGAAACCATCCCCATGCCCGCCGAAGTGCGCGCCGCGCTGGAACCCCTGGTTGAATCCGACGCATGATACTGCATCGCCGCGGTTAATCTGTTGGCACCCGGACGATGATCGCCTAGGCTTGTGCACTATTGTTCCTAGACGGTCGTCATGTCCGAGATCACGAATTTCCGCGGGGAAACCCTCGCACCCCAATCCGGGACCCGCGGCGATGCGGCGGTGGACGCGCTGATCCTGCGCGTGGGCGAGCGGGTGCGCAAGGCACGAGAGCTGAAGGGCATTCCGCGCCGCGTCCTGTCGGACATGTCCGGCGTCTCGCCGCGCTATCTCGCCTTGCTGGAAGCGGGCGAGGGCAACATCTCGATCGGGCTGTTGCAGCGCGTGGCCGAGGCCCTGGATCACCGCATCGAATGGCTTGTCGGCGAGGATGACCCCTGGACTTCGGATGCGCTGCGCATGGCCGCCCTTTTCCGCAGCGCGCCGGCCGATACCCGCCACAAGGTGCTGAACCTGCTGGCCCCGCAACCGGAAAAGACCGCGCGCCGCCATCGCATCGCCCTGATCGGGCTGCGCGGGGCGGGCAAATCGACACTGGGCAACCTTGCCGGGCAGGCGCTGGGCATACCCTTTGTCGAACTGAACCGCGAGATCGAGGAACAGGCCGGCATGCCCGTGAACGAGGTCATGGCGTTCTACGGGCAGGAAGGCTATCGGCGGCTGGAAGCGCAGGCGATGAACCGCATCATCGCCACCCATGACACGATGATCCTGGCGGTCGCCGGCGGCATCGTCTCGGAGCCCGAGACCTTCAAGACCCTGCTGGCGCATTTCCACACGATCTGGGTCAAGGCTACGCCGACCGAACACATGGGACGGGTCCGCGCCCAGGGCGACACCCGCCCGATGGCCGGCAACCCCGAGGCGATGGATCAACTCAAGTTCATCCTGACCAGCCGCGAGACGCTCTATGACCAGGCACGCGCCAAACTGGACACGACGGGGCGCAGCGTGGATGATTCGCTGCGTGATCTTCTGGCGCTGATCCGCGATCACGGTTTTCTGGATTGACGCCCCGTGCCGTTGTCGCCGGCAGCAGCCCACGCGCGCTGACCCTGGCCCTGGCCCTGGCCGACCGGGGCCATGAGGTCAGCCTGATCGTCGACGACCTGCACGACCGCGCCCGAACCGCCGACCTGCTGATGCGCGCCGGTCGGCCCGGGGCCATCGCGCTGCAGGTCGACGTCAAGGCGGCGCAGGGTGCCGCGCTGGTCATCGAGACCGAGGGCCGCGTGCCGGTCCTGAGCGCGCTGGCCCATCCCGGCGCGCTGGCGGTCGGCATCGGCACCGGGCTGCCCCCCGGTCCCGGCCGGGCCGTGATCGCCATTGCCGCGCCGCCCCCCGATCTGGGCGTGATCGAGGTTCTGCCAGGGTCGGACCCGCGCATCCTGGATCTGGCCCGCGATCTCGGCGCCGTGCCGGTCACGGTTCCGGCCTTTCTTGCGCCCCGCCTTGTCGCCGTGATCGAGGACGCGGTCGAGGCACTGATCCTCGAGGGATCGACCCCGTGGGAGGTGGACGCGGCCGCCGAGGCGATGGGCTTTGCCCCGGGCCCCTGCGCGGCCCAGGATCTGCGCGGCCTCGATCTGACGCATGGTCGGCACCGGCGCGAGGGGCACGCCCTGCCCGTTCTGGACCGGATGGTGGCCGAGGGGCGTCTTGGTCGCAAGGGCGGTGTCGGCTGGTATCGGTATCCGGGCGGCGGCGGGCGGGTGATCGACCCGCTGATCGAGGATCTGGCCCGAGAAGAGGCCCGTTTCGCCGGGATCGCCCCGCGCCCGATCCCCGATACCGAGATCCGCCACAGGTTGCGCGCCGCGCTGGTGGGCGCCGCGCGGGCCTCGGCAGCCGATCCGGCCACGCTGGCGCTGGTCGCCGCAGCCGCCCTTGGACTGCCAGCCGCGCAGTCGCGCTGGCTGGACCCTGCCGCCCCGGGGTGACAGGATGCGGTCAGCCACGAGGACCGCCATGCCCCTGACCAATGCCGACATCGTCGAACTGACCGACTTTCGCCATGCGCTGCACCGCCAGCCCGAGGTCTCGGGTCACGAGGCACAAACCGCGCGCACCATCGCCGCCGCGCTGCCCGCCCCCGATGCGCTGGTGACGGGCCTGGGCGGACACGGCATTGCGGCGGTCTATGACAGCGGCCGACCGGGCCCCACGGTGATGATCCGCAGCGAGCTGGATGCGCTGCCGATCCTGGAATTGGGCACCGTGCCGCACGCCAGTGAAATCCCCGGCGTAGGGCACCTGTGCGGGCATGACGGGCACTCGACCATCCTGATGGGGCTGGCGCGGCTGTTGTCCCGCCAGCGCCCGGCGCGCGGCCGCGTCGTGCTGATGTTCCAGCCGGCCGAGGAGGACGGCTCGGGCGCCGCCGCGGTTCTGGCCGATCCGGCCTTTGCGCCGCTGACCCCCGACTGGGCGCTATCGCTGCACAATTTTCCCGGCGTGCCGCTGGGGCAGGCCTGGCTGGCGGCCGGGCCGGTGAACTGTGCCTCGCTGGGATTGAAGATCACCCTTTCCGGCGGCACGGCCCACGCCTCGATGCCGGAAACGGGACGGGCGCCGACCCCGGCCCTGCCGCGTCTGATCGACGGGCTTGCGGCGATGGGCCCGGGCGGGGCGATGGGCCCCGGTTTCCGGCTGGCCACCATCACCCATCTGCGGATGGGCGAACCCGCCTTTGGCATCGCGCCAGGCGAGGCCGCGCTGTGGGTCACGCTGCGCGGTCTGTCGGACGACGACCTGACCGCCTTGCTGACCCAGGCCCAGGACCTGGCCCGGGCAGAGGCCGCGAACGCGGGGCTGGACGTGACCTTTTCCGTGCACGACCATTTCCACGCCTGCGCCAATGACCCCGAGGCAACCGCCGTCCTGGCCCGCGCGCTGGACAAGGCGGGCATCGGCCACGACCCCGGGGACCTGCCGATGCGCGGATCCGAGGATTTCGGCCGCTTTGCATCAGCCGGGGCGAAATCCGCCATGGTGTTGCTGGGATCGGGCGCGGACCATCCGCAGTTGCACACCCAGACCTATGATTTTCCCGACGCCCTGATCCCGCACGGCGTGGCGCTGTTTCACAACGCCGTGCGCGACCTGCTTGGCTAGTGGCTGAGGTGCAGCCCGAACACGGCCAGCACCCCCATCAGCACCGCCACCATCACGAACAGGAACACATCGGCGGCCAGCCCGCCGGCATCCAGCGTCTCGGCCCGTTCGATGCGACGGCGCAGCCAGACCATGCGCAGGAAGGCCACCAGAACCAGCAGCACGCCAGCCGCAAAAAGCGTGGCCTCGGTCCAGAGCGGCGGCACAGCGCCGCCCAGCCGCCCCGCCGCCAGACCAAAGCCCACGATCGTGGTGGCCGTGCGCACCCAGGCAAGAAAGGTGCGTTCGTTGCTGGCATGGTCGTTGAAATTGCGGATCATGTCGGGTCCGTGCGTGGCTTGCGCATCAACAGCAGCGCGGGAATGAACAGAAGCACAAACGGCAGCAGGTAGTAAATCGCGCGATAGACCAGCAGCGCGGCCAGAACATCGGACCGGCCGGCGGCCCCCAGGCCGGCAACCAGCGTCGCCTCGAACACGCCCAGCCCGCCGGGGGCGTGACTGGCCACACCCAGGCCCAGCGCGACAACGAAAACCACGAAGAACACCGCGAAACCGGTGGTCACGTCGCCGGGCAGCAGGACATAGAGCGCGACCGACGCCCCCAGCACATCGGCCAGCGCCAGCGCCATGACACGCACCACCTGCCCGCGCCCGGGCAGCGTCACGGACCAATGACCAAGCGGCACCTGGCGTCCCGCGCGCCCGGTCAGCGCCACGGCCACGCAGACCCCGGCAAGCAGCACGACGCCGAGCCCCCGGGCAGGCATGCCGTGCAACCCGAACAGCCCCTGCGGCATGTCGAATTCCGTCGTCAGGATCAGGCCGATCACCGCAAGGATCGCCAACCAGAACCCGAACCAGACCGCGCCGATCATCGAGGCCACGTCAACCGCATCGAGCCCATGGCGCGCATAGGCCCGGTGCCGCAGCAGGCCGCCGGTCAACCAGCTGACGCCAAAGAGGTTGGACACCGCATAGCCCGCCGCGCCGCCCAGCATCGCCACGCGGACCGGCAGACTGCGGAGCGGCGCCGTCACCACGTCATAGCCGCCCAGCGCCAGAAAGCTGATCCCCGTCGCCGCCAGCGACAGCAGGATATCGGGCAGGGGCGTCGCAGCCAGATCGCGGGCGATGTCCTCGGGGCGGACCTCGGCGGCCAGATGGCGCAGCACGCTGAGTCCCAGCACCGCCAGCCCCAACCCCAGCGCGACGCGGGTGACAGGGTTTTCCGCCAGGCTCTCCAGCGTTTCGGTCCAGCGGCGGGGCATTCGGTGTCTTTCGGTCGGGTCCAGCGCCAAACTAGACGCGGACGGGCGCGCTGCCAACCGCTTCCCTCGGCTAGGCGGCTGGGTTAGGGGAAGGACGCGGCGACGACCGGAGGCTTCGATGACGGCAAGCGTGATGATCCAGGGGGCGGGCTCGAATGTGGGCAAGTCGATGCTGGTCGCCGGGTTCTGCCGGGTCTTTGCGCGGCGCGGCCTGACCGTGCGCCCGTTCAAGCCGCAGAACATGTCGAACAACGCCGCGGTCACACCCGACGGCGCGGAAATCGGCCGCGCCCAGGCGATGCAGGCCATGGCCTGCGGGGTGCCGCCCTCGGTCCACATGAACCCGATCCTGCTGAAACCCGAAAGCGAAACGGGCGCGCAGGTGATCGTGCAGGGCAAGCGCCTGACCACCGCGCGAGCGCGCGACTATGCCGCGCTGAAGCCCCGGCTCATGGGGGCCGTTCTGGACAGTTTTCGCCAGTTGCAGGCCGAGGCCGACCTGCTCGTCGTCGAAGGCGCCGGCAGCCCGGCCGAGGTGAACCTGCGCGCCGGCGACATCGCCAACATGGGGTTTGCCCAGGCCGCGCGCGTGCCTGTCGTTCTGGCCGGCGACATTGATCGCGGCGGGGTGATCGCGCAGATGGTCGGCACGCAGGCGGTGCTCGAGCCTGCCGATGCCGCGCTCATCAGGGGGTTCGTGATCAACAAGTTCCGGGGCGACCCCCGGCTCTTTGACGATGGCTATGCCCTGATCGCGCAGCGCACCGGCTGGCCGGGGCTGGGGGTGATCCCCTGGTTCCCCCTCGCCCATCGCCTGCCGGCCGAGGATGCCGCCGATCTCAGGCGCAAAGGGGGCGCGGGGGGATTTCTCATCGCCGTGCCACAGCTGAACCGGATCGCGAATTTCGACGATCTGGACCCGCTGATGACGGAACCCGGCGTCCGGGTCGAGATCGTTCCCCCCGGGCAGCCCCTGCCCGTCGAAGCCGACCTGATCCTGATCCCCGGGTCGAAATCCACCATCGCCGATCTGGCGCATTTCCGTGCGCAGGGCTGGGACGTGGACCTGGCCGCGGCGCTCAGGCGCGGTGCGCGGGTGCTGGGGCTGTGCGGCGGGTATCAGATGCTGGGACAGACGATCCGCGACCCCGAGGGGATAGAGGGCGCGCCGGGGTCGGTGCCCGGCCTCGGCCTGTTGGCGGTGGACACGGTGATGACCCCCGAAAAGCGCGTGACCCTGACCCAGGCCGTGCATGCGGCGTCGGGCGAGGCCGCGCAAGGCTACGAGATCCACATCGGCCGGACCGAGGGGGCCGACCGCGAACGCCCGCTGTTCCTGGTCGAAAATGCGCCCGAAGGTGCCGTCCGGGCGGATGGGCGCGTGATGGGCAGCTATCTGCACGGGCTGTTCGGTGCGGACGGGTTCCGGCGGGCGTTTCTGGGCGCGCTGGGGGCCGAGACGGGAAGCGGCTCGTATGCGCAGGATGTCGACCAGGCGCTGGACGCCCTCGCCGACCATCTGGAGAGCCACGCCGATTGTGACGCCCTGCTGCGGATCGCCCGCGACGGTGTCTAGGTAAGGTGCGTGCAAGCACGCACCCTACGGTGCCCCTGTCCCCAGGCCCAGAACCCGCAAGAGCCCGGCCTCGTCCGTCAGGGCCAGCCGCACGGGCAGGGTCAGAACCTTGCGCCGTTGGTCCAGCGGCAGGCGCACCGCGTCCTTCTCGGTGGTCACCAGTTGCGCGTGATGGCGGGTCGCCTCGGCCTCGAGCCGGGCAAAAAGCGCCGGCGTCAGCGGCTGGTGATCGTCCAGGGCCTGGGTGCGGATGACCTTGGCCCCGGTGCCGCGCAAACTGTCGAAGAACTTGGCCGGCCGGCCGATCCCGGCGAAGGCCAGAGCCCGCACCTGCCCCCACGGCATACCGGTATTCAGCACCTGCAACGAGCCGGTGAACAGCGGCACCGTCAGCCGGTCTGCCCAGTCGGCACGGAAACGGTCCAGCGCGTCCGAGGGACCGATGGCCAGGACGGCCTGCGCCCGGGACAGCCCCCGTGCGACCGGTTCGCGCAGCGGGCCCGCCGGGATGCAGCGCGCATTGCCGAACCCCACCCCGGCATCCACCACGACGATCGCCGCGGCCTTGATCACATCCGGGTTCTGGAACCCGTCGTCCATCAGCACCACCTGTGCGCCCGCGGCTTCGGCCGCGCGCACGCCGGCGGCACGGTCGCGGGCCACCCAGACGGGACCGAAGGCCGCCATCAACAGCGGTTCGTCACCGACCGCGGCCGCGGTGTGGCGGCGCTCGTCCACGCGCACCGGGCCGCTGACCTGCCCGCCATAGCCGCGTGACACCACATGCACCGCCAATCCGCGCGCCGACAGCCCCTGCACCAGCGCGATCACGGTCGGCGTCTTGCCGGTCCCGCCGGCGTTCAGGTTTCCGACACAGATCACCGGCACCGACGCCCGATACCCCGGGCGGGCCACCCGGCGCGCGGTTGCCCGGGCATAGAGCCAGCCCAGAGGCGCCAGGACGCGGGCCTGCCATCCGGGCCGCCCGGGCGGATTGAACCAGAAGGCCGGCGGTTTCATGCCGGCCCCCGGGCGTTCAGGTCCAGCCAGTCGCAGATCGCGCGCGCGACGGTGTGGGTGGCATCGGACCCCTCGGTCGCAAGCGTCCAGGCCCTGAGGGCGGCTTCGGCCCCGGCCTCGGGCGACAGAAGCGTGCTGACCGCCTCGCCCAGGTCGGCCGCCACGCCGATCTGGCGACCGCCACCCATGCGGCGCAATGTCTCCAGAAATGCCCGGTCCCCCCCCGCCGCCTGCGGGCCGAAGACCAGCGCCGAACCGAGCGCCGCCGGAACCACCGGCGAGGGGGTCAGGGCCTGCGGTGACAGCGACCCGCCCAGATAGGTCACCGGCGCCAGCCTCAGGAACAGGCCCGGGTCGTCCTCGGTATCGGCCAGGTAGACCTGGGTCGTCTCGGTGATGTCCTCATCCAGCGCGCGCCGGGCGCGCACAAAGCCGACATCCCCGGCACGGGCCGCCATGGCCGCCCCATGGGCCGGGTCCGTCGGCTGGACGATCAGCAACAGGCGGGGTGCACGCCTGAGCGCGTGGGCATGGGCGAGAAAGACCGCATCGGCCTCGGATTCGGGCAGGGCGTGGGCGAACCAGACCGGCCGCGCACCGACCGCATGGCGCAGCGCGTCCAGTTCCCGGGCGTTGCAGCCGCGCACCGGCGCATGGCGAGCCAGCGCGCCTGTCACCAGCACCGGCACAGCCCCCTTGACCGTGCGGGTGATCGCCGCCGCCGCCGCGGTATCGCGGGCATGGATCTGCTGGAACTGCGCGAGGATCCCGCGTGCATAGCCGGGCAGGATGCGCCAGCCGCCCGAGGGCACGGGGTTGACCGCGTCCACCAGCACCAGCGCGACGCCGCGCGCCCTGGCCCGTTCGATCAGCGGCACCGGCAGCACGGTGCCGGCCAACACCAGCATCCGTGCGGGATGGCTGTCCAGCGCCTTGTCGATGTCGCGCGGATCGTCGCCGGGTCCCGGCGCATCCGGCGCGCCCGTGACGCGCGTCGCCGGCCCCTGCGGCTGTTCCGAAAGATGGGCCGCCAGCACGGTCAGGCCCGGCAGATGGGCCGGGTCGCTGGCATGCAGCCAGACGCGCGGGCGCGCCCCGGTGTCGGCCGCGCCCGCCATCACGGCACCCGCCGCAAATCCGGGGGCGGCACCGGATCCGCACCGGGGCCTGGCGCCGTCAGGCGCGCGATGAGGGCGGCCTGCAACGCCGGGCCGGCGGCGACCACACCCGCGTTGCGCGCATTCCCGGTGTTGAAGCGCAGGGGCGCGCCGGTGCGATCCGTGGCGCGGCCACCCGCCTCGGCCACGATCAGCGCGGCGCCGGCGATGTCCCAGTCCCAGGCCTCGCGCAGGGTCACCATGCCGTCGAAGCGCCCCTCGGCCACCAGCGCGAGCCGCCATGCCAGCGACGGGCGGAAATGGCGTTCGACAGCGGGAACGCCGCCGGGCCAGTGGTGCGGATCCATCGCCGGCCGCGTCGCCAGAACCCGCGCCCCCGGGGCACCGGGCTGATCCGTCACGGCGATGGGCGCGCCGTTCAACTGCGCCCCGCCACCTTTCAGCGCGGCATAGGTCAGCGCCATCATCGGCAGATGCACCACCGCCGCGACCGGTTCACCGCGATGCACGATGGCCAGGGCGTGGGCAAACCCGTTCTGCCCCTCGATGAAGGCGCGGGTGCCGTCGATCGGATCGATGACAAAGAGCGTTTCGGCCGACAGACGGCTGAGGTCGCCCAACGGGTCGCTTTCCTCGCTGAGCCAGCCGTAACCGGGGCGTTCAGCCGTCAGGCGTTCGCGCAGATAGTCGTTGACGGCGATGTCGGCCTCGGTCACCGGGCCCTGACCGTCGCCCTTGTCCCAGACGCGCGCGCCGCTGCGGAAATGACGCCGGGCGATGGCGCCCGCACCGCGCGCCGCATCGAGCAGCAGCGCCAGATCCGCGTCAGGCCCCGGCAATCGTCAACCCCTCGACCAGCAGGGACGGCACCTGCGTGCTGAGATGCGCGCGCGCATCATTGGCCGCCGTCATCCGCATCAGCATGTCGCGCAGGTTGCCGGCGACCGTGCATTCGTTCACGGGATAGGCGATCTCGCCATTTTCGACCCAGAAACCCGAGGCCCCGCGCGAATAATCGCCCGTGGTCGGGTTGATGGTGGACCCGATGAGCGAGGTGATCACCAGCCCCGTGCCCATGTCCCGCATGAGATCGGCCGGGCTGGCAGGGCCCTGGGACAGGGCCAGATTCGACAGACTGGGCGATGGCGGGGCCGAGGGGCCGCGCGCCGCGTTCGCCGTGCTGGTCAGCCCCAGCTTGCGCGCGGTGGCCAGATCCAGCACCCAGCCCTGCAACACGCCATCCTGCACCCAGGCGCGCCGCGCCGTGGCCAGCCCCTCGGCGTCAAAGGGCCGGGTGCCGGCGATGCGGCTGCGCAGCGGGTCCTCGATCAGGTCGAAGCCGGCAGGCAGGACCGGCTTGCCCAGCGCGTCCCGCAGCCAGCTGGCGCCCCGGGCAATGGACGTGCCGTTGATCGCCGAGGTCAGATGCCCGATCAACGACGACGCGACCCGTTCGTCATAGAGCACGGGAAACGCGCCCGACGGCGGCTTGCGACTGCCCTTGCGCGCGGCGGCGCGTTCGCCGGCCTGGCGGCCGATTTCCTCGGGTCCGGGCAGATCGGCCTGAAAGATGCGCCCCTCGCTGGACCAGTCCCGCTCCATCGCCGTGCCTTCGCCGGTGATCGCCACGCAGGCGATGTGCCGCGAGGTGCGGGCATAGCCGCCTGCGAACCCGTTCGTGGCCGCCAGATGAACCGTGCGGCGCGAATAGCTGGCGCTGGCCTGGTCGATCTGGCTGATCCCGGCGACGGCCAGCGCGGCTTCCTCGGCGCGCCGGGCGTCGTCTTGCAACCGGGCCGGGTCGGGTTCGTCCGCAGGATCGGCCAGCTCCAGCCCGGCACCGTCGCGGCGGGCGGAAAGCTGGGCGGCATCCGCAAGCCCCGCAAAGGGATCCTCGGGGGCCTCGCGCGCCATGGCCACGGCGCGTTCCGCCATCGCCGCCAGCGTCGCCGGCCGGCCGTCCGACGACGAGACGCAGGCCTGCCGCCGCCCCACCAGCACCCGCAGCCCCAGGTCCAGCCCTTCGGCGCGCTCGGCGTGCTCCAACCTGCCCTGGCGCACGTCGATGGACAGGGCGGTGCCGTCGATCACCAGGGCGTCGGCGGCATCGGCCCCGGCCTTGCGGGCGGCGTCGATCAGGGCTTGGGCGAGGTCAGCGGTCATGGTCGGGCCTTGGCTGCAAAGGGACCCCCGAGGCTTAGCGCCTTGCCGCGCCGAAGGGAACCCACGCGACATGCGGCCGCGCGCCGTCAGACCAGGATCACCGCCTCGCCGTCACCGGCATAGAGCCGGTCCACCAGCGCCGCGCGTCGGGCCAGCAGCTTGCGGAAATTGAGGTTGCCCTTGGCCGTGATCTCGCCATCCGCCATGGACGGAGGCTCGGTCAGGACCAGCGCGCGCCGGATCGCATGGGCGGACCCCTCGTTGGGGCCGGGCTTCAGCCGTGCGGCGATCTCGGCAGCCTGGGCCACGACCAGGGCGCCGTCGTCGTCGCGCGCACCGTCGGCCAGGGCAGGCATCGGAATGATGAGCAACCCGACCTCGGCGCGGTCGGCGCCGGTGATCGCCACGTCCTGCGCCAATCCCTTCAGCTTGGCCAACACCTCCAGCCTGAGCCCCCCGGCCCGCACCCAGGTGCCGGTGTTCAACTTGAACTCCTCGGCGATGCGGCCATCGAACTTCATGCCCTTGTTCATGTCCGCGGGATCGACAAAGCGCATCGCATCGCCGGTGATGAAATACCCCTCGTCGTCAAAGGCCTCGGCGGTCTTTTCCGGATCGTTCAGATAGCCGGGCGTGATCGTGTCGCCCGAGACCCGCACATCAAAGCGGGTTCCGTCATCGACCGGCACCAGTTTGACCGTCACCCCGGGCAAGGCCACGCCGATGATCCCGGACTGATGGGTGAATTCGTGCTGCAACAGCGCCGCGGGCGCGGTTTCGGTCAAACCCCAACTCGAATTGAACAGCGGCATGTCGCCGCGAACCTCGCGCGCCATGTCTTCCAGATCGGCCCAGACATCCTGCGGCAGCGAGGCACCGGCATAGAACAACATGTCGAGATTCTGGAAATACTGGCGCCTGAGTTCCGCATCCGCTTTCATCGCATCGCGCAGAACGGCAAAGCCCACCGGCACGTTGAAGGCGATGGTGGGCGATACCATGCGCAGGTTCTCGATCGTATGCGCTGCGAGGGCGGGGGTCGGCTTGCCGTTGTCGATATACAGCGTCCCGCCGTTCGACAGCACCAGGTTGAAATTGTGCGAGCCGCCGAAAACGTGGTTCCAGGGCAGCCAGTCCAGCAGGACGGGCGGCTTATCGGCCACAAACGGCAAGGCGGCCTTCAACTGCGCCTGGTTCGTGCACATCATGCGCTGCGTCGTCAGCACCCCCTTGGGATGCGAGGTGGACCCCGAGGTCAGCAGATATTTCGCAACCGTTCCGGGACCGACCGCCGCATTCAGCGCCGAGACATCGCCGCGCCCCTTCAGCAAGGCGTCGAACGCGGTCATGCCCGGGGCTGCGCCGCGGCTGATGACGATCTCGACCCCGGCGAATTCCGGCAGGGCCAGTGCCGCGCCATAGCGCGCCAGATCGTCGGCGAAAACCATCCGCGGGCCGATCATTCCGGCGATGCGTTGCAGCACCGGATGCGCACCCGGGATCAATGCGTATTGTTCGGCCACCGGCACGGTCGGGACACCGATGTATTGCGCCGCAAGCGTGAGCAGCGCGTGGTCCACACCGTTGCCGCTGACGATCAGGATCGGCGTTTGTGCCCCCATGCCGCGATCGGCCAGCGACGCGGCGATGGCCTGCACCATGTCCAGCGCCTGCGCATAGGTGACCTCGCGCCAGCCCGGCCCGGCGCGTTCGGCCAGAAACAGCCGGTCGGGCACGGTCTCGGCCCAGTGGTGCAACCAGTCGGTTGCGCATCGCGCCACCGGACCCAGCGGGATTGCACTGGTCAGCAGGATGCTGCCGTCGGCGCGATCCTCACGCAGGGATTCATGGGCGCGATAGTTGGTCTGCGTCGTCATGCGAACTCCTCCCGTTCGATTCGATGCGATTGAGGGCAAGATGAAGGGCCTGACGATCGGCTGCGGTCAAACCGTCCGCCATGCGGGTATCGTGGTCCGCGACCGCGGCGGTGGCGCGGTCACAGACCCGCCGCCCCTTCAGCGTGACCCGCAACTCATAGGCGCGCCGGTCGTCGCGTGCCCGGGTGCGGCTGATCCAGTCCAGCCCCTCCAGCTCGTCCAGGATCAGCACCAGGTTGGGCCGCTCGATCAGCAGGATTTCCGACAGCTGCGACTGGCGCAGGCCCGGGTTGTCGCGAATCACGGTCAGCACCGAATAGGTCAGCATCCGCAGGCCATGAGGGGCCAGAACCGCGGTCACATCCGCCTGGATCGCGGCAAAGGCCCGCTTCATGTCGTAGCCAAGGAACCGCCTGAGCGTGCGGTCGGGCCGCTCGCTCATCGGATCAGCGCGGCGGCAGGCGGGTGGCACCATCCAGACGGATCGTCGTGCCGTTGAGATAGGGGTTCTCGACGATCTGCGCGACCATCAGTCCATATTCCGACGGCAGCCCCAGCCGGTCCGGAAACGGAATGTTGGCAACGATCTGCTGCGTCGTTTCGGGCGGCAGGCTTTCCATCATCGGCGTGTTGAACAGCCCCGGCGCGATGGCCATGACCCGCACCCCGGACCGCGCCAGTTCCCGCGCCGCCGGAAGGCACATCGACGCGATCCCGCCCTTGGACGCGGAATAGGCCGCCTGCCCCACCTGCCCGTCCTGCCAGGCGGCCGAGGCCGTGTTGATGATGACCCCGCGTTCGCCCCCCGGCAGCGGATCCTGGGCCTGCATGCCGCGCGCGGCATAGGACATGACGATATAGGTGCCGATCAGGTTGACGCGGATCACCCGCTCATACAGGTCGATCGACAGCTTGCCCTCGCGCCCGACAATGCGCGAGGCGACACCGATTCCGGCGCAGTTCACCGCGATGCGGGGCATGCCGCCCAGTTCGGCCGCGATCCAGTCAAAGGCCGCCGCGACATTCGCCTCGTTGCCGACATCGGCCTGAACCCCCAGGCCCCCGATCCCGGCTGCGACATCCTCGGCGCGGGCGCCGTCATAGTCCAGAACCGCCACCTTGGCGCCCCGGTCCGCCAGCATCCGCGCCGTGGCCGCCCCCAGCCCGCTGCCGCCGCCCGTCACCAGGGCAATCTGACCGTCGATCTGCATGAAACCCCTCCCAAGGCCGCGCCGCATATTAGTTACTATTCATAACTATCTTGCCGTCTTCAGGCAAGAAGAAAGGGGGCCGAAGCCCCCTTTCGATGCCTGCCCCGATGCGTCAGGGTATCAGGAACAGCGTGATCGCCGGAAAAGCCACCAGGATCCCCACGCGGATCAGGTCCGACAGCACGAAGAACGACACGGCCTTGTAGGTTTCCGTGATCGGGGTCGATCGGTCCATGGCGTTGATGATGAACAGGTTCATGCCGACCGGCGGTGTGATCAACCCGGTCTCGACCACGATCAGCACGAGAATGCCGAACCAGATCGCCACATGCTCGGCCGACATGCCGAAATCCAGCGCCATCATCATCGGAAAGAAGATCGGCACCGTCAGCAGGATCATCGACAGGCTGTCCATCACGCAGCCCAGCAGCAGGTAGATCACCAGGATCACGACCAGCACCGCGACCGGCGCCAGACCCAGGTTCACCACCCATTCCGACAGCGTCTGCGGCACTTGCGTCAGCGCCAGGAAGCTGTTGTAGAACCCCGCGCCAAAGACGATGAAGAAGATCATCGCCGTCGATCGCGCGGTCGAGGTGAAGCTCTCCAGCATCGTCGCCCGGTTGAGCCCGCCATTGAACAGCGCGATCAACCCGGTGCCCAGCGCGCCGATGGCCGCGCCTTCGGTCGGGGTGAAGATGCCGCCATAGATCCCTCCGACCACGGCCAGGAAGACCAGCAGCACCGGCCAGATGCTCAACAGGCGGCGAATCCGCTCGCCCCAGGGCACGCGGTTGGCGGTGCCGGCGCGGTCGGGATAGAGGCGCACATAAATCGAGATCACGATCATGTAGCCAACCGCCGCCAGCACCCCCGGAGCGAACGCGGCCAGGAACAACTTGGCGATGTTCTGCTCTGCCAGGATCGCATAGATCACCAGAACCACCGACGGCGGGATCAGGATCCCCAGCGTGCCCCCCGCGGCCAGCAGGGCGGTGGACAGGCCACCGCCATAGCCGAACTGCTTCAACTCGGGCAGGGCGACGCGGCCCATGGTCGCCGCGGTCGCCAGCGACGACCCGCAGATCGCGCCGAACCCCGCGCACGAGGCGACGGCCGCGATCCCCACCCCGCCGCGCCGGTGCCCGACAAACGCCTCGGCCGCCTTGAACAGCGCGCGCGACATGCCGCCGATGGTGGCAAAATAGCCCATCAGCAGGAACATCGGCACCACCGCCAGCGATTCGCTGGCAAAGGTGGAATAGGCCGCGCTTTTCAGGCGCGCCATCGCCATGTTGGGGCTGCCGGTGACAACCCAATAGCCGACATAGCCGGTGATGAACATCGCCAGCCCGATCGGCATGCGCAGGAAGATCAGCAGCAGCAGCGCCGGGAACGAGACGATTCCGATTTCGAGGTTGGTCAATGCTCCGCTCCTTCGGTCACGACCAGCGGACGGTCGGTCAGGGCCTCGATGGTGCGGACAACCGCCATGTAGACGCCGATCACCGCGGTGATGACCGCCGGAATGAGCGCCAGCAGGTAGTTCCACCACAGCGGGTATTGCAGCAGGAAGGTCGTCGACCGGCGCCGGATATAGGTGCTCATGCCTTCGTAGAGCTGCACCGCGATCAGCACCAGGGCGATCGCGAACAGGATTTCCAGCACCATCTGCAATCTGCGGCGCGACCGGTCGCTGAGCCCGGCCGTGAACACGTCCACCGTCGCGTGGCCCCCGGTGATCTGGCACCAGCCGATGAAGCAGAAGATGCAGATCGCCAGCCCGGCCGTCAGGAATTCATAATCGCCAAAGATCGGTCCGACGCCGATGTCGATCAGCCAGTTTGCCAGGCCCGCCATGTTGGTCTGCATCCAGTCCGAATGCAGGATGGTCGAGGCCGTTCGCCCGATGATGGAGACGCACAGCATGAGCACGAGGAGCGTCAGCAGCGCGCCCCCGACGACCGCCATCCACCAGGCGATCCGGTAGAAGACCGAGTGTATTGTTTTGAACATCGTCCCGTTTCCGTTGCAACCCGCGGACCCCGCGCGTCTTGCCGATGCCAGGCGCCCGGGCCGCCGCCGGCCCGGCCCCCTGAGTGGAAGGGGCGCAGCCAGCGGCCGCGCCCCCGTCACCAGGCGAGTGTCGTCGCCGTCAGTGCGCCGCTTCGTAATCCGCCATGAGCTGGCGGGCCTCGGCGATCAGCGCGTTGCCGTCGATGCCCCGGTCGGCCATGTCGGCGGTCCAGGTGTCATACAGCGGCGTCACCACATCGCGCCATTCCTGGGCGTCGGCCTCGGAGATGGTGATGATGTTATTGCCCGCATCGACAGCGACCTGACGCGCCGGGCCGTCGGCATCGGCCTGGGTGCCGCCCGCAAAGATCGAGAAGTCCAGACCCGAGTTGCGGTCGATGACCTCTTGCAGGTCGGCCGGCAGGTTGTCGTAGGCGTCCTGGTTCATCGCGAACGAGAAGGTCAGCGTATACAGGCCCGGCCCTTCGAATTCGGTATGGTTGTGCACCAGTTCCGCAACGTGCAGCGAGGTGGTCACTTCCCACGGGATCGTGGTGCCGTCGATCACGCCGCGCTGCAGGGCTTCCGGAATGGCCGGAACCGGCAGGCCGATCGCCTCGGCGCCGACCAGGCCCAGCAGGTCGTTCACGCCGCGCGAACCGCCGCGGATCTTCATGCCCTGCAGGTCCGACGGATGATGCACCGGGCTCGAGGTGTGGAAGATGCCGGGGCCGTGCACCCACATGCCCAGCATGTGCACGCCGGCGAAGTCTTCCTGCATGTGCTCTTCATACATCTGCCACAGCGCCGCCGAAGCCGCGCGCGCGTCCGAAACGAAGAACGGCAGTTCGAAAACCTCGGTTTGCGGGAAACGGCCGGGGGTATAGCCGTTGACCGTCCAGATGATATCGGCCACGCCGTCCATCACCTGGTCCATCAGTTCCGGCGGCGTGCCGCCCAGCGCCATCGAGGCGTAGCGTTCGACACGGATACGACCGCCCGAGTCGCGCTCGACGTTGTCGGCCCAGACATCCAGCACCAGCCGCGGCACGTTGGCCTGAGCCGGCAGGAACTGGTGCATCCGCAGGGTATATTCCTGCGCCTGGGCGGCGCCGGCGGTCAGCGCCATCGCGGCGGCTGCCCCCATCAATCCCAGAACGGTTCTGCGCTTGGTCATCTGTTTCTCCTCCCAAAGACACCAGCTGGCATTATGTTGCAAACTGTGGCACAGGACGCATTATATTACCAATACAATTTTGCGGCCCGGCCAGACCGACGAGGTCATTGCAGCCGCAAGGTTCCATGTGAAAATGATTCATGCAAGGGAAATTTATCGACCGCTCGGTCATATTATATCCCTGCACTTATTCCGCGTCGGGCTGACGCGCTGGAAGGGCGGCAACAAAGGCGTCCAGCGTCGCGCATTCGGCGGCGATCTGCCTGAGGCGCGGCATGGCCGTGGTGTCCACCTTGAACCGCTGCGCCGAGAACAACTGCGGCACCAGATAGACCTCGGCCATGCCGGGGGTGTCGCCAAACGCGAACCGGGTCGCGGGCCGTCGCGCCAGCAGCGCCTCGCACGCCGCCAGACCGTCGCCGATCCAGCGCTGGCACCAGGCCTCCTTGCCTTCCAGCCCCTGCCCATAGGTTTCTTCCAGGTATTGCAGCGTGCGCAGGTTCTGCAGCGGGTGAATCTCGCAGGCGATGACCGCGCAAAAGGCACGGACCGCGGCGCGGTCCATGACGGACTCGGGCAGCAGCGCGGGTGTGGGGTGCGCTTCCTCCAGCCATTCCAGAATCGCCGGCGATTGCGTCAGGACATGTCCGTCGACCTCAAGCGTGGGCACCAGCCCCTGCGGGTTCAGCGCCCGATAGGCCGCGCCTCTCTGCTGGCCACCGTCCTTGACCAGATGCACCGGCACAAAGTCATAGGACAGTCCCTTTAGGTTGAACGCGATCCGGCAACGATAACTGCTGGAACTGCGAAAATATCCGTGAAACCGCATGATGCCCCCGTTTCCTGCCTGATCGGCGCCGCACGCTGTCAGTCCGCCGCGCCGATCGTCAACCGCACCGGCGTCAGCCCGTCGATGCCCCCTTCCAGCACGTCGCCGGGATGAACCGGGCCGACGCCCTCGGGCGTGCCGGTCAGGATCATGTCGCCCGGGCCAAGGTGATAGTACCGTGACAAATGGACCAGCACGTCCACGCAGCTGTGGATCATCAGCGACAACTCGGAATCCTGCCGGGTCTGGCCATTGACCGTCAGATGGATGCGTTGCCCGCCGACCGGGCCGAACGCCGCCGCGCGCGTCATTTCGGCCAGCACGGCCGCGTTTTCGAAATCCTTGCCCAGGTCCCAGGGGCGACGCTTGTCCTTGGCCTGCCCCTGCAAATCGCGCCGCGTCATGTCCAGCGCGCACCCATAGGCATAGATCGCCGCCGCAGCCTGTTCGCGCGATGCCCGAAACAGCGGGGCGCCCAGCGCAAAGGCCAGTTCCATCTCGTGATGGTAATCCTCGGTGCCGGGCGGATAGGGAACCGTCACGCCCGAGGGCACCACATGGGCCGGCGACTTGGTGAAATAGAACGGCGCCTCGCGATCGACCTCGACCCCCATCTCGGCCGCGTGGGCGGCATAGTTGCGTCCCACGCAGAACACCCGCAGCACCGGGTAGCCGGCGCTTTCGCCGCGCACCGCGACAACGGGAACCGGCGGCACGGGGAACAGGGTCGCGCTCATGTCGCAGGCCCGTTTGTCAAGGTTGTCCGCCGCATCGTCGACTCCGCTCTGTCCTGCCTTTGGTATGGCCCAGTCCGGCGGCAATGTCAGCCCCAAAGGCAATGGACCCTTGACACAAGACCCGGTCGCAGGCATCCATTCATGAAACATGACTCATCGTTCATGTTTGCGACTGGGAGGTTACCATGAGACTGCTTCTGAGCGCCGCTTTCGCCGCGCTGGCCACCGCCCCCGCGATGGCCGACGAGATCCGCATCGCCCACATTCACGACATGACCGGCGCACTCGAGGCCTATGCCGCGCAGAGCCAGACCGGCCTGATGCTGGGCCTGGAATACGCCACCAACGGCACCATGCAGGTGGACGGCAATGACCTGGTGGTCACCGAATACGACAGCCAGCTGCGCCCTGACCTGGGTCGCGCCCTGCTGGCGCAGGCGTTTGGCGACGACGACGCCGCCATTGCCATCGGTCCGACCAGTTCGGGCGTTGCGCTGGCCATGCTGCCGGTGGCCGAGGAATACGAACGCATCCTGCTGGTCGAACCCGCCGTGGCCGATTCGATTACCGGCAGCGACTGGAACCGCTACATCTTCCGCACCGGCCGCAACTCCAGCCAGGACGCCATTTCGAACGCGATCGCGCTGGGCAACGAGGGCACGGTCGTCGCCACGCTGGCGCAGGATTATGCCTTTGGCCGCGACGGCATCGCCGCCTTCCGCGAGGCGCTGGCCGGCACGCCCGCGCAACTGGTGCATGAGGAATACGTCCCCACCGACACCACCGATTTCACCGCCGCGGCCGAGCGCATCTTCAACGCGCTGCAAGAACACGAGGGCGACCGCCGCCTGTTCGTGATCTGGGCCGGTGGCGGCAACCCGATGGGCCGGATCGAGGCGATGGATCCCGAACGCTTTGGCATCCATCTGGCCACGGGCGGCAACATCCTGCCCGCGCTGGTCGCCTACAAGGACTTCCCGGGGATGGAAGGCGCGACCTATTACTACTATGAAATCCCGCACAACCCGGTGAACGACTGGCTGGTGGAACAGCACATGGCGCGCTTCGGCACGCCGCCCGACTTCTTCACCGCAGGCGGCATGGCCGCGGGCATCGCCGTGGTCGAGGCCCTGCGCGCCACCGGCGGCTCGACCGATACCGAAGAGCTGATCGCGGCGATGGAAGGGATGCACTTCCAGACCCCCAAGGGCGAGATGTGGTTCCGCCCCGAAGATCACCAGGCGATGCAGTCGATGTATCACTTCCGCATCCGTGTCGATCCGAACGTGGAATGGGCGATCCCGGAACTGGTGCGCGAGATCACGCCCGACATGATGGATATCCCGATCCGCAACACGCGCTGATCGCCGGGACTCTCCGTTTCCGGGGCGCCGCGCCGCGTGGCGCCCCGTCTTCCGAACCGTCTCTCGAACCGTTTTCCCGTCCTCACGTTCCGCCCGAGGTGCCCGATGCCGCAACCCTCGCTGGTCACGCATGACCTGACCGTGCGCTTTGGCGGCCATGTCGCCGTCGATGCCGTCTCCTGCGCCTTCACGCCGGGGGAGCTGACCGCCATCGTCGGGCCGAACGGGGCGGGCAAGACCACCTATTTCAACCTGATCTCGGGCCAGATCCGCGCCACTGCCGGCCGCGTCGAACTGCTGGGACAGGACATCACCCGCCTGCCGGTATCCGCCCGGACCGAGGCCGGCCTGGGCCGGGCCTTTCAGCTGACCAACCTGTTTCCGCGCCTGACGGTGCTGGAAAACGTGCGTCTGGTGGTGCAGGCGCGGGCGCGGCGCGGGTTCAACCTGTGGACCATGGCGCAGGGTCACCGCGATCTGATCGACCAGGCCGAACAGGTGCTGGAGCGCGTGCGCCTGACCCATCTGGCCAATCAGACCGTCGCGGCCCTGTCGCACGGCGATCAGCGCAAGCTCGAGGTCGCGGCGATGATCGCGCTGAAACCGCGCGTCTTCATGTTCGATGAACCGACCGCCGGCATGTCGGTCGAGGAAGCGCCCGTCATCCTGGACCTGATCGCCGGGATCAAGGCCGACGCGCAGGCCACCGTCCTGCTGGTCGAACACAAGATGGACGTGATCCGCAGCCTGGCCGACCGGATCATCGTCCTGCACAACGGGGCGCTGGTCGCCGACGGCCCCCCGGCCGAGGTGATGGCCTCGGACGTGGTGCAGGAGGCCTATCTGGGCAAGGAACTGACCGATGTCTGAACCGATCCTCACGCTGACCGGCGTCAAGACCGACATCGCCCAATATCACATCCTGCACGGCGTCGATCTGGTGGTGCCGCGCGGCTGGTGACGATGCTTTTGGGCCGCAACGGCGCGGGAAAGACGACGACCTTGCGCACGATCATGGGCCTGTGGCAGCCCCATGCCGGTGAAATCCTGCTGGACGGGGCGCATATCCAGGGCCTGAACCCGGCGCAGATCGCACGGCGCGGCATCGGTTTCGTGCCCGAGGACATGGGCATCTTTTCCGATCTGACGGTCGAGGAGAACATCCGCCTGGCCGCCTTGTCCGGTCAACCGATCCCCGAGCGGCTGGAGTGGATCTTTGCGGCGTTTCCCGCGCTCAGGACCTTCTGGCATTCGCCCGCCGGCACGCTGTCCGGTGGCCAGAAACAGATGCTGTCGGTCGCCCGCGCGATGATCGAGGACCGGGAACTCTACCTGATCGACGAACCCTCGAAAGGGTTGGCCCCGGCCATTGTCGCAACCCTGGCACGGGCCCTCAAGGATCTGAAGGAACGCGGCGCCTCGATCCTGATGGTCGAGCAGAACTTTTCCCTGGCCCGCGCGCTGGGCGATCATGTCGCGGTCATGGACGACGGCCGGATCACCTGGACCGGCACCATGGCGGACCTGGCCGGCGACACCACCCTGCAAGAGCGCCTGATGGGCCTGAAGATGGAAAGCGCATGAGCAACACGGCCCCCTCCCACGCCCCCACGATCACCCGCCTGCCCCTGGCCGAACGCCTGAAACCCTGGCTGCCGGTGCTGCTGGTGCCGGTGCTGATCCTGCTGGGCTTCCTGGCGATTCCGGCAACCTCGTCGTGGCTGACGCTCACGGTCTCGGGGCTGGCGATGGGGATGATGATCTTTGTCATCGCCTCGGGCATGACGCTGGTGTTCGGCCTGATGGATGTCATCAACTTCGGGCACGGCGCGTTCATCTCGTTCGGGGCGTTCGTCGGCACCTCGGTGCTGCTGGCGCTGGGGGCGATGACCGGCGCGCCGTCGCTTCTGCTGAACCTGCTGGCCGTGGCGGGCGCGGTTCTTGCGGCGATGGTCGTCACCGGCGGCATGGGCTGGGCCTTTGAGCGGGTGATCGTGCGGCCGGTCTATGGCAGCCACCTGAAGCAGATCCTGGTGACGATGGGCGGGCTGATCGTGGCCGAACAGCTGATCTATGTGATCTGGGGCGGCCACGAGATCGTCATTGCCCGGCCCGAGACGCTGAAAGGCGCGTTCACCTTTGCCGGGGCCGCGCTGGAAAAATACCGCGTGCTGGCGGTGGCGGTCGGGTTGGCGGTGTTCCTGGCGCTCAGGCTGGTGCTCAGGCGCACGAAGCTGGGTCTGATCGTGCGCGCCGGGGTCGAGAACCCCGAAATGGTGCAGGCGATGGGCTACAACATCACCCGCGTTTTCGTCGGCGTCTTTGTCGCCGGGTCGGCGCTGGCCGGGCTGGGCGGCGTGATGTGGGCGCTTTATCAGGAGGTGATCACCGCGCCCATGGGCAACGAGATCATGATCCTGGTGTTCATCGTGGTCATCATCGGCGGGCTGGGATCGGTCGAAGGCTGCTTCATCGGCGCCCTGACAGTCGGGCTGGTGCAGAATTACGCGGCCTTTCTGGAACCGAAACTGGCGCTGATCTCGAACATCGCGCTGATGGTGGCGATCCTGATGTGGCGACCGATGGGCATGGTGCCCGTGGTCAAGGCGAAAGGATGAGCGCGCCCGTGTTCCTTCGCCCGGCGCGTGGTGGCGGTCCGCTGGCCGTCGCCCTGGACCGCCCCTGCCCCCGCACCGCCCCCGTTTTCGACGACCGAGGTCCCAGACCATGATGCGACTGCTTTCCGGCGACGCCCCCAGAAGCCGCGTGCTGGCCCTGTTGCTGGCGCTGATCCTGCTGGCACTGGCCTTTGCGCCGTTTCTCTTTCCCGGCTCGCGCAGCCTGGAAACCGCGGCACGCATCTGCGTGGTGATTGTCCTTGTCGCCAGTTATGACCTGCTGCTGGGCTATGGCGGCATCGTCAGCTTCGCGCACACCATGTTCTTCGGCATGGGCGCCTATGGCGTGGCGATCGCGGCGGACCGGATGGGGCCCGGATATGACGCGCTGGCCCTGGGCGCCCTGGCGGGACTGATCGCGGCGGGGATCGTCGCGTTGCTGGTGGCGCTGCTGTCCCTGCGGGTGCGGGCGATCTTCTTTGCGATGATCACGCTGGCGATCGCCTCGGCCGTAGCGGTGCTGGTCAGCCAGCTGTCGGCCTATACCGGCGGCGAGGACGGGATGAACCTGCGGATCCCGCGCGAACTGACCCCGGCCTTCCGCATGGGCGAGGTGTTCGGCCTGCGCATCACCGGGAAGATCCTGAACTATTACCTGGTCTTTACCGGGTGCCTGGCGCTGTTCCTGGTCATGTTGCGGATCGTCAACTCGCCCTTTGGCCGGGTGATGCTGGCCATCCGCGAAAACGCCTTTCGCGCCGAGGCGATCGGCTATCGGGTCGTCGTCTATCGCGCCGTGGCGACCTGCCTGTCGGCGATGATCGCGGCCCTGGCGGGATCGCTGTTCGCCATCTGGCTGCGCTATGTCGGCCCGTCGACCACGCTGGGCATGGAACTGATGATGGACATCCTGCTGATCGTGGTGATCGGGGGCATGGGCACGATGTATGGCGCGGTCGTCGGCACGGCGATCTTCGTTCTGGCCCAGAACTATCTCAAGGAACTGATGGGCGGGCTGTCCGAGGCGACCTCGGCGCTGCCCCTGATCCCCGATCTGCTCAGCCCGGATCGCTGGTTGCTGTGGCTGGGCGTGCTGTTCATCCTGTCGGTCTATTTCTTCCCCACCGGCATCGTCGGCAGGCTCAGGGGCACGCGGTGAGGGTCCGCCTGCATCGCTGGGGCGCGGGTCCGCCCGTGATCTTCCTGCATGGCTGGACGATGACGGGGGCAATCTGGGCACCGGTCGCCGGGCGGCTGGGCGCCGCCAGCCTGGCCCCCGACCTGCCCGGCCATGGCGGCACGACCGGGCATGCGCCGGACATGGCCGGCGGTGTGTCCCTGCTGCGCGATCTGATCCAGGCCGAGGGCCTGCACGACGCGACGCTTGTGGGCTGGTCGCTGGGCGCCCTGATCGGCTGGCGCTATCTGGCGCAGGGGGGGACCGGAATCGCGCGCATGGTCTCGCTGGACATGTCGCCACGCCCCTTGCCGGCGCCGGGCTGGGACTTTGCCATGCGGGGACAGAACGCGGACAAGGCCGCGCGCGGTGCCGCGCGCTTTCGCAGCGACTGGCCGGGCGCCGCGCGGGCCATCGCACAGGGCATGTTCGCCGATCCCGAGGGGTGCGCCGCCCTGACGGCCATCGAGGCCGAGCGTCTGATCCGTGCCCAGGATCCGATGGCCATGGCCGCCTTCTGGGATTCGCTGACGGCCGAGGACCTGCGCGACGCGATCCCGGCGATCACCGTCCCGCTGCTGGCCATTCACGGCGCGCAGAGCCGGGTCTACCCCCCGGCAACCGGCGCCTGGATCGCCCGCACCGCGCCCGAGGGTCAGGCGCGGGTCCTGGCCGGCTGTGGTCATGCGCCGCATCTCGAGGACCCGGACGCGGTCGCGGCGGCGATCCAGAACGTCCTCGCCAGCGCCTGAGAACCCGGCGCAGGGGGGCGCTGCCCCCCTCTTTGCTGCGCAAATTCACCCCCCGGGATATTTCCGGCACAAAGATGGGGCGTTAACCTTTCCTCAACCCTGATCCATGCTGCGGACCCGGGACCGCGAAGGAGGAACGCGATGATCGACGCCTGTGTCTTTGATGCCTATGGCACGTTGTTCGATGTGGGGGCAGCGGCGCGGACCGCGGCGGCCGAACCCGGCAGCGCCCGCTGGGCCGGGCGTTGGCCGCAGATCGCCGCCGACTGGCGCCGCAAGCAACTGGAGTATTCCTGGCTGCGGGCCGTTGCGGGGGATCACTGCGATTTCTGGCAGGTCACGCAAGAGGCCCTGGACTGGGCGCTCGAGGCGGCGGGGCTGGACGACCCGGCGCTGCGCGACCGGCTGCTGGCCCTGTATTGGGAGCTGTCGGCCTTTCCCGAGGTGCCCGCGATGCTGGACGCCCTGGCAGCGCAGGGACGCCGGCTGGCGATCCTTTCGAACGGCTCGCCGGGCATGCTGTCCGGCGCGGTCGGATCGGCGGGACTGGACACCCGGTTCGAGGCCTTGCTGTCGGTTGAAAGCGTCGGTGTCTTCAAGCCTGCCCGCGCGGTCTATGACCTGGTGGGCGCGACGCTGCATCTGCCCCCCGACCAGGTGCTGTTCGTGTCGTCGAACGGCTGGGACGCGGCGGCGGGCGCGGCCTACGGTTTCGTCACGGTCTGGGTGAACCGCGAGGGCGCGCCTCTGGACCGCCTGCCGGGGCGGCCCGCCCATGTGCTGCGCGACCTGGCGGCACTGCCGGACCTGATCGGCGTCCTTTAACCTGCGAAATTTGCGCTGGCAGCATCGCCGGCGCCGCCCTAGGGTGCGCGGATGAACACGATTCTCGACAGCCGCTATTCCTGGACCCGCCTGGTCCTGTCGCTGGGTATCGCCACCGTCGGCAACGTCGGCATGTGGTCGATCATCGCGCTGATGCCGTCCGTCCAGTCCGAATTCGGCGGGGGGCGCGGCGCGGCGTCGGTCCCCTATACCCTGACCATGGCCGGGTTCGCGCTGGGCAACCTGATCATGGGCCGCGCGGTGGACCGCTGGGGCGTCAGCAAGGCGCTGACCGGCGCGGCGCTGCTGTCGGCGCTGGGCTATGTCCTGGCCGCCATCAGCCCGACGATCTGGCTGCTGTCGATGGCACAGCTGCTGATCGGCCTGGGCACCGCGGTGTTCTTTGGACCGCTGCTGGCCGATATTTCGCTGTGGTTCCGGCGGCGTCGCGGAATCGCCGTGGCGATTGCCGCCAGCGGCAACTACCTGGCCGGGGCGATCTGGCCCGTCGCGCTTTCGGGCGTCTTGCAGACCCAGGGTTGGCGGGGCGTCTGCTGGGTGCTGGCGGCCCTGGTGCCGGTGGTGGTGATCCCGGCCGCACAATTGTTGCGCCGCCGCGTCCCCGAGGAGAACCTGACCGCCGCCGCGCAAGCGACCGGCCTGACACCGCGCCGCCCGCCCTTTGCGCCGACCACGATGATGTGGATGCTGGGTCTGGCGGGGATCGGCTGCTGCGTCGCCATGTCGATGCCGCAGGTTCATCTGGTCGCCTTCTGCGTGGACCTCGGCTATGGGCCGGTCGTGGGGTCGCAGATGCTCAGCGTGATGCTGATGGGGGGGGTGGTCTCCCGCCTGCTGTCCGGGCTGATCACCGATCGGCTCGGCGGCATTCCGACGCTGCTGATCGGCTCTGTCGGGCAGATGATCGGCCTGATCCTGTATCTGCCGTCGGACGGGATGACCTCGCTCTATGTCGTCAGCCTGATCTTCGGGTTGAGCCAGGGCGGCATCGTCCCCGCCTATGCCATCATCGTGCGCGAGACGATGCCCGCGCGCGAAGCCGGCACGCGCACCGGGTTCGTCATCATGGCGACGATCCTGGGCATGGCGCTGGGGGGCTGGATGTCGGGCTGGATCTACGACGTGACCGGCAGCTATGCGATGGCCTTCGTCAATGGCATTGCCTGGAACCTGATGAACATCGCGGTGATGGTGGTGATCTTGCTGCGCAGCCGACCCGGGCAGGGCGCCGGCGGGCTGGCGACCGCCTGACCGCGGTGCTTGCACCGGCGCGCGAATGGCCTAGCATGGCGGCGAGAAAGGACCCCCGCCATGCCGCACGACCATCCGCATCATGACAACCACCTGGACCCGATGGACGCCCGCGTGCGGGCGCTGGAGACGATCCTCACCCGCAAGGGCCTGGTCGACCCCGCGGCCATCGACGTGATTGTCGAAACCTACGCGCACAAGGTCGGGCCCCGGAACGGTGCCGCCGTCGTCGCCCGGGCCTGGACCGACCCGGCCTTTGCCGACTGGCTGGCGCGCGATGCGACGGCCGCGGTCGGGTCCATGGGGTTCACCGGGCGGCAGGGCGAACATGTGCAGGCGGTGTTCAACACGCCGCAGACCCACAATGTCGTCGTCTGCACCCTGTGCTCTTGCTATCCGTGGACGCTGCTGGGCCTGCCGCCGGTCTGGTACAAATCGCCGGCCTATCGCTCGCGCGTGGTGATCGAACCGCGCGCGGTCCTGGCGGAGTTCGGGCTTGATCTGCCGCCCGAGTGCCAGGTGCGCGTATGGGATTCCACCGCCGAGCTGCGCTATCTGGTCGTGCCCCTGCGTCCCGCCGGGACCGAGGGCTGGTCCGCCGAGCGCCTGGCCACGCTGGTCACCCGCGACAGCATGGTGGGGACCGGTATCGCGCAGGCGCCGCAATGAACGGGCCGCAGGATCTGGGGGGCGCGATGGGCTTTGGCCCGGTTGCGCCCGAAACGAATGAACCCCTGTTCCACGCCCCCTGGGAAGAACGTGCCCTGGGCCTGACGCTGTGTGCAGGGGCGCTGGGGCGCTGGTCACTGGACGAAAGCCGCCATGCCCGCGAGAGCCTGCCACCGGCGGTCTATTACAACGCCAGCTATTACGAGATCTGGATCCGCGCGCTCGAAGTCCTGCTGACGCGGCACGATCTGATCTCGGAACTCGAGCTGGAAACCGGGGTCGCGGCCGCGCAGTCCCCCGATCCGCGCCGGCTGCGCCCTGAGGCCGTGCCCGCCGCGCTGGCCCGCGGCACCCCCTGCGACAGACCCCTGGACGGCGCGCCACGCTTTGCCGTCGGGCAGCGCGTCCGCGCGAAGAACGCCCATCCCCGCACCCACACCCGCCTGCCGCGCTATCTGGCCGGGCACACGGGCGTCATCGAAACGGTGCATGGCGGCTTTGTCCTGCCCGATGCGAATGCCCATGGCCTGGGCGAACGTCCGCAGCGGCTTTACACCGTGGTGTTCGACGGGCGCGAGGTCTGGGGCGAGGATGGCGAACCCGGCCTGACCATCAGCGCCGATCTGTGGGAGGGATATCTTGACCAGGCCTGACACCCCCGAAACCCCGTTCGACGCGCCCTGGCAGGCGCAGGTCTTTGGCCTGACTGTCGCCCTCAGCGATGGCGGGCTTTTCACCTGGGACGCGTGGACGCGGGCGTTCGGCGCGCGCCTTGCCGCAGGGGTCGGCTATTGGGACGCCTGGGTTCAGGCGCTCGAAGGGATGCTGGCCCAGTGCGGCATCGCCCCGCCCGACGAGGTCACGGCCCTCGCCAACCGCTGGCAGGATGCCGCCCATGCCACGCCGCACGGGGTCGCGATCCGGTTGGAAAACGCCCCGGGCTGAGTTTCTGGACAGGACTGTTCAGAAGCCCGGCCGCGTGCTATGACGCTGACATGCAACATCGTCAAACCCTCGATCCGGCGCGCGTCGGTCTGGCCACGCTTGGCGTCGTCGCGGCGTCGGTCGGGTTCGGACTGGTGCCCCTGTTCGCGCGCGGCCTGACCGATTCCGGCATGGCCCCCCATGCGGTCGCGCTGTATCGCTATGTGCTGGCCTCGGTGGTTCTGGCGCCGATCGTCTGGCGCTGGCGACGGCTTTGGCCGGTGCTTCTGTGGGGCCTGGGCACCGGGATCGTCATGGCGCTGGGCTGGGTCGCCTATGTCCGCGCGATCGAGGTCGTGCCCGTTTCGACCGCGGGCGTTCTCTACATGACCTATCCGGCGTTCACCCTGGCGATCAGCGGGCTTCTGTTTCGCGAACGCCCGGCGCCCAGAGCGATCCTGGCGGCGGCGATGATCGTTGTCGCGGCCGCTGTCGTGATGACCCCCGGCGCGGTGGATCCGGCGCTGATTCCGCTGCTGCTGCTGTCGCTGGCCGCCCCCGCGGGGTTTGGGCTGGGGATCAGCGTGCTGGTCCACAAGATGACCCCGATCCCGGCGCTTGCCCGGATCGGGATCGTCTCGATGGGGTCGGTTCTGGGGTTGCTGCCCCTGGCGCTGGGAACCCCGGTTCAGGGCCTGTTGCCGTCGGGCACGCAGGGGTGGCTGATGGTGCTGGGTATCGGCCTGGGCACGGCGCTGGTGCCGCAACTGATCTATACCATCTGTTCGCCCATCGTCGGCACCGCGCGCACGGCGATGGCCGGCAGCATCGAACTGCCGGTGATGTTCGCCGTCGGCTGGCTGGCCTTTGGCGAACCCCTGACCACGGCGCAGGCGGTGTCCTGCGTGCTGGTCCTGACCGCCATCGCCCTGACCCCGGCCCGGCGCGCACGCAGCATCGCCGCCGTGCCCGATCAGACCTGATGCATGACCTCGACGCCCAGCACGTTGGGCAGGTGGCGGGCGATTTCGGTCCAGGTCTCGCCCGCATCGGTCGAGGCAAAGACACTGCCCGAATTGGTGCCGAAATACAGCCCCGCCCGATCCGCCCGGTCCGTGGCCATGGCCTGCCTCAGGACCGTGAAATAGGCGTTGTCCGGCAACCCCTGACGCTGGGGTTCCCAGCCCTCGCCCGCCTGGCGGGACCGCCAGACGGCGGCCCGGGCCCCCGGCGGATAGCGGCCGCCCCATTCCATCAAGGGGATGACATAGACCGTGTCCGGGTCCTGCGGATGCACCGCGATGGGAAAGCCGAAATTCGTCGGCAGCCCCTCGGTCACCTCGTCCCAGTTGCGGCCCTCGTCGCGGCTGCGGAACACGCCCTGATGGTTCTGCATGTACAGAACCGACCCATCCGCCGCGCGCACCATGTTGTGCACGCACAGCCCGACATCATAGCCGCATTCCCCGGTGATCGGATCAGGTGTGGCCGACTGGTTGCTGCGGCGATTGCGCTGTTCCCAGGTCTCGCCGCCGTCCTCGCTGGCAAAGACCCCGGCGGCCGAGATCGCCACCCACAGCTTGTCGCCCTCGCCCAGGATGGTGTGCAGAACCAGCCCCGCGCCCCCCGGTTGCCAGCTCGCGGCCGAGGGGTGGGTCGACAGCCCCTCGACCCGATGCCAGGTGTCGCCGCGGTCGCGGCTGGCGAACAGCGCGGCCGGCTTCGCCCCGGCATATAGCGTGTCGCCGACGCGGCCCAGCGCCCAGATCGCCTGGATCTGCCCCTTGAACGGCGCGTCCGGATCCGGGCCGCGCCCCAGCATCTTGCGAAAGGTCTCGTCGCTGGCCAGCATGTGATCCATGTGGCCGTTCGCCAGCAAGGCTTTCGTCCAGGTTTCGCCGCCATCATCGCTGCGCCAGACGGCGTTGCCCTGCCATTCGCCACCACAGGCCGCCCAGATCGTGCCGGTGTCGGGATCGCCCAGCACATGGCTGGCCGGCCAGCCGTCGCAGAAAGGCCCGCGCTGGGTCCAGGTCTGTCGGTCGGCGTCCGATTCCAGCAAGAAGACGCCCTTTCCGGTTCCGACCAACACGGTCACCTTCTCGCCCATGATCCGGCCCTTTCCTGTTCACGCACCCCCAGAATAGCACGAAACCGCGCCCCCGCAGCGGGGATTCGGGGCGCGCGCGGGGCTTGACTCGCCCGGCGTCAGGCTCAATATGACAAATGATTCATGTTTCAGGAAAGCCGATGCCCGACGCCTCGACCAGCCGCCAACCCTCGGCCCGTCCCCGCACCCGGCGCGGTCAGGACACGCGCGATGCGATCCTGCGAGCCGCCGAGGTGGTGATCGGCGAGACCGGCTTTGCCGCCGCGTCGATTGCGGACATCACCCGAAAGGCGGGCATCGCGCAGGGCACATTCTACATCTACTTCCAGTCCAAGGACGAGGTCTTTCGCGAACTTGTGCTGGAAATGAGCCGCCTCACCCGCGCCTTCCTGACCGAGGCGACCGCCGACGCCCCTGACCGGCTGACGGCCGAGCGCCGGGGGTTGCGGGCCTTCCTGGCCTTTGTCGCGGAACGGCCCGCACTCTACAACATCGTGATGGAGGCGCGTTCGGTCGCGCCCGATGCCTATCGCGCGCATTATACCACCTTCGCCAAGGGCTACGCGCAGAACCTCGTGGCCGCCGAACGCGAAGGCGAGGTCCGCCCCGGCGATGCCGAGGTGCGCGCCTGGGCGCTGATGGGATTGGCGGTGATCCTGGGCGAACGATTTGCCATCTGGGAAACCGACGCCGATCTGGATCATGTCGTGGACCAGGTCTTTGACATGCTGGAACGCGGGTTGAAACCGTGACCATGGCCGTGCTCAGCCACGAGGCGGGGATTGCCCGGCTGTTGCTGGCCCGGCCCGAGCGCGCCAACGCCCTGACCGCTGACCTGCTCGAGGATCTGCTGGAGGCGCTGGACCGGCTCGACTCGCCGCGCGCGCTGATCCTGTCGGGCGCGGGTCGGCATTTTTCGACCGGCGGCGATGTCGCGCGTTTCGCCGATGAAGTGGCGGCAGGCCGTGGTCACGCCTATGCCGACCGGACGCTGGGCGCGCTGAATGCCGCGATCCTGCGGCTGGCGGCGCTGCCCTGCCCGGTCATTGCCCGGGTGCAGGGCGCCCTGACCGGCGGCGCGCTGGGGCTGGTCCTGGCTGCCGATCTGACGGTCATGACCCCCGATGCCTTTGTGCAGCCCTTCTACGCGGTGGTGGGCTTTGCCCCCGATGGCGGCTGGACCCGAATGCTGGCCGACCGCATCGGCGCCCACCGGGTGCGGGCGCTGCATGTCCTGAACCGGCGCATCACGGCACCGGCGGCGCTGGAGCTGGGCCTGGCGCAGGCCGTCAGCGACGATCCGGACGGCGTGATCGCGGGCTGGCTGGATACGCTGGCATCGCATGACGCGGGCAGCATGGCGGCGATGAAACGGCTTTTGGCCGACGATCTCGCCCCCGCGCTTGAGGCCGAGAAAGCCGCCTTTCTGGCGCGGATCGCGCACCCCGAAACCCGTGCCGGCATGGCGCGGTTCCTTGCCACGATGGGAACGTGAGATGGGAAACCTGCCCGATTTCGCCGCCCGTCGCGCGGCCCTCAGCCCCGACAGGCTGGCCTTTACCGACCACGAGACCGGCGAAACCTGGAGCTTTGCGCGCATCGACAACGCCGCCGCACGGATGGCGCGCGCCCTGCGCGACCGTGTGCCGCGCGGTGCGCGGGTGGCCATCCTGTGCCACAACCGGCCCGAGTTCTTTGTCGCGTTGTTCGCCTGCCAGAAAGCCGAGGTGATCCTGGCGCCGTTGAACTGGCGCCAGCCGATTGCCGAGCTGACTCCGGTTCTGGAAAGCGTCGCCTGCACGCTGGTCCTGCATGACGACACCTTCGCCGATGCCGCCGCGCAGCTGGGCCTGCCGCTCATGGATCTGCGGGTGCCGGACTGCACGCCCCTTCCCCCCACCCCGGTTGACGAGGACGCGCCGTGGTATGTGCTCTTCACCTCGGGCACCACGGGTCTGCCGAAGGCGGTGATCCAGACGCCGCGCATGGCGATGGCGAACGCGATGAACATCGCCCAGGCGATGGCCCTGACCCCGGACGACCGCAGCGTCAATTTCCTGCCGCTGTTCCACACCGCCGGGATCAACCTGTTTACCCTGCCGCTGTTTCTCTGGGGGGGCGCCAGTCTGGTCTTGCGCAAGTTCGATGCGCCCGCGCTGGTCGATCTGGTGGCCTCGGGCGCGGTCACGCAGTTCTTCGGCGTTCCGGCCATCTATCAGGCCCTGATGCAGTTGGACCTGTCCGGCGTCGACCTGGCGCGTTTGCGCGGCTGGGCCTGTGGCGGCGCCGCCCTGCCCGAGGCGACGATCCGGTTCTTTGCCGACCGCGGCGCGCCGATCTGCAACGGCTTCGGCATGACCGAAACCGGACCGACCGGCTTTCTGATCGACCGGACGGCAGCGGTGGAACGGATCGGTTCGGTCGGCAAGCCGCAGCTCCTGACCGAGGCCCGGCTGGACGGCGTGCCGGACGGTCTGGCCGGCACCGGCGAGTTGCTGCTGCGGGGTCCCTCGGTCACACCGGGCTATCTGGACAACCCCCAGGCCACCGCCGCCAGTTTCACGCCGGATGGCTGGCTCAGGTCCGGTGATGTGGCGGCACGCGATGCGGAGGGCTATTACCGCATCGTCGACCGCATCAAGGACATGTATATTTCCGGCGGCGAGAACGTCTATCCCGCCGAAGTCGAGCGCGTCCTGATCACGCATCCCGCTATCCTCGAAGCCGCTGTCGTCGGCATGACCGATGATCGCTGGGGCGAGACCGGCGCCGCCTTTCTGATCGCGCGGCCCGGCGCGACGATCGACATCGAAACGCTGGGGCCCTGGCTGCGCGACCGGCTCGCGGGATACAAGATTCCCCGCGCCTGGCGGGTGGTGGATGACTTTCCCCGCACCGCCGCCGGAAAGGTGCGCAAGCCGGAGCTGAGGGCCATGCTGTGACCCACACGCAGATATGGACGCCGACACAGGCGGATTTCGACACGTTCGCGCGCCTGTCGGGCGATGACAATCCGATCCATGTGGACCCGGAATTCAGCGCGCGCACGCGCTTTGGCCGGACGGTCAGCCACGGGATGCTGCTGTATTCGCGTCTGTGGGCGATGCTGCGCGCCGCCTATCCCGCGCAGCAGGCGCAGGTGACGGAGATGATGTTTCCGAACCCCGCCTTTGCCGGCGAACCCTTGCGGCTGACGCTGGAGGACAGGGGCGAGTCCATCGACATGCGGGCCGCGCGCGTCGCGGACGGCGCGCCGTGCTTTCAGGGCCGGGCGGTGCTGACATGATCGTCGGGGACCAGGCCGAAATCACCCGACGGTTCACCGCCAGGGACAGTGCCGAATTTGCGCGGCTTTCGGGTGCCGAACCGATGGCGGGCGTGCCCGAGCCGCTGATCGCCGCGCTGTTTTCGTATCTTCTGGGCGTGGACCTGCCAGGGCCCGGCACCAATTACCTGAAACAGTCGCTGCGGTTTCATGCCCCGGCTCCCGTCGATCAGGCGTTGACGGCCCGGGTCCGCATCACCCGGATGCGGCCGGAAAAGCACCTGGTCGATCTGGCAACCACCTGCCACGCGGCGGATGGAACGCTGATTTGCGACGGTCGCGCGCTGGTTCTGGCGCGGGACGTCGCGGCCTAGCCCGCCGCCGCGCGGCCGGCATTGCGGCCGGAAAACAGGCAGCCCCCCAGGAAGGTGCCCTCAAGCGCGTTATAGCCGTGATACCCGCCTCCGCCGAATCCGGCGCATTCACCCGCGGCGAACAGCCCGTCGATGCGATACCCCTCGGAATCGAGCACCGCGCCATCGAGATCGGTGTGCAGGCCGCCCAGCGTCTTGCGGGTCAGGATCGACAGGCGCACGCCGATCATGGGACCATGGGCCGGGTCCAGAACGCGGTTCGGTCGGGCGGTGCGGATCAGACGGTCTCCACGATACGCGCGCGCGCCCCGGATCGCCGTCACCTGCGCATCCTTGGCAAAGGGGTTCAGCATCTGGCCGTCGCGGGCCTCGATCTGCGCGCGCAGGCTGCCGGCGTCCAGCGGTGGATCGCCCATGTCGGCGCCGATGCGGTTCATGCCCGCGACCAGATCCTCGATCGTCGCGGCCACGGCGAAATCGGCGCCGTGCCGCTTGAAGGCCTCGACCGGGGCGGGGGCCCGGCCGCCCGCGCCCAGTCGCGCCCGCAGCACAGCGCCCCACCGACCCGAGGTCAGATCGGGGTTCTGCTCGCTTCCTGACAGGGCGAATTCCTTCTTGATGATGCTCTGGTTCAGGACGAACCACGAATGCGCATGACCGGTCGACAGGATCCGCTTCAGGGTGCCCAGCGTGTCGAACCCGGGCAGAAAGGGGGCCTCGAGCCGCTTGCCAAGCGCATCGAACCACATCGAGGACGGCCCGGGCAGAACACGGATCCCGTGATCGGGCCAGATGGGATCCCAGTTTCGCAACCCTTCGGTATAGTGCCACATGCGGTCGGTGTTGATCCGCGCGGCACCGGCCTGCGCGGCGACATCCATCATGTCGCCATCGACATGCGCCGGGACGCCACAGACCATCCGGTCCGGCGCCGGCCCCAGCCGCGCCGTGGGCCAGGCCGCCCGCACGCGCGCCAGATTGCCGCCGATCCCGCCCGAGGTGACGATGACCGCGCCGGCCTCGACCCGAAAGGCCCCGGCGACCGTGCGCCCCGATCGCTGGCCGCGCGCCACGGTCGTTGGCTCCAGCACCTCGCCGCTGACCCCGCAGACACGGCCGCGCTGGACCTCCAGCGCGGTGGCGCGGTGGCGAAAGGCGAAGCGCAGGCGCCCCGCCGCCTCGTGCGCCTGCGCCATGCGGACAAAGGGCGCCAGCACGCCCGGCCCGGTGCCCCAGGTGACGTGAAACCGGGGCACCGAATTGCCGTGCCCCGTGGCCAGCCCCCCACCCCGTTCCGCCCAGCCGACCACCGGAAACCAGCGCATGCCGATCCCGTGCAGCCAGGCCCGCATCGGCCCGGCGGCAAAGGCCACATAGGCCTCGGCGACGCGCCGGGGCCATTCGTCCTGCGGCCCGTCGAACTGCGCCGATCCCATCCAGTCGGACAGGGCCAGCCCCCGACTGTCGCGGATCTTCATGCGCCGTTGTTCGGGTGTGTCCACCATGAACAGGCCGCCCAGCGACCAGAACGCCTGCCCGCCCAGGTTCTGCGCGCCTTCCTGATCCAGAACCAGGACAGACCGCCCGCGATCCGCCAGTTCGCAGGCCGCGACCAGCCCCGCCAGCCCGGCGCCCACGACCACTGCATCCGCCTGATAGCGCAAATCCCCGCTCATCCACGCCCCTCCCGTTCTGCGGAAAGCCTAGAACCGCCCGCGCACTGTGTCCAATGAGTCGCGAATGCGGTCGCAAATGGCGACAAGTTTCGATCCTGTCTTGCCGCCTGGGCACCTCGCCTGTAGCTTTCGGCCACACAGACGTTCGCGTCGCCCGAAAAGCTGGGCACCTGTCACGATAAGACGGCGCGAATTCGAGGGATTTACAGGCGGATCGATTGTCCACATGACCACATTACACAGCATTCCGGCAGCGACGTTCCGGCCCGCCCGACATCTGACCCTGGCCCTGGCCGCGCTCTTGCTGGTTGCGGGATGCTCGATGCCGCGCGGCGCGGCGCTGCAAAGCGAGATCCTGCGTGGCACCGACGCCGAGGATTCGACCGTTCAGGTCATCGAGGTCACGCGCCAGACGATCGCCGACCTGGACCGCTGGCCCACGGCCCATCCCGAGGCGCGCCACCACTGGCTGACGACCGGCGCTTCGCCCGCCGCGCGCATCATCCGCGCCGGCGACATGCTGTCGATCTCGGTCTGGGACAGCCAGCCGGATTCGCTGCTGACCACGGGCGAACAGCGCGTCGTGAACATGGACCATGTGCCGGTGTCGGCGTCGGGGCATGTCTTTGTGCCCTATGTCGGCGAGGTGCGCGTGTCGGGCATGTCGTCGGAAATGGCCCGCCGCGAGATCCAGGACCGGCTGACCCCCATCGTGCCCGATGGTCAGGTGCAGCTTTCGGTGAACCCGGGGTCGGGCAATACCATCGACGTGGTGACCGGCGTTGCCCGCCCCGGCCGCGTGCAATTGCCCGAGATCAGCCCCACGATCCTGTCGGTTCTGGCCGAAAGCGGTGGCATCAGCCCGTCCCTGCGCAACCCCGTGGTGCGGCTGAACCGGGCCGGCCAGGCCTATGCGATCCCCGCGAGCGAGCTGTTCTCGTCGCCGGGCAATGACATCCAGCTCAGGGGGGGCGACCGCGTCCTGGTCGAGGAAGACGACCGCAGCTACATAGCCCTGGGCGCGACCGGGCGCCAAGAGGTGGTGAACTTCGAGCGCGAGGACATCAACACCCTGGATGCGGTGTCCACGATCGGCGGCCTGTCGAATTCGCGCGCCGACCTGCAAGGCGTGATGGTGCTGCGCACCTACCCCGCCAGTCTGGTGCGCGAAACCGGCCCGTATCCGCGGCAGGAAGAAGTGATCTTCACCTTTGACCTGACATCGGCCGACGGGCTCTTTGCCGCGCGCCGCTTCCAGATCGAGGCGGGCGACGTCGTCCTGGCCACGGAATCGCCGGTGCCGCTGATCGCGCAGACCATCACCATGCTGCGCACCCTGCGCAACGTGAACCTCTGACGCCACAGGTCGCTTTTCTGCCCTCAAGCTGCGCCCCCGGACATGTGTGCCGGGGGCGTCTGCGTTTAGGCAGGACACGAAAACCCGCGATGCCCCCTTGCCCTGCGCGCGTGGGGGCCGCACAGAGACCGGCATGATCGTGCAGCACCCCCGCCCCGTCCCTGCCCCGACCGCGCCCCTGCGCGTTCACGGGCATTTCGGAGAATTGCTGCAAGGCCGGCTTGGTGCCGGGGGGCCGCTGGCACTGGTCTCGCTGCCCTGCCCCGCGCTGTGGGTCGAGCCGGGCGATCCAGGCGACTCGGCGCTGATCGGGCCGCGCCGGGTGCAGGCACTCTGCGCCGCGCTGGGGCTGCCGCCGCCCGCCAACCTGCCGCGCCTGCACGCGACGATGCCACCCGGGGGTGGCGCCGGGTCCTCGACCGCCGCGCTGGTCGCGGTGGCACGCTTGCTGGGCTTTGACGGCCCGGCCGAAGGCCTGGCGCGCGCCTGCGTCGCGGCCGAGGGCGCCAGCGATCCGCTGATGTTCCCGCGCGCGGAACGCCTGCTGTTCGCGCCGCGCCTGGGACAGGTCCTGCGCCCGCTTCCGGCGCTGCCGCGCTTCGTCGTGGCCGGCGGGTTCCTGGGGCCTGGCCAGCGAACCCGGGCCGAGGACGAGGATTTTCCCGACATTGCCGACCTGGTCGCGCGCTGGGATCAGGGCCTCAATCTGCGCCAGATGGCAGGGCTTGCCAGCGAATCGGCGCGGCGCACCCTGGCGTTGCGCGGTCCATCGGGCGATCCGACCGCCGATCTTGCGCGCGATCTGGGGGCCGAGGGCTGGCTGATCGCACATACCGGCAGCGCACGCGGGCTGATCCTGGACCCCGACACCGCAACCGACGGGGTCATGGCAGCGCTGATCGAGGCCGGCTTCACCGACGTTCTGACCTTTGCCGGAGGCGGCGCATGAGTTTCGCGGGCGCGATGCTGGTGGCGATGGCGCTGGACCTGGCATTCGGCTGGCCGAACGCGCTGTTCCTGCGCATCGGCCATCCGGTGACCTGGCTGGGCCGCCTGATCGGCGGGTTGGAAGCCGGTCTCAACCGCGCGCCGCTGCGCAGGGTCAAGGGGGTGTTGACGGCGCTGCTGGTGACCGGCGTGGCCGGCGGGCTGGCGGCTGCCCTGGTCTGGATGGCACCCGGCGGCTGGGCCGGCACGGTGATCGCGGGCATTCTGGCCTGGCCGCTGGTCGCGATCCGGTCGATGCATGACCATGTGGCTGCGGTGGCGCGCCCCTTGGCCGCCGGCGACCTGCCCCGGGCGCGGCATGCGGTTTCGATGATCGTCGGCCGCGATCCCAGCCAGCTGGACCAGGCCGGCGTCGCCCGCGCCGCCATTGAAAGCCTGGCCGAGAACACCTCGGACGGAATCGTGGCGCCGCTGGTCTGGGGGGTCGCCCTGGGCTTGCCGGGCATCGCAGCCTACAAGGCGATCAACACGCTGGATTCGATGATCGGCCACCGCAACGCGCGGTATGAGCTGTTCGGCTGGGCCTCGGCCCGGATCGACGACGGCGTCAACCTGCTGCCCGCGCGCCTGACCGGAGTGCTGTTCGCGCTGACGTCGGCCGCGCCGGCCAAGGCGCTGACCTGCATGTGGCGCGATGCCCGCAACCACCGAAGCCCCAATGCCGGCTGGCCGGAATCGGCGATGGCCGGTGCGCTGGGAATCCGCCTGTCGGGGCCGCGCATCTATGGCGACCGGGTGGCACCTGAGCCCTGGGTCAACGCCGGTGCCCCCGATCCGACGCCGCTGGACCTGGGGCGCGGTCTGGGTCTTTATCGGCGGGCGATGGTGGCGCTGGCGGTGCTGGTGGCCCTGGTCGCGATGACGGGATGGTAGGAAACCGATGGCACGCGATCACGGCGGCAATCTGGACGCGGCGCGCGCTGCCTTTGGCGGTGCGGACTGGATCGACCTGTCGACCGGCATCAATCGCCGCCCCTATCCGCTGCCCGCCCTGAGCGTATCGGCCTGGACCGCCCTGCCGACCGCGCCCGCGTTGGCGGTGCTGACCCGGGCCGCCGCACAGGCCTATGGCGTGGAGCCCGCGCAGGTTCTGCCGCTGGCGGGTGCGCAGGGCGCGATCCAGCTTTATCCGCGACTGCGCGCGTCCGGCCTCGCCCGGGTGCTGAGCCCCACCTATAACGAACATGCCGCCGCGCTGGGGTCGCAGGGATGGCGCGTCGAACAGGTGCCGACGCTGGGCGCGCTGGCGGGGGCCGATCTGGCGGTGGTGGTGAACCCGAACAACCCCGACGGCAAGACCTATGCGCCCCGGTCCCTCGCGGCGCTGTCGCAAGAGGTCGGCCTTCTGGTGGTGGACGAGAGTTTCGCAGACCCGCACCCTGAGCTGTCAGCGACCCGCCATCTGGGCGACCGCCTGCTGATCCTGCGCAGTTTCGGCAAGTTCTATGGCCTGGCCGGGGCGCGGCTGGGCTTTGCGCTGGGAAGCCCCGCGCTGGTCGATCGGCTGGGCGCGCTGTGCGGCCCCTGGGCCGTCAGTGGCCCCGCGCTGGAGATCGGCACCCTGGCCCTGCGTGATACCGCCTGGCAGATGGAGACCACCCGCCGGCTGACCGACGACGCCGCCCGGCTGGATGCACTGGCGCGCGGAGCAGGCTGGTCGCTGGTTGGCGGAACACGGCTGTTTCGCACCTATGCCGCCCCCGACGCAGCCCGGGCGCAAACCGCCCTGGCCCGCAGGGCGATCTGGTCGCGCATCTTTCCGTATTCCACCGAATGGATCAGACTTGGCCTGCCGGACGGCACGGACTGGCCCCGCGTCACCGCCGCGATGGCAGAATTGCCCTGACCGCGGCGGGCGGATGCGGGCGGGAACCCGCGTGTCCCTCAGCCCCGCCCGCTGTCCACCACGCCCTGATACCACTGGCGGATCAGCGCGCGTTCGTCGTCTTCCATCCACGACAGGTTCGACGGCGGCATGGCATGGGCGCGCCCCGCCTGCAGATAGATCAGGCGCGCGGCACGGGCGACTTCGGCCTGGGTTTCCAGCCTCAGCCCGTGGGGGGCCCAGTTGATGCCCGGATAGACCGGCATCTCGGCGTGACACATCGAACAGCGCCCGGTCACCGTGTTGTAGACCTGGTCGAAATCCGCCGCCTGCGCGAACCGCGAGACCGAGGGCGGCAATGCCGACAGGTCCTCCTCTGCGCGGCTCATCGCGGGGGCGACCGACAGCCACATGATCAGGATGAAGATCACCGCCGTCACCGCCCAGGTCCATGTCGGGTTGCCGGTGCGGGCGTGGTTCGAGTTGAAGTAATGCCGGATCGAAACCCCCATCAGGAACACGAGGGCACCGATGATCCAGGTGTATTGCGTGGCAAAGGCCAGCGGGTAGTGGTTCGACAGCATCAGGAAGATGACCGGAAGCGTCAGATAGTTGTTATGCGTGCTGCGCTGCTTGGCGATCTTGCCATATTTGGGATCGGGTTTGCGCCCCGCTTGCAGATCGGCGACCACGATCCGCTGGTTCGGCATGATGATCATGAACACGTTGGCGGTCATGATCGTTGCCGTCGAGCGCCAGGTGGATCATCGCCGCCCGCCCGGTGAACACGGATGTGTAGAAATACGACATCCCCACAAGCACCACGAACAGCGCGATCATCACCAGCGTCTGGTTGGAATTCACGAACCGCTTGCAGATCTGGTCATAGACCAGCCAGCCAAAGGCAAGCGACGCCATCGAGATCCCGATCGCCTGCCAGGGCGCAAGATCCATCACCGCCGGGTCGATCAGGTAGAATTCCGATCCCGGGTAATAGACCATGACCATGAGCGAGAAGCCCGAGATCCAGGTCATGTAGCTTTCCATTTGAACCGGGTCAGATGCTCGGGCATCGTCGCTGGGGCCACCAGGTATTACTGGATATGATAGAACCCGCCACCATGGACCTGCCATTCCTCGCCGTGGGCACCTTCGGGCAGGTTCGGAACCTTGCGCAGACCCAGGTCCAGCGCGATGAAGTAGAACGACGAGCCGATCCAGGCGATCGCCGTCACCACATGCAGCCAGCGCAGCGCGAATTCGGCCCAGGCGCCGATTATGGCCAGTTCGAACATCTGTCCCTCCCATTGGATTCGACAAAGGCTATACCGAGGTCAGTCTTTCTGATAATCCGTCAAATGTCTGAGGACTTTCAAGCGGGGGCGAAAAATGTCCTATGTGAATATGGTCCGGATGTTCGTGCGAGTCTACGAATTGGGCAGCATGTCGGCCGCTGCCCGCGATCAGCGCACCTCGCCCGCCGTTGCCTCGGGCCGGATCAGCGAGCTTGAAAAGCATCTGGGCGTGCGGCTGTTCAACCGCACCACGCGAAAGCTGCAACCGACCGAGAACGGCCGTCTGTTCTATGAGGGGGCGCTGGGGATCCTGCAGGCGATCCAGGACGCCGAAGCCGCCGTGGCGGATGCGACGCAGAACCCGCGCGGGGTGCTGTTCGTGGGCGCGCCGCTGGGCGTGGGCCGGCGGTTCCTGGGGCCCTATGTGCCGGCTTTCAAGGCAACCTATCCCCAGATCGACCTGCGCCTGCGCCTGTCCGACCGCATCATCGATGTCACCGCCGAAGGTCTGGATGCCGTCCTGCACCTGGGCATGCCCGACGACAGCGCGCTGAAGATGCGCGCCGTCGCCGATTGCCCGCGCGTGCTATGTGCCGCGCCCGCCTATATCGCGGCGCATGGCAACCCGCCGGACGGTGCGGCGCTGATCCGCGACAAGCACGCCTGTCTCAATCTGCGCTACCCGGGCGCAAAGGAATTCCAGTGGACCCTGCAAACGACTCAGGGGTTACAGAAATTCGAGATCTCGGGCCCTTATGAATCCGACGATGGCGAAGTGCTGACAGATTGGGCGCTGGCCGGCCATGGAATCGTGCTGAAACCCATTTTCGAGGTCGCGGCCCATCTGCGAACCGGTGCGCTGGTGCCGGTGGCACAGGCCACGCCCCCCTTGCCCGTGTCGCTCAGCCTGCTGACGCCGCATCGCCGTCTGCGCGACCCCAAGGTGCGGCTGTTCGCGGATTTCATCGTCAGCCGCATTCGCGCCGACATGGCACAGCAGGTCGACGGGCTGGACCTGCCACAGGGCACGCGGGTCTAGTCGCGGCCCGCGCAGTCGCGCAGATGCGCCATACGGGCGTCGAATTCGGTCGGGAAATCATGCTGGCGGGCATAAAGCAGGCCGGTCTCGGCGCTGGCGACCAGCGCCGCGCGGTCCCGGTCCCAGGCGGCGAGACACTCGGCCAGCGCCCGCACCTTGCCCAGCGGCGCCACCTGACCCGAGCGCGACTCGGCCGACAGACGGGCCCACATCCGGTTCGCATAGCCGACCATCGCCAACCCGCACCCCATCGCCTCGAGATAGGTGCACGACGGATCGGACTGCCGGTGACAGGACAGAAAGACATCCGCCTGCGTCCGGCTGATCGGCACCAGTTCGGTTTCGAAATCCACCGGTCCATGCAGCCGGACACGCCCGTCGAACGCATCCAGCCCGGCGCGGATGTCAGCGGCGAGCGAGCCGGCGCCATAGATATCGAGGGTGGCATCCACGCCCAGCGCCGCCAGCGCGCGCATCACGGGCAGCAGGTCCTGGGCGCCTTTCATCGGCTCCAGCCGTCCGGAATGGATCAGCCGCAGGGGCGCACCGGCCCGCAACCGGTCGGCCCGGGAGACCATCTCGTCCGGTGTCGCCATCAGCGCCGGTGTCATGCGGTTGTCCAGATACAGGAATGGCCGAAGCAGACCGCGCGCATGGGCATCGTATGCGGGAAAACCGTTGAACTGCACGCCCGCGACCCGGCGCAGGGTCTCCGCCATCGCCCGTTCGCCGCGCCACAGTCTGGCCGTGCGCAGCACGCGCCGCGCCAGGCCCAGGCCGGGATCCAGCCACAGCGTCCGTATCCGGGTTTCCAGCGTGTATTCCAGGCCCGCGACGACCGGCACGACCGCATCGCGGGCCGCCGCCGCCAGCGCCACGAATTCCCGCATGTCCGCCGAAAGCAGAACGAGCGCCGTGCCCTGAAACACATCGTCCGGCAGCGGGGCGCCGCGGTCCAGAACCGTCAGGTCAAAGCCCAGATCCCCGGGCGTGTAATCGGCGCCAAATGGGATCGCGTCTGCCCCGCGCCACAGCACGCAATGCACAGGGCCCGACCATCCCCGGCGATGCGCGCGCATGCCCTCGACAAACTTCACATCCAGCCGATAACCAGTGGGCGTGTCCTGAACAGGGGCTGGGGCACACAGCAACAGGGTCTGGGGCATCATGCCTCCGATACACAGACCCTTTGACTAGAATCCCCGCCGCGCAAACGTCAAGCCGTCAGCTGCCGCGATAGGTCGAATATCCGTAGGGCGACAGCAGCAGCGGCACATGATAATGCGCGTGCGCATCCGCCATGCCGAACCGGATCGGCACCACATCCAGAAACAGCGGCGTTTCGTTGGCCTGATCGCTGGCACGCAGATAGTCGCCCGCGTGGAACACCAGCTCATAGGTGCCCGTGGCAAAGCGGTCATGCGGCAGGATCGGGGTGTCGGTGCGGCCGTCGTCGTTCGTCACCGTCTCGGCCAGCAGGCGCCGTTCGTCACCCTCGATGGCATAGAGAGCGATCCGCAGCCCCTGGGCGGGACAGCCGCGCGCGGTGTCCAGAACATGCGTCGTCAGATATCCGGCCATGGCTGTGTTCCTTTCCCTTGGGTTCGCCCGCCATTCTGACCGGAAACGCCACGATTGCCAGACCGCCTGCCGGGCAAAGGTCTTTTCGTGATATTTTGAAAAACGTGACGATCTTTTGGTTTAACCTGAAATTCACGCCGGCCCCCGGGCCCCTGACGACTGCAAGGAACCTCACGTGATCGACGCCCCCCGCTATCCGCGAGACATGATCGGCCATGGCCCCCGCGCGCCCCGTGCCCCCTGGCCGGGCGGCGCGCGCGTCGCCATTTCGCTGGTGCTGAACTATGAGGAAGGCGGCGAGAACTGCCTGCTGCACGGCGATGCGCAATCCGAAGCCTTCCTGTCGGACATCGCCGGCGCGGCGCCATGGCCTGGCCAACGGCACTGGAACATGGAATCGATCTATGAATACGGCGCGCGCGCGGGGTTCTGGCGGCTGCACGCGCTGTTCACGCAGCGCGATCTTCCGCTCACGATCTATGGCGTCGCCAGCGCCCTTGCGCGCAGCCCCGAACAGGTCCGCGCCATGCAGGCGGCCGGTTGGGACATCGCCAGCCACGGCCTGAAATGGGTCGAACACAAGGACATGCCCGAGGCCGAGGAACGCGCCCAGATCGCCGAGGCCATCCGCCTGCATACAGAAGTCACCGGCACGGCCCCGCGCGGCTGGTATACCGGCCGTTGCAGCGCCAACACCGTGCGGCTGACGGCCGAGACCGGCGCGTTCGACTGGATCAGCGATACCTATGACGACGACCTGCCCTACTGGCTCGAGGTCGGCGCGCGCGACCAGTTGGTGATCCCCTACACGCTGGAAGCCAACGACATGCGGTTTGCAACCGCGCCCGGCTGGGTGACGGGTCAGGACTTTGGCCAGTATCTGATCGACAGTTTCGACGTGCTGCACGCCGAGGGCGGACGGATGATGTCGATCGGCCTGCACAACCGGCTGATCGGCCGCCCCGGCAAGCTGGCCGGTTTCCTGCGGTTTCTCGACCATGTCGCGGCCAAGGGCGGCGCGTGGTTCGCAACGCGGTCGCAGATCGCCGATTTCTGGGCGGCCACCTATCCCCACAGGCGCCACGAGCGCCCCTCGCAGATGGATCGCGCCACCTTTGTCGCGCGCTACGGGTCCATCTTCGAACATTCGCCCTGGATCGCGGAGCGCGCCTGGGCGCTGGAACTCGGCCCGGCGCATGACACCGCGATCGGCCTGCACAACGCGCTGGCACGGATGTTCCGCTCCGCCTCGGCCGAGGAACGCCTTGGCGTTCTGCTGGCGCACCCGGATCTGGCGGGCAAGCTGGCGCAGGCCAGGCGACTGACGGCCGAATCGACGCAGGAACAATCCTCGGTCGGGCTCGATTCGCTGACCGACGGGGAACGCGATTCGTTCCAGCGCCTGAACACGGCCTATGTCGAGAAACACGGCTTCCCCTTCATCATTGCCGTGCGCGACAACACCAAGGCCACGATCATGGCCGCCTTCGAAACCCGGATCGCGAACGATACCGAAACCGAATTCGCCACCGCCTGCAGACAGGTGGAACGCATTGCCGAACTGCGCCTGATGGACCTGCTGCCGTGACCCAGTATTACGCCCCGACAGGCGGCCTGCCCAGCCAGACCGACCTGATGACCCAACGCGCCGTCTTTACCGAGGCCTATGCCGTCATCCCCCGCGGCTGTTTCAGCGACATCGTCACCAGCTTCCTGCCCGGGTGGGAGGCGACGCGGCTCTGGCTGATCGCGCGGCCGATGTCCGGCTTTTCGGAAACCTTCTCGCAATATGTCGTCGAGGTTCAGCCGGGCGGCGGGTCGGACCGGCCGGAAAACGACACGCAGGCGCAGTCGGTCCTGTTCGTCACACATGGCGCGCTGGCCCTGACGATTGACGGTCAGCCGCACAGCCTGGACCCGGGTGGCTATGCCTATATCCCGGCAGGCAGCGTCTGGACGCTGAAATCCACCGGCCAGGCGCCCGCCCGCTTTCACTGGGTGCGCAAGATCTGGGAACCGGCCGAGGGTCTCGACCGCCCCGAGGCGTTCGTCACCAACGAAACCCGGATCGCGCCCGTCGCGATGCCGGACACCCAGGGACGCTGGGCGACGACGCGGTTCGTCGATCCCGCCGACCTCAGGCACGACATGCATGTGAACATCGTCACCTTCCAGCCGGGGGGGCTGATCCCCTTCGAGGAAACGCATGTCATGGAACACGGTCTCTATGTGTTGCAGGGCAAGGCGACCTACAAGCTGAACCGCGACTGGGTCGAGGTCGAGGCCGGCGATTTCATGTGGCTCAGGGCCTATTGCCCGCAAGCCTGCTACGCGGCCGGCCCCGAACCCTTCCGCTACCTGCTCTACAAGGACGTGAACCGCCACGCCCGCCTGCGCGGCCCCTGGTCGAATCCCGGCCAGCCGGCCCGGGGACAGCCGCAATGACCCGCCCCCTCTTTGTGCCACAAATATCCCACGGGGGTCCGGGGGTGTGAAACCCCCGGCCTCGCAACCCATCCGCAGGCCCGCATGACGCGCACCATCCCGACCGAGCTGCTGACACCCGATGCCTTTGCGCCCTTTGGGGACGTGCTGGCCGCGTCGGGCGCGTTTCGTCTCATCAACGAGGGGCTTTGCCGCCGCCACCACGACCGCGCGCGCATGGATTTCGGCCCCCAGGGGCGTGCCGGCATCTCGATCTTCGACGCCGTGCCGCGCGCCCTGCCCTATGGGTTCGACCTGGTCGAACGTCACCCCGACGGCAGCCAGGCCTTCGTGCCGATGCACGCGCATCCCTTTCTGGTCATTGTCGCGCCTGACCAGGGCGGGCAACCGGGCCAGCCGCGCGCCTTTGTCACCGATGGCGCGCAGGCGATCAATTTCCACCGCGGCACCTGGCACGGGGTGCTGACCCCCCTGGCCGCGCCGGGGCTGTTTGCGGTGATCGACCGCATCGGTGACACGCCGAACCTTCAGGAATTCCGGTTCCCCACGCCCTGGCAGGTCGTGTCGGGCCGGCCAGACCCGGGATAACCGGGCGGTAGACGACCCCGGCGCCTGTTCCACACGCCCGGGGCACTCTAACCGGACCACGCCGTTCGAGAAGGGGCGTGGAGACGGCGCGAACAAAACCAACCTTCTCGAGGGAAAGGAAACAGAGAGATGTCGACCTCAGTCCACCCCGTGGACGAGATGTTGCCCCCGCCCAAGCTGTTCACGCTGGGGCTGCAACATGTTCTCGTGATGTATGCGGGGGCCATCGCGGTCCCCTTGATCATTGGCCGTGTCCTGCGGCTGGAACCCGATCAGGTCGCGTTCCTGATCTCGGCCGACCTGTTCGTCTGCGGGATCGTGTCGATCATCCAGTCGATGGGCATCGGCAGGTGGTTCGGCGTGCGGCTGCCCGTGATGATGGGCGTGACCTTCGCCTCGGTCGGACCGATGATCTCGATCGCCATCGCTCACCCCGGTGAAGAGGGCGCGCGCCTGATCTTCGGGTCGATCATCGGCGCGGGGATCATCGGCATGCTGATCGCGCCGCTGATCAGCCGGATGCTGAAATTCTTCCCGCCCGTGGTCACCGGCACGATCATTCTGGTGATCGGGGTCACGCTGATGCGGATCGGCATCCAGTGGATCTTTGGCGTGCCGGTCGGCCCGACCGCGCCGCAACTGGTCAACCCCGAACACGCTGCCTGGCTGGAAGCCGTGCGCGCCCTGCCCGGTGCGCCCGAGGCCCCCGCGCGTCTGGCGCTGGCCCCCTCGGTGAGCAACCCGGCCTATGCCAACCCCACCAACATGCTGATCTCGGTCGCGGTTCTGGTCGTGGTTCTGGCCGTGTCGCGCTATGCCAAGGGGTTTGTCGCCAATATCGCCGTGCTGATCGGCATCATCGCCGGCGGCGTGCTGGTCGCCATCCTGGGCAAGATGAACTTCGATCATCTGGCCGGTGCCGGCTGGTTCGCGGTCATCCCGCCCTTCCACTTCGGGATGCCGCTGTTCGACCCGATCATGATCGTGACCTTCGTGCTGGTCATGATCGTCGTGATGATCGAATCGACCGGCATGTTCCTGGCCCTGGGCGAGATGACCGGCCGCAAGGTCGACCGCGACACGCTGACCGCCGGTCTGCGCACCGATGGTCTGGGCACGCTGATCGGCGGGATCTTCAACACCTTCCCCTACACCTCGTTCAGCCAGAACGTCGGCCTGGTCGGGGTCACGGGGATCCGCAGCCGCTGGGTCACCGTCACCGGCGGCGCGATCATGATCGTGCTGGGTCTGGTGCCGAAGATCTCGACCCTGGTCGAGGCCCTGCCGACCGCCGTCCTGGGCGGTGCCGGCCTGGTGATGTTCGGCATGGTCGCCGCGACGGGGGTTCGCATCCTCAGCGCGGTCGATTTCAAGGACAACCGCTTCAACCTGTTCATCGTGGCGATTTCGCTGGGCTTCGGGATGATCCCGCTCATCGCGCCCGACTTCAAGATGTGGCTGCCCCATGCGATCCACCCGCTGATCGATTCGGGCATCCTGCTGGCCTCGGTCTCGGCCGTGCTGTTGAACATCTTCTTCAACGGCGCCTCGGGTACCGCGGACGATGCCCGCGCGGCCGCGTCCGTCGCCGACCACTGACCCCACACACCCCTTGCGCGGGCCCCCTGGCGGGGCCCGCGTCTTTCTGCCGGAGAGCGCCATGCCGCAGCAAACCCTGATCCGCAACGCCGATGTCGTGGTGACGATGGATGGCACGAGACGCGAGCTGTCCGGTGCATCGATCCTGATCCGGGACGGCGCCATTGCCGCCATCGGCGCTGGCCTGACCGCCCCCGAGGGTGCCGAGGTCATCGAAGCCACCGGTTGCGTGGTGACGCCCGGCCTGGTGAACACCCATCACCACCTGTATCAGACACTGACCCGCGCCGTGCCCGGCGGCCAGGATGCGCTGCTGTTCGGCTGGCTGAAAACGCTCTATCCGATCTGGGCGCGCTACACGCCCGGGGACATGCATGTCTCGACCCAGCTGGGCCTGGCCGAACTGGCGCTGTCGGGCTGCACGATGTCGTCGGACCACCTGTATCTCTTTCCCAACGGGTCGCGGCTGGACGATACGATTCACGCCGCCGCCGATGTGGGCATCCGGTTTCACGCCACGCGCGGCGCCATGTCGATCGGTGAATCCAGGGGCGGCCTGCCCCCCGATTCCCTGGTCGAGGACGAGGCCGCGATCCTGAACGACTGCATCCGCGTGGTCGATGCCTTTCACGATACCCGCCCCGACGCGATGGTGCGCGTGGGGCTTGCGCCCTGCTCGCCCTTCTCGGTCAGCCGCGAGTTGATGCGCGATGCCGCGCTGCTGGCGCGCGACAAGGGCGTCATGCTGCACACCCACCTGGCCGAGAACGACGAGGACATCGCCTATTCGCTCAGCCAGTTCGGCTGTCGCCCCGGCCAGTATGCCGAGGACCTGGGCTGGACCGGCGCCGATGTCTGGCACGCGCATTGCGTGAAGCTGGACGAGGCCGAGATCCACCTCTTTGCACGATCCCTTACGGGTGTCGCGCATTGCCCCTGTTCCAACTGCCGCCTGGGCAGCGGCATCGCGCCGGTGCGCCCTATGCGCGACGCGGGTGTGCGCGTGGGGCTGGGGGTCGATGGGTCGGCCTCGAATGACGCGGGCGACCTGATGGGCGAGGCGCGCCAGGCGATGCTGTTGCAGCGTGTCGCGCGCGGGGCCGACGCGATGAGCGCGCGCGAGGCGCTGGAGATCGCCACGCTGGGCGGCGCGACCGTGCTGGGGCGCGCGACCGAGCTGGGCTCGCTGGAAGCGGGCAAGCGCGCCGACATCGCCATCTGGGACCTGCGCGGACTTCAGGCGGCGGGCAGTTGGGACCCGGTGGCGGCGCTGGTGCTGTGCGGTCCGCACCGCGTGCGGCACCTGATCGTCGAGGGACGTCAGGTGGTGCGCGACGGCGTGCTCACCGGCCTCGACGCCGGGCTGCTGGCCGAGCGCGCGCGCAAGGCCGCCCAGCGCCTGATGGCCTGACGCAAAACGGGCCCCGAAGGGCCCGCTGCCGTGACATTCGCCATCGCGCCGATCCTAGCGCCGGGTGATGCGCCCGTCGGTATAGGGCGTGTAGGGCTGGTTCGCCGCCAGATATTCGGCCACGACATCCGCCAGATCGGGACCGAAGTCATAGGCGTTCTGCGCGTCATCGCGGAAGATGGCATAGCCGTCGCCGCCGCCACGCATGAAGTCGTTGGACACCACGCCATAGATCATCGCGGGATCGATCGGCACCCAGGCCCCGTCACGCATGACCATCACGTCGCTGACCCGGCTGCCGACGTCGGCGTTCGGATCGAACGTATAATGCAGCCCGGCGACCTGTGCGAACCGGCCCGCGCCATCGGCAAGCTGGCTCACGCCATTTTCCAGCGCCGCGACGACCTGCTCCCCGGTCAGCTGGAAGGTGGCCAGCGTGTTCTGGAACGGCAGCACGCTGAGCACCTCGCCCATGGTGATCGTGCCTTCGTCGATCGAGGACCGCAGCCCGCCGCCGTTCTGGATGGCGATGGTCACGCCCTGATCGGCCGCGCGCGCCAGCATCGCATCGGCAACCAGATTGCCCATCGCACATTCCATCTGCCGGCAGACCGTGCGGTCGCCCTCGATGGCGGCCGTCGCTTGCGAGACGGGACGATTGCGGGTTTCTTCCAGCGGTCCGGCCAGGTCCGTGACCCAGGCGGCGATCTCGGGATCGGGGGTCACTTCGGCGTTGATCTCGATCGCATCGCCCGAGGCATAGATCAGGGTGTTCTGTTCATCGAGATCCAGCACGAGGTGCCCCAGATACCGGCTGTAGGCCCCGGCCGTCACCACCGGAACCATGCCGCCGGCGTCCGTATCGACCCAGGTCGGATAGGGGCCCTCGCGCGCCGGATCGCTGGCCGACAGATAGGTGTGGCTGTGCCCGCCCACCACGGCCGCCAGTCCCGGAACCTGCGCGGCAATGCGCTGATCGGCGGCGTAGCCGGTATGCGTCAACGCGATGATCGGCGCCGCGCCTTCCTCTTGCAACTGGGCGACGGCGGCGCGCAGGGCGTCGATCTCGTTGCCAAAGCCGATGGTCGGCCCCGGAGACGAGGTTTCCCCCGAATCCGACGCCAGCACCGAGACGACGCCGACATGCAGCCCGCCGGTTTCGACGATGGCCCAGGGCGCGATGCGTCCCGCCAGCAGGTTGTTGCGCGAGGCGTCGATATTGGCCGAAATGATCGGAAAACTGACCGTATCGAGGAACAGCGCCAGCCCCTCGGGGCCATTGTCGAATTCATGGTTGCCGACCGCCATGACATCCACGCCGATACGGTTCAGCAGTTCGGCTTCGACCCGGCCGCCATAGGTGGTGTAGAACAACGATCCCTGGCTGTCGTCGCCCGCGTCCAGCACCAGCACCGGATGCCCCTCGGCCTCGATGGCGCCGCGCATCTGGTTGATCAGGGCATAGAGCCGCGCGGCGCCGCCATAGCACTTGCCCTCGGCCTCGTCGCCGGCGGAACAGGTGGAATTGTAGCGGTTGATCGATTCGATGCGGCTGTGGAAATCGTTGAAATGCAGGATGTGCAATTCGGTATCGGCCAGGCCGGGCACCACACCGGCCATCACGATGGCCGTGGACCCCAGCAAGGTCCGGATCTGCGCCGAGAATGTCATCTGAAACCCCTGTTGTTTTTCCGCAAGGTCAAAGAGTGCGCGTGTCCCCGCGCCGAGTCAAAGTTTCTGTGCCGGGTTGGCAGCCTCTCGCGACGGCAGCGTGACACCGTCGGTCACCGACGCCCATTGACCGGGCGCCCCTCATTGGGCATGAGCAAGCCATGCTGATTTTCAAGATCTTCCGCCGCCCCGAATGGGATGCGCTGACCGCCCGGGGCCACACCGCGGGCGCGCCCATCGACCTGTCCGACGGCTATATCCACCTTTCGACCGCGCAACAGGTGGCCGAGACCGCCGCCAGGCACTTTGCCGGGGTGAGCGATCTGGTTCTGGTCGCCGTCGATGCCGACCGGCTGGGCCCTGCGCTGAAATGGGAACCGTCGCGCGGCGGGGCGCTGTTCCCGCATCTCTATCGCGAGATGACCCTGGACGATGTCATCTGGGACAAGTCGCTGCCGCTGGGTGCCGCGGGCCACATCTTTCCCGAAGGGGTGATCTGATGATCGAGGCGCTGGGCCTGTGGGCCATGCACCGGATCGACCCGGAAACCGGGCATGGCCTGGCGCTGAAGGCCCTGAACGCCGGGCTGGTGCCGTTGCCGGGAACGGTCACATCGCCCCGGCTGCGCACCCGGGTGGCTGGCTTGCAACTGCCGAACCCCGTGGGGCTGGCGGCCGGGTTCGACAAGAACGCCGTCGCCCTGCGCCCGCTGGCCCGCGCGGGTTTCGGTTTTGTCGAGGTCGGCGCGGCCACCCCACGCCCGCAACCCGGCAACCCCAGGCCGCGCCTGTTCCGCCTGACCGAGGACCGCGCCGTCATCAACCGCTTCGGTTTCAACAACGACGGGGCGCAGGCGATCGCGGCGCGTCTGGCGCAGCGGCCCGATGGCCCGGTGGTCGGCCTGAACCTGGGGGCGAACAAGGACAGCGCCGACCGCGCCGCCGATTTCGCGCAGGTGCTGCGGACCTGTGGCCCGCATGTCGATTTCGTCACCGTGAACGTGTCCTCGCCCAACACCGAGAAACTGCGTGACCTGCAAGGGCCCGCGGCCCTGTCGGCGCTGCTGGCCGGCGTCATGCAGGCCCGCGCCGACCTGGAGCGCCACATTCCCGTGTTCCTGAAGATTGCGCCCGATCTCGACGCCGAGGGACTGGAAGGCATTGCCGAAGTCGCCCGCGGCAGTGGGCTGGACGCGATCATCGCGACCAATACCACGCTTGGGCGCGAGGGGCTTGTCAGCCGTGACCGCGCGCAGGCCGGCGGTCTGTCCGGCGCCCCCCTGTTCGAGAAATCGACGCGGGTTCTGGCCCGGTTGTCGCGCCTGACGGACGGGCGCCTGCCGCTGATCGGCGTCGGTGGCATCGACTCGGCCGAGGCCGCCTATGCCAAGATCCGCGCCGGCGCGAGCGCGGTGCAGCTCTATTCCGCGCTGGTGTATCACGGGTTCTCGCTGGTGGCCGAGATCGCGCGCGGGCTTGAGACCTTGCTGGCGCGCGACGGTTTCGCGACAGTGGCCGATGCCGTCGGAACAGGGAGGGACGCATGGCTGTGAACCCCGACACGCTGGTGATCTGGCACAATCCGCGCTGTTCCAAATCGCGGCAGGCCCTGGCCTATCTGCAAGACCGCGGCCTGACGCCCGAGGTGCGCCTTTACCTGAAGGACCCGCCCAGCGCCGACGAGATCCGCGCCATGCTGACGGCGCTGGACCTGCCGCCCGCGGCCTTGTTGCGCAAGGAAGGCGCGGCGCTGAAATCGGAATCCGATGCGGCGATCATCGCGGCGATGGCGGCGGACAGTGCGCTGATCGAACGCCCGGTCATCCGCAAGGGCGCCCGTGCGGTGATCGGTCGCCCGGTCGAAGCGATCGCGCCGCTGCTCTAACCCGCGCGTCCCACCGCGCGAATCGCAAAGACGCACCCGTCCGAGGGCAGCTCGGGCACCGTGGCGCACAGGCCGCGCGCGACCGACCAGGCGGCCAGAACCTTGGGCACATAGTCGCGCGTCTCGGCATAGGGCGGCACCCCACCCGAGCGGCGCACCGCACCCTCGCCGGCATTGTAACCCGCCAGCGCCAGCACGACATCGCCGTCGAATTCGCCCAGCAGCCAGTCCAGATAGGCCACGCCCCCCTGGATGTTCTGCGCGGGATCGAGGGCGTTCTCCACGCCGAAGCGGTCGGCGGTGGCGGGAATCAGTTGCATCAGGCCCTGTGCACCCGCGTGGCTGACCGCGCCGGGACGGCCCGCGCTTTCCACCGCGATCACCGCCAGCGCCAGCGCGGGCGAGACATGGGTGCCGATCGTCGCGCGCAGGATGTCCGCCCCGTGCGAGGCCGCGATGTCCTGCAGGTGCTGCACGCTGGGCTGCGGAACCTGCGATCCCTCAGGCGCATTGGTCAGCGCGGCCATGGCCGCCAGATACCGACCCGGGGCGGGATCGCCGCCGGGGGGCACATGGTTCCAGAACCAGCCAAAGCGCGCGCCGGCGACCGCGTCCTCCGGCGATGCCGGGCGCAGGGCCGGTTGCGCGGCAGGCTGGGCCGTTGGCGGTGCGATCCGGCGCGCCTGTTCCTCGGGGTCGATCTGCACGGTGATCCGATGTCGGCCATCCATGGGCGCCACACCGATCCGGCGCGCACCGAAATCCTGGGCGGTCGCGGGCAGCACGAGGCAGGCCACCCCGGTCAGGGCAACCAGAATCAGCGTCGTGACTGTGGGCGAGCTGCTCGGCATGGCCCCTCTTGTTTTCCGCACAGTGCCAGAAAAACAGCCGCCGCGCAAACCTGCACTCAACCGCAGGAAACGGCCTTCGCGATAATGCCCCGCAAAGGCCCCGATGTTTCCGGCCGCCGCCGTAATCCCGACACCGCGCAGGGGGAAAACACACCTGTCCCGCACGGATGTCCGGTTATCCCCGACCGGCCGCAGAGGTGGGCACCCATGAATGGTAAACTGGAGTAAACCATGACGATCTTCTCGAACATCAAAGCCTTCGCCGCCAACGAATCGGGCGCCGTGACCGTTGACTGGGTCGTGCTGACCGCCGCCATCGTCGGCCTGGGCCTGGCCGTCATCTCGTCCGTCCGCACCGGCGTGGGCAATCTGGCCACCGACATCTCGACCTCGCTGTCGGGCGCGACCGTTGCGACCCTGGGCACCCTGGGCGTGAACCAGTAATCAACGCCGCCCCCAGACGACCGAACTGGCCGCCCGCGAGGGCGGCCTTTTCGATTCGCCCCGCCGGTTCGCGCCGACACCCCCGCCGAGTCGCTGCTTTGAGGCCGTCAAGCCCGCCGAGTCGCGATCTGGAAACGAAAGCCGCGCAGGATCGGAACTGTTCCCACCCCGGGATCAAGTCACGCAATGACCGCCAGCCTGCCCGATTTTCGCCCCATTCTGCCAAGGTCCTGCCGCCGTTTCGGGGGAAAAGGACCCTGTCGAAACGGGGAACGGTATCAAACCCCCTCAACCCTCCGGTTCTCGGGTCGGCGCAGCAGAGTATGAAACAAATCGAACCTGGAGAGCACAACCATGACGATCTTCTCGAACCTCAAAGCCTTCGCCGCCAACGAATCGGGCGCCGTGACCGTTGACTGGGTCGTGCTGACCGCCGCCATCGTCGGCCTGGGCCTGGCCGTCATCTCGTCCGTCCGCACCGGCGTGGGCGATCTGGCCACCGACATCTCGACCTCGCTGTCGGGTGCGACCGTTGCGACGCTGGGCGAGCTGGGCGTGAACCAGTAATCCCCCGCCACACAGACGACCGATCTGGCCGCCCGCGAGGGCGGCCTTTTCGATTCCGGGCCAGACTGCGCGCCAGACTGTCGGCCACAGCGGGCCCGGGGAATCGCGCGGCAGATCCGGAAACCGGGATTCGGCCAGGGCCAGGGGGCGAACCGCGCCTGTTGCACCCCGGGCAACAGTTCCCGACAAACCTGACGGGCCACGCAAGTTGCGGAAACAAATCACGAAAAGGCACCAGGTTTGCCCTGAAATCGCCCCATTCCGCCCATCGGGGCGCCGTGAATCAGGGCGAAAACAAAGCTACCGGAACGGAGAGCGGATCAACCCCCCTCAACCCCACGTTCGATGTTCCGGCCCTTGTAGCAGTAACCATCAACCTGGAGAGCACGACCATGACCATCTTCTCGAACATCAAAGCCTTCGCCGCCAACGAATCGGGCGCCGTGACCGTTGACTGGGTGGTGCTGACCGCCGCCATCGTCGGCCTGGGTCTGGCCGTCATCTCGTCCGTCCGCACCGGCGTGGGCGATCTGGCCACCGACATCTCGACCTCGCTGTCGGGTGCGACCGTTGCGACGCTGGGCGAGCTGGGCGTGAACCAGCAACAGATCCCATTCCCGGCCCCGGCACGGGGCCAGGCGGACCGCATCCCCCGATGCGGTCCGCTTCTTTTTTTCCCGTCACAGCTTTCCCTTTGTCACGCCACGTTCCTGCCCCAATCGTCGGGCAGGGTCGGACCATAGCCCCGCCCTGCGCGGGTGCCCTCATCGTAACAGTGACAACCGTTCAGGAGTTTCCCATGCGCGCTGTTCAGATCGGAGTCCTCGGCATCGGCCTGGCGCTGGCTGGTTTCGGCGTCTACATGGCCCAGAACTATGTGCAGCAAACCCGTCAGGCCCTGGCCGTCGCCCAGGCACGCGGCGCCAACACCGTCGCCCCGACCGCAACCGTCGAGGTGATGGTCGCCGCGCGGCCGCTGCGTTACGGCGAGCCCATCCGCCCCGTCGACGTCCGCAGTGTCGCCTGGCCCGCGGACGCGGTTCCGCCCGGCGTGTTCCAGACCATGGAAGACGTCGTTCCCGACCCTGATCGCCCGCGTGTCGCGCTGCGCGCGATGGAGCCGATGGAACCCCTGATGGCCGTCAAGGTCAGCGAGCCGGGACAGCCGGCAGGGATCACCGCCATGCTGACCCCCGGCATGCGCGCCTTCACGATTCGCGTGGACCAGAACAGCGGGATTTCGGGCACGCTGCGCCCCTCCGACACGGTCGACATCTACTGGACCGGCCGCGGCGGCCAGGACGGCGAGGTCACGCGCCTGCTGTCCAGCGGCGTCAAGATCATCGCGCTGGACGAAAACGGCGATCAGGACCGCACCTTCAACGGCATTCCCCGGTCGGTCACGATCGAGGCCGCGCCCGAAATGATCGCCACACTGGCGCAGGGCCAGTCCACCGGCCGCCTGTCGCTGTCGCTGGTCGGCCTGGACGACACGACCGCCGTCAGCCAGATCCAGGTGGACAGCCGCAGCCTGCTGGGCATGGAAACGCGGGCCGCCCCGGTCGCGGAACGCTGCACCGTGCGCACCCGTCGCGGATCCGAGGTTGTCATGATCGAGATCCCTTGCACCAACTGACGCGACATTCGCGCCACAGCGGCAGCCCCCAGATATGGGGGCTTTCGCGTGGCCAAACCGCGAAACCTCGGGGCAAATCCGGGAAACGACTCGAAAAACGCGCTGCAAACAATTGAAACTTGCATAAAAAACCGGATTCAAGCATTCTAGGCCTGACCGGTGCGCAAGATGCTGGCATCCTGAGGTGATCGAGAGGCAGGATCACATGACCGTTAAGAGTAGTTTCGCGCCTTCGTTGGCGCTGGCCCTTGCAGGCCTGGCAACCCCGTTTGTCCCCGTGGGCAGCGCCGAGGCTCAGACCTTGCGCGTGGCCTCGACCAGCATCCGGGATACCCTCAGCGTCGCGATGAACCGCGCGGTTGTGGTCGATTCCGACACGCCCTTTGTCGAACTGTCGATCGCCAATCCGGGCATTGCCGACATTTCAACGCTGTCCGACAGGTCGATCTATGTGCTGGGCAAGGCGCCCGGCCGCACGACCCTGACCATCCTGGGCGCGAACGGCGAGTTGATCGCCAACGTCGAGGTCCAGGTGACGCCCGATGTTGCCGAATTCCGCGAACGCCTGCGGCAGATCCTGCCGTCCGAGAACATCGAGGTCCGCACCGCGAACGATGGGATCGTGATGTCGGGCGTCGTGACCTCGGCCGCGCGCATGGATGCCGCGCTGCAACTGGCCGAACGCTATGCCCCGGGCCGCGTGTCGAACCTGATGAGCGTGGGCGGCAGCCAGCAGGTCATGCTGCAGGTGCGGTTCTCTGAAGTTCAGCGCACCGCCGCACAGAACCTTGCGGCGAGCCTCGCGGTGGGCGGCGGCGGAAACGTCCTGGGCAGCGGTGGCTTCAGCACGGCGGCGGCGGCGACGGCGGCCCTGGGTGGCAGCGTGTCGCCGACGGGCGCGGATCGCCAGGGCGTTCTGTCGGGTGGTTTCACCATCGGCAGCGTGCAGTTCCAGGTGATGCTGGAAGCCCTGGAATCGAACGGCCTGGCGCGGACCCTGTCCGAACCCAGCCTGACCGCCCTGTCTGGACAAGAGGCGCATTTCCTCGCCGGTGGCGAGATCCCCGTGCCGGTCGTCGGCAGCTCGGGGTCGGTGTCGATCGACTATCGCCCGTTCGGTGTGGAACTGACCTTTACCCCGGTCGTCGGCAACGACAGCCAGATCAACCTGACGATGGATGCCAGCGTGTCCAGCCTGGATGCCTCGAACGGGGTCAGCACCGGCGGCGTGACCGTGCCGGCGTTCCGTCGGCGGCAGACCTCGACCACGGTCGAACTGCATGACGGCGAAAGCTTTGCCATCGCCGGGCTGTTGCAGGACGATTTCCAGGGGAATATCGACCAGGTTCCGTGGCTGGGCGACCTGCCGGTTCTGGGCGCCCTGTTCCGCAGCACGAATTACCAGCGCAGCCAGAGCGAACTGATGATCTTCGTCACCGCGCATCTGGTCACGCCGACCCGCAGCGACGCGCTGATCCTGCCCACCGACCGGATTCGCCCGCCGTCGGAACGCGAACTGTTCCTGAACGGCCGGATCACGGGCGCAAGCGGTGGTGCCGGCGAAGTAGCTCGCCAGGACTTCCGCGGCGGCTACGGCTATGTGATGGAGTAACGCGATGCAGATTTCCCGCAGAGCCCTGATGCTGGGGATGGTCGGCACGTCGCTGGCGGCCTGCAGCAACGCCGAACTGGGCGCGCATATCGACGAAGGCGGCTTTGGCAACCCGACCGGGCACAACGTCCTGTTGCTGACCGGGCAGCTTCCCTTTGCCATCGACCTGGCCCAGCGTTTCAACGCCGAGGTGCCGACCACCGTCACCTTCGATTTTGACAGCGCGCGGCTGGACGGGCAGGCGCAGGCGATCCTGCGCGTGCAGGCCCGCTGGATCCGCCACTTCCCCGAGGTGATGTTCCGCGTCTATGGCAACGCCGATCTGGTCGGGTCCTCGGCCTACAACCAGCGGCTGGGAATGCGGCGCGCGCGCGCGGTCGTGGCGTATCTTGTGCGTCAGGGCGTCAGCCGGCGGCGGCTGGAGGCCGTGATCTCGAACGGCGAAACGCAGCCCCTGATCGACACGCCTGAACGCGAGCGTCAGAATCGGCGCGCGGTGACCGAAGTGTCGGGTTTCCTTCAGGATCACCCGCACATCATCAACGGCGAATACATGGAAATCGTGCACCGCCAGTATGTGTCCAGCGCGGCCGGATCATCGGGCCGCAGCTCGGGCGGCTCTCTCTGATAGCAAAGACCCCCCGCCAGATACCTCGCCTGGCAGGCCAGACGGCGCCCCGCTCACCCAAGGCGGGGCGTTCGTTTTTTGTGACCTGTGGCCCGACAATTACGATTTTTTAGCCCCATTATCGACAAGATTATCCCCGAACTTGGCACTATCCCGAATCCGGCATGGTCCGGATCAGAAGGTTTACAAGTGCCATCGCCCGGCAAAACGCGGGCACGGAGGATCAGGACTATGTCGAGCGCAGTCGCAACCAAACAGAACGCCCCCATTCGGGCCTGCACCGTCTCTCGGGACGTGCAGAATTTTGACCTGCTGATCGAGGACATGGAAATGGAACTCGGGGAAAGCTGGGGGGATCTGTCGTTTCCCAGCGCCCTCAAATTCCTGGATCAACCCGATGCGAAGGCGCTGGAATTCCTGGCTGTCGCCCTCGACGACGAGGACGAATCGAACCTCGCCATGGTCGAGGCCGTCATTCAACGCGCGACCACGCTGGGCATCCGCATCCTGCTGATCGCCGAGGAACTGGGCCCGATCGCGCTGCACCGCCTGCTGCGCCTGGGTGCCAGCGATTTCGTGCCCTATCCCCTGCCCGAAGGTGCGCTGCACGACGCGATCCAGCGTCTGCGCCAACCGCCGGCCGAGGTGACGGCCATGTCCGGCAATGCCGCCCGGATGGCTGCGGCACCGAATCAGGCCGGCGGCACGGTCTATGCCGTTCAATCGCTGGCCGGTGGGTCCGGGGCGACGACCTTTGCGGTCAACCTCGCCTGGGAAATCGCCAATTCGGGCAAGGGCGCGCCGCGCGTCTGCGTTCTGGACTTCGATCTGCAAACCGGGTCGGTCGCGACCTATCTGGACCTGGCCCGCACGGAAAAGGTCTATGAACTGCTGTCGAATACCGCCGTGATGGACCGCGACTTCTTCCTCAACACGCTGCAGACCTTCAACGACAAGCTGAAGGTCCTGACCGCCGCCGCCGACATGCTGCCGCTGGACCTGATCTCGCCCGACGATATCGAGCGGGTGATCGCCATGGCGCGCGCGAACTTCGACATCGTCGTGATCGACATGCCGGGAACTGTCGTGCAATGGACAGAGACGGTTCTGAACGAGGCGGACATCTATTTCGCCACGATGGAGCTGGACATGCGCTCGGCACAGAACGCCCTGCGCCTGATCCGTGCCCTCAAGGCCGAGGACCTGCCGCTGTCCAAATTGCGCTATGTGCTGAATCGCGCGCCCAAGTTCACCGACCTTTCGGGCAAGGCGCGCGCCAAGCGGCTGGCCGAAAGCCTGGATATCGAATTCGAGGTGATGCTGCCCGAAGGCACGACGCAGGTGACGCACGCGAATGACCACGGCCTGCCGCTGTCCGAGATCGCGCCGAAGAATCCGCTGCTGAAGGAAATCCGCAAGGTCGCGCAAACCATCGTCGCATCGACGCGCGACGAAAACCGCGCCGCCGCCTGAGGAGAGGGACCATGTTTTCGCGCTATCGCAAGGATTCCACCGCCCCCGTCAGCACGGCCCCCGAATCGCGGGCCGTGCCGGCCCACGAGATGGCCAGGGTGACGCCCTCGGCCCAGATCGCGGCTCCGCTTCCGCCCGCCAACCCGCCGCGCCCCAGCTTCAAGGCCCAGCCGGCCACACCGATCGCCGCCACCGCGGCCGCCAATGACAAGGATCGCCGCCGCCGGCAGCGCATCCTCGAGGTGAAATCGGAACTGCACACGCGGCTGCTGGACAACCTGAACCTGGCCGCCCTGGACAATGCGTCCGAGGCTGAACTGCGCGCCGAGATCTCGGCCATCGCGGCCGAGGCGCTGAGCGACATCAACTTCGCCCTGACCAGCGAGGAACGCCTGGCCCTGAACCAGGACCTCTATTTCGAAGTGCGCGGCCTGGGCCCGCTGGAACCGCTGCTGAAGGACGACACGGTCAACGATATTCTGGTCAACGGTCCCAACCGCGTGTTCATCGAACGCGACGGCAGGCTCGAACTGACCGATGTCACCTTCAAGGACGAACGCCATCTGCTGCGGATCATCGACAAGATCGTGTCGGCGGTCGGGCGCCGGGTCGACGAATCGAACCCCTATGTCGACGCCCGTCTGGCGGATGGCTCGCGTTTCAACGCTATGGTGCCGCCGGTCGCGGTGGACGGTTCGCTGGTCTCGATCCGGAAATTCAAGAAGGAAAAGCTGGGCATCAACGACCTGGTGAACTTCGGCGCCTTCTCGGAAGAGATGGCGATGTATCTGGAAGCAGCGGTCGCGACCCGGCTCAACGTGATCGTTTCGGGCGGCACGGGTTCGGGCAAGACGACCACGTTGAACGCGCTCTCGTCGTTCATCGACAACTCGGAACGCATCCTCACGATCGAGGACACCGCGGAACTGCAGTTGCAGCAGGTTCACGTCGGCCGGATGGAAAGCCGGCCCGCCAACGTCGAGGGCAAGGGCGCCGTCACCCAGCGCGACTGTCTGCGCAACGCCCTGCGGATGCGCCCTGATCGCATCATCGTCGGCGAAACGCGCGGCGAGGAAGTGATCGACATGCTGCAGGCCATGAACACCGGCCACGACGGGTCGATGACCACAATCCACGCCAACAGCGCGCGCGACGGGATCAGCCGTCTCGAAAACATGGTCGCGATGGCCGGGATCGAGATGCCGCTGAAAGCCGTGCGCAGCCAGATCGCCTCGGCTGTGAACCTGATCGTTCAGGCCAGCCGCCTGCAGGACGGGTCCCGGCGCATGGTGTCGATCACCGAAGTCACCGGCATGGAAGGCGATATCATCACCATGCAGGAGGTGTTCCGCTTCGAACGCACGGGCCTGGAACCCAATGGCAAGATCATCGGCCATTTCACCGGTTCGGGCATCCGCTCGCACTATTCCGAGCGTTTCCGCCGCTGGGGCTATGACCTGCCCTCCAGCATCTACGACGCTGTCAAATAAGGGGAATCGCCATGCAGATCGACCCGACCTTCCTGATCTACGGCGCGATTTTCGGCGGCATCCTGCTGTTGGTCGAAGCCCTCTACATGATGGTGTTCGGACGGTCCATCCGGCTGGGCAGCCGCATGAACCGCCGGATGGAAATGCTGGACGGCGACAACAACCGCTCTGAGGTGATGGAGCGGTTGCGCAAGGAAGCCACCCAGCACAGCAAGACCGCAACCCTGCCCTTCTATTCGCTGCTTGCCGAAAAGGCCGAAAAGGGCAAGATCGCCTTCTCGCCCGTGATGCTGATCGGCGTCATGGCTCTGCTGGCCGCGGCGGCCTATGTCGGGCTGACGCTGTTCACCAGCGCGCCGGGACCGCTGCGCGTTGGCGTCGGCGTGGCCATGGGGATCGGCGGCGTGTGGTTCTGGGTCAGCAACAAGGCCAAGAAGCGCCTGTCGCTGATCGAGGAACAATTGCCCGACGCGATCGACCTGATCGTGCGCGGCCTGCGGGTGGGCCACCCCTTTGTTCACGCACTGGCCGCCGCCGCGCGTGAAATCCCCGATCCCCTGGGCACGGAGCTGGGCCTGATCGCGGATGAGGCATCCTATGGCCGCGACATGGGCGAGGCACTGATGGCCTTTGCCGAACGCATGGACATGCAGGATCTGCGGTTCCTCGCGGTGGCTGTCACGATCCAGGCGCAATCGGGCGGCAACCTGGCCGAGATCCTCGACGGTCTCAGCAAGGTGGTGCGGGCTCGCTTCAAACTGTTCCGCCGTGTCCGCGCCATCACCGCCGAGGCGAAGTGGTCCGGCATGTTCCTGTCCGCCTTCCCGATCGCCGCGATGCTGATGATCAGCATGATCAAGCCGGACTACTACGACGAGGTGAAAGGCACCGCGCTGTTCATCCCCGTCGCCCTCGTGGTGTGCATCTTCCTGGTCATCAACGTCCTGTATATGCGCAAGATGGTCAATATTCAGGTTTAAGGGTTTGATGTCATGATCAATTCTCTGCTCTCCACTCTCACCTCGCCGCTGGGGATCATCGCCCTGCTGGTGGCCGTCGGCGTCACGCTGACGCTGTGGATGATGACCAGCGCCAAGGACACGGTGCCCGATCCGCTGGCCAAGCTGAAGGAACAGTCGCGCCGTGGCGGCGGCCCTGAGAGGAGCCACCTTTCGCGCCGCGACAACCAGACCAGCGCCCTGACCAAACGGTTGGAGAAGTTCAAGGACCTGCTCGAACCAACGGACGAGGCCGAGATGGGCGAAGCCCGGCTCCGCATGATCCAGGCGGGCTATAACGGCCGCAACGCGGTGCGCGACTATCATGCCGCCAAATTCATCGGCGGGGTTGGCGGCCTGGCCCTGGGGCTGCTCTATATCCTGATCTTTCCCGCAGGCGACGGCGCGGCCATCTGGGCCACGGCCATGCCGGTCGTGGTGCCCACGCTGGTCGGGTATTACCTGCCGATCTACTGGGTCAACAAACGCATGGGCGAACGTCAGACCCAGATCACCCGGGGGTTCCCCGATGCGCTGGACATGCTGCTGATCTGCACCGAAGCCGGGCAATCCATGGACCAGTCCATTGCCCGCGTCTCGAAGGAACTGCGCGCCGGCTATCCCGCCCTGTCCGAGGAATTCGACACCGTCTCGCATCAGATCAAGGCGGGCAAGGACCGGCTCGAGGTTCTGAAGGAGATGGGTGTGCGGTGCGGCAACAACGACATCAAGTCGTTTGTGACCGTGCTGATCCAGTCGGCGACCTACGGCACCTCGGTCGCCGAAGCCCTGCGGGTCTATGCCGGCGAAATGCGTGACAAGCGCGTGATGCTTGCCGAGGAAAAGGCGAACGTCTTGCCGACCAAGCTGACACTGGGCACAATGATGTTCACGGTGCCGCCGCTGCTGATCATCCTGATCGGGCCGTCGGTCTATGGTGTGATGGAAATGCTCAACTCGGCTGATTTCGGCCTATGATGAAACGGATCGCCATGGCGGCGCTGATCGCGCTGTCGGCCTGCCAGAGCAGCGGCGACTTCTCGCCGGACGGGTTGCCCGGTCGCGCGGTCAGCCCGTCCGATGACATTGACGGATTGATCGTCGGCCACAGGCTGATGGAGGGCGGGGAATACGAACTGGCGCTCAGGGCGTATTACCGATCCATCGCCGAACGTGGGCCGACGGTTGACGCACTGTCCGCCATCGGATCGGCCAACCTGCGCCTCGGGCGGCTGGGCCAGGCCGAACAGATGCTGAACCGCGCGATCGAGTTCGACCCCGAATTCGTGCCCGCGATCAACAACCTGGGCGTGGTCATGGTCGAACGCCATGAATGGAGCCAGGCCGCCCATCTGTTCCGCACGGCCTTTGCCCTGGACAGCGGGCGATCCGAAGAAATCCGCCAAAATCTCAGGCTTGCTCTCGCAAATCTTGGGAATCCGGGCTATGATGCCGAAAATAACAACGATAATTTCGCTCTGGTGCGACGCGGGAACGGACGGTTCCTCCTCCTCGCAACGCCCTGAGCGGCGAGCAGTGAAGGACGGAACATGGCCAAGGTGTGGATTGCACCGGTGTGCCTGGCGGGGCTGGCCCTGCTGGGTGGTTGCGGTGAATCGATGCGCGCCCAGACGGCGCGGGCGATCGACAGCGTCGCGGCGATCGACCAGGAGAACATGGCCGAAATGATGCTGGCCGTGGCCGATCCGCGGGAATCGATCCAGTATTTCACGCAGCAATCGCAGGCGCACCCCGATCAGGTGATCTTTTCGCGGGGGCTGGCGAAATCGCTGATGCGGGCCGGTCAGGCCGAACAGGCGATCCCGGTCTGGCAGCGCGTGCTGGACCATCCCGATGCGACCATGGACGACCGCGTCGATCTGGCAGAGGCGTATATCCGCAACAACGATTGGGCCCAGGCCGAGGCGACGCTCAACACCGTTCCCCCCACCTACGAGACCTATAATCGCTACCGGCTCGAAGCGATGGTGGCCGACAGCCGCCAGCAATGGGACCGCGCCGACAGCTTCTACGAGATCGCCGCCGGCCTGACCGCGCAACCCGCCGGCGTGCTGAACAACTGGGGCTATTCCAAGCTGACGCGCGGCGACGCGCGCGGCGCGGAACGCCTGTTCCTGGAAGCCCTGCAGCACGATTCCACCCTGTTCACCGCAAAGAACAACCTGGTCCTGGCCCGGGCCTCGCGGCGCAATTACGAACTGCCGCTGATCGAAATGACGCAGATCGAACGCGCCGAATTGCTGCACACGATGGCGCTGGCCGCGATCCGTCAGGGCGACATCCAGACAGGACGCGGTCTGTTGCAGGACGCCATCGCCACCCATCCCCAGTATTTCGAAGCCGCCGAAACGGCGCTGGCCGCGTTGCGATAGGTTCGTCCCATGCTCACCCAATCCGCGCAGGCGGCCCTCTGGTTTCTGATCTTTGCAACGCCCGTCTCGCTCTATGTGGCCTGGAGCGACGTCAAGGCGATGCGCATACCCAACATCGCGGTGCTGGCCCTGATGGCCATTTATGCCGTTGTCGGGATCCTTGTTCTGCCCTTGCAGGTCTGGGCATGGGCCTGGCTGCATTTCGTCGTGGTTCTGGTGATCGGCTTCGTGCTGAACATGACCGGCAGCTTCGGTGCCGGCGATGCCAAGTTCGCGGCGGCCATGGCCCCGTTCATCGCGCTGGGCGATCTCAGGCTGTTCCTGGTGCTGCTGTCCGCGGTGACCATCGCCGCGCTGATCATGCACCGCACGATGCGCGCGATACCGGCCGTTCGCAATGCGACGCCGGACTGGGCCAGTTGGCAGCGGCGCGAGTTCCCCTTCGGCCTGGCCCTGGGGCCGGCGTTAATCTTTTATCTGGTATTGGCGGCTATCTACGGAAGCTGACGCCGCGCCCTGAGGTCTGTGCATGAATGAACTGAGCCCCGACGCCCGTATTCCCGCACCGCCCGCGCCGGCCTCGTTGCAGGACACGGGCCTGCCGATGACCCTGATGCGCGACATCCTGTTGAAGACCATGTTCCGCATGTCGCTGAACCTGGTGTCGGACCTCTCGCGCATTCTCTGCCTGCCCTTTGCCCAGGTGCAGCAACTGATCGACGCCGCCCGCGGCGAACACCTGATCGAGGCGATGGGCACCCTGCACGCCACCTCGTCCTCCAACGAAATGGGCTTTCAGCTGACCGACGGCGGGCGCAAACGGGCGCAGCAGGCACTGGCGATCTCGGAATATTATGGCGCCATGCCCGTGCCGCTGGAAACATACGGCGAACAGGTCCGCCGGCAATCGATCCGCAAGGTCAAGATCACGCGCGAGCAACTGACCGCGGCCATGGGCGACCTGATCCTGCCCGACGGGCTGCTGGCCAATCTGGGGCCTGCGGTGACCTCGGGGCGGTCGATCCTGATGTATGGCCCGCCCGGCAACGGGAAATCGTCCATCTCGAACGGCATCCGCGATGCCCTGGGCGACAACATCTATGTGCCCCACGCGGTCGTGCATTCGGGTCAGGTGATCGCCGTCTATGACCCGATCGTGCACCGCAAGGTGGATATCCCCCAGCACACCGGGACGCAGCTCAGGGTTCAGGGCCAGCGGTTCGACCAACGCTATGTGCTTTGCGAACGCCCGACGGTCATCACCGGCGGCGAACTGAAACTCGAGATGCTGGAACTGAAATACAACGCGGTGGCGCGCACCTATCAGGCCCCGCTGCAGTTCAAGGCGGCCGGCGGGGTGTTCATCGTCGATGACCTTGGCCGACAGGAGGAACCGCCGCAGGCCCTGGTGAACCGCTGGATCGTCCCGCTCGAGATGAACTATGACATCCTGTCGCTGACCTCGGGTGAAAAGTTCATCGTGCCGTTCGACACGCTGGTCATCTTTTCCACCAACTTCCACCCGAATGCGATCTTCGATCAGGCGGCCCTCAGGCGAATCTTTTTCAAGATCAAGATCGACGGCCCGAACCAGGCGGACTTCCTGAAGATCTTTGCGCTGGTTGCGCGCAAGCGACGCATCCCGCTGAACGAACAGGCGCTGGTGCATCTGTTGCAGAACAAATACCCGACCATCGACAACGTCTATGCCAACTATCAGCCGGTGTTCCTGATCGACCAGATGATCGCCATTTGCCAGTATGAGGGCAAGCCGAACCACATGTCGCCCGAGCTCATCGACCGCGCCTGGGGCAACATGTTCGTCAAGGACGAGGAGATCGTGCGCTAAGGCACCGATCCGCCCCAGCGATCGCGCACGGCATCCACATAGGTGCGGCTGACGGGCAATTCGCGCCCGCACCGCAGGACGACGAACAGCCGCCCCCGTTCGACCCGGACGCGGTCCACCGCGGAATCCGCCACCCAGTGTGAGCGGTGGATGCGCAGCCCGGGCCAGTCGTCCAGTTCGCGCAGCGCGTCCGCGAACCGCAACAGGATCGAACTGAGACCATGTTCGGTGTGGACCTCGACATAGTGATCGGCGCCTGACAGGGCGTGCACCGCGCCGCGCTTGTCCTCGGGCAGGCGCTGCAACAGCAGGGGGACCGGCGCGCTCTGCTCGCGGTCGCTGTCGCCGGCCAGGGTCTCGGGCATCCGAGGACCGTCCCCGTCCGTCGGCAAGTCGGGCGCGGGCGCGGGCGCGTCGACCGCCGGATCCGCATCCTCGTCGGCACCCTGCCCCGCCAACAGGTTGGCCAGTTGGCTCTGCGGCAAGGGGCCCAGCGCGGACAGCCCCAGAACCTCGCGCAGCACCACCATCGAAACCGACACCGCCAGCACGACCAGCCCGGTCTGCCACAGCGTGAAGGGCTGTTCCAGGTTTGACACGCGCTCGTTGAGATAGAACAGCGGGGGCGTGTAAAACAGCGTGAACAGCGGCAACATCAGCGCATCCATCAGAAAGGGATGCCGCCGTTGTCCCAGCAGATGCGCCAGAAAGAGCCTGAGCGACACCGACAAGGCGATCGAAAATGCGACGACGCTGGCCCAATAGACCAGTCGTGTCGCGAAATTTCCCAATGAAAACGATCCGAATGGACCGGTCGCTGCCAGAACGACAGTTGCAACGGCCCAGATCAGGGTGAGGGCTCGGATTGGCCTCTTCCAGATACGCGCGGGTGACTCAATTCTACTGTAACGCAACGACATGGCTCGATTCGCATCGACGGATGGTTAATTTAAGTGTGTATTTCAAGGAATTACCATCCCGAGAACGAGGCAAGCAGCGAATGAATCACACAAAGCCCGGCCTGAAACACAGCCATGAGGCGAGCATTCGCAGCAGTTTCGCGCGGCAGACGATGATGCGGACTCTCGGGGTGGATCTGGTGGCGATCGAAGCGGGACGCTGCACGCTGCGTGCGCCGATCGCGCCGCAGGTCCTGCAACAGCACGGGGCCGCCCATGCGGCGCTGGCCTTTGCGCTGGGCGATACCGCGGCCGGCTATGCGGCGTTGTCCACCATGCCCGAAGGGGTCGAGGTGATGACCGCCGAAATCAAGATCAACCTGCTGTCCCCCGCCATCGGCGACCAATTGGAAGCGGTCGGCACGGTTGTTCGTGCAGGGCGCAGGCTGACAATCGTCACGGCCGAGGTCTTTGCCCTGACGGCCGAGCGCCGAAAACCGGTTGCCTTGTTGCAGGGCACGATGGTGCCGGTCGATCCGGCCTGAACACCCGTCCCCGCGCCCGGCGAATGCCGGGCTCAGGCACGGGCGTGTTGTGCAAGGTCGGGCCGGATGCGCGACGCCTGCGCCCTGCCGAAACCGACCGCGTCGGGTATCAGGCAGTCAACCCCTGCGGTTCCGCCAGACCGTTCGCCCGGCAGGTCGCCGTCAGCGTATTGGCCAGCAGGCAGGCGATGGTCATTGGCCCGACCCCACCGGGCACCGGCGTGATGGCGCCCGCCACCTCGGCGCAACTGTCGAAATCGCAGTCCCCGAACAGGCCGTTGCGCCCCTCGATCCGGTTGATTCCGACGTCGATCACCGTCGCGCCCGGCTTCAACCATTCGCCGCGCAGCATTTCAGGACGGCCCACGGCCGCCACCACGATATCGGCACGGCTCAACACGTCCGGCAGGTCCCGTGTGCGCGAATGGGCGATGGTCACCGTGCAGCTATCCCCAAGCAGCAGCTGCGCCATCGGCTTGCCGACGATGTTCGACCGCCCCACGACCACCGCATTCATGCCCGACAACGAGCCGTGGTGATCGCGCAGCATCATCAGGCAGCCCAGCGGCGTGCAGGGCACCATCGCCTTCTGTCCGGTGCCCAGCAGGCCCACGTTCGAAATGTGGAAACCGTCCACATCCTTGGCCGGGTCGATCGCATTGATGACCAGATCGCTGTCCAGATGGCCCGGCAGAGGCAGCTGCACCAGGATACCGTGCACCGCCGGGTCCGCGTTCAACTGCTCGATCAGGGCGAGGAGATCGGCCTCCGAGGTCTCTGCCGGCAGCTTGTGCTCGAACGAGTTCATGCCGACCTCGACGGTCTGCTTGCCTTTCGAGCGCACATAAACCTGGCTTGCCGGATCCTCGCCCACCAGCACGACGGCCAGACCGGGGGTCAGCCCGTGCTCGTCTTTCAGCCGCTGGACATGTTCCGCAACCTGCGCACGCACCTTGGCGGCGAATGCCTTGCCGTCGATGATCGTCGCTGTCATCTCATACCTCCGTATTGGCGTATTGGGCGCGGTAATGCGCCATTTGCATCCGGGTTGCCAGAACCGCGTTCTTCATCAGCGTGGCCACCGTCACCGGACCGACCCCGCCGGGAACGGGGGTGATCCAGCCCGCGACCTCGGCGCAACTGGCGAAATCGGCGTCGCCCACGGTCTTGCCCGCGACCCGGTTGATACCGATGTCGATCAGCGCGGCGCCGGGTTTCAACATGTCCCCCGTGACAAGGCCCGGCTTGCCGACCGCGACGAACACCGCATCCGCCGCGCGCGAGTGCATCGCGACCGAGCGCGTCATGTGGTGACAGACCGTCACGGTCGCCCCGAGGCCCATCAACAGGAAGGCAATGGGTTTGCCGACGATCTCGCTGTGGCCGATGACGGTAACATCCAGACCCTGCAATTTCAGCGGCAGGGTTTTCAGGATCTCCACCGCGGCGACGGCGGTGCACGGTCCCAGCGCCAGATCGTTATAGACGATATTCCCGATCGAAGCCGGGTGCATCCCTTCGACATCCTTCAGCGGATGGACGGCCTTTTGCAGGGCCTTTACCGGGATATGCGCAGGCAACGGTCGCTGAATGATGATCCCGTTCACGCGCGGGTCGGCGTTCAACCCGTGCAGAACACCGACCAACTGCTCCATCGAGATGGTCTCGGGGTAGTTGCGGGCCTCGAACTCGACGCTGGCGGCCTCGGCCTGCTTCTGCTGGTTGCGAACATAGAGTTCCGCCGCCGCTGTATCCCCGACCGAGATCGACACAAGACGCGGCTGCCACCCTTGCTGGGCCAGATCCGTGGCTTCACGCGCTGTTTCCTCACGCATTTTCGCGGCGATGGCTTTGCCGTCGATCACTGCGGCGCGCATGGCTTTCTCCTGGCCGGAATAGAAAACAGGGCGGGAATGTATGCATTCGCGCCCCAAACCCCCTGAAAGGTTCGGCGGGCCCCGGTTGGAGCCCGCCGTGTTCGGGTCTCAGAACAGGCCTTCGACGAAGCCTTCGTCGCTGATGCGGATGGTTTCCGCGGCCGGGGCCTTGGGCAGGCCCGGCATGGTCATGATCTCGCCGCAGATCACCACGATGAACCCGGCGCCGGCGCTCAGCCGAACCTCGCGGACCGGAACGGTGTGCCCGGTGGGCGCGCCGCGCAGGTTCGGATCGGTCGAGAAGCTGTATTGCGTCTTGGCCATGCAGACCGGGAAGTGGCCGTAGCCTGCCGCTTCCCAAGCCTTGAGCTGATCGCGGATCGACTTGTCGGCAATCACCGCATCCGCGTGGTAGATGCGCTTGGCGATGGTTTCGATCTTCTGGAACAGGCCCATGTCGTCCGGGTAGATCGGCGCAAAGTGGGCCGAACCCGATTCCGCCAGTTGCACGACCTTCTTCGCCAGGTCCTCGATCCCGGCCGAGCCATTCGCCCAGTGCTTGCACAGGATCGCTTCGGCGCCTTGCTGGGCGACATAGGCCTTGACGGCTTCGACCTCGGCGTCGGTGTCGGAATAGAAGTGGTTGATCGCAACCACGACCGGCACGCCAAAGGACTTCACGTTGGCGATGTGACGGCCCAGGTTCGGGCAACCCTTTTTCACCGCATCGACGTTTTCGCTGCCCAGATCGGCCTTGGCGACGCCGCCGTTCATCTTCATCGCGCGCACGGTGGCGACGATGACCGCGGCGGCGGGCTTCAGGTTGGCCTTGCGGCACTTGATGTCAAAGAACTTCTCGGCGCCCAGGTCGGCGCCAAAGCCGGCCTCGGTCACGACATAGTCGCCCAGTTTCAACGCGGTCGTGGTGGCGATGACCGAGTTGCAGCCATGCGCGATGTTCGCGAACGGCCCGCCATGCACGAAGGCCGGGTTGTTTTCCAGCGTCTGCACCAGGTTCGGCTGCATCGCATCCTTCAGCAGCACGGTCATGGCGCCGTCGGCCTTGATGTCACGGCAATAGATCGGGGTCTTGTCGCGGGTATAGGCCACGACGATGTCACCCAGACGCTTTTGCAGGTCGTCCAGGTTCTTCGCCAGGCACAGGATCGCCATCACCTCGGATGCGACGGTGATATCGAACCCGGTCTGACGCGGGAAGCCGTTCGAGACGCCGCCCAGCGAGGTCACGATATCGCGCAGCGCGCGGTCGTTCATGTCCATGACCCGGCGCCAGACCACGCGGCGCTCGTCGATCTGCAGCGAGTTGCCCCAGTAGATGTGGTTGTCGATCATGGCGCTGAGCAGGTTGTGCGCCGAGGTGATCGCGTGGAAGTCACCGGTGAAGTGGAGGTTCATTTCCTCCATCGGCACAACCTGCGCATAGCCGCCGCCCGCCGCGCCGCCCTTCATGCCGAAGTTCGGGCCGAGGCTGGCCTCACGGATGCAGATCACCGCCTTCTTGCCGATCCGGTTCAGACCGTCGCCCAGACCCACGGTGGTGGTGGTCTTGCCCTCGCCCGCGGGGGTCGGGTTGATCGCGGTCACCAGGATCAGCTTGCCATCGGGGCGATCCTGGATCGAGTTGATGAAATCCTGGCTGACCTTGGCCTTGTCGTGGCCATAGGGCAGCAGATGCGCGGCCGGGATGCCCAGCTTGTCGCCGATCTCCATGATCGGCTTCTTCTGGGCTTCGCGGGCAATCTGGATATCGGACTTGAAGGACATGGACGGCGTCTCCCTGCGCGGTCGTGGGACTTGACCATGACTTACCGGGCAGCGCCTATTGTATACATCCCTTTTGCGACCGATCCGCGCCGTTTTCCGCCCTCGGGTGTTTCCGATGGGAAAGTCGGCGGTCAGTCGGCAACAGCCATCGTCGCCTGGGACCACGCGGGCTGATCGGGAATGAACAGGCGCAACCTGTCCCCCACGGCCACGGTGCCCTCGGCTTCGACCCAGGCCGTGATGCCGCGCCGCCCCTTTGCCGCCGGTTTGAACCGCGCACCATGGCCGGGATGGCGGGTTTCGATCGGACGCGCGGGCAGAGTGCAGGGACGGTTTTCCATATCCACCGTCAGACAGGCCCCCGAATCGGCCAGCAAGCGCGACGAGGGCGGAAGCCGGCTGAAATCGGGCAGGCCCCGCACCACCATGGATGCGCCCAGCAGCGACGGGTCCAGCGCCGGCAAACCCATGGCGTCAGCGATCCCGGACAGTTCCTCCTCTGACAGGACGCTCAGTTGCCGCGTGTTGCGGATCGGCGTGTTGCGCGGATAGAGGTCCAGCACGCGCGAGCAGGACGGACGCGTCAGCCCGCCATGCGCCTCGCCCCTGGGCCCCGCAAAGCCCAGCGTCAGGGACTGCACCGGGGCCGAGGGCAAGGCGGCCTCGCGGTCGCCGACAAGGCCCAGCCAGGTGATGGTCGCTTCAAACCGTGTTGCGGCAAGTGCAGGCATGAATTCCCCCAGTAAAAAACCCCGGCACCGTGGCGCGGCGCCGGGGTCAATGCAAGCCTTCGCGTGGGTCAGGCCGAGGGTGTCGGCTCCATCCCGCCATCGCCCGAATCGCGCCGCGGCTTGGTGCGCGGAATCGACAGGACCGACGGCGTGCCCGTGCTGGGCGTATCGTCCTCGTCGCGGCCCGGCCCCTCGCCCCGCATCACGCGGGTGATCTCGGGCCCGGTCAGGGTCTCATACTCAAGCAGCCCTTGCGCCAGGTTTTCCAGCTCGTCGGCATGCTCGGTCAGCAGTTGCTTGGCCGTGCGATAGCCCTCGTCCACGATCTTGCGGACCTCTTCATCGATCTTCTTCTGGGTTTCCTGCGACGCATTCGACCCGCCGGAATAGTTGCCCAGATAGGACTGCTGCTCGTTGGCATAGTCGATATGGCCCAACTCGTCGGAAAAGCCGAACTGCGTGACCATCGCCCGGGCAATCCGCGTCACCTGCTGGATGTCGCTGGCCGCACCCGAGGTCACGTTCTCCTTGCCGAAGATCAGCTCTTCCGCGACCTTGCCGCCCATCGCCATGGCTATCTTGGACTTGTATTTGGTATAGGTCACCGAAAGCTGGTCACGCTCGGGCAGGCTGAGAACCAGGCCCAGCGCACGACCGCGCGGGATGATCGTCGCCTTGTGGATCGGATCGTGCTGCGGCACATGCAGGCCGACGACGGCATGCCCGGCCTCGTGATAGGCGGTCAGCTTCTTCTCGTCCTCGGTCATGACCATGCTGCGACGCTCGGCGCCCATCATGACCTTGTCCTTGGCATCCTCGAAATCCTGCATGGTCACGAAGCGGCGGTTCTTGCGCGCCGCCATCAGCGCGGCCTCGTTCACCGGGGTTCGCCGGTCGGCGCCCGAAAAAGCCCGGCGTGCCGCGGGCGATGATGCGCAGGTCCACGTTCGGACCCAGCGGCACCTTGCGGGCGTGGACCCCCAGGATCCGTTCGCGCCCCTTGATGTCGGGGTTGGGCACCTGCACCTGACGGTCGAACCGGCCAGGACGCAGCAGTGCCGGGTCCAGAACGTCGGGGCGGTTGGTCGCTGCGATGATGATGATGCCTTCGTTCGCCTCGAACCCGTCCATCTCGACCAGAAGCTGGTTCAGCGTCTGTTCGCGTTCGTCATTGCCACCGCCGTAGCCCACGCCACGCGACCGGCCCACGGCGTCGATCTCGTCGATGAAGACGATGCAGGGTGCGTTCTTCTTGGCCTGCTCGAACATGTCGCGCACGCGGCTGGCGCCGACACCCACGAACATTTCCACGAAATCCGAGCCCGAGATGGTGAAGAACGGCACCCCCGCCTCACCCGCGATGGCGCGCGCCAGCAGGGTCTTGCCGGTGCCGGGCGGGCCGACCAGCAGCGCGCCTTTCGGGATCTTGCCGCCCAGACGGCTGAATTTCTGCGGGTTGCGCAGGAACTCGACGATCTCTTCCAGCTCGTCCTTGGCCTCGTCGATCCCGGCCACGTCATCGAAGGTGACACGCCCGTGCTTTTCGGTCAGCAGCTTGGCCTTGGACTTGCCGAATCCCATGGCGCCACCCCGGCCGCCGCCCTGCATCCGGTTCATGAAAAAGACCCAGACACCGATCAGCAGCAGGAACGGCAGCCAGACCGAAATCGCCGACATCAGCCCCGAGCGTTCCTGCGGGCGCGCCTCGACCGAGACATGCGCGGCGATCAGTTGGTCGGTCGGATTCTCGCCGCCGGGCCGAATCGTGGTATAGACCTGCCCGCCGCGATCCGTGACGCGCAGCGTCTCGCCGTCGATGACGACACGGCTGACATCGCCGGCCTCGACCCGCTGAATGAAATCGGAATAGGCGACCGTCCGCCCCGTCGTCGTGCTGCTGCCGTTGTTGAACAGCGTGAACAGGACGATCATCAGGAAAAACAGGACGATCCAGAAGGCGAAATTGCGCGCGTTGCCCACGGGGCTCTCCACATCTCTCGGCCGGGGTGCGGCCAGTTGGCCCTAAGATAGTGATGCGCGGGGTGACTTCAATGCGATTATGCCCTCTCATCAGCAATCGCGGCGAGAGGTCGCGCGCGCAGACGCCATCCCTGCGGCCACGCCGCCAGCGGCGCGGCGATCAGATCTCCATTATGCCAGATCGCGGGCAGTCCTGCCAGCACGCTGCGCGTCAGCCCTGTTTCGCGCCAATGCGCGTGCAGACCGGCCTTCGCCTGCTGGCTCAGCCGGGTCAGACCCGCGTCGCCCAGGGCGCGGATTTCGCCCGGTCCCGGCCCCTCGGCCCACCATCGCCCGTCCCAGGGCAGGCCCGTCGCCCCGGCCACCGCCCGCGCCTCGCGCGACAGGCGCCAGCCGGTGCCCTCGGGCGTCAGGGCGCATCCCATCAGCGTGCCCTGCCCCCTGTCCAGCAACCGATGCAGGTCCTCCAGCCGCGGACGGTGCCAGGCGCCCGAAACCTGCATCAGCAGATGTGCGGCCAGGCGGTCGCGGATTTCCGGCGGCTCCGGCCAGGCAAGGATCGAGACCGTCCCGCGATCCTCGCGCACCAGCGTGTCCATCGCCGCCTGCGCCTGCGCATCCAGCGCCCGGCGCGCGCGCCGCATCCGCTGCGCTGTCGCCGCCAGCCCGCTCGCCTGCACCCCCAGATCGGCCAGCGCCGCCAGCGCCCGGCGCGCCCGCACACGCTGATAGCGCGGATCGGCGTTGGTGGGGTCCTCGACCCAGCCGATACCACGCCGGCGCAACTCGGCACGCAGCTCCGCGCGGGTCACCCCCAGCAGCGGGCGCAGCCACAGGATACCGCCCGCGACCCGGCGTTCCGCCATGCCCGCCAATCCGTCCACGCCCGACCCCCGCGCCAGCCGCATCAGCACCGTTTCCGCCTGATCGTCCAGCGTATGCGCCAGCACGACCGCATCGACCCGGTCCCGCGCCCAGGTCCCGATCAGCCGCAGCCGGGCGTCACGCGCCGCCCCCATCAGGTTGCCGCCCCGCGGGCCCTCGTCCCAGCACAGCAGGTCATGCGCCACACCCAGCGTCGCGCACAGCCTGGCCACCGCGGCGGCCTCGGCCCCCGCCTCGGGTCTCAGCCCGTGATCGACCGTCACCGCGCGAACGCGGGCGGCGCCCAGAGCTTCGGTTGCCAGCACCAGTGCCGCCACCGAATCCCCTCCCCCCGACACCGCGATGCCGACCCGGTCCAGGCCGGCGCAGGCAGCCAGCAGGCATGCCGAGGGGGCCGGGACTGTCACGCCCCTGTCCCCTCACCTTGTCCGAAATACGCTCGGGGGGTCCGGGGGGCAGACAGCCCCCCGCCGCGCGGGCGCCAGCCCCGCGGCCCGGGTCGCCCGAGGGCTGGAGGCTGGAAGCCTCCCGGCCGAGGGCGAAACCCCTCCCCCGTCATTGTCAGCGCGACAGCACCGTGACCGCGCGCCGGTTCACGTCCCAGCAGCGCGGCGCGTCGCACACCTCGATCGGGCGCTCCTTGCCGTAGCTCACGGTCCGGATGCTGTTCGCCGGCACACCCGCGCCGACCAGGAACTGCTGCACCCGCGCGGCCCGGCGCGCGCCCAGCGCGACGTTGTATTCCCGCGTCCCGCGCTCGTCGGCGTGCCCTTCGATCAGGATCTGATACCCGGGGTTGCGCGCCAGCCAGGCGGCCTGGGTGCGCAGGATGGTCTGGGCCTCGGGGTTCAGATCGGTGGAATCCACCGTGAAATGAACCGTATCGCCGATCGTCTCGTTGAAATACGCGATCGAGGCCGGATCGTTCGGATCGCCCAGCGCGGTCGAGGCGATGCCGCCGCCCGCGCCCATCGGGTCCTGATAGTCCGCGCCACCGCGCGGGTTGTTGCACGCCGCAAGCGCCAGCGTCAGCGCCACCATCGTGGCCTTGGTCAGAAGGTTCATGTCTCTCGTCCTTATGGTTCGGTCCTGCCCTCGCGCGCATCATACCAGAGGGCGCGCCCGGGGGGAATCGGGGGGTGTTCACGTCACGCGGCGCGCCGCGCATGAGGGCGGGCATCGGCGGGGCGGGCAGGGCCCGGTCCCATGCCCGCGAAGATCACGGCAGCAACGGCGACCAGCTCGGGTCCGAGGCCGGCCCCGGCGTCGGCACGCGCCGCAGATTGCGCCCGGTGATATCGACCGACATCAGCACCGGGTCCGCGCCCTGCTCCTGACGGGTGAACATGATCACGCGGCCGTTGGGCGACCAGGTGGGCCCCTCGTCCAGGAAACTCGCGGTCAGGATCCTCTCGGCCGAGCCGTCCAGCCGCATGACCCCGATGTGGAACCGGCCGTTGTGCTGCTTGGTAAAGGCCACCAGGTCCCCGCGCGGCGACCAGACCGGGGTCGAATAGCGGCCCTGTCCCTGGCTGATCCGGGTGGCGCCGCCGCCCTGCAGGCCCATCACATACAGTTGCGACGTGCCCGAGCGGTCGCTTTCGAACACCACCCGCTGCCCATCGGGCGAGAAACAGGGTGCGGTATCGATCGCGTCCGTCTGCGTCAGTTGCCACCGCTGGCCGCTGCCCAGGTTCAGCAGGAACAGGTCGGTCTTGCCGTCGATCGACAGCGAATAGACGACCGACCCGCCATCGGGCGAAAACCTCGGGGCAAATGTCATGGTGCCGGGCTGGTCGCCGATCACCTGCCGACGGCGCGACGCCACATCCATCAGATAGATGCGCGGAAAGCCGGTCTCATAGCTGGTGAACAGGATCCGGTCGCCCGAGGGTGAAAACCGGGGCGCAAAGGCCAGCGCGGTCCCGTCTGTCAGGAACTGCGTGCCATCGCCGTCCTGGTCCATGATCGCGACCTGCTTGCGCCGATTGTCGCGCGGGCCGCTTTCCGCGATGAACACCACGCGGCTGTCGAAATACCCGCTTTCGCCCGTCAGGCGCATATACACCTGGTCCGCGACCCGGTGCGCCATGCGCCGCCAGGTATCGGTGCTGCCGTCCAGTTGCAGCCCGTCCCCCAGTTGCTGGCCCGAGACCACGTCGAACAGCCGGAATTTCACGGTCATCTGCCGCCCGTTCACGCGCACCGCGCCGGTGATCAGCGCACGGGCATTGATCGCGCGCCAGTCGGCGAACTGCACGGGGCTGTCGAAACTGCTGACCCGCCCGACATGGGCCGAGGCCGGAATATCCCTGAGCAGCCCTGTCCCGGTCAGGTCGTTCGCGATCACCTGCGCCAGCGGCGCCGCGTATTGACCGCCCGCGCCGTTCTCGGCGACGAAATCGGGGATCGCATAGGGCACGGGTTCGATGACGCCCTCGTTGATCTCGATCCTCAGCGGGGTTTGCGCCAGCGCGGCACGCGGCGCCAGCGCAAGGCCGGCAAGCAGTCCCAGAACGGGGCGACGGGAAAATTGGGTCATCGGGTACTCATTCGCGCTGGGTTGAAGGTGATCTCGACCAGACGCCACTGGTCATACAGGTCCTGGGGCAAGCCATAGCCATCCATACCACATTGCACGATGGCCTGTCGCCCGGCTTCGAATGCTGCCTGCTGGGCCGCCGCGCTGCCCCCCGTGGCCGAGACCATGTGGATCGAACTGCCGACGGGGCGGGCGTCCTGCGTCATCTCGAAGCCGATGGTCACGACCACGTTCAGCGCCTCGGTCGACAGGATGCCGGTATTCCAGCAGCTTTCGATGTTCAGGCGCAGCGCATCGGCATCGGCCTGGCTGAGGGTCGCCACGGGGTCCGCCAGCGCCTGCGCCAGCGCATCATTGATGGCCGAGGCGCTGGGGCCGTCATCCTGCGGCTGGGTCGCAGGGGTTTCAATGGCGGCGGGGGCCGGCGTGGCGGCCGGCGCCGGGGCGGCGGCGGGCGCTTCGGCCCGCACGGGACGGGCGCGCGGACGCAGGCTGACCTCGGGCGCGGTGGCCGTGCGGCGAACGGGTTCGGTTTCCGAAATCTGCGTGTTTTCGGTCACCGTTTCCGTTGCCGCGGCCTCGCGCTGGGTGGCCTCCTGGGCCTCGGGGGCGGTTATGGTAGCGGTGGCATCGGGCACGATGGCGGCCTGATCGCGCGGTGCGGTGCGCACGGCCGGGTCCGGCGTCGGCGCGGCCTCGGGCGCGACGCGCTCGGCCGGGCGCTGGACGGGGCGCAGGCTGGCCTCGGGCGTCGTGGTCGGCGCGATCACGGCCGCTTGCGGGCGCTCGGTCTGGGGCGCAGGCGCGGGCGGCGGGGGCGTCACCGGCGCCGGGGGCGTGATGGGCTGGGCCGCCGGCGGCGTCACGGCTACCGGGGCCGGCGCCGGGGTGGGCCGGGGCGCGGGCGCCGGCGCGGGCCGAGGGGGGGTCGCAGCGGTCATGGCCGCGAATTCACTGGCGGAAACCAGCGCGACCTCGGTCACCTCGGGCTCGGATGCGCTGTCAGGCGCGTGGAACAGATCGAAGAGTAGAATCCACAGGATCAGCCCGCCATGCAGCACCATCGAGGCCTTCTGCCCCGTGTTCAAGTGCATCTGCCCAGCCAGAACCATGGTCTTACCGGCCCGTATCGGCCCCGAACGAGGGGCCGCCTGTCTCGGTCACCAGACCGATGTTGTGGAACCCGCCCGCGTTCAGCGCGCCCATGACCTGCACAACCCGTTCATAGGGGATCGAACCATCCGCGCGCAGGAACACCCGGTCGTTTTCGCGTTCGGCGGCAATGGCTTGCAGGCGGGGAATCAGATCCTCGGCGGCAATGGGGGTTGTCATCAGCGCGATCGACCCGTCGGCGCCGATCGTGACCGAAAGCGGTTCCTCTTGTTGCGCGGGCAACGCACCGGCGGCCGATCGCGGCAATTCGACCGGCACTCCCACCACCAGCATCGGCGCGGCGACCATGAAGATCACCAGCAACACCAGCATCACGTCCACCATGGGCGTGACGTTGATCTCGGCCATCTTGGCGGCGTGGCCCCGGCGGCGGCGGCGCGTGCCGGACCCTGACTGCCTGCGGATCAGCTGGGCACCCATCGCTCAGGCGTCCAGGTTGCGCGACAGAAGCGTGCCGAACTCATCCGCGAACTGTTCATAGCCCGAGGCAATGGTGTCGCTGTCGTCGGTGAGCTTGTTGTAGAAGATCGTCGCCGGGATCGCGGCCAGCAGGCCCAGTCCCGTGGCCAGCAGCGCCTCGGCGATGCCGGGCGCCACGACGGCCAGGTTCGTCGACTGCGCCATGGCGATCTCCTCGAACGCGGACTTGATGCCCCAGACCGTGCCGAAGAGGCCGACAAACGGGCTGGCCGACCCGACCGAGGCCAGAACGGTCAGGCCCGCGTTCAGGTCCCGCGCCTCGCGGTCGATGGCCACGTCCATGCTGCGGTCGATGCGCTGCGCCGCACCCGCGATCATCGCCCCGTCCTGACGGTGCGATCGCTGCCATTCGGCCATGCCGGCGGAAAACACACGCTCGGGTCCGCTGGCGGGATTGGCGCCGATGCGTTGATACAGCTCGTCCAGCGGTTCGCCGGACCAGAACGCGGCATCAAAGGCCTGGGCCTGCGCCCGCGCGCGCCGAAAGACCAGATGCTTCTGAATGATGATCCCCCAGGACCAGAACGAGGCCACGATCAGCAGCAACATCACGATCTTGACGAGAAATGTCGCGCGCAAGAACAGCGCGATGAGCGAAAAGTCGATGTCGCTGGCCTGTGCCAGAGTAGCGGTGTCCATGCCTAAGTCCTGCTCGGATGCGGGGCGTCTGTTTCCCGGAGACGCCCTCATTTGCAGTGATTCTAGCGGTTTTTGAAGCCGGGCGCCAATGGAACAACGCGAATGTTACGCAATTCCGCCGATCTTTGCGCCGATATGAGCAAGTTCCGGGGGCAGACGGCGTGGACGACCCTGCACCGTCATGCAAACCAGCGTGGCGCGGGCGCGAAACAGCACCGCCTGCCCGCGCAGGACCTGCTGGTCCAGCACCATGCGCGCAGGTGTCGCCTGCTCTGGCCGGGTCCAGACCGTCAGGCGGTCATCCAGATGCGCGGGGGCGAGAAAATCGGCCTCGATCCGGTGAACCGCAAAGACGATCCCCTGCGCGCGCAGGGCGTTCTGGTCGATGCCCAGCCCCCGCACCCAGTCCGAGCGGGCGCGTTCGATGAATTTCAGATAATTCGCGTGATAGACGATACCGCCGAGGTCGGTATCCTCGTAATAGACGGTCACGGGGAAGCTGTGCGTGGCGCTCATCGGTCGTGCATGCCCTTGCCTGCGAGAATCCGGTCACGGGCCCTGTCGACGCGGGCGGATCGGGTGGCGGATTGCCGGGCCTGCCCCACATGCAGCACCCAGCCGCGGCGGCGCCCCGGGGTCAATGCGTCCCAGGCCGCCTGCAACCCGGGGTCGGCGTCGAGGGCCGCGATCAATTCCTCTGGCAGGTCGAAATCGTCGGGCGGAAGATCGACCTTGCGGCCGGCGGCCTCATTCGCGACGGCCTGTTCGACAAAGCCCAGGATCGCGGGCGCGGCGGCCTGGACCGCGAGGGCGTCAGCGAAGCGCAACAGGCGCACGGCGCGGCTGTTGGGGCCCGGGCGATCCAGCAGCGCCTGGGGGTCGTCGAGCAGCGCGCCCTTGAAAAAGCCGAGGGCGGCGGCGTCCCGGAATCCCCAGATCGTGCAGATGATCCCGCCATGCGCGCCATAGCATGGCCCCCGCCATTTGAAGGACTCCTGCAGACCGGCCCCCAGCAGAAGCGCCCGCAGCGCAGCCAGCGCCCCCGGATGGGCGCTGTCAGCGAAAAAGGCGGTGATGCGCGGGTCGGTCATCAGGTCACGATACAGCCAAGCAGGCGGCAGGGCTACAGGCGCGCCGCCAGCCTGAGCGCGTGGCTGGCATCCCCCGCCACCGCCGGCATGACCGGATCATAGGCAGCGCGGATCAGGGCCGCCACGTCCGGCCGCAACACCGCGACACCATGGGCCCGGGCCAGCGGCGGTGCATCGCGAAAGGCCGTGTCGCCCCACAGCAGGATGACCTGCACCGCCTGCAACAGCGCCAGATCCGCGGCTGGCAGCGCCCGCATGGCATCATCCAGGCGCACAAAGACGAAAGCCGCGCGGATCGCGCCATCCGCATCGAAGCGAAAGGCGCGATACTGGTTCGCATCCCGGGCCTTCAACCGATCGATGGCCGGGGTCAGCCCGCCGACCAGCCGGTCCAGATCGGGCACCGCCAGCACCTCGTCCCAGTCCCGAAAGAAGAACATGAACAGATTGGCGCCCTGTTCGGGGTCCGTCTCGGCCATCGTGTGACCGGCCAGCGCCACGACGGCCTCGATCGCGCCCTTCACGACCGCCAGCGTCGCATCGTCCACGCCAAAGACGATGGGCACGATGGGGCGGGCCCAGCGGGCGAAACGGTAGCTGCCATCGGCGCGGGTAAAGAACTGTTCGGGTGTCATGCAGGATCCAGCGAGCGGGGAATGCGCGGATAGAGCGCCGCTTGCGACAGCCCCCGCGCGACATTGAAGATCATCAGCGACAGCCAGAGCCCGTGGTTCCCCAAAGGCCAGGTCAGCCAGACCGACAGGGCATAGGTCGCCGCGGCAAAGGCCGCCGTCATCAGCATTTCGCGCGTGAAGGTCGCACCGATATAGATGCCGTCGAACATCCAGGCGGCGATGCCCAGAACCGGCGCCAGCACGACCCAGGGCAGATACAGCCGCGCCTCGGTCCGCACATCGGGCGCGGTCGTCATCAGGTCGATGATCCAGGGGCCGGCCAGCGCAAAGACCGCGCCCATCAGCACCGCGCCCCCCGCCCCCCACAGGCTGGTGAGGCGCACCGCCCGCGCCAGCCCCTGACGCGCACGTCGCCCCACCGCCTGCCCGACCAGGGTTTCGGCGGCAAAGGCGAAGCCGTCCAGGAGATAGGCGGTGATTTCCAGGAACTGCAGCAGGATCTGGTTCGAGGCAATGGTCAGGTCACCCCGCCCCGAGGACAGGAACAGGAAAGCGGTGAAACAGCCCTGCAACAGGATCGACCGCAGCATGATATGCCCGTTCACCGTGGCCATGCGCCGGAGCCGCACCGCATCGAAAACACGCGCGCCGGTGGCCAGCAGCCCCGCCCGGCAGATCCAGAGCCCCAGCGCCAGCCCGGACCATTCCGCGATCAGCGTGGCCAGGGCCACCCCCTCGACGCCCCAGCCCAGATCCAGCACGAACCACAGGTCCAGCGCGATATTGGCACCGTTGGTCACCAGTTGCAGCACCAGCACCGCGCGGGTGCGTTCGATGGCGATCAGCCAGCCGGTCAGGGCATACATCGCGATTGTCGCGGGCGCGCCCCAGATGCGGATGTGCAGATAGGTCGCCGCCATCCCCTCGACCTGATCCGATCCGGGCGCGACACGGAACGCCGCCCAGATCAGCGGCAGTTGCAGCGCGATCAACGCCAGCCCCGCCGCGCCCGCGATCAGCAGGCCGCGCTTCAGGATCGCGCCGGCTTCGCCGGTGTCACCGGCACCATGCGCCTGCGCGGTCAGCCCGGTCGTCCCCATCCTGAGGAAGCCGAACATCCAGTAGAACACCGACAGGATCACCGCCCCCAGACCCACCGCGCCGATGGGCGCGGCCTCGCCCAGTTGGCCGACCACGGCGGTATCGACCAGCCCCAGCAGCGGCACGGTCACATTGGCTGCGACGATCGGCAGCGCAATGCGCAGCACGCGCGCGTGGGTCAGGTCAGCCATGGATCAGTCCCGCGCGGCACGGCCGGGGATCAGGAAATGCCCGGTCGCCTGCGCGAACAGCCGCGCGCGATTGTCCTGCCAGGCCTCGACATGGACCGAGGCATAGCGCCGCCCGGACCGGTTCACCCGGGCCCGCGCATAGGCATCGCGCGGCAACCCCGAGCGCAGGTAATCCACGGTGAAGTCGATGGTCTTGGGCAGCCGGGGCAGATGCGCCTCGTCCAGCGCGCGGGGATCGAGGGTGCCCTTTTCCATCTCCTCCCACAGGCCGGACCAGGACAATTCGATCATCGCCGTGATTTCCAGAAAGGCCGAGGTCACGCCCCCGTGGATCGCAGGCAGATACGGATTGCCGATCAGCTTTTCGTCAAACGGCAGGACGGCGGTCAATTCATCGCCGCGCCGGTCGAACCGGATGCCCAGAAAGCGGATATAGGGGATGCCGCCGACCAGCGCACGCAGGGCCTTGTCACGGCGTTCCTTGATGATCTGGACGGGCTCGGGGCGGGGACGCTGGCTCATGCCTTGCCCTCCGGTTTCGCGGTCGTCGATTCCATCGTGAACGCCCCCGAGGCCGTCGCGACAGGCAGTCCCTCGTCCTCGTCATGGGCGGTGGCGCGCACGAAGGCGACGGTGCGGCTGGCGTGGAAGCACTCGGCCCGGGCAATGATCCGCTGTCCGGGTTTCGCCGCGCGCATGTAGTCGATGCGCAGGTCCAGCGTCGCGGTGCCGCGGGCGCCGGGATAGGACATCACCGCCGCCCCGCAACAGGTGTCCATCAGCGCCGACACCGCGCCACCCGCGATCACCCCGGTCGCGGGGTCGCCAATCAGCGCCTCGGCATAGGGCATGGTCATCACCGCCTTGCCGTCCGCGATCTCTTGCAGTTGCAGGCCCAGCGCCCTGGCATGGGGAATCGCGTCGATGAAACGCTGCGCGGGTGAGGGATCGGTCATTGCGCTGTCCTTCTGCAAGGCGCCTCTGTTCAAGGGATGGCGCGAATTCACCGGGAAAGGCAAGGCCCGGCGCGGCGTCACCCCGCCACCGCTTGCATTTTGCACATGCGAAACGGCGGTTGCCACCGGCCCCGCCGCGCCTTACGCTGATCCCACTCTGACAGGCAGGGAGGCCGGGCGTCGTGCGATGAGTGAACCGCGACTGACCTTCAAGGAAATGTGCGCCAGGTTCGAGGTCACCCCCCGGACGCTGCGATATTACGAATATATCGAGTTGCTTCAGCCTGAAAAGGAAGGGCGCAACCGTTTCTACACCCCGCGCGAGGTCGCCCGCATGACCCTGATCATGCGCGGTCGCCGCTATGGGTTCGCTCTGGAAGACCTGCGCCAGTGGCTGCTGATCTATGAACAGCACGGAACCAAGCCGCAGATGAAGACCTTTGTCGAGATGGCCGACCGCCAGATGATCGAGCTGCAGCGCCAGCGCGAGGAGCTGGCCCAGGTGATCGAGGACCTGAAGAACATGCGCGACCTTGCCGAGTCGCTGTCAGCCGGCGCCGAGGACTGAACACGGACCGGCGCAGCCGTGACGCTGGGTCACGAGAAATCCGTGACGTTGCGTCGGGGGTTACGTTAACGTCAACTCCCCTTCATCTTGCGGTCAACAGATCTATCTAGCGTTCAAGGGACCCAGGGTTCCGGAACTGCGAGGGATGCATGGACCACGAGTTGATGACCATTCGCCAGATGTGCGACGCCTTCGACGTGACGCCGCGCACGCTGCGCTTCTATGAAGCCAAGGAACTGCTGACGCCGATCCGGCAGGGGCAGAAGCGCCTCTATACGCGGCGCGACCGGGGCCGTCTGAAGCTGATCCTGCGCGGCAAGCGATTCGGCTTTGCGCTGGAGGAAATGCGCCAGCTTCTGAACATGTATGACCGCGGCGGCCAGAATGCCGAGCAACTGAAGAGCACCATCGCCGCCGCCCATGAGCGGCTGTCGCAGATGGAGCGTCAGCGCGACGAACTGACCGAAGCCATCGACGAATTGCGCGCGCAGCTGGGCCAGGGCGCCGAACTGCTCGCCGCTTTCAAACCCGCGGCCGAATGATCCCGCCGCGGGCCGTTTTCTGACAGGAGAGATCCCCATGCCGATTTATTCCGCCCCCGTGAAGGACATGCAATTCCTGCTGCATGACGTGCTCAAGGCCAGCGAAACCGACATCCCCGGATATGCCGACCTCGATCGCGACTTCACCTCGGCGATCCTCGACGAGGCCGGGAAACTGGCCGAGGGTGTTCTGGCGCCGCTGAACGCGGTCGGCGACGCCGAAGGCTGCCGGCTGGAAAACGGCGTGGTCTATACGCCCACCGGCTTCAAGGATGCGTTCGAGCAGATGAAGGAAGGCGGCTGGAACGGGCTGGACCTGCCGGAAGAATTCGGTGGCCAGAACCTGCCCTATGTGATCGGCACCGCCGTGGGCGAGGTGTTCGTTTCGGCGAACATGGCGTTCAACATGTATCAGGGCCTCACCCATGGCGCGATCAATGCGATCCTGGCCGCCGGATCCGAGGACCAGAAAGCCACCTACCTGCCCAAGATGGTCGCGCTGGACTGGACCGGGACGATGAACCTGACGGAACCGCATTGCGGCACCGATCTGGGCCTGATCCGCACCCGGGCCGAACCGCAGGATGACGGCAGCTACAAGATCACCGGGCAGAAGATCTTCATCTCGGCCGGCGACCACGACATGTCCGAGAATGTCATCCATCTGGTGCTGGCAAAGGCCCCGGGCGGTGGCGAGGGCACCAAGGGCATCAGCCTGTTCATCGTGCCCAAGTTCCTGGTCAACGCGGACGGCTCTCTTGGCGCGCGCAATCCCGTGTCGGTCGGCAAGATCGAGGAGAAGATGGGCATCCACGGCAACGCCACCTGCGTCATGAACTATGACGAGGCCACCGGCTATCTGATCGGCGAGCTGCACAAGGGCATGAAGGCGATGTTCGTGATGATGAACGAGGCCCGCCTGGGTGTCGGCCTGCAGGGCTATGCCCAGGCCGAAGCCGCCTATCAGAACGCGGTCGCCTATGCGCGGGACCGCCTTCAGGGCCGCGCGGTGACCGGCACCGAGAACCCCGGTGGCAACGCCGATCCGCTGATCGTCCACCCCGATGTGCGCCGGATGCTGATGGACCAGAAGAGCTTTGTCGAAGGCGCCCGTGCCTTCACCTTCTGGGGGGCGCAGCTGATCGACCGCGCGCACCGGCTGGGCGACAAGGACGCCGAGGGTCTGATCTCGTTGCTGACGCCGGTCATAAAGGGCTTCCAGACCGATGTCGGCTTCGACATGACGGTTCAGGCGCAGCAGGTCTATGGGGGCCACGGCTATATCGAGGAACAGGGCATGTCCCAGTTCGCCCGCGACGCCCGCATCGCCATGATCTACGAGGGCGCGAACGGCGTTCAGGCGCTGGATCTGGTCGGACGCAAGCTGGCCGCCGACGGTGGCAAGCCGGCGATGGCCTTCTTCGAGATGATCAAGGGCTTCATCAAGGAAAACGAGGGCAACGAGGCCTTGAACGGTCCGTTCCTCGAACCGCTGAAAGCCGCGTCCAAGGATCTTCAGGCCGCGATGATGTATTTCATGCAGCAAGGGATGAAGAACCCCAATGCCGCGCTGGCCGGGTCCACGGATTTCATGCACCTCTTTGGCCATGTGTGCCTGGGCTACATGTGGGCGCTGATGGCCCGGGCCAGCAGCGCGGCGCTGGCGCAGGGCACCTCTGACGCGACGTTCCACGAGACGAAGCTGGCAACCGGGCGCTACTATATGGCGCGGCGCCTGCCCGCGACCGCGATGCACCTGGCACGCATCCAGTCGGGCGCGGATCCTGTGATGGCGCTTGCCGCCGAGCAGTTCTGAGACCGTCGGGTGGCGCCCCGGCGGCGCCACCCATCCCGTTCGGAGGGACCATGCCCAAACGCCTGCGCCTGACCCGTCGATTTCCCGTCGCCATGAGCGAGGACGGCTATCGCCGGTTGAAACGGTTCGCCCATGACGCGGGCCTGGACGAAGGCGAGGCGCTGTCTTTCCTGTTCGAACATTTCGACAGCGTGACCCATGCCGAGAACCTGGGCCACCGCCTGCGCCTGTTCAACGCGGAACTGGAAGCGCGGAAGAAATGACCCGGAACCCGGCCTTGGGAGGGGCCACCCGATGAGTTTTCCGCTGACCCCGTCACCCTGGATGACAGACGAGCATCAGATGCTCGCCGACATGACGCGCAGCTTTCTCGAAACGCGCTGGGCACCGGAAATCCCGCGGTGGCGCGACCAGGGCAAGATGGACCGCGAAACCTGGACCGAAGCCGGCGCGATGGGACTGCTCTGCGCCTCGATCCCCGAGGCCTATGGCGGCGCGGGCGGGGACTTCGGCCACGAGGCGGTGATCTCGATGGAAGCGGCGCGCGCCAACCTGTCCAGTTGGGGCAACGGCGTCCATTCGGGCATCGTCGCCCATTACATCCTGGCCTATGGCACCGAAGAACAGAAACGCCGCTGGCTGCCCGGGATGGCGACCGGCGCGCTGGTCGCGGCGATTGCCATGACCGAGCCCTCGGGCGGGTCTGACCTGCAAAGCCTGAAAACCCGCGCGATCCGCGAGGGCAATGTCTATCGGCTGAGCGGGCAGAAAACCTTCATCACCAACGGCCAGCACGCCAACCTGATCGTCGTGGCGGCCAAGACCGACCCCACCTCGCGCGGCAGGGGGTTGTCGCTGATGGTCGTGGAAACCGACACTGCCGAAGGGTTCAGCCGTGGACGCAACCTGGACAAGGTCGGGCTGAAGGCCGCGGATACGTCCGAGCTGTTCTTCGACAACGTGGCGCTGCCCCCCGAAAACCTGCTGGGCGGGGTCGAAGGACAGGGCTTTGCGCAGATGATGCAGCAACTGCCGCAGGAGCGGCTGGTGATCGGCGCCGGCGCGGTCGGCGCGATCGAGGGCGCGGTGGAGCGCACCATCGCCTATTGCAGGGATCGCCAGGCCTTTGGCAAACCGATCCTGGACTTTCAGAACACCCGCTTCAAGCTGGCCGAATGCAAGACGCATGCCGTGGTCGCGCGCAGCTTTCTGGACACCTGCATCGCCGCCCACCTGCGGGGCGCCCTGACGGTCGAAATGGCCGCGATGTGCAAGTACTGGTTGAGCGATCTGCAGTGCCAGGTGCTGGACGAATGCGTGCAACTGCACGGCGGATACGGGTTCATGCAGGACTATGCCGTGGCCGAGATGTGGACGGATGCCCGGGTGCAACGCATCTACGGCGGCACGAACGAGATCATGAAGGACCTGATCGGGAGGGGGTTGTGAGGGCTCCCACCTGTCGGGCGCAGGATCGCGGATCCTGTCCCTCCCGTTGGGCCGGGCAGCGGGGGGCTGCGCGCCCCCCGCACCCCCGCGCCAAAGGGGGGCACGCCCCCCTTTGGAAACCCCGTGCGTATTTTCGACAAGATGATGCGTGCACACCCCTCCCCGCCTGTGCGTCACGCTCTCGGGCGGGTCGGGGTGGCATCACCTTGTACGGTCATCGGCTCGCCAGCCTGTACCGTGGATCGAGTATGGCGCGAGATTGGTTAACAAAGTCCAAACCCGCCCTTTCACCTTGTTCCAAATACGCAAATCCCTCGATTTCCAACGTCACGACATCGCAAAGGACTGCCCGATGAGCGCAACACTCTATTGCTTTGGCGAATCCGGCAATGCCTACAAGGCTGCGCTGACCATGGCCCAGGCGGGATACGACTGGACCCCGCGCTATGTCGATTTCTTCGGCGGCGAGACGCGCACGCCCGCGTTTCGCGCGATCAACGCCATGGGCGAGGTTCCGGTGCTGGTTGACGGAGAGACCACGCTCAGCCAATCGGGCGCGATCCAGTATCATGTGGTCAAGGCCACCGGGCGGATGGGCGGCGCGGCGTCCCGGTCCGAGGAAGTCCTGCGTTGGGTTCTGTGGGACAACCACAAGCTCAGCTCTCAGGCCGGGATGACCCGCTTCCTGATGAACTTCCTGCCCGAGGCCAAGCGCCCGGCCGAGGTGATCCACTTCATGCAGGGCCGCCTCAAGGCTGCCTATGCGACCCTGGATGCCCATCTCGACGGGCGCGACTGGATCGTCGGGGATGCGCCCACGATCGCCGACACCGCGTGCTGCGGATACCTGTATTATCCCGAACCCTTCGGTTTCGACCGCGCCGCATGGCCGAACATCGACCGCTGGCTGGGCAACATCGCCGCCTTGCCCGGCTGGAAACACCCATATGACATGATGCCCGGATCGCCCGCCGACCGGGCCAAGGCCTAGGAGGACCTGATGACTGAAGCCTATATCTATGATGCCGCCCGCACGGTGCGCGGCAAGGGCCGCAAGGACGGCAGCCTGCACGAGGTCACGGCCGCGCGTCTCAGCGCGATCGCGCTCAATGCGATCAAGGAGCGCAGCGATCTGGATACGCGCGCGATCGAGGACGTGATCTGGGGCAACGTCACCCAGATCGGCGAACAGGGCGCCTGCCTTGCCCGCACGGCGGTCCTGGCGTCGGATTTCGACGAATGCGTGCCGGGGGTCAGCGTGAACCGGTTCTGCGCCTCGGGGCTGGAAGCGGTGAACATGGCCGCCAACCAGGTGCGCGGCGGTGCCGGCATGGCCTATGTCGCGGGCGGGGTCGAATGCATGAGCCGCGTGCCCATGGGGTCTGACGGTGGCGCGATTGCTGTCGATCCGCAGATCGCCATTGACAACTATTTCGTCCCGCAGGGGATCAGCGCCGACATCATTGCGACGAAATACGGCTTTACCCGTGACATGGCCGACGCGATGGCCGTCGAAAGCCAGAAACGCGCGGCGGCGGCCTGGGCCGATGGCCGTTTTGCCAGGACCATCGTTCCTGTCAAGGATATCAACGGCTTGACCATTCTGGACCGGGACGAATTCATGCGCCCCGAGACCGACATGCAGAGCCTTGGCGCGTTGAAGCCCAGCTTCAAGGACATGGGCGAAGTGATGCCCGGTTTCGACAAGATCGCGCTGATGAAATACCCCGAACTGGAAAAGATCGAACACATCCACCACGCCGGGAACTCCTCGGGGATTGTCGACGGCGCTGCGGCGATCCTGATCGGCAACAAGGAATTCGGCGAGAAATATGGCCTGAAGCCCCGCGCCCGCATCCGCGCCACGGCCAAGATCGGCACCGATCCCACGATCATGCTGACCGGGCCCGTTCCGGTGACCGAAAAGATCCTGCGCGAAAGCGGCATGGGCATTGGCGACATCGACCTGTTCGAGGTGAACGAAGCCTTCGCCGCCGTGGTGATGCGCTTTGAGCAGGCGTTCGGGGTCGATCATGCCAAGGTCAACGTGAATGGCGGATCCATCGCCATGGGGCACCCCCTGGGTGCCACCGGCGCGATCATTCTGGGCACGCTGCTGGACGAGCTGGAGCGCACCGGCAAGGGCACGGGCCTGGCCACGCTGTGCATCGGTTCGGGCATGGGTGCCGCGACGATCATCGAACGGGTTTGATCCATGTCCGAGGCGGCCTTTCAGGACTTGGGCGAAAAGATCACGCGATCGCTGATGACCGGCGATTTCGGGCTCTATCGCGCGCAGTTCCGGTTGCCGCTGACCGTGGTGCCCCGTAGCGCCCCGGGCTATGTGCTGGCGGACGAGGCCGCGCTCAGCCGCGACTTCGACCTCTATCTCATCGCGCTGCGGACCGAGGAAATCACCGACATCGTGCGCCGGGTGCGCGCGCTGTCGCTTCCCCGGCCCACCGAGATGGAGGTCGACTGCGAGGTCAACATCCTGCGCCGCGCCGAGCGCGTGGTCAGTCCGTTCCTCAGCCGCTTCAGCCTGACACGCACGGGCACCGACTGGCAGGTCCACCGCATCGAAAGCGCCCTGGGACATATCCGCTGGACGCTGGGCGAAGGCCGCCTCGACGACATCTGACCGATCTGGAACATCGCCGGCCCCGCCGGCAGAACGGAGACACGAAATGACCGAATTCCATTACGCCCTGGACGCCGACGGCGTCGCCACCATCACCTGGGACGTGCCCGGAAAAACCATGAACGTCATGTCCTTCGAGGGCCTGCGCGAGCTGGACGCCTGCATCGACAAGGCGCTGGCCGACGACGCGGTCAAGGGGGTTGTCATCACCTCGGGCAAGGCTGACTTCGCCGGTGGGATGGACCTGAACGTGCTGGCCGACATGCGCGACAACGCGGGCGACAACCCGGCGCAGGGCCTGTTCGACGGCATCATGTCCATGCACCATCTGCTGCGAAAGATCGAACTGGCCGGCATGGACCGCAAGACGCAGAAGGGCGGCAAGCCGATCGCCGCCGCGTTGCCTGGCACCGCGATGGGCATCGGGCTGGAACTGCCGCTGTCGTGCCATCGCATCTTTGCCGCCGACAACCCGCGCGCGCAGATCGGCCTGCCCGAGATCAAGGTCGGCATTTTCCCCGGCGCGGGCGGCACGACCCGCCTGTCGTGGAAACTGGGCGCGATGGCGGCCGCTCCGCTGCTGCTGGAAGGGAAATCGAACAATCCCGCCAAGGCCAAGGCCGCCGGTGTCATCGACGAGGTCGTGCCCGCCGCGGATCTGCTGAGCGCCGCCAAGGCCTGGGTTCTGGGTGCCAAGGACGCGGATCTGGTCAAGCCCTGGGATACCAAGGGCTACAAGGTTCCCGGCGGCACGCCCTATTCGGCGCCGGGCTTCCCCACGTTCGTCGGGGCCTCGGTCATGGTTCACGCCAACACCTGGGGCGTCTATCCGGCGGCCAAGGCGTTGCTTTCGGCCGTCTACGAGGGTCTGCAGGTGCCCTTTGACACCGCGCTGAAGATCGAGGCACGCCATTTCGTCAGCGTGCTGATGAACCCGTCCTCCAGCGCCATGATCCGCAGCCTGTTCGTCAACAAGGGGGCGCTTGAGAAAGGCGCGAACCGCCCTGACGTGCCTGACGAGAAGGTCTCGAAGGTCGGCGTGCTGGGCGCGGGCATGATGGGTGCGGGCATCGCCTATGTCAGCGCCGCGGCGGGGATCGAGGTCGTGCTGCTCGATTCCACGATCGAGGCCGCCGAACGTGGCAAGTCCTATTCCACCGGCATCCTGGACAAGGCCATCAAGCGCGGCCGCAGCACCGAAGAGAAGAAGGCCAGGCTGCTGGGTCAGATCACGACGACCACGGATTATGCCGATCTTCAGGGCTGCGACCTGATCGTCGAGGCCGTGTTCGAGGACCCCAAGGTCAAGGCCGAGGTGACGGCAAAGGCTGAGGCGGTGATCCCAGAAACCGCGATCTATGCCTCGAACACCTCGACCCTGCCGATCACCTCGTTGGCGCAGGCATCGAATCGGCCCGAGCAGTTCATCGGCATCCACTTCTTCAGCCCGGTGGACAAGATGCTGCTGGTCGAGATCATCAAGGGCGCGCAGACCGGCCCGCGCGCGGTGGCCAAGGCGCTGGACTATGTCCGCCAGATCCGCAAGACGCCGATCGTCGTGAACGACGCGCGGTTTTTCTACGCCAACCGCTGCATCATTCCCTATATCAACGAGGGGATGCGCCTGGCGGCCGAAGGCACGCCGTTGCCGATGGTCGATCACGCCGCGCAATTGCTGGGCTTCCCGGTGGGGCCGCTGCAACTGGTCGATGAAACCTCGCTCGATCTGGGCGCCAAGATTGCCAAGGCGACCAAGGCGGCCATGGGCAACGACTATCCCGATGACGCGGTCGACGACGTCGTGTTCTGGATGGTTGACGAGGGCCGCCTGGGCCGCAAGTCCAAGGCCGGGTTCTTCGACTATGACGACGCAGGCAAGCGGTTGGGATACTGGACGGGCTTTGGCGCCCGGTATCCCGCGCAGGACGGCGCCGATCTGACCGAGGTGCAGAACCGGTTGATGATGGCGCAGGTGCTGGAAGCCGTCCGCGCTCTGGAAGAGGGCGTGCTGGAGGATATCCGCGAAGGCGACGTCGGCGCGATCCTGGGCTGGGGATTTGCCCCCTGGTCGGGCGGCCCGTTCGGCTGGCTCGACATCATCGGTGCCGAAAAGGCCGTGGCGATCTGCGACGATCTGGAGGCGCGGTTCGGCAAGCGGTTCGCCTGCCCGCAGATGCTGCGCGACATGGCGGCCAAGGGGCAGACCTTTTATGGCCCCAAGTCGGTGCTGAAAGCCGCCTGACCCGCCCAGCACCCCGGGCATGATCCGGAAAAGGGCCCCGATGGGGCCCTTTTTTGCCAGCCGGGTTCAGCCAGCGGCGTGCATCGCCGCGACCAGCCGGCGGCTTTGGGCGTCGGTCAGTCGCTGATAGGTTCCATGCGACCCCCAGGCCATCAGTTCCTCGGCGGTGCGGACGGTCTCGGTCTGGCGCGCCGGGCAATGGGCCAGCAGGGTGCCGTTGACGTAGACAACCTCGTCGCCGTCAAACTCGAGCGTCACGGTGGTGATCTCGCGCGACGGGGGGACCCGGGTGATGCCGCGATACCCGTCCAGCGCGCCGGCGGAAACCACCGTGAAGGCGTCGCCATAGAGGGTCTCGGCCGCATCGGATTCGATCAGCAGCGCCTGCTCGGGCAGCACCTGCATCTCGGTCCGGTTGCCCAGGGCACGGGCCGGGATCGACAGGGGCCAGGCCGCGCGGGGCGCTTCCTGCGCCGCGGTCCACAGCGTTGCGACCGAGACGGACTTCAACGGGCGCATCCCGTGATCGAAGGTCACGACCCGATCGCCCGGGCGCAGGTCCTCGACCGGAAGCCAGCCCAGATCGGTTGCCACCAATGACCCGGCAATCAGTCCCTCGGCGACCGAGCCGGGCTCGTTGCGGCCCATGCTTGCGTCCTTGGCCGCGGAAAAGGTCCCGTCCCAGGCGTTGCCGCGATCGGCAAACGCAAAGGGAATTGTCGCCCGGAAATCACTCAAACCACCCATCCAACTCTGCAACATGGTCTGTCCTTTCGTGAACACCGTTTGCATTCGATGGGTTCATACAACTGCTGGCAGATGGCGAAGGCTGGGAACGATTAAGGTAAATTGGTGATCATTTCCGAAACGCCGCCCCCACCACCGCCACATTGGGGCCGATTTTCGCGAAATGTGGCGAACAATGCCAAGGGCGCCCGCGGGATTGGTTCCAATTCCGCTGTGAATATCGCTCTGTCAGCGCCCGCGCACCGCGATCATCACACCGGCCGCAACGATCAATCCCATGCCCAGCCATGCAACCACAGCGATAGTCTCGCCCCACAACAGCCAGCTCCACCCGGCGGAAACCGGCAGGATGACATACTCGAAAATCGACACGCGGCTGGCCTCGGCCAGTTGATACGCCTTGACCATGCAGCCCACCGCGATCATCGACCCGATCGCCTGCACAAAGGTCCAGAACAGCACCGGGTTCGACGGCGCGGTCCATCCGCGCAGGATGAACCCGTCAGCACCGGCCGGCACCACCGGGGTCCAGACGGCCAGAACGCCCATTCCGATCAGCCCGGACAGACCGAGGGCCAGGAAAAACCCCAGCGTCATCGCCGACGCGCTTTCCTGCGGGCACCATTCCCGGGTCGCCAGATTGCCCAGGGCATAAAGCGCCCCGGCGGCCACCGGCAAAAGGCTGGCCCAGCCCAGGGGCGAGGACGTCCCGGGTTGCAACACCAGAATCACCCCCAGAAACCCCAGGGCGACGGCGGCGATTCGCACCGGCCCCAGCGCGTGACCGAACCAGAAGCGCGAAAAGATCAGCACGAAGATGGGCGCCGTGAACAATCCGGCGGCTGTCTGGGCCACGCTCAGGAACGCAAGACAGCCGAAATAGATCAGCATCGCGCCGGCATGGATGGCGGACCGCAGCGCCAGGGCCGGCCAGTCGTGCGGTGCCAGGCGCAGCCGCAAGGGCCGCGCGGCCAACAGGAACAGCACGGCCGCCATGGCCGTGCGCATCGCGTGGAACTGCCACAGCCCGGTTTCGGCGGCGATGAGACGCACGAAATTGTCGGTGAACCCGATGAGCACCGCATAGACCAGAACCGCGCCGCCGGCGGCCAGCGTATGGTTGCTCTGCGCATCCGACATGTTCGAGGCCCCTTTTCGGCGGCCTCAACTGCCGCCAATATGCCCAAGCAGATGAACCTGCGCTTGGCAAGAGGGAGCATGCGATGGGCTGGCTGGCGGATGAATCGGGACTGGACAAATGCGCGGCCAACTATGTGCCCTTGACCCCGCTGTCGCATCTGCGGCGCGCCGCCGACGTCTTTGCCGGGCGTGAGGCGCTGGTCTATGGCACCCAGCGCTGGACCTATGCCCAGTATCACGACCGGGTCTCGCGGCTGGCCTCGGCGCTGGCCGGGCTGGGGGTGAAGCCCGGCAATGTCGTCGCAACGCTGCTGCCCAACGTCCCCTCGCATGCCGAGGCCCATTTCGGCGTTCCGGCCTGCGGGGCCATCCTGAACGCGATCAACACCCGGCTGGATCTGGATACGGTCGCCTATATCCTGGAACACGGCGGGGCCAAGGTCGCGCTGGTGGACAGTTCGCTGGTCGATCTGGTGGAACGGGCCTGCATCATCATCGGCGGCGGACCCCGCATCGTCGAAGTGCCCGATGCGCAGGCCGGCATCCCCGCCAGCGGGCGGCACCTGGTCTATGAGGATCTGCTGGCCCAGGGCGATCCCGGTTTCACCTGGATCCTGCCGCAGGACGAATGGGAATCGCTGGCGCTGAACTATACCAGCGGCACCACGGGCCGGCCAAAGGGCGTGGTCTATCACCACCGCGGCGCGTATCTCAGCACGCTCAGCCAGCCGATCAGCTGGCGCATGACGCTGTATCCGCGTTACCTGACCATCGTGCCGATGTTCCACTGCAACGCCTGGTGCCACCCCTGGATGATTCCGGCCCTCGGTGGCGCCGTCATCTGTCTGCGCGATATCACGGCACGCGGCGTCTATCAGGCCGTCGCCGTCGAAAAGGCCACCCATTTCGGCGGGGCGCCGATCGTCCTGAACACCATCGTCTCGGCATCCGAGGATGAAAGGCTGCCCTTCGACCATGTGGTCGAGGTGTTCACCGCCGGCGCGCCGCCGCCTGCGGCCACCCTCGCCGCGATCGAGCCGCTGGGCTTCAATGTCACCCAGGTCTACGGCCTGACGGAAACCTATGGCCCTGCCACCGAATGCACCTGGCACGAGGGGTTCGATGCCCTGCCCCAGGCCGAGCGCGCCGCCGTGAAGGCCCGCACCGGTGTGCTGATGCCCTTCATGGACGACATCACCGTTCTGGATCCCCAGATGCGGCCCGTCGCCCGCGACAGCGCCGCGCTGGGTGAGATCATGCATCGTGGAAACGGCGTGATGAAGGGATATTTCCGCAACCCCGAGGCCACGCGCGCGGCCTTTGACGGCGGCTACTTCCATTCCGGCGACATCGCGTTCCGGCACGAGGACGGCTATATCAAGATTGCCGACCGCTCGAAGGACATCATCATCTCTGGCGGCGAGAATGTCAGCTCGGTCGAGGTCGAGGGCGCCCTCGCCCATCATCCGGCCGTGTCGCTGTGCGCCGTGGTGGCAAAGCCTGACGACAAATGGGGCGAGGTTCCCTGTGCCTTTGTCGAACTGAAAGCCGGCGCCGTGGCCACCGAGGCCGAGCTCATCGCCTTTTGCCGCGAGCGCCTGGCCGGTTTCAAGACGCCCAAGCGGGTGGTGTTCCACGAGCTGCCAAAGACATCGACCGGCAAGATCCAGAAGTTCGAGTTGCGCGCCCTGGCCAAGACCCTGTGACGGCCCCGGGGACGCCCGGGCCAGACCCCGTGTTGAAGCAGCGGTGATCGGGCCGAGGCTGGCGCGCGCCCGCGGGCTGGGGTATCCTGGGACATACCCGCAGACCAGAACCCGGGACGGCAGTTGAGGCATGACGGCGCTTGAAAAATATGCGCGGCTGGAAGGCCCCGGCGTCTGGCGCGCCGCGGCCGACGCTCAGCGCCGCGATGTCGTCGTGTCACTGGGTGAATCCAGCCTGATGATCGCAGACACCCGGTCGGGCCAGGCGTTGAGCCATTGGTCGCTGCCTGCGGTGCAGCGCCTGACCCGGGGCACCAGCCCGGCGGTCTATTCCCCATCGGTCGAAAGCGAAGGCGAGACGCTGGAGATCGAGGATACCTTGCTGATCGAGGCACTGGAAACGATCCGCACGGCGTTGTCGCCGCGTCCGCCGACCCGCTGGTTGCGGCTGGGCATGGTCGGCGCGGTCGCGGCCATCGCCATCGCGGCGGCCCTCTGGGTGCCCGGCGTGCTGGTCGATCGCACCGCCGCGATCGTGCCGCCAGCCATGCGCGCCCAGATCGGACGCGAGGCCCTGGACGGCATGACGCTGTCGGCATCCAGCGCGCGGATCTGCGCCAACCCCGAGGGGCGCCAGGCGCTGGCGACCTTGCGCTCGCGGGTTCTGGGCAATGACTGGCGGGTCAGCGTCGTGGCCGGCGTGCCCGGGTTCCAGGTCGCCTCGCTGCCGGGGCGGCTGATCGTTCTCGGTGACGATCTGGTGTCCCGTCTCGACAGTGGCGAGGCGCTGGCCGGATGGCTTGCCGCCGAGGCCCTGGACATTCAGGCCCATGACCCCCTGGTCGAGGCCCTGCACTATGCCGGCACCCGCGCCACCATCACCCTGCTGGTCACGGGAACCCTGCCCGAAGAGACCTTGCGCGGGTATGCCCTGCAACGCTTTGCGCGCCCCCCCACCCTGCCCGAGGCCGAAGCCCTGGGGGGCTGGCTGGATGGGCTGGGCATCGCCTCGACCGCGTATGCGCTGTCTCTGCCGGACAGCGGGCAGTCGCTGGCGCAACGCCTGGCGGATCGCCCGACGAGCGCGCCGCGCACGGCGGACCGGCTGCTCAGCGATGGCGAATGGCTGACGGTGCAGGGCATCTGCACAAACTGACCCCCCGCGCCTGGGGCACGGGGGGCAAATCGCAGGGGGTGTTCGCTGTCAGCGGATATAGGCGTCCGAATAGCCCAGCGCCCGCGCGGTGCCCAGCGCGGCGCTGAGTTCCGCCCGCGACGAGAACGGCCCGGCCAGAACGACCTGCATCTGACGGCCGCCGCTGGTGGCACGGCCGGTCGCGACGGGCATACCCTGGGCCTGAAGCCGCGAAATCGTCGCGCGGGCATTGGCCTCGACGCCAAAGGTGCCGACCTGCACATACTGCCCGTTGCTCATGTGACCGCCCGAGGGGGTCGCATCACGACGCCCGGCGCGGCTGTCGATGGGCGCCGTGGTGCCCATGGTCGACACGCGCGCACGGGGCGCGGCCTGCTGCGGCCGCGCGGACGCGCCCTGCAGATAGGGTTGCGGCCAGCGCGGCGCGTAGGGCGGGGGCAGCATGTAGACGTTGTTGTCCGGCGCGGGATAGGGGTTCGCGCCATCCCACGGTTCCCACCGGCCGCCGTTGGGCGACTGCTGGCGCAGCGCATCGGCGGGGTGTTCAGCCTGCGGACCGCAGCGCAGCGGCAGGTCCGGACGCACCGGCGACGGCACGGCATAGAGCTGGCTGTGGGGCGAATAATTCGTGCAGGGCGACGGGCCGGTCTGGTCGTAGAAGCTCCAGCGGCGATCCAGCGCGCCGGCCTGGGCCTGATAGACCTGCGCGGGTTGCGCCACGCGGGCCCGGGCACGGCCCTGTTCCGGCGGAACCGACCACGGGACGCTGCGGCCGCTGGGCGCTGCGGCCTGGGCGGTGCGGGTGCGCACCGGGGCCGCGGCGGCGGAAGCGGTCGTTGCCGCGCGCACCGTCACGGGTGCCGGGGCCGCGGGGGTGGCCGCCGCGACCTGCGCCGCGCCTGAGGTGCCGCTGGGCGTGAAGCCGCACATCGGGCGACGGTCATCGCCGTAGCGGGGCACCCAGGTTGTCGCACCGTTGAACCCGGCGCGGATGAAAACGCACCCGTTCGAATCCACATATTGCGACTGCGCATAGCTGGCAGGCGGGATTTCAGCCGGCGTCCGGCCGGCTTGCGCCTGCGCCATTGCGGCCGAGAGGACCACGGCTACCGCCGCCGTGGAAAGGATTTTGGCAACCATTATCAACCCCCTGTTACCTTGGCCCAAGGATGCAACGGCGGCGACTTGGAGTAAAGCCTTAAGTTCCGGTCACTTGGTCCCGAACATCCGGTCCCCGGCATCGCCCAGCCCGGGCACGATATAGCCATGGTCGTTCAGGTGATCGTCCAGCGCGGCAGTGACGATGCGCACGTCCGGATGCGCCTGCCGCATCCTTTCCACCCCCTCGGGAGCCGCCAGCAGGCAAAGGAAGATGATGTTCTTCGCACCCTGCCCCTTGATCAGGTCGATCGCCGCCGCCGAGGAATTGCCGGTGGCCAGCATCGGGTCCACGACGATGGTCCAGCGCTGGTCCAGGTCCGGGGGCAGCTTGCAATAGTATTGCACGGGTTGCAGCGTTTCAGGGTCGCGATACAGGCCGACAAACCCCACCCGTGCCGCCGGGATCAGTTCCAGGATACCGTCGAGCAGGCCGTTCCCCGCGCGCAGGATCGACACCAGCGCCAGTTTGCGCCCCTGCAGCATCGGCGCATCCATCGGGCACAGCGGCGTGTCGATCCTGACCGAGGTCAGCGGCAGGTCGCGCGTCACCTCATAGGCCAGCAGCATCGAGATCTCGCGCAGCAACTGGCGGAACTTCGAGGTCGAGGTCGCCTTGTCGCGCATGATGCTGAGTTTGTGCTGCACCAGCGGGTGGGTGACAACGGTCAGGTGTTCGGTCATGCGCGGCCCTCGATGGTCTGGATGATGCGGTTGCGCGTGCCCTCGTCGCAGAACGCGGCGCGGGCGGCGTCAAGATTGATCGCGCGGAAGTCGTCCTCTGTCCAGCCAAACGCCTGGGACAGGGCCGCGTATTCGCGCGTCAGCGTCGTGTGAAAAAAGGGCGGATCGTCGGTGGACAGGGTGACGCGCACGCCGCGGTCCCTGAACTGCGCGACCGGGTGGGCCCCAAAGGACGGGTAAATGCCGAGAAACACGTTCGAGCCCGGGCAAACCTCGAGCACGATCCGGTCCTCGGCCAGGCGGTCCACCAGGGACGGGTCCTCGATCGCACGGACGCCGTGGCCGATGCGTTCGGGGCGCAGATGGTCCAGCGCATCGCGCACGCTGTCAGGCCCGCCCCATTCGCCCGCATGGGCGGTCAGCCTGAGCCCCGCCTCGCGCGCGCAATCGAAGGCCCAGGTGAAATCGCGCGGGTGAAACTGTTTCTCGTCGCCGGCGATCCCGAAACCGGTGATGAACTCTCCCGCGGTTTCCGCCGCGCAGATCGCGATCGGGCGCGATCGTTCCGGCCCGAAGTGGCGGATCGGCGTGATGATCCCGCGCAGGATGATGCCCAGGGTCTGCTCGGCCTGCGTGGCGGCTTCGCGAATGGCGTGCAGGTATTCCTTCCACGCCCCCACATCGCCACCCCCGCAAAAGTCGGGCGAGAGGAAGGTCTCGGCATAGATCACGCCGTCCTGTGCGCGGTCTTCCAGCACCGCGGTGGTCAACCGGGCGAAATCGGCGGGCGTCTGCAAGGTGGTCGTCGCGGCTTCATAGACATCGAGGAAGTGCCAGAAATCGCGATAGGCATAGCCGCCATCCTCGGTGAAGATCCTTGAAATATCCAGGTTCTTTTCCCTGGCCAGCCCGCGGATAAAGGCCGGCGGCGCGGCACCCTCGAAATGCAGATGCAGTTCGACCTTTGGCAGGGCTGGGTCGATACGCTCGGTCATGATTGCTCCGTCAGAGAAAGGATCGGCCGGGGCCGCGTTCGGTCAGGCCAAGATGCCCCGCGACCGAAGCCGCGACATCGACAAAGGCGCAAAGCCCGATCTCGCCCGCGCCCGCGCCGGCAACCAGCACAGGAACCCGCTCGCGGGTGTGGTCGGTTCCGGACCAGGTCGGATCGTTGCCGTGATCGGCGGTGAACAGCGCCAGATCGCCCGGACCCAGCCGCGCGAGGAACTCGGCCACCGCCAGGTCCACGGTTTCCAGCGCCTGCGCATACCCGTCAACATCGCGCGGATGGCCATAGAGCGAGTCGAACTCGACCAGGTTGCAGAAGGTCAGCGAACCGTCCTCGGCCTCGTCCGCCAGTCTGAGCAGGTGCTGCACCAGATCGGCGTCATTCTTGCCCTTGTGCAGATGGCTGACACCGCGATGCGAGAAGATGTCACCGATCTTGCCGATCGCGTGCACCACGCGCCCATCGGCCTGCGCCCAGTCCATCAGCGCGGGTTTCGGCGGTGCGATGGCGAAATCGCGCCGGTTGCCGGTGCGCTGGAAATGGCCGGGCTGGCCGACAAAGGGTCGGGCGATCACCCGGCCCACCCGCCGCGCGTGCAGCGTGGGCGCAAGCTCTGCGCACAGACGGATCAGGCGCTCCAGGCCAAAGGACTCCTCATGCGCGGCGATCTGGAAAACGCTGTCGGCCGAGGTGTAGCAGATCGGCCATCCCGTGCGCAGGTGCTCGGCGCCCAGGCGGTTCATGATGGCAATGCCCGACGCATGGCAATTGCCCAGGATGCCATCGGTGCCGGCCAGGCGACAAACCTCGGCCACCAGAGCGTCGTCAAACGCGGGTTCGGTGGTGGGGAAATAGGTCCAGTCCCAGGGGACCGGCACACCGGCCAGTTCCCAATGGCCCGACGGCGTGTCCTTGCCGCGGCTCACCTCGGTCGCGGCGCCCCAGCGGCCCCGAGGCACCGCGCCCAGCCCCGGCGCCTGCACGCCCGAGGCCAGCGCGATCGCCCGCCCCAGACCCAGCCCGTCCAGCGCGGGCAGGTGCAGCGGGCGCCCGGCGCGGGCGCGCGCGGCGGCGATATGGCCCAGGGTGTTCGCACCCGTGTCGGGGCGGTCCTCGTTGAAATAGCGGTCGGCATCCGGGGCCCCGCCACAACCGACCGAGTCGAGGACAACCACAAAGGCCCGTGTCATGCGACGCGCTCCTGCACCAGGGGGGTGGAAACGGGCGCGTCACCCAGGCGACAGGCCGCCTGCAGCGCCGCAATCGCGCGGTCGGCGCCGGCCTGATCGGCGGCATGGACCATCGCCAGCGGCGCGTCGGCACCAACCGCATCCCCCGGCGCCGCAAGGGCGGAAAATCCGACACGCGGGTCCACCGGATCGCCCCCCTTGAGCCGCCCGCCCCCAAGGTGCACCACCGCTTCGCCCACCGCGCGGGTATCGATCGCCGCCACCACACCCGACGCGGGGGCCGGCACGGGCCGCACCACCGGCGCGCCGGGCAGGTGATCGCGGTAACGATCCAGGAAATCGGCGGGCCCGCCCTGCGCCGCCACCATGCGGCCGAAGCGTTCGGCCGCGCGCCCGTCGTCCAGCGTCGCGCGGATCGCCTGCGCCCCTTGCCCCGCATCGGCGGACTTGCCGCACAGGGCCAGCACCTCGCCCCCGAGGGCGCAGGTCAGCTCCACCAGGCGGGGCGTGACCGCGCGGCGGGTCAGGGTATCCATCACTTCGCCCACCTCGAGCCCGTTGCCAGCCGTCCGTGCCAGCGGGCGATCCATGTCGGTGATCAGCGCGGCGGTCCGACACCCCGCGCCGTTCGCGGTATCCACCAGGGCCCGGGCCAGGGCCCGCGCCTGTTCGACCGAGGGCAGGAAAGCACCTGAGCCGACCTTGACGTCCAGCACCAGCGCCCCCAGTCCGGCGGCCAGTTTCTTGGACAGGATCGAGGCCGTGATCAGGTCCACCGATTCGACCGTGCCGGTCACGTCGCGGATGGCATAGAGCCGCTTGTCCGCCGGCGCGATCCGCGCCGAGGCCGAGACGATCGCACAGCCGACATCGCGCATCAGCGCCCTGAGGCGCGGCTCGCCCGTGTCGACGGTAAAGCCGGGGATCGATTCCAGCTTGTCCAGCGTTCCGCCGGTGTGGCCCAGCCCCCGCCCCGACACCATCGGCACATAGACCCCGCAGCAGGCCAGCGCCGGCGCCAGAAGCAGGCTGATGGAATCCCCCACACCGCCGGTGGAATGCTTGTCCACCACCGGCCCGGGCAGGTCCCAGCGCAGCCGGTCGCCGGAATCGCGCATGGCCATGGTCAGCGCCACCCGGCCCTCGTCGGACAAACCCTTCAGCAGCACGGCCATGGCAAAGGCGCCGGCCTGTGCGTCGGTCACGGTGCCATCGGCGAGCCCGCGGGCGAACCAGGCCAACCCGTCGGGTCCGACCCGTCCGTCGCGCACCGCGGCAATGACCGTGCGCGCATCCATCAGGCGCGGTCCATGTGGTCCACGCCAAAGGCCCCGGGCAGCAACTGGTCCATGGTCATGGTCAGCATCGCGCCGTCGATCGTGGCCATCGTCACGGTCACATCGGGGCCGGCGAATTCCCGCAGCTTCTGCCGGCACCCTCCGCAGGGCGGTGTCGGGTTCGTGCTGTCGGCCACGACCACGACCTCGGCGATACGGGTGTCACCCCCGGCAATCATCGCCGCGATGGCACCGGCCTCGGCGCAGGTGCCTTGCGGATAGGCGACGTTCTCGACGTTGCATCCGGCATAGACCGCACCCGAGTCCGCCCGGATCGCGGCGCCCACCTTGAAGCGCGAGTAGGGCACCCAGGCGCGCTCGCGCACCTTCCGGGCCTCGTCAAGAAGGGACATGGCGACCTCGTCGTGAAAAATTGACCTTCCGGTCCGAGTTTGCGCGCGGGGCCCGGCAATGGCAAGCCCCGGCGCCCGGATCGGACGCGCCGCCCCGCTGGCCGCGCGTCGGCCCGCGCGTCAGGCCGCCCGGACGCGCGCGTCGCTGTCCCAGGTGCCCGCATTCGCCAGGATGAACGCCGGCTCCTGATAGGCCTGTTCCAGCAGGCGCCGATACAGGGCCCCCTCGGCCGCGCGGTCCAGCGGTTGATCCGCGCCCGAGACGATGCGCAACGCCTCGCCCAGTGCATCGACGGTGCCCGACCCCTCGTCGAACTGGGCCTTCTTGCGCCAGACCAGATCGTGCGGCAGCAGATCGGCGCAGGCCTTGCGCAGGATCCACTTTTCGGTCGTGGGACCGGTGCTTTCGCGCCCCTCGGCGCGGCGCATCTTCAACGTGGCGGGGATCGACTGCGAAAAGGCGATCAGATCGCGGTCCAGGAATGGCGTGCGGGCCTCCAGCGATTCCGCCATGGTCACACGGTCGACCCGTTGCAGGTTGATGTTGTGCATCGTTCCCAGGCTGCGCGTCAGCTCATCGGCCAGCGCCCGGGGGTGATCCACATAGGCGTGGTGATAGGTGTAACCCGCGAACAGTTCATCCGCGCCTTCGCCGGTCAGCACCGCCTTGACATGCTGCGCTGCCAGTTTCGCGGCGAAATGCGTGGGCACGGCGGATCGCACCAGATCCACGTCGGCGCTTTCCAGATGATAGATCACATGCGGCAACACCCGCGCCACATCGGCAGGGGTAAAGGCATATTCGTGGTGATCCGCGCCGATATGCGCCGCCACGGCCCGCGCCGCCAGCAGATCGGGGCTGCCGGCGGTGCCCACGGAAAAGGTTTTCAACGGCCGGCTCAGCTGCCGCGCGGCAATGGCGGCGATGATCGAGCTGTCCAGCCCGCCGGACAGGAAGCTGCCAACCTCGACATCCGCGACCATCCATTTGGCGACGGCCTCGTCCAGCACGCGGCGCAGTTCCCGCGCGGTGCCATCGATATCCAGGCCGGGTTCGGGTTCGGCGGCGCCCTGCGGCATCCGGAACCACCGCCGTTCGCCGGCGGCGCTGTCGAACAGGCACCCGGGCCCGATCGCACGCACATCCGTCACCCCCATGCCGTCGAAGGCCTTGAGTTCCGACGCCAGCGCCAACCCCTCGCCGATCCGCGCGATATAGAGGGGCTTGATCCCCAGGGGATCGCGCGCGGCGATGAAGCGCCCGGGCTCGGCCAGGATGAACGCGAACATCCCGTCCAGCCGCGCCACCCAGCGCGGCGCATCGGTGCGCTTCAGGTGAAGCACCGTTTCGCTGTCCGACGCGGTGCGGAACCTCTCGCCGCCCAGGATGGCGCGCAGGTCGCGGTGGTTGTAGATCTCGCCATTGACCACCAGCATGTCGTCTTGCTGGAGGATGGGCTGGCGGCCGTCATCGGGGCCGATGATCGACAGGCGGCAATGCGCCATGATCACCCCATGCGGGGCGCGCACCACCTCGGTCGCGTCGGGTCCGCGATGGGCGATCTTGCGGATCATGGTCGAGGCCAGCGCCTCGTCCCCGGCATTCCACAGACAGACTATTCCGCACATGGGGTCCTCCCTGACCAGTGCAGCGCCCGGGGGTTACAAGACCTCGGTCTCGGGGTTCCCGGGCAGGGTCACTTCCAGCAATTGCAGGTCCGGCGTCGGATCGGCATAGCGCGTCGCCATCCCCGGAGGGATCACGAACCCATCGCCCTTTTCCAACGCGAAGGGATCTTTCCCCTCGCCCTCCAACACCATGCCGCCAGCCATCACATAGGTGAACAGGATGTCGCCCGAATGCCGCGTCCAGGCGGTGGGCTGGCCATTGGGCCGCGCCACCATGACCGAGGCCACGCCCCGGGTGTTCGCGTCGATCGTGGTATCGCGGGCCTCGAACCCGGGCAGGCGGAAGGGTTTGAAAACGCCATCCGCCGCCAGGCTGTGCACGAACCGTTGCCCGTCCCATTCCCGGTCAGGGCGGGCCTGCGGGGTCGGCAGGGTCATGGCGTGGTCGATTTCGGTGATATGTTCGGCCGGAACGCCGATTTCGATCACCTCGACATCATCGCCGGATTCGCAAACGCGGTGGCGGATCTCGGGCGGCTGGATGAAACAGTCGCCGGCGGTCAGCCGACGCATCCCGCCCTGATCCTCATACAGCACATCGACCCAGCCGTTGACGCAGAAGATCAGCTGAAAGCCGACCTTGTGGAAATGCACCATGTCGGGCACCGGGCCGCCACCGGGGATGCGGATATGGCTGGCGATCATCGCACCGCCCAGGCGGCTGGGCACCAGATCGCGGTAGTTCATCCCCGCGCGTCCGATGACCCAGGGCGCCTGGTCCGCCATGCGGCGCACGACAAAGGCGTGCTCGGTCGCGGGCAGGACCAACGGCGGGTTCAGGTCGTCGATCTCGACACGGGTGCCGTTGGGCGCGGTCAAATGGCGCTGCCCGTCGGCAAGAGCCGCCGGATCGTCGGTCAGGATGCGAATCGTGCCGGGGGCCTCGGACGCGCCCTTTTCGATCCTCAAACGCAATCCGTGGCCGGAAAAGACCGCCACCTGCGGATCGTCCGCCGGGTAGATCATGTCCATCCGCATACCCAGCACTTTGGTGTAGAACGGGATGTCATCGCGCAACTCGTTGGTCGGCAGGCGGATTTCGGCGCGGGTTTCAGACATTGCGGGCCTCTCTTTCCCGGGCAGTCTGGCCCCGGGCTTTCGGCTTTGCAAGAGAGTGCTTCAACTGTGAAGGGAAACGCGGGACTGGCGTTTTTTACAGAATGGTTTAATGCTGAACCAAATTGTGGAGGACGCCATGGACGATGCGCACAAGGACGACGTGAAGCAGGCCGCACGGCAGGCCGCGCTGTTCTATCACGAGTTTCCGCGCCCCGGAAAACTGGAGATCCGCGCGACAAAGCCGCTGGCCAACGGCCGCGACCTGAGCCGCGCCTATTCGCCGGGCGTCGCGGAAGCCTGCCTTGAAATCAAGGCCGACCCCGCAACCGCCGCACGCTACACCAGCCGGGGCAATCTGGTCGCCGTGGTCTCGAATGGCACCGCCGTGCTGGGACTGGGAAACATCGGTGCGCTGGCCTCCAAGCCGGTGATGGAGGGCAAGGCCGTCCTGTTCAAGAAATTCGCCAACATCGACTGTTTCGACATCGAGGTGAACGAACCCGACCCCTACAAGCTGGCCGACATCGTCTGCGCGCTGGAACCGACCTTTGGCGCGATCAACCTCGAGGACATCAAGGCGCCCGATTGCTTCATCGTCGAACGCCTGTGTCGTGAACGGATGGGCATCCCGGTGTTCCATGACGACCAGCACGGCACGGCGATCGTGGTGGGCGCGGCCGCGGTGAACGCGCTCAGGCTGACCGGGCGCGACTTCGATCAGATCAAGGTGGTGTCCACCGGCGGCGGCGCGGCCGGGATCGCCTGCCTCAACATGCTGCTGAAACTGGGTGTCAAACGCGAGAATGTCTGGCTGTGCGACATTCACGGCCTGGTGCATGAGGGCCGCGAGCAGGACATGAACCCCGAGAAGGCCGCCTTTGCCCAGCCCAGCGACCTGCGCACACTGGATCAGGTGATCGACGGCGCCGATCTGTTCCTGGGCCTGTCCGGTCCCGGCGTCCTGAAACCCGAGATGGTCGCGCGCATGGCCGCCGATCCCATCGTCTTTGCGCTGGCCAACCCGACGCCGGAAATCATGCCGGACGAGGTGGCCGCGGTCGCCCCCGGCGCCATCGTCGCCACCGGGCGGTCGGATTACCCGAACCAGGTGAACAACGTCCTGTGCTTTCCCTTCATCTTCCGCGGCGCGCTGGATGTCGGCGCCTCCGAGATCAACGACGCGATGGAGGTCGCCTGCGTCGAGGGCATTGCCAAACTGGCGCGCGCCACCACCTCGGCCGAGGCCGCGGCGGCCTATCAGGGCGAGAAACTGTCCTTTGGCCGCCAGTATCTGATCCCCAAACCGTTCGATCCGCGCCTGATGGGGGTCGTGGCCAGCTCGGTGGCGCGGGCGGCGATGGAAACCGGGGTCGCCACAAGGCCGCTGGCCGATCTGGACGCCTACAAGCGCGGCCTGGATCAATCGGTGTTCCGGTCCGCCATGCTGATGCGGCCCGTCTTTGAAAGCGCCAAGGCCGCCTCGCGCCGCATCGTCTTTGCCGAAGGCGAGGACGAGCGCGTGCTGCGCGCCGCGCAGGCGATCATGGAGGAAACCACCGAGGTTCCCATCCTCATCGGCCGCCCCGAGGTGATCGAACGGCGCTGCGAACGCTATGGCCTGCCGATCCGCCCGGGCCGCGAGTTCGAGGTGGTCAACCCCGAGAACGACCCCCGCTACCGCGATTACTGGGAAACCTATCACGGCCTGATGGAACGGCGCGGCGTCACCCCCGACACCGCAAAGGCGATCCTGCGCACCAATACCACCGCCATCGGCGCGGTCATGGTGCATCGCGGCGAGGCCGACAGCCTGATCTGCGGGGCCTTCGGCCAATATCTGTGGCATCTGAACTATGTGCGGCAGGTGCTGGCCCGCGACGGGCTGTGCCCGGTCGGCGCGCTCAGCCTGATCATCCAGACCGAGGGCCCGCTGTTCATCGCCGACACGCAGGTGAACCCCGAACCGACCAGCGCCCAGATCGCGGAAACGGTGATCGGCGCGGCGCGCCATGCGCGCCGGTTCGGGGTCCAGCCCAAGGTCGCGCTGTGTTCGCATTCGCAATTCGGCACCCTGGACACGTCCTCGGGCCGGCGGATGCGCGAGGCGCTGGAGATCCTGGATTCCGCGGGCCTGGATTTCGAATACGAGGGGGAAATGGCCGTCGATGCCGCGCTGGACCCGGAGCTGCGCGACCGGATCTTTCCGCGGTCGCGCATGGCGGGGGCGGCGAATATCCTGGTGTTCGCCAACACCGATGCGGCCAGCGCCGTGCGCAACATCCTGAAAACCCGCGCGAGCGGACTGGAAGTCGGGCCGATCCTGATGGGTATGGGCAACAAGGCGCATATCGTGACCCCGTCGATCACCGCGCGCGGCCTGTTGAACATGGCCGCCATCGCGGGCACGCCGGTGTCGCATTACGGCTGAGTCGGCGCGGCGACAAAACGGGCCGGGCAAAGTTTGCAAATTTTGCCCGGCGGCAGCCTCATCGAGAAAGCCTCTGGCGTTTTGCAAAAATTAGCTGAAAAGCGCCGTGAATTCTGCAAACTATTTTGCCGCAGCCCCGCCTGTACAGCGGTAACAGCGTTGCAACCCCGGCATGACCCGGCGTAACTGACCTCACCGAGGAGGAGGGTCCCATGAGTTACGCCGACGTTTACCGCCGCTCGATCGAAAGCCCCGACAGCTTCTGGCTGGATCAGTCCCGGGCCATCGACTGGGACACCCCGCCGACACAGGCGCTGTTCGCCGACAACGCGCCCATCTACGAATGGTTCAAGGACGCCGAGGTCAACACCTGCTGGAACGCCGTGGACCGCCATGTCGCGCAGGGGCGCGGCAACCAGACCGCCATCATCTATGACAGCCCGGTCACGCATACCCGGCAGGAAATCACCTATGCCGAACTGCTGGAGCGCGTCAGCAGCCTGGCCGGCGCGCTGAAGGCGCAGGGCGTGGAAAAAGGCGACCGGGTCATCATCTACATGCCGATGATCCCCCAGGCGCTTGAGGCGATGCTGGCCTGCGCCCGGCTGGGGGCGATCCATTCGGTCGTGTTCGGCGGTTTCGCCGCGCGCGAACTGGCGACCCGCATCGATGACGCCACGCCCAAGGCGATCCTGGCCGCAAGCTGCGGCATCGAGCCGGGGCGCGTGGTGCATTACAAGCCGCTTCTCGACGGTGCGATCGAGATGGCGACGCACAAGCCCGACTTCTGCGTGATCTACCAGCGCGAACAGGAAGTGGCGCATCTGACCGAAGGGCGCGATCTGGACTGGCATGAATTCCAGTTCGGCACCGACCCCGCCGCCTGCGTGCCCGTGCGCGGCGATCACCCGGCCTATATCCTGTATACCAGCGGCACCACGGGCCAGCCCAAGGGCGTGATGCGCGCCACCGGCGGCCATCTGGTTGCCCTGGCCTGGACGATGAAGAACCTCTACAACGTCAACCCCGGCGAGGTCTTCTGGTCGGCCTCGGATGTGGGCTGGGTCGTCGGGCACAGCTATATCGTCTATGGCCCGCTGATTCACGGCGCCACGACCATCGTGTTCGAAGGCAAGCCTGTCGGAACCCCGGACGCCGGCACGTTCTGGCGGGTGATCGACCAGAACAAGGTGGTCAGCTTCTTCACCGCGCCCACCGCCTTCCGCGCCATCAAGCGCGAGGACCCCAAGGGCGAGTTCCTGGCGAAATATGACACCTCGTCGCTGCGGGCCCTGTTCCTGGCCGGCGAGCGCGCCGACCCCGACACCGTGAACTGGGCCGCCGAAAAGCTGGGTGTGCCGGTCGTGGACCACTGGTGGCAGACCGAAACCGGCTGGGCGATCTGTGGCAATCCGCAGGGGTTGGAGCCGCTGCCGGTCAAGGTCGGCAGCCCCTCGGTGCCAATGCCGGGTTATGACGTGCAGGTGCTGGACGAGGGCGGGCACCCGCTCAAGGCGGGCGAACTGGGCGCGATCGCCATCAAGCTGCCCCTGCCCCCCGGCACCCTGCCGAACCTGTGGAACGCCGAGGCGCGGTTCCGCAAGAGCTACCTCGACCACTTCCCCGGTTATTACGAAACGGGCGACGCGGGCTATATCGACGAGGACGGCTATGTCTACATCATGGCGCGCACCGATGACGTGATCAACGTCGCCGGGCACCGGCTGTCGACCGGCGCGATGGAGGAGGTTCTGGCATCGCACCCCGATGTCGGGGAATGCGCCGTGATCGGCGTTGCCGATGAGTTGAAGGGACAACTGCCCCTCGGCTTCCTGTGCCTGAACAAGGGGACCAACCGCCCACACGACGAGGTTGTGCGCGAAAGCGTGAACCTGGTGCGGGACCGGATCGGCCCGGTGGCCGCGTTCAAGCTGGCGGTGGTGGTGGATCGGCTGCCAAAGACCCGCTCGGGCAAGATCCTGCGCGCGACCATGGCCAAGATCGCCGACGGCGAGGCTTACAAGATGCCGGCGACCATCGACGACCCTGCCATCCTGGACGAGATCGCCGCCGCGTTGAAAACGCTCGGCTACGCCGGGGGCTGAACCGGCCGCACATCCCCTGTCCCTGCTGCTTGCCCCTCCGTCACGCGCGTGTGCGGGGGGTTGCCGCATGAAAAACGGTTTTCATCCCTTGATTGTGCCACGGTTCCGCCGCAATCTCGTGCAAAGGTAGTTAATGGTGTGATTCCAAACAAACAATGGATGATTGGTTCGATATGAGTCCAGGCCAGCGGACCCCTTCCGCCATCGACATGGCGGTCCTGGAACGTCTGTTCGCCATGGGCGATTCGTCGCTGCGCCGCGCTCTCTGCCTGCAGTTGAAAGCCGACTTTCGGCGCCTGAATGAGGCGGTGCTGGGAACGGACGGCCTGGCCGTCGGACGGGCCGCGCATGAGTTGAAGGGACTGGCCGCCACGGTGGGGGCCGAACGGCTGGCGGACCTGGCCCGCACCCTGGACGCGCGCGCCGAAAGCCTGGGGGTTGCCGCCCGCGCGGCCATCGTGACACCCGTTCTGCACGAGATCGCGGCCGTGCTGGCCTGTCTCGATGCGGCTGCCGGGGACACCCCTGCAGCATGACCGCACGAAAGAGCCCGGACACCATCCTGCTGATCGAGGACACCCCCTCGTTGCAGATGATCTACAAGGCCGCGCTGAACCGCGCGGGCTTCACCGTCGAAACCTGCGGCACCGCCGCCGAGGGAACGGCGGCCTTTCAGCGGCTGAAATCGTCCATCGTCCTGCTGGACCTGATGCTGCCCGACCGTGCCGGGCTGGACGTGATGCACGATCTGCTGGTGGCGGAACCGCACACCTGCGTGATCGTCATCACCGCCAACGGTTCGATCAACAAGGCGGTCGAGATGATGCGCGCCGGCGCGCATGAATTCCTGGTCAAACCGTTCGATGACCAACGCCTGATCGCGGCGGTCGAGAACGCGCGCAAGGCGCTGCGCCACCGTCCCCCCGCGCAGCACGCCCCCCGCGGCGAGGCACCGGCCCCCCAGGTCCTGCCCCCCTTCATCGGCCATTCCGAACCGATGTTGGCGGTCTATGACAAGATCCGCTCGGTCGCGCGTTCGATGGCGACCGTGTTCATCACCGGCGAAAGCGGCACGGGCAAAGAGCTTTGCGCCGAAGCGGTGCATCAGGCCTCGGCCCGCGCGACGGGCCCGTTCGTGGCCTTGAACTGTGGCGCCATTCCGGTTGACCTGCTGGAATCCGAGGTGTTCGGCCACCTGCGCGGCTCGTTCACCGGCGCGATCTCTGACAAGATGGGCGCGGCGGCGGCGGCAGATGGCGGAACGCTGTTCCTGGACGAGATCTGCGAAATGGATCTCAACCTGCAGACAAAGCTGCTGCGGTTCCTGCAAACCTCGACCATCACGCCGGTGGGCGCGACACGCCCGCGCAAGGTCAATGTGCGCATCATCTGCGCAACCAACCGCGACCCGGCCGAGGAAGTGCGCCTGGGCCGGTTCCGCGAGGATCTGTATTACCGCCTGCATGTGGTGCCGATCCATCTGCCCCCGCTGCGCGAGCGGGGTGACGACGTCAACGAGATCGCCGAAGCCCTGATCACCCAGATGGGGCGCGAGGAAAACCACGACTTCCAGGGGCTGGCCCCCCGGGTGCGCGACCTGTTCCGCACCTTGCCCTGGCCGGGCAACGTGCGGCAACTGATCAACGTGCTGCGCAATGTGGTGGTGCTGAACGATGGCCCCCAGGTCACGCCCGAGATGCTGCCACCCGATCTGCTGGCCACCCGCGCGGCCCCTGCCCCCAGCACGGGCGAGCGCACGGGCCTGTCGCTGGGCGATCTGGCCGGGCGCACCCTGGCGCAGATCGAACGCATCGTGATCGAGGATGCCCTCGCCCGTCACGGCGATTCCGTGCCAAAGGCGGCGCGGGAACTGGACGTCTCGGCCTCGACCCTCTATCGCAAGCGCGAAGCCTGGGCCAAAGCCGACGAGGGGTGATGACCGACACGCGCCGTTCCCTGCTGATCACCGGGTGTTCCTCGGGGATCGGGTATCATTGCGCCCACGCGCTGCGTGCCCGGGGCTGGCGTGTCTTTGCCTCATGCCGCCAGCAGGCCGATTGCGACCGTCTGGCCGCCGAGGGGTTCGAAACCCCGCGCATCGACTACGCCGATGAGGCCAGCATCGCCTCCGGGCTGGATGCGGTGCTGTCCGCAACCGGCGGGCGGCTGGACGCGCTGTTCAACAACGGCGCCCATGCCTGCCCCGGCGCGGTCGAGGACCTGCCGACCGCTGCGCTGCGTGACATCCTGCAAGTCAACGTGCTGGGCTGGCACGAGCTGACCCGCCGCGTGATCCCCGTGATGCGGGCGCAGGGCCACGGTCGCATCGTGCAGAATTCCTCGGTTCTGGGCTTCACGCCCTATCGCTGGCGGGGCGCTTATGGCACCTCGAAATTCGCGATCGAGGGGCTCAGCCGCATTCTGCAACTGGAACTGGCGGACACGCCGCTCAAGGTGGTTCTGATCCAGCCCGGTCCCATCGCGTCGAAGATCCGCGTGAATTCCATCCCCCATTTCGAACGCTGGGTGGATTGGAAAAACAGTCCCCGGCGCGCCCAGTATGAGGACAGCCTGTTGCAGCGTCTCTATCAGGGCGGACCAAAGGACCGCTGGGAACTGGGCCCCGAGGCCGTCGCCCGGGTGCTGGTCAAGGCGCTGGAACAGCCCGATCCGCGCCCGCGCTACACCGTCACCGTGCCCAGCGCGCTGATGGCCTGGGCCATCCGCCTGCTGCCGGACCGCGCGCTGGCCGCGATTCTGGCCCGGCAATAGGGGGCGCGACGAACTTGCCTCTGGTTTTCTGACGCCGGGACGTTAAGTCAGGGGCAACCAAACGGAGGGCGCCATGCTACTCAACGATCCGCTTTTCATCCTCGCTGCCGTCCTGTCGCTGATCGTGCTGGGCATCCTGTTGTTCGGCGTCGGCAGCTTTGCCCGTGGCGGCGAATTCAACAAGCGCAACGCCAACAAGATCATGCGCTGGCGACTGGGTGCGCAGTTCGTGGCGGTGATCGTCATCGTCGCCTTTGCCTATCTGCGGCACCGGGGCTGAGCGGACCGATGGTTGTCCTGAACAAGATCTACACCCGCACCGGCGACAAGGGCGAAACCGCGTTGGGCAACGGCAGCCGCGTGCCCAAGGACGCCTTGCGAGTCGAAGCCTATGGCACCGTGGACGAGACGAACGCGACCGTGGGCCTGGCCCGGCTGCACAGCACCGGCGAGATGGACACAGCCCTTGCGCGCATCCAGAACGACCTGTTCGATCTGGGCGCGGACCTGTGCCGCCCCGATCTGGCCGGCGATGCCACGGCGGACTACCCCCCGCTGCGCATGGCCGACGCCCAGGTTGACCGGCTCGAGGCCGAGATCGACGCCATGAATGCCGCGCTTGCGCCGTTGCGCAGTTTCGTGCTGCCCGGCGGGACGGCACTGGCCGCGCATCTGCATCTGTGCCGCACGGTGTCGCGCCGGGCCGAGCGTCTGGCCGTCGCCCTGGCCCGCGACGGTGACGTCACGCCCGCCGCCGTGCGCTATCTGAACCGTCTGTCGGATTGGTTCTTTGTCGCCAGCCGCAGCGCCAACGGCGATGGCGCGGGCGACGTGCTCTGGGTGCCAGGCGCCAATCGTTGACGCTAACGCGGTTCCGACGCGGCGTCCCCATGGCGCTGAGTGTCGTTTTTCCCCTGTTTTCCGCGCCGCAGAGAGGCTAGGAAACGGGTCAGCATCCAATCCGCCCCCGGGTTCGCCCGAGGGCCGCGAGCAAGGGAGAGTGTCGCCGATGAAAGTTCTGGTGCCCGTGAAGCGGGTGATCGACTACAACGTGAAGGTCCGCGTGAAGGCGGACGGGTCGGGTGTCGATCTGGCGAATGTGAAGATGTCGATGAACCCGTTCGACGAGATCGCCGTGGAAGAGGCGATCCGCCTGAAGGAAAAAGGCGTGGCCTCCGAGGTCGTCGCGGTGTCGATCGGCGTGAAACAGGCGCAGGAAACGCTGCGCACGGCGCTGGCGATGGGCGCGGACCGGGCGATCCTGATCGTTGCCGCCGATGACGTGCATCAGGATATCGAACCGCTCGCCGTGGCGAAGCTGCTGGCCGCGGTGGTCAAGGACGAAGAGCCGGGTCTGGTTCTGGCCGGCAAGCAGGCGATCGACAACGACATGAACGCCACCGGCCAGATGCTTTCCGCGCTGCTCGGCTGGTCGCAGGGCACCTTCGCGTCCGAGCTGGAGATCGCCGGCGACAAGGCGAAAGTCACCCGCGAGGTGGACGGCGGCCTGCAGACGATCGAAGTGGCGATGCCCGCGATCATCACCGTCGACCTGCGCCTGAACGAGCCGCGCTATGCGTCGCTGCCGAACATCATGAAGGCCAAGAAGAAGCCGCTGGATGAAAAGACGCCCGCCGATTACGGCGTCGATGTCACGCCGCGGCTGAGCGTGGTCAAGACCTCGGAGCCTGCCGCGCGCAAGGCGGGGGTGAAGGTCGGTTCGGTCGACGAGCTGATCGCGAAACTGAAAGACGAAGCGGGGGTGATCTGATGGCCGTTCTTCTGCTGGGTGAAGTGACCGATGGCGCGCTGTCGCGCGATGCGACCGCCAAGGCGGTGACGGCGGCCAAGGCGCTGGGGGACGTGACCGTGCTGTGCGCGGGGGCCTCGGCCGCCGCCGCGGGCGCGGAAGCGGCGACCATCGCCGGTGTGGCCAAGGTGCTGGTGGCCGAGGATGCCTCGCTGGGCCACCGGCTGGCGGAACCGACCGCGGCGCTGATCGTGTCGCTGGCGGGTGGCTATTCGCACATCGTCGCGCCGGCGACGACGGACGCGAAGAACGTGCTGCCGCGCGTGGCCGCGCTGCTCGACGTGATGGTGATCTCGGATGTGACGGGCGTCGTCGACGCCGACACGTTCGAGCGCCCGATCTACGCCGGCAACGCGATCCAGACGGTGAAATCGTCGGACGGCGTCAAGGTCGTGACGATCCGCACCTCGACCTTCGAGGCGGCGGGCGAGCAGGCCGCGGCGCCTGTCGAAAGCGCCTCGGCCGCAGCCAATCCGGGCCTGTCGTCCTGGATCGAGGACAAGGTGGCGGCCTCGGACCGTCCGGAACTGACCTCGGCCGGGATCGTCGTGTCGGGCGGCCGTGGTGTCGGCTCGGAAGAGAACTTCAAGATCATCGAGGGCCTGGCGGACAAGCTGGGCGCGGCGGTGGGCGCCTCGCGCGCGGCGGTCGACTCGGGCTTTGCGCCGAACGACTGGCAGGTCGGCCAGACCGGCAAGGTCGTGGCGCCGGACCTCTATGTCGCGGTCGGCATCTCGGGCGCGATCCAGCACCTCGCCGGGATGAAGGATTCCAAGGTGATCGTCGCGATCAACAAGGACGAAGAGGCGCCGATATTCCAGGTCGCCGACTACGGCCTGGTCGCGGACCTGTTCCAGGCCGTGCCGGAGCTGACCGAAAAGCTGTGACCCCGTAAGGTGCGTGCTTGCACGCACCCTACCCGGGAAACGCCGGAAATACGCGACGGTCCGCCCGGCAAGGCGGGCCGTTTTCTGTCACCGGGACCGACCGCCCAGGCGATGGCGCAAGACATCGGCCCCTGCGTCACGATCGTCGGGGTCGATCCACACCCTGCGACGCCCCTCGCCGGGGATCGGCGGGCGGGGCAGCCAACCCGGGCCCGGCAGGTCGATCAGCACCCCCCGGACTGGCAGGCGCTCCAGCAGCAGCCGCATGCGTGTCGCCCAGAGAGCGGCCAGCACCTTGCGCACCTCGGCAAAGCGGTCGGGGCACGTCCCTGCGAGGGTTCCCAGGGCGTGTCCGGTAAAGGCGATGGCGGCAAAGTCCACCTCGGGGAACAGGGCCTTCAGCGCGGGACGGGCCGCGACAAAGCGGTCGTTGCGGCGCGGGTGCACCGAATAGAACGGGTTCGACAGGTTGCCCAGGGGCGGCAGCACCAGCACAAAGGCGCAGGCGTCCTCGGCCGCCAGGGTCAGATCGGGGTCGGCAAGATGCATGTCCACCCCCTCGACCTGGGCCGCTGGCACCAGCAGCCGGTCCAGCGCCCGCCGCGAGACCGCCGGCGTCAGGCGCCCCCCGCCACGCGGACCGATCAGCATCAGCCCCCTGTGCCGGATCGGCCTGTGCCCCGGCACGCGCCCGTGCACGGCTGGACGCGAAAGTCCGCCGGACTTGTCATGCAGACATTGTTGCATGGCACCCTTCCCAAATTTTCACCCGCAGCCATTGTTGCGCGGAAAACTTACAATCCTCTTACCGTCGCCGCCAAAGCGGACGGGGACTTGCGCCAGTCGCATCCTGCCGCATAAGGTCGCCTCGAACAGCAGATGGGGACAGGCATGGACATCAAGAGCGTGGGCATCGTGGGCGCGGGGCAGATGGGCAACGGGATCGCCCATGTCTTTGCCTTGGCAGGCTTTGACGTTGTGCTCAACGACATCTCGGACGAGGCCCTGTCCAAGGCCCTGGCACTGATCGACCGGAACCTGGAGCGGCAGCTTCAGCGCGGCAAGCTGAGCGCCGAGGACAAGGACGCCGCGATGGCGCGCATCCGCACCACCACCCGGCTGGCCGATGTCGGCCCCACCGATCTGGTGATCGAGGCCGCGACGGAACGCGAGATGGTCAAGCAGGCGATCTTCGAGGACCTGCTGCCCCATCTGAAACCCACGACGATCCTGACCTCGAACACGTCGTCGATCTCGATCACCCGTCTGGCCAGCCGCACCGACAGACCCGAGCGTTTCATGGGGTTCCACTTCATGAACCCGGTGCCCGTGATGCAACTGGTCGAACTGATCCGCGGGATCGCCACCGACGAGGACACCTATCAGACCCTGCTGGGCGTGGTGGAAAAACTGGGCAAGACAGCCGCCTCGGCCGAGGATTTTCCGGCCTTCATCGTCAATCGCATCCTGATGCCGATGATCAACGAGGCGGTCTATACGCTTTACGAGGGGGTCGGCAGCGTCAAATCCATCGACGAGTCGCTGAAACTGGGCGCGAACCACCCGATGGGCCCGCTGGAGCTGGCAGATTTCATCGGGCTGGATACCTGTCTCGCCATCATGAACGTGCTGCATGACGGGCTGGCGGATACCAAGTATCGCCCCTGCCCGCTGCTGACCAAATATGTCGAGGCCGGCTGGCTGGGTCGCAAGACCAAGCGCGGCTTTTACGACTATCGCGGCGAGACGCCGGTTCCGACCCGGTAATCAGTCCTCGGCGCCATCGGTGAACTGCAACCGGGCAAGGCGCGCATACAGCCCGCCCTGCGCCACCAGTTCGGCATGGGTTCCCTCGGCAGCGATGCGGCCGGCCTCGAACACCACGATGCGGTCGGCCTTGCGCACGGTTGCCAACCGGTGGGCGACAACCAGCGTGGTGCGCCCCTGCGACAGGCGCTCCACCGCCTGCTGGACCAGCCGTTCGCTTTCGGCATCCAGCGCCGAGGTGGCCTCGTCCAGCAACAGGACCGGCGCATCGCGCAGGATGGCCCGGGCAATGGCGATGCGCTGTTTCTGGCCACCCGACAGCATCACGCCGCGTTCGCCCAGTTGGGTTTCGTAGCCGTCCGGCAGCGCGACGATGAAGTCATGCGCCGCGGCGGCGCGCGCGGCCTCCTCGATCTGCGCGTCGGTGGCATCAGGGCGGCCAAACCGGATGTTCTCGCGCGCGGTGGTGGCGAAGATCACCGGGTCCTGCGGCACCAGCGACACCGCGCCGCGCAGGTCCTGTCGGGTCAGGTCGCGCAAGTCGGTGCCGTCCAGCCGGATCACGCCCTGCTGCGGATCGTAGAAGCGCAGCAGAAGCTGGATCATCGTCGATTTGCCCGCACCCGAGGGGCCGACCAGCGCCACCGTCTCGCCGGGTTTCACCGACAGGGTAACGCCGTCCAGCGCCGATTGCGTCGGCCGCGAGGGATAGTGAAAGCGCACATCCTGGAAGGCGACGGCACCCTGAACCGGGACCGGCAACGCGGCGGGAGACAGGGGATCCTGCACCGCATCGGTTGCCTGCAACAATTCGACCAGACGTTCGGTCGCGCCCGCAGCGCGCTGCAACTCGCCCCAGATCTCGCTCAGGGCACCGACCGATCCCGCGACCAGCACCGAATAGATCACGAACTGCACCAGTTCGCCGATGCTCATGGTGCCGGCGCGCACGTCCAGCGCACCGACCCACAGCACCCCGACGATGCCCGAAAACACCAGCGCGATGATCAGCACGGTCATCACCGCCCGGGTGGCGATGCGGGACATGGCGATGTCAAAGCTCTTTTCGGTGACGGTGGTGAAGCTGTCGATGGACTGCGCCTCGTGCGTAAAGGCCTGCACCGTCTGGGCGGCCGAGAGAGCCTCGGCCGCGTGACCGCTGCTGGCGGCAATCCAGTCCTGGTTCTGGCGCGACAGCGTGCGCAGTCTGCGCCCCAGCGTGACGATGGGAATGATCACGGCCGGCACCAGCAACAGCACCAATCCCGTCAACTTGGCCGAGGTCAGCCCCAGCAGCACCAATCCGCCCAGCAGCATGAGGATATTGCGCAAGGCGACCGACACGGACGACCCCACGATCGACTGGATCAGCGTGGTGTCGGTGGTCAGCCGCGACAACACCTCGCCGGACAGGATGCGCTCGAAAAAGGCGGGGGACATGGCGATGACGCGGGCGAAAAGCGCCTCGCGCAGGTCGGCGACCACCCGTTCGCCCAACCGCGTCACCATGTAATAGCGCAGCCCCGTTCCCAGCGCGAGCAGCGCCGCAAGCGCCAGCGCGGCCACGAAATATTCGTTCAGAAGCTGCAACTCGCCCGAGCCGAAGCCATCCACCACGCGGCGCACCGCCATGGGCAGCGCCAGCGAGACCGAGGCCGTCAGCACCAAGGACAGCAAGGCCCCGATCAGCAGGCCGCGATACGGTCTGAGAAACGGCCACAACCCGGCCAGCGAACCCATCCTGCGCGAGGTCGCCCGGTCCTGGGCCTGCGAAACGTCGGTCATGGCGCGCCTTTCCAAAGGGAGTCGCCTTGCCGTTTAGGCCCCTAACCCGCAAGGGGCAAGCACCCCGAACCCCAAAGGCGTGCCGCTGGCAATCGAACATTTCACGCGCAACGATCACTTTTTTAGAATATTCTACCGATATTGCGACGGAATGTCGCACAACCGTCGAAGATTTCACGCATCCTGACCCGAATTCGGAGAAATTCCCAGCGTCCGCGGTCTAAACTGGTCAGGCCCGGTAAAATCCGGGTCAACAGTGGAGTAACCCAATGACAAAACCGATTGTCGTGGCCTTCGATGGCTCGGACGCCGGTCGCCGCGCGGTGTCGCTGGCGGCCGACCTTGCCGGATCGTCCGGTGCAACGCTGGTGGTGGCCCATGTGCTGGAATGGTCCCCCTACAGCTTTCTGACGCAGGAAGAACTGCACGAGCGCCACAAGCGCCGCGCACAAGAAGTCTCGCGCGCCGAACAGGCGCTGGTTCGGCCGGTGGTCGATGACCTGACGGCCCGCGGCCTCAACGCCACGGGTGAAATCCGATACGGCCATGTCGCCGAAACGCTGGTCGAGATCGCGCAGGCGCATGACGCCGGGCAGATCGTCATCGGCCGGCTCGGCGCGGGCGGGCTGAGCGCCCGTCTGTTCGGTTCGGTCGCGGGAACCCTGGCGCAGATCGCGCCCGTTCCCGTCACCATCGTGCCCTGACCCAGTAGCGGAGCAATTCCATGAAAACCAAGTTTATGCGCGCCGCGTTTGCGGCGATGGCGGTGCTTTACGCGCCGATGGCCATGGCCCAGGACGCGGCACCCACCGTGGGCGATCGCATCAACGACATCTTCGCGGCCTCGACCGGATGGTTTGTCAGCCTGATCTTCGCCAGCCTCCCGGGGACAAACATTCCCTGGATTGTCGGCTGGCTGGTGATCGCGGCCCTCGTCTTCAGCCTGTATTTCGGCTTCATCCAGTTCCGCGCGTTCAAGCATTCGATCCAACTGGTCAAGGGCGACTATTCCGATCCCAACGATGCGGGCGAGGTCAGCCATTTCCAGGCGCTGGCAACGGCGCTGTCGGGCACGGTCGGACTGGGCAACATCGCGGGCGTGGCGGTTGCCGTGGGCATCGGCGGCGCCGGGGCGACCTTCTGGATGATCCTGGCGGGCCTGCTGGGCATGGCGACCAAGTTCACCGAATGCACGCTGGGCGTCAAATATCGCAACGAATATGCGGATGGTTCGGTCTCGGGCGGGCCGATGTATTACCTCGACAAGGGGTTGAAGGAACGCGGCTTCGGCTTTGGCAAGATCATGGCGATCCTGTTCGCGGTGTTCTGCGTGCTGGGGTCGCTGGGCGGCGGGAACATGTTTCAGGCCAACCAGACCCATGCCGCGATCACCGGCGTGACCGGCGCCTATCCGGGCTGGATCACGGGTGTCCTGCTGGCGGCGGTGGTCTTTGCCGTGATCGTCGGCGGCCTGAAGTCGATCGCCCAGGTCACGGAGAAGATCGTGCCGTTCATGGGCATCCTGTATGTCGTGTCGGCACTGGTCATCATCCTGATGAACCTGAACCATGTGGCCGAGGCCGCGCGCGAGATCTTCGCAGGGGCCTTTACCGGCCTTGGCGTGGCCGGCGGGATCGCCGGGGCGCTGATCCAGGGTTTCCGCCGCGCCGCGTTCTCGAACGAGGCAGGGATCGGTTCGGCCGCGATCGCCCACTCGGCCGTGCGCACCAAGGAGCCGATCACCGAAGGATTCGTCTCGCTGCTTGAGCCGTTCATCGACACGGTGGTCATCTGCACCATGACGTCGCTGGTGATCATCATCACCGGGCAGCTCATCACGGATCCGGCCACCGGCAACTATGTCCTGAACGAGGCCGGCACCGCCATCGCCACCCAGGGCGGAACCTCGGGCGTGGGGCTGACCGCGGCGGCGTTCAGCTCGGCCTTTGGCTGGTTCAACTATGTGCTGGCGATCGCCGTGGTGCTGTTCGCGTTCTCGACCATGATCTCGTGGAGCTATTACGGGCTCAAGGCCTGGACCTATCTGTTCGGCGAGGGCAAGGGCAAGGAACTGACCTTCAAGCTGCTCTTCTGCTTCTTCATCATCGTCGGCGCGGCCTCGACCATGGGCGCGGTGCTGGATTTCTCGGACGCGGCGCTGTTCGCCATGGGGGTTGTGAACATCGTGGGTCTTTACCTTTTGATGCCCGTGGTGAAACGTGAGTTGAACAGTTACCTTTCCCGGCTGAAATCGGGCGAGATTCACAAGTTCAAATGAGTTTCGCGTAACAAGTGCCCGTATGCGCACGGGAGCGTTGCGTGTCAGTGCGGCCGGATCCGGGAACGGGTCCGGCCTTTTTCCGCCGGTTCACGCCCCGCTGGCAAACAGGTGATCGCGCACCCGCTTGCCGGGCGGCAGGCACCCCGTCATGCTGTGCCAATTCCAGACTGGAGTTGTCTCATGTCCTTTCCCCTGACCCGCTTTCGTCGTGCCCTGATCCTGTCCGCCAGCACCCTGGCGCTGGCCCTGCCGCTGAACGCGGAAACCATGATCCGCGGCGTCACGCTGTCCACCGCCGGCCTCGCCATGATCGAGGCGTCGGGCCACCTGGGCAGCGATCCCATCCGCCTGTCGATTGCCCGCAACGATATCGACGATTTTCTGAAAAGCCTGTGGGTCGTCGATCCCGCCGGCGCGGTTCCGTGGGTCACCATGACCGGGCCCGGCAGCTTCGAGGATGCCTTTGCGCATTTCCCCTTTGGTCCGCAGGACGTGACCGACCCCGCCCGCCTGTTCGCGGCCATGGTCGGCGCGCCCCTGACGGTCGAACGGCGGGGCGAGACGTGGTCCGGTCTCAACATGGGCGTGACCCAGCGCCCGGGCGAGAATGGCCCCCTGAACGTGCTGACCGTGCAGGGCGACGACGGCGTGCTGCACAGCTTTGTCATGGATGACGCGCTTGGCGTCCGCTTCGCCGATGCGACCGACCAGCAGACGCTGACCGCCGCGCTCAGGGCGTGGCGCGGTTCGGCAAATCCGCGCCGTGTCGAGGTGACGCTTGACAGCGCCGATCACAGCGAGCGCGACCTGGATCTGGTGTATCTGCAGAACGCCCCCCTGTGGCGCACCGCCTGGCGCGCGGTGGATACCCCCGACGGCATCCGCCTGATCGGCTGGGCCGTGGTCGAGAACACCACGGGCGCCGACTGGGACCAGGTGCGGCTGACGCTGGCCACCGGGTCTGTCCGCGCGATCTCGGCGCAGCTTTACGAACGGCGCTATGCCCAGCGTGAACAGGCCCTGGCGGACGCGATACCCGCGCCCATGGTCGCGGCCGCGGGCCTTCGCCGCGAGGCCGGGATCGTGGCCGAGGCCGCGCCCATGCAGGCCTTTGCGGACAGCGCCGCCTCGATCGCCGTCACGGCCGACGATGGCGACAGTTTCAGCCGGTTCACGCTGGACACGCCGGTGACGTTGGCGGCGGGCCAGATGATGAGCGTGCCCTTCCTTTCGGAACTGCTGCCCGATGCGCGGCTGACGCTGTATCGCGGCGGCTCGGGCGACCTGCACCCGACCATCGCCCTGTCGCTGGAGAACCCGCTGCCGTTGCGCCTGCCCGCGGGCGTCCTGACCCTGTATGAGGACGGGCGCGGCCATGCCGGCGATGCGATGATCCCCGAAATGGCCCCCGGCGCCACCGAGACCGTGACCTTCGCCCGCGACACCGCGGTCGAGGTGCGCGAGGAGAACGGCGGCAGCGAGACCGTGCGCGAAATGCGCCTGGCGAATGGTCTGCTCTATGTCACCGAGGACCTGGAACAGCGCACGACCTATCGCATCGAAGGCGCCCCCGAGACCGCGCGCGACATCACCGTCGACCACCCGCGCCGGGACGGCTGGACCGTCAGCGCCGCCACCGGCCCCGAGGAACGCCCCGATGCCTGGCGCTGGGTGGTCCATGTCCCGGCCGGCGGGCGCGAATCCCTGATCGTGACCGAACGCCAGCCCCGGATGCGCCGCGTGGGCCTGATGGATATCGACACGAACACCCTGGCCTACTGGCAGGGCCGGTCGGTCGATCCCCGGGTCACCGAAACGCTGCGCCAACTGGCCGATCTGCGCAACCAGATCAGTCTGGCCCAGGCCGATCAGCGCACGCAGACACAGGCGGTTCAGACGCTGGAACGCGAACAGCAGCGCCTGGTCAATCTGATCGTGCAACTGGGCGATGACAGTCAGGCCAACCGCGACCGCCGCGCCCGCGTCGATGCGATCGACGCCGAGATCAGCGCCGCACAGGCCGCCAACGCGGCGGCGGTGCAGCGCGTTCAGGATCTGCACCGCCAGATCGCCGACCTGATCGGCGCCTGAGCGTCAGTCGAAACGCCAGCTCGACGCGGTGACGCCGCCCATCAACCCCTCGTCGTGGTAGATGCGGGTGGCGGCACCGGCCTCGGCCGCGCCCAGCGCGGCGAACAGCGGCACCAGATGGTCCTCCTGCGCGTGGCAGACCCGCGCGTAGGGGGCGCTTTCCCAGTCCAGCACCCTCGATGTGCGAACCTCAGGGACGGAGTCCAGTGTCTCGTTCAGCCAGGCGTCAAAGGCCTCGCTGGGCAGTTTCGCCCCCGGGCCGAATAGCCGCAGGTTGTGAAAGCTCAGCCCCGAACCGACGATCATCACCCCTTCGTCGCGCAACGGCGCCAGCGCGCGCCCAAGGCGCATGTGGTCCTCGGGCGAATAGCCGTGCTTCAGCGAGACCTGATAAACCGGCACATCGGCATCGGGGAACATGATGTAGAGCGGCGCGAACGTGCCGTGGTCAAAGCCCTGTTTGGCATCGATGCGCGTGGGCAGGCCGGCGCCGGCGATCAGGTCGGCGGTGCGTGCCGCCAGATCCCCCGGCGCACCGGGGGCCGGGTAAGTGATGGTATAGGTTTCGGGCGGAAAGCCGTAATAGTCATAGACCATCGGCGGATGCGCGGCGCCCATCACCGCAAAGCTGTCCTCTTCCCAGTGCCCGGAAATCACCAGCACGGCGCGGGGCCGTTCCGGCAGCTCGGCCACCATGGCCTTGAGCGAGGCTTCGAGGTTGACGAACTGACGGCGCATCTGCGGCAGCCAGGGCCACGGCCCCCCGCCATGCGAGATGAAATATGTGGGAAATCGAGTCATTCGATCCTCCTGTTCCTGTCAGGTCACATATCGGGCCGGATCGCCCGCGGGAAAAGGCTCATCGGCGCACAGGGCCTGTGCAGCGGTGGTCAGCCCGCCCCCGGCCCCACCATGTCCCGCATCGCGACATAGGTGTGATATTCGGACACATTGGGATCGTCATGGAACACCTCCAGCGCGAACTGCGCATAGGCGGCCATGCTTTCCAACTGCAGATGCAGCACAAAATCCGCGTCGCCCGTGACATACGAGGCCAGCTTCACCTCGGGTCGGCCGCGCAGCTTGCGGGCGAACTCGGCATAGGTGCGCGCCCCGTGATCGAGCGAGACCAGCGCAAACACCGTAACCGGCGCGCCCAGGTATTCCGGGTTCACCAGGGAAATGTCCGCGGTGATGATCCGTTCCGCCCTGAGCCGCCTGAGCCGCCTGAGAACCGCGCTTTGCGACAGGCCGACGCGATCCGCCAGCACCCGCGCGGGCGTCTGGTTGTCGCGCTGCATCTCTGCCAGAAGCGCGTGATCGAACCGGTCAAGCGCGACGGATTTCGCCATGCGACCCTCCATCAAAGACGCATTTCGCCATTTGGTAACGAAAATCAGCGAAATCCGCCAAGCATTTTCGCGCAAGATCCGGCGTGAACGGGCGGGCGCAGGGCCAGGGCCCCATGGGACACGACAGACCGATGACCGACTGGAACAAACGCACGCTGACCGCCCAGGCGATGGGGCATATCGACCCGCTGACCCGCGCCGTGGTGCCGCCGATCCATGTGGCGACAACCTATATCCGTGACGCGGACAACGGGTATTCCTCAGGCTATATCTACGCGCGTCCGCACAACGCCACGGTGCACGAGGCCGAGGCCGTGCTTGCCATGCTGGAAGAAGCGCCGGCGGGCGCGCTGCTGTTTGCCTCAGGCATGGCGGCGGCGGTCGCGGTCTTTGAATCCCTGGCGCCCGGCGATCATGTCGTGGCGTCGCGCGTGATGTATTGGGGCCTGCGCAACTGGCTGGCCAACGAGGCGACACGCTGGGGGCTGGCGGTCGATTTCGTGGAATCCGACGATCTGGACGCCCTCAGGGCCGCCGTGCAGCCAGGACGCACCCGTCTGGTCTGGATCGAGACCCCGTCAAACCCGATGTGGACGATCACCGACATCGCCGCCGCGGCCGACATCGCCCACGCGGCCGGGGCGCGGCTGGCGGTCGATTCGACCTGTGCCTCGCCGGTGCATACGCGCCCGCTGACCCTGGGCGCGGACCTGGTCATGCATTCCGCCAGCAAGGTTCTGAACGGGCATTCCGACGTGATCGCGGGGGTTCTGGCCGCGCGCGAGGACAGCGATCTGTGGGAACGGATCAAGGCGACGCGGCACAACCGGGGCGCAATCCTGGGCCCGTTCGAGGCCTACCTGCTGCAACGCGGGATGCGCACGCTGCATGTGCGCCAGGAACGCCAGTCGGCATCCGCGATGGCGCTGGCGCAACGGCTCACGGCACACCCGATGGTCGCGCAGGTGCTGTATCCCGGCCTGCCGCAGCACCCCGGCCACGATGTTGCCGCGCGGCAGATGTCCGGCGGGTTCGGCTATATGCTGTCGGTGCGTCTGACAGGGGGCGAAGCGGCCGCAATCGGCGCTGCCGCGCGCGTGCGACTGTGGAAACGCGCGACATCGCTGGGCGGGGTCGAAAGCCTGATCGAACACCGCGCCTCGATCGAGGGGACGGGATCGCCCTGCCCGACGGACCTGCTGCGCTTGTCCACCGGGATCGAGGATACGGGCGATCTGTTCGACGACCTTGACGAGGCGATCCGCGCCGGCTCGCGGGGTTGACCGGCGTTTGCCGCGTCAGATCAGGCCGCGATAGGCGGCCTCCCAGCGGGTGAGGTTATACATGTCGGTGTGCCCCCAGGGCTCGCCGTAGCTGGGCGCGTCATTGGGCCCCATGGCCAGTTCGGATTCCATGTTCGCGCGGCGTTGCTCCAGCGCGACCATCAGGTCCGCGTCGGACAGGTTCTTCACATTGCCATTGTACCAGTTGGTCACACCCGCGGGGGTGAAGAAATAGAACGTCTGGTTCGCGTAGCCCATGGCCGACGACAGATCGAGGTCGGAATTCGGGTTTTCCACGAATTCCAGCGCGACGACCGTAGCCCCGCTCAAAGCGGACTGGATGTCCGTCGCCAAGGCCCCGACCCCGCCGCTGACCAGCGATGCGGATGTCAGGCCGAAACCGCTGACCGCGGCGGTCAGAACCACCCAGTCGACGGTGACTGCACCGCTTTGATCCTTCAGGAAGGGGGTGCGCAATCCTTGTTTGATCGGCATTTTCAATTCTCTCACTGATACGCACGCCTCGCAATACAGGCGTCAGTGCGGGTTTGCCGCGCGACTGCGGCGTTTTCAGGAGAGATTCGTGTCTTTTTTCGGTCGCGCGGGCAGGACCGCGGTCAGCCGGACGGGGACACCCCGGTCAACCGGGGTGTCCCTTGGTTGTGGCGTCAGTGAACGACTTTCATGCGGGGCATGTCGTCGTCATCGGCACTGGCATGGCCGTCGATGATCAGCCCTTCGGGACCCGCCGTCACGGGCACGGATGCGCCATCCAGGACGGACCCGGCCAACAGCATCTGCGCCAGCGGATCCTGCAGATACCGCTGGATCACCCGCTTCAGCGGGCGGGCGCCATAGACCGGGTCATAGCCCTTGTCGGCCAGCCAGGTCCGGGCGCCCGCGTCCAGATCCAGCGCGATCTTGCGCGCCTCCAGCCGTTTCGTCAGGCGCCTGAGCTGGATTTCGACGATACCGTCCATGTCCGCCCGCTTGAGCCGGTCGAAGATGACGGTTTCATCCAGACGGTTCAGGAACTCGGGCCGGAAATGGGCGCGCACGGCCTCCATGACATGGGCGCGGGCCTCGGACGTGTCGGTGCCTTCCGGCAGATGGCTGAGCGCCTGCGATCCCAGGTTCGAGGTCAGCACGATCAGCGTCTGCTTGAAGTCCACCGTGCGGCCGTGGCTGTCCGTCAGTTGCCCGTCATCGAGCACCTGCAACAGCACGTTGAACACGTCGGGGTGAGCTTTCTCCACCTCGTCGAACAGCACCACCTGATAGGGCCGGCGACGGACGGCTTCGGTCAGCACGCCCCCTTCCTCATAGCCGACATACCCGGGCGGAGCGCCGATCAGGCGCGCGACCGCGTGCTTTTCCATGAACTCGGACATGTCGATGCGGACCATCGCGCTGTCGTCGTCGAACAGGAACTCGGCCACCGCCTTGGTCAACTCGGTCTTGCCCACGCCGGTCGGGCCCAGGAACAGGAAGCTGCCCAGCGGGCGGTTTTCGTCATTGAGCCCGGCTCGCGCGCGCCGCACGGCATTCGCCACCGCGCGCACCGCCGCGTCCTGCCCGATGACCCGCTTGTGCAGGCCCTCCTCCATCCGCAAGAGCTTCTCGCGCTCGCCTTCCAGCATCTTGGTCGTGGGGATGCCAGTCCAGCGTTCCACCACTTCCGCGATCTGTTCCGGCCGCACCGCGTCGCCGACCAGTTTCTCGGCTTCGCGCGCCTCGGCCTCGGCCAGCTGCTTTTCCAGCCCCGGGATGGTGCCATATTGCAGCTCGCCCGCCTTGGCGAAATCGCCCGTGCGCTTGGCGGTATCCAGGTCGATGCGGGCCTTCTCCAGTTTTTCCTTCAGCCCGCGCGCCGCTTCCAGCATGTCGCGCTCGTTCTGCCATTTGGCTGTCAGCTCGGCCGATTGCTGCTGCAACTCGCTCAGTTCGGCTTCCAGCTTTTCCAGCCGATCGCGCGAGGCCGCGTCGTCCTCTTTCTTCAGCGCCTCGGATTCGATCTGCTTTTGCAGGATGTCGCGGTCCAGCGCGTCCAGTTCCTCGGGCTTGGAATCGATCTGCATGCGCAGCCGGCTGGCGGCCTCATCCACCAGGTCGATCGCCTTGTCGGGCAGGAAACGGTCGGTGATGTAGCGATGCGACAGCGTCGCGGCGGCCACGAGCGCCGAATCGGCGATCCGCACCCCGTGATGGAGTTCGTATTTCTCCTTGATCCCGCGCAGGATCGACACGGTGTCCTCGACCGTGGGTTCCGCCACGAACACCGGCTGGAACCGGCGGGCCAGCGCCGCGTCCTTTTCCACATACTTGCGGTATTCATCCAGCGTCGTCGCGCCGATGCAGTGCAATTCGCCCCGCGCCAGCGCCGGCTTGATCAGGTTCGCCGCATCCATCGCGCCCTCGGATTTTCCGGCGCCCACCAGCGTGTGCATCTCGTCGATGAACAGGATGATGTCGCCGGCGGCGGCTTCGATCTCCTTCAGGACGGACTTCAGGCGTTCCTCGAATTCGCCGCGATACTTGGCGCCTGCGATCAACGCCCCCATGTCCAGCGCCATCAGGGTCTTGTCGCGCAGACTTTCGGGCACGTCGCCATTGACGATGCGCAGCGCCAGCCCTTCGGCGATGGCAGTCTTGCCGACGCCCGGCTCACCGATCAGCACAGGGTTGTTCTTGCCACGGCGGCTGAGAACCTGCATCGCGCGGCGGATTTCCTCGTCGCGGCCGATGATCGGGTCGATCTTGCCGTCCCGCGCGGCCTCGGTCAGGTCGCGGGCGAATTTTTTCAGGGCCTCATAGGTATCCTCGGCCGAGGCGCTGTCCGCCGTCCGCCCCTTGCGGATATCGTTGATCGCGCTGTTCAGGGCCTGGGCCGTGACCGCGCCCGCGTCCAGCGCGTCCTTGGCCGGGCTTTTCACCATCGCCAGCGCCATCAGCATCCGTTCGACCGGGACAAAGCTGTCTCCGGCCTTTTGCGCCAGTTTTTCGGCCTCATCCAGCACGCGCACCAGGCTCTGGTCGGTATAGACCTGCCCGGCATCGCCCGAGACCTTGGCCTGCTTGCCGACGGCCAGATCGACCGCCTGCGTGACGCGCTCCGGCGCACCGCCGGCGCGGCGGATCAGGTTGGCCGCCATGCCCTGATCGTCATCCATCAGGGCCTTCAACAGATGTTCGGGGGTCAGCCGCTGGTGCTGTTCGCGCGCGGCGATCGTCTGGGCAGCCTGCAGGAATCCGCGCGCCCGTTCCGTGAACTTTTCAAGGTTCATCGTGCTCTCCATTTCAAGCGCCCGACCATTGGCACGCCCGACCATCGGCGCGTGCCCCTCGTGGGCCTCAGGTCCTATGTGGGGGTGAAATTTCTGCCATCAAGAGGGGACGTTAACCCGCGGGCAACCTTCCGGCGGCACTCTGTCGGAAACGCGAATGGAGTCGCCTCATGCTGCAACGCGCACCCCGCCTGCCCATGCGGGTTCTGGTTCAGGTCCGGTCCCCGGGCGGTGGCTTTGACGCCACCATCGGCAATCTGTCCGCCGGTGGCGCCCGGCTGCTGGGTGTGCCAGACCGCATGGTCCGGGTCGGCGACCAGATCGAGATCCACTGCCAGGGCAATGCCCATGTCGCGCAGGTCCGCTGGCATTTCGACGATACCTGCGGGTTGATGTTCGACGAACCGCTCAGCCCGCGCGACATCGCCGCGATCCTGGGGTCGCGGCTGCTGCAATAGGGGGGCGCCATGCGATATCGGGCCTGGCGCTATCCGTGCCACCATCCGGTTGATCTGACTGCGGCGGGCCGGCAGTCGGACGCGACCTTGCTCAATGTCAGCGCGCAGGGCGCCCGCATCGCCAGCCCGGTCCCGCTCGACCCCGGCGATCCGCTGACGATTGCGCTGGGCCCCGGCTGCCCGCCCCGCGCCGCCGTGGTGCGCTGGGTGCGCCCGGGAACCCTGGGGGTGGAGTTCACGCGCGCCCTCGATGCCCGGACCATCGCCGTGATCCGCAAGACGGCCGGTCATCGCGGGTTTCATGGCGCCGCCACCCCTGCCAGACCGCCCGTCCCCTCCCCTGCCCCCGCGCAACAGCCTCGCTGACGGATGCGGCCGCCTGCCGGCACCGGCGCCAGCCCGCGACATCGCGTTTCCTTGACTTGCCGGGTGCGCGGCCGCATATCCCCCCAAACGGAGGCCGTTCATGTTCATCCAGACCGAATCCACCCCGAACCCCGCCACCTTGAAATTCCTGCCCGGTCAGGACGTTCTGGGCCGTGGCACAGCCGATTTTCCCGATGCTGCCAGCGCCGGGCAATCGCCGCTGGCCAGCGCGATCTTCGGCGCGCCCGGCGTCACCGGCGTGTTCCTGGGCGCGGATTTCATCACCGTGACCAAGGCCGACGGGACGGATTGGGCCCATCTCAAGCCCTCGATCCTGGGTGCGATCCTTGAACACTTCCAGTCGGGCCGCCCCGCGATCGACGGCGCGGCCGAATCCGCCCATGCCGACCAGGATGGCCCCGATGGCGAGATCGTCGAACAGATCAAGGAGCTGCTCGACACGCGGGTCCGTCCGGCGGTGGCGCAGGATGGTGGCGACATCACCTTTCACGGGTTCGACCGTGGCGTCGTCTATCTGCACATGAAAGGCGCCTGCGCCGGCTGCCCGTCCAGCACGATGACGCTGAAAATGGGGATCGAGAACCTGCTGCGCCACTACATTCCCGAAGTGACCGAGGTCCGCCAGGTTGCCGTCTGACCCCGGCAAGGGCGCTGACGGCGACGAGGGCTGCATCCTGGGGTTCGACACCTCGGGCGGCTGGGTCGCGGCGGCGGTGGTCCTGGACGGCCGTGTCCGCGCCCAGCGCCAGGTGGCGATGCCACGCGGCCAGGGCGAGGCCCTGCTGCCGCTGCTGACCGAGGTTCTCGGTGATGCGGGTCGTGACTGGGCCGATCTGACCGCGATCGGGGTCGGCACCGGCCCCGGGAACTTTACCGGCATCCGCATCAGCGTGGCCACGGCGCGGGGTTTGGCGCTGGGGCTTGGAATACCGGCGATCGGCGTCGACAGCTTTGATGCGATGGCGCTGGACGGACCGATGGCGCCCGTGGTCGTGCCGGCGCTGCGCGGTCAGGTCTGGGTCCGCGCGCCGGGCATGGCGCCCTTCCTGACCGACGCCCCGCCAACCCAGGCGATCGGCGCGGGGCACATCGATCCCGCGCATCCCCTGGCCGTCGCCATTGCGCGCATCGCCTCGGTGCGCCGGCACAGGCCGCAGCCGCGCCCGGCCCCCACCTATCTGCGCGACGCCGACGCCGCGCCGCCGTCCGAGGCCCCGCCTGCCCTGCTGGATTGACCCCTGACCCGGGGTGCGGCAGGGCCCGCCCCCCGACCGGCCCGGTCCACGCGGGCCTCTTTTCCGCCTGCGGCGCACAGGCTAAAGCAGGCCATGACCCCAGACGCGCTCGCCTCTCTGCACGCCCGATGCTTTGTCGCCCCCCCCCCGTGGAGCGCGACCAGCTTTGCCGACCTGCTGGCCAGCCCGCATGTCTTTGTGCTGGCCGACGCGCAGGGGCGCGGTTTCGCCCTCGGCCGGGTCATCGCCGGCGAGGCCGAACTGCTGACCCTCGCCACGGATCCGGCCTGTCGCCGCCAAGGGGTTGCCCGCACCCTTCTGGCCCGGTTCGATGCCGAAGGCCGGGCACGCGGCGCGGATACCGCGTTTCTCGAGGTGGCGGAAAACAACGCTGCGGCGCGCGCGCTTTATGCGGCCTGCGGCTGGGCCGAACAGGGGCGCCGCCCGGGGTATTACCGGACGCCGGGGCAAGGGACCGTTGCCGCATTGATCCTTTGCAAGTCTCTCGCCTGACAATTAACCTGCTGGCGCCGGACGATTCCCTTTCCTTGTCCGTTTGGTAAAATCTGCTTGACGGCCGCGACCCCTGTGGACCTAGAGTATCGATGATCCGAAACTTCGGCTCAACCGCGTGGGAGCCATAACCCGGCGGCCAACGACGACCCAACTGGGAGAACCAACATGAAACTGACCCGCACGCTGCTCGGCGCGACCGCTGCCACCGCGCTGATGGCCGGCACCGCCTGGGCGGAGCCCGCGCTCATCTACGATCTGGGCGGCAAGTTCGACAAATCGTTCAACGAAATGGCCTTTACCGGCGCCACCCGCTGGGCGCAGGAAACGGGCGGTGAATTCCGCGACATCGAACTGCAGTCCGAAACTCAGCGCGAGCAGGCTATCCGCCGCTTCGCCGAGGCCGGCTACAACCCCGTCGTCATGACCGGTTTCAGCATGGCGACCCCGCTCGAGGTCGTCGCGCAGGATTACCCGGACACCACCTTTGTCATCATTGACGGCGTCGTCGATCTGCCGAACGTGCGCTCGGTCCTGTTCGCGGAACAGGAAGGGTCGTATCTGGTCGGCATGGCGGCCGGGATGGCAACCCAGACCAACACCGTCAGCTTTGTCGGCGGCATGGACGTTCCGCTGATTCGCGCCTTTGCCTGCGGCTATGCCCAGGGCGCCCATGCGGCCAACCCCGACGTGAGCGTGATCGTCAACTACACCGGCACGACGCCGGCAGCCTGGAACGATCCGGTGCGCGGCAGCGAAATCACCGCCGCCCAGATCAGCCAGGGGTCGGACGTGGTCTTTGCGGCGGCCGGCGGCACCGGGGTTGGCGTTCTTCAGCGCGCGATGGATGACGGCATCCTGTCGATCGGCGTCGACTCGAACCAGAACTACCTGCACCCGGGCCATGTGCTGACCTCGATGCTGAAGCGCGTGGACAACGCCGTGTTCGATGCGTTCACCGCTGGCCCCGGGATGGAAACCGGCATCCACGTCATGAACCTGCAATCGGGCGGCGTGGGCTGGGCCCTGGACGAGAACAACGATGCGCTGATCTCGCAGGACATGCGCGCGGCGCTGGCCGATGCCGAGGCGCGCATCGTGGCGGGCGACCTGGTGGTGCATGACTACCGTTCGGACAACACCTGCCCGATCTCGGTCGAGTAAGGCTCGCACCAGATGGTCGCCGATGTGACCGGGGGGGCGGCAGCCGATGCCGCCCCCGCCATCGAGCTTCGCGGGATATCGAAGGCGTTCGGCCCGGTCCAGGCGAACAAGGACATCAACATCCGGGTGCGCAAGGGCACCATCCACGGAATCATCGGCGAAAACGGCGCGGGCAAGTCCACGCTGATGTCGATCCTCTACGGGTTCTACAAGGCCGACTCGGGCGACATCCTGATTGACGGCAAACCCACCCAGATCACCGATTCCCTGGCCGCGATCCGCGCCGGTATCGGCATGGTCTTTCAGCATTTCAAGCTGGTCGAGAATTTCACCGTCCTGGAGAACGTCATCCTGGGCGCCGAGGGCGGCGCGCTTCTGACCCCCTCGAAAGCCAAGGCCAGGCGCCTGCTGACGCAACTGGCGGCCGATTATGAGCTGCATGTCGAACCCGACGCCCTGATCGAGGATCTTTCGGTCGGACATCAACAGCGCGTCGAGATCCTGAAGGCGCTCTATCGCGAGGCCAACATCCTGATCCTGGACGAGCCGACCGGTGTGCTTACCCCGGCCGAGGCCGATCACCTGTTCCGCATCCTGCGCGGGCTGAAGGAACAGGGAAAGACGATCATCCTGATCACGCACAAGCTGCGCGAGATCATGGATGTCACCGACGAGGTCAGCGTGATGCGCCGCGGCGAGATGGTCGCCACCGTCACCACGGCCGAAACCAGCCCGACCGAACTGGCCGAACTGATGGTCGGCCGAAAGGTCCTGCTGGAGGTGCACAAAACCCCCGCCCAACCCGGCGACGTGGTGCTGGCGGGTCGGGGTTTGCGCGTCGTGGACAAGCACGGCATCGAACGGCTGCGCGGGATCGACATCGACATCCGCGCGGGCGAGATCCTGGGTGTCGCCGGGGTCGCGGGGAATGGTCAATCGGTGCTGCTGGAACTGCTTGCCGGCATGATCCCGGGCACCGGCACGCTGACGATGAACGGCGAGGCGCTGGACCTGTCCCTGAAACGCGACAACGCCCGGACCCGGCGCGAGGACAGCATCGCCCATGTGCACGAGGACCGGCATCGCTGCGGGCTGATCCTGGATTTCATGGCCTGGGAGAACATCGCCTTCGGCTATCACCATGTGCCCGAGTATCAGAAGAACGCCCTTCTGATGGACAATCACGCCATACTCGAGGACGCAAAGGGCAAGATCGACCGCTTCGACGTGCGCCCGCCCAACCCGATGCTGACGGCCGAGAGTTTCTCGGGCGGCAATCAGCAGAAGATCGTTCTGGCGCGCGAGATCGAACGCAACCCCGATCTGCTGCTGGTCGGACAGCCGACGCGCGGTGTGGACATCGGTGCGATCGAATTCATCCACAAGCGCCTCATCGAATTGCGTGACCAGGGCAAGGCGATCCTGCTGGTGTCGGTGGAACTGGATGAAATCCTGTCGCTGTCCGACCGGATCGTCGTCATGTTCGACGGCCGCATCATGGGCGAGCGCGATCCGGAAAAGACCGACGCGCGCGAACTGGGACTGCTGATGGCCGGCGTGACCGATGACAGCGTGACGGGGGATGCGGCATGAGTGCGCGTGCAATGCCGAAATGGGCCGATGTGCTGCTGGTGCCGCTGCTGTCACTGGCGATCGCCTTTGCGATCTCGGCCCTGGTGATCCTGGCCATCGGCGAGGACCCCGTGCGGGCGATGGAACTGATGATCTCGGGGTCGCTGGGGTCCACCTATGGCTGGGGCTATACGCTCTATTACACCACCAATTTCCTGTTGACCGGCCTGGCGGTGTCCATCGCCTTTCAGGCCAAGCTGTTCAACATCGGCGGCGAGGGGCAGGCCATGATCGGCGGCCTGGGCGTGGCGCTGGTCTGCCTGTTCATCCCTGGCCGAACTGGTGGCTGGGCATGATCGCGGCCATCCTGGCATCCGCGCTGTTCGGCGCCGCCTGGGCGCTGATCCCGGGCTGGCTGCAAGCGAAGCGCGGCAGCCATATCGTCATCACGACGATCATGTTCAATTTCATCGCCGCCTCGGTGATGAACTATCTGCTCAGTCATGTGCTGCGACCGCCGACCTCGATGGACCCGGCGACCGCGCGGTTCGACAACGTGCTGCGCCTGCCCCGGCTGCATGACGTGCTGGGGCTGGTGGGGATCGACTTTCGCGCTCGGGTCCGGCGAACGTGATGCTGTTCGTGGCGCTGGCGTTCTGCGTGCTGGGCTATGTGCTGCTGTGGCGGACCCGCCTGGGGTTCGAGATCCGCGCCTTTGGCCAGTCCGAGCCGGCGGCGCATTACGCCGGGATTTCCTCGGTCAAGATCATCCTGGTGGCGATGCTGATTTCGGGCGCCCTGTCTGGCACGATGGCCGTGAACAGCGTGATGGGCGGGCCGCAGCGGCTGGTGATGAACGCGGTCGAGGGCGCGGGCTTCATCGGCATCGCGGTGGCGCTGATGGGGCGCTCGCATCCCATCGGCATCATCGCACCGGCGTTGCTGTTCGGTTTCCTGTATCAGGGCGGGTCCGAGCTGGCGATCGAGACCTCGATCCCGCGCGAGATGATCGTCATCATCCAGGCGTTGGTGATCATGTTCACCGGGGCGCTGGACGACATGGTGCGGCGACCGCTCGAGGCCCTGTTCCTCGCATTCCGGCGGAGGGCCTGACATGGATATCGCGACCATCGTGCAGATCCTGGAATCCACCCTCAGGCTGGCGACGCCGCTGTTGTTCGTCTGCCTGGCGGGCCTGTTCAGCGAACGCGCGGGCATCTTCGACATCGGGCTTGAAGGCAAGCTTCTGGTCTCGGCCTTCTTCTCGGCGGCGTTCGCCTATTACACCGGCTCGGCCTGGCTGGGGCTGCTGGCAGGGATCCTGTCCTCGGTCGTGTTCGGGTTGATCCATGGCGTCGCCTCGATCACCTTTCGCGGCAATCAGCTGATTTCCGGCGTCGCCATCAACTTTCTGGCGGCGGGAATGACCGTGGTCGTCGCCCAGAGCCTGTTCCATCAGGGCGGGCGAACCCCCCCGCTGGAAGGCGCGGCGCGGTTCCAGAAGATCGACCTGCCCTTTGCCGATGCGCTGCATGACGTGCCGGTCATCGGCCAGATCTATGGCCAGATCCTGAACCAGCATTCCATTCTGGTCTATCTGGGTCTGGCCGCGGTGCCGTTGACCTGGTGGGTGCTATACCGCTCGCGCTTTGGGCTGCGGCTGCGCGCCGTGGGCGAGAATCCGGCCGCCGTGGACACCGCCGGCGTCAGCGTGGTGCGGCTGCGCTATGCGGCGGTCATCATCACCGGCGTGCTGTGCGGCATCGGCGGGGCCTATCTGTCGACCTCGCTGGCCGCGGGGTTCGTCAAGGACATGTCGGCCGGGCGGGGTTATATCGCGCTGGCGGCGCTGATCTTTTCGAAATGGCGGCCCTGGCAGGGGCTGGGGGCGGTGCTGCTGTTCGGCGCGCTCGAGGCCATCGCCAACCGCTTTCCGAACGTGGACCTGGGGATCATCACCCTGCCCAACCAGGTGATGACCGCGCTGCCCTATATCCTGACGGTCGTGATCCTGGCCGGCTTTGTCGGCAAGGCCATCCCCCCGCGTGCCGGCGGCGAACCCTATGTCAAGGAACGGTGAGCCCGCTCACATTGTGTTTCCAAGATGTGAAAAACGTGCAAAGCCCCTGTCAATCGCGGGGGCTTTGTCCTAAGGGGAATCATGCTGGTCTATCTTCCCATCGCCGAGATTTCGACAAACATCCTGACGCTGCTCGGCGTCGGGGCGGGCGTGGGAATGCTGTCGGGCATGTTCGGTGTGGGCGGCGGGTTTCTGATCACGCCGCTCCTGTTCTTCATCGGGATCCCTCCGGCGGTCGCCGTGGCCACGGGTGCGAACCAGGTTGTGGCGTCGTCGATCTCGGGCGTGCTGGCGCATCTGCGACGCAAGACGGTGGACCTGAAGATGGGCACCGTCCTGCTGGTGGGGGGGTTGATCGGTTCGACCGTGGGGATCTGGCTGTTCCGCTGGCTCAGCGCGCTGGGGCAGATCGACCTGGCGGTTCAGCTTTCCTATGTGCTGTTCCTGGGTGTCGTCGGCGCGCTGATGCTGCAAGAAAGCCTGCGCGCCTGGTATCGCACGAAGAAGACCGGCAGCGGGCGGCGCAAGCTGCATCAGCACACCTGGGTCCATGCGCTGCCGTTCAAGATGAAGTTCCGGGTGTCGGGCCTTTACATCAGCGTCATACCGCCGCTGATGGTCGGCGCCGCCGTGGGTATCCTGTCGGCGGTCATGGGGGTCGGCGGCGGGTTCATCATGGTGCCGGCGATGATCTACCTGTTGGGGATGCCCACCAAGGTGGTTGTCGGGACGTCGTTGTTCCAGATCATCTTTACCACCGCCTACACCACCGTCATGCACGCCGTGACCGGCCATTCGGTCGATATCGTGCTGGCCTTCTTCCTGATCCTGGGCGGGGTGATCGGCGCGCAACTGGGCACGCAGATCGGCCTGAAACTGAAGGCCGAGCAATTGCGCATCCTGCTGGCGCTGCTGGTTCTGGCGGTCTGCGTCAAGGTCGCGCTGGACCTGCTGATCCAGCCCGGAGAGCTGTATTCGATCCGCGTGATGGGGGGCGAGTGAGATGCGCGCCCTGATCCTTCTTCTGCTGACCCTGGCCGGCGCCCTGCCCGCCGCCGCCAGCGAGATCGTCGGCGCGCTCAGCCAGAGCCGGGTGTCGCTGACCACCAGCTTCTCGGGTTCGGAGATCCTGATCTTCGGCGCGATCCGCCGCGATCCGAACGAGGAACAGCTGGCCGAGTCCGACGAGGCCAATGGCAGCACCGATTACGATGTCGTCATTGTCATCGAGGGGCCGCGCCAGCCCGTCGCCGTCTGGCGCAAGGATCGCCGCGCCGGCATCTGGATGAACGTGGATTCGGTGGCGATGGCCTCGGTCCCGTCGTTCTACGCGGTGGCGACGACCGCGCCGCTGAACCAGATCGTCTCGCCCGAGACGGACGCCCAATACCGCATTTCGGCGCGTCAGGCGATCGGGGGTGCGGCGGCGGATGATGCCTCGCCGGACGCGGCCCTGTTCACCGAGGCCCTGATGCGGATCCGCGAACGGTCGCAACAATATCTGGCGCTGGATCGCTGGGTGCACCTGGACCGCGACATCCTGTTTCGCGCCAACGTCCGCCTGCCCGCGAACCTGACCGAAGGCGCCTATACGACGCGGATGTATCTGGTGCAGAACGGCGCCGTGGTCAGCCAGTTCCGCACCGCGATCTTCGTGCGCAAGGACGGGGTGGAGCGGTGGATTCATCAGCTCGCCTTTGACCAGCCGCTTCTGTATGGCCTGCTGTCGCTGGTCATTGCCCTGGTCGCGGGCTGGGGGGCGTCGGCGCTGTTCCGGATCATACGCCAGTCGTGACCGCGGGGCGCGCGCGCGACGGACGAAATGACACGCAGCGGGACGCTGGCCGCGCCTGACGTGTCGCTTGCGTGATTTTGCGATGGGCGCCGGTCGGGTTAACCTGTGCGCGACCGCCCCTGTCCGAGGATCCCATGCGACCACTCGTGCTGCTGATCATGCTTTGCCCGCTGCCGGTTCTGGCCCAGGACGGCCCGCGGGGAATTGCCTTTGTGCAGGCCCCCGAACAAGGCAGCGGCGTGGCGATGGGTGCCACCCCCGACGCCGCCTTTGCCCTGGCCGAGGCGCAATGCGTCGCCAGTGGCGCCCGGGCCGAGGATTGCCTTCGCACCACCTGGTGCTTCCCCGCCGGCTGGACGGTCGACATCTTCGCCCAGCATCGCGAGGGTCCGCACTGGCACGAAGTCACCTGCGGACTGCCCTCGCGCGCGGTGGCCGAGGCGGTGGCGCACGCTCTCTGCGATCCGGCCGAGCGACCCTATCTGATCGAATGCCTGCCTGTGCAGATCTACGATCCCGAGGGCACGCCGCACCTGTCCGAGTGACCGAATTCTCGGCATGGATTGTAACAAATCCTTGCATTTTTCTCGCTGCATTGCAGAAATCGGCCAGTGCGTCTGACCGATCCACTGGGAAGGAACCTGAATGGCCCGTTTCAACAAGATCCTCATCGCGAACCGCGGCGAAATCGCCATCCGGGTGATGCGCGCGGCCAACGAGCTGGGCAAGAAGACCGTCGCCGTCTATGCCGAAGAGGACAAGCTGAGCCTGCATCGCTTCAAGGCAGACGAAGCCTATCGCATCGGCGAGGGGCTGGGACCGGTGGCTGCCTATCTGTCGATCCCCGAAATCATCCGTGTGGCGAAGAAGGCGGGCGCGGACGCGATCCACCCGGGCTATGGGCTGCTCAGCGAAAACCCCGCGCTGGTCGATGCCTGCGTCGAGGCCGGGATCACCTTCATCGGGCCCAAGGCCGAAACCATGCGCGCCCTGGGCGACAAGGCCAGCGCGCGGCGGGTGGCGATCGCTGCCGGCGTGCCCGTGATCCCCGCAACCGAGGTCCTGGGCGACGACATGGACGAGATCCGCGCCATGGCCGAGGCCGTGGGCTATCCGCTGATGCTCAAGGCCAGTCACGGCGGCGGCGGGCGCGGGATGCGCCCGATCCTGGGCTCGGACGAGCTGGAAACCAAGGTCCGCGAGGGCCGGCGCGAGGCCGAGGCCGCCTTTGGCAATGGCGAGGGCTATCTGGAAAAGATGATCCAGCGTGCCCGCCATGTCGAGGTGCAGCTTCTGGGCGACACCTATGGCAGCCTGTATCACCTCTATGAACGCGACTGCACCGTGCAGCGCCGCAATCAGAAAGTCGTCGAACGCGCCCCGGCCCCCTATCTGACCGAGGAACAACGCGCCGAGGTCTGCGCGCTGGCGCTGAAGATCGGCAACTCGGTCGGCTATCAATGCGCCGGAACGGTCGAGTTCCTGATGGATATGGACAGCGGCGCATTCTATTTCATCGAGGTGAACCCGCGCGTTCAGGTCGAACATACCGTCACCGAGGAAGTGACCGGCATCGACATCGTCAAGGCGCAGATCCGCGTCTGCGAGGGGGACACGCTGGCCGATGCCACGGGCACCCCCAGCCAGGCGGATGTGAAACTGTCGGGCCATGCCCTGCAATGCCGCATCACCACCGAGGACCCGCTCAACAACTTCATCCCCGATTATGGCCGCCTGACCGCGTATCGCAGCGCCACCGGCATGGGCATCCGCCTGGACGGCGGCACCGCCTATGCGGGCGGGGTGATCACGCGCTATTACGACAGCCTTCTGGTCAAGGTGACCGCCTGGGCGCCCACGCCCACCGAGGCGATCGCCCGCATGGACCGGGCGCTGCGCGAGTTCCGCATTCGCGGTGTCAGCACCAACATCGCCTTTGTCGAGAACCTGCTGAAGCACCCGACCTTTCTGGCCGATCAGGCCACGACCAAGTTCATCGACACCACGCCCGAGCTGTTCCAGTTCCGCAAACGCCGCGACCGGGCGACGAAACTGCTGGTCTATCTGGCCGACATCACCGTGAACGGGCACCCGGAAACCGCCGGCCGCCCCCGCCCCGCCGCCGAACCCCGCGCCCCCGAGGCGCCCACGGTGCGTGCCCAGCACGCACCCTACGGCACCCGGACCCTGTTGACGGACAAGGGCGCCAAGGGCGTGGCGGACTGGATGAAGGACCAGACGCGCCTGCTGATCACCGACACCACCATGCGCGATGCGCATCAGTCGCTGCTGGCGACGCGGATGCGGTCGATCGACATGATCCGCGTGGCGCCGGCCTATGCGGCCAACCTGCCCGGGTTGTTCAGCGTCGAATGCTGGGGCGGTGCGACCTTTGACGTGGCCTATCGTTTCTTGCAGGAATGTCCCTGGCAGCGGCTCAGGGATCTGCGCAAGGCGATGCCGAACCTGCTGACGCAAATGCTGCTCAGGGCCTCGAACGGGGTGGGTTACACCAATTATCCCGACAACGTGGTCCAGGCCTTTGTTGCCCGCGCCGCGGAAACCGGCGTCGATGTGTTCCGCGTCTTTGACAGCCTGAACTGGGTCGAGAACATGCGCGTCGCCATGGATGCGGTGATCGAATCGGGCCGCATCTGCGAAGGGACCATCTGTTATACCGGCGATCTGCTGGATCCGGCGCAGCGCAAGTATACCATTGATTACTATGTGAAGATGGCCAAGGACCTGGAGGCCGCTGGCGCCCATGTGCTGGGCGTGAAGGACATGGCCGGCGTGTTGAAGGCCCCCGCGGCGCGCGTGCTGTTCTCTGCGCTGAAGGACGCGGTGGACCTGCCGATCCACTTCCACACGCATGACACCTCGGGCGCGGCGATTGCCACGATCATGGCCGCCAGCGAATCGGGTGTGGATGCGGTCGATGCCGCCATGGACGCGCTGTCGGGCAACACCTCGCAGGCCACGCTTGGCTCTGTCGTCGAGGCCCTGCGCCACACCACGCGCGACACCGGCCTGGACATCGGTGCGATCCGCGAGATCTCGGATTACTGGGAACAGGTGCGGGCCCATTATGCCGCGTTCGAGACCGGCCAGCAGGCGCCCTCGTCCGAGGTCTATCTGCACGAGATGCCCGGCGGGCAGTTCACCAACCTCAAGGCGCAGGCCCGTTCGCTGGGGCTCGAGGACCGTTGGCCCGACGTCGCCCGCGCCTATGCCGATGCGAACCAGATCTTCGGCGACATCGTCAAGGTGACGCCCTCGTCCAAGGTGGTCGGCGACATGGCGCTGATGATGGTCACGCAGGGCCTGACCCGTGCCCAGGTCGAGGATCCGGGTTTCGACATGGCCTTTCCGGAATCGGTGGTGGACATGCTGAAGGGCAATCTCGGCCAGCCCGAAGGGGGCTTCCCCCCCGCCATCACGGCCAAGGCGCTGAAGGGCGAGGCCCCCGCGACCGAGCGACCGGGCAAACACCTGCCCCCGGTCGATCTGGAGGCCGTGCGCACACAGGTTTCCGCAGAGCTGGACGGGTTCAAGATCGACGACGAGGACCTGAACGGCTATCTCATGTATCCCAAGGTTTTCCTGGATTACATGGGGCGTCACCGCCTTTACGGCCCGGTGCGGACGCTGCCGACCTGGAACTTCTTCTACGGCATGGAGCCCGGCAACGAGATCTCGGCCGAGATCGACCCGGGCAAGACGCTGGAAATCCGTCTGATCGCGGTTGGTGAAACCGGCGAGGACGGCGACGTGAAGGTCTTTTTCGAACTGAACGGCCAGCCGCGCACGATCCGGGTGCCGAACCGCAAGGTCAAGGCAACCCAGGCCGTCCGGCCCAAGGCCGAGGACGGCAACCCCGCCCATGTCGGCGCGCCGATGCCCGGTTCCGTGGCCTCGGTCGCGGTCAGTGCCGGTCAGGCGGTGAAACCGGGCGATCTGTTGCTGACCATCGAGGCGATGAAGATGGAAACCGGCCTGCACGCCGACCGCGCAACCGTGGTCAAGGCCGTGCATGTCCAACCCGGTGCGCAGATCGAAGCCAAGGATCTGCTGATCGAGTTCGAATAGGTCGATCCGAACGGGAAAGGGGGCGCCACGCGCCCCCTTTTACCGCCGTGACACCGGCGGCTCAGAAATTCTTCAGAAAGTCGTCGACTTCCTTTTTCGCGGCTTCCTTGGTCTTGCCGTAGCGTTCCTGCAGCTTGCCGGCCAGCGCCTCGGCATTGCCCTTGGCCTGGTCAATGTCGTCATCGGTCAGGTCTGCCCATTTCGCCTTGGCCTGGCCTTTCACCTGATGCCATTTCCCGGCGAGTTCGTCCTTGTTCATCGCAACACCTCCTCATTGAACCGTTAACCCCGCCATTCTGCCCGAAGTTGTCCCTTTCCGCCAGCCTGTTGATCCGCGGCCCCACCGCACCCGCCTGGCCAGCCGCGACGCCGCCCTGGCCAAACCTGTCGAATTGCGCCCCTTTTTGCGCTTTGGACTGGCCGATCGCGCGCGACCCGGGGGCAGACGGGGCCACCGTGCAAAAGCCGAAACCGGGTGTTTTTTCCTCTTGCAGCGGGGTCGCGTTTGACCTAAATCACGCGCACCGAAACGGGGCGCGGGCGTAGCTCAGGGGTAGAGCATAACCTTGCCAAGGTTAGGGTCGTGAGTTCGAATCTCATCGCCCGCTCCAATTCGAAAACGGCGGCCTTCGGGCCGCCGTTTCGCATTTCGGACGGTGCCGTTTCACGACGCCATCAGCCGCGGCCCAGCCAGGGCATTGCCGTGGCCATGATGGAAAGAAACGGAATATTGGTGCCGGTCGGAAGCGTTGCCATGTGCAGAACCGCTGCGGCGACCTCGTCGACCGACATCATCGGTTCGGCGCGAATCGATCCGTCGGCTTGCGGCACACCGGCACCGATCTGCGCCGCCAGTTCCGTCATCGCATTGCCGATATCGATCTGTCCCGCCGCTATGTCGAAGGGCCGCCCATCCAGTGCCAGGGTCTTGGTCAAGCCGGTGATCGCATGCTTGGTGCTGGTGTAGGCCACCGATCCGGGCCGGGGCGCATGCGCCGAAACGGACCCGTTGTTGATGATCCGACCGCCCATCGGGGCCTGCCGGCGCATCTGCCGAAAGGCCGCGCGGGCGCACAGGAACATGCCGGTCAGGTTCACATCGACCATCGCCTGCCAGTCCGCCAGCGACAGGTCGTCGATCAGCGAGCCTTTCAGCATCTTGCCGGCATTGTTGAACAGCACGTCAACCCGGCCAAAGCGCGCGACGGTGGCGGCAAAGGCCGCATCGACCTGCCCCTCGTCGGTCACGTCGCAGGCGATCGGAAGCGCACTCGCGCGCCCTTGCGCCAGCTCCAGCAACGGATCCATCCGGCGGGCCAGCAGGGCGACATGCCAGCCCTCGTCCAGGAAACGGCGGGCGGTGGCCTTGCCGATGCCCGCGCTGGCGCCGGTGACGACGATGACCGGCATCGCTCAGAACGCCTTGAAGGTCATGGTGGTCAGCGTGCGCGAAATGTCCGGCACGTCGAACAGGTTCCGGGCCAGATAATGCCCGACATCCTCGTCTTCGGGAATGTAGACCTTGGCGATCAGGTCCCATTCGCCCGAGGTCGAGAAAAGCTCGGACACGATTTCGCGGTCGTAGATCGCGGTCGCGACCTCATATGTCTTGCCTGGGGTGCAGCGGAACTGGACAAAGACGCAATGCATGGGGAAGCCTCCTGGTTTCGGCGCAGGTTAGGCAGCGCCGGAGGCGCGTGCAAGATCAGCCAAGCCGGTAGGTCGCCAGCCGATCATAGGCGGACCCCTCGGGGCGCAGGGTCGACCGGTAGAGAACCATCTCCTCGGCCAGCCAGAGGTCCGACACCACCGGCTCGACAGCCTGCATCGCGCGCGCCAGCGTGTCCGGCTGAACCGTACCGGCACGGAACCGGCCCAGGGTGACATGGGGCACGAACTTGCGGGTCTTGACCGCGATCCCTGCGGCGCGCGCGGCGCGGGCGGTTTTCATCTGGATCGCCGCCAGCCGCGCGTCGCCGGCGATGCGCACATGCAGCGCGTCGGGCGTGTCACCGCCAAAGGTTCCCAACCCGTCGAGCCGCAAAAGCGGCGGAGAGAGCGCCAGCGCACCGATTGCGTGGTGAAACTCTTCCAGGACGGTTTCGGGCTGACGGTCCAGAAACACCAGCGTGATGTGGAAACTGGCCGGGTCCAGCGGCCGAGGCAACGGCAGGCGATGCTGCACGGCGGTCAGCCTGTGCAGGATGGGTTCAGGCACCGGCAGGGCAAGAAAGGCGCGGATCATGCCCCGGCCTAGCCCCCGGATTGCGCCAGATCAAGGTTCCTGCCCCCGAATCGTGAAGACTGTCCCCGCTTGATCGATCCGAGGAGGTCCAGAATGATGATGGAACGCTTCATGAAACTGTTCCGGCGCAGCCGCGACCTGCACGAGATTCGCGCGATGAGCGACCGGGACCTTGCCGATCTGGGCGTGACCCGCGCGCAGGCCATGGCGCTGACCGCGCTGCCCGACGACGTGCCTGGCCGGGTCGCGGCGATGGGCCGGGTCTATGGCCTGTCCGAGGACAGGCTGACCCAGCGGCGCGAGATCTGGAACGACATGCTGGAAACCTGCCACCATTGCCAGGACCTTGCGGCCTGCGAACGGACGATGGTGAACCGCGTTGCCGGCGATACGCCGGATGTGGCCTTCTGCCCCAACGCCCGCAGCTTCCGCGCCCTGACGGACGCCTAGAACCACCGGACCCGGCGGGCTTCAGCCGTCGTCCTGCACCTCCAGCGCAAAGGGCGCGGGCGTGCCGCCCAGATCGTCGATCCTGAGCGGCCCCGAGGGTCGCCCCAGGCGGTTGCGCACCACCCACAGAAGCCGGTGTTCGGCTCGGGTGATCGCCACATAGGCGAGACGTTTCCACAGGGGAACGCCGGCCTCGGTCCGACCGGCGCGCGCGGCGGCATAGAGGTCGGGGGCAAAGACCTGCACGTCAGGCCACTGGCTGCCCTGGGCCTTGTGGATCGTCACCGCCGCGCCATGCAGGAACGCCGCCCCCATCGTCGCGGCGTAGGGGATGAAAGGTTCTTCCTCGCCCTCTTTCTCGATCTTGATGATCGACGCGGCGGAAACCTGCGGCTCTTCGGCGCCAAAGACATGCAGGCGCGAGAACCCCGGTCGTTTGCCCGGCCCCAGATAGACGCATTGCGCCCCCTTGATCAGTCCGCGGGCTTCCAGATCGATCCGCCGCTTGCGGTGTTTCAGCGGAAGCTCCAGACCGTCGCAGATCAGCGGTTCGCCGGGCAGCAGTTCCGAATCCGGGGCACCATGCGCGGCGCGAAAGGCATGGATCAGGCGGATGCGCGTGACATTGCGCCAGACCAGCACCGGCGAACGCGCCATCAGGTCGCTTTCCACGCGCTGCGCCCAGACCACGCGCTCATCGCGCTGCGCGGCCTGTTCGATCATGCGTTCGAACCCCTCGAACTGCAATTCCGGGTCAGCCAGCGCATGGGCGAGGTCGAGAATCGGGTTGTCCTGGGTCTGCCGATGAACGCGGTGCAGTTCCAGCTTTTGCGGCGCGGGCAAGGTATCGAAGACCATCTCGCCCGACTGGCCAACCGGCGCCAGCTGCGCGGGATCGCCAAACAGCACCAGCGTCTGGAAGATCTCGGTCAGGTCTTCCATCTGGCGGGAATCGAGCATCGAGCTTTCGTCGATGAATCCGATGTCGAGCGGGTCCTCGCGCCGTTTCCAGCCCTTGATGAAATCGGACCCGCGCAATCCCGCCGCCGCCAGCGCGCCGGGGATGGATTTCACGGTGTCATAGAAGGCCTTGGCGCGGTCCAGCGCGGTATCGCCGAGATCGGGCATGTCGGGCCGGGGGCCCGCCCCTTCGAGCCATTCGGCGATCTTTTCATATTCGGGGTCATAGACCGGCGTATAAAGGATGCGGTGAATCGTCGTCGCCGGAACCCCCCGGTTCCTGAGCACCGACGCCGCCTTGTTCGTGGGGGCCAGGATCGCCAGCGTGCGACGCTCCTTGCGGCGCTTTCCCTCGTAATCGCCGCTGACGGTTTCCACGCCCGCCGTGACCAGCGCCTTGGTCAGTTCGGACAACAGCATCGTCTTGCCTGACCCGGCCTTGCCCAGAACGGCCAGCACGGCGCTGTCCCCCTCGGGATCGGGGGGGGCGGTGCTTTCGTCCAGGATGTCGATCCCGGCCTTGGCCAGAAGATCGGCCAACCGGTCCCAGGCCGCCGCCTGGTCGTCGGAAAAGGTCAGGGAAAGCGCGGCCTTGGTCATGGCCGCGACCATAGGCGAAGGGCGCGGCAGAGGGAAGCGTCGGCGCCCGCCCGTCGGGAATTCGGGACACACACGGGGGGCTTGTCGCGGCGCGGTGAAAAACACGATTCCCCTTGTGCGGCAGAGCGGCTATGACCACGGGCATGAGCGACGAACTGCCCCCCGACGAGACGCCCGAGACCCCTCTGGCCGAGCCCCTGCGCCGCGCGCTTGGGGAACGCTATCTGCAATACGCGCTGTCCACCATCATGCACCGCGCCCTGCCCGACGCGCGCGACGGTTTGAAGCCGGTGCACCGGCGCATTCTGTTTGCGATGCGCGAGCTGAAGCTGACCGCCACCGGGGGCTTTCGCAAATCGGCCAAGATCAGCGGCGACGTGATGGGCAATTATCACCCGCACGGCGATGCCGCGATCTATGACGCGATGGCGCGCCTGGCGCAGGATTTCACCATTCGCTACCCCTTGGTGGACGGTCAGGGGAACTTCGGCAACATCGACGGCGACAATCCGGCCGCCAGCCGCTACACCGAGGCCCGCCTGACCGCCGCCGCCGAGGCCCTGCTCGAGGGCCTGGCCGAGAACGCGGTCGATTTCCGCCCCAACTATGACGGCACGCTGGAAGAACCCGTGGTGCTGCCCGCCGCCTTTCCCAACCTGCTGGCGAACGGGTCCAGCGGGATCGCCGTGGGCATGGCCACCAACATCCCGCCGCACAACCTGGACGAACTGATTACCGCCTGTCAGGCGCTGATCAAGACCCCCGCCCTGACCGACGACGACCTGGTGGCGATGATCCCCGGCCCCGATTTTCCGACCGGCGGCGTGATCGTCGAACCGCGCGAAAGCATCCTGGAGGCCTATCGCACCGGGCGCGGCAGCTTCCGCCTGCGTGCCAAATGGGAGCGCGAGGACCTGGCACGCGGAACCTGGCAGGTCGTGGTCAGTGAAATCCCCTATCAGGTGCCGAAATCGAAGCTGATCGAGAAACTGGCCGAGGTGATCCAGACCAAGAAGGTCCCCCTTCTGGCCGATGTGCGCGATGAATCGGCCGACGATGTGCGCATCGTGCTGGAACCGCGTTCGAAGAACGTGGACCCAGAGCAGATGATGGGCATGCTGATGCGGGCCACCGATCTGGAAATCCGCTTCAGCCTGAACATGAACGTCCTGATCGACGGCCGCACGCCCAAGGTCTGCGGCCTGCGCGAGGTGCTGCGCGCGTTCCTCGATCACCGGCGCGAGGTTCTGCAGCGGCGGTCGCAGCACCGGCTGGACAAGATCGATCACCGGCTCGAGGTTCTGGAAGGCTTCATCATCGCCTATCTGAACCTGGACCGCGTGATCGACATCATCCGCTATGACGAGGCCCCGCGCGATGCGCTGATGCGCGAGACCTGGGGCCGGAGTTTCCCCAGGGCCACCTCGGAAAAGGACTATGCCGCCCCCGCCCCCGGCGAGGGCGAACTGACCGAGGTGCAGGCCGAGGCGATCCTCAACATGCGGCTGCGCAGCCTGCGCCGTCTGGAAGAACTGGAACTGCGCAAGGAACATGACGCGCTGCTCAAGGAGCGCGCGGACCTCGACGATCTGCTGCAATCCGAAGCCCGCCAGTGGAAGCGCATTGCCGAGGAACTGTCCAAGGTGCGCGCGCAGTTCGGCAAGGACACCGAGCTGGGCAAGCGCCGCTCGACCTTTGCCGAGGCCGGCGAGGTCGAGGTTCTGGCCCCCGAGGCCATGATCGAACGCGAGCCGATCACCGTGGTCTGTTCCCGGATGGGCTGGATCCGCGCCATGAAGGGCCATCTCGCGCTGGACAGCGAATTCAAGTTCAAGGATGGCGACGAAGGCGCCTTTGCGCTGCACGCCGAAACCACGGACAAGATCGTCCTGTTCGGGTCCAACGGACGGTTCTACACGCTGCTGGGCGCCAATCTGCCCGGCGGGCGGGGCATGGGCGAACCCGTCCGGCTGATGGTCGACCTGCCGCAAGAGGCGCAGATCGTCGATCTGTTCCTGCACCAGCCGGGGGCCCGGATGATTGTCGCGTCCTCGGACGGGGACGGGTTCATCGCGCCCGCGGACGAGATGCTGGCCCAGACCCGCGCGGGCAAGCAGGTTCTGAACCTGCGCGACGGCGCGCGGGCGCTGATCTGCAAGCCGGTCTCGGGCGATCACGTCGCCGTGGTGGGCGAAAACCGCAAGATGCTGGTCTTTGCCCTGGACGAATTGCCGGAAATGGCACGCGGCAAGGGCGTGCGCCTGCAAAAGTTCAAGGACGGCGGCCTGTCCGACCTGACGACGCTGACCCTGACCGACGGATTGTCCTGGAAGGACCCCGCCGGACGCACCCGGCACGAAGGCGACCTGGCCGAGTGGCTGGGCAAACGCGCCGGGACAGGGCGCATGGCACCGCGCGGCTTCCCGCGCGACAACCGCTTCGGGTGACGGCCCTGTGTCTCCCGGCGTTGCCATGCCGGGGGAATCCCGCTAAGCCTTGGCGAAAGACGACGGGATACCAGCCATGCCGCACGCCTCCTCGCTTCTCAAACCGGCCGCTTTCGTGGCGCTTGCCCTGCTGGCCTCGGCCTGTTCGCGCAACGGGGCGGAACTGGGCGAGATGCGGCCCGAACTGGGCGATTTCCGGCTGTGCTACAACATCGTCACGACCAATGACGCGGTGAAGGGCCCGCTTTCGCGCGAGGCCGATCTCGATGTCTTTGCCGAGCATCTGCGCGACGAGATCGACCGTCGCTTTGGCCGCTACGAGGGCGACCGGCTCTATCACATCGCGATGCACATCGACGCCTATGTGCTGGCGGTGCCGGGCGTGCCGCTGGTCGCCTCGCCCCGGTCGGCGCTGATCACCTCGGTCGATATCTGGGATGATCGCCTGGGGCGCGCGCTGAACGAGGAACACGAACAGATGACCGTGCTGGAAAGCGCGGGGGCCGCGGGCATCATCGGGTCGGGCCTGACCCAGAGCGCGGACGAACAGATGCAGCAACTGTCGCGCAACGCCGCCCTCAGGATCGAGGACTGGCTGGCCGAGCACCCCGAATGGTTCCAGCACCCGGACGACGCCGCCACCCCCGACGGGACCGAGGCCGCCGAGGGCGCGCCGACCCCGTCGGCCACGGTGCCTGGCGGGGCCGGACAGGCCGGGGGCGATGGCGCGCCGACCTGCGGGCGGCGCTGACACGGGCGCGCCCGCGCGCCGCGCGCGAAAAGCGCCGAAACTGGCCCTGCCACGCGCCAATGCGCTTGATTTTTCCCGATTCCGCCTATAAGTCGCGCGCGACGCGGCTCGCCGAAGTGCGGGGTTCTTCCCGCCGCGATCGACAACCGGGAAGGCGGGTTTGCCCGCCGCGCCGACCAAGACTTGAGGAGAAGCCATCATGGCGAAGGCAAAGTTTGAACGGACGAAACCGCACGTCAACATCGGGACGATCGGTCACGTTGACCACGGCAAGACGACGCTGACGGCGGCGATCACGAAATACTTCGGCGATTTCAAGGCCTACGACCAGATCGACGGCGCGCCGGAAGAGAAGGCGCGCGGGATCACGATCTCGACCGCGCATGTGGAATACGAGACCGAGGCGCGTCACTATGCGCACGTCGACTGCCCCGGCCACGCGGACTATGTGAAGAACATGATCACCGGCGCGGCGCAGATGGACGGCGCGATCCTGGTGGTTGCGGCCTCGGACGGCCCGATGCCGCAGACGCGCGAGCACATCCTGCTGGGCCGCCAGGTCGGCATCCCGACGATGGTCGTCTACATGAACAAGGTCGACCTGGTCGATGACGAGGAACTGATCGAGCTGGTCGAGATGGAGATGCGCGAACTGCTGTCGACCTACGACTTCCCGGGCGACGACATTCCGATCATCAAGGGCTCGGCGCACCAGGCGCTGATCGGTGAATCGAAAGAGATCGGCGAGGATTCGGTGCGCGCGCTGATGGCCGCTGTCGACGAATACATCCCGACGCCGGCGCGCGCCGTGGACCAGCCGTTCCTGATGCCGATCGAGGACGTGTTCTCGATCTCGGGCCGCGGCACGGTGGTGACCGGTCGCGTCGAGCGTGGCGTGATCAACGTCGGTGACGAAGTCGAGATCGTCGGCATCCGCGCGACGAAGAAATCGACCTGCACGGGCGTCGAGATGTTCCGCAAGCTGCTGGACCGCGGGAAGCGGGCGACAACATCGGCGCGCTGCTGCGCGGCATCGACCGTGACGGCGTCGAGCGCGGCCAGGTGCTGTGCAAGCCGAAGTCGGTCACCCCGCACACCGATTTCGAGGCCGAGGCCTACATCCTGACCAAGGAAGAAGGCGGCCGCCACACGCCGTTCTTCGGCAACTATCGCCCGCAGTTCTACTTCCGCACGACGGACGTGACCGGCACGGTGAAGCTGCCCGAAGGCACGGAAATGGTGATGCCGGGCGACAACCTGAAGTTCGAGGTCGAGCTGATCGCCCCGATCGCGATGGAAGAGAAGCTGCGCTTCGCCATCCGCGAAGGCGGCCGCACCGTCGGCGCCGGCGTCGTCTCGAAAATCCTGAAGTAAGCAACGCGGTGGGGCGGGCCTGGGGCCCGCTCCGCACCGGGCGCGCCGGACACCTGTCTGGCGCGCCTTTTCTTTTGCCCGGCTCGCCGCTAGTCTGGCGGCCTGCAATAAAGGAGCCGCGCCATGGACCAGACCGCCCACTGAACCCACCCTTCGGTTTCATGTGAAAGGACGGACCATGCCGGACATCACGCCGGGCCCGAGCGCCCTGCCATCCCCCTTGACCCTTCATCCCGTGGCCTTGGCCGACGGCACCCCGCTGCCGGGCACCGTATTCCTGCGCGCGGCCATCGCGCATCCGAACATCCAGGTCGGCGACTATGCCTATGCGTCGGATTTCGGCACGGTCTCTGACTGGGCCGCCCATCTGGCGCCCTATCTCTACCCCGGGGCACCCGAGCGGCTGACCATCGGTCCCTTTGCGCAGATCGCGCATGGTGTGCGTTTCATCACCAGTTCCGCCAATCATCCCCTGGGTGGGCTGACCGCCTATCCGTTCCGGATTTACGACATGGCAACCACCGCACCCTATATTGCCGAGGCCGCGACCCACGGCGATACCGTCATCGGCCCGGATGTCTGGCTGGGGTTCGACGCCCGGGTCCTGCCGGGCGTCACCATCGGCGCCGGCGCCATCGTCGCGGCCTGCGCGGTCGTCACGCGCGACGTGCCCCCATATGCGGTTGTCGCCGGAAATCCCGCCCGTGTGGTCAAGAGCCGCTTCGACCCGGCCACGATCGGGCGGCTGATGCGTCTGGCCTGGTGGGACTGGCCCATCGCGGCGGTGCTGGAAGCCTTGCCAGCCCTCGAAAGCGGTGACATCGACGCGCTGGAACGGCTGCGGCCACGTTAACCTTTTTCTAACCCATTAACCCCGATGATCGGACGAAACGGGGGAAGGGATGCTGGCACGCGCACGAACGGTGGCCTTCGACGGGATCGAGGCCCGTCTGGTCGAGGCGCAATGCGTCCTGACCCCGGGGCTGCCATCGTTTCAACTGGTCGGCCTGCCCGACAAGGCCGTCAGCGAGGCGCGCGAAAGGGTCCGCGCCGCGCTTTCGACCCTGGCCATCGGCCTGCCGCCAAAACGCATCACCGTCAACCTGTCGCCCGCCGACCTGCCCAAGGAGGGATCGCACTTCGACCTGCCCATTGCGCTGTCGCTGCTGGCCGCGCTGGGGATCATTCCGGCCGAGGATCTGGCCGACTGCGTCTCGATGGGCGAGCTGTCGCTTGACGGAACGCTGGTTCCCGTTGCCGGCGCGCTTCCCGCCGCCATGGCCGCGGCGGCCGAGGGGAACGCACTGATGTGCCCCCGCGCCTGCGGGGCCGAGGCGGCCTGGGTCGGTGCCGCCCGCGTTCACGCACCGGCCACCCTGACCGAGGCGATCCACCACTTCACCGGCAAGGCCCCCCTGCCACGCGCCACGCCGGGCGAGGTCATGGCCGACCCGACAGCGCGCGACATGCGCGATGTGAAGGGCCAGGAACGCGCCAAGCGGGCGTTGGAGATTGCCGCGGCGGGACGCCACCATTTGATGATGGTCGGATCGCCAGGGTCGGGAAAGTCGATGCTGGCGGCACGCATGCCCGGCATCCTGCCGCCGCTCAGCCCGGCCGAGGCGCTGGAAACCTCGATGATCCAGTCCCTGGCCGGCCTGCTGGACGAGGGGGGCATTTCCCGCAGCCGACCGTTCCGCGAACCCCATCACACCGCCTCGGTGGCGGCGATCGTGGGCGGGGGGCGCAACGCCAAGCCGGGCGAGATCAGCCTGGCACACAATGGCGTGCTGTTCCTGGACGAGTTTCCCGAATTCCCGCGCACGGTCCTGGAAACCCTGCGCCAACCCATCGAGACCGGCGAAGTCGTCGTTGCCCGCGCCAACGCCCACACCCGCTATCCCTGTCGGTTCCTGCTGATCGCCGCCGCCAATCCCTGCCGCTGCGGCTATCTGACCGAACCCGCGCGGGCCTGCAATCGCGCCCCGGGCTGCGGCGCCGAGTATCTCGGGCGTATCTCGGGCCCGCTGATGGACCGGTTCGACCTGCGGATCGAAGTGCCGCCCGTCGCCTGGTCCGATCTGGACCTGCCGGCCACTGGCGACAGCTCGGTGGCGATCGCGGAACGGGTCGCGGCGGCGCGCAGCCGGCAGGCGAAGCGGTTCGCCGACCACCCGGGCCTTCGTGTCAACGCCGACGCGGAAGGCGCAATTCTTGAAGACGTCGCCACCCCGGACGCCGACGGACGCGCGCTGCTCGCACGGGTCGCCGACCGGTTCGGATTGACCGCGCGCGGGTATCACCGGGTGTTGCGGGTCGCGCGCACGATCGCCGACCTGGACGCCAGCGCCGAGGTCCGCCTGCCGCATGTCGCCGAGGCGGTCAGCTTTCGTCTGACTCTGGCAGCAGGCAGCCCTGAATGAACCGGCCGGTCTGATCCAGTGTGGCGCGGGCTTCAGGCAGCCAGTTGTGCAGAATCGGCCACACATGCGGCAGATCGCCGGCGATTCGGATCTCGGCATTGGGCAGCCGCCCCCGCATCCGCAGCGCGTCATCGCGCAGGATCTCGGTCTCGGCGGCATGAATCATCACCGGCGGGGCCCCGGGGAAGGCCGCGTGCAGCGGAGACAGGCGCGGATCGTCGGCATCGCCCGGGCGCGCACCGCCCAGGATCTCGGTGCGCACGGCCGTCAGCCGATGGGCCGGCAGCAATTGATCGCGCGAGGCATTGGTCACCAGCGAGGCGCCGGAAAATGTCAGGTCGGTCCAGGGTGAAAACGCGAACAGCCCGGCCGGCGGGGTGCCGGCGCGGCACAGGCGGCTGAGCAACGCCAGCGCCAGCCCGCCGCCCGCCGAATCGCCCCCCAGAACGATCCGGTCCGGGGCGAACCCCTGGGCGACCAGCCCGTCCCACGCGGCGACAGCATCGTCAAAGGCCGCGGGAAAGGGGTGCTCGGGCGCCAGCCGGTAATCGGGCAGAAAGGCCCTGACACCGGTGCGGCGCGCGATCTCGGCCAGCAGGGCGGAATGGCTGCGAGACGATCCCAACAGGTAGGCGCCGCCGTGAAAATAGAGAACCGCGCCCTCGTGCCTGGGCCGGTTCGACACCCACAGCCCGCGCACGCCCCCGGCCGATCCGTCCTGCATCAGGCTGAACGGTGGCGCCCGGAACAGGCGGCGGGCGCCGCGTTCGAAATGAACGCGCGCGGCTTCGGGCGTGCGGTCGCGCGCCAGCGAGGGCCGCATCACATGGCGCGAGAAGGCACGCAGGGCTTTGGCTTGCCAACTCATGCGTCTGCGCGCTTTGTTTCGATCGCCTCCCAGATGCGGGCGGCGACATTGATGCCGTCGAAACGCTCCAGTTCCTGGATGCCGGTGGGCGAGGTCAGGTTGATCTCGGTCAACCAGTCGCCGATCACGTCGATCCCGACAAAGACCTGCCCGCGGTCGCGCAGCAACGGGCCGATGGCCGCGCAGATCTCGCGGTCGCGGTCGGTGAGGCTGACCTTTTCGGGCCGTCCGCCCACATGCATGTTCGAGCGCGTCTCGCCCGCCGCGGGGACGCGGTTGATCGCACCGACCGGCTCGCCATTCACCAGGATCACGCGCTTGTCCCCCTTGGACACCGCGGGAAGGAACTTCTGCACGATCAGCGGCTCACGCGAAAAGCCGGTGAACAATTCGTGCAGCGACGACAGGTTGCGGTCGCCCGCGTCCAGCCGGAACACCCCGGCACCACCGTTGCCATAAAGCGGCTTCAGAATGATGTCGCCGTGGCGATGCTTGAAGTCGCGGATTTCGTCCAGGTTGCGGGCGATCATCGTGGGCGGCGTCAGGTCGGGGAACTGAAGCACCAGCAGCTTCTCGGGGTAGTTGCGCACCCAGAACGGGTCATTCACCACCAGCGTCGTGTCGCGGATCAGATCCAGCAGATGCGTGGTCGTGATATAGGCCATGTCAAAGGGCGGGTCCTGACGCAGCCAGACCACATCCAGCGCCGCCAGATCCAGGCGCACCTCGGGTCCCAGATGCGCGTGATCGCCCTGCACCCGCTGCACGCGCAGGGGATGGGCGCGGGCCACGACGCGCCCCTCGTCAAAGGTCAGCTTGTCGGGCGTGTAGACGAACAGCTCATGGCCGCGTGCCTGCGCCTCTTCGGCCAGGCGAAAGCTGGAATCGGCGTTGATGTTCACGCCCTGGATCGGGTCCATCTGGAATGCGATACGCAGCGCCATGCCACCTCCTGCCGGTCATCGGGGCGGAATGCCCCGTGCCGATAGATGACCCAGACAGAGCAAAGTTTCAACGCCTTGCAGGCCAGAGGCCGCTACCCGATGAGGGCGTTCTCGACGATGTGAATCTGGCCGATGCCGTCCACGAGGGCCACATCGAAGCGCGCCGCGGTGTCCAGTCCGGTCGGACTCTGACCCAGAAATTCGGCGGCGGCATCCCGCAGCCTGAGGATCTGACGGGGTGTCAGACGGTCGGCCGCGCGGGCGAAATTGCGGCTTTTCTTGACCTCGACGAACACGTAACCGGCGCCGTCGCGCAGCACCAGGTCGATCTCGCCCCCTTTGCCGCGCCAGCGTTGGGCGGCAACCGCATAGCCGCGTCGGTCATAGTCCCGCGCGACCTGATCCTCGGCGGACAGGCCCGCATGATAGGACAGCAATCCGGTCATTCCCCCTCCTTCGCAAGGGCGAGCGCGCGCTGATAGACCTGACGGCGTGGCAGCCCGGTGGCGGCGGTCACGCGATCGACGGCCTCGCGCAGGGACAGGGTTCCCAGGGCGTCGGCCAGGGCCGAGTCCAGATCGGCCGCCGGATCGCCCCGGTCGGTCGCACGACCGACAAGAAGGACGATCTCGCCCTTCAGGTCCCGCCCGTCGATCGCCTCCGCCACCTCGTCCAGGGTGCCGCGAATCACTTCCTCGAACCGTTTGGTCAGTTCGCGGCACAACGCGCAGTCCCGCGACCCGCCCCAAGCCTCGCGCAGTTCGGTTAACAGCCGGTGAATGCGCTTGGGCGATTCGTAGAGCACCAGCGTCGCCGGGATCGGCGCCAGTTCGGCCAGCCAGGCCTTGCGCGCCGCGCCCTGGGACGGCGCGAACCCGGCGAAACAGAAGCGGTCGGTCGGCAGCCCCCCGACCGCCAGCGCCGTCAGCACCGCCGAGGCCCCGGGCGCGGCCAGCACGGTATGCCCCTCGGCGATGGCGGCGCGCGCCAGTTGGAAACCGGGGTCCGCAACCAGGGGCGTGCCGGCCTCGGAGGCATAGGCGATCGACTTGCCCTCGGCCAGCAGCGCCAGCAACCGCGGTCGCGCCTGTGCGCCGTTGTGGTCGTGATAGGCGATCAGCGGCCGCCCCTTCAGCGGGACGCCGTGAATTTCCATCAGCCGGCGCAGGCTGCGAGTGTCCTCGGCAGCCAGCACATCGGCACCGGCCAGCAGGTCCAGCCCGCGCAGCGTGATGTCGCGTGCCGCGCCGATGGGGGTGGAAACCAGGTGAAGGCCGGGCGGCACCCGGCCCCGAGCGGGCGCGAACCCCTGCCCCGCGTGATCATCTTCCTGCCCATCGGTCATGACTGCCCCGTTACATGCGTTTACTTCATCTTGTGCGTTCAATACTGTGTCGCGCGGCGCCAGCCGCCGCAACCCGCCCTTGAGACACCGAGGAATTCGATGCGCGCCAAATCCGTCCGTTCCCCTGCCGCCAACCTGACCCGTCGCAGCATTCTGGCCGGTGGCAGCCTGCTGGCGCTGAGCGCCTGCATGCCTTCGGGGTTTGGCGGCAGCAGCGCCCCGCGGGTGGATACCAACGCACCGGTTCCGGTGGCGCTGCTGGTTCCGGCGGGCTCGTCGAACCAGGGAAACACCATTCTCGCAACCTCGCTTGAAAACGCGGCGCGGCTTGCGGTGGCGGATCTGTCGGGCGTGCAGATCGACCTGCGCGTGTATTCGACCCAGGGCGACCCGGCGGTCGCGGCGCAGGTCGCCCGGCAGGCCGCCGACGAGGGCGCGCGCATCATTCTGGGCCCCGTCCACGGCGCCGAGGCCGCGGCCGTCGGCACCGCCGTCGCGCCGGATGGCCTGAACGTGCTGACCTTCTCCAACAACCCCGCGATCGCCGGAAACAACGTCTTTGTGCTGGGCCTGACGCCCGACAACGCCGCGCGCCGGGTGTTTACCTATGCCGCCGAACACGGCAAGCCACGCACCATGGTCATCGGTGAGCGCACGACCGCCGGCGAACTGATGCTGGCGGCCGTGAACCGCGCGGTTGCCGGCACCGGCGCCGAAATCGTGGCGACCGAGACGTATGAATTCTCGCAGCAGGGTATCGTCGCGGCGCTGCCGCAGCTCGCCTCGACCGCGCGATCGTCGGGGGCGCAGGCGATCCTGTTCACGGCCGACAGCGCCGGCGCGCTGCCGGTTCTGGCGCAATTGCTGCCTGACAACCGCATCTCGGGGCCGCAATTCCAGTTCATGGGCGTCACCCAGTGGAACGTGCCGCCCGCGACGCTGCAACTGCGCGGCCTGCAAGAGGGCTGGTTCGCCATGCCCGACCCCGCGCTGACCAGCCAGTTCGAACAACGCTATACCGCCGCCTATGGCAGCGGCCCGCACCCGATCGCCGGGCTTGCCTATGACGGAATCGCCGCCATCGGCGCGCTGCTGGGCACCGGCTCGGCCCAGGCGCTGTCGCGCGAATCGCTGACGCAAAGCTCGGGCTTCGTCGGGGTGAACGGCGTGTTCCGCCTGCTGGCCGACGGCACCAACCAGCGCGGCCTGGCGCTGGCGACGATCCGCGACAATGCGGTGGTGATCCTGGATCCGGCACCGCGCAGCTTTGCCGGCATGGGGGCGTAAGGGGTCCATCGTGGCGCAGATCGCTTCCACCCCGGCGCTCATCGTCGCCGACGGACTGTATGCCCTCCCCCCCGCCCCGACCGAGGACGAGCCCCTGATCTGCGAGCCGGACGCGATCTGCGACCTGGCGGCGCTGGACCGCACCCTGGCGGGCGGACTTGCCGGTCTGAGCGACCCACGCGACATTCGCGCCTTTGCCGTCAAGACCCTGATCGAGGTCCTGCGCCACGGCAACGAGGTGCTGCGCGCGGCCCTTGCCGCGGCCCCGCGCGACGCGCGCGCCTTTGTGCGGTCGCAGACCTGGCTGACCGATACCGTGGTGACCGCCGCCTTGCAGGTGGCGCAATTGCACCTGCACCCGAATGGCGCGCCGACGCTGGGCGAACGCATGGCGGTGATGGCGGTCGGCGGCTATGGCCGGGCCGAGATGGCGCCGCATTCCGATGTGGATCTGCTGTTCCTGACCCCGCACAAGATTACCGGCTGGGCCGAAAGCGTGATCGAATCCACGCTCTATATCCTGTGGGATCTCAAGCTGAAGATCGGTCATTCGTCGCGCTCGATCGACGATTGCATCCGGCTGGGACAGGAAGATTACACGATCCGCACTGCCCTGCTGGAAATGCGCCTGCTTACCGGCAACGTCCCCCTGGCCCAGGAGCTGCGCGAGCGGCTGTGGAAAGAGCTGTTCAAGGGCACCCAGGCAGACTTCGTCGAGGCCAAGCTGGCCGAACGCGCGGAACGCCACCAGAAACAGGGGGGCCAGCGATACATGCTGGAACCCAACGTCAAGGAGGGCAAGGGCGGGCTCAGGGATCTGCAGACCCTCTACTGGATCGCGAAATACATCTACCGCGTGAACAAGGCCGCGGAACTGGTCGGGCATCAGTTCTTCACCGAGGACGAATACCTGAGCTTCCGCGCTGCCGAGACCTTCCTCTGGGCGGTGCGGTGCCATCTGCATCACATCACCGGCCGTGCCGTGGACACGCTGACCTTCGACCTGCAGCCCGAAGTCGCGGAACGGATGCGCTATATCGACCACGGGGGGCGGCGCGCGGTCGAACATTTCATGCAGGACTATTTCCGTCACGCGACACAGGTGGGGGAACTGACCCGTATCTTCCTGACCGGGCTGGAAGCCCGGCATGTGAAACGCGCGCCCGGGCTGTTGCGGCTGCTGCGGCGGCGCAAGAAGGTCAAGAGCGGCTATCGCGTCGATCTGAACCGCCTGAACCTGACCGACCCCGAGGATTTCCTGGCTAACCCGCTGAACCTGCTCAGGATCTTCGAGGAAGCCCTGCGCACCGGCCTGCTGATCCACCCCGATGCGATGCGCCTGATCGCGGCCAACCTCAACCGCATCGACACCGATGTGCGCGAGAACCCCGAAGCCGTTCGCATCTTCATGGATCTGCTGCTGAAACACGGCAACCCGGAACGCGCGCTCAGGCGGATGAACGAACTGGGCGTCCTGTCGGCGTTCCTGCCCGAATTCGAACCCATCGTCGCGATGATGCAGTTCAATGTCTATCACCACTATACGGTGGACGAACACATCATCCAGTGCATCAGCACGCTGGCCCAGATCGAACGCAAGGAACTGCTCGAGGAGTTGCCGATCTCCTCGTCGATCCTGGATGCAGGCGTGAACCGCAAGGTTCTCTATATCGCGCTGTTGCTGCACGACATCGGCAAGGGCCGGCCCGAGGACCACTCGATCCTGGGGGCGCAGATCGCCCGTCGTGTCGCCCCCCGTCTGGGCCTGAACGCCGAGGATTGCGAAACCGTGGAATGGCTGGTGCGGCATCATCTGCTGATGTCGGACGTCGCGCAGAAACGCGATCTGGGCGATCCCCGGACCGTGCGCGACTTTGCCAAGGCGGTAAAGACGAAGAAGCGGCTCGATCTGCTGACGGTGCTGACGGTCTGCGACATCCGCGGCGTCGGCCCGGGGACGTGGAACAACTGGAAGGCCATGCTTCTCAGACAGTTGCACGGTCTGACGACCGAGGCCCTGGAAGGCGGCGCCGAGGCGCTGAACCGCTCAAACCGCGAGGACCAGGCGAAACGCGCCCTGCGCGAGGCGCTGGCAGACTGGCCCCGCGCCGACCTGCGCACCGAGACCGCCCGCCACTATGGCCCCTATTGGCAGGGGCTGGCGACCGAGGCGCATATCGTCTTTGCCAACCTGCTGCGCGGGCTGGGCGACACCGAGATCCGCATCGACCTGCACCCCGACGAGGGGCGCGACGCGACCCGCGCCTGTTTCGCGCTGGCCGATCATCCGGGGATCTTCTCGCGGTTGGCGGGCGCGCTGGCGCTTGTCGGGGCAAACATCGTCGATGCGCGGACCTATACCTCGAAGGATGGCTATGCGACGGCGATCTTCTGGGTGCAGGACGCCGAGGGGCACCCCTATGAACAGGACCGCCTGCCGCGCCTGCGCAAGATGATCGAACGCACCTTTGCCGGCGAGGTTGTCGCCGCCCAGGCGCTGAAGGACAAGGACAAGGTCAAGAAGCGCGAGCGCCAGTTCCGGGTGCCGACGAATATCGCCTTCGACAACGACGGGTCAGACATCTACACGATCATCGAGGTGGACAGCCGCGACCGCCCCGGTCTGCTGTATGACCTGACGCGGACCCTGGCGGCGAACAACATCTACATCGCCTCGGCCGTGATCGCGACCTATGGCGTGCAGGTTGTGGACAGCTTCTATGTGAAGGACATGTTCGGCCTGAAACTGCACGCCAAGTCGCGTCAGGACGCCCTGGAAAAGAAACTGCGTGCCGCGATCGAGGCGGGCGCGCAAAGGGCAGCGCAGGGATGACCGCGCCCCGACGCGCCCCCCGACGCGCGGTGCGGGGCGCCGCACCGGGGCCGGCCCCCACCACCGGAGATCCGCAATGACCCCCATCCGCCTGATCCGGTCCGTCATGGTCGTCGGCGGCTGGACGCTGTTGTCCCGGGGCGCCGGCTTCGTGCGCGACGTGATGATGGCGGCCTATCTCGGCTCGGGCCCGGTGGCCGAGGCCTTTTTTGTCGCCTTTTCGCTGCCGAACATGTTCCGCCGTTTCTTTGCCGAAGGCGCGTTCAACATGGCCTTTGTGCCGATGTTCGCCAAAAAGCTCGAAGGCGGCGAGGACGCGCAACGCTTTGCGCGGGACGCCTTTTCAGGGCTCGCCGGGGTGCTGGTGCTGTTTTCGATCCTCGGCACGCTGGCGATGCCCTGGCTCGTCTGGGCCATGGCGTCAGGGTTTGCCGGGGATGAACGCTTCACGCTGGCGGTGCTGTTCGGGCGGATCTCGTTCAGCTACATCCTGTTCATCTCGCTGGTGGCGCTGCTGTCCGGGGTGCTGAACACCTTCGGCCGCTTTACCGAAGCGTCGTTCGTGCCCGTGCTGATGAACCTGATGTTCATCGGCTCCATGCTGATTGCCGACCGTCAGGGTTGGGACATGGGCCTGACGCTGGCCTGGACCGTTCCGGTGACCGGGATCGCGCAGCTTGCCTTTACCTGGTTCGCGGCGCGCAGGCTGGGATTCACGCTGTGGCCGGGGCTGCCGCGCTGGACGCCCGATCTGAAACGCCTGCTCATCATTGCCGGGCCCGCCGTGCTGGCCGGAGGGGTGGTGCAGATCAACCTTCTGGTGGGGCGTCAGGTCGCCTCGTATACCGAGGGGGCCGTGGCCTGGCTGAACTATGCCGACCGGCTCTATCAACTGCCGCTGGGGGTGGTCGGCATTGCCATCGGAACCGTGCTGCTGCCCGACCTCAGCCGCCGTTTGCGGGCGGGCGATGCCGAAGGCGGGCGCGCCAGCTTCAACCGGGGCACCGAGTTCGCGCTGGCGCTGACCCTGCCCGCCGCCGTGGCGCTGGTGGTGATCGCCGTGCCGCTGGTCGCCGTGCTGTATGGACGCGGCAGCTGGCAACCCCAGGACACCACCGCGACCGCGCTGGCGCTCGCGGTCTATGGCGCCGGTCTGCCCGCCTTTGTCATGCACAAGGTCCTGCAACCGCTGTTCTACGCGCGCGAGGACACGCGCAGCCCGTTCCACTATGCCGTCGTGTCGATGGTGGTGAACGCGGGCCTGGCCGTGGGGCTGGCACCCGTGATCGGCTATATCGCGGCGGCCCTGGCCACCACCTTGTCGGCCTGGGCAATGGTCTGGCAACTGTGGCGCGGCAGCCGGAAAATGGGCGACGCCGCGCAATTCGACCCCCGGATGCGTCAGCGCCTGCCCCGCATCATTGCCGCGTCGGCGGCGATGGGGGCGGTGCTGTGGGGCGCGACGCTGGGGTTGACCCCCATGCTTCACACCCCCGGCCTGCGCTATGGGGCGCTTGCCCTGCTGGTGGTGACGGGCATGGCCGCCTATGGGCTCTGCGGCATCGTGCTGGGGGCCTTTCGGCCCAGCGATTTCAAGACGGCCCTGCGCCGGGGTTGAGACCGCTCAAAACACCTTGCGCCCGATCCAGATCAGGATCGAACCGCCCAGGAAACCGGCGATCAGATAGCCGATGATGCCCGAGAAGTTGACGCCGAGAAAACCGAACAGCCAGCCCGCGACGGCGGCGCCGACAATTCCCAGGATCACGTTCACCAGGATCCCGGTGTTCGACTTCATGAACTGCGAGGCGATCCAGCCGGCCAAGCCGCCGACAATGATCGAACCGATCCATCCCATTCCCATCTGAGTCTCCCTCACTGAACACGCTGTCACTGCGCATCACTGTAGGGGGTTCGCCCCCTTTGGCAAGCCTTTCATCCGCGCAGTCGCGCTCTTGTGCGCTGCCAGCTGCCCGGACCGAGGATCAGCGCGGACAAACCATAGGCCAGGACAAAGGCGACGAATTCGGCAATCCAGCCGGGACCACCCTCGGCGATCAGGCCAAAGGCCAGCCGCGCAAGCAGCAGCATGGCGATCAGGCCAAAGGCGCGCAGCCGTCTGGCGCGGTCGTCGCCGGCCTCGTGCACCTTGAGCCAGGTAAAGGCCCCGACCAGCGAAAAGGCCATCGGCATCGCCCCGAACAGCCAGCCCAGCTGGTTCTGCGCCGTGACCAGCCCGAACAGGATCGCGGCCGCAACGGGCACCACCAACGCCACCAGCAGGAACCGCATGTTGCCAAAGGCCTCGGCCACGGCCTTGCCCAGCGCGGCGATCAGCACGGCGCCGAACAGCGCATGCATCAGGTTGCCCGCAACAAAGCTGAACGTCACATAGCGCATCATCAGGCGCGGGACATAATGGTGCCCTTCGATCATCGACTGCTGAATGGCGCTGGAGAACGCAAAGTCCTGGATCGCCGAAATGCGCCAGCCGATCCCCTGCGCGCCGCCGATCAGCCCCAGGTCGGCCAGCGACAGCACGCCCTCGACGCCCAGCACGGCCAGGATCAGCAACCACACCGCCCAGGGCAGGCGATTGAAGGGCGCGGCGTTCAGATCGGTGTCGGTCATCGGTTCCTCCGCTGGGGTTCGGTTGACGCCCCGGCCTGCCAGCGATAAGCGAACGGAACCGGATTTTCCACCATGGAGTGAGGCAGATGGCCGATACCCCCGCGACCACGCCGAATGCCAAGTTCAAGCCGCGCATCTTCTCGGGCATCCAGCCGTCGGGCGGGTTGACGCTGGGCAATTACCTGGGCGCCCTGAAACGCTTTGTCGAAAAGCAGGACGAAGGGATCGAGACCATCTATTGCCTGGTCGATCTGCACGCGATCACCGTCTGGCAAGATCCCGACGCGCTGCGCCGCCAGACGCGCGAGGCCGCTGCCGGGTTCATCGCCGCCGGATCGACCCGGAAACGCTCCATCCTGTTCAACCAGAGCCAGGTCTCGGCCCATGCCGAACTGGGCTGGGTGTTCAACTGCGTCGCCCGCATGGGCTGGATGAACCGCATGACGCAATGGAAGGACAAGACCGCCGGCAAGGATGCGGAAAAGGCCTCGCTGGGTCTGTTCGCCTATCCGTCGCTCATGGCGGCGGACATCCTGCTCTACCACGCGACCCATGTGCCCGTGGGCGAGGATCAGCGCCAGCATCTGGAGCTGACCCGCGACATCGCGACCAAGTTCAACCACGACTACGGTGTCGATTTCTTCCCGATCACCGAGCCCGTGATCGAAGGCGCTGCAACCCGGGTCATGAGCCTGCGCGACGGCACCAGGAAGATGTCGAAATCGGACCCTTCGGACGCCTCGCGCATCAACCTGACCGATGACGCCGACACGATCGCCAAGAAGATCCGCAAGGCCAAGACCGACGCCGAACCCCTGCCCGAGACCATGGACGGCCTGGCCGACCGGCCCGAGGCAAAGAACCTGGTGAACATCTATGCCGCGCTGGCAGGGATGACGCAGGCCGAGGTTCTGGGCGATTACGCGGGTCAGGGCTTCGGCGTGTTCAAGCCCCGCCTGGCGGATCTGGCGGTCGAAAAACTGTCACCGATCACCACCCGGATGCAGGACCTGATGCAGGACCCGGCCGAGATCGACCGCATCCTGGGCGCGGGCGCCGACCGCGCCGATGCCATCGCCCAGCCGATCCTGAAGCGGACGCTCGAAATCGCGGGCATGATCCGCTCACGCTGACAGGGTTCCGGGGCGACGCGACGGCCCCGGATCAGGCGGCGAAATAGCGGTCGGCGGGCAGATACCAGGCCAGCCGCGCGGCCTGGGCCCAGTCGCGTTCCTCGGCCGTGTCGCCCACCATCACCACCCGGTCCGCCGCGCAGGGCAGCGCCGCCAGGATCTGCCGCCGGGCCTCGGCCCAGCCGGCAAAGGGGCGCGGCGCCTGGTGCGCGCTGTCGATGAGACCGCCGGCCAGCGCCAGAACCCGCGCCGGGTCCATCGGCACGCGCACCAGCGCGGCGCGCCCCACGGCGTTCAATGCCGAAAGCGCGGCCCGGCGATCATGCGGCAGCGCCGGGTGCGGTGGCAGCAGGCGCAATGCGTTCGTCGAAAACAGAAACGCGATCACGTCATGCCCCGAGGCCGCGCGAATGGATGCATAGGTGCGGTAGTCCAGGCCCAGCTCGGCCGCGCGCCTGACCCTGAGGCGCACCACCTCGATCGGCAAAACGGGCAGCAGGCCCGCGCGCGCCTTTCCCCAGGCGTGCTTGCGCCAGCTTGCGCCGGCCTCCATCGTCGGGCCGTTGTTGTGACCGATCCCCGCCATGGGCGACTCCCTTTTTGACGTCAGCCTACAGCGGCCGGGGCCAAAAGGAAGATGTGGGGGCACCGTGCTGGCCGCACCGGATACCCGGTGCTGAAAAAACAGGCATCACCCCCGCGCGGGCGGCCAGGGTCTCTGGGCATCGGCGGCGATCCAGGCCTGCACCCACGCGGCCAAAGCCGGGCTTTCGGTGCCCTCGTGACCCATCGCGGCGACCAGACGCTCGGGTGCGACGATCCCCTTGGCATCGGTGACGGCAGAGCGGATCAGGACGTTGTTCAACGCCTCGCCCTCGCGCCAGATGGATTGTTCGATGTAGAAGAACCGCGCATCCCAGCCGATCACCCGCGTGCGCATCTCGATCCGTTGCATCATCCGGATGCGGCGGCGGTAGCGCACGCTCGACCCGGCCACCGTCATGCCCCAACCTTGCCGCCTGAGCGCGGCAGTCATGCCGATGCGCACCGAAAACGGCACACGCCCCAGATCGTAAAGCGTCAGCGTGCGCCCGTTGTTCAATTCCATCCACGGGTCCAGGTCCCAGGGCCAGCACATGTGATGCGACACATGGGTGTCCAGCAGGGCCAACGGGCGGCCCCGGAATTTCAGCGTTTCCTTGACGAGTCGAACCAATGGATACATGCGTGGCCCCTATCCTGCCCGAGGGTGGTGGCCCCTGAGCCCGCCGAGGTCAACCCGCGCGCCACGTCACCCTTGACGAAATGGCAAGGAATCGGCGGCAAGGTTTCCCCCGGGTCGCCGTTGCCCGATCCCCTGCACAGGCGTATCCTGCCCCCGAAGGAGACATCATGACCGGCGCCATGCGAACCGTTTATTCCCGGGCCGAGCAGATCTCGGACGCGGTGGTCCATGTGACCGGCCTCTCGCTGGTGCTGATGGCCGTGCCGGTGCTGATCGTCCTGACCGCGCTGTTTCGCGGCGATGCGGCCTCGGTCACGGGCGTGTCGATCTATGGCGGCGCGCTGTTCGCGATGATCCTGTGCTCGGCGCTCTACAACATCGGCGAAACCTCAGGGTGGGGGACCGCCCGGGAATGGCTGCTGAGGCGGTTGGACCATGCGGCGATCTATCTGAAAATCGCCGGCACCTATACGCCCTTTACCCTGCTGTCGGGTCACGGGGTTGCGCTGACCGCCGGAATCTGGGGCGCGGCAACCGCCGGCATCGTGTTGAAGGTCATCTCGCCTGAACGCTTCAAATGGGTCGCGCTGGCGCTGTATCTGGGCATGGGCTGGGCCGGTCTGGTCGCGGGTGGACCGATGTTCGCCAGCCTGCCCACGGCGGTGCTGGTGCTGATGATCACCGGCGGCGCCCTCTATTCGCTGGGGGTGGTGTTCTACCTGTGGCGCCGGCTTCCGTTCCATTACACGATCTGGCACGTCTTTGTTCTGACGGCCAGTTTCGTGTTCTACGCTGCGGTGCTGGTCTTCGTGCTGCTGGGACCCGAGGGCGCGCTGGCCTAGACCTCGGCCAGGATGGCCAGAAAGGCATCGCAGAACCGCTCGGCCTTGGCCGGGCCCATGCCGGGGATGCGCTCCAGCTCGGCCCGTGTCGCGGGCCGGCGCTCGGCGATGGCGCGCAGGGTGGTGTGGGTGCACGACATCGGCTTGCCCGTGCCATCCTCGCCCCGGGCAAGATCGCGCTGCGCGGCCTCGAGCCGGTCATAAAGCGTTCCAGCCTGGGTTCCCGCCAACTTGCGCCGGGCGGGGTGCGGAGCCTGGGGCGGCGCGCCGGTAATCACCTCAAGAAAGCGGGGGCCGTAACGCTCCAGCTTGGTCGCGCCGACACCCGAGATCCGCGCGAACGCATCCAGGGTCTGCGGCCGCGTTTCCGCCATCTCGATCAGCGAGCGGTCGTTGAATATGACATAGGGCGGCACATTCGCCGCATCGGCCAGCGCCCGGCGCAAGGCCTTCAGCGCGCTGAGCAGCGGCGCATCCTCGTCGGAAACCAGGGCACGCGGTTCGGCCCGGGTCGCCGCGCGCTGCACCGTGTCGGCGCGAAAGGTCAGACCGCTTTCCCCGCGCAGCACCGGGCGCGCGGCTTCGGTCATCCGCAAGGCACCATGGCGTTCGGCATCCGGGCGCACCAGATCGCGCCCCATCATCTGCCGGAACACCGCCTGCCACCCCGCCCGCGGCAGGTCGGTCCCCACACCAAAGGTCGGCAACTGGTCGTGCCCGCGGGCCTTGATCTTGTCCGTCAGGTTGCCCAGCAGGATATCGATCAGATGCTGCGTGCCGAAATTTTCGCCGGTGCGCAGCATCGCGGACAGCGCCTTGCGCACCGCTTCGGTCGCATCGAAGGTCTTGACCGGGGTCTCGCACAGATCGCAATTGCCACACGGTTCGCTGACTTCGCCGAAATAGGCCAGCAGCATCCGCCGGCGGCACCCCGTCGCCTCGGCCAGACCCAGCAGGGTGTTCAGCCGGGCGTGATCCGCTTCGCGCCGGTCCGCCGGGGCGTTGGATTCGTCGATCTGCGCGCGGCGCAGGCGAATGTCGTCGGCCCCGTAAAGCGTGAGCGTGTCGGCAGGCAGGCCATCACGCCCGGCGCGACCGATTTCCTGATAGTAGGCCTCGATCGACTTGGGCAGATCGGCATGGGCAACCCAGCGGACATCGGGCTTGTCCACGCCCATGCCGAAGGCGACGGTCGCGCAGACGATCAGCCCGTCCTCGGTCTTGAAGGCGTCCTCGACGGCGCGACGTTCCCAATCCTCCAGCCCGCCGTGATAGGCGCGCGCGCTGTGCCCGGCCTCGTCCAGCGCGCGCGCCAGGGTTTCGGTTCGGGCACGGGTCGCGCAATAGACGATCCCGGCCTGCCCCTTGCGCGCGGCGGCATAGGTCAGGATCTGCTTGCGCGGGTTGTCCTTTGCCGCAAAGGCCAAACGGATGTTCGGCCGGTCGAAACCGCGCAGGAAAACCTCGGGCTCGGCGCATTCGAACAGCCGGCGGGCAATCTCGTCACGGGTCGCGGCATCGGCGGTCGCGGTAAAGGCCGCAAGCGGCACGCCCAGCGCCTGCCTGAGATCGCCGATGCGCAGATAGTCGGGCCGGAAGTCATGCCCCCACTGGCTGACGCAATGGGCCTCGTCCACGGCGATCAGGGTGCAGTTCGACCGTCTGAGCAACGCCGTCGTGCCCGAGGATGCCAGCCGTTCGGGCGCGATGTAGAGCAGCTTGAGCCGGTGTTCATCGAGCGCCGCGAAGATTTCCTCGTTCTCCTCGGCGGTATTGCCCGAGGTGAGCGCCCCGGCCGCCACGCCGGCCTCTTGCAGGGCGCGCACCTGATCGCGCATCAGCGCGATCAACGGCGAGATGACCACGGTCAATCCGTCGCGCGCCAGGGCAGGTAATTGATAGCACAGGGATTTCCCGCCGCCCGTCGGCATGATGGCCAGCACGTCGCGACCCTGCGTCACCGCCGCAACGATCTCGGCCTGGCCGGGGCGAAAGGCGGAAAAACCAAAGACCCGCGCCAGCAGGTCCAAGGTCCGGTCTGGCGCCTGGGCCTCCACGGTTCAGTAGAAGGCAGGCATGTTGTTCGCGATGACGATCTGGATGGCGTAAATCCCCAGCAGCACGATCATCGGCGACAGGTCCAGCCCGCCCATGTCGGGCAGAAAGCGGCGAATGCGGCTGTAGATCGGGTTGAGGATGCGGTTCAGACCGTCCCAGATCTGCGCAACCAGCGGCTGCCGCAGGTTCAGGACCTGGAAATTGATCAGCCAGCTCATGATCACATGGGCAATGACGATATACCAGATCACCTTGAGGATCATCAGAATGATCGTGAGCAGCGACAGCATGGTCTCTCCATCTGTGTCCGGGCCGGTTCGTCCCCTCAGGTAAGGCCTGCACAGGCTGCGCGCAACCCCAGAGCCCGACTCATCCGGTGTCGTCGAGGGTCGCCTCGATCGGGCGGGCATCGTCGGGGCGGTAGCGCGTGATCATGTCCAGCAGCAGGGGCTTTTTCAGGGGCTTGGTCAGCACATGATCCATGCCGGCCGCCAGGATTTCGTCCTGATCGCCGGCCATCGCATGCGCGGTCAACGCGATGATCGGCACCTGTGCCCCGCCCGGAAGCTGGCGGATCGCCCGCGTGGCCGAACGTCCGTCCATGCCCGGCATCGAGATATCCATGAAAATCAGGTCCGGGCGCATCGCGCGAAACCCCTCGACCGCCTGGCCCCCGTCCTCGGCATAGCGGACATCGACGGCCAGGTTTGCAACCATCTTGGAAAACACCAGACGGTTGGTGCGGTTGTCCTCGGCGGTGAGAATCCGCATCCGACGCCCCGACGCCGCCTGCGCCGCGGCCGCCGGGCGCAACAGGCGCGCCGGGGGCTCGGCCTGGGGATTGGACAGGATCTGCAACTGCCGGACCAAATCATGCCGCAGCAGGGGCTTTTGCAGGATGGCGCGCAGTTCGGCCGTCGCCGGGTGATCGCGCAGCACCGTGGGCGCCGAGCTGAGCAGAATGATCGGCAGCCTGTGACCCGATGCCCGCAGTTTCGCCGTCAGTTCCAGCCCGTCCATACCCGGCATGTCGTGATCCGTCAGAAGCAGGTCGAAATATCCCGCGGGGTGGCTGGCCAGGGTTTCGAACGCCTCGCCCCCCGAGGCGCAAAGCGTCACCGCCAGCCCCTGCGCGACCAGCTGGCGGTCCAGGATGGTGCGGTTGATCAGTTGATCGTCCGCCACCAGAACGCGCTGCAGGCGAATGGGCTGCGGCGTCAGCGGTTCGCTGTCCTCGGCGCGGGGCAGGGTCAGCGAAAAGCCAAAGCACGACCCCTTGCCCAGGTCGCTTTCCACCCAGATCTGACCGCCCATCAGTTCGATCAGGCGCCGGGTGATCGCCAGTCCCAGGCCGGTGCCCTCGAACTTGCGCGTGGCCTGATCGTCGACTTGCGCGAACTCGCCAAAGATGCGATCGATATTTTCCGGCGCGATGCCGATGCCCGTATCCTCGACCGTGACGTTCAGCTGGTGGCGGCCATCGTCGGTTTCGACACCGACGACGCGGGTCAGCACATGACCGGCCTGCGTGAACTTGACCGCATTGCCGATGAGATTGGTCATCACCTGGCGCATGCGGCCGGGGTCGGCCATGAACCGCGTCGGCAGGAACAGATCGTAATCCATCAGCAGATCGATGGAGCGGTTGCGCGCCCCGGCCTGCAGCAGGATCAGCACCTCGTGGATGCAGCGTTCCAGGTCGAAGGGTTCGGGATGCAGGGTCAGCTTGTCGGCCTCGATCTTCGAGAAATCGAGCACATCGTTGATGATGTTCAACAGCGCCTCGCCCGAGGAGCGGATCGTGTCGGCATAGAGCCGTTGCTCATCCGACAGATCCGTGTCCGACAGCAGGTCCGCCATGCCGACGACCCCGTTCATGGGGGTGCGGATCTCATGGCTCATGTTCGCAAGGAACGCGGATTTCGCGCGATTGGCGGCCTCGGCGCGGGCGCGCGCTTCCTCGAGCTCGGTCGCGTGGCGCTGGGCCTCGGTGATGTCGCGCACCAGGCTGACGATATCGCCGCCGCGCGCGCGCCGGTCGTGGATGCGCGCCGTATCGCCCCGGCTGAAGGTCAGCGTGATCGGGTCGATCTTGTCTCCGTCCCAGCGCGCCAGCATCATGGCGATCCAGTCCTCGGCGCTGATGCCGTCCAGCGTGACGCGGCCCTCATAGGCCAGGATTTCCACCAGGCGGCGATAGGGGATGCCGGGCTGCACCTCGGAAAAGCCCGAGAACACGCCCAGATAGGCCTGATTGGCGATGACCAGGTCCTGGTTGCGGTTGAACACGGCGAACCCGTCGCGGATGGTGTTGATCGAATCCCACAGGCGCCGTTCGGCCATGACCGCCGTGCGCTGCGCGTTTTCGGCTTCTTCGCGCACGCGGTCTTGCAGCATCCGGACCTCGGCCGCGCGTTGCGCATCCTCCAGCGCCGAGGACCGGCCCTGCCTGCGCAGGGTCTGCAGCTCGCGCCGGGCGGCGTCCAGTTGGGCCAGGGCCGTGTCCAGCTCGCGCGTGCGGTAGTCCAGCCGCTGTTCGGCGGTCAGGCGCGCGCGGCGTTCTTGCGTGAGCTTGTCGAACAGCGTCATCGGGTCCCGCAACCTGGGAAAATGGAAAAGGACCGGCGCAATGGCCGGTCCCTCCAAGAAACCCGTCAGGGGTGAAGACCTGCTTAATGTCCGCAGGTTTTTTCGTCAGAGACGTTCGATCGCCAGCGCGATCCCCTGCCCGCCGCCGATGCACATGGTGATCAGGGCATAGCGGCCGCCGATGCGTTCGAGTTCATACATCGCCTTGACCGTGACGATGGCGCCGGTTGCGCCGACCGGATGACCCAGTGCGATGGCACCGCCGTTGGGGTTGACCCGGGCCGGATCCAGCCCCAGGCCCGCGTTCACGGCGAGAGCCTGGGCCGCGAAGGCCTCGTTCGATTCGATCACGTCAAAGTCGGACACCGACAGCCCGGTGCGGGCCAGCAGGGCCTCGACCGCGGGGATCGGGCCGATGCCCATCACCTCGGGCCGGACGCCGGCCACCGCATACCCCACCACGCGGGCCCGGGGCGTCAGACCGGCGGCCGCGGCCGCATCGGCGCGCGCCAGCACGATGGCCGCCGCACCGTCGTTGATCCCCGAGGCATTGCCCGCCGTCACCGTGCCCGCCTTTTCAAAGGCCGGGCGCAGACCTGCCAGCGCCTCGAGGCTGGTTGCCTTGGGGTGCTCGTCGGTGTCAAAGGCAACCTCGCCCTTGCGCGACTTGATCATGATCGGCGCGATCTGGTCCTTGAACCGGCCCTCGGCGATGGCCCGCGCGGCGCGCACCTGGCTTTCCATGGCAAAGGCGTCCTGGGCCTCGCGGGTGACGCCATGCTCGCGCGCGACGTTTTCCGCCGTGACACCCATGTGCCCGGTGCCGAACGGGCAGGTCAGCGCGCCCAGCATCATGTCCTGGGCCCCGACATCGCCCATCTTCTGCCCCCAGCGGGCGGCGGGCAGGATATAGGGGGCGCGGCTCATCGATTCCGCCCCGCCGGCGACGGCAAACTGCGCATCGTTCAGCGCCAGCGCCTGCACGGCGGACACGATCGCCTGCGCGCCCGAGCCACACAGCCGGTTCACGTTCATCGCCGGCACGGTGTTCGGAATGCCCGCCTGGATCGCGGCCACGCGCGACAGATAGGCATCGCGGGGTTCGGTGTTGATCACATGCCCGAAGACGACCGTGCCGATCTGGTCGGCCGAAACACCGGCGCGCTCCAGCGCGGCCTTGGTCACATGGGTCGCGGTTTCCGAAACCGGGATGCCGGCCAGGCTGCCGCCAAAGGTGCCGATGGCGGTGCGGGCGCCACTGAGGATGACGATATCGTCCATGATCGAGCCTTTCGCTGAGGTTTGCGTTGCCCGATCTATAGACCCCCGGACCCATCCCACAAAGCGCCGCGGCGCGGCGGGACGCAACGTCAGCGGGGATATGGCCGGATCAGTCGGCGTTCGGTTCGCCGGCCAGACGCCCCTCGCGTCCGCCGCGCCGCTTCTTCAACTGGCCCGCGCGGGTCGGCAGTTCGGCCATCAGCCGGGCCCGCGCATCGGGGGACATCGCCGACCAGTCCGCAATTTCGTCAAGGGTGCGATAGCAGCCGGCGCAAATGCCGGCGCGCGGGTGAATGACACAGATCTTGACGCAGGGGCTGTCGATCTCGTCACGCTGCCAGATCGTGCCCTTGGAAAGCTGGTTCATGGCTGCCCTCGCCTCGTTCCCGGGCCAACATAGGCCGATGGCCACAGGTTTCCAGCCTGTCAGCGACGCATCGCGGCCAATCTGTCCAGAAACCCCTGCAGGATGAACCCCGCCGCGACATGGTCGATGACCTGCGCCCGCTTGGCGCGCGAGGTATCGAAATCCAGCAGCGCGCGCTCGGCGGCAACGGTCGAGAGGCGCTCGTCCCAGAAGCCGATGGGCAGGTCGGTCAGACCGGACAGGTTGCGGGCAAAGGCGCGGGTGGACTGGCAGCGCGGTCCCTCGGTTCCGTCCATGTTCAGCGGCAGACCCAGCACGAACCCGGCCAGGCCCCGCGCATGTGCGATCTCGATCAGGCGGGCGGCATCCAGCGTGAACTTCTTGCGTTTCACGGTTTCCAGGGGCGTCGCCACGCCACGCCTGAGGTCGGACACGGCGACACCGATGGTCTTTTCCCCCAGATCGAGCCCCGCCAGCGGCCCCTGCGGGGGCAAGGCGGCAACAAAGGCGTCGGCCTCGGCGAACACGGCCATCAGTCGGTGAACCCTTGCTGGCGGGCCGCGGCCTCGATCTGCGCCAGAGCGTCGGGCTGATCGGCAAAGACCTGGCGGGCCTCGGCCCAGATGCCGCGCGCACGATCCGCCTGCCCCAGCACGCCCAGCGCATTGATGAGCCGCGCCCATTCCTCGGGCGAGCCGCCCTGATTGGCCAGCCGTGCCGCCAGTCCCTCGACCATGTTGCCGATCATTTCCTGCCGTTGGCCCGCCGTCATGTCGGCGGCCGCGGCCATGTCGGCGGCCGAGGGGCCGCGACTGCCGCCCGCCGGGGGCAGCGTATAGCGCACCCCCGCGATCTGGGCGAGTTCGGGCAGCGCCTGCCTGAGCGAGGCGACCCATGGGTCATCGGGGTTGCTGTCCTCGAGCAATCCGCGCCAGATGCGGAAGGTCAGGTCGGGGCGGCCGGTCTGAACGAACATCCAGCCCAGATAGAACCGCGCCGACCCGTTGCGCGGATCGCGTTCGAGAATGCGCTGCAGCACCACCTCGGCCTGCGGCGACACGATACCGCCGGTCGCCAGGACCATCGCCTCGGCCAGGGCAGACAGGTCCGCGACCGGGGCATCCTGTCCCTCGACATCGATCAACTGGCCCCAGGCCCGGGCCGAGGCCGCGTGATTGCCCAGGTTCCCCTCGTTGACGGCCAGAAGACGCAGGCCCTGCGGGTCGCCGGGACGGTTGGCCACCGCTTCGCGCAGGCGGGCCATCAGGTCCAGATAGGTCTGGTCGACCTGCGGCGCGGCGGGCCGGTTGGGATCGTTGGCCCAATCGGCCTCGAGCACATCCTGGCTGGGCCGTGCGGCGCGCATGTCGGCCGCCTGGGCAAAGCGCAGTGCCAGCGGCTCGTCGCCCATGCCGGGCACCCCCTCGCGCGCATAGAGCAAGCCGGCGCCGACGGGCACGGCCAGTGCCAGCGCCAGCGCAACGCGGTGCATCGACCGGGGCGATTCGACGGTCTCGGTGCTGCGCTTGCGATCGGCATCCAGCAGACGCCGCGCGGTTTCCGCGCGCATCCGCTCGGCCTCGTCATCAGGGATCAGACCCCGGGCGCGGTCCCGGTCGATCTCTTTGAGCTGGTCGGCATAGATGCGCATCTCGCGTTTCTCGCCGGGCTCGGAGGCGCGGACACGGGCACCCCGGGCAAGGCCCAGCGCGATCAAACCGACCACCAGCACGCAGAGTGCCAGCGCCGGACCAAGGAACCACCAGATCGTCATGCCGTCTCCTGTCTGACGGCCCTCCTTAGCCCGACACTGCCCGGGAAAAAAGCGAAACCGCGTTCATAGAGGCGTGACATAAGGCACCGGACGCGCCACAGGATGCGGCGAGCCGACGCAGTTTGACGCCTGTGTCGGTTTTGTCCGCATTGTGCCGCTTGCAGCCAAGGGGTTTCGCCCCGCCGCGATCCATCACGCATTCAAACGCGGCCCCGGGGAGAGCGCCCATGACTCGGTATTCGGTCTTTGCCATCGCCCGTGAAGCGATGCGCCAGCATTCAGGCTGGCAGCGCGTTTCTGGGCCTCGCCCCAACCAAGCCGCATTATGACGTCATCATCGTCGGTGCCGGCGGGCATGGGCTGGCAACGGCGTATTACTGGGCAAAGAATTTCGGCATCACCAATGTCGCGATCATCGAAAAGGGCTGGCTGGGCGGCGGCAACACCGGGCGGAACACCACGATCATCCGCTCGAACTATCTGCAGGACCGTCGGCCGCGATCTATGAAAGGCGCGCTCGCTCTACGAGAGACGCTCAGCCGGACCCTGAACTATAACGTCATGTTCAGCCCGCGCGGCGTGATGATGCTGGCGCAGACCGAACACGAGGTTCGCGGCTACAAGCGCACCGCCTATGCGAACGCGCTGCAGGGCGTCGAGACCCGCTGGATCGGCCCGGCCGAGGTCAAGCGCCTGGTGCCGATCATGAACATCGAGGGCCCGCGCTATCCCGTTCTGGGCGCGCTGTGGCAGGCCCGTGGCGGCACCGCGCGCCACGACGCTGTCGTTCGGGGCTATGCCCGGGCATGTTCGCAGATGGGGATGCATGTCATCCAGAACTGCGAGGTGACAGCGGGCGTCGAAAGCGTGGGTGGCGTGGTCTCGGCGGTGAACACCACCAAGGGCACGATCGGCTGTGGCAAGCTGGGGATCGTCGTCGCCGGGCATTCGGGCCATCTGGCGAACATGGCGGGCTTCCGTCTGCCGGTCAGATCGGTCGCGTTGCAGGCGATGGTGTCGGAGCCGATCAAGCCGGCGATCGACTGCGTGGTCATGGCGAACACCGTGCACGGGTATCTGTCGCAGTCCGACAAGGGCGAAATGGTCATCGGCGGCGGCGCCGACCATTTCAACAACTACACACAGCGCGGCTCGTGGATGCATATCGAGGAAACGGTGCGGGCGCTGGTGGAAACCTTCCCGATGCTGTCGCGCCTGAAGATGCTGCGCCAATGGGGCGGGATCGTGGACATGACCGGCGACCGCTCGCCGATCATCTCGAAAACGCCGCTGGGCAACACCTTCATCAACTGCGGCTGGGGCACCGGCGGGTTCAAGTCGATCCCCGGATCGGGCTGGGCCATGGCCGAACTGGTCGCCAAGGGCGAACCGGGATCGTTGGCGCGCGACTTCTCGATGTTCCGCTTCCGCGAGGGCCGTTTCATCGACGAAAGCGTCGCGGCGGGGGTCGCGCATTGATGCGCAATCCGCACCTGCCTTGCGACGACCCGCGCGCGCGGATTGAACCGCGCGCGGCCCGGGTCCGACTGACCTGCTGTCAGTTCGGCAGCAGGGGGCCTTCGCATGTCACAGCACACCACCATCCGGCCCGCGTCAGCGGTGAAGGCGCTGGTCGTCGCCACGCTTGCGGGTGCGGCCTTTGGTGCCAGTTCGGCGCTGCTGCCGTTTCTCAAGCTGAACGCGATCGTCCTGCTGGGCGGCGTGACCATTTCCTTTGTGGTGCATCTGGCGTTGCAACGCGGGATGCTGGCCAATCTGGCGGTGGGGCTCGTCAGCGCCGCGTTGGCGGTCTTTGCCATGTGGGCGCTGTGGTTCGGGCTGGAACATGGCTTTGCAACGCTGGCGTCGGTGCTGGCGCAGGGTCCCAAGGGCATCCGCGCCACGCTGGAAACCCTCGGCGCGTCGGCGCGGGTTTCGGTGCGCCTGTCAGGCGGCACCCGAACCACGCACGGCCCCGAGGACATGCGGCTCTTCTGGCTGATCGAGACGGTGCTCATGGCCGCCGGGCCGATCTTTGGCGCGCTGCTCTCGCCCCTTTTGCAGCGGCGGCAATCGGCCGTCGCCTGACCCCTTCCCCTGACCTGACCGGCCGGGCTGGCCGCGGCATCGCCGCGCCCGGCCCGTTTGCACGACTGGAGGCCCCATGCTGCTGCTGACCTGTCCCTGCTGCGGCGTCACCGCCGAGGAAACCGAATTCGCCAATGGCGGCGAGGCGCATCTGAAGCGTTTCGGGCCCGGCTCGACCGATGCCGAATACGAGGCCTACATGTTCGCCCGCAAGAACCCGCGCGGCGTGCATTTCGAACGCTGGCGTCATGCCTTTGGCTGCGGCAAGTGGTTCCTGATGGCCCGCGATACCATGACGCTGGAAGTCTACGGCGCCTATCCCGCGCAAACCATCGAACCACCGGCCGAGATCCAGGCCAGGATCAAGTCCCGCCGCCCCGAATGGGAGGGTTACAAATGAGCCATCGTCTCGCAACCGGCGGGCGTCTGATCGACCGCTCCCGGACCATGGAATTCAGTTTCAACGGCAAGGCGCTGAGCGGTTTCGCGGGCGACACGCTGGCCGCCGCGCTTCTGGGCGCGGGTCAGACGCTGGTCGGCCGCTCGTTCAAGTATCACCGCCCGCGCGGGATCGTCGCCTCGGGCGCCGAGGAACCGAACGCCCTGGTCGGCATGGGCGAAGGTCAGCGGTTCGAACCGAACCAGCGCACCACCACGACCGAACTGTTCTCGGGCCTGAAGGCGATCAGCCAGAATCATTGGCCCAGCCTCGATTTCGACATCGGCGCGATCAACGCCAAGCTGTGGCGGTTCTTTCCGGCCGGCTTCTACTACAAGATGTTCATCCACCCGCGCCCCTTCTGGAAATGGGTTTACGAACCCATCGTCCGCCAGTCGGCCGGCCTGGGCAAGGCGCCGCACCCGGAAACCCGCGATGCCGACCGCTATGAACAGATCTATGCCTTCTGCGACGTGCTGGTCGCAGGCGGGGGCATCGCCGGCCTGACCGCCGCACGCGCCGCCGCCGACGCGGGGCAAAAGGTGATCCTGGTCGAACAGAACGCGCATTGGGGTGGCCGCGCCGTCGTCGATGGCGCCGAGGTCGACGGTCAGCCCGCCGACGCCTGGGTCGACGCCACGCTCGCGCATCTGAACGGTCTGGCCAATGTCACCGTGCTGAACCGCACCATGGTGTCGGGCGTCTATGACCACGGCTATGCGCTGGCCTATCAGCGCGTCGCCGATCACCAGCCCGGCGCCGACATGCCCCGCCACCGCCTGTGGCGCATCCGCGCGGGCGAGATCGTCAACGCGGCCGGCGCCATCGAACGCCCGCTCAGCTTTGCCGGCAACGATCTGCCCGGCGTGATGCTGGCCGCGGCCGTGCGCGACTATGTGGTGAACTGGGGCGTGACCCCGGGCCGCCGCGTGGTGGTGGTCACGAACAACGACGATGCCTATCGCACCGCGCTGGCGCTGCACGCCGCCGGCGTGACCGTCGCCGCCGTCGTGGACGCCCGCAAGGAAGCGACGGGCGATCTGCCTGCCCGCGTCCGCGCCGCCGGGATCCGCGTGGCCGAAGACACCGCCATCCGCCATGTCGAGGGTGGCAAGGCTGTCACCGGCGTGGCGCTCTGCCGGTTCGAATCGGACGGCGGGGCGGTCAGCGAAACCATCGCCTGCGATGCGGTCGCCATGTCGGGCGGATGGTCCCCGGTGGTGCACCTGTGGTCGCATTGCGGCGGCAAGCTGACCTGGGACGACGCCCGCGCGATGTTCCGCCCCGACCCCAACCGCCCGCCGCTGAACCAGGACGGCCAGGGCTTTGTCCGCTGCGTCGGCGCCGCCAACGGCGACCTGGACGACGCGGACGAGGCGCCGATGCAACCCGTCTGGATGATGCCGGCTCAGGCCGGATACCTGTTGCGCGCGAAGATGTGGCTCGATCCGCAGAACGACGTGAAGGTCTCGGACGTGCAGCTGGCGGCGAAGGAAGGCTACGAATCCGTCGAACACACCAAGCGTTACACGACGCTGGGGATGGCGACCGATCAGGGCAAGCTGTCGAACATCAACGGCCTCGCCATCCTGTCCGACGCGCTGGGTCAACCGATCCCGCAGACCGGCACCACGACTTTCCGCCCGCCCTATACGCCGATCTCGCTGGGCGTGATCGCGGGCGAGGCACGCGGCGAGATCTTCCAGCCGCTGCGCAAGACACCGATGCATGACTGGCACGAAAGCCATGGCGTGCACTGGGAACCCGTCGGCCACTGGCGCCGCCCCTATTGCTATCCGCGTAACGGCGAAAGCCATGCCCATGCCGTCAGCCGCGAGATCACCCAGGTGCGCAAATCGGTCGGGCTGCTCGATGCCTCGACGCTGGGCAAGCTGGTGGTCAAGGGGCCGGATGCCGGCCGCTTCGTGGACATGCTCTATACCAACATCATGAGCACCCTGCCGGTCGGCAAGTGCCGCTACGGGTTGATGTGCAACGAGAACGGCTTTCTCAGCGATGACGGCGTGGTCGCACGCCTGAGCGAGGACACCTGGCTGTGCCACACCACCTCGGGCGGGGCGGATCGCATCCACGCCTGGATGGAAGACTGGCTGCAATGCGAATGGTGGGACTGGAAGGTCCATGTCGTCAACCTGACCGAACAGTTCGCCCAGATCGCCGTCGTCGGCCCCGACGCCCGCAAGGTGCTGGAAAAGCTGGGCGGCATGGACGTGAGCCGCGAAAATTTCGCCTTCATGGACTGGCGCGAGGGGAAACTGGGCGGGTTCGACGCGCGGGCGTTCCGCATCTCGTTCTCGGGCGAGCTGAGCTATGAGATCGCGGTTCCCGCATCGCAAGGCCAGGCTTTCTGGAACCGGCTGATGGAGGCCGGCGCCGAATTCGGCATGATGCCCTATGGCACCGAGGCCCTGCACGTCATGCGCGCCGAAAAGGGCTTCATCATGATCGGTGATGAAACCGACGGCACGGTGATCCCGCAGGACCTGGGCCTGAACTGGGCGATCTCGAAGAAAAAGACCGACTTCCTGGGCAAACGCGGGATGGAACGCGAGGCCATGGTGTCCCCCGACCGCTGGAAGCTGGTGGGGCTGGAAACGCTGGACGGGTCGGTTCTGGGCGATGGCGCGCTGGCGCCCCTGCCCGGCAAGAACGACAACGGCCAGTCGCTGACGCAGGGCCGCGTCACCTCGACCTACTTCTCGCCCACGCTGGGCAAGGGCATCGCCATGGGCCTGGTCCATCGCGGACCCGACCGGATGGGCGAGGTGATCGAGTTCCAGACCGAAACCGGCGGACGGGTCGCCGCGCGGATCGTCGATCCGTGTTTCTACGACAAGGCGGGGGACAAGCAGAATGTCTGATGCAGTCAGCGCACTGGCCGGGGTTCGCGCGTCCGGCATGGTCGACCTTGCGGATGCCGGGTTGCAGGGGATGATCACGCTGCGCGGCGATCTGTCGTCCGCCACCCTGGCCGAGGCCGTTCGCAGCGCCACCGGGGCCGATGTCCCCGCCCGGCGCCGCGTGGCGACGGGAAGCACGGGGCAGGCGCTGTGGATGTCGCCTGACGAACTGTTGCTGATCGTGCCCTATGCGCAGGTGGGCGCAACCGTGGCCGCGCTGGAAACCGCGCTGGCCGACGAGTTTGCAATGGCCGCGAACGTGTCCGATGCGCGCGCGATGGTGGCGATCACCGGCGCCCAGGCCCGCGATGTCCTGGCAAAGCTCTGCCCGGTCGATTTCAGCGATTTCGCCGTGGGCGAGCTGCGCCGCACCCGCGCGGCCCAGGTCGCCGCCGCGATCTGGCGCGAGGGCGAAGACGACTGGCGGCTGGTCTGCTTCCGCTCGGTCGCCGGCTACGTCTGGGGGGCCCTGGCGACGGTGGCACAGCCGGGCGGCGAGGTCGGACTCTATCGCTGACGGGCAAAGGGCGGTAGAACGGCGGCTCAACGCGCCGTTCTGCCCCCGGGACCCTCATGCCGCACAGCCTTGCCCACATCGCCCTGGTGGTCCGCGACTATGACGAGGCCATCGCGTTCTACTGCGACACGCTGGGTTTCGAGCTGGTCGAAGACACGCCACAACCCGAACAGAACAAACGCTGGGTCGTGGTAAAGCCCCGGGGCCCTGGCAGCACCTCGCTGCTGCTGGCCCGTGCCGCCACGCCGCACCAGGAAACCTTTGTCGGCAATCAAAGCGGCGGGCGCGTGTTCCTGTTCCTCAGGACCGATGATTTCTGGCGCGATTACAGTGCACTCATCGCCAAGGGCGTGACCTTTGTCCGCGCCCCGGTCGACGCGCCCTATGGCATCGTCGCCGTGTTCCGCGACCTTTACGGCACGCTCTGGGATCTGATCCAGTTCACGGATGGCCGCGCATGATCCGGCCGCTTCACCCCACTGCCCTGGTCACCGGCGGCAATCGCGGGATCGGACGCGCCATCGCCGCCGGGCTCAAGGCACGCGGATGCGTCGTGACGCTGGCCGCGCGGGATGAAGCCGCCGGGCGGCAGGCCGCGGCGGACCTGGGCACCGGCTTTGCCCGCATCGACCTGACCGATCCGGACAGCTACTTCGAGGTCCTCACGCGCAGCGGCGGCTTCGATATCCTGGTCAACAATGCCGGTATCCTGAACGATGTCTCGCTGCTGTCGCCGCGGTCGGATTTCGACCGGGCGATGGAAGTGATGGTTCACGCCCCCCTTGACCTGATCCGCCTGAACCTGCCGCACTGGCGACAGACCGGCTGGGGGCGGATCGTCAACCTGTCCTCGGGCTGGGGCGCCCATGCCGAGGGGCTTCAAGGGCCCGGCGCCTATGGCGTCGCCAAGGCCGCGCTGAACGCGCTGACCCGCGCGCTGGTGCGGGATCTGCCGCCCGGGGTCAAGATAAACGCGGCATGCCCGGGCTGGGTGGCAACCCGCATGGGCGGCGCCCAGGCACCGCTGACACCTGACGAGGGCGCCGATACGCCGCTCTGGCTGGCCACCCTGCCCGACGACGGACCGACCGGCGGGTTCTTCCGGGCACGACAGCCGATCCCCTGGTAGACCGCCACCTCTCACCCCACCCCGAACCGCCGCCCCTGCCCCGGGGCGGCTTTTCCTTGCGGCGGCCAAAGTTTCGGTTGCCTGCATTATGTTTAATGGGGTAAGAAATTCTGAGGCAAGAAATCTACAGGCAAAATGGCCGCCCAGCCACCGCGACCGAAATTGCCGCCGCTCTCCGCGTTGCGCGCATTCGAGGCCGCGGGAAGGCTGGGCGGCTTCGCTCCCGCCGCTCAGGAACTGGGCGTGACGCCGGGGGCCGTCACCGCACACCTGAAAACGCTGGAAACGACGCTGGGCGTCGCGCTGTTCGAACGCCATCACCGGGGCGTCGCCCTGACCGACCTGGGCGCGCGCGTCCTGCCCGAATTCACCGATGCGTTTCGCGCGCTGGAAACCGCGGTGCGACGGCTCGAGGCCGAGGCCGCGCCCGGGCTGGTGCGGATCGCGACCACCAGCGATCTGGCACAGCTGTGGCTGTCGCCGCGACTACCTGCGCTCAGGCGCAAGGGCATGACGGTTGTTCCCGTGCCCGTCAGCACCCCCGAGGCCGCACGCGGGCTGGCCGATCTTGCGCTCTTTCTGCAACCAGGCGACGGGCCCGGGGTTCCCCTGATCGCCACCGCCGCGCCCGCGTATCCCGTGGATCCGGATCCGTCACGGCTGGATCCGCGCGAAACCCTCTGCCTGACGGGCCCGGCCGGCGACTGGGAGCGATGGAGCCAGGGCGCGGGGCTGCGTGACTTTCAGCCGCGCGGCACACGGCACAGCCAGGCGGCCCTGGCGATCGAGGAAGCGGTGAATGGCGCGGGTGTCCTGGTAATCGCGCAACCGCTGGTGGACCAGGCCCTGCGCGGCGGGCGGCTGATCGATCCCTTCGCGGTCGCAGTGCCGTCGGGCCTGACGCTGGACCTCTGGCCACTGCAGGACACAGCTCCAGGCAGCGCCGCCGCGTTGGTTCTGGACGCGCTCTCAGCGACCTGAGTGGTGTCGGTGAAACAGCCGCGGATCACGCAAGGCAGGGGTTTCGCCCTCGGCAGAGAGCATTCCATGCTCTAGCCCTCGGGCGACCGGGCGCAGCGCTGGCGCGCCGCGCGGCAGGGGGCTTTGCGCCCCCTCTTCGCTGCGCGAATTCACCCCCGCAGGATATTTCAGGCACAAAGATGCACACAGCCAGCAACAAATGGCTGGCGCCCCATCATCTTGTCGAAAATACGCACGGGGATTTTCAAGGGGGGCGTGCCCCCCTTGAAGCGGGGGTGCGGGGGCGGCAGCCCCCGCTCGTATCAGGTCAGGAGCCCCGCGTGACGCAGCGCCGCGTCGATGGCAGCGGCCACGCGCTCGGTCACGCCCACCAGCGGCAGGCGCACCTCGTTGCGGCAAAGCCCAAGGCGCGACATCGCGTATTTCGCGCCCGCCACACCCGGTTCAATGAAGATCGCCGTGTGCAGCGGCATGAGGCGATCCTGATAGCCCAGTGCCTTGGCGAAATCGCCGCGCAGCGTGGCTTCCTGGAATTCGGCGCAGAGCCGCGGCGCCACATTCGCCGTGACCGAGATGCAGCCGACGCCGCCATGGGCATTGAACCCCAGCGCCGTCGCATCCTCGCCCGACAGCTGGACGAAGTCGGGCCCGCAGGTCTGGCGCTGCTGGCTGACGCGCTCGATCTTGCCGGTCGCGTCCTTGACACCGACGATACGCGGAAGTCTGGCCAGTTCACCCATCGTTTCCGGCGCCATGTCGATGACCGAACGCGGCGGGATGTTGTAGATCACGATCGGCAGGTTGCTGGCGTCGTGCAGCGCGCGATAATGCGCCAGCAGGCCCGCCTGGGTGGGTTTGTTGTAATAGGGCGTCACCACCAGCGCCGCGTCGGCCCCGACCTTTTCAGCGTGCTTGATCAGGCGGATGGCTTCGACCGTGTTGTTCGAACCGGCCCCGGCGATCACCGGGATGCGGCCCTTCACGGCCTTGACCACCGCCTCGACGACGGCTTCATGCTCGTCATGCGTCAGCGTCGGGCTTTCGCCCGTGGTCCCCACCGGGACCAGCCCGTGGCTGCCCTCGGCGATATGCCATTCGACCAACGATTCGAGCGCCTCGAAATCCACCGCCCCGTCGCGGAACGGCGTGATCAGAGCGGGTAACGATCCCCGGAACATCCTCATCTCCATATCGGCGCCGCGCGCGGGGGTCGTCCCCACGCGCATATCCAAGCCGGATAGACGTATAGCCCGGTCTTTTCAAGGGCGTCAGAAGGCGACCTGATCCCCCCCTTTGAGGTCCAGGATCGCGCGCGCCTCGTCTGGGGTGGCGATGGCATTGCCGAGGTCCTCGATGATGCGGCGGATCTTGGCGACCTGCTGGGCATTCGACGTCGCCAGTTCGCCGCGCGAAATGAAAAGGCTGTCCTCGAGCCCCACGCGCACATGTCCACCCATCTGGCTGGCCGTCACCGCCAGCGGGATCTGCGCGGCGCCGGCGGCCAGCACCGACCAGCGGTATTGATCCCCGAACAGTTTGTCGGCGGTGCGTTTGAGGAACACGAGATTGTCCACGTCCGCGCCGATGCCGCCCAGGATTCCCATCACGAACTGCAGGAAGATCGGCGCCTTGAAATGCCCCTGATCCATCATGAACTTCAGGTTGTAGAGGTGCCCGACATCGTAGATCTCGTGCTCGAACTTGATCCTGTGGGGGGCCAGCGTTTCGGCCGCTTCCTTGATGTCCCGGAAGGTGTTGCGGAAGATGTTGCCCTCGGATCCGGCGACATAGTCGCGTTCCCAGGGGAATTTCCATTCGGAGAACCGGCCGGCCAGCCCGTGAAAGCTGAAATTCAGCGACCCCATGTTCATCGAGCACATCTCGGGCGAGAACGCCTTTGCCGGCGCGATCCGGTCCTGGATGGTCGCGGTCAGCGATCCGCCGGTCGAGATGTTCACCACCGCGTCGCTTGCCTGTTTGATCCGGGCGAGGAAGGGCGCGAAATCGGCCGGGTCGATCGACGGCGCGCCGGTCTGGTTGTCGCGTGCATGAAGATGCAGGATCGCGGCGCCTGCCTCGGCGGCGGCGATGGCCTGGGTTGCGATGTCGTCATGGGTGTAGGGCAGCGCATCCGACATCGTCGGCGTGTGGATCGCCCCGGTCACGGCGCAGGTGATGATGGTCTTGGGCTTTCTGGCCATGGCAGGGGCTCCTTTCGCGGGGGGCCGCCACGGGTTGACGGCGGCTCGGCACGGCGATGATCGTCACAAGCCGCGCCGCAATCAAGAGGGGCCGCAGCCCGGCCAGCCCGGCTAGAAGCTCGCGTCCTGGGTCACCTGACGATAGAGAACCGGCAGCAGATCGGCGAGATAGCCCATTTCCTCGATGGAATGACGATGCAGGCGGGCACAGAAGTCATCGCCGAGGGCCGCGGCCCGGATGCCGGCGCGCATCGCCTCGGGCAGTGGTGCGCCGTCGTCCTGCGCGTGGATGTCACCCAGCCAGAAGCGCGTGCGCATCTCGCAGCCGTAGTCGGTGTTGCGCACGAAATGGGTCATGTGACCCAGATTGATCGGCTTTTCCAGACTGCCGGGGCGGGCGCAGATGGCGACACCGTCGACCCCGTCATACCCGGCGGGATCGAAGACCTCGTGCGGATCGCGGAAATGGACCCGCAGTTTGTGCACCTCGCCATCGCCGCCCAGGGTCTCATGCACCAGGTGCCGGGCGCCATGATAATGCCCGTCCGCGCGCCGCCCCTCCCAGTCGCTGAACAGGTGATCGACGGGATGCCACAGCTTGTAGGTGTCGGTGCCGCCCAGCCATCCGAACCACCAGTCCACCATCTTGGCCCGGCAGCGCGGCATCCGGGTCAGCGCGGCGATGGTGACCGATCCGTCGTCATGGCGCATGACACCGGATTCGAACGGCAGATAGCCGGGTCTGAGCATCTCGTTGCGGTCGTCAAAACGCATGGCGCGGGCTCTCCGTTCAGCGGTTCGGATGGGCAGTATTGCCCATCCTCAGGCCCGGGCGCCAGCCCTACCAGGCGCCGACACTGTCCAGTTCGGCGCGCAGGTCGAAGTCCAGCGCGCCGGGCCGTGGCCGGGTCACCAGCGACACCAGAACATAAAGGACCACGCTGACCCCGCCGACACTGAGCGCCAGCACCGGGTTGAACACGCTCACGCCCTGGATCATCGCCATCCACACCGCCAGCAGCGCCCCCCCACCGATCGAGGCCAGCGCCCCGGCCGCGGTCGCCCGACGCCAGAAGAACGCACCGACCGTCGCCGGCACCGTCACCATGAGGCCAGCCGCCGACAAGGCAGCCAGCTGATCGACGATCTGCGCCTTCTGCACCGCGAACAGGCTGGCGAACAGCACGACAAGGATCACCACCACGCGCCCCGCCAGGATCTGTGTGCCGGGTTGCGCGCGGTTCATCATGTCGCGCGCGACCATCGCCCCCAGCGTCAGCGCGATCGAATCCAGCGTGGACACCGCCGCAGCCAGGATCCCCAGCACCAGAAGCACCGCCACCCAGGCCGGGATCGCCCCCGAGGTCAGCAGCGCGGGCGTCGCCGTCGCCGAGTTTTCAAGCCCCGGCGCCAGCTGCAGCGCGGCAAAACCCCAGGTCACCGCGATCAGGGTAAAGGCCAGCCCGAATCCCAGCACCCACAGGATCATCCGCCGCATCGCCGCCATGTCCCTGACGATGAACAGCCGCTGGCTGACCTGCGGGTTCGAGATCGCGAAAAAGAACCACGGCAGCGACAGGGCGACAAAGGTGCCCAGGCTCCACAGCCCCGGGCCTGGCACACCCAGCCGCACCCCCTGTGCCTGCGCCACGCCGCTGGCGAACGCGCCCCAACCGCCCAGCGCCGCCACCGCGAACACGATCGCCAGCAGCGCCGAGCCCAGCATCACCACCGCCTGCACCGCATCCGTCCACGCGACCGAACGAATCCCCGCGAACAGCGTCCAGACCGCTGCCAGCAGCGCCCCCGTCGCCACCGCCTGCACCAACGTGATCTCTCCGCCGGTGATGCCTGACAGAAGCAGCCCGATCCCGGCCATCTGCGTCGTGCAATAGGGCATCAGGAACACCAGCGCGACCAGCGCCGCCAGCCGCGCCACCCAGGGGCTGCCATAACGCGCGCCCAGCATCTCGGCCGGCGAGATGAAACCCCAGCGTTTCGCCGCCAGCCAGAAGCGCGGCGCAAAGATCACCAGCAGGCCCAGCCCGGCGAAATAGATCAGTTCGAACCCCAGCGCGCCGATGCCCCCGCGATACGTCAGCCCGGTCAGCACCACCAGCATGAACGCCGAATAGGTCGTGGCCGCATAGCTCAGCCCGGCAACAAGCCCGCCGAACGCGCGCCCGCCCAGGTAGTAGTCCTCGGCCGTGCCGACGTTCGCACGCGCGGCGCGCCAGGCCAGCAGCAGACCCAGCCCGGCAAAGGCCGCGATCGCCGCCCAGATCGTCGTCGGTGCCAGCATCACACGTCCCTCCATCCGCGAATGCCCCGCAGGATCACGGCGACAACGGCCAGCGCAAAGGCCACCCAGAACCCGGCGACCGACCAGTCCTGGCGCCCCGCCAACACGCCATACGGCACTGCCACGCCCGCCAGAACCAGCAGCGTCAGCGCCGCCAGCCACCGCCTGAACCCGCCCCGTTTCGCCATCACGCACCACCCCGCGTCGTCAAGGAAGGGGGCGGTGTAGGGCACGCAGCCCTTCGCTGCAAGCGCAAAAGCCCTCTAGCCCTTGTTTTTGCTGTGTATTTTACTATACGGTCAAGCAATTGCGCCTGCGAACAAGGTTTGCATCCGTCCGTGCGGGGCGCTAAACCCCGCGCAAACCAGAGCTGGAGCGCCCCATGATCCTTTACCCCGCGATCGACCTCAAGGACGGCCAGTGCGTCCGCCTCTACAAGGGCGCGATGGACCAGGCGACGGTGTTCAACGACGATCCGGCGCAGCAGGCCGCGGCCTTTGCCGCACAGGGCGCCGAATGGCTGCACCTCGTGGACCTGAACGGCGCCTTTGCGGGCAAGCCGGTGAACGCCGGCGCGGTCGAGGGTATCCTGAAAGCCGTCGCGCTGCCCTGCCAGCTGGGCGGCGGCATCCGGGACATGGCGACCATCGAAACCTGGCTGTCAAAGGGCCTGCGCCGGGTCATCCTGGGCACTGTCGCGGTCGAGAACCCCACACTGGTGCGCGAGGCCGCGCGCGCCTTCCCGGGCCAGGTCGCGGTCGGCATCGACGCCCGTCAGGGCCGTGTCGCGACCAAGGGCTGGGCCGAGGAAACCGACGTCATGGTCACCGACCTGGCGAAAGCGTTCGAGGACGCGGGCGTCGCGGCGATCATCTATACCGACATCGACCGCGACGGCGCGATGCAGGGCCCGAACGTCGGCGCCACGGCGGCTCTGGCGCGGGCCACCTCGATCCCGGTGATCGCCTCGGGCGGGGTCTCGTCGCTCGCGGATCTTGTCGCGCTCAGGGATTGCGGCGCGCCCCTGGATGGCGCGATCTCCGGCCGCGCGCTCTATGACGGCAAGCTCGACCTCGCCGAAGCCCTCGCCACGCTCAAGGCCTGACCCCCAAGGACCCCGCCATGACCGACACCACCCAGCAAGACCGCGTCCTGATCTTCGACACCACCCTGCGCGACGGCGAGCAATCGCCCGGCGCCACCATGAGCCATGATGAAAAGCTGGAAATCGCCGGCCTGCTGGACGAAATGGGCGTGGACGTGATCGAAGCGGGCTTTCCCATCGCCTCCGAGGGGGACTTCCAGGCCGTCAGCGACATTGCCAGGAACGCCCGGAACGCGGTCATCTGCGGGCTGGCGCGGGCCAACTTCGCCGATATCGACCGCTGCTGGGAGGCCGTGAAACACGCGCCCCGCCCCCGCATCCACACCTTCATCGGCACCTCGCCGCTGCACCGCGACATCACCGCGCTGACGCAAGATGCCATGGTGGACCGGATCCAGGCCACGGTCGCCCATGCGCGCAACCTGTGCGACAACGTGCAATGGTCGCCAATGGACGCAACGCGGACGGAACATGACTATCTGTGCCGGGTGGTCGAAACCGCGATCAAGGCCGGGGCCACCACGATCAACATCCCCGATACCGTGGGCTATACCGCGCCGCGCGAATCCGCCGATCTGATCCGGATGCTGCTGGCGCGCGTGCCCGGCGCCGACACCATCACCTTCGCCACCCATTGCCACAACGACCTGGGCATGGCGACCGCGAACGCGCTGGCCGCGGTCGAAGCGGGCGCGCGCCAGATCGAATGCACCATCAACGGCCTGGGCGAGCGCGCCGGCAACACCGCCCTGGAAGAAGTGGTGATGGCGCTCAAGGTGCGCAACGACATCATGCCCTACCGCACCGGCATCGACACGACGAAGATCATGCACCTCAGCCGCCGGGTCAGCCAGGTGTCCGGCTTTGCCGTTCAGTTCAACAAGGCGGTGGTCGGCAAGAACGCCTTCCTGCACGAAAGCGGCATCCATCAGGACGGCGTGCTGAAGAACGCGCAGACCTTCGAGATCATGCGCCCCGAGGACATCGGCCTCACCGCCAAGAACATCGCCATGGGCAAGCACTCCGGCCGCGCCGCGCTGCGCGCCAAGATGGCGGACCTGGGGTATGACCTGGGTGACAACCAGTTGAAGGACGTGTTCGTCCGCTTCAAGGCCCTCGCGGACCGCAAGAAAGAGGTCTACGACGACGACCTGGTGGCCCTGATGGCGGATGCTGCGTCCAATGCGGAAAGCGACCACCTCAGCCTCAGGAAACTGCGCGTGATCTGCGGCACCGAGGGCCCGCAAGAAGCCGAGTTGACCCTGTCCATCGGTGGTGCCGATCATTTCGTCGATGCCACGGGCGACGGCCCCGTCGATGCCTGCTTCAACGCCGTCAAGATGCTCTACCCCCACGGCGCGACGCTGGATCTCTATCAGGTTCAGGCGGTGACCGAGGGAACCGATGCCCAGGCCACCGTGTCCGTTCGCCTCAGCAAGGACGGCCGCGTCTTTACCGGCCAGTCGGCGGATACCGATACCGTGGTCGCCTCGGTCAAGGCCTATCTCAACGCGCTCAACCGCATGCACGCCGGACAGGGCCGGGCCAACAACGCCGCCCTGGTCACCGGCAGGACCAGCTGACCTCATCATCTTGTCCGAAATACGCACGGGGATTTTCAAGGGGGGCGTGCCCCCCTTGAAGCGGGGGTGCGGGCGGCAGCCCCCGCCCCGCCTCTGACCCATTCGTGACCGGATCGCCAGCAGATAAGCGCCGATCGGTCCCTCCGGGGGCCTTTACGGCAAGCCCCCGGCGGGCCTATAAGGGCCGCGCTACGCCCCCGCCCTCACCCGCGGGGGCCTTCCATGCTTTCGGGATGACCGCCACATGTTGGGACTGACTGGCCTTTTTTCGTCGGATATGGCGATCGACCTCGGCACGGCGAACACGCTGGTCTATGTCAAGGGCCGGGGCATCATCCTGAACGAACCCTCGGTCGTCGCCTATCACGTCAAGGACGGCCGCAAACAGGTGCTCGCGGTCGGCGAGGACGCCAAGCTGATGCTTGGCCGCACCCCCGGCTCGATCGAGGCGATCCGCCCCATGCGCGACGGCGTCATCGCCGATTTCGACGTGGCCGAGGAAATGATCAAGCACTTCATCCGCAAGGTGCACAAGCGATCGACCTTCTCGAAACCCAAGGTCATCGTCTGCGTGCCCTATGGCGCGACGCCCGTCGAAAAGCGGGCGATCCGGCAGTCGGTTCTGTCCGCCGGCGCGCGCCGCGCGGGGCTGATTTCCGAACCCATCGCCGCCGCCATCGGCGCCGGGATGCCGATCACCGACCCCACCGGCTCGATGGTGGTGGACATCGGCGGCGGCACGACCGAGGTTGCGGTGCTGTCGCTGGGCGACATCGTCTATGCGCGTTCGGTCCGCGTCGGCGGCGACCGCATGGACGAGGCGATCATCAGCTATCTGCGCCGCCACCAGAACCTCTTGATCGGCGAATCCACCGCCGAGCGCATCAAGACCACGATCGGCACCGCCCGGATGCCCGACGACGGGCGCGGCAAGGTCATGCAGATCCGCGGCCGCGACCTGCTGAACGGCGTGCCCAAGGAAATCGAGATCACCAGGGCCGGTGGCCGAGGCCCTGTCGGAAACCGTTCAGACCATCTGCGAAGCGGTGATGATCGCGCTGGAAACCACACCGCCCGACCTGGCGGCCGACATTGTCGACCGCGGCGTCATGCTGACCGGCGGCGGCGCGCTGCTGGGCGATCTGGACCTTGCCCTGCGCGAGCAGACGGGCCTGATCATCACCGTCGCCGACCAGTCGCTGAACTGCGTGGCCCTGGGCACCGGCAAGGCGCTGGAATACGAAAAGCAACTGCGTCACGCCATCGACTACGAGAGCTGACGCCTCCCCGCCCTGTGAAGAGGGACCGCCGTGGCATCTGACCGGAGCAACGAGGCCGATTTCGTCCGCCCCGTCCGGCGCCTCGTGATCGGGGTGCTGGCGCTTCTTCTGCTTGCGCTGTTCCTGTTGTGGCGCATCGACAGCCCGCGGGTGGAACGGTTCCGCACGGCTTTCCTGGACACGGTCGTGCCGAACATGGACTGGGCCATGGCCCCCGTGACCCATGTCGCCCGCATGTTCGAGGATTTCCGCAGCTACGCGCGCATCTACGAACAGAACCAGGAATTGCGCCGCGAGTTGCAGCAGATGCGCGCCTGGCGCGAGGCGGCGCTGCAACTGGAACAGCGCAACGCGCAGCTTCTGGACATGGCCCGCGTGCGTCTGGACCCGCAGCTGACCCATGTCACCGGCGTTGTCATGGCCGACGCCGGCAGCCCCTTCCGCCAGTCGGTGCTGATCAATGTCGGCGCGCGCGACGGGATCGTCGATGGCTGGGCGGTGATGGACGGGCTGGGCCTGGCCGGACGCATCGCGGGTGTCGGCGATCGGTCGTCGCGGGTGATCTTGCTCAGCGATTCCAACAGCCGGGTGCCGGTGATCGTGCAGCCTTCGGGGCAGCATGCGCTGCTGTCCGGGGACAACACGGCAATGCCGGTGCTGGATTTCATGGAAAATGCCGACGCGCTCAGGCCGGGCGACCGGGTCGTCAGTGCCTCGGACGGGGGGGTGTTCCCGCCCGGCCTGCTGGTGGGCGAGGTCGCGCAAGGTGCCGATGGCCGTGTCCGGGTGCGGCTGGCGGCGGATTACGGGCGGCTCGACTTCCTGCGCGTGCTGCGTTCGCGCCCGGCAGAGCAGATCGACCAGACCGGCGCGCTGCTCAGGCCGGTCGATCCCTCAGGCACGCCCCTGGACCCGGCGACCGGCGTTCCCGCGCCCGCCCCCCTGCCCGAGGCCGAGCCCGACACAGCCACCGAAACCGTGGACCCCGTGCCTGCCGTTCCCCTGCCGGGAACCGAAGCCCCGGTGACCGACGGATCGCAGAATGAATGAGACCTGGCGCCTGAATACGCTGGCCCATCTGGGCCTGTGGCTGGCGCTTGCGGGGGTCGCCACGCTGATCCGGATCCTGCCGCTGTCGGGGCCGGAACCGGGTTGGCCCGCACCCGACGTGTTTCTGGCGCTGACCTTCGCCTGGGTGCTGCGCCGCCCGGCGCATCTGCCGGCGCTGGCCATCGCGCTGACCTATCTGGCACAGGACCTGATGCTGATGCGCCCGCCAGGCCTATGGGCGCTGATCGTGCTGGTCGGCAGCGAATTCCTGCGCCGCCGGGCCTCGGTCGTGCGCGAGATGAACCTGCTGCTGGAATGGGCAATGGTCGGCGCGGTCCTGATCGCGATGACCCTGGCCTATCGCATCGGTCTTGCAATCGTGATGGTCGGGCGCGACCCCCTCGACTTGAGCCTGATGCGGCTTGCGGTCACAATCCTGATCTATCCGCTGGTGGTCTGGGTTCTGCAAAGCGTGCTGCGCGTGCGCAAACCCGCCACCGGAGAACTGGACGAACTGGGTCGGAAACTATGAAGCGCCCTCCCAAGGATACCGAGGAAAGCGCCCGCCGCATCTCGCGCCGCGCCATGCTGATGGGCGGCGCGCAGATGGCGTTTGCCGGGGTGCTGGTGCTCAGGATGCGGCAATTGCAGCTTGGCCAGTCCGAGGAATTCCGCCTGCTGGCCGAGGAAAACCGTATCAACATCCGCCTGTTGCCGCCGTCGCGCGGGCTGATCGCGGACCGCAACGGCAATCTTCTTGCCCAGAACGTGCAGAACTATCGAATCGTTCTGGTGCGCGAGGATGCGGGCGAACCCCGTGCCGCGCTGGAGCGTCTGGCCCAGTTGATCCCGCTGACCGCCGACGAGATCGACCGCGCGGAACGCGACATCATGCGCCACCGCCCCTTTGTTCCGGTGACCATCGCCGATCAGCTGAACTGGGAAGAAGTGGCCCGTGTCGCCGCCAATGCCCCCGCGCTTCCCGGCATCACCCCTGAGGTCGGCCTGAGCCGGTTCTATCCCTTTGGGGCGGAATTCGCGCATACCGTGGGCTATGTCGGCCCGGTGTCCGAACGCGATCTCGAAGCACGCGAGAACCCCGACCCGCTGCTGATGATCCCGCGCTTTCAGATCGGCAAGATCGGTGTGGAACGCGAATACGAGGACATCCTGCGCGGGTCCGCCGGGCACCGCCGGATCGAGGTGAACGCAGTCGGCCGGGAAATGCGCGAACTGGACCGGCAAGAGGGGGACGCCGGCGCGAATGTGCAGCTGACGCTGGACCGCGCCTTGCAGGCCTTCACGCTGGCGCGCCTGGGCGAGGACAGCGCCGCCGCCGCCGTGATCGAGGTGCAGACCGGCAACATCCTGGCGCTGGCTTCGGCCCCGTCCTTTGACCCGAACCTGTTCGTGCGCGGCATCTCGGTCGCGGATTTCGCGGCCCTGCGCGACAATGACCACCGGCCGATGTCGAACAAGACGGTGCAGGGCGCCTATCCGCCCGGATCGACCTTCAAGCCGGTGACCGCGCTGGCGGCATTCGATGCGCGCCTTGCCACGCCCGACGAGCGCGTCTTTTGCCCCGGCTATATCGAAGTCTCGAACCGCCGCTTCCACTGCTGGAACCGCGGCGGGCACGGCCGGGTCAACCTGACCTCGGCGCTGGCTGAAAGCTGCGACGTCTACTTCTACGAAATGGCCCAGCGTGTCGGGATCGACCGCATCAACGCCATGGCCGAACGCATGGGGTTGGGGTTCCGCTATGAGCTGCCGCTGTCGGGCATCTCGAGCGGCCTGAACCCGTCGCGCGAATGGAAGCGCGAACGCCGCGACGCCGAGTGGGTCGTGGGCGATACGATCAACGCCTCGATCGGTCAGGGGTATGTCCTGACCACGCCGCTGCAACTGGCGGTGATGACCGCGCGCATCGCCACCGGACGGGCGATCCTGCCGCGCCTGGTCCACGCCATCGACGACGTCGAGCAACCCGTGCCCGAATATCCGCAACTGGGGCTGGACCCGGCGGCACTTGCCCAGGTCCAGCGCGGCATGTGGGAGGTGTCGAATTCCAACCGTGGCACGGCCTATGGATCGCGCATCGTGTCGGCGGACCTGCGCATGGCCGGCAAGACCGGCACAAGCCAGGTGTTCTCGATCACGGCGGCGGAACGCGCCGCGGGTATCCGGCGCCAGGATCAACTGCCCTGGAACCGTCGCGACCATGCGCTGTTCATCTGTTATGCGCCCGATACCGATCCGCGCTATGCGGTGTCGGTCGTTGTCGAACATGGCGGCGGGGGCTCGTCGGTGGCAGCGCCCATTGCGCGCGACATCATCCTGGCCGCGCAGAACGGCGGCCTTCCCCCGGTCGAGGCCTATCCCGCGCCGCAGCGCAACCGCATCGAGTCGATGATCCGCGCCATCAGCGACCAGATCGGCCCCGCCGCGACCCCCGAAACGGGGCGGCGCCGGGCATGAGCTATCTGGAATACAACGTCAAACGCTCGCCTTCGGGGCTGCGCAAGGTCCTGTATGTCAACTGGGTGCTGGTGCTGCTGCTGAGCGCCGTCGCCTGCGTCGGCTTCCTGCAGCTCTATTCGGTTTCCGGCGGGGATTTCAGCCGCTGGGCCGAACCGCAGATGCAACGCTTTGCCCTGTCGATCACCGTCATGTTCGTCATTGCCTTTGTGCCGCTGTGGTTCTGGCGGTCGATGGCGGGCATGGCCTATGCGGTGTCGGTGCTGCTGCTGCTGGGGGTGGAGTTCTTCGGCTCGATCGGGATGGGCGCGCAACGCTGGCTGGAGCTGGGGCCAATCCGGCTGCAACCGTCCGAAATGACGAAAATCACCGTCATCATGGCAATCGCCGCCTATTACGACTGGCTGGATATTCGCAAGGTCTCGCATCCGCTGTGGGTCGGCGTGGCACTGCTGATCATCCTGGTGCCGGCCTTTCTGGTGGTGAAGCAGCCGGACCTCGGCACGGCGCTGCTGATCATCGGCGGCGGCGGGATGGTGATGTTCTTCGCCGGTGTGAGCCTGTGGTATTTCGGGGGCGTCATCGCGCTGGTGGTGGGATTGATCAGCGTCGTGTTCGCCTCGCGCGGGACAAGCTGGCAGTTGCTGCACGACTATCAGTTCCGCCGGATCGACACGTTCCTGGACCCGTCGCTGGACCCGCTTGGAACCTCGTATCACATCAATCAGGCGATGATCGCACTGGGATCGGGCGGGCTTTCGGGGCGCGGGTTCATGCAGGGCACGCAATCGCGCCTGAATTTCCTGCCCGAGAAGCAGACGGACTTCATCTTCAACACCCTGGCCGAGGAGTTCGGCTTTATCGGCGGCGTGTTCCTGCTGGCGCTGTATGTCGGCATCATCGTCACCTGCGTGGTCGCGGCGATGCAGTCCAGGAACCGGTTTGCCGCGCTGCTGATCCTGGGGATCGCGTCGAACTTCTTCCTGTATTTCGCGGTCAACATGGCGATGGTGATGGGGCTGGCGCCGGTGGTGGGCGTTCCCCTGCCCCTGGTCAGCTATGGCGGATCGGCGATGTTGATGATCCTCATCGGGTTCGGCCTGGTGCAATCGGCCTGCATTCACCGCCCGAGGGAGCGCGCATGACCATTCTTTTCGCCGCCGGTGACTGGCGCTGGCCGACCTGGGAAGCGCCCCTGCGCGCCGCCTTGCGCGAGGCCGGACTGGACGACAGCGCCCTGACCCTCACCGCCAGCGATCCCGGCGCGGTCGAGGTCATGATCTACGCCCCGGGTGGCGACACGCCCGATGACTTCACGCCCTACACGCGCTGCAAGGCCGTGCTCAGCCTGTGGGCCGGGGTGGAAAGGATCGTGACCAACCCGACACTGACGCAACCGCTGTGCCGCATGGTGGACCCGGGGCTGACGCAGGGCATGGTGGAATATGTCGTGGGGCACACCCTCAGGGCGCATCTGGGCATGGACCAGCTGTCGCGCACCCGCTGGCAACCGGTGATGCCCCCCCTCGCCGGCGAACGCCCGGTGGCGATGCTGGGGCTGGGTGCGCTTGGCGCGGCCTGCGGGCAATCGCTGGCCTGCCTGGGCTTTCCCGTTCTGGGCTGGAGCCGCGGGCCAAGGGACGTGTCGATGATCGAATGCCATCATGGCCGCGAGGGGCTGCGCACCGTGCTGGAACAGGCGCAGATCGTCGTGACCTTGCTGCCCTCGACGCCCGAGACCGAAAACACCCTCGACGCCGAAACGCTGGGGTGGCTGCCCCGGGGCGCCGCGATCATCAATCCCGGGCGTGGCACGCTGATCGACGATGACGCGCTGCTGGCGGCACTCGACAGCGGGCAGGTGGCGCAGGCCACGCTCGATGTCTTTCGCACCGAACCCCTGCCACAGGGGCATCCCTATTGGGCCCATCCCCGCGTGACCGTCACCCCCCATATCGCCGCCGAGACCCGACCCGCCACCGCCGCCAGGGTCATCGCCGAGAATATCCGCCGTCTGCGCGCCGGCGAACCGCTGCTGCATCGGGTGGATCGCATCGCGGGGTATTGAGCGCGACGTCACGGCTTGATCCCCGGGGGCGGGCGCGCGCAGACTGCACACGCGCAGGAACTGGAGGGAACCGCGATGTCCAATCAACCGCAGACCGACCCCTTGGTCGATGCGTTGGCACCGGCCTATGCCGCGATGGCCGACCGCATCTGGGACACCCCCGAACTGCGCTATGCCGAGGCACACTCGGTCGCCGAGCAGATCGCGCTGATGCGTGAAGCGGGCTTCACCGTGACCGAGCGCGTGGCCGGCATTCCCACCGCCTTCATGGCGGAATGGGGCGCGGGCGGGCCGCTGATTGCGTTCCTGGGCGAATTCGACGCGCTCGCCGGCCTCAGCCAGGCGGCGGGCGTCGCGGTGAAAACACCGCTGATCGAGGGCGGCAACGGTCATGGCTGCGGTCACAACCTGCTGGGCGCCGGGGCCATGCTGGCCGCGACGGCCCTGCGCGACCACCTGCGCGAGTCCGGGCGCCCCGGGCGGGTGCGCTATTATGGATGCCCGGCGGAAGAGGGCGGCTCGGGCAAGACCTTCATGGCGCGCGCGGGCGCGTTCGAGGGCGTGGACGCCAGCTTCTCGTGGCACCCCAGTTCGTTCAACGCGGTGTCGCCGGGCCGGTCGCTGGCCAATGTGCAGGTCTATTACCGCTTTCACGGCCGGGCCTCGCATGCCGCCGCCAGCCCGGAATTGGGCCGTTCGGCGCTGGACGCGGTCGAGCTGACCTCGGTCGGGGTGCAATACATGCGCGAACACATGCCGGAAAAGGCCCGCGTCCACAGCGCCATCACCCGGACCGGCGGCATTTCCCCCAACGTGGTGCAGGACCATGCCGAGGTGCTCTACCTGATCCGCTCGCCCGAACCGGCGGATGCCATGGCCCTGTTCGAGCGCGTGACAAAGATCGCCCGCGGGGCGGCGATGATGACCGAAACCGAGGTCACATTCGAGGTGGACCGCGCCTGTTCCAGCCTGCTGCCCAACCGCGTGCTGGACCGGGTGATGCAGGCCGAACTGGAACGCCTGGGCAGCGCGGGGTTCGACGCCGAGGACCACCGCTTTGCCGCCGCCATCCGCCAGACCCTGACACCGCAGGACGTGGGCGCCGCCTATCGGATGTTCGGCCTGGATGCCCCCGCCGATGCGCCCATCCTGCACGAGGGCACCCTGCCCCTGGTGCCCGAAACTCTGGTCATGCCGGGATCAACGGATGTGGGCGATGTCAGCTGGCAGATGCCCCTGACGCAATGCGTTGCCGCCACCTGCGCCGTGGGCACACCGTTTCACACCTGGCAGCTGGTGGCACAGGGCAAATCGCCGATGGCGCATCGCGGCATGATCCACGCGGCCAAGGCCATGGCGGGTGCCGCCGAACGGCTGCTGGATGACCCGGCGCTGCTGGCCGAGGCCAGGGCCGAATTCGCCGCCCGCACCGCCGCGCGGCCCTATGTCTCGCCGTTGCCCGACGATGTCGTGCCACCGCCCCTGCGCCGCAAGGCCGCGGAATGAGTGCGCTCGGCACGCTTCTGGGCGGGCTTGCCCCGGGCCCGGACGGCATCCGCGCGCATATCCCCGAGGGGTGGATGCAGGGCCGCACCGCCTTTGGCGGCATCACCGCCGCGCTGGCACTGGCGGCCGCGCGCCTGGAGCTGCCGGACCTGCCGCGCCTCAGGTCGATGCAGGTGGCCTATCTGCGCCCGGTCGGGGCCGATGCGGTGCTGCGCACACGCCTGATCCGCGCGGGCCGCACCAGCAGTTTCGTCCGCGTCGAGGTCCACTCGCAAGGCGATCTCGGTGCGACGCTGCTGTTTGTCTTTGGCGCCGCGCGGGACACCAACCACCGCCATGACCGGGCGCCGGCCCCTGCCTTGCCCGCGCCCCAGGCCTGCCCGGCCTTCATGCCAAAGGGGGCCGGCCCGAACTTTCTGGCGCAGTTCGATCTGAAACTGGCCGACGGTCCGTTTCTGGTCAGCGGATCGGACAGGCCCGAATTCACCACCTGGAGCCGCCTGGCCGACGACCGCGACGTCCCGCCCGAGATCGCCCTGGTCTGCATCGCCGACAGCCTGCCGCCAGCGGCGATGACAGGCTTTCGCAAGGTCGCGCCGATCAGCACCATCACCTGGTCGCTGGATCTGGCGCAGGTCCCGGTGCGAAACGACTGGATCAGCATCCGAACGACCAGCCTGCAGGCCGACGAGGGGTATTCGGTGCAGGACATGGCCCTGCACGGTGCAGACGGGCGGCTCATCGCCTCGGCCCAGCAACTGGTTGCGCTGTTCGATTAGCGGCAATAGGGGCCGCTGCGATAGCTGGCGACGTCGAAATGGAAATGGTCCTGATGGTAGCGGTCCGAATTCGGGCTGAGCGTGGTGCCGAAGATCCCGCAGGCACCCGCATACATCCGCGCCAGCGCCCGCCCGTTGCGGCCGCGGTCCCAATCGCCCTGCACCGTCACCACATCGCCATTCGCCAACCGATACCCGGCAAAGTCGATCGCCCGCCCGCGACCGTGTTCCGAAATGCGGGCGCCCGGTCGGTTGTTGCGGGTGCGACAGGAATAGTCGCCGATGATGCGGATCTGGGCCACGCCGCCGCCGCGATTGCCGACCGCGGGCAGCATCTGGTCACGCACCCAGCGGTCGAAAGCCACCGCGACGTCGCATCCCAGCGTCGCCGGACGCGACAGCGGAATGCCCTGCACGGCCGTCACGCTGACCGGCGCCTCGACGCCGCAGCCCCGCGTGCCAGAGGTGATGCGCGGTAATTCGCGCCCGGTCAGGCCGCGGGTGTTGCAGATCCCCGCGCGCACCGGGCCGGCCTCCTGCGGGGCGGTCGCACGGGCGGTCGCGCGCACGGATTGCGTCGGGCGGGACGGCGTCCGCAACCCGGGCGGACGCGGGCGCGGCAGCAGGCTGCGCGGAACGGCGAGGGCCGTTTCCTCGGCGACCGAGCCGGGGACCGTTTGTGCCACAGCCCCCGACAGGGCCTGCGCCACGGCGCCGTCGGTCGCGGGGCTGACAGGTCCGCCCAGCTGCGCCGGGCGCGGGCGCGGAAACAGCGAATGCCAGGGCACCTCGGCCAGCGCGGCCCCCGAGGCCACCGTCAGAGCGAGTGCCAGCAGGACGGACCGCACCCGCCTAGCCCTTGCGGCCGCGGCCAAAGTCTGGCGCGTCGATATCCTGCCCCGCTTCGATGATGCCGCGCCGGATGGCGCGGGTGCGGGTGAAATAGTCGAACAGATGATCGCCGTCACCCATGCGGATCGCACGCTGCAGCACAAAGAGTTCCTCGGTGAAGCGCCCCAGGACATCCAGCGTCGCCTCCTTGTTGGTCAGGAAAACGTCGCGCCACATCGTCGGATCGCTGGCCGCGATCCGCGTGAAATCGCGAAACCCCGTGGCCGAATACTTGATGACCTCGCTCTGCGAGACACGGCGCAGGTGATCCGCGACACCCACCATCGTATAGGCGATCAGGTGCGGCGTATGCGACACCACCGCCAGCACCATGTCATGATGACCCGCCTCCATCGTGTCCACATTGGCGCCCATCCCCTCATACAGGCTGCGCAACCTCTGAACCGCCGCCTCATCGGCACCCTCGGGCGGTGTCAGCAGCCACCAGCGGTTTTCAAACAACGAGGCAAAGCCGGAATAGGGCCCGGAGTGTTCTGTCCCCGCCAGCGGATGACTGGGAATGAAATGCACGCTTTCGGGCACATGGGGACCAACCGCGTCGATCACCGCCTGCTTGACCGAACCGACATCCGTCAAGGTGGTGCCGGGTTGAAGATGCGGCGCGATCTCGGCCGCAACGGCCGACATCGCCCCCACCGGCACCGCCAGAACCACCAGATCCGCACCTTGAACGGCCTCGGCCGCAGTGGCGTGCACGCTGTCCACGAAACCGATCTGCCGGGCGGCTTCGCGCGTCTCGGCGCTGCGGGCATGGCCCGCCACATGCCCGGCCAGCCCGTGCCGCTTCATGGCATGGGCCATCGATCCGGCGATCAGGCCCAGCCCGATCAGCGCAACCCGTTCATACACCCGCGCCATCACCGCACCCCCTTGAACGCCGCCAGAACACCGACGATGCGGCGACAGGCCGCTTCGTCGCCCACCGTGATCCGCAGGCAGTCCGGCAGTTTGTAGCCGGCGACCTTGCGCACCAGAATGCCGTCGGCCCTCAGCGCCGCATCGGCGCCGTCGGCCTCCTCCGGGCTGGCGAACCGCGCGAGGATGAAGTTCGCGTGGCTCTCGTCGCAACCGATGCCCATCTGCACCAGCGCGGCGCGCAACCAGTCGCGCCAGCGCGCGTTCTCGGTTGCGCAATGGCGGGTATAGGCCACGTCGCGCATCGCCGCCTCGGCCGCGTCGAGCTGCGCATTCGACAGGTTGAAGGGTTGCCGGATCCTGTTCAGCACGTCGATCACCGACCGCTGCGCATAGCCCCAGCCGATCCTCAGGCCGCCCAGACCGTGGATCTTGGAAAACGTCCGGGTCATGATCACGTTCGGATGCGCATCGACCAGCGACACCCCGCCGTCATACCCTGCGGCAAACTCGGCATAGGCACCATCCAGAACCAGCACCACAGTGCCCGGCAGCCCCTGCGCCAGCCGGCGCAGATCGGCGTCGGGGATCATCGTGCCGGTGGGGTTCGCCGGGTTCGCGATGAACACCAGCCGCGTGCGATCGGTCACGGCCGCCAGAATCGCGTCCACGTCCACAACCCGCGCGCGTTCGGGCACCTCGACCGGGGTTGCGCCGACCGCGTGCGCCAGGATCGGATACATGGAAAACCCGTGTTCGGTGGTGATCGCCTCGTCCCCCGGACCGGCAAACGCCTGGGCAATGAACTGAAGCACCTCATCCGAGCCCACGCCGCAGATGATCCGGTCCGGATCCAGCCCATGAACGGCACCGATCGCCGCGCGCAGTCCGGCATGATCCGTCGCCGGATACCGGTGCAACTGCCCCGCCGCCGCCGCAAAGGCCGCCATGGCGCGCGGCGACGGGCCATAGGGGTTTTCGTTCGACGACAGCTTCAACACGTCGTCGCGCCCTTTCAGCGTGCTTTCGCCACTGACATACAGCGCGATGTCCATGATCCCCGGTTGCACACGGATGGTATCGGTCATGTTCTTCCCCAGACGCCCCTGATGGCGTTTACCTCGCCGCGGCCAAGGCGACCACCCGCCTTCGCCATGCTCGCCCCACCCCCGGCATCATCTTGGCGAAAATACGCTCCGGGAGGGTCCGGGAGGGTGGAAAACCCTCCCGGCGGGGGGCGCGGGGGGCTGGCCCCCCGCCACCCACCGGCCCCATACGCGAACCCCATACGCGAAAGGGCCGCCCCGGTTCCCCGGCGCGGCCCTCCAAGAGGCAAGACCTCAGCCGTGGCCGGATCAGTTCTTCGCGTAGTATTCGACGACCAGGTTCGGCTCCATCTGCACCGGATAGGGCACATCGCCCAGGCTCGGGGTGCGGACGAAGGTCACGGTCATTTTCGAATGGTCCGCATCCAGATAGTCAGGCACGTCACGCTCGGCCGAGGCGACAGCCTCGAGCACCAGCGCCATCTGCTTCGAGCGGTCGCGAATGGCGACGACATCGCCTTCCTTGACGCGATACGAGGCAATGTTGACGCGCTTGCCGTTCACGGTCACATGGCCGTGGTTCACGAACTGGCGGGCCGCAAAGATCGTCGGGACGAACTTGGCACGGTAGACAACCGCGTCCAGGCGACGCTCGAGCAGACCGATCAGGTTCTCGCCGGTGTCGCCCTTCACACGGGCGGCTTCGGCGTAGATGCGCTTGAACTGCTTCTCGGTCACGTCGCCGTAGTAGCCCTTGAGCTTCTGCTTGGCGCGCAGCTGGGTGCCGAAGTCGGACATCTTGCCCTTGCGGCGCTGGCCATGCTGGCCCGGGCCGTATTCCCGCTTGTTGACGGGCGACTTGCCACGGCCCCAGATGTTTTCGCCCATGCGGCGGTCGATCTTGTACTTGGCAGCGGTGCGTTTGGTCATCGCTGATCTCCTTCTCTCGCAATCGGAAGGGCGTTGTCCTTTCCGGGTCTCCCCGGCGACAGGCTTCCCCTTGCGGGGGCCACCAACACCAATGAAAACCGGGCGCCCTGCCACTGTGGCAAGCACCCGGACGGCGCGCTTATACAACCCCGCGGGTCAGAGTCAATGTCCCCGTCGTGAACAGTGTTTTCTTGCGCATCCGCCCCGCACACACCAGACTCCCGCCATCCCGACCCCGAGGCCCCGATGAGCCGCAGCAACCGCCGTTTCGCCCGCCAGATCGACCGCATCGAAAGCCGGTTTCCACGGCTGGGCCGCCTGTTGGGCACCCTGACGGCGCCCGGCCGGCTCTGGCTGCGGCTGCCCGCCGCGCTGCTGCTGATCGCCGGCGGGTTCCTGGGCTTTCTGCCGATCCTGGGGTTCTGGATGCTGCCCCTGGGGCTGATCCTGCTGGCCGTCGATCTGCCCCTGCTGCGCCCCGGCGTGGGCGCGCTGATCGTTCGCGGCCGCGCGGCGCGGCGCCGCTGGCGGCAGGACTGACCGGTTCGCGGTGTCAGTCCGCCATGGCGGTCAGAATCCCCGCCTCGCCCCGCGAAAGGCAGCGCCGCGCGGGATCGCCAAACCGCGACGGGTCGCCGATCAGGCCGGGCGCGACCCGTTCGATCGACCGGGCGTGCCAGGCCAGCACGCGCGAATCCGCCAGCCCCGGGTGGAAGCTCTCGCACGGCTGGCCATTCGCGGTGATGATCTCGTGCCGGTCCAGCATCAGATGCACATAGCGCACCGAGTCGATGCCAAAGTCCCGGCGGATCGCGCGTCCATCCTCCAGATCCTCGGCCGCGACCAGAACCTCGGCGCCGCCCAGCGCGCCGGGTGCCCGCATCAGCAGTCGATGCCCCGGAGAAACCAGCAGGTCACCGTCCGGCTGCCCGCTCGCCAAGGCACCCGACCGGATGCGCAGCGGCCGCAGATGCGGATGCAGATAGAGCTCCGCGCCCGACAGCCGCGTTTCACCGCGCCAGACCACCGGCTGCGGGCCGTTGTCGCGCGTCTGGACCGGATCGCCGGGCACCAGCGACTCGATCGCCCGGGGGCCTTTGGGCGTGGCAATCATCGTGCCCGGCAGAAAGCAGATGACCCCGGCCCGACGAGCGCGCGGGCTGGAATCACCCAGGGTCAGGGCCGCGACCCACAATTCACGACCGGGCGGCGGCAACAGCGGATGAAAGACCGCGAGAAGGCGCGCGCCCTGCCGCACGATCCGTGCGGGATAGACCCTGCGTCCGTCGGTCAAAAGCATGGAATCCGGGGGGCTTTCGGGGTCCGCATCGGCCTGGGTCTGGGGAATGGTCGCCAACGCGAGGCGCCGCATCCGGTCGCGCGCCCGGCGGCGCGGGTCGTCCCGGTCGGCAGGCGCATCCAGCCACAGCGTCGCGGTCCCGGCGTCCAGTCTGCGCGCGTCGCCGCGCCAGCGCCATGACATGCCAACCGCCATCAGATCCGGCGGCAGGCCCCATTCGTCCCCGGGCGCGGTCTGCGCCCATTCGACGGCATACACGCCGCTGAAACCCGATACACTGCTCATTTTTTTGCCTGTTTGTTTCGGAAACGGTAACAAACGCGCGGTCCTCTGACCAGAAGGAACTGCGCGATCATGGCGCGGCCCATGGGCGTTGCCCGCTTTGGTTGTGCGCTGTCTGCCGCGCTCCTGCCTGGCGATAGGCAACGGCGCCGGTCGCGGCCAGGACCGACGCATCCAGCACGCTGCAGTTCCCCTGGGGCGGGGTGGTCAGCCGCGCGTCCGTGACGATCCGCACCCCCCCGTGGCAATGTCCGGCCAGGGCCCGCGCCCCGCGACGTCCCGGCAGGTGCAGCCAGGGCGCCCCGTCAAAGGTAAAGGCAACGCCGCCTTCCACCGGGGTGAAGCCTGCGCGCAGGGCAGCGGTGGCCTGATCCGCGCCGTCGCCGTCGGCCTCGAGCCAGGCGCGGGCGGTGTAACCCGCACCCCGTGCGCGGCTCAGCGCCCGGCCGGCCGGTGTCATCAGCCCGACCAGCGCGCCGTCGCCGTCGATCAGCAGGGCAGGCCGGGTGGTCAGCCCCCAGCCGACAAGGGCCGCGATCACGGCGGTCAGCCCCAGCCAGCGGGCGCGCGCAGGCCAGAGGATCAGCCACAACGCCCCCAGTGACAGGGCGGGGATCACCCAACCATGCGGCGCCATGATCGGACGCAAGGCCCCGTCGATGCCACCAAACCAGGTCGCGACCCCCAGGATCCAGCGGGTGCCCAGCGCCATCAGCGACAGTCCGATCCCTTCAAGCCCCAGCGGCCAGAGCGCCGCCGCAAGGACGGCCGCCGGCATCACCAGCACCCCCATCAAGGGCACGCTGAGGATGTTCGCGATCAGGCCATAGTCCGCCGCGCGATGGAATTGCGCCGCGGCGAAGGGCGCGGTCGCGAGACCGGCCACCAGCGAGGTCGTCACCGCCGCACCCACGGGCGCCAGCCAGCGCCGCATCCGCGTCGGCGGGCCGCGCGGCCGTTCGCGCAGCCAGCGGAATGTCGCAACCAGCGCGACCGTCGCCGCAAAGGACATCTGGAACCCGGCCGACAGGATCGCCTCGGGTCGCCAGACCAGCACCACCAGCGCCGCCAGGGCAACCGACCTGAGCGACACCGCGCGCCGGTCCGCCATGACCGCGCCCAGCATGACCGCGGCCATGACAAAGGCGCGCTGCGTCGCGACATTGCCGCCCGACAGCGCCAGATAGGCCGCCGCCGCCGCCAGCGCCCCCAGCGCGGCCAGACGTCGGATCGGCCAGTTCAGCGCCAGCGGCGGAACCAGCGCCAGCAAGGCCCGCAGAACCCCATAGACGACACCGGTCAGCAGCCCCATGTGCAGCCCCGAGATCGCCAGAAGATGCGCCAGGTTGGACCGGCGCAAGGCCTCGGTCGTCCGCAATCCGACACCGGACCGGTCGCCGGTCAGGATCGCGGCGACAAAGCCGCCCTCCTCGCCGGGGATGCGCCGCCGGATTCCGTCGGCGATGCGGTGTCGCAGGCGCGTCAAGGCCAGGATCGGGCCGGGTTCAGGCCGCGCCAGCGTCACCACCGGGCTGCGGGTGTAGCCGACCGCCCCCAGCCCCTCGAACCAGGCGAAGCGGCGGAAATCGAAACCCCCGGGTTCAACCGGCGGGCCCGGGGGCCCCAGATGGCCGGTCAGGGCAATCCGCAGGCCCGCGACCGGGTCGATATCGAGCGGCCCGAGAACCGATATCCGCACCCGACCGGGCACACGCGCCGGGGCGATCCCGGGCAGAACCACCTGGTCCAGGGTCAGGCGCACGGCATCGCTGCCGGACCGGTCGATGGCGACGATCCGCCCCTCGATCGGGCCATAGCGATGCCATCCCAGAACCGGCGCGGCCACCAGATGCGTGCGCAGCGAGGCCAGCAGCGGCCCCGCCAGCAACAGCCCCAGCGCCAGAGCGAGGGGGCGCCAGTCCGCCGGGCCACGCAACGCGACGGCAAGGGACAGGATCAGCCCGGCGGCCAGCAGCGCCAGCGCCAGCCCCCCCGGTTCCGCCGGCAGGGCGAAATAGGTTCCGACGCCGGTTCCCAGAAGAACCGGCACCAGCGGGAACAGATGGCCCCGCGCGCACGCAACCGCCCCCAGGGCACCGGCCATCGGCACGAAAGGGGAAACGGCGGCCTGGTCATGGGCGGCAGGGCTCGACACTTGTTCTTGCCTGTCTCATTGCCTAGAGCTTGGCGCAGCTTAGATCCCCCGTGGTTTCCGAAAGGTTAACGTCCGATGTCAGCCCCCGTCGTCACCCGCTTCGCCCCCTCGCCCACGGGGTTCCTGCACATCGGCGGCGCGCGCACGGCGTTGTTCAACTGGCTCTACGCACGCGGGCGCGGCGGCCGGTTCCTGTTGCGGATCGAGGATACCGACCGCGCCCGCTCCACCCCCGAGGCCACGGCGGCGATCCTGTCCGGCCTGACATGGCTGGGGCTGGATTGGGACGGAGACGCGATCAGCCAGTTCGAACGCGCGCCGCGCCACGCCGAGGTCGCCCTTGCGATGCTGGCGCGTGGCCATGCCTACAAGTGCTTTTCCACCCAGGACGAGATCGAGGCCTTCCGCGAGGCCGCCCGCGCCGAGGGGCGCAGCACGCTGTTTCAAAGCCCCTGGCGCGATGCCGACCCCGCCACGCATCCCGATGCGCCCCATGTGATCCGCCTGAAGGCCCCGCGCGACGGCGAAACGGTGATCGATGACGCCGTTCAGGGCCGCGTGGTGTTCCGCAACGATCAACTCGACGACATGGTTTGTTTACGCTCTGACGGTACACCCACCTACATGCTGGCCGTGGTCGTCGACGATCACGACATGGGCGTGACGCATGTGATCCGGGGGGATGACCATTTGAACAACGCGGCGCGGCAATCGCAGGTCTATCAGGCGATGGGCTGGGACCTGCCGCAATTCGCGCATATCCCGCTGATCCATGGCGAGGACGGCAAGAAACTGTCGAAACGCCATGGCGCGCTGGGGGTCGAGGATTATCAACGCATGGGCTACCCCGCGGCTGCGATCCGCAACTATCTGGCACGCCTGGGCTGGAGCCACGGGGATGACGAATTCTTCACCGACGCGCAGGCGGTCGACTGGTTCGACCTGGGGGGAATCGGGCGCGCGCCGGCCCGCCTGGACCTGAAAAAGCTGGACCATCTGACTGCACAGCACTTCTCGGTGATGGATGACGCCGCGGCGCTGCATGAACTTGAGTCCTTCCTCGCCGCCACCGGTGCCCCTGCCCTGACCGCCGCACAGCGCGACGGGCTGTCGCGGGCGATGCCCCAGCTCAAGGACAAGGCCAAAAGCTATGGGCAAATCCTTGAAAGGGCTCAGTTTGTCCTGAGCGAGCGGCCGATCGTTCCAGACGAGAAGGCCGCGAAATCGCTGGATTCTGTATCCCGTCGTATACTGGGCGAATTGACGCCGCATCTGCAAAATGCTAGCTGGGATCGCGAGAGACTCGAAGCCATCGTGGGCGAAACCGCCGCGCAACACGGCCTCGGACTCGGCAAGCTTGCCCAACCTCTGCGGGCGGCGCTGGCCGGTCGGACCGTGTCGCCGAGTGTGTTCGACATGATGATTGTTCTGGGACGCAACGAGACCCTGGCGCGGCTCACCGATGCCGCGAACGGGGGTTGAGCAACCACGGCCCCGGTGCGCCGGGCCGCCAACTTGAGAAGCGAGGGACGCGATGGTCGAATCCAAGAGAAGTGCAACACTCACGGTTGGCGATACCTCGCTGGAGTTGCCGATCTACTCGCCCACCGCCGGGCCGGATGTTCTCGATATCCGCAAGCTCTATGGCCAGGGTGACGTGTTCACCTACGATCCCGGGTTCACCTCGACCGCAAGCTGCTCCTCGACCATCACCTATATCGACGGCGACAAGGGCGAGCTGCTGTATCGCGGCTACCCGATCGAACAGCTGGCCGACAAATCGCACCACCTCGAAGTGTGCTACCTGTTGCTCTACGGGGAACTGCCCACCGCCCAGCAGATGATCGACTTCGAAACCCGTGTGACCAAACACACCATGGTCCACGAGCAGATGCAGTATTTCTTCCGCGGCTTCCGCCGTGACGCGCATCCCATGGCCACCACGGTCGGCGTGGTCGGCGCGATGTCGGCGTTCTATCACGATTCGACCGACATCAACGACGAATGGCAGCGCGAGGTCGCGGCGATCCGCATGATCGCCAAGATCCCGACGATCGCCGCCATGGCCTACAAGTATTCGATCGGCCAGCCCTTCGTCTATCCGAAGAACTCGCTCGATTACGCGGGCAATTTCCTGCACATGTGCTTCGCCGTCCCGGCCGAGGATTACGTTGTCGATCCGATCCTCGCCAAGGCGATGGACCGCATCATGATGCTGCACGCCGATCACGAGCAGAACGCCTCGACGTCGACGGTGCGCCTCGCCGGTTCCTCGGGGCCAACCCCTTCGCCTGCATCGCCGCCGGCATCGCCTGCCTGTGGGGGCCCGCCCATGGCGGCGCCAACCAGGCCTGCCGGAAATGCTGCGCGAGATCGGCACGGTCGACCGCATTCCGGAATTCATCGCCCGCGCCAAGGACAAGAACGACCCGTTCCGCCTGATGGGCTTTGGCCATCGCGTCTACAAGAACTTCGATCCGCGGGCCAAGGTGATGAAGGAATCGGCCGACGAGGTTCTGGACCTCCTCGGCATCCATGACAACGAAACGCTCAAGGTCGCCAAGGAACTGGAGCGGATCGCGCTGGAAGATCCCTATTTCATCGAGAAAAAGCTCTACCCGAACGTCGATTTCTACTCGGGCATCATCCTCGAGGCGATGGGCTTCCCCACGTCGATGTTCACCCCGATCTTCGCGCTGTCGCGCGCCGTGGGCTGGATCGCGCAATGGAAAGAGATGATCTCGGATCCGGAACTGAAGATCGGCCGCCCGCGCCAGCTCTACACCGGTGCGCCGCGCCGCGACTACCTGGATGTCGAAACGCGCTGATCCGCCAGCGTCTCGATCCTGCAAACGCCGCCCCGCCCCGGGCGGCGTTTTCGCATTCCGCAGGGGCACGCGGGCCGTCCCCGCCAATCGCGCTCCTCCCGGGCCGGAACAATCTGGTGAAAATTGTCCGCATCCGGCGCGCGCCCCGCCCCCATCTTTGTGCCCCAAATATCCCGGGGGTCCGGGGGCTGGCCCCCGGCGCTCAGATCCCGCGCAAACGATGCGCGGCCAGGGCCTCGAAATCCGCCATCGCCCCGTCGGCCAGGGTCGCATAGGCGGCGGGCAGCGCGGGCAACGGCCCCTCGGCCGCGTCGAACCCTGTCGAGGCATGAACCGCCTGATACCAGACCGGCGACCAGACGCCGTCATAGGGCTTCGGCCCAGCCGGCCAGTGCAGCATCCGGTCCGTATAGGCAATGCCCAACGCCGCGCAGAGCGCGCGCAACATCGCCCCGGGCCGGGCCCGAACATCCGCCGAATCGATCACGGGTGGCGCCTTGCCGGTCCGCTGCGCCACCTGGTCGAACAGAACGCGCTGCTGGGCGAAACCCAGATCCTCCAGCGCGGGCGATTCGCGTTTGCGAACATAGGACGCCACCACCCGCGCCGGATGGCGGATCAGGAACGCATGCCGACACTCGGCCATCCACCCCCGCGGCATCGGCGCCAGCATATGCTGGGTCATGTGCTTTTGATACCAGATCGCCGCGCCACCCGGCGCCGCGCCGGTCAACCGCACCGCGTCGGGGTCCGTCGGCTGACTGGCCAGAACCGCGTCCTGCATCGGATGCTGCAAGCCGGTCAGCGCCAGATAGGCCGCATAGAATGGCTCGTCCGTCACGCTGCAATCGCCCCGCGCGGCAAACGCATACATCATCGCGGTCGACAGGTTGCGCGGTCCCGACCACATCGCGATGCGGATCGTCATGCGTGCGCCCCGTGCCCTGCCAGCACGCCATACTGTCCCGGCCGCCTGTCGCGCCAGCAGCCCCATCCACGCCGGAACGCGGCCACCGCGTCCAGATCGAACGTCGCCGTGACATGGGCCTGCGTCGCCCGGTCTGCCTGCGCCACCAGCGCACCGGTCTGGTCCGCGATGAACGAACTTCCGTAAAAGGTGATCGGTGTCGCCCCCTCGGTCTCGTGCCCGATCCGGTTCGAGGCCACGACCGGCACCATGTTCGCCGCCGCGTGGCCCTGCATGACGCGCTGCCAATGCGGCTGGCTGTCATAGGCCGGATCCGCGGGCTCCGAACCGATCGCCGTGGGATACAGGATCGCCTCGGCGCCGTTCAGCACCAGCGCGCGGGCGGTTTCGGGAAACCACTGATCCCAACAGATCCCCACACCCAGCCGGCCGAACCGGGTGCCAAAGGTGACAAAGCCGGTGTCGCCGGGGGTGAAATAGTATTTCTCCTCATACCCCGGGTTCTGCGGAATATGCGTCTTGCGATAAAGGCCCAGGGTCGCACCATCCGCATCCAGCATGGCGACGGTGTTGAACAGCGTGTTCCCCGCGCGCTCGTAGACGCAGATCGGCAACACCACGCCCAAGGCGCGCGCCAGGGTCGCGAAATGCTGCACGGCGCGGTTTTCCTCCAGCGGCACCGCCAGAGTCAGATGTCGCGCGTGCTGTTCGGCGCAGAAATAGGGTGTCTCGAACAGTTCCTGCAGCAAGATCACCTGTGCACCGTCATCGGCAGCGGCCCGCACCAGGGCCTCTGCCCGTGCGATGTTGTCATCACGATCCCAGGAACAGGCGAATTGCGTGGCGGCAAAGGTGACCGGGCGCATGATCTCTCCAGATGTGTGCGTCGCAGCCTGCCCGATCCGATGCGCCAGGGCTAGCCCTTCTCGGCAACCTTGGCCGCGTTCCACAGCGCGTCCATTTCCGCCAGATCCGACTCCTCGGGCCGCCGTCCCCGGGCAGCAAGGGCGGCCTCGATGGCGCGGAAGCGGCGCGTGAACTTGTCATTCGCGGCCCGCAGCGCAGCCTCGGGGTCGATATCCAGATGGCGGGCCAGATTGGCCATGACGAACAGCAGGTCGCCATACTCCTCGAACCGGTCCTCGGGGGCGGCCTCGGTCAGCTCGCGCGCTTCCTCGGCGATCTTGTCCACCACCTGCGACACCTCGGGCCAGTCGAACCCGACCCGCGCCGCACGATTTTGCAGCTTGACCGCCCGGGTCAGCCCCGGATGACCGACCGGCACGTCATCCAGCACCCCGGTCTGCGCCCTGGCCGCACGTTCACGCGCCTTGCGCGCCTCCCAGGCATCCGTCTGGGCGGCTGCGGTGGCGATGGTCTCGTCGCCAAAGACATGCGGATGGCGCGCGACCATCTTGTCGGCGATGCCGCGCAGCACATCGTCCAGGGTGAACAGGCCGGCCTCGGCCGCCATCTGCGCATGATAGACCGACTGGAACATCAGGTCGCCCAATTCGCCCTTCAGCGCGTCCCAGTCGCGCCGCGCGATGGCGTCGGCGACTTCATAGGCTTCCTCGATCGTGTAGGGGGCGATCGTGTCAAAGTCCTGCTCCAGGTCCCAGGGACAGCCCCCTTCCGGCGACCTGAGCCGCGCCATGATCATCGCAAGGCGGTCCAGCCCGCCCTCAGCGTCGTGAATCAGCGGATCGTCGGCCATTGCGCCCACCTGGTTTATTGCCGATGCTGCCCCTCCATCGCATCGCCAGCCGCCGGAGTCCACCATGCCTGCCCTCAACCGCATCGCCGATTACGCCGAGGACATGAAAGCCTGGCGCCGCCACCTGCACCAGCACCCCGAAACCCGCTTTGACTGTCAGGAAACCGCCGCCTTCATCGCGCGCCGCCTGCGCGACTTCGGCATCACCGAGATTCACGAAGGCATCGCCCGAACCGGCCTGGTCGCCATCATCGAGGGCCAGGGAAACGGCCCGACCATCGGCCTGCGCGCCGATATCGACGCCCTGCCCATCACCGAGGAAACCGACCTGCCCCATGCCTCGACCGTTCCGGGCAAGATGCACGCCTGCGGCCATGACGGCCACACCACGATGCTGTTGGGGGCGGCACGCTATCTGGCGGAAACCCGCAATTTCGCGGGCCGCGTCGCCCTCATCTTTCAACCGGCCGAGGAATGGGGGGGTGGCGCCGGCGTCATGGTCGAGGAAGGGATCATGGAACGGTTCGCCATCACCCAGGTCTATGCCCTGCACAACGCCCCGGGCATGGACGAAGGGCGATTTGAAACCCGCACCGGACCGATCATGGCCGCCGTGGATACCCTGACCGTGACCGTCACCGGCCGTGGCGGGCATGGCGCCCACCCCGAGGAAACCGTCGATCCCGTCGCGGCCATCGTGCAGATGGTCAGCGCCCTGCAAACCATCGTCAGCCGCAACCGCCGCGGCACCGATGCGCTGGTGATCAGCGTGACACAGATACACACCGGCAGCGCCGACAACATCATTCCCGAAACCGGCTGGTTCTGCGCGACGGTCCGCACCTATGACAGGTCAGTGCAGGACATGGTCGAAACCCGCTGCCACCAGATCGTGCAGGGCGTCGCGGCCGCCATGGGCTGCACCGCCGAGATCGCTTACGAACGCGGCTACCCCGCCACCGTGAACCACGAGCGCGAAACCGCCTTTGCCACCCGCGTCGCCGCCGAGGTCGGCCGCGCGACCGGCGAATGCGACCCGGTGATGGGAGCCGAGGATTTCGCCTTCATGCTGGAACGCCGACCGGGCGCCTATCTGTTCCTTGGACAGGGCGACAGTGCCGGGCTGCACCACCCGCGCTATGATTTCAACGACGCCATCGCCCCGATCGGGGCCAGCTTCTTTGCGCGCCTGGTGGAACACGCACAGCCGAGGGTCTGATCCTCTCGGCCGCAGTGCCTGGTGGAGATCGGGCAGCGTATTTGGGACAAGGTGAGGGGGCGATCCCGAACAATTTGAATCGAATTGTTCATCATCTTGTCGCCAATACGCTCGGGGGGTGAGCCCGCAGGGCGAGGGGGGCGGACAGCCCCCCCTGTTCCTGCCTAGAAAAACTGCTCACGGATCAGGCGTTCCTCCAGCCCGTGCCCGGGGTCGAACAGCAAGCGGTGCTTCACCCGCGGCTCCGAGCGGATCTCGACCGACACGACATTGCGCACGGGCTGGGCATCGGCGTCGGCCATGACCGGGCGCTTTTCCGGGTCCAGCACATCGAAACGCACCACGGCTGATTTCGGCAGCAATGCCCCGCGCCAGCGACGGGGACGGAAGGCGGCCATCGCGGTCAGGGCCAGCACGTCGGCGCCGATCGGCAGGATCGGCCCGTGGGCGGAATAGTTGTAGGCCGTGGACCCCGCAGGCGTGGCCAGCAGCGCGCCGTCGCAGACCAGTTCCTCCATGCGCACCAGCCCGTCCACGGTAATCCGCAAGCGCACCGCCTGTGGCCCCTCGCGCAGAAGCGAGACTTCGTTGATGGCCAGCGCCTCGTGGATACAATACGGGGCGTCCGTCGCCTTACTGCCAGCGGGTTCAGCACGGTTTCCTGCGCCGCGTCCAGCCTTGGCGGGCAGATCCTCGGTGGCAAACGAGTTCATCCGGAACCCCATCGCGCCCCCGTTCATGCCATGAACCGGCACGTCGCGGTGCTGGGTTGCGTGCAGGGGTCTCAGCATGAAACCGTCGCCGCCCAGCGCGACGATGACGCCTGCCTGCTGCAAGGGCGCGTCGCCATAGATGGACCGGGTCCGCGCGGGCCACTGGGCGACCTCGGTCTGGCTTGCAGGAAACACGATCGGCCCGCGTTTGGCCTGTCGGTGTGCCACGATGATGCCTTCCCTTCTGCGCGCTGTCTGACAGAGGTTTCGCAAATGCGCTGGCGGCCCGCAATCGGAAAGGGCATTTCGCATCCGTCACGCAATGCGGCGTTTTCCGGCGCTTTCGCGCGCGCCCTGCGATAAAAAGGCGCCACATCCCGACCGGATCAACCGAGGCCCCACAGCGGAGACGCGCATGGACCCCTCGACCGGCTTTTCACTGAAGACTCGCCACCCGCGACCTGAGATCGCCCGCGCCGATCGGCTTCCGAGCTGGGCCGTCAGCGCGACGAGATCGAACTGATCGCCCTCCGAGAACATCGTCTCCGGGGCGGTGATGCAGGCGCAGGGCTCGGTCATGACCAACAAGTATGCCGAAGGGTATCCGGGCAAACGGTATTATGGCTGCCAGTATGTGACGTGCCGAGGGCTGGCGATCAGGCGCGAACTGTTTGGTTGCCAGTTCGCCAACGTCCAGCCCAACTCGGGCAGCCAGATGAACCAGGCCGTACCGCGCTTCTGCGGCGCCAGGCGAGGCGTTCATGGGCGACCTGAACTCGGGCGGGCACCTGACGCATGGGTCGCCGGTCAACATGTCGGGCAAGTGCGGTTCAATGTGGTCAGCTACGGCGTGCGCCAGCAGGACCAGCTTCTGGACATGGACGACGTGCGCGCCAAGGCGCTGGAGCAGCCCGAAGCTTATCTGGCCGGCGGCACCGCCTATTCTGCGCATCTGGGACTGGGCCGCGTTCCGCAAGATCGCGGACGAGGTCGGCGCGATCCTGCATGGGGACATGGCGCATATCGCCGGTCTGGTCGCGGGCGTCAGCACCCCTCGCCCCGCCCTGCCGAGTCGTCACCACCACGACGCTACAAATCCCGCGCAGGCGCGCGGCGGCATGATCCTGTGCAATGACGAGGCGATCGCCAAGAAGATCAACTCGGCCGTTTCCCGGGGCTGCAGGGCGGCCTGTTGATGCATGTGATCGCCGCCAAGGCTGTCGCCTTTGGCGAAGCGCTTCAGCCGGGTTCAGGACTACGCGGCGCAGGTCGTCAAGAACGCGCAGGCAATGGCGGATCAGCTCGCGAAGGGCGGGATCGACATCGTGTCCGCGGAACCGACAACCACCTGATGCTGGCCGACCTGCGGCCCAAGGCGGTGACGGGCAAGGCGACCGAGGCCGCACTGGGCCGCGCGCATATCACCTGCAACAGAACGGAGTGCCGTTCGACCCTGAAAAACCCTTGTGACCTCGGGCATCCGGCTGGGCACGCCTGCCGGCACCACGCGCGGCTTCGGCGAGGCCGAGTTCCGCCGGTCGCCGACTGGATCGTCGAGGTCGTGGACGGTCTGCGCCAATGGCGATGCGGCAACGCGGCTGTCGAGGGGCGGTGCGCGCAAGGTCAAAGCCCTGTGATCGCTTCCCGCCCTATCCCGGGATGTGACCGCTGGTGACCGCCACCCGCCAGCTGGAACGCGCGCTGGGTGATGCCATGCGCGCGGCTGCCCTCGGCCATGGCGGAACCCGCCATGTTCGTCCTCAAGCATCTTTGGGCCGGAGCTCTGTGGCGGGATCCTGCTGGTCGCGATCGCGATCTCGACGATGATCTGGCGCGACGACTGGGGCATGGCGCGCAATGACGCGCTGTTCCGGTCGCGCTGGGCGCACGCCTGTTCCTCGCGCTGCGCCTCGAGTCGCGCGAGGAAGTGCGGCGCTGGTCGGCTTTTCCGCCCTCGGAATGGGGATGAGTGGTATAACACCGCCGCCGGGAACTGGACCTATCCTGACACCGGGCTGTTCACGCTGGGCAATGTGCCGCTGTTCGTCGGGGGCCATGTATGCGGCCGTCGGGGTTTGCGTCCTGCGCATGATCCGCATCTTTGACATGCGATTCGCCCCTTTCCACCGCTTTGGCCCACCGTGTTCCTGACGCTGGCGATCTACGTCAATTTCTTCACGCAGCATCTCTGGATCGACCTGCGGATCTGGCTGATGGCGGCCACGGTCCTGCTGTTCAGCGGCCGCACCTGGTTTCTTCACGCCGATGCAGGGGCGGCGCTGGCGCATGCCGATGCTGCTGTCGCTGCTGCTATCCGCGCTGGGTGTCTGGCTGGCCGAAAATCTGGGAACGCTGACGGAACCGGCTGTATGACGGGCAGAAACCCACGATCCCGTCAGTTTCGCGACGCTGGGGTCGTGGTATCTGTTTCTTTGCGTCGCGCTGATGACGGCTCTCGCCGCCTTGCCTGAGGCCGCCCACCCCGACGAGAACTGATCCATGCCCCTGCTGACCTTCACCCGCCACGGCAGCCCGACCGACCTGCCGACCTTGCTGATCGCGCACGGGCCCTGTTCGGCTCGGGCGGAACTGGGGCGCGATCGCCAAGCGCCTGTCCGACAGCCGCAGGGTGATCGCGGTGGACATGCGCAATCATGCGAACAGCTTGGGACGACGACCACAGTTACCCCGCAATGGCCGCCGATCTGGCCGCGTGATCGACACCGAGGGGCATCCGATGGATGTGCTGGGGCATTCGATGGGCGGCAAGGCGGCGATGCTGCTGGCCCTGACCCGGCCCGACCGGGTGTGCCGGCTGGTGGTCGCCGATATCGCGCCGGTTGCCTACCCGCACAGCCAGAACCACCTGATCGATGCGATGCGCGGCCTCGACCTGACCGGGCTGGACAGCCGGATGGAGGCCGACCGCCGCCTGTCAGCCAGCGTGCAGGACGCCGGCGTGCGCGCCTTTCTGCTGCAGTCGCTGGATCTGCGGGCCACTCCGCCGCGCTGGCGGCTGAACCTGGATGCGCTGGAACGGCGCATGACGGCGACGACGGGTTGGATCGATGATTCGGCCCTGACACCCTTTGACAAACCCGCGTTGTTCCTGACGGGCGCTCTGTCCGATTACGTCAAGGCGCAGGATCGCGCGCATATCCGCGCACTGTTTCCGCAGGCGAAAATGGCCAGGATTCCCGGCGCCGGCCATTGGCTGCACGCCGAGAAACCGCGCGAGTTCGAGGCGGCGCTGCGTGTGTTCCTGGGGCCGCTGGGCGCCTGATCAGGCGTTTTCCAGCTTTTTCGCCACGATCCAGACGACCGGCAACGCGACCACGGCACCGATCGCGGCCGCGACGATGATCGAGCGGAAGTCATACAGGTTCATCGTCACCGCAGCGACGACCCCGATCCCGGCCAGTGTCGTGCCGACGATCGAATAAAGCAGCATCATCAAACGGACCATCGCGTCCCCCATAGGTGTTTTCCGGCGATCCTAGCGATCGGCCCTCACGTTTCCTTGATCTCGCGCAAAGTCGCGCTGAAAACATGCGGGAACGGGAATGTTTCGGGCGGGCGCCCGGTCAGCCCCGTCAGCAGGACAGCCGGGCGGTCATGACGCCGCTGTCCCCGCGCGCGCTGCCGGCCATCAGGGCGCAGCCGCTGCCCTGTTCCGCCGCCTGGCCCATCGCCGCGACGATTGCGGGATGCTCGGCCCGATGCGCATAGCCCAGGCGGATCACCTGCACCCGGGGGGGCGCGGTGTCGCGCCGGACATAGACCGCATAGTCGCGTCCGTCGATGCGAACGGGCACGGGGTCGCTGCCCCAGAACGCCCGGTCGGGCGAGGCACAGGCCGTCAGCATCAGGCAGAGCAGGGCAAGGTATCGCATCCGCCCAGTCTGACGCGACTCCGGTTAACAGCCCCTTAACGCGCACATGGCTTGCAGCCCCCCGGCGCTTTGCGCTATCGGGGGCGGGGCGGGCGATTAGCTCAGTTGGTAGAGCGTCTCGTTTACACCGAGAATGCCGGCGGTTCGAGTCCGTCATCGCCCACCATCCCCCCTCTCCATGACGCCACGACACCCGCCACAGCGGGGGTTGCCCGACTCGCGGTCTGCCGTTAGTTCTTCTCGATAGAAAATGGCATTCCAAAGGAAGAACGCCCCTCGTGAGCGACGAATCCTCCTCTGCCCGGCCGGTCGGCGCACTGGTTCACGCGCTGCGCATCCTGCGCCATCTGGCGGCGCAGGGGCGGCCCCAGGGGGTGACGGCCATCGCCCGGGCGACCGACATCAACGGATCGACCTGTTTCAACATCCTGCGCACCCTGGCCGCCGAAGGGCTGGTCAGCTTCGACGCGCAGGCAAAGACCTATCGCCCGGCGATGGGACTGGTCGAACTGGCGGTGGGCGTTCTGGGCACCAACCCCGGCGACCTGATCCGGCCCGAGTTGCAGCGCATGGCCCAGGACTACCGCGTCCTCATGTGCCTGTGGCATATCACCGGCGACGACCGGATCGTGTTGATCGAGCGCGCCTTCGACCCGGGTGCGACGCGCGTGAACCTTCCTCTGGGCAAACGCCTGCCGGTCTATACCGGCGGTGTCGGCCGGGTCCTGGCGGCGCATCGCGCCCTTTCGGAAACCGAGATCCGTCATCATTTCGAGACCCTGCGCTGGGAATCGCCGCCGGCGGATTTTGCCGCCTACCGCGCCAGCATCGAAACCGCCGCGCGTCTGGGCTATGCCGAGGATCTCGGTCAACTCTATGTGGGGGTGGATGTGATCGGCGCGCTGATCTTGGATGCGCGGGGGCAGCCGCGCTATGGTATGTCCAGCATCTCGTTGTCGGGCCAGTTGGATGCCGCCGCCCGTCAGACGATCGGCGAGGATCTGGTTCGCACCGGCCGCCGTATCGGCCATTCGCTTTTCGCCGCGCCGCAGGGCGCGTCCCCTGTTCCGACCTGAGAGGAGTTCGCCATGGAAGGTCCCGTTCGCTACGAAACCCACGGTGACATCGCCGTGTTCCGCATCGACAATCCGCCGGTGAACGCGACCAGCCTGGCCGTGCGGCAGGGCCTGGTCGATGCCGCCAACCGCTTTGCGGCGTCGCCTGAAAAGGTGGCCGTCCTGGTGGCCGAAGGGCGCACATTCATCGCCGGGGCGGATATCACCGAATTCGGCAAGACGCCACTGGAGCCGCATCTACCCGACGCGATCCAGGTGATCGAATCGCTGGAAAAGCCGGTTGTCTGCGTGATCCACGGCACGGCCCTGGGCGGCGGGTTCGAGGTGGCCTTGGGGTGCCACTATCGCGTCATGCTGAAGGGCGCGCGCGTCGGCCTGCCCGAGGTGAACCTGGGCCTGATCCCCGGCGCGGGCGGCACCCAGCGCCTGCCGCGTCTGGTGGGCGTGGTCGCGGCCTCGGACATCTTCACCTCTGCCCGGCAGGTCAGCGCCGCCGACTGCCTGGCGCTGGGGATCGTCGATGAGCTGTCCACCGCCGAACCGTTCGAGGCTGGCATGGCCTTTGCCCGCAAGGTGCTGGCCGAGGGGCTGCCCGTGCGCCGCGTCAGCGAACTGCCCGTGCCACCGACCGACGCCGAGGCCCTGGCCGCCCTGAAGAAAAAGGTCGCCCGCGCGAACCCCGGCCACGTTTGCCACCTGAAGGGCATCGAGGTTGCGGAACTGGGCACCAAGCTGCCCTTTGCCGAAGGACGCGCCATGGAGCGCGAGGCCTTCTGGGAGCTGATGCAGACCCCGCAACGGGCGGCGATGATCCACGCCTTCTTTGCCGAGCGGAAGGTCGCCAACCTGCCCGAGATCAAGGGCATCCAACCCCGCACGCTGGCGCATGTCGGCGTCATCGGTGGCGGCACGATGGGCGGCGGCATCGCCGTGGCCTGCCTTCTGAACGGGCTGAAGGTCACGCTGATCGAACGCGACGCCGAGGCCGTGGAGCGCGCCCACACCGGCATCGCCCGCACGCTGGCCGACAGTGTGAAGCGTGGCAAGCTGGGGGCGGATGCGCGCGACATGCTGCTGGCCGATCGTCTGGTCACAACCGACGACTACCACAGCCTCGCCACCGCCGACCTGATCATCGAGGCCGTGTTCGAATCGATGGATGTGAAGAAGGACGTGTTCGGCAAGCTGGACGAGATCGCCAAACCCGGGGCGATCCTGGCCACGAACACCAGCTATCTGGACGTGAACGACATCGCCGCCATCACCCGGCGGCCGCAGGACGTGATCGGGCTGCACTTCTTCAGCCCGGCGCATGTGATGCGGCTGCTTGAGATCGTCGTGGCGGACAAGACCGCGCCCGATGTCACCGCCACCGGCTTTGCGCTGGCCAAGGCGCTGAAAAAGGTGCCGGTCCGCGCCGGGGTCTGCGACGGGTTCATCGGCAACCGCATTCTGAAACACTATCGCACCGCCGCCGACATCATGGTGCTGGAGGGGGCCTCGCCGTTCCAGGTGGACCGCGCGCTGGAGGCGTTCGGCTTTGCCATGGGACCCTATGCGGTGGCCGACCTCGCGGGGATCGACATCGGCTATCTGACGCGCAAACGGCTGGCGCCGACGCGCGATCCGCGCGAACGCTTCGGCGAATGGGGCGATGTGCTGTATGAGATGGGGCGCCTGGGCCGCAAGACGGGTCACGGGCACTATATCTATGATGCCGAAACCCCCAGGGGCCGCCCCGACCCCGAGGTCGAGGACATCATCGCCCGCGAACGCAAGGCCAAGGGAATCACGCCGCGCGACTTTACCGACGCCGAGATCGTCGAACGCTACATGGCGGCCATGATCAACGAAGGCGCGCGCGTCGTCGGCGAGGGGATCGCGCTCAGGCCGCTGGATGTCGATGTCACCAAGCTGTTCGGCTATGGCTTTCCGCGATTCCGGGGTGGGCCGATGCACTATGCCGACCAGATCGGTCTGGACAAGGTTCTGGCCACGGTCGAGGCTGCCGCGAAAGAGGATGACTTCTTCTGGCAACCCGCGCCCTTGCTGAAACAGCTCGTGGCCGAAGGCCGCACCTTTGCCAGCTTGAACTGACCCCGGGGGAATTCCGATGAAAGACGCCGTTATCGTTTCGACCGCCCGCACCGCCATCGGCAAGGCCTATCGCGGGGCATTCAACATGACCCACGGCGTGACCATCGCCGGTCACGCCGCCACCCATGCCGTCAGCCGCGCCGGCATCGACCCGGCCCTGATCGAGGATTCGGTCTGGGGCTGCGCCCTGCCCGAGAACGTCACCGGCGGCAATGCCGGGCGCCAGGTGGCCATCCGCGCCGGCCTTCCGGTCAGCGTGGCCGGCACCACGGTGAACCGGTTCTGTGCCTCGGGGTTGCAGGCCATCGCGCAGGGCGCGCACATGATCCGGGCCGAAGGCGCCCGCGCCATCCTGGCTGGCGGCGTCGAAAGCATCAGCCTGAACCAGCCCAGTCCGCGCAACGCACCAGAGCCCTGGATCGTCGAACACAAACCCGCGCTCTATTTGCCGATGATCGACACCGCCGACATCGTCGCGCAACGCTATGGCGTCAGCCGCGAGGCGCAGGACGAATACGCGCTGCGATCGCAACAGCGGATCGCGGCCGCGCAGGCCGGTGGCCTGTTCGCCGACGAGATCGTGCCGATGGATGTCGTGATGGGCGTTCAGGACAAGGCGACCGGCACGATCAGCCAAAAGGCGCTGACCTTGACCCAGGACGAATGCAACCGCCCCGGCACCACGCTGGAGGGCCTGCAATCGCTGGCCCCGGTGCGCGGCGAGGGGAACTTCGTGACGGCCGGCAATGCCAGCCAGCTCTCGGATGGTGCCGCCGCCCTCGTGCTGATGGAGGCCGGCGAGGCCGCGCGCGCGGGCCTGGAACCGCTGGGCGCTTTCCGGGGCTATGCTGTCGCCGGCTGCGAACCTGACGAGATGGGCATCGGTCCGGTGTTCGCCATTCCCCGCCTGCTGGAGCGTCACGGCCTGAAGATCGACGATATCGACCTGTGGGAACTGAACGAGGCCTTTGCGTCGCAATGCCTCTATTGCCGCGATCGGCTGGGTATCGACCCCGAGAAATACAACGTCAACGGCGGGTCGATCGCGATCGGCCACCCCTACGGCATGTCGGGCGCGCGGATGGCCGGCCACCTCCTGCTCGAAGGGCACCGGCGCGGCGCGAAGTGGGGCGTGGTGACGATGTGCATCGGCGGCGGCGCGGGTGCCGCCGGGCTGTTCGAAATCTTCTGATCGGAGGACGCGATGGACCTGACATTCACCCCTGAGGAAAACGCCTTTCGCGACGAGGTCCGCGCCTTCCTGCGCGACCGCCTGCCTGCGGATATCGCCGCCAAGGTTGCCGCGCATACGGCGCTGAGCAAGGCGGATTACGACACCTGGCACAGCCTGCTGAACGAAAAGGGCTGGCTTGCCGGCGCCTGGCCGCGGAAATTCGGCGGGCAGGAATGGTCGGCGGTGCAAAAGCACATCTTCGAGGAAGAGACCGCCGCCGCCCACGCACCCCGCACCGTTCCCTTCGGTGTGGCCATGCTGGCCCCGGTGTTGCAGGCCTTTGGCAGCAAGGCACAGCAGGACTATTACCTGCCCCGCATCCTGTCGGGCGAGGACTGGTGGTGCCAGGGCTATTCCGAACCCGGCGCGGGGTCGGATCTGGCCAGCCTGAAAACCCGCGCGGTGCGCGAGGGCGATCACTACGTCGTCAACGGGCAGAAGACCTGGACCACGCTGGGCCAGTATGCCGACAAGATCTTCTGCCTGGTGCGGACCTCGACCGAGGGCAAGCCGCAGGAAGGCATCAGCTTTCTGCTGATCGACATGAACACCCCCGGAATCGAGGTGCGCCCGATCATCCTGATCGACGGTGTGCACGAGGTGAACGAGGTCTGGTTCACCGATGTGAAGGTCCCGGTCGAAAACCTGGTAGGCGAGGAAAACAAGGGCTGGACCTATGCCAAGTATCTGCTGACGCATGAACGCACCGGCATCGCCGGGGTCGGCTATGCGCAGGCGGGGCTCGATTCCCTCAAGCGGATCGCGCGGGCGGAACTGCAGCACGGGCGCCCCCTGATCGAGGACCCGCTCTTTGCCGCGCGCCTGGCCCGGATCGAGATCGATCTCATGGCGATGGCGACTTTCAACCTGCGCACCGTGGCCGGCGCCGACGCAGGCGCGGCCCCGGGGGCGGAAAGCTCCATGCTGAAGGTCAAGGGCACGGTGATCCGCCAGACGATCAACGCGCTGGCGCTGCGGGCCATCGGTCCGTGGGCCATGCCCTTCGTCGCCGAGGGGCTGGAGGACTCGAACCTCTATCATCCGGGGCCGGATTACGCGGCCAAGGCATCGAACGTGTATCTCAACAACCGCAAGATCTCGATCTATGGCGGCTCGAACGAGGTGCAGCGCGGCATCATCACCAAGGCCATCCTCGGTCTGTAACAGGGGGCGAACATGGACTTCACACATACCGAAGAACGCCGGATGCTGGCTGACTCGCTGCGGCGCACGCTGGAGCGCGGCGCGGATTGGGGCGATCTGGCCGAGCTGGGCGTGTTGGGCGCGCTGTTCACCGAGGACGAGGGCGGCTTTGGCGGCCACGGCTATGACATTGCCGTGGTGTTCGAGGAACTGGGTCGCGCCGGATGCAACCTGCCGGTGCTGGACGCGGGGCTGGCCGGCGGGATGCTGGCGGATGCAGGCCGCGCGGACCTGGTGGAACGCCTCATCGCCGGCGATCTGAAGGCGACCCTCGCCTATGGCGAACCCGGGCTGCGCTATGACCTGGGGCCGATCCGGACGGCGGCCAACGGGGGCACCGTCAGCGGCCACAAGTCGTTTGTCACCAACGCGGACGAGGCCGGGTTGCTGGTGGTCACCGCGCTTGAGGACGGCGTGGTCAAGGTGTTCGGCGTCGATCCCAGAGGGCCCGGCGTGACGATGATGACGACGCCCGCGCTGATGGGCGGCACGATCAGCGAGGTGACCCTGGATCGCGCCCCGGCCGAGGCCCTGGGCCCTGCCGAGACGCTCGAGTCCCGCCTGGCCGCCGCCACGCTGGCTGTGTGCGCGGATGCGATCGGCACCATGGACACGGTCAGGGACATGACACTGGACTACCTGCGCACGCGCAAGCAGTTCGGCGTGCCGATCGGCAAGTTCCAGGCGCTGCAGCATCGCATGGCCGATGTCGCGATCGAGATCGAGATGGCGCGCTCGGCGGTCATCAATCTGTCGGGACACCTCGACCAGGCGGCGCCGACCCGCGACCGGCATGTCTCGGCCGCCAAGTCGCTGATCGGACGCACGGCGCATCTGGTGGCCGAAGAGGCCATCCAGATGCACGGCGGAATCGCCATGACCGAGGAATACGCGCTGGCACCGCTGGCCCGCCGCCTCACCGCAGCCGATAGCCGCCTGGGCGACGAGGACTGGCACCTGGCGCGCTTCATCCGGTTGAGCGCATGAACCAGGGCGTCTGGCACGGCGCGACCGGCACCGCGAAACTTCTGGGGATGCGGATCGATCGCGACCGTCCGGACGGCTCGGCCCTGGTGTCGATGACGGTCACCGACGATCACACAAACCGGCACGGCAACATGCACGGCGGTCTGATCGCGACGGTTCTCGATACGGCGATGGGCGCGACCGCCAGCCTGATCCGGGGCGAGCGCGGCGCGATTCCCTTTTCCACGATCTCGCTGACGGTCAACTATCTGGCGCCCGTCCCGCTGGGATCCATCAGCGCCTCGGCGCGCGTGCTGGGCGGCGGCTTCAAGACCGTGTTCATGGAAGGCGAAGCGCGCGCCGGCGACGGAACCCTGGTGGCGCAAGCCACGGGCACGTTCAAACGCGCACCCATCTGACGCAGGCCGGACAGAGGTTTCGCCCTCGGCCGAGAGCATTCCATGCTCTAGCCCTCGGGCGACCGGGCGCGGCGCTGGCGCGCCGCGCGACAGGGGGCTTTGCGCCCCCTCTTCGCTGCGCGAATTCACCCCCGCAGGATATTTGAGGCACAAAGATGGGGCGGCCGTTCACCGCGAGACCCTGTGCCGGGCGCCGACGGCCGAATTCCGACCGGGGAATTCCGACTGGGGCATCATGGTTAACCAAACGTTCCCCCCGCCCTCCCTCTCTTTGTGCTTCAAATATCCCGGGGGTCCGGGGGCTGGCCCCCGGCGCCTGCCGTGATGCCGTTGGGGACCTAGAGTGGCCCTGGGCGGCGCTCTTCGCTGAGCAACACGTTGGCATCGACCGCACCGATCCCTGGCAGGGTCATGATCCGGCGTCTGAGCACCCGCTCGAAGTCGGCCAGGTCGCGCGCCACCACCCGCAGGCGGTAGTCATAAAGCCCCAGCACATGCTGGACTGTCTGGACCTCGGGGATCGCGGACACCGCGCGTTCGAAATCCTCGAGAGACACGCGCCCTTTGGCGGCCAGCGACACGCCCAGGAACACGGTCACGCCAAACCCCAGCGCGGCCCGATCCAGCACCAGCCTGCGCCCGGCAAGCACGCCGGCGTCGGTCAGGCGCCGGACCCGCCGCCAGGTGGCGGGCTGGCTGAGGCCCAGGCGCCGGCCGAGGGCCCCCGCGCTGAGGCTTGCATCCTGGGCAAGCGTGCGCAGGATCGCGCGATCGGTGTCGTCAAGATCGATCATGGGTGGTCATTCCCGACGGTCACAGCGGCAAGGTCTCGCCGCGCTTGATTTCGGCCACATGCATCAGAGCTTCGAGATCGGCGATATGCGGCAGGGTCAGGATGCGGGTGCGATAGACCTGCTGATACTGCGCCATGTCCCGGGCGATGACATTCAGGCGCACGTCGACCCGGCCGAGGAAGGTCTGTATCTCGATCACTTCGGGCACCTCACGCGCTGCGGCGATGAATTCGTCAAAGGCGCGGGGGTTCGTCTTGTCGAGGGTCACGCGCAGCGAGACCTCGACCTCCCAGCCCAGTTTGCGCCAGTCGATGATCGCCTGCTGACCCATCAGGATCCCCCGTGTGCGCAACCGGTCAAGCCGGCGCGACGCCGTGGCCTCGGTCATGTTGGCGCGGCGGGCGAGTTCGGCCACCGCCAGCGCGGGATCGGCCTGCAACTGGCGCAGAAGGCGACGGTCGGAATCGTCGACGTGCATGAAACCTTCGCTTTTTCGTTATCTCGAGAATTACTCACCATGACAAATCCAGGAATATGCGGGTTTTTGCAATGGAATTCGGAGAAACCTGCCTATGATGCGCGGCAATCAACACGAAAAGGAGCGCCCCAATGCGCGTGTATTATGATCGCGATTGCGACATCAACCTGATCAAGGACAAGAAGGTCGCCATCCTGGGCTATGGCAGCCAGGGCCATGCGCACGCGCTGAACCTGCGCGATTCGGGCGCGAAGAACGTGGTCGTGGCGCTGCGCGAGGGGTCGGCCTCGGCCGCGAAATGCGAGAAAGAGGGCCTGCAGGTGATGGGCATCGCCGAGGCGGCCGCCTGGTGCGACCTGATCATGTTCACCATGCCCGACGAGCTGCAAGCCGCGACCTACAAGAAATATGTCCACGACAACCTGCGTGAGGGCGCCGCGATCGCCTTTGCCCACGGCCTGAACGTGCACTTCGGCCTGATCGAGGCCGAAGCCCGGCGTGGACGTGATCATGATGGCGCCGAAAGGCCCAGCCACACCGTGCGCGGCGAATACGTCAAGGGCGGCGGCGTGCCCTGCCTGGTCGCCGTGCATCAGGACGCGACCGGTCGCGCGATGGAACTGGGGCTGAGCTATTGCTCGGCCATCGGCGGGGGCCGTTCGGGCATCATCGAGACCAACTTCCGCCAGGAATGCAGAAACCGACCTGTTCGGCGAGCAGGCCGTTCTGTGCGGTGGCCTGGTCGAGCTGATCCGCATGGGCTTTGAAACCCTTGTCGAAGCCGGCTACGAGCCCGAGATGGCCTATTTCGAGTGCCTGCACGAGGTGAAACTGATCGTCGACCTGATCTACGAAGGCGGCATCGCCAACATGAACTACTCGATCTCGAACACCGCCGAATACGGCGAGTATGTCTCGGGCCCGCGCATCCTGCCCTACGATGAAACCAAGGCCCGGATGAAGGCGGTTCTGACCGACATCCAGACCGGCAAGTTCGTGCGTGACTTCATGCAGGAAAACGCGGTCGGCCAGCCGTTCTTCAAGGCGACCCGGCGCCTGAACGACGAGCACCAGATCGAACAGGTCGGCGAAAAGCTGCGCGCCATGATGCCCTGGATCGCCAAGGGCAAGATGGTCGACAAGTCGCGGAACTGATCGGGTTCGACACACGGTGCGTGCGAGCACGCACCCTACCCCCCGGGGTAGCAAAGGGCGCGCAGCGGGGAGGCTGCGCGCCTTTTTGCGCATCGCACACACGCGGGTTTGACGCGCTGAGCGGCACGGTGTCTGCTAGGATTGGGGCCAGCGCAGGAGAATGCCATGCATCGCCGTTCCTTTCTGACTGCCCTGGCGGCCTGCGCCACGACTGCGGGCACGCTGGCATCCCCTGCCCTGGCCGAGGGCCTGAATCATCGCCTGACCGGCGATCCGCGTCCGGTCCGGCTGCGGATCGCCGGCGTCCATGTCACGCTTGGGGCGTTGGTCGTGCAGGACCGCCACCGCGCCTTTGGCACCCATTGGACCGGCGGCGCCCCTGCCTATGAAGAGGACCGCGCGGATCTGTCCGGCACGCCGGTGATCGGCGGCCTGTTCCGCGCGACCTTTCGCAACCGCTGGATGGCCGGCCTGCCGTTGGGCACCGTGACGCTGGCGGGGACCACGCTGGTCGCCACGGTGGACGAGGCCGCGCGCCTGGCCGGGGTGCGTGCGGTGCTGGGCGCCGGCATGGTGAGCTGGGACCTGCCCGCCCCGCTGCTGCCAGTCACGCGCGTGGCCGACGGCGCGCCGGCGGGCGCCGTGCGGATCGGGCGCGACGGCCGGTTGCTGATCGCGCTGCCGCAGGCACAACCGGCGCCATGAGCGATCCTGTCTGCCCGCTGTGCCTGCGGCCGATCCCCCCGGACGTGCCGCAATCCCGGCACCATCTGATCCCCCGGCTCAAAGGGGGCAAAGGCGGGCCGACCGTGGTGTTGCACCACATCTGCCACAAGGAAATCCATGCGGCGCTGAGCGAGGCCGAACTGGCCCGCAACTATGCCACGATCGAGGCCCTGCGCAGCCATCCCCGATTGCGGCGGTTCGCGGACTGGGTCGCCAGGCGCCCGCCCGGCTTCACCTCGCGCGTGCCGGGCGGGCGGCGGGCTGGACAGCATCAGGCCCCGGCGCTAGGGCAGGCGCATGGATCATGACGACGAGATCGACGCGCGGGGCCTGTTGTGCCCCCTTCCGGTGCTGAAGGCGCGCAAGCGGTTGATGAGCCTGCCTGCCGGCGCGGTGCTGCTGGTGCGGGCCAGCGACGCGGCCTCGATTCTGGACATGCCGCATTTCTGCGCGCAGACGGGGCACGAATACCTGGGTCTGACCGAAACGCCCCAGGGGTTGGAGCACCGTATCCGCCGAGCGTGACCGGACCGGCGTTCAGAACCCCAGCGCCTTGCGCAGCATGTTCAGCGCCATGATCATCAGAAACACGGCAAACACCCGTTTCAGGGGCTTTGGGTCCATGGCATGGGCCAGCTTCACCCCCCAGGGCGTCGTGATCATCGTCATCGCCACCACCAGCGCAAAGGCCGGAAGGTTCACCGCACCCAGGGTCATTGGCGGCGGGGACTCGGGGTTCAGCAACAGGAAACCGATGACCGACGGCACGGCAATGATCACGCCGAACCCGGCCGCTGTCGCCACCGCGCGATGGATCGGCACGGCGAACAGCGACATCAGCGGCACCCCGAAAGAGCCCCCGCCGATCCCCATCAACACCGACAGGAAGCCGACGGTCCCGCCGGTTGCCGCGCGCGGGGCGCCGGTCGGCATGGCCTCGCCCAGGCGCCAGTGCGGGCGGCCAAAGGCCAGATAGAGGCCCACGACCATGCCCAGCACACCAAAGATCGCCTGCAAGACCACCGATCTGAGGCCCGATGCCGCGATCATTCCGATCACGGCGCCCGTGGCGATCCACGGTGCCCAGCCTTTGAGAATGTCCCAATCCACCGCGCCGCGCCGGTTGTGGGCACGCACCGACTTGATCGAGGTCACGATGATTGTCGCCAGCGAGGTCGCAAGACAGACCTGCATCAACTGCGGACCGCCATAGCCCAGCGCGCTGAACGCATAGAAAAAGGCGGGCACCAGCACGATGCCGCCGCCCACCCCCAGCAAGCCGGCGATCACCCCGGCCACGCCGCCGATCACCGCCAGCAGCAAGCCCATCTCGATCAGAAGTGTGGTATCAGGCATGGGTGTCTCCCTCGGCCCCGGCCACGGCGCGGATGCGATCCACCATCGCGCGCAACCCGTTCGAGCGTTGCGAGGACAGGTGCTCGTCCAGCCCCAGGCGGCGCAATTCGGCCGCGGCGTCGATGCCCGGAACCTCGGCAACGGGACGCCCGGCATAGAGTGCGTGCAGAACGGCGATCAGACCGCGCACGATCATCGCGTCGCTGTCACCCAGAAAGTCGAACCGCGCGTTGTCGATCTGCGGAAACAGCCAGACCTGGCTGGCACACCCGTTGACCTTGTTCGCGGGGACCTTCAACGCCTCGGGCATCGGCGCCAGGGCGCGGCCCAGTTCGATGACATGGCGATAGCGGTCCTCCCAATCGTCGAGGAACTCGAAGGTCTCGGCGATTTCGTCGAAGTCTTCTTGCGCCATGCTCCCTCCGGCATACTGCTGTGCGCCCAGACCTAGGCCGCGGCGCGCCCGAGGTCCAGCCCCACCCTTTTCAACCGCGTGCCTTTGCGCTACTCAGGGCGCGCTGTCCGCATCTGGAGGCCGTGCGCATGAAAACCCCGTTTCTGGTGGCCCTGCTTGCCATTTCGTTGAGCCTGTCGGCCTGCGGCCGGGTGCGCGAGTCGCGCCTCAATCCCATGAACTGGTTCGGCGGTTCGCAAGAGGAAACCAGCGCACCGCTGGGGCCGGTCTCGGATAGCGTCGACCACCGCCCGCTGGTGCCGCAGATCAACGCCATGACCATTGAGCGCACCTCGTCCGGCGCCATCGTCCGCGCCGAGGCCGTGATGCCCGCCGCCGGCTGGTGGGACGCCGAACTGGTGCCCGAGAATTTCGGCCGCCCGACCAATGGCACGCTGACGTTCCGCTTTGTCGCGGCGGCGCCGGTCGAACCGGTTGCCGAAACGAACGCCGCCGCGCGCACGCTGACCGCCGTCTATACGCTGACCCAGGCACAACTGGACACCACCGCCGAAGTCGTGGTCACGGGCGAAACCAACAGCCGCCGCGCGCGGCGCTGAGTCACGCGTCGGGCGTGACGCGGTTCAGCTCTTCCAGCAGGTCCAGCAGCGTTTCCATGCGCTCGCGGCCGTAGGCCGCCTCGAGCCGCGCAAAGATCGCCAGGCTTTCCTGCGCGTGATCCTCGATCACCTGGCGCCCCACGTCCGAGATCGTGACGATCGAGCGCCGTCTGTCGGCCGGATCGGTGGCGCGCGTGACCATGCCCTGGTCTTCCATCGCGCGCAGGATGCGGGTCAGGCTGGGCAATTGCAGGCAGGCGCGTTCGGCCAGCAGGCTCTGATCCAGCGGGCCGCCCTCGTCGAGAACGCGCAGCACCCGCCATTTCTGCTCGTTCACGCCGCTGGACACCAGCATGTCGCGCACAGGCCCCATGACGGTTTCGCGCGCCCGCAGCAGGGCGATGGGCAGGGAACGGGCGGTTCTGCGCAAGGACGTCTTGGTCATGCCCTCGCTCTGGCGGATCAAGCTGAACAAATCAAGCAGATTGCGATTGACTCGGATCGCAAAAACGCTTAACAAAGCAATTAATAGCGGAGGGGAGCCGTGCCACATCTGTCGATCCAGTATTCGCGCAACCTTGAGGAACGCCTGGACATGCCGGGCCTGCTGCGGGTGCTGCGCGACGCGGCCGTGGAAACCGGCGTCTTTCCGCCCGCGGGAATCCGGGTGCGGGCCTTTGCCGCCGACCATGTGCTGATCGCGGATGGTGACCCCAGGCACGGGTTCATCGACATTTCGATCCGCCTGCGCGGCGGGCGCAGCCCCCAGGACAAGGCCCGCGCCACCGCCCATGTCTTTGCCGCGGCCGAGGCCTTCTGCGCCGCGGACCTCGCCGAAAATTCGCTGATGCTCTCGCTGGAAATGCGTGACATCGACCCGGAACTCAGCCCGAAAACCAGTTCCATCCGCCGTTTCCTGCCGAAGGATATGCAAGCATGACCGACCTCGCCAAGCACATTGCCCTGCTGGACACCCATCTGGCCCGTTTCCGCAAGGACGGCATCGTCAACCTGATCGGCGGAAAGGATGTCGCGGGTTCGGGGGGCAGCTTCGAAACCCGCTCGCCGGTGGATGACAGCCTGATAGCCACGGTTTCGCGATCGACCGCGGCCGATGTCGACGCGGCAGCCAGGGCAGCCAAGGCGGCGTTCCCGGCCTGGGCCGCGATGGAGGGCAAGGAGCGCAAGAAAATCCTGCACCGGATCGCCGACCAGATCGTCGCGCGCGCCGACGAGATCGCGCTGTGCGAATGCTGGGACACGGGCCAGGCCTGGCGCTTCATGTCCAAGGCGGCGTTGCGCGCGGCCGAGAACTTCCGCTTTTTCGCCGATCAGGCCCCGGGTGCCCGCGACGGCCAGACCCTGCACGCGCCGGGTCAGCTCAATGTCACCTCGCGCCATCCGATCGGGCCGGTGGGCGTGATCACGCCCTGGAACACGCCCTTCATGCTGTCGTCGTGGAAGATCGCGCCGGCATTGGCCGCCGGCTGCACCGTCGTGCACAAACCGGCCGAGTTCAGCCCCCTGACCGCGCGCCTGCTGGCCGAAATCTGCCGCGAGGCCGGATTGCCCGACGGCGTGCTGAACCTGGTCAACGGCTTTGGCGAGGACGCGGGCCGCGCCCTGACCGAGCACCCCGACATCAAGGCCATCGCCTTTGTCGGGGAATCCAGGACCGGCTCGATGATCATGAAGCAGGGCGCCGATACGCTGAAGCGCGTGCATTTCGAGCTGGGCGGCAAGAACCCGGTCATCGTGTTCGACGACGCCGATCTGGACCGCGCGCTGGATGCGGTGATCTTCATGATCTATTCGCTCAACGGCGAACGCTGCACCTCGTCCTCGCGCCTGCTGGTGCAGGACACCATTGCCGAGGACTTCCACGCCAGGCTGGCCGCGCGGGTGAGGAACATCAAGGTCGGCCACCCGCTGGACCCGGCAACCGAGGTGGGCCCGCTGATCCACAAGGTCCATTTCGACAAGGTCATGTCCTATGTCGAGATCGGCAAGGCCGAGGGCGCGACCTGCGCCGCCGGCGGCGCGCGCCTGGGGGAAAGCGGCTGGTTCGTCACACCCACGCTGTTCACCGGCGCCACGCCCGACATGCGGATCGCCCAGGAGGAGGTGTTCGGCCCCTTCCTGACCTCGATCCCGTTCAAGGATGACGCCGAGGCGCTGGCGATCGCCAACAACGTCGCCTACGGCCTGACCGGCTATCTGTGGACGGAAAACCTGACGCGCGCGCTGACCTTCTCGGACTCGCTGGAAGCCGGGATGATCTGGGTGAACTCGGAAAATGTCCGCCACCTGCCGACCCCGTTCGGCGGCGTGAAGGCCTCGGGCATCGGGCGCGACGGGGGGGATTGGTCCTTCGATTTCTACATGGAAACGAAGAACACCTCTTTCGCCCTGGGCAAACACAAGATCCAGCGCCTCGGCGCCTGACAACCGCAACCCTGGGAACGCGCGAACGTTTCGGGAGGATAGACCGATGGGCGAACTCGTCCTTGCTGCCAAGATGACCCATGTGCCGACCCTGCAGATGTCGGAACAGGAAGGCGCCCTCAAGGGCAAACGCCAGGCGGCCATTGACGGCCACCTGGAGATCGCGCGCCGCGCCAGGGCGCTGGACGTCGACACCGTGGTGATCTGCGATACGCACTGGCTGGTGAACGCGGGCTTCCATGTGAATGCCAATGCCAGGTTCGAGGGTCTGCTGACCTCGTCCGAGTTCCCGCAGTTCATCCGCGACCTGCCCTATTCGCATCGCGGCAACCCCGAGCTGGGCGATGCGATCGCCAGGCGGGCGACCGAACTGGGCGTCTATACGCTGTCGCATCACCTGGACAGCCTGGACCTGGAATACGGCACGCTGGTGCCGATGCATTTCATGTCGCGCGAACATGACATGAAGGTGGTGTCGGTCGCCGCCTTCTGCACGGTGCACGATCACGACGAAAGCCGGCTGGTGGGCCAGGCGATCCGCGAGGCGATCGAGGCCAGCGATTGCCGCGCGCTGCTGGTCGCCTCGGGGTCGCTCAGCCACAAGATCTGGTCGAATCGCGACTATGCGCCGAACAACGGCACCTTCACCATCTCCAGCGAATTCAACCGCCAGGTGGACCTGATGGTGCTGGAGATGTGGAAGCGCGGCGATCACGCGACCTTCCTGAAGATGCTGGGCGACTATGCCAGACACTGCTCGGGCGAAGGGTCGATGCACGACACCGCGATGCTGTATGGCGCGCTGGGCTGGGACGCCTATAGCGGCCAGTGCGAGGTGGTGACCGAGTATTTCCCGTCGTCCGGCACCGGACAGGTCAACGTCCTTTTCCCCGTGTAAGGTGCGTTGACAACGCACCCTACCGCCAACCGAGGAGCCCTGATGCCCATTCCCGCACCGACCCTCTATCCGCCGTTCAACATCGTCCGTCTCAGCCATGTCGAGTATCGGGTGACGAACCTTGCAGCCTCGCGTGCCTTTTATGTGGATACGCTGGGCTTGCAGGTCACAGACGAGGACGACCGCACGATCTATCTGCGGGCCATGGAAGAGCGCGGGCATCATTGCATCGTGCTGGTCCAGGACGACACGCCCTCGGTCGGTCTGTTGGGGTTCAAGCTGTTCGACGAGCCCGATCTGGACAAGGCGGCCGCATGGTTCGCCGACCAGGGCCTGCCGGTTGACTGGGTCGAGCGCCCCTATCAGGGCCGCACCTTCCGCACCCAGGACCCGTTCGGCATTCCGCTGGAATTCTACGCCAGGATGGACCGGCTTGCGCCGATCCATCAGCACTACAAGCTCTACAAGGGCGTGAAACCGCTGCGCATCGACCATTTCAACATGTTCAGCGCGGATGTGGATGCCTCGATCGCGTTCTACAACACGATCGGCTTCCGCGTCACCGAATACACCGAGGACGCGGAGTCGGGGAAATGCTGGGCGGCGTGGATGCATCGCAAGGGCGGCGTGCATGACGTGGCCTTCACCAACGGACGCGGGCCACGGCTGCATCACACCGCCTTTTGGGTGCCGACGCCGCTGAACATCATCGACCTGCTGGATCTGATGGCGACCACCGGCTACCTGGCGAATATCGAACGCGGCCCGGGGCGGCACGGTATCTCGAACGCTTTTTTCCTGTATGTGCGCGATCCCGATGGCCACCGGATCGAGATCTACTGCTCGGACTACATGACCGTGGACCCGGATCTGGAACCGATCAAATGGGACCTCAAGGATCCGCAGCGCCAGACGCTGTGGGGCGCCCCCGCGCCACGGTCGTGGTTCGAGGAAGGGTCGGTGTTCGAGGGTGCGGCCCTGGTCGATTCGCAGCTCAAGGCGCAGCCGATCATCGCCCCCTGACCGGCTTCGGTCGCGGTTGACAGCGCCGGGGGGTTTTCCACCCCCCGGACCCCCCGAGGATATTTGGAGCACAAAGATGAGACCACGTTTTGCCACCATCGAATCCGGGGGCCAGCAGATCTATGGGGCGGTTGTCGAGGGTGGCGTGATCGCCCTGTCGCCGGAGTTTCCGCAGTGGCGCACCCTGCGGGACGTGATCGCTGCGGGCGGTCTGGAGGCCCTGGCCAAGGCCGCCGAAGGCCGGGAAGTGACCCATCCCGACGGCAGCTTTGCCTATGCGATCCCCGTGCCGGACCCTGAAAAGATCCTGTGCGTCGGCGTGAACTTTCCGGATCGCAACGCCGAATACAAGGACGGCAGCGCCCAGCCCAGGTTCATGTCGCTGTTCCCGCGCTTTGCGCGCAGCTTCACCGGGCACGGGCAACCCCTGATCCGCCCCCCGGAAAACCAGACGCTGGATTACGAAGGCGAGGTCGTCGTGGTCATCGGCAAGGGCGGTCGCCGCATCCGTCCCGAGGACGCCTATGACCATATCGCCGCGCTGACCCTGTGCAACGAGGGCACGATCCGCGACTGGGTGCGGCATGCCAAGTTCAACGTCACGCAGGGCAAGAACTGGGACAGGTCGGGCGCGATCGGTCCCTGGCTGGTGCCGTTCGACGACCCGGCGCAACTGGACGACGCGCGCATCGTCACCCGGGTGAACGGAGAGGTTCGTCAGGATGACGTGCTGGCGCGGATGATGTTCCCCATCCGCGAGGAGATCGCCTATATCAGCACCTTCACCACGCTGGTTCCGGGCGACATGATTGTCACCGGCACGCCGACAGGCGCGGGCGCCAGGTTCGACCCGCCGCGGTATCTGGTGCCGGGCGACCGGGTCGAGATCGAGGTCGCGGGCATCGGCACGCTGGAAAACGGGGTGGCGGACGAATGACACCGGATCAGCACGACGCCGCCGGTGCGGCCCTGTTCGAGGCCGAGCGCACGGGCCGCCAGATCGGCCTGCTGTCGCTGGCCAATCCCGGCATGACGCTGGACGACGCCTATGCCGTCCAGGCGGCGCTGGTCCGTCGCAAGGTTGCCGCCGGTCGCAGGATCATCGGCTGGAAGATCGGCCTGACCAGCCGCGCGATGCAGGACGCGCTGAAGATCGACACGCCGGATTCCGGGATCCTGTTCGACGACATGCTGTTCCCCACGGGCGCCGAGATCCCGGCGGGCCGCTTCATCCAGCCCCGGATCGAGGCCGAGATCGCCTTTATCCTGAAGGCGCCGCTGGCCGGCGCCGACGTGACGCGCGCGCAGGTTCTGGACGCCACCGCCTTTGTCGCGCCCTCGCTGGAGATTCTGGATACCCGTATCCTGCGGGCCGATCCGGCGACCGGCGCCCTGCGGGTGATCGCGGACACCATCAGCGACAACGCGGCGAATGCGGGCATCGTTCTGGGCGACGCGCGCCACGACCCGCGCGCGGTCGACATGCGCTGGGCCGGGGCCATCCTGAAACGGGACGGCGTGGTCGAGGAAACCGGCCTGGGGGCCGGCGTTCTGGACGACCCGGTCACCGGAATCGTCTGGCTGGTGCGTCGCCTGGCGCAATACGGCCAGGGGCTTTCGGCGGGCGAGACGGTGCTGTCGGGCAGCTTCATCCGCCCGGTCGAGGCCCCTCCGGGCAGCCGCTTCGAGGCGGATTTCGGCAGCTTTGGCGCGGTTTCCATCTCTTTCGCAAAGGCTTGAGCCGGCCGGGTGCTTCCAAGCGGTCCGGCGATGGTGTAGCGTCGCCCTGCATTGGCAAGGCGCGTTGAAGCATGAGCGAGAACCACCATTTCCTGGTTCAGCAGGTCGGCAAGGGGGACAAGCAGGCCCTTGCCGCGCTGTATCGCGCGTATGAACGCCCGGTCTACAAATTCATCGTCTCGCGATTGAACGATCCGCACGAGGCGGCCGACATACTCCACGAAGTCTTCATGGACATCTGGCGTGTCGCCGCCACCTTCGAGGGGAGAAGTCAAGTGCGGACCTGGATCTTTGGCATCGCCTACCGAAAGGTGATCGACGTTCATCGCAAGCGCAGCCGCGTAACGGTCACCGACGAGGTGCCCGAACCGGTCGACGTGGCGGAGGCCGCCGACGCCGGCTATGCCGCCAAGCAGGAGGCCGAGCATCTGGCCTTCTGCATGGGCACGTTGTCGGACGATCACCGCAGCGCCGTGTCGCTGGCCTTTTACGAAGACATGACTTGTGCCGAGATCGCCGAGATCGCCGGCGTGCCCGAGGGGACGATCAAGTCGCGGTTGCACCACGCCAAGAAATTGCTGCTGCATTGCCTGTCCGGTCGTCTCAAGGGGAGGGCCGTCGCATGACCCGCAGCCGCGACGAGATCGAACTGGACCTGCCGTTCCATGTGAACGGGACGGTCGACCCCGCCACCCGCGCCGATATCGATGCGTGGCTGGCCGAAGACGCCTTGCTGAATGCCGAACAGACCGCCCTGGCCGAGATCCGCGCCGCGATGCAGGCCGAGGACATTCGCAGCCCCAGCGATTTTGGGCTGGCGCGCCTGATGCGCGACATCGACCGCGCGGCCCCCGCGCTTCCCGCCACGGGCACCGTGGCCGCCGCGCCGCGCCGCGCCTGGATCTGGCAGGCGGTCGCCGCCGTTGCGGTCGCGGGATTTGTGGCGCAGGCCTTCTGGCCGCGCCCTGCCGATACGCCGGCGCCCGGCGGCTATCAGATGGCCTCGGCCACGATGCCGGGCGCGCTGGTGGTCAGCTTTGCGGCTGATGCGCCCGAATCCGCCATTCGTGACCTGCTGCTGTCCCAGGGGCTGGAAATCGTCGCGGGTCCGTCTGCCATGGGGTTCTATCGCCTCGACCGGGTGGATGGCGGCGACCTGAATGCCGCCGCCGACGCGCTGCGCGCCGCGGAACCAGTGGTAGAGAGTGTGGAGAATGCCCAGCACTGACCGACGGGGCCTGCGGGTCGCCTGCATGATCGGATGCCTCGTGCTCGCGTTGGGTCTGCCCGACGCGGGTTTCGCGCAATATGATCCCAGCAATCCGATCGGCGGGGGGTATTCGGGATCCCATGAGCACGATACCAGCGGACCGACCAGCGCCGATCCCCCGACCCAGCGCGTGCAGACGGCCAGCGGTGGAAACTATGAGTATGTGGTCGTCGGCCCACAGGGCGAATCCGAGGCCGTTCGCCGCGCCATCCAGGAAGCCGGTGGCACGGTTCTGCGCAGCACCACGCTGGGCGCGCTGGGCGACGTGACGATCGTTTCGACCTTTGCCAACCGCGCCGCCTATGAGCGGGCGCTTGAACTGATCGCGCAGTATGCGCCGGACTCGTCGCTGGCCCCGCAGCATCTTTACGGGTTCGCCGCCGATCGCAGCCCGCGGCTCTATGCGCCGAACCTGATCGGCGATGCGGCGCCCGGTCGTTGCCGGCTGTCTGCACAGGTCACGATCGGCATGATCGACGGGCCGGTAAACCCCGCGCATCCCGCGCTGCAAGGCGCGAACGTGACCTATGAAACGCTGGTGCCGGGCACGCTGGTGCCGAGCGCCGACCATGGAACCGCCGTCGCGGCGCTGCTGGTGGGCGAGGACGAGACCGGCGCGCTGGCGGGTTTCGCCCGGGGCGCGCGGCTTTATGCGATTTCGGTCTTTTCCGAGCGCAACGAACGCGAAGGCGCCAGCGTCGAGCGCGTGGCCGAGGCGATCGACCGCCTGGTCGCCCAGGGGGTCAAGCTGATCAACCTGTCGCTGGCCGGGCCCGAAAACGCCGCCCTGGCGCGTGCGGTTTCCGCCGCCGCGGCCCGGGGCGCGGTGATGATCGCGGCCTCGGGAAACGACCGGCGGCCGCATGTCGCCTGGCCCGCCGCCGCCCCTGAGGTGATCGCCGTCACCGCCGTGGATGCCGCGCGTCGGCGCTTTTTCCTGGCCAACACCGGCGCCGAGCTGGAATTCGCGGCGCCGGGCGTCGATATCTATGCGGCCAGAGAGCGCGGCGCCGGCTACATGAGCGGCACCTCGTTCGCGGCGCCGATCGTCACCGCGCTGGCCGCCCGGCAGATGGCCCATGGCGCCCGCTCGACCGAGGCCATCCGCCAGGCGCTGCGCCGCGGGGCGGAAAGCCTGGGCCCCGGGCAGCGCAACACCGATTTCGGCTGGGGCCTGGTCCGCGCGAACGGCTGCTGATGTCGGCAGCCGTGGGGCCGCCGTGCCGCTCGGGCACTTGTCCGAAAAAAGATTGAACCGCCGGCGCCATGGCCACGACCCATCCCTGTAATCGGATGCGTCCGGCTCTTGCAGAGTTCTGCCCCTTGGCGGTTCGTCCCTCGTTCCCGCTCTGCGCGGCGCATCCCGTTGCACTCTGTCCCATGACTTGCGCCCCGGAGTTCGCTCCGGGGCCTTTTTTGACGGGCCACCCGGGGAAGAAAAAGCAACCGAAGGCGCGTTTTTCTTTGAACCCGGCGGGCCCCCGCCACGACCCACGGGCATTGAAGCGGGGTTCCCGCACAGTCCGTGACCAGTGGCCGAACCTTGCCGGCTTTCATAACGCAACGCTGTTCCATCCCTTTTCAGATGCGCGGCACCCCGGAAGGTCCCCTTCCGGGGTGTCTATTCCCGTGAAAAGGACCACGGCGCGCCAAAAGCCACAGCGCCGGAATGCTGTCCCATGCCGCAATCCTGGGGTGACCGAACGTCCCGCCGGTGGCCCGCCGGCCGGACAGGTGGCCCTGAACCGCCCCGTTGCCTGCGCGCGGGCAATGACGTAGCGTCGGGCGCAACGCCAGAGGGAGGCCCCCATGACCCAGACCGTCGGTTTCGACACGCTGCAAATCCACGCCGGTGCCCGGCCTGATCCCGCGACCGGTGCGCGGCAGGTGCCGATCTACCAGACCACCGCCTATGTGTTCCGCGATGCGGACCACGCGGCCGCGCTCTTCAATCTGCAAGAGGTCGGCTACATCTATTCCCGCCTGACCAACCCCACCGTTGCTGCGCTGGGCGAACGTCTGGCCGCGCTGGAAGGGGGCGCAGGCGCGGTCTGCACCTCGTCCGGCCACGCGGCGCAGATCATGGCGCTGTATCCGCTGATGGGCCCGGGCAAGAACATCGTCGCCTCGACCCGGCTTTACGGGGGCACGATCACCCAGTTCACGCAGGTGTTCAAACGCTTTGGCTGGTCCACCACCTTTGTCGATACCGACGACCTGGCCGCTGTCGAGGCCGCGATCGACGACAACACGCGCGCGATCTTCTGCGAGACCATCGCCAACCCGGGCGGCTATGTGACCGACATTCCGGCGCTGGCAAAGATCGCGGACAGGCACGGTATCCCGCTGGTGGTCGACAACACCACCGCCACGCCCTATCTGGCCAATCCCATCGCCATGGGCGCGACGCTGGTTGTCCATTCGACCACCAAATATCTGACCGGCAACGGCACCGTCACCGGCGGCGCCATCATCGATTCGGGCACGTTCAACTGGTCCAACGGCAAGTTCCCGTCGTTGTCGGACCCCGAACCCGCCTATCACGGGCTGAAGTTCCACGAGACCTTTGGCGCGCTGGCCTATACGTTCTTCGGTATCGCCATCGGCCTGCGCGACCTGGGCATGACCATGAACCCGCAGGCCGCACATTACACGCTGATGGGGATCGAGACCCTCAGCCTCAGGATGCAGAAACACGTCGCCAACGCCGAAAAGATCGCCGCCTGGCTGGAAAACCACCCCGCGGTCGAGGCCGTGACCTATCCGGGTCTGGACAGTTCCCCCTACAAGGACCGTGCCGCGCGCATCGTTCCCAAGGGCGCCGGCGCGCTGTTCACCATCGCCTTGAAAGGGGGCTATGACGCCTGCGTGCGCTTCGTCGACTCGCTGGAGCTGTTCAGCCATGTCGCCAACCTGGGCGACACGCGCAGCCTGGTCATCCATTCCGCCAGCACCACCCACCGCCAGCTTTCGGCCGAGCAGCAGGTCGCAGCCGGCGCGGCGCCGAACGTGGTGCGGTTGTCGATCGGGACCGAGGAAGCGGACGATCTGATCCGGGACCTCGATCAGGCGCTTTCAGCCTCGCAAGGGTGATCGGCGTCCTTCACGCAAATGTGGCCCGGCAGTCGCACTGCCGGGCTTTTTGTTTTCATCGGCGGATTCCTGCTATAGGGAGGGAAAGTCCCGAGTCGGTGACTCGGCCTGTCCCCGTTGGCTGTGGTAAACGCGCGGCATGAAACCGAATTTTGCCCTCAAGCTGTCGAATGACGGCGTCGAGTTCCTGCATCGTGCCGCTGGCGGCTGGGTTCCCGTGGGGACCCTGTCCTTCGAATCCGAGGACGTCGCGAAAGGCTGCGCGGCGCTGATCGCCAAGGCGCGCGAACTCGAACCCGCCGGGATCCGCACCAAGCTGGTGCTGCCCGACAGCGAGATCCGCTATGAGAACGTCATCGCCCCCGGCCCCACGGACGAGGCGCGCCGCTATCAGATCGAAGCCGAGATCGAGCGCCTGACGCCCTACAGCATCGACGAGCTGGCCTATGACTGGGCGGTCGAAGAGGATTCGGCGCTGGTCGTGATCTGCGCGCGCGAGACCCTGACCGAGGCCGAAACCTTTGCCGAAGGTTACGGGTTCAACCCGGTGTCCTTTGTCGCGCTGCCCGCCGCCGGGCAATTCATGGGCGAGCCCTTCCTGGGCGAAACCAGCGTTGCGCGCGCCTATCTGCCAAAGGGCGAAAAGGTCCAGCGCGACGCCGAGGCGGTGCGCGTGGTATCGGCGCCGCGGGCCGAACCCGCCAAACCCGCGCCGGCATCCCCGAAAGCGGAACCTGAGGCCAGCGCGCAACCCGTGGCCGCACCGGTGCAGAAGGCCGCCAGCACACCGGTGGTGCCGCCCGTGACACCGCCCGTTTCCGCGCCGGCCAGGCCGGCCGAAGTCGCGGCACCGACGGCGCCCGCGCCGCGCCCGGCGCCCTCCGCCTCGGTTGCCCCGTCGTCCGGGGCGCCTGCCGCTGACAAGGCCCCGATGCCCGGCATTCAGGATGCCCGCGCCAAGGTCGGCGACCTGGTGCGCCGGATGGGCACCCGCCTGCGCCGGGAACAGGCCAGCGAGACACCCAAGCCGCAGACCAGCGCGCAACAGCCGCCGGTGGCCGCCCCCCGCGCGCCGATCGCCGCGCGCCCGGGCGCGCAGCCCGTGACCCGACCGGTCACACCGCCGCCGGCCTCTGCCGGGTCGGCCGCAAGGGCTGACGCCACCAGAACCACAGACGGCAAGGATACGCCCGCCAAGGACCCGGCGGCCAAGGCGCCGCTGCCCCCGGCGCGGTCCACGCCAGCCGACAACGCAAAGCCGCCGATTGCACCGGTCAGCGGTGGAAACAGGCCCGCATCGGCCAGCGAAACCGACAGCACCACCGCCATCGCCGCGCGCCCGGCCCCGGGCACGCAGGACGTGGCGCCGGGCGGCCCCGCCTTTGCGTCGCGCCGACGGCCCGCGCCCAGTCTGGCCGCCTCGGGCCCGGGACCGGCGAAACCCGCAGGCGATGCGCCGGGCGGGCGGATCGCCGTGACCCAGGGCCAGACTGGCGCCCGAACGGCCGTCGATGCGCTGTCGTCGCGGTTGTCGGGCGGCGTTCAGGGGGTAATGGCGCGTCTTGGTCAGCGCAAAGAGGGCGACACACCCAGGCCCCGCCGCGCGGCCCCGGTGACGGATGCCATCGTTCCGGCATCGCGCCCGCCGGTCAACGAACAGGACAAGGTCCGCGAGGCCGAGGCGCTGACGATCTTTGGCGCCCGCGGCATGCAGCGCCCGCAGGCCAGCCTTGCCGGGCGCGGCCTGATGATCGCGGGTGCCGCGTTGCTGCTGCTGGTAGCCGTGGCCGTCTGGGCGCTGTACTTCACCGGCGAGCCGACGCCGACGCAACTGGCCGATGGCGGCGACACGGTGCTGGCAAGCGACCCGCCCACCGATCAGGCCACCGATCAGACCACCGGCGCGATCACCGCCCCGGCCGAGGTTGCGACCGATACCGCCGCCCTGACCGACAACGGCAGCCAGGACAATGCCCAGATCGCCAGCGATGCAGTCAGCGATACGGGCAGCGATGCGGGCGGCGATCAGGTGGCGACGGCTGGCGATACCACCGATCCCGATGCGATGCTTCAGTCGCTGGTCGATCAGGCCCTGAACGAGGCCTTGCCGACCGACACGCTGGATCAGGCCACGCAGGACATGGCTGCCGCGACCGAGGACGCGGCCAGCGCCCAGCAGACCGCCGCCGACACCGCCCCGGCCGACACCGCAACCCAGGCCGGGACAGCGCAAACCGAGGCACCGCAAACTGCCGGGGCGCAGGCCGCGCAGCCGCAGGCGGGCACCGCCAGTTCAGGCACGTCCGAAGCCAGCGACACGCCACAGGTCGCGGCGACCGAAACCGCGGATCAGCCGCTGTCGCTGCCGACCGGGTTCCAGATCCCCCCCTCGGCCGAGGTCGCCTTTGCCGCGCCGCCGCCGCCGCCGCCCTTTGGCACGCAGTTCACCTTCAACGATCAGGGCCTGGTCGAGGCCACGCCAGACGGCGCGCTCACGCCATCCGGGGTCACGGTCTACGCGCGGCGCCCGGCCGTGGTTCCGGCACCGCGTCCGGCCGGCATCCCCGCGGCCACGCCGACCGCCCCTGCGGCCGAGGCCGCGGTCGAGACTCCGCCCCAGCCGGTGACGACGGCCATCGAGAATGCCGTGGCCGAGGCCGTCGGCGCCGCGCCCGAGGCCGCCGCGACCGAGCCGCAGGTCACCTATGACGACACGCCGCGGGCCGATCCCGCGCTGGCCGGCTTCCGTCCACAACCCCGCAGCGACCGGGTCCGTGCGTTGAGCCCGCCGCCGACCCCCGCGGCGCAGCCGGAACCAGACCCCGGCACCGACCAGACCCTGCTGGAAACCCAGCCCGAGGGGACGCCGACCGATACCGCCGCGCTTGAAACCCCTCCTCCCGGAGGGGTTTCGCTTGCGGCCCTGCGCCCGCAACGGCGCCCTTCGGATTTCGCCGCGCCGGCCGATCCGACCGCCACCGATACCCCCACGGCGGACGAGATCGCCGCGCTGGACCTGCAAGGCGCAACGCCCGAGGCCGTCACGCGCTCGCTGATCCCCGGCGCACGCCCCGACGATTTTGCCGAGCGCGCGCAGCAGGTGCTGGCTGCCGCGCAGTCCCGACCTGAAAGCGGTGCCGCCGCCAATGATGATGGGGAACCCGACAGCGGATCGTCCCGGGCGGCGCCGGAGATTCCGACCTCGGCCTCGGTCGCGCGGCAAGCCACGGAAACCGACGCCATCCGGCTGAACCGCGTCAACCTGATCGGCGTGTTCGGCACCCCGGATGCCCGCCGCGCGCTGGTGCGCACATCGACCGGGCGCATGGTGCGGGTGTCGGTGGGCGACCGGCTGGATGGTGGCCGTGTAACCGCCATCGGCGAGGACGAGTTGCGCTACACCAAGAACGGCCGGAACGAGGTCTTGCGCATCGGCGGCTGAACGCGCCTGTGGGCCGTCACGTCACAGAAAAGACCCGGGGCCGCATCCGCGATCCCGGGTCTTTTCCTGTGAGTGGCTGGCCGAGGTCAGGCGACGTGCTGCAACGCCACCGACGGCGTGACACCCAGCGCAAAGCAGACATCGCGCGTCAGGCTGGCCCGGTTCAACGTGTAGAAATGCAGGGCCGGAACGCCTTCGCTCAGCAAGGTATCGCACAGTTCGGTGCACAGCGCCGTGGCCAGCAGATCCTCGCGCCCGTCCCGCTGGGCCTTGTCGAACGCATCGTCCAGCCATGCCGGAACCGAGGCGCCGGTGGCCAGCGCAAAGCGGCGGATACCGGACCAGTTCTCGATCGGGATGATGCCGGGCAGGATGCGGTCGGCATCGATCCCGGCCTTGTCGGCCTTGTCGCGGAACCGCAGGAACGTCTCGGCCTCGAAGAAGAACTGCGTGATGGCCTGATCCGCACCGGCCTCGAACTTGCGCTTCAGCCATTGCACATCGGCGTCGGCATCGGCCGCCTCGGGGTGCTGTTCGGGATAGGCGCCCACACGCACCGTGAAATCCCCCGCCTCTTTCAGCGCCGCGATCAGTTCGAGAGAATTCGCGAACCCGTCGGCATGGGGGCGGAAGCCACCCTGCCCCTTGGGTGGATCACCGCGCAGTGCGACGATCTGGTTGACGCCCGCGGCAGCGTAGGTCCGCGCGATCTCCAGCGTTTCGGCGCGGGTGGCATCCACGCAGGTCAGATGCGCGGCGACATTCAGGTCGAACTCGCGCCCGATGGTGGTGACGGCCTCGTGCGTCAATTGCCGGGTGGTCCCGCCGGCGCCATAGGTCACCGAGACAAAGTCCGGCTTCAGCGGCGCCAGCATCCGCACCGTGTCCCACAGCCGAAAGCTGGCCTCCAGCGATTTGGGCGGGAAGAATTCAAACGAAACGCGGGGTGCGGTCATGGTGGTATGGCTCCTTGGTTGCCCCCTTGTTGCACGCGCAGCAATGTGAGACAAATTCATTGTTTTCATCATCTGCATGAGGCGAAGCGCATAATGCACCTCGAATTCCGACACCTGCGCACGATCCGCGCCATCCATCAGGCCGGCGGGGTGGGACGTGCCGCCGATATCCTGAACATCACCCAGTCCGCGCTAAGCCACCAGTTGAAGGGACTTGAAGATCAGTGCGGCGTCGAACTGTTCGTGCGCCGCACCAAACCGCTGCGCCTGTCGGCGGCGGGCCACCGGATGCTGAAACTGGCCGAGGACGTGCTGCCCCGCATTGACGCGCTCGAGGAGGAATTTCGCGCCATGATCGCGGGCAAGACCGGGCGCCTGCATATCGCCATAGAATGCCATGCCTGTTTCGACTGGCTTTTCCCGGTGCTGGAACGCTTCCGCCACGCCTGGCCCGATGTGGACGTGGACATTCGCCCGAACCTGGCCTTCAACGCGCTGTCCGCCCTGGAACGCGAGGATGTGGACCTGGTGGTGTCATCAGACCCCGAGGACATCGCCGGCATCACCTTTACCCCGCTCTTCGATTACGAGCCCCGTTTCATCGCCGCAGCCGGTCACCCGCTGGCAGCGAAACCCTTTGTCGAGGCCGAGGATTTCCGCGACGAGGTGCTGATCACCTATCCGATGGACCGAACGCGGCTGGATATCTTCACCGGGTTGCTGAACCCCGCCAGGGTGGAACCCCGCGCGGTCCGGCCGGTTGAACTGACGGCGGTGATCCTGCTGCTGGTCGCCTCGGGTCGGGGGGTGTCGGTGCTGCCCGACTGGGTTCTGCGCGAGGTGAAGTATAACGCCGACTACATTACCCGCCCCGTGACGGAACAGGGCATCACCAAACGCCTCTATGCCGCGACACGCAGCGAGGATACGGTCAAACCCTTCATGGCGCATTTCCTGCGGCTTGCGCGCACCGAACCCGTGAAATTGCAGAGGGCCTGATGCGGATCGTCATTCTCACCGGCGCGGGGATCTCGGCCGAATCGGGGCTGGGGACGTTTCGCGACAAGGACGGCCTGTGGACGCGCTACGACCTGAACGAGGTCGCCACCCCGGAAGGTTTCGCCCGCAATCCCCAACGGGTGACCGCGTTCTACAACGCCCGCCGCGCGAATTGCGCCGCCGCACAGCCCAACGCCGCCCATCACGCGCTGGCCCGGCTTGAAGCCGCGCTGCCCGGGCAGGTTCTGGTGGTCACGCAGAACGTGGATGACCTGCACCAGCGGGCGGGCTCGCACGCGGTGCTCCAGATGCACGGTGCACTGATGTCCGCGCTCTGCGCCGCCTGCGGCCACCGCTGGCCGGCGCCCGCCGTCATGGCCGTGGACGATCCCTGCCCCGCCTGCGGCCAGCCGCGCACCCGCCCCGATGTCGTCTGGTTCGGCGAGATCCCCTATCATATGGACGCCATCGCCGAGGCCATTGCCCAGGCCCGGATCTTTGCCGCCATCGGCACCTCGGGTCAGGTCTGGCCGGCGGCCGGTTTCGCCACCGAGGCCCGCCGCGCCGGCGCGCAGTGCGTCGAGCTGAACCTCGAACCGTCCGAGGTCTCGCACGCCTTTCATACCCACCACCATGGCCCGGCCACGCAAATCGTGCCCAGCTGGGTCGATACGCTTCTCTCAGCCTGAGGTTTCCCGATGCCGACCGTGCCCTTGTTGCCCGACGACGACGCCAGCCCCGCCGCCCGCGCCGTGTTCGACGACATCCGCGCCAAGCGGAACACCGATTACGTCAACAATTTCTGGCGCGCGCTGGCGAATGACCCGCCCCTCCTGCAAGCCACCTGGGAGCGTCTGCAACAGGTGATGGCCCCCGGCGCGCTGGACCCTCTGGTCAAGGAACTGATCTATGTGGCGGTCTCGGTGGCGAATGGCTGCGACTATTGCGTCCACTCCCATACCGCCGCCGCCCGCGCCAGGGGAATGACGGATGCGATGCACGGCGAACTCCTCGCGGTCATCGCCATGGCATCACAAACCAACGCGCTGGCAACGGCGCTCCAGATCGAAACCGATGCGCGCTTCAAGGCCTGACATCATCTTGTTCTAAATACGCACGGGGGGTTCTCAGGGGGGATCGTGATCCCCCCTGAGCGGGGGCGTGGGGGCTGGCCCCCACCCTTTACGGAAGCAACACGGTCGACCCGGTCGTCGCCCGCGCCTCCAGCGCCCGATGCGCCGCCTGAACCTCGTCCAGCGGGAACCGCTGGTCGATCCGGATCGTCACCTCGCCCGACAGCACCTTTCCGAACAGGTGCCGCGCCATCGCCTGACAGGTGTCATGATCGGCGATATGCGCAAACAGCGTGGGCCGCGTGATCTTGAGCGAGCCCTTCGCGGCCAGCCGTCCCAGATCGAATGGCGGCACCGGACCCGAGGCATTGCCGAAGGTGATCATCATCCCGAGCGGACGCAGACAATCGAGCGACCCGTCGAATGTCGCCGCGCCGACCGAATCCATGACCGCATCCACCCCGACACCTCCGGTCAATGCCCGCACCTTGGCCGGCCAGTCGGCATCGCGGTAGTTGATCGCATGGGCCGCGCCGTGATCCAGCGCCATCTGGCACTTCTCGTCCGATCCCGCGGTGGCGATCAGGGTGATCCCCTCGCTGCGCGCCCATTGGCACGCGATCAGCCCGACACCGCCGGCCGCGGCATGAAACAGCACCGTATCGCCAGCCTTCAACGGCGTGGTGCGGTGGAACAGGTATTCGACCGTCAGCCCCTTCAGCATCATCGCCGCGCCGGTCTCGAAACTGATCCCGTCCGGCAGCGGGCAGACCTGGGCGGCCGGCATGACCCGCGCCTCGCAATAGGCGCCCGGCGGCTGACAGGCATAGGCCGCGCGGTCCCCGGGCTTCAGATGGGTGACGCCCTCACCCACCGCCTCGACGATGCCGGCCGCTTCCATGCCCAGCGCATGCGGCAAACTCAGCGCATAAAGCCCCGAGCGTTGATACACATCGATGAAATTGAGCCCGCAGGCCTGATGCCGGATGCGGATCTGCCCCGGACCGGGCTCGCCCGCCGGCCGGTCCGCCAGGGTCAGAACCTCGGGCCCACCCTGTTCGCTGATGATGACGGTCTTCGCCATGTCTGCCTCCCTGACTGCGCTGAAAAGATGGCGCGGTCGGCCTGCCAGAGCAAGACCTGCCCCTCTTTGTGCCGGAAATATCCTCGGGGGGTGAATTGGCGCAGCCAAGAGGGGGGCAGACAGCCCCCCCGCCGCGCGGCGCGCCAGCGCCGCGCCCGGTCGCCTGAGGGCTAGAGCATGGAATGCTCTCGGCCGAGGGCGAAACCCCCGGTCAACCGTTCTCGCGCAGGATCGCACCGGCGAGATAGAGCGATCCGCAGATCAGCACCCGCGCTTCGGGATCCTCATGCCGCACCAGGTCCATCGCGGCCTGAACCGACTCCGCCGTATGGGCCGTCAGCCCCGCGCCGCGCGCGGCCTCGGCGGTGTCGTCCGCGCTCAGCGTGTTCGCCTCGCCCGGGATGGACACCGCATACAGCGCCCGGGCGTGACCGGCGAGGGGCCGCATGAAGCCCCTGACGTCCTTGGTGTTCAGCATTCCGCAGATCAGCCAGGTCGGGCGCGCCGGCAGCCGGTCCAGCGTGGCGGCGATCGCCTGCCCCGCCGCGGGGTTGTGCCCGCCGTCCAGCCACAGCTCGACCCCGGGCGCGGCCTCGACCAGCGGTCCCTGCCTGAGCCGTTGCATCCGCGCGGGCCAGAAGGCGCGGCTCACCGCCGCCTCGCAGGCCGTTTCGCCGAACCCCAGCGCGCGCAGGGCCGCTAGCGCGGCGCCGGCATTCTCGATCTGGTGCACCCCCGGCAGGTTCGGCAGCGGCAGGTCCAGAAGCCCCTGCTCGTCCTCGAACACCAGGCGGCCGTGCTCCTCGCGCGCGTGCCACTGCTGGCCCGAGGCGATGACCCGCGCCCCCAGCCGTTCCGCCCGATCCTCGATCACCGCCAGCGCGGCGTCCTGCTGGGGGCCGACCACGCAGGGCACGCCGCGTTTCAGGATCCCGGCCTTTTCGCCGGCGATCTCGGCCAGCGTTTCGCCCAGGTATTGCTGATGGTCGATCGACACCGGCGTGATGATCGTCAGCGCCGGCGCCGCGACCACGTTCGTTGCATCCAGCCGCCCCCCCAGCCCGACCTCGAGCAGCAGGTAATCGGCGGGCGTGCGGGCAAAGGCCAGGATTGCCGCGCAGGTGGTGATCTCGAAAAACGTGATCGGCGCGCCACCGTTCTTTTCGAAGCACTCGTCCAGCAGCGCGGTCAGGTCGGGCTCCGAGATCAGCGTGCCGGCAACCCGGATCCGTTCATGGAACCGCGCCAGATGCGGCGAGGTATAGGCGTGCACGCGCTTGCCCTCGGCCTCGAGCCCGGCGCGGATCATGGCCTGCGTGGACCCCTTGCCATTGGTGCCGGCGACATGGATCACCGGCGGCAGGTCGTTCTGGGGATTGCCCAGCGCCTCCAGCAGGGACCAGACCCGGTCCAGTGTCAGGTCGATGATCTTCGGGTGCAGCGCCATCATCCGCTGGAGGATGGCGTCAGAGCTGGGGCTGGTCACGTTGGAATCGCCGTTGTCAGAGGGACGGTATACCGGGCTTACTTCTTTTTCGTCTCGGCTTTCGCCTTGTCCTCGGCCGGGGCCTCGGGTGCGGCGATGGCCGGGGCGGCCTCGGGTCCTGGCGCGGGCAGTTCCCCCAGAACCGCCGGCGGCAGGCCCATCAGCATCCGCGTGATGGCGATCAATTCGTCGCGCATCTGCTTGCGGTGGGTCACGCGGTCCAGCATGCCGTGATCCAGCAGATACTCGGCCCGCTGGAAGCCCTCAGGCAGTTTTTCGCGGATGGTCTGCTCGATGACGCGCGGCCCGGCGAAGCAGATCAGCGCGTTGGGCTCGGCAATCTGGATGTCGCCCAGCATGGCATAGCTGGCGGTCACGCCGCCCGTGGTGGGATGGGTCAGCACACAGATATAGGGCAGGCCCGCCTCTTTCAGCATCTGCAACGCGACCGTCGTGCGCGGCATCTGCATGAGCGACAGAATGCCCTCCTGCATCCGGGCCCCGCCAGCCGCGGCAAAGACGATCAGCGGCGCGCGGCGTTCGATCGCGCGCTCACAGGCGGCAATCAGCGCGTTGCCGACATACATCCCCATGGACCCGCCCATGAAGCTGAAATCCTGCGCCGCGCAGACCACGGGCGTGCGACCAATCTCGCCTTCGGCGACCAGCATCGCCTCGCGCTCGCCGGTGGCCTTCTGCGCGGCCTTCATCCGTTCGGGATATTTCTTCTGATCGCGAAACTGCAGCGGATCGGCAACCGGATCGGGCACCGTCACCTCGGCGAAAATCCCGCCATCGAACAGCGCGGAAAAGCGCGCCCGCGGGCTGATCGCCATGTGATGATTGCAGTTCGTGCAGACCTGCAGGTTATCGGTCAGTTCCCGGTGAAACAGCATGGTGCCGCATTCGGGGCATTTCGACCACAGGTTCTCGGGCACCTCGCGGCGCGAGAACAACGAGTTGATCGTCGGCCGCACATAGTTGGTGATCCAGTTCATCGAAGCCCCCGGGTTTGCGCAACCTTGATTGCGCGACCCAGATAAGCCCCACGCGCCGCGAATGCAACATCAGCGGCGGCGCAGCCAGGCACGGCAGGCCAGCCAGACCAGCGCCAGGATGGCCATGTCCGCCAGCATCAGCGGTCTGAGCACCGTATCCGAGACCGGCCCGCCCTGCACGCGCAACAAGGCCATCCCGCCCAGCGTATTGGACAGGCTGAGGATCAGGATCGCGATCGTGTTGTTGGCGAAATGCAGCCCCCAGGCCAGGCCCAGCGATCCCGTCCGGGCCGTCAGGTCCGAAGCGATCAGCCCGAACAGCCCGGTCGCCAGCACCACCAGCCAGAGGTTCGCCCCCGAGGCCGGACCATAATGCGCCAGACCGAACAGCACCGTCGGCACCGTCAGATAGACCAGCGGTCTGCCGAAACGCGCCGCCAGCTGTCCCTGCACATATCCGCGAAACACCAGTTCCTCGGCCCCGGTCTGGATCAGCAACCCCAGCAGCGCCAGCGGCAACCAGCCCAACCAGACCGCCGGCGCCAGGTTCAGTTGCAGCGGGGGCAACAGTGGCAGCAGGGCCAGCGTCAACACGCCGCCGATCGCCGCCATGATCGCCAGTCCGGTCACGAAATCGCGCAATACCACCGGCGCGCGCCCGGTCACGCTGGACAATCCGCGCCCGTGCAGCACCCGCAAGACCCACCAGACGCCCAGCCAGGCCCCAACAAAGGTGGCCAGCATCAGCACGACAGACCCGGGATCGGCGCCGCTGCCCAGGCGCAACAACCAGTCGTTCAGCCCGTCCAGACCGCCCTGCACCCAAAGCGCGGCGCCAAGAACCAGCATCCACAACACATAGGTGGCGACGATCAGGCCGAATCCCAGGATCGTCCGCCACAGTTGCGCGCGTGGGCGCGCGCGGGCGAGCAACGCCTCATAGGCCGGGCTCATCGGATGGCCTCGGGCCGGATGAACGCGGCCCGCAATGTGGCCGCGCGCGCATGCTGGACGCAGCCGCCGGCGTGATCGTTGATCAGCCCCATCGCCTGCATGAAGGCGTGAACCGTTGTCGGGCCGACAAACTTCCACCCCCGCCTCTTCAGATCGCGGGACAAGGCGATCGACGCGGGCGAGGTCGCGGCGCCATGGTCGGGCGGCTCGGCCGGTTCGAAGCTCCAGACATGCGCCGCGAGCGAGCCCTTCTCGGCCACAAGCTCCAGCATCCGCCGGGCGTTGTTGATCGTCGCCTCGATCTTGCCGCGGTGACGCACGATCCCGGCATCCCCCAGCAGGCGCGTGACATCGGCCTCGGTAAAGGCGGCGACGCGCTGCGGATCGAAACCTGCGAATGCAGCGCGAAAATTATCGCGCTTTTCCAGGATGGTGCGCCAGCTCAGACCGGATTGGAACGATTCCAGGCAAAGCTTCTCGAACAGCCTGCGATCATCCGCCACGGGATATCCCCAGTCGGTATCGTGATAGGTGACATATTGGTCGGTCGCCAGGCACCAGACGCAGCGCGGCTGGCCATCGGGGCCGGGAAGGGTCTTTGACATGCCTGTCCTCTTGGGTTCGCGGCCATTGTCGGGGAAACTGGCGTCAGGTCAATCGCGAGAGGGGGCAACATGGCGGGTTGGGGCGAATTCGCGGCGGCGATGGTGATCTTCATCGGGTCGCACGCACTGACCGCCCGACCGGCGTGGAAGGCCGCGCTGGTCGCCCGGCTGGGTCACGCCGGATTCGGCCTGGCCTATTCGGCTCTGTCCATCGGGTTGCTGGCCTGGGTGATCGTCGCGGCCGGCCGCGCGCCCTTCGTGCCGCTCTGGCCGCCCGAACGCTGGCAGGTCTGGCTGGCACTGGGACTGATGCTGGCAGCCTCCTTGCTGGGCGCGGGGGCCCTGGGCGGCGTGAACCCGCTATCCTTTGGCAGCCGCGCGGCCCCCTTTGACCCGGCGCAGCCCGGCATCGCCGGGGTCCATCGCCACCCCCTGCTGCTGGCGCTGGCGCTGTGGGCACTGGCGCATCTGATCGCGAATGGCGATCTGGCCCACCTGCTGCTGTTCGGTCCGATGGGGCTGTTCGCGCTGCTGGGCATGGCCGCCATCGACCGCCGCAAGCGTCGCACCCTTGCTGACTGGCCGGCGCTGGCGCGCAACACCTCGCTTGTTCCGCTGGCGCCGCTGGTCACCGGGCGGTGGCGGCCGGGGCGGATCGCCCCGGTGCCGCTGGTGGCGGGCATCGCTGTCTGGGCGCTGCTGATCTGGCTGCACCCGATGGTCATCGGCCCCGATCCGCTGGCCGTGCTTTAGTCGCCCCCCCAGAGCTTCTTGAACCAGCCCTTGGACTTGCCGCCCTCGTCACCCGAATCGGCATCGGTTTCGGTGTCTGTCTCGGGCGCGTCGTCCTTGGGGCCCTCGACCGCATCGGCAAAGCGTTCGAAAAAGTCGTCGGCCATCTTGCGCGCAAAGCCGTCGATGATCCGGCTTCCCAGTTGCGCCAGCTTGCCCCCGACCTTGGCCTCGACCTGATAGGACAGGCTGGTGCCGGTGCCCTCGGGCGTCAGGGTGACATGCGCGGATCCCTTGGCGAAGCCCGCCGCACCGCCCTTGCCCTCGCCGGTCAGGGTCAGGCTCTGGCCTTCAATCACGTCAGAGAAGGTCACGACACCACTGAAGCGCGCCTTGACCGGGCCCACCTTCTGCACGACGACCGCTTCGTAGCCGTCCGCCACCGTGCCAGTCAGCGATTCGCAGCCCGGGACGGCCTCTTTCAGCACGTCGGCGTCCAGCAGCGCGGCCCAGACCACGGCGGGCGCGGCGTCAATCAGGCGGGTGTCCGTCAGTTCCATGCGTGTCCTCCTCCGGTCGCAGGCGCCAGACTACGCCAGGCACGGGGGCGGGCGAAAGCCGCCTTTGGTCTGTGAGACCTTGGTCGCATGGTCCTGCTGTTCCGCTTGGCGCGGCGGGCTGATAGTCTGGCCCCGCACAGGAGGCCCCGCCGTGTCCGCCAGTTTCAACCGCGCCCTGATCGTCGATGACCACCCGCTGTTCTGCGATGCGCTGGCACTGACCCTGCGCGGCATCGCCGGCGTCGCCGATGTGGATTGCGCCCATTCGCTTGCCGCCGCGCTCGATCGCCTCGAAACGGCGCCCCGGCCGGACCTGGTGCTGCTCGACCTCGATCTGCCGGATGTCGAGGGGCTGGACGGGCTGGTCCGCTTGCGGGCGGGACAACCCGACCTTCTGGTTCTGGTGGTCTCGTCCATGACCGAACCCCGCCTGGTGCGCGCCGCCCTTGCGGCGGGTGCGGCCGGCTTCGTCCCCAAGCATTCGGGCCGCGAGGCCTTTCGTGCCGCACTCGACGCGCTGTCGCGTGGCGATCGCTGGCTGCCCCACGGCCCGCTGGCCGAAGACGACGATGACACCGAATCGTCGGTCGCACGGTTGACGCAGCTCACCCGTCAGCAGGCGCGGATCCTGGACCTGCTTTGTCAGGGACGGCTGAACAAGCAGATCGCCTGGGAGCTGTCGATCGCGGAAACCACCGTGAAGGCCCATGTCACGGCGATCATGCGCAAACTGGGCGTCCAGAGCCGCACCCAGGCGGTGCTGATCGCCCAGCAAGCGAAGTTCACCAGCTTCATGCCGGAAGCCTGACGGCCCCCGCATCTTTGTGCCGGAAATATCCTCGGGGGGTGAATTGGCGCAGCCAAGAGGGGGGCAGACAGCCCCCCTTTTCCGTTTTCTCAGGCATTCCAGGCGCGGTCGCCGTCGGCGTCCTTGACCCGCGTCGGCAGGCCGATGCGGTCTAGGATCTCGAAGAAGGGTCTGGGGTCCAGCTCCTCGACATTGGCCATCCGCGCGACGTCCCAGGCGCCGGTCGCGATCAGCATCGCCGCCGCCACCGGGGGCACGCCGGCGGTATAGCTGATCCCCTGCGAACCGACTTCCAGATAGGCGTCCTTGTGGTCGGCGATGTTGTAGACGAAAACCTCGGCCGGCTGGCCGTCCTTCCTGCCCTTCACAAGGGTTCCGATGCAGGTCTTGCCCACATAGTCCGGCGCCAGCGAGGCCGGATCGGGCAGAACGGCCTTCACCACCTTGAGCGGAATCACCTCCAGCCCCTCGGCCGTGGTCACGGGTTTTTCCGACAACAGGCCCAGGTTCTTCAGCACGGTAAAGACGTTGATGTAGTGATCGCCGAACCCCATCCAGAACCGCACGTCAGCCTGCGGATAGTGGGTCGCCAGCGAGTGCACCTCGTCGTGGCCGGTCATATAGGCCTTCTGCTTGCCGACGACCGGCAGATCCCATTCCTTGCCGACCTCGAACATGGTGTTCGACTGCCAGGCACCGTTCTGCCAAGAATAGACCGTGCCGGTAAATTCGCGAAAGTTGATCTCGGGGTCGAAATTGGTCGAGAACCAGCGCCCGTGCGAGCCGGCGTTGATATCGACGATGTCGATCGATTCGACCTGGGGCACATAGGTGTCGATGCCATGGCGCGCATAGGCATTCACCACGCCCGGATCAAAGCCCACGCCCAGGATCGCCGTCACGCCCTTTTCGGCGCAGGCCGCCTTGCGCTTCCATTCGTAGTTTCCATACCACGGCGGGGCTTCGCAGATCTGGTCCGGCTCTTCGTGGATCGCGGTATCCAGATAGGCGACGCCGGTTTCCACGCAGGCGTCCAGCACCGGCATGTTCACAAAGGCCTGGGCGACGTTGATGACGATCTCGGCGCCCGTCTCGCGGATCAGCGCCGCGACCGCGGCGGTGTCGCGGGCATTGACGGCATGGGCCTGCAACACGCCATCCACCTTCATCGCACCCTTTTCGCGGACCGAGGCAAGGATCGCCTCGCATTTGGAAAGGGTCCGGCTGGCGATATGGATGTCGCCCAGAATGTCGTTGTTCTGCGCAGCCTTGTGCGCGACGACCTGGGCCACGCCCCCGGCTCCGATGATCAGGATATTGCGTTTCATTTCGCCCATGCACCTCCTTGGGACTCAGGTTTCATCCGTTCACGACAGGGCTGCCGCGAACTCCTCATAGCCGAAATCGCGGACCAGGCGGACGGTTCCGTCCAGTTCCTTGACCGCGATCGCGGGCATCTTCACGCCGTTGAACCAGTTCTTCTTGACCATTGTGTAACCGGCGGCATCCTGGATCGACAAACGGTCGCCCGCCTTCAGCGGCTCGGCAAAGCGGAACTCGCCAAAGATGTCCCCGGCCAGGCACGATTTGCCGCAGACCATCCACTCATGCGGGCCGGCATTCGGGCTGACCTTGGCCGACTGGCGGTAGATCAGCAGATCCAGCATATGGGCCTCGATCGAGCTGTCCACGATGGCCAGGTTCTTGCCGTTATGCAGCGTGTCCAGCACGCTGACCTCAAGCGTCGCCGCGTTGGTGATCGAGGCTTCGCCCGGCTCCAGGTAGACCTGCACGCCATTGGTATCGGCAAAGCGTTTCAGCCGGTCGGCGAGACGGTCCAGCGGATAGCCGTCGCCGGTGAAATGGATGCCGCCACCCAGGCTGACCCACTCCATGCCGCGGATGAGAAAACCGAATCGCTGTTCGATCAGCGACAGCATCGCATCGAAACGATCGAAATCCGCGTTCTCGCAATTGTTGTGGAACATGAAGCCGCTGATCTTGTCGGCGACGGTGGCGATCGTTTCGGGGTCATGCTCGCCCAGCCGCGAAAAGGGGCGCGCGGGGTCCGCCAGATCGAAATCCGATGTCGAAACGCCCGGATTGACCCTGAGACCGCGCTTCACCCCCGCGCTTTTCGCCTCGAAGCGTTCAAGCTGGCCGATGGTGTTGAAGATGATCTTGTCCGAATGCGACAGCACCTCGTCGATCTCGTGATCGGCGTAGGCGACGGAATAGGCGTGCGTTTCCTTGCCGAACTTCTCTCGGCCCAGCCGCACCTCGAACAGCGAGGAACTGGTCGTGCCGTCCATGTACTGCGCCATGAAGTCAAAGACCGACCAGGTGGCGAAGCACTTGAGCGCCAGAAGGGATTTCGCCCCGGACCGCTCGCGCAGCCAGGCGATCTTTTCCATGTTGGGCAACAGCCGCGCCTTGTCGATCAGGTAGTAAGGGGTCTGCAACATCTCGGGCCCTCCCGGTTTCAAAGGGGTCAGAGCGGCATCCTGCGCGCGCGGCGCTGATACAGGCATCACTCCCCCGGCACAAACGAAATTTCCGCTGCGACGCAGCGAATTTCAGCGCCGGGCCATGCGGCTCACGGCCAGCCCGGTCAGGATCAGGCCCAGCGCGATCAGGAATTGCGGGGGCAGAGGTTCGGACAGCAGAAGCGTGCCGAACAGCACCGACCAGACGGGAACCTGATAATTGGTCTGCGTCAGAAAGGTCGGCCCCGCGCTGCGCACCACATGCACCAGGATCAGCGTGGCAAAGGCTGTGGGCATCAACCCCAGATAGGCCAGCGCCCAGAGCGCCGGCGCGGGGGGCACGGCGGGCACCCCTTCGATCGTCAGCGCGACGGGCAGGATCATGGCGGCGGCCAGAAGCAGCGCCGCCGTCGAGAAGGCCACAGGATCCACCGCCGGGCAACGGCGGGTGATGATCGACCCCAGCGCATAGCTGATCGTCACGCCGACGCAGGACAATTGCGCCAGCGCGTGCCCGGGGTCGCCAGCCAGCGTCAAACCGTCCACGCCGATCAGCACCACGACCCCGACCAGCCCCAGCACGAATCCCGCGGCGCGCGGCCAGGTCAGCCGCTCGCCCGGCAGGGCGAAATGGGCCATGACCAGCGTGAACAGCGGCACCAGCGCCATGGTGATGCCGACAAAGCTGGACTGCACCGATTGTTGCGCCCAGGCGATCACCGCAAAAGGCAGGGCATTGGTAAAGACCGCCATCCCCAGCGCGTGCCACCAGACCCTGCGGTCGGCGTGCAGCGACGGCAACGGCAGGCGAAGCAGCACGCACAGCACCGTCAGCGTGATCGCGGCGATGGCGATGCGGCCAGCCGCGACCATGAGCGGGCCGAACCCGGTCAGCGCGACATGAACCGACAGGAAACTGCCCCCCCAGATGAGACCGAGTGCGGCGATCTCGATCCAGTTGAACAGGGTCGGACGACTGGGGGCTTCGACGGTGGACATGCGCGTGCCGTCGCATGCGCCGCGGGCTTGCGCAAGCCCTCGTGACGGTCGAGGATGGGGCATGTCCATCGCACGCCCCCTTTCCGATGCCGTCGCCGATCTGGTGCAATCCCTGCCGCTGCGCGCTGCGGGGTTCATTGTCACGCTCTACGGGGACGCGGTGGTGCCCCGGGGCGGGGCCGTCTGGATCGGCACCATCATCGAAACCTGCGCCACGGTCGGAATCAGCGAGACGCTGGTGCGGACGGCGGTGTCGCGGCTGGTGGCCTCGGGGCAACTCGAAGGGTGGCGGCGCGGGAAGCGCAGCTATTACCGCCTGTCCGACGGCGCCGGGACCGAGTTCGAGGCCGCCGGCCGCCTGATCTATGGCCCGCCCGAGGCCTGGCAATGGCGCTTCCTGCACCTGCCGGCCGACACCGCCGAGGCCGAGATGGCGCGGCTGGAACGGCAAGGGTATGCGCGGCTGCGCCCGCAACTGGCCGTGGGCCCGGCGCGCGGGCCTGTGCCCAAGGGCCTGCTGGCGTTTGACGGCGATCCCCACGGCGCGCTGGACCTGCTGCCCGGTTTTGCCGCGCTGGGCTGGGATCTGGCGCCGCACGCCCAGGCCTATCGCGACCTGATCGACCGCTTTTCGCCGCTCGACGGGCTCGTCCCCGATGAAACGGCGGCCGGGGACGGCGCGATGGCAATGGCGGCGCGGCTGCTGCTGGTGCACGCCTGGCGAGGCGCGCTGCTGCGCGACCCGCGGTTGCCAGCCGCCGCCTTGCCTGCCGATTGGCCCGGTCACGCGGCCCGCGCCCTGTTCCACCGGCTCTATGCCGCGTTGAGCCCGGCCGCCGATTCGCACGCAGGGCGCAGTTTCGAGGGGGCGAACGGCCCCCTGCCGGCCATCACCCCCGCCATCGAGGCGCGCATGGCCGCAAACAAAGACAAGCCGGATCAAGGGCTTCGTGGCACTGGGCTGCGAACCGGCTGATATGTCACAAACAGCGGGAACATTTTCGTTGATTTGTGACATGACGCGCCCTATACAGTGACCGAGCGGTCAGCGAATGGGAGGATACCGATGACCGAAGCTTTCATCTGCGATGCGGTGCGCACGCCGATTGGCCGCTATGGCGGGGCCCTGTCCGGGGTTCGCGCCGACGACCTGGCCGCCGCGCCGCTGAAGGCGCTGATGGAACGCAACGCCGGTGCCGACTGGTCCGCCGTTGACGATGTCATCTATGGCTGTGCCAACCAGGCCGGCGAGGACAACCGCAATGTGGCGCGCATGGCCGTTCTTCTGGCCGGTCTGCCGGTGGGTGTGCCAGGCAGCACCGTGAACCGGCTGTGCGGGTCGGGCATGGACGCGGTTGGCTCGGCCGCCCGGGCCATCAAGGCAGGCGACGCCGATTTCATGATCGCGGGCGGCGTCGAAAGCATGAGCCGCGCGCCCTTCGTCATGCCAAAGGCCGAGGCCGCCTTTTCCCGCGCGAACGCCGTCTATGACACGACCATCGGATGGCGTTTCGTCAACCCGGCGATGAAGGCGCGCTATGGCGTCGATTCCATGCCGGAAACCGCCGATAACGTCGCCGCGGACTGGGGCGTCAGCCGCGCCGATCAGGACGCCTTTGCGTTGCGCTCGCAGCAGCGTTGGGCGGCGGCGCAGGCCGCCGGACTGTTCGCCGACGAGATCGCGCCCGTGCTGATCCCGCAGCGCAAGGGCGACCCGCGCGTCGTCGATACCGACGAACACCCGCGGCCCGACGTCACCCCCGAACAACTGGCCAAGCTGCGCGGCGTGAACGGTGCGGACCGCACCGTGACCGCCGGCAATGCCAGCGGTGTGAACGATGGCGCGGCGGCGGTGATCGTCGCCTCGGACGCGGCAGCCAGGGCACAGGGCCTGACACCCCGGGCGCGCATCGTCGGCATGGTGGCCGCCGGTGTCGAGCCCCGTGTCATGGGCGTGGGCCCGGTTCCCGCGGTGCGCAAGCTGATGGCACGCACCGGGCTGACGCTGGATCAGATGGACGTGATCGAACTGAACGAGGCCTTTGCCGCGCAGGGCCTGGCGGTGTTGCGGGACCTGGGCATCGACGCCGAGGACCCGCGCGTGAATCCGATGGGCGGCGCGATCGCGATCGGGCACCCGCTGGGCATGTCGGGCGCGCGTCTGGTCGGCACGGCGATGTGGCAATTGCAACGCACCGGCGGGCGCTATGCGCTGTGCACGATGTGCGTGGGCGTAGGTCAGGGCATTGCCCTGGTCATGGAACGGGTCTGATTGAGGAGACTGTCATGTATGCACAGATGGTGAAATCCGAGGCGACCAACGACGACCCCGAACTGCTGGCCGCCTTTCAGGCCCGCATCGACGCGGGCGAAAAGATCGAGCCCAAGGACTGGATGCCCGAAGGCTACCGAAAGACGCTGATCCGCCAGATCGGCCAGCACGCGCATTCCGAGGTGGTCGGGCAGTTGCCGGAAGGCAACTGGATCACCCGCGCGCCCACGCTGGAACGCAAGGCGATCCTGCTGGCCAAGGTGCAGGATGAAGCGGGGCATGGCCTGTATCTCTATTGTGCGGCGGAAACGCTGGGCGTGTCGCGCGACGACCTGACCGAGCAGCTTCTGTCCGGACGGATGAAGTACTCGTCGATCTTCAACTATCCCACGCTGAACTGGGCCGATATCGGCGCTGTCGGCTGGCTGGTCGATGGCGCGGCGATCATGAACCAGGTGCCGTTGCAGCGGACCTCGTTCGGCCCCTACAGCCGCGCGATGATCCGGATCTGCAAGGAAGAGAGCTTTCACCAGCGCCAGGGCTATGACCTGATCCGCGTGATGGCCCAGGGCACGGCGGAACAGAAGGCGATGGCGCAGGATGCGCTGAACCGTTTCTGGTATCCCAGCCTGATGATGTTCGGCCCGTCCGACAAGGATTCGGTGCACAGCGCGCAGTCGATGGCCTGGAAGATCAAGATCAACACCAATGACGAGCTGCGGCAGAAATTCGTCGATCAGACGGTGCCGCAGGCGCATTATCTGGGCCTGACGATCCCCGACGAGGCCCTGGCCTGGAACGAGGACAAGGGCGGCTGGGACTTCAGCGAACCCGACTGGTCGGAATTCTACGAGGTGCTGAAGGGCAATGGCCCGTGCAACACCGACCGGATGGAAGCCCGGCAAAAGGCCTGGAATGACGGCGCGTGGTTCCGGGACGGGCTGATGGCGCACGCGCGCAAATCGGCCGCCCGCCGGGTTGCCGCCGAGTAAGGGGGCGTTGCCCCCTCTTTGCGACGCAAATTCACCCCCAGCGTATTTGGGACAAGATGAAAGGGAAGGTCATGTCCAACGAATGGCCGCTTTGGGAAGTTTTCATCCGGGGTCAGCACGGGCTGAACCATCGTCATGTGGGCAGCCTGCACGCCCCCGACGCGGAACTGGCGATCCGCCATGCACGCGATGTCTACACGCGCCGCAACGAAGGCGTGTCGATCTGGGTCGTCAAGTCGGGCGACATCACCGCCTCGGCGCCTTCGGACAAGGGCCCGCTGTTCGAACCCTCGAACGCCAAGGTCTATCGCCATCCGACCTTTTACGACATTCCCGATGAAGTGGGGCACATGTGATGCCCGCGATGTCCGACATGATGACGCCCGATGCCGCGGAACTCGCGCGGTCGGCGGGCGGAACGGGGCGCGCGCCGCTGGCGGCGGGCTCCTTGAGCCTTGACATTCACCGGCCTGGCCCGGCTGGGCGACAACACGCTGATCTGGGGCGCCGCGTATCCGGAATGGTGCGTACGCGCCATCCTCGAGAAGACATCGCGCTGGCCAACATGGCGCTGGACCTGATCGGTCAGACGCAGCTCTGGCTGGGGCTGGCCAGCGAGGTCGGGGCCGCGGCCGCGACGCCATTACGCTGGCCTTTCGCCGCCACGGGATTTCCACAATCTGCTGTGGTCGAGCGCCCGAACGGCGATTTCGGCATGACGCTGATGCGCCAGTTCCCTGTTCGACGCACGGCACCAGCCGATGTAAGGCGCTGGAGGGATCGACCGACGCCCGCATCGCCGAGATCGCGCCGCCAAAGGCAGAGCAAGGAAGTGGCTTGCTCATATCGAGGCGGTCCGCCGATCCTGGTGATCCCACTGGGCGGCAGGACCGAGGAAAGCCACGCCGGGATGCAGGCCGCGCTGGATGCGCTGTGGGGCTACACCGGCGAGATGTTCTGGGCGACGCCGCCGACGCGCCTTGCTGGCCGGGCCGGGGTCATGCCGCACCCGAAAGCCTGCGTGCAGGCTGGGTTTCGAGTGGTGGGGGCAGTGCTGACCGAGGCCACGCTCACGCGCCCCGCCAGCGACTTCTTATAGGGGTGGCAACGGGGTCGCCACAGCGAGCACCATGGGGCATCTGCTGTCCACGATGCAGTGGCTGCGCGCCTATCCCGACGCAGTGGTGAGGACATGAGCGCGGCGCTGGAACAGGTCTGGTCGGCTGGGCGGGTGCCCGACGGATCGGTCATCAGCCTGACCGGTCTGGGGATCATCCGCGATGTCGCCTATGACCGGCGAAACACGCTGGTGGTCTGGTCATAACCCTATTCCAGCTGCCCCGCGACCAGCGTCATCAACACGGAAATCGAGCGCAAGCTGCGCGCCCCGAGGGCGTCTCGGCCTGCGGCTGGAACGGCAGCTGAGCCCGGCACGGACATCGGACTGGATCAGGCCCGGGCCCGCAGGCGCGCTGCGCCTTTACGGCATCGCGCCGCCCATCGACAGCACCGCCGCCGACGGCGTTCTGGCCGGGCGGATCGCGCGAGCTGACCGGCGGCAGCAGCAACAGTGATTGCCCCTGCCCGCGCTGCGGATCGACCATACGGAAAAGGTCAGCCAGTTCGGCTCGATCTGAGGGTGCTGACATGGCCCGTTTTCCTGCCCCCTCGACGTGATCGATGTGCACAGGACACCGCGACGCGGTTGTCGTCACCCTGCGCCCCCGCCCTGAGGACGCCGCGCGCGCTGCCTTTACCGGGGCAGTATCTGACCTTTCGCCGCGGAGTTCGACGGCGAGTACGCCAGTCCTATTCGATCTGCGCGGGGCTGGACGAGGTCTGCTCAAGGTCAGGATCAAGCGCGTCGATGGCGGCGCGTTCAGCACTGGGCGAACAGCTTTGGCCCCGGCGCGGTGCTGGAAGCGATGCCGCCGATGGGGGAATTTCCACGCCGCTGGATGCCGGGCAGGCCCAGGTGCACAGGCTTCGCGGGATCAGCATCACGCCGGTGCTGTCGATCCTGAAAACCGTGCTGACGCGCAGACCGAAATCGCGCTTCACGCTGTCTATACAAACCGGCAAGATCAATTCGATCATGTTCCGCGAGGAACTGGAGGACCGAAGAACCTCTACGGGTCGCCTCAGCGTCATTCATGTGCGCAGAGGCCGGGGCGAGGATATCGACCCTGTTCACAGCGGTCACGGTCGACGAGGCCAAGCTGACCGCGCTGTTCACCCATTATGGGTGGATGCGCAGATGTGGACACCGCTTTCATCTGCGGGCCGGAACCGATGATGCTGACCATCGCCCGCAGCCTGAAGGACCACGGGCTGACGGACGACCAGATCAGGATTCGAGCGTTCGCCTCCAGCAGGTCAGCCAGGCGCGCCGGCAGAAGGCCGCCAGCCAGACCACCGACACCGGCGAAGCCTGCGGGGGCGACGGTCACGCTGGATGGCGCGACCCACCTTCCGGCCCATGCCCCAAGACCGGCGAAGCCTGCTGGACCGCGCTGTCAGAACTGCTTGGACGCGCCCTATGCCTGCAAAGGCCGGGTCTGTTCGACCTGCCGCGCAAAAAAGGTGCTGGAAGGCGACGTCGAGATTGCACACCAATCTGCGCTGGAGGATTGGGGTCGCCCGGAGATATGTCCTGACGCCTGCCAGTGCTGTATCCGCGGGCGTGCGTGTTGTCGTCAGCTATATGACCAGTGAGGGGCCCCGCCATGACCCGACGCGAACATCGAGGACTATCTCGCCCACGGCGGCTCTGACCTCTCCGGGCAGCGTGCGGCGCGCTACCGTCGGCGAGTTGCTGCGCCTGATGGCCAGTTTCGTGGACAGCGAACTGGCGACCTCAGCGGAGTTCGCGAACGCGATCAACGACGCGCCGGTATCAAGAGCCGCATCGCCGCCGCGCATCACGCTGGAAAAGGCCGACCATGCAGGCAGGTCTGGCGATCTGGCGGATTTCGGCGTCGTGCACCGACCGCTACGAGGGTTCACCACTGGGCTGCCCGCCTGCCGCGGGACGCCGTCTATCGGCGCCACCCGTCAGAGACGGCGACATGCGGCGGCAATTTCACTATCCGATGACCGGCTGGGTGGATGCCGTGGTGCATGAACGTGCTGCAGGGGCAGGCTGCAAAACTGCAACTGGCCGAAATGGCGCAGGTCTCGTATCAGCCGCTGGCCGAGGTGTTCCGCGCCATCGCCCCGATCGAGGGCCGCCATGCCGACCTGGGCATCGAGGGGCTGACGCGGATCGCCCAGACCGAATCAGGGCGCGAGATGGCCAGGGCCTCGATCGCCTATTGGCATCCCCGGGTCGCCGCCGGGTTCGGCGCGGCCAATTCCGCGCGCTATGAACGCCTGGCACGGCTGGGCCTGCGACATCGCACGAACGAGGCGATGCTGGCCGACTGGCAGGGCGCCGTGCGCGCGCTGGTCGCCGAGCTTTCGCTGAACTGACCGCTGATCCTGAAAGGAGCCGACATGACGGCCCAACCCCCTCATGCCCTGAAAAGCTATATCTGTGGTGAATGGAAAGCGGGCACACGCGACGGCGTGGTGTTGCGCGACGCGGGCACCGGCGCGCCGGTGGCGACCATTGACGCATCCGGCCTGAACATGGCCGAGGCGCTGGATCATGGCCGCCGGTCGGGCGCCGCGCTCAGGGCGATGACCTTTCACCAGCGCGCCGAGATGCTGAAGGCGCTGGGCAAGGCGCTGACCGAACGCAAGGACGAATTCCACGCGCTGTCGCTGGCGACCGGCGCCACCCCCCGCGACGGGATGGTGGATATCGAAGGCGGGATTCACACGCTGTTCAGCTATTCCGGACAGGGACGGCGCGAACTGCCCAACACCAGGGTTCTGGTCGAAGGCAACGTCGAGCCCCTGTCAAAAGACGGCAGCTTTGCCGCGCAGCATGTCCTGTCGCCCCTGCACGGGGTGGCGGTGCATATCAACGCGTTCAACTTCCCCGTCTGGGGGATGCTTGAGAAACTGGCGCCGACGCTGCTGGCCGGGATGCCGGCGATCATCAAGCCGGCCTCGCAGACCGCCTATCTGACGGAACTGGTGGTGCGCCGGATCATCGAGACGGGGCTTCTGCCCGAGGGCGCGTTGCAACTGATCTGCGGTTCGACCGGGGATCTGCTGGACCATGTGACCGGGCAGGACGTGGTGACGTTCACCGGCTCGGCCAGCACCGGGCGGATGCTGAAAGCCTCGCGCGCGATCGTCGAGAATTCGGTGCGCTTCACGATGGAGGCGGACAGTCTCAATGCCTCGGTCCTGGGACCGGATGCGGTGCCGGGCACGCCTGAGTTCGACCTGTTCGTGAAAGAGGTCACGCGCGAGATGACGGTCAAGGCGGGGCAGAAATGCACCGCGATCCGCCGCGTTCTGGTGCCACGCGGGCAGGAACAGGCGGTCATCGCCGCACTGGGCGCGGCGCTGCGCAAGATGGGCGTCGGTCTGCCGGGCGACGAGGGCACACGCATGGGCGCGCTGGCCTCGATGGCGCAGCGCGACGAGGTGCGGGCACGGATCCGCGACTTGCAGGCGGATGCCGAGATCGTCGTGGGCAACCCCGATGCGGTGACCGTGACATCGGGGGACCCGGACGCCGGGGCGTTCCTGAACCCGGTGGTGCTGTATTGCGACAAGCCGGGTGCGGCGCAGGCGGTGCATGACGTCGAGGCCTTTGGCCCCGTCAGCACCGTGATGCCCTATGACGACCTCGACGAGGCGATCGCCCTCACGCAGCGCGGCAAGGGGTCGCTGGCGGCCTCGGTCTTTACCGACGCGCCCGAGGTGGCCGAACAGGCGGTTCTGGGCATGGCGCCGTTCCACGGCCGCATCCTGATCGGCAACCGGGCCAGCGCGAAAACAAGCACCGGCCACGGTGCGCCCCTGCCCAATCTGGTGCATGGCGGCCCCGGGCGCGCGGGCGGCGGCGAGGAAATGGGCGGCATTCGGGGGGTCAAGCACTTCATGCAGCGCACGGCCGTGCAGGGCGCCCCGCGTCTGCTGAGTGCCGTCACCGGGCGCTGGCAACCCGGCGCCCCCACGCGCGAGGATGTGCACCCGTTCCGCAAATCGCTGGACGATCTGCGCGTGGGCGACAGGATCGTCACCGCGACCCGCACCGTCACGCTGGACGATATCGAACATTTCGCACAGTTCACCGGCGACACCTTTTATGCCCATATGGACGAGGAGGCCGCGCGCGCGAACCCCTTCTTCGACGGGCGAGTGGCGCATGGCTATCTGATCGTCAGTTTCGCCGCGGGGCTGTTCGTGCAGCCCGATCCCGGGCCGGTTCTGGCAAATTACGGCGTGGACAACCTGCGGTTCCTGACGCCCGTGAACCCCGGCGACACGCTGGGTGTGGAACTGACCTGCAAGGAGATCAACCCGCGCGAAAACGCCGAACACGGCGAGGTCCGCTGGGACTGCAAGGTCAGCAACCAGACGGGCGCCGTGGTCGCCCAATACGACGTTCTCACCATGGTGGCCAAGCACTGGCCGATGTGACGGGATCGGCGGCAGCCGCGCGCGTCAGCGAGGGCCGGTCGGTCCCCGCTGACGCACGGTCATGGCCGGGATCATGGCCGGGGCCCCGGGCACCCCTGCAAACATCGCGGGCCCGTTTCCGGGACTGAGTGAAATGCGACCGTCCCGGCGTCGCTGCCAGAAGCGACAGATGGGGCAGGATAGGATCGGCTGGGTGGCAGGAGGCCGCCCATGTTCGAACGATCCATTCCCGAGTGGCTGCGGCACCCGCCTGCCGGTGCGGCCCGCAAACCGGGTGCGCGCGCCTTTGCGACCCTCTCCGGGATCGAAGCCATGATCCGTGGCATGTTGCTGTCCGTCTTTCCGCTGGCGATGTATCACGCCCTGGGGGACGCGGGCCGGGTCTCGCGGGTGTATTTCGCGATCGGGCTGACCTCGTTGACCGTGGGATTGCTGCTGCCGTGGATCAACAGGCGCATTCCCAGGCGCTGGCTCTATACGCTGGGCGCGGGGCTCTATCTGCTCGGCGGTCTGGTGGGAGCGATGGGCGGCGGCATGATCGTGGCCGCACTGGTGGCCTGCACCCTGGCGACCGTGACCTGCTTCATCTGCCTGAACGCCTATGTGCTGGACTATGTGTCCAAGAACGACCTGGGCCGCACCGAGACCCTGCGCATGTTCTATGGCGCGCTGGCCTGGAGCGCGGGCCCCGTGACCGGCGTCGCCCTTTACCGCCTGTGGGAGCCGATCCCCTTTCTGCTGGTCGCGCTGTTCGCCGTGATCCAGATCGCCGTTTTCTGGTGGTTGCGTCTGGGCAATGGCAAGCTGATCCAGAAGGCCCGCGGCACGGCGCCCAACCCGCTGGCCTTTCTGAGCCGGTTCTTCGCCCAGCCGCGGCTGATCGCCGGATGGCTGTTCGCGGTGCTGCGGTCCTGCGGCTGGTGGGGCTATATCGTCTATCTGCCGATCTACGCCATCGAGAATGGCCTGAACCCCGAGCTGGGCGGCATCCTGGTATCCGTCACCAACGGCTTCCTGTTCATCACCCCGCTGATGCTGCGCTGGGTGCAGCGGCACAGCGTGCGCGTCGCGGTGCGCACGGGCTTTTTCTGCACGGCGACCGGGTTCCTGCTGGCCGCCGTCTCGCCGGTGCCGGCGCTGGCGGTTGCCTGCCTGTTCGCGGCATCGGGTTTTCTGATCCTGCTGGACGTATCGGGCGGGCTGCCGTTCCTGATGGCGGTGAAGCCCAGCGAACGCACGGAAATGGCGGCGGTCTATTCCAGCTTTCGCGACGTGTCGGGCATCATGACGCCCGGGGTCGGCGCGCTGGTGCTGATGGTCGCGCCGATCCAGGGGATCTTTGCCGTGGTCGGCCTGGGCCTGGGCGCGATGTTCGTTCTGGCATCGCGCCTGCACCCGATGCTGGGGGTGGCCCCGGCGGCACGGGTGCGCCGCGGCCAGGCCGGGCCGGTCTGACCCGTCACGCAGGTTTGGCTTGGCCTTTTGCGCCCGGGTGGGGTTAGTATCGCCCCACAACCGGACGAAAGGAGACCCCCATGGGCCACGGACATTTCCGTCTGCTCGAAGGCTTTCCCGCCGATACCCTGGCCTTCGAGGCCACCGGCGAGATCGACCATGACGCCTATACCAAGGAATTGATCCCCGCGATCGAGGCCCGTATCGCCGCCGAGGGCAAGGTCAAGCTGCTGTATGTCCTGGGCGAGGATTTCACCGGTTACACCCTGGGCGCCATGTTTCAGGACACCAGGGTCGGGGTCGAGCATCTGTCGAAATTCGCCCGGATCGGCGTGGTCAGCGATGTCGCCTGGATCCGCAACGGCGTGCGGATGTTCGCGCCGCTGATGCCCTGCCCGGTGCGCACCTTTACCCGCGCGGACCTGGCCGAGGCAAAGACCTGGATCCAGGCCACGGATCATCCGCCTGCCGGCCCGGGCATCGCCGCCACGGGCACCCTGCCCCTGGCCGAGGACATGACACCCGAGGCCGACGAACTGATCCCGCCAAAGGGCTGATCGTCAGCCCAGCAGGCGGCGGGCGATGACCTGCGCCTGGATCTCGCCCGCACCCTCGAAGATGTTGAGGATGCGCGCGTCACACAGGATGCGGCTGATCTGGTATTCCAGCGCAAAGCCGTTGCCACCATGGATCTGCAGCGCGTTGTCGGCCGCCGCCCAGGCCACGCGCGCGCCCAGCAGCTTGGCCATGCCCGCTTCCAGGTCGCAGCGTTTGTCGTGGTCCTTCTGCCAGGCGCTGAAATAGGTCAGTTGCCGGGCGACCATGATTTCCACCGCCATCATCGCCAGCTTGTCGGCGACGCGGGGGAACTGGATCAGCGCGCGGCCGAACTGCTTGCGGTCCTCGGCGTATTGCATCCCGACCTCCAGCGCGTTCTGCGCCACGCCAATGGCGCGGGCGGCGGTCTGGATGCGGGCGGACTCGAAGGTCTGCATGAGCTGCTTGAAGCCCTTGCCTTCCTCGCCGCCCAGCAGGTTCTCGCCCTTGACCTTGAAACCGTCAAAGCCCAGCTCGTATTCCTTCATGCCGCGATAGCCCAGCACCTCGATCTCGCCGCCGGTCATGCCGGGGGTGGGGAAGGGCTGTTCATCGGTGCCGGGGATCTTTTCCGCCAGAAACATCGACAGGCCGCGATAATCCGTGGTGTTCGGGTCGGTGCGGGCCAGCAGGGTCATCACATGGGTGCGGGCGGCGTGGGTGATCCAGGTCTTGTTGCCGGTCACCTCATAGTCATCGCCCACCTTGACCGCCCGGGTGCGCAGGCTACCCAGATCGGACCCGGTGTTCGGTTCGGTAAACACCGCGGTCGGCAGAATCTCGCCCGAGGCGATGCGCGGCAGCCAGTGCGATTTCTGCGCGTCGGTGCCACCGGTCAGGATCAGTTCCGCCGCGATTTCGCTGCGCGTCCCCAAAGAGCCGACGCCGATATAGCCGCGCGAGAGTTCCT
>JACKKF010000003.1 GCA_020637555.1 Rhodobacter sp. | reverse complement strand
ACCGCAAGACGATGAATGGGTCCTGGGCCTAGGGGCTTCTGACCCTGCTTGCTGCGAAACCCCTCCCGTCGCAGTTCCTTCGCCGGCATCGTGGCCGACGGTTCCCTCCTGGTGTCGGCACCATGGTCCTTGTCGGATCGCTTCGCAGGAAAAATTAGATGCCTAAGATATCTATTTGACAGCCTTGCCGAATTCGGGGATTGCTGCTCGCGAAAGCCCAGGCGCGCACTCTCCTGTGCGGAAACACGCTCAATTCAAAAGTGCAGACCTCGGGCCAGGACCTGAGGCAACCGCTGCACAGCAACCCCGAAAGCCGACAGAGACCCGTCATGGTGACAGCAAATCTGATGAACCACGACCCCAGTTGCCTTCTGGTTGCCATCCGGGTCCGTGATGTGGACGCGGACCGTTGCGCCGCGGCGATCGCGACCATGAATGACGCACTTGCCAAGGCTGACGGCTTTTCGAGCCTCGATGTCATTCGTCGGCATGGAGGGCTGGGAACCGATTTCTACATCCTGGCCCGGTTTCAATCGGGCCCGGCCCTGGACGCCTGGATGCAGACGAAAACGCGCAAGGCCCTTCTGTCCCGGATCGAGGCCCTGGCCATCACCGATATCTCTCGCCAATACGCTTCGGGGTCGAATATCTGGTTCGAACCGGTCTCGATGCCCAGCACGCCGAAGCCGCCGTTGCTGTGGAAGCGGTGGCTGACCAGCATGCTGGCGGTCTATCCCGCGCTGATCCTTCTGGTCTACGCTCTCAGGCCGATCACGACTCAATTGCCGGTCCCGCTGGGGCTCTTGCTGGTTGCCATCATCCTGACCGGCCTGTCGACGGCTTTCATCGTGCCTTGGCTCACCCGCCGGTTGCACACCTGGTTGGTCGCGCGCTAGGCGGGGGCCCGCGAAGGCCCCCGGCCCATGTCAGTTCCCGCCCGGCGTCCTGGTGGCCGGGCTTGCGAAGGTGCTGGATTTCAGCAGATACGCGATCAACACCGAGGTTCCGACGATCCCCACCACAGAGATCGGCAGGTTGGGCGCCACACAGGAAGCCGCCGCCAGCACCAGAACACCGCGCAATGGCCAGGCAAGGCGCCCCACTTGCTGCTTGCCGATCCATTCGAACGAGACCGCGATGGCCGTCGCCGCGATCACGCCGCCGACCGCGACCAGCAAGATTTGCAGCCCGCTACCCTCGCCCAGAATCGCGGGATTCCAGATGAACACGAAGGGCATCAGGAACCCGACCGCCGCCAGTCTCACCGCGTCGAAGGCGATGATGAACGGGTCTTCGTCGGCAATCGCAGCGGCGGCCAGGGCTGCCACGGCGATCGGGGGCGTCAGCGCGGACAGGATCGCGTAGTAGAGCAGGAACATGTGGCTCTCGAGGATCGGCAGGCCGACCTGGCGCAGCGCCGGTCCGACCAGCACGGCGCCGAGGATGTAAGCCGACGGCGTCGGCATCCCCAGCCCCAGGATGATCGTCACCAAGGCCGCCAGAATCAAGGTGAAGATCATGGTCCCACCCGACATCTGGATGATGACGCTCGCCGCCTTCATCCCCAGGCCTGTCATCGACAGCCCGCCGATCACCAGGCCTGCGGCCGCGCAGGCCCCCGCGACCGGCAGGATCCGCAGCGTGGTGTCTCCCAGCGCCTGAATGACCCGCCAGACGGTCATCCGCGTGCGTCCCGAGAACGACGTGCCGACCAGCACGCCCAGTGTCCCGGCCCCGGCCGTCATGACCGGCGAGTAGCTGAGCCACAGCATGACCACGATGACCCCGATCGGCACCAGGAAGGGCCAGCCGGTCGCAAAGGTGTGCGACAGTTTCGGGATATCGCCGGAATAGGGTCTCAGGTCCTTGCGAACGGCCCGCAGGTGCACCTGCATGAACACGCCGATGTAATAGAGGATCGCCGGAATGAGGGCCGCATAGACCACCTCGCGGTAGTCGGTCCCGGTGTATTCGGCCAGGATGAACGCGGCTGATCCCATGATCGGCGGCATCGCGCTGCCGCCGGTCGAGGCCGCGACCTCGACCGCGCCCGAGAAGCGTTTGGAATAGCCCAGCCGCTGCATGACCGGGATGGTGATCGAACCCGTCGCCACGACGTCCGAGGTCGGGCTGCCGGACATGGTGCCGTAGAGCCCCGACGAGATCACCGCGACCTTGGCCGGTCCACCCCGGCTGTTGCCGGTGACCGCCGCGGCGAGGTTGAAGAAGAACTCACCCCCGCCTGCCTTGGACAGCAGGGTGCCGAACATCACGAACAGAAAGACGTAGCTGGCAACCACCTGGATCGGCACACCGAACACCCCGTCGGTGGTGAAGACCAGAATGTCGAGAAGATAGGAGAATTCGGAAATCCCGTGGCCGAAAGGCGGCGGCAGCAGGTAGCCGAACCAGTTGTAGAGCAGGAACAGGGCCACGACCAGCGTCAGGCCCGCGCCCGTCGTCCGGCGCGTCGCCTCGAGCGTCAGGAAAAGGATCGCCGTGCCGAAAAAGAACTGCGGTCCGGTGAACGGGTCGAGCAGCGAGATCCGGTCGGAAATCGCCTGCGCGTTGACGAAGAAATACACACCGGCCGCGAGGCTGAGCGCGCAGAGCGCCCAGTCGAGGATCGTCGGATTGTCGGGGGCATTGCGTGAGTGCCCGACCGTCGGAAACAGCAGCGTCAGGATCCCCGAGACGAACAGGATTCCCAGGACCAACGGATCCGAAATGACGAAGACGTTGGCATAGATGACCCAGCAGGCGAACAGGGCCGCCAATATGGTCAGGATGCGCGCCGGCACACCCGAAAAGGTGCGCCGGCGGCCAGTTGAGACAAGTGCGGAAATCACTCGATCAGGCCCGCTTCGCGATAGACGGCCGCCGCGCCCGGGTGGAACGGCAGAACGGTCTGGCTGACCATCAGCTCAGGGGTCAGGCGCGCCATGGCGTTGTGGACGCCACGGATCTCGTCGATGTGGGCCAGCAGGGCATGGGTGACGGCGGCGGCGTTTTCATCGGACATCGCGTCCGTGGTCACCAGCATCGCGCCCAGGGCAATCGTGGCGACATCGGCAGTCTGGTGGCGATAGCTGCCCGCGGGGATCGTGAAGTTCGAGGTGCCGAACTCGGCGTTGGTCGCCGCGATGACGTCGGCCGGGATGTCCAGCAGAACCACGTCGGTGTTCTCGTCGATCGCGCGGAACGACGAATGACCGACAAAGATGCCGTTGGTGGCCATGTCGATGCGCCCGTCCTGCATCAGGTCGCCCTGTTCGTTGGCGCCAGCGCGGACAAAGGACCCGCCGTTGGCCTCGAGCGTCGCCTGGTCCAGACCGGCGGCCGCCAGCATGAATTCCGCGACGTTCGAGGTGATGTTGCCCGAGCGGTTGATGCCGATGGTGATCGGCGCACCCGAGGTCGCGATGTCGTCAAGGCTGTCGATGTTGTATTGTTCCGCGATGGCACGGTTCAGGAAGAAGTGCATCGGCGCCCAGTTATACATGTAGCCGATGGCCATCAGGTTGGTGATCGGCGCCGAGAACGGGTCCGAACCGCTCAAGGCCAGTTGCACCTCGGCGTCATGCGCCAGGCCCATGTCGGTGCGGTTCGCAGCCAACAGGGCCAGGTTGGCAAAACCGCCGCCGGTCGCCTGATAGGTGATGACCGAATCGGGGTCGTCCGCCTTGACCGCGCGATCGATGCCGGCGCCCAGAAGCGACCACAGGCCACCCGGGTTGCCGCCCGACAGGTTGAGGTTCAGCGCGTCGGCCGAAGCCATCCCGCCCGAGACCGTCAGCGCGAACGCCGCTGCGATAGTCGTGAATTTCATGTCTTCCTCCCGTTTGGTATGTCGTCGAATTCCAGCTCAAGCCGAGGTGACGATGGTCACCGTCTTGGCCTCCGTGTAGGCGAACATCTCCGCCAGGCACTCCTCGCGTCCGATCCCGGACTGCTTTACCCCGCCGAATGGCGCGCCGAGGTAGTGATCGCTGCTGTCGTTGATCCAGACATACCCGGCCTCGATCCGCCGCGAGAGGCGCATCGCGCGGTCCAGATCGCGCGTCCAGATCGAGGCGGTCAGCCCCACATCCAGGCTGTTGACGATGGCCAGCAACCCGGCCTCGTCGCGCCATTTCAGAACCGTCAGGACCGGGCCGAACACCTCGTTGCAGGCGATTTCGGCGTCGGGCCGGACATCGCAGATCAGCGTCGGGCGAACGAAGAAGCCGGCCTCATGAACGCCCGACACCGGACCACCCGCCGCCAGACGCGCCCCGGACGCCACCGCGCGGTCTATGAAGCCGCGCGTCTTGGCGAACTGGCCGGGCGTCGACAGGGCGCCCATCTCGGTCGCTTCGTCCATCGGATCGCCCAGTTTCACGGCGTCGAACGCGCGCGCGATCCCCTCGACCACGCGGTCATGCACCGATTCATGCACCAGCACCCGGCTGGTCGAACCGCAGGATTGTCCCGCGGTCCAGCCCAGGTTCATGCCTTTCACGGCACCGGCAATCGCCCGGTCGACATCGGCGTCGTCGCAGATCACCAGCGCGTTCTTGCCGCCCAGTTCCAGCTGCGTCCGCTTGAGCGTATCGGCCCCGCCCTTCAGGACGGCGCGCCCGGTGCCCACCGAGCCGATCAGACCGACCGCCGCAATGCCGGGATGTTCGCAGATCGCCGCGCCAATCCCGGCCCCGCCGGTCAGGACCGTCAACAACCCGTCGGGGAACAGGTCGGCGATGATCTCGGCCATCCGCAGCGCCGAGAGCGGCGTTTCCTCGGACGGTTTCAGGATCACCGCATTCCCTGCCGCCAGCGGCGCGGCGATCTTGGCCATGGCGAACATGACCGGATGGTTGAACGGCACCAGTCGCGCCACGACGCCCAGGGGCTCACGCGTCACATAGGTCAGCTTGCCCCCGACCTGAGGCAGGGTCTCGCCTTTCAGTTCGGTGGTCAGACCGGCGAAATACTCCATCAGGGTCGCGCCCAGATTGACATCGAACCGCATCCCCGAAATCGGGTTGCCGCAGTCGAGAACGTCGATCCGCGCCAGCTCGTCCTCATGGGCTTTCAGGCGCGCGACGGCCTCTTTCAGGCGCTTGCCCCGCAAGACCGGGCCCAGGTCGGCCCAGGCCCGCTGCGCCTTGGCCGCGGCGGCGACCGCCTCGTTCAGGTCCTGGATCGAGGCATCATTGACAACCGCCAGACGGTCACCGCTGGACGGCGAAATCACATCCCGCGCGCCGCCGCCCCCCGTGCGCCACTGACCGGCCACGAATTGACCCTGCGGCGACCAGCCGCCCAGCGCCTTTGCGCCTGTTGATGCCTCTCCCGACGGCATAACCCCTCCCAGAGCCACCGGCGCATCGCATTCCTCCCACGATGCCCCGGCCATGTTCTTAGATTTCTATCATATATCGTGGATAATTCATATCGACGCGCGACAAGCTGTCAACCCCGATATGTCGGGTCGAATTTCGGCCGGTCATCGGGCCCGCCCACGCAAGCAACCTGTCTGGGCGCTTGACTGGGATATTAGACATCTAATAATGATGTTGAGACCAGCGCCCAAGGCGTGCCGATCACGCTTCCCTGTTCTGCGGAAAATCCTGATGACGTCTTATCGCCTCACCTATCCCATGCCACGGGTTGGCGGGATTCGGATGCCGCGCGCCTCGGCCTCGGCCTCGTCGGCGGCAAGGTTCTTGAGAATCAGGTTGAGCATCTGATGCAGCTGCTCGCGTTCCTTTGGCGAAAGCCCCTCCAGCGCGCATTCGTTCGCCTCGATGGCAAGCGGCTCGAGGTCCGCTTGCAGCGCACGCCCGATTTCCGTCAGATAGACATGCTGTTTGCGCCGGTTGCCCTCTTTGATCTGACGCGTCACAAAGCCTTGCTGCTCCAACTTGGACATTGCGGTGTGAACCGTGGGCTCGGTCAGGTTCGCACGTTCGCTGAGTTCGCGTTGGGTCAGACCCTCTTCACGCCACAGGATCCGCAGGAAAACCCATTGCCCGAACGAGACCCCATGATCCGCCAGTCGCCGCGCCAGCGAGCGATTGAAGCCGCGGGCGGCCAGACGCGTAAGATGCGCGACACGTTCGTGCCTGTTGTGGTTGCTCGACGTGTCGTCCGGGCCGCCTGTCTCTGTCACCGTCGCACCCATCTCCAACAGTTCGTGGTCGGCCCTTCACTGCGCCGATCTGCGGGAAGCGTAGCCGCCCGCTCTCGACTGCGCAATCCGTTGGTTTTGCGCGAAACCCTCTGTTCGCACTCGTAATCGTGGGCTCCTCATGACCGACACCTCCAAACCGATCGACACGCCGATAGCCCATAGCGATTCGGGCCGCTGGGGAAGTGACCTGATTGCCGGAACACTGCGCGCGCTGGGATATCGGCACGTCGCGCTGAACCCCGGCTCCAGTTTTCGCGGGCTGCATGACAGCCTTGTCAATCATCTCGGCAATCGCGATCCGCAGATGCTGTTGTGCCTGCACGAGGAACACGCCGTGTCGATCGCCCACGGCTGGGCCAAGGTCACCGGCGAGCCGATGGCGGTGATCCTGCACGCGAATGTCGGGCTGATGCATGCCTCGATGGCGATCTACAATGCCTGGTGCGACCGCGTGCCGATGGCGATCTTCGGCGCGACCGGGCCCGTTGCCGCAGACAAGCGCCGCCCCTGGATCGACTGGATCCACACCTCGCGCGATCAGGCCGCGATCGTCCGCGACTATGTCAAATGGGACGACCAACCCGCCAGCCTCGGGGCCTCGCTGGCGTCGATGGTGCGCGCGGACCGGATCACCCGGACAGCCCCGCACGGGCCGACCTATGTCTGTTTCGATGTCACCGTGCAGGAAGAGCCCGCGCCCGAGGGCGTGTCGATCCCGGTTCCGTCAGCGTTCGCGATACCCGCCGCACCCGTGCCCTCGGCCGTTCAGATCGAGGCGCTGGCAACCAGGCTGACAGCGGCCAGATCCCCGGTGTTCCTGATGGGCCGGGTTTCGCGCGACCCCGGGGACTGGGCGATGCGCGTGGCGCTGGCCGAGCACCTGAATGCCCGCGTCGTCACCGACATCAAGACCGGCGCGTCCTTTCCGACCGACCACCCGCTGCATGTCGGTCCGCCCTCGTTCTTTTTGGCCGACAACACCGCGCAGGCCGTGGCCGGGGCGGATCTGATCGTCGCTCTCGACTGGGTCGATCCGGCGGGCGCGCTGAAACAGGCCGGGGCGACAGGCGAGGTGGTGACCGTCACGCTGGATCACCTGCTGGCCAATGGATGGACCTTTGATCCGATGGAGCCCCCCGCCGCCAGCCTTGCCATTGCCGCCGAACCCGATGCGGTGCTGCGCGCGCTGGCTGCGCATCTGGGCGTCACGCCAACAGCGGCGCACGCCCCCAGCACCGCACCGCAAGAGGCGCCAGCCCCCGCCGATGGCGCGATGAGCATGGATTGCTTTGCGCAGGCCATCGCGGCGGGCTTCAGCGGAGAACCGGTCACCTTCGTCCGCCTGCCTCTGGGCTGGAACGGTGGCGCGCGGGCCTTTCGGCATCCGCTTGACTACCTCGGATATGACGGCGGGGCCGGGATCGGCTCGGGGCCCGGGATGCTGGTCGGTGCGGCGCTGGCCCTCAGGGATAGCGGGCGAATCCCCGTCGGCGTTCTGGGCGACGGGGACACGATGATGGGGGTGTCGGCCCTGTGGTCCGCCGCACGCTATGACATCCCGATGATCGCGGTTGTCTGCAACAACCGGTCCTATTTCAATGACGAGGTGCATCAGGAAAAGGTCGCCCGGATGCGTGACCGCCCGGTCGCGAACAAGCATGTGGGCCAGGCGATCAGCGAGCCGGATATCGATTTCGCCGCGATGGCCCGGGCGCAGGGGCTTGCGGCCATCGGTCCGGTGGAAACCCCTGCCGATCTGGTCGCCGCCTTGCAACAGGCCACCCGTCTGTTCCGTGACGGCAAGGCGGTCCTGATCGAGGCGCGGGTCGATCCCGACTATTCGGAAGCCATGTCCAAGGGCATGACCGAAACCGGCGGCTGACAGCGGCGACGGTTACAGTTGCGCACCGATCAGATCGCGCATGACCTCGGATGCCCCCCCTGCGATACGCTCGACGCGGGCCTCGGCCCACATCCGGGCAATCGGATACTCGGTCATGTATCCCCATCCGCCGAACATCTGCAGGCAGGCATCCGTGACGCGACCGATCATCTCGGTCGCCCAAAGCTTGGCGATCGCGGCGTTGTGCTCATCCAGCTCTCCCGCAATATAGCGCGCCAGGAAGGAGTCGATGAACTCTCGGCCGACGGTGATGTCGGTGGCGCAATCGGCCAGAACAAAGCGGGTGTTCTGGAATGCGCCCAGCGACGTGCCAAACATCTTGCGCTGATGGACATGTTCCTGCGTCAAGGCCATCGCCCGCTCGGCCTTGGCGACGCAAGACACGGCGATCATCATCCGCTCGCGCACGAGACCGTGCCGAAGATAGGCGAAGCCCTCGCCGATCGCGCCCAGAAGGGCGTCGGCGGGAAGAACGAGGTCGTCGAAGAACAGCTCGGACGTGTCCTGCGCGTGAACCCCCAGCTTGTCGAGGTTGCGACCACGCCGGAAACCTTCAAGCGCGGCATCCACCAGGAACAGCGAGATCCGGTCGCGGCCCTCGACCTCGGTCTTGGCGGCAAGAACCAGCAGGTCGCACATCTGCCCGTTCGAGATGAAGACCTTCTGCCCCTTGATCGTCCAACGGCCATCGTCCAGCTGCCTGGCGCGCGTTTTCATGCCGCGCAGGTCCGAACCGGCATCGGGTTCGGTCATGCCGACAGCGGCGATCAACGCACCGCTGATCAGGCCCGGCAGCCAACGCTGTTTCTGCGCCTCCGAGCCGAAATTGACGACATACGGCACCGCCATCTCGGAATGCACCCAGAAGCCGAGACCCGAAACACCGGCGCGGGCCAGTTCCTCGACCACCACCACCGAGAACAAAGGGTCCCCCCCGACGCCACCGAACGCCTCGGGCGCGGTGGGGCACAGCATGCCTTGCGCCCCCGCAGCGGTCCAGATTGCGCGGTCCACCTGACCTTCGGCCTCCCAACGGTCGTGATGCGGCACGGCCTCGCGTTCAAGAAAGGCGCGCACCTGTTCGCGGAAGATGATGTGTTCCTCGGAAAAGAGCGGGCGTCGGGCGTCGGAGATCATCTGCCGTCCTCGATTAGGGGTCGCGCCGGCGCGTCGTCTCGGCGCGGGTGGTGCAATTGGCGGCGCACCGGGCACGCCGCCACCGGATCAAGCTGTGGTCCGTTTCAAGTATTCCGCCCGCAGCAGGTCCTTGCGAACCTTGCCGACCGCGCTCAAAGGCAGGGGCGTCGTGGTGAGTTCGACGGATTTCGGGCATTTGTAGCCGGCAATCTCGGCCTTGCAGTGGGCGATGACGGCCTCGGCGGTGACATCGGTCTCGGGCCCGACGCCGACGATCGCATGAACACGCTCGCCCCATTTCTCGTCCGGCACGCCGATCACCGCGCAGAACTTCACGCCGGGCAAGGTGGCGATCACGTTCTCGACCTCGGCGCAGAACACGTTCTCGCCACCGGTGACGATCATGTCCTTGATGCGGTCTACGACGCGGATATAGCCCTCGTCGTCCTCGATGCCGACATCGCCGGTGTGCAGCCAGCCACCGCGCAGGGCGTCTTTGGTCGCGGCTTCGTTCTGCCAATAGCCCATCATCACCGACGGACCACGGACAACGATCTCGCCGGCGGTGCCAACCGGGACCGGGTTGTCATGGGCATCGACCAACCGCACCTCCGAGCAGCTGTCAGGCCGCCCGGCCGAGGCCAGGCGCATCGGCGGCTTGCCTTCGAGGGCGTGATCCTCGGGCGGAAGGAACAGGCACGGCCCGGTGCATTCCGTCTGCCCATAGATCTGGGTCAGGCCAGCGTCGGGGCAAATGCTGATCACTTTGCGCAAGAGCGTGTCCGAAATCGACGACGAGCCATAGATGATCCGGGTGATCGTCGCCATGTCGGCGCCCGCCGAGGGGATGTCCATGACGACGCCCATCATGGTGGGCACCAGGCTGACGTGCGTGGCCTTGTGTCTGCGAATGCTCTCGAGCACGCCGACCGGGTCGAAATCGGTCAGGTAGATCTGCGTCGCGCCAGCCATCGTGCACGCCTGCGCGAAACCGGCACCCGCGAGGTGGAACAGAGGCGGCGCCGCCTGCGCGATCGATTCGCGATGAAGGTCGAGTTCGCGCACCAGGTTCAGCGCCTGGAAGGCCAGCGATCCGTGGTTCAGCATGACGCCCTTGGGCGCGCCGGTCGTTCCGCCGGTGTAATAGATCGCCGCCAGCGACGAGATATCCGTGCGCTCGGCCTCGATCGGCGCGTGAGCGGTCACCGCGTCCCAGGTCAGTGTTCCGACCGCGCCCTCGTCCATCGCGATACCGATCAGCGGCAGCAGATCGGTCATCGCCTGCGCAGCCGCCTTGTTGGCCGCATCGCTGAAGATCACCTTGGCGCCGGACTCGGTCAGGATGCGTTCCATCTCGTGCGGGGCCAGACGGATGTTCAGCGGCACCAACACCGCACCGGACCACAGGACCGCATACATCGCGATCACATGCGCCGGAGAGTTCCCGGCCAGAACGGCCACCCGGTCGCCGGGCTGGATCCCCGCGCCGCGCAGGGCGCCTGCGACCGAGGCGACCTGCTGGCCGAATTCAGCCCAGCCGATCGTCTCGGACCCATGGATAAATGCCGTGCCCGTGCGGTGCATCCGAACGGATCGTGCCAATGCCTGGGCGAACATCTCATCTCCCTTTCACTTCAGCGGCGGCCAGAGCGCGGCCCGCTCGTTGCCAACTTCGTGGCTGTCTTCGCCATGACGGGCAGGGTTTTCCGCCCCTCGCGGTCGCGGGACACCCCTCCTGGTGTCCCTTCACCTTTGACAGTCAGGCCCGGGGATGTCCGGCTCCCCTGCCCCGGTTTTCGTCAAGCCGGGTTGAACCGTTCGCCCCTGGCCGCCGCATCCCGCACGATCTGCGGAACGGTAAAGCGATCTCCGAACTCTGCCCGCAGCTCATCGCAGTCGGCAACAAACTTTGCCGCGCCAACCATATCGATGTAGCTGGCCACGCCGCCGGTCCAGGTTGGGAATGCCCACCCCAGGACCGAACCGACATCCGCGTCCGTCGGTGTCGCGACCACCCCATCCTCGATGAGCCGCGCCGCCTCGAGCGCCTGCGCATACATCAGCCGCTTTTCAACGACCTCGTCAGGCATCCGCTCGGTGCGCGGAGGGAAGGCGTCGGCAAGGCCGGGCCAGGGCAAGGGCTTGCCGTCCACATAATCATAGATGCCGCCGCCGCCCGCACGACTGGTCCGGCCGAAGTCGTTGACCAGCCGGGTCACGGCCTCGATGGCGCGCCAGCCCTGAACGCCCGGCCGGGTCCCGTCGCCCGTCACCGAGCCGAACAGATCGATCATCAGCGGCAGCGAGGTGATGTCGGCCATAGTCAGCGGGCCAAGCGGCATCCCTGCCGCCAGTGCGACCTTGTCGACCTGAACCGGATCGACCCCCTCGGCCATCAGCGTCAGGGCCTCGCCGGTATAGGCGCCGACCACGCGGCTGGTGTAAAACCCGAGCGCATCGCGCACCACGATCACTGCCTTGCGAATGGCCTTGATGAAGTCCAGCGAGCGCGCCAGCGTCTGGTCGGTGGTTTTCTCGCCACGGATCACTTCGACAAAGGGCATCCGGTCGACCGGGGAAAAAAAGTGCAGCCCGATCACGTCCTCGGGCCGCGGCGAGGCCTCGGCCAGGCCGGTGATCGGCAGCGTCGAGGTGTTGCTGGCCAGGGGCGCACCCGGGCGCAACCGCGCTGCCGCGGCCGCCAGGACCTTGTGCTTGATGGTCTCGTTTTCCGAAACCGCTTCGACGATGATGTCGGCACCATCGAGCATCGCATAATCGGTCACCGGCGTGATCCGGGCGAGCAATGCGTCGGCGGCCTCGCGGCTCATCCGTCCCTTTGCAATCGCGGTTTCGCAGTTGCGCGCGATCGCCGCCTTGCCCTTCTCGGCGGCCTCGGCCGAAATGTCGAGCAACGCGACCTCGAACCCGGCCTGGGCCGAGACATGGGCGATGCCCGATCCCATCTGCCCCGCGCCCAGAACACCGACGCGCTTGATCTCATAGCGCGGAATATCGCGCGGCCGCATCGACATGGACTTGGCGGCATTAACGCCGAAATGCGCGGTCTTGATCTTGGCTTTCGAAACCGGACCGGCGACGACCTGCGCGAACTGATCCTGTTCGATCATCAGCCCGGCATCCATGTCGGTCGCAAGCCCGGCACGCATCGCGGCTACGATTGCCGCAGGCGCGGGCTCGTTGCGGGCCGCGCGCCCCGTCACCGCACGCAGGAACTTGCCGAGAACCGCGCGGCCGTCCTCGGTTTCGGGATCTGGCAGGACGCCTGTATACTGGTGACGATCCCAGGGTTGGGTTGCCGGCACGACGCCCGCCTCGATCGCCGCAAGACCCGCCGCAACCAGCCCGTCCGCCGGGGCGAGTTCGTCAATCAGGCCGATGTCCAGCGCCTGCTGCGCCGAAATCGGGCGGCCACTCAGCGCAAGCTTGAGCGTCTCTTCCGTGCCGATCAGATACGGTGTGCGCTGGGTGCCGCCCGCGCCCGGGATCAGGCCCAGACCGACCTCGGGCAGACCCAGCTTGACCGCAGGCGTATCCGCCGCGATCCGATAGGTGCAGGCCATCGCCAGCTCCAGCCCGCCACCGAGCGCAAGACCGTTGATCAACGCGATCACCGGCTTGCCCAACGTCTCGAGGCGGCGCAGGCAGACACGGTTCGCATCGACCAGCGCGCGCGCCTTTTCCAGGGTATCCGCCGCAACAATCTCGCGCAGATCGCCACCGGCGACAAAGGTCTTCTTTGCAGAGGTCACCAGAACGGCGCGGATCAAGTCGTCGGCTGCAATCCGGTCGATCACCCCGGCGAATTCGGCCACGGCGTCCTGGTCCATCACGTTGAGATCCATGTCGGCGCGGTCGATCCGGATCTCGGCCACCCCGTTGGCAACTTCGGACAATGCGAACATTCTGGCCCTCCCAATAGACAGACTCGCCGTTCCTGACGTCCGGCTCTTCTTTCTCCAATACGCATTGACCGGGTATTTGTCAAAAAATAAATTGATTACTCTAAATAATCCGTTCCGCAACCGCGGTCTGTCCTCGTCAGTGCGGCGGAAGCCGCAGCGAAAACGGCAACCAAAGGACAGTCCCGTTCGGCCATGGCGCCTGTCGCATCAGACCCGCGGCGCGCATCGAACGATCGCGCGCGTCCGGAACCCGACCGCGGCATCGGGTGCTGCCCTGGCAAAGGGCGCACGACGTTCGGATACCCCCTGACCCACGGCGTTGCGAAAAAATCCAGCCATGACAAGCCTGGATTTGCCATCATCCAAAGACTGCAGCGAACCTGCGATTGGCCGGGCTGAGTCACTTCGACGAATGGACCCTCTCGGAATGGATCGACCCGCCGGCGTTTGACGCACACGATCCCGGGCCTCGCGCGCGGAAGCCGGATCCCTGTTCCGGTGACGTCCGGTTGCCTTGGGATGCCGGATGTCTCGGCGGATTGCGCGTGGCACACTTGGTGCGCATCCGGCGAATTACAGATACTGCACTCGATATCCCGGCCACCCTCGGGCCACGCGGCAGCGCGGAAATAAGGCGGCCGATCCTCGGGCACCGGACCCTGGAAGAGGGGCAGCGCCAAACAGGACCGGTTGACGGATCGAACCGCGCGAGTCCGCCGGGCCCCGGCTCAGGACGCCAGCAGTATTTCCATCATCGTCGACGCCGACATGACCTCGCGCAGGGGCAAGCTGTCTTGCTGTGCTTCCAGCTCGCTCGAATAGGTGAGGCCGCGCCCATCCCAGAACCACCAATACACGACGTTGCCCTGCTTGTCGCGGATCGGCATCCGGAACGTGGGGAAATCGCGGTCCGACCCGGTCAGCGCCAGTTCACCGACCTTGCGATGCGATACCCCGATCCGATTGAGGGCGCTGACCAGAGGGATCATGGCCGTGTAGAACACGTTGTCGCGCGCGTGACCCGCGATATCGTCCGGCTGCGCCGCGTGCACGCCCTTGAGCAGGCGCACGACGGGCGGATAGCTGGGGTGCTCGTGGGTCAGGTGCACATAGACCAGCCCCTTGTCGGTGCCGATCTCGACGATATCGCCCGGGCGGTAACTGTTCATGTCAGGGCTCCGCTTACAGGCTGTAGGCTTCGAGGGTGGAGGGGTGGAACAGCTCTTCGATCTGCACACGGCGCGGCGAGAGGCCTTGCGCCGCGTGGTAGTCGAGGAACTTGTTCAGGACATGGGCGTTCCCCTGCACGCCATAGCTCCACGGGTCATCGCCCATCAGGGCGTGCGCGCGGTTCAGCGTGTCTTCGACAAACGGCATCGTGACCTTGGTGGCCGAGGTATCGGCAAGCGCGTCCTGTGCGAGGCGCTTGGATTCGTTGAACGCCTTGAACAGCGCGGCGGGCAGGAACGGGAATTCCTCGGCCAGGCTGCGGCGCACGCCAAGGACGTGCATGATCGGGAACACCCTGGTGCGGCGATAGAAGTCCTCGGCGGCGCCGATGCTGTCGGCGAACAGGCGCCCGACATGGGGGTGACGCTCGGCAAAGCAGCGCGGCCAGCGGGGGCCGATGAAGCCGTCGATCTCACCCGCCGCCAGCATCCCGTTCAGGGTGGATCCTGCGGGCGCTTCCTCGATGGTCAGGTCAGACGGCAGATCGACCTTGATCTTTTCGGGCCGACCGGGCGTATCCATGCCGCCGCGCACCCAGATCACATCCGACGGTTTCACGCCGAAATCCTCTTCCAGGATCCCGCGCACCCAGACATTGGCTGACAGCTGGTATTCTGCGATGCCTATGCGGCGGCCTTTCAGGTCCTCGGGCTTGTTGATACCCTTGTCCGTCCGGATATAGACCGAGGTGTGACGGAACGCGCGGCTCAGGAAAACCGGGATCGCGACATAATGCGGGTTTCCACGCGCGACCGAGATCGAATAGGACGACAACGACAGTTCCGAAATGTCGAACGCCTGGTGCCGGAACGCGCGAAAGAACATCTCCTCGGGTGACAGCAGCATCGGCACGGGATCGACGCCGTCGATCTTGACCCGCCCATCCAGGATGGCCCGCGTGCGGTCATAGTTGCCCATCGCCAGGGACAGTTTGAGGTCGGACATGGTCTATTCCTTCGCTGGGATGCCGCACTGGCGTTTCAGGTCCACAGGCTGGCCGGTCTCCGCTGACGCCAGGATCGCGTGGCAGATTTCTAGGCTCGCACGGCCCCAGGCGCCGGTTTGCGGCGGGGCACTATCGTGGCGGACGGCGTTCACCAAAGCGTCGATCACCGTCCGGCGCGGCGCGGGATCGGTGGGCGCCGGGACAAAGCGGCGTTCGAAATCGCCGAAAACCTCGACCCCGTCGGGCGTCAGGCGCAGGTCTGCGCGATCGCAAAGCGCGATCACCGGGCCGAAATGTTCGTTATGCGCAGCCTCGATCAGGGCCGCGCCGCTGCCGAAGGTCCGGGTCTGCTTGAGCCGCGTCTCATCCTCGGGCGCGAGCCCCTCCAGCGCGCGCCGGGCCTTGCCATAGGCGCCCGGCGATTTGATCTGGCCCAACTCGCCCACGTCATCCATCCAGATATCGCTGTCGAAATGGGCATAGCCCGAATAGGTCATGCTGGCGAAGGCGCCCGAGGCAAAGGACAACAGCGCGCTGTAGGCCCCTTCGGTCGGGCGTGCGGGATCCCAGGCGCCGGTCATCGCGGTGATCCGCGTGGCCATTCCACCCGCCAGCCGCCGCACCACATCAATCTGATGCACGGCCTGGCTGAACAGGATGCCCCCGCCCTCCTCGGTCCGCAGCTCCTCGGGGCGCCGCGGACGATAGAGGAAGTCGGTATAGTTGAAGGCCTGGATCATCCGCAGGCGGCCGAACTCGCCACTGTCGATCATCCGCGCGGCCAGTTCGACCGGCGGATCAAAGCTGTGACTGGGACCGACGATCAGATGGACACCGGCCGCGTGAGCGGCGGCAACCATCGTGTCCGCATCCTCCATCGACACCGCCAGCGGCTTGTCGACCAGCACATGCTTGCCCGCCTGGGCCGCAATGCGGACATGCTCGGCATGCATCTGGTGGGGCGTCGCGATATAGACGGCCTCGACCGCGGGATCCGCGCACATCTCGGCGATATCGGCATAGGCGCGTCCGCCGAACCGACCCTCGAACGCGTCGCGGCTTTCTTGCCGGGGCGCGGCGGCTGCCACCAGGGTCACACGGGCATCGGCCTGAAAGGTCGGCACCATCAGCATGAAGGCGCGACCCAGGCCGACGACGCCAAGACGAACGGGATCAGAGGTCAAGGACAAGTTTCCCCGACAGGGACCGTGAGACGCAGATCATGATGTTGTTGGCCTTTTCGTCGTCCATCAGTGCCATGTCGCGGTGATCCGCCTTGCCCGCCAACAGTTTGGTCTTGCAGGTGCCGCAGGTGCCACTTTCGCAAGAGCTGGCAGTCGCGATGCCTGCATCGCGCAGCGCCTCGAGGATCGAGCGGTCGGCGGGAACGGTGACGGTGACGCCGGTTTTCTTCAACTCGACGTCAAAGGCAGTGTCATCGGCGCGCACCACGTCGACCGGTTTGAAATCCTCGAAATGGATGCGCCCCTCAGGCCAATGCCCGGTCAGCGCCTTGACCTCTTCCATCAGCGGTTTCGGCCCGCAACAGAAAACATGCGTCGCGCGCGGCGTCGACAGATCGTCCCAGAAATCATAGATCGCATCCGGATTGCCGCCATCGTGATGCACGATGATCCGCCCGTCGAACTGGCTCTTCAACTCGTCCAGATAGGCCGCGTCTTCCTCGCTGCGGCTCAGATAGATGATGCGGACCAGCTTGCCGCGCTTTTCGAGATGCCGCGCCATCGCGTAGATCGGCGTGACACCGATGCCACCCGCGATCAGCAGGTATTTCTGCACATCGGTCAGCGGGAAATCATTCTCGGGGCGCTCGACGATCAGTTCAGTCCCTTCGACCGCGTCGTCATGCATCGAGGCCGACCCACCCCGCGATTGCGGCTCGCGCTTGATTGCCACGACGTAGCTTTCGGGCGCGTCGCCGTCGTTCACCAGCGAATAGCGCCGCATCGCACCCGAGGGGGTCTCGATCGTGACATGCGCGCCGGGCGCGAAGGTCGGAAGCGTGATGTCCTCGACCGGAACCAACGTGAACTCGGTGATCCCGGGGGTGAGCACGCGCCGGGATTCGACACGCATTTTCATTTGTTCCATTCGATCTCTCCCCAGTACCGACACGCGTTGCGCATAAGGTTAATTAGAAAGCTAAGTTTTTCAAGTCAAGCCTGACCTGTTCCGTCGAAGGCACATTTTCCATGTCTCTGGAACCCGGCCAAGGTGTCGACGGAAGCGCGAGGTGCAAAGTGGCAATCGGGCGCCCTGAAGGGTCAGGACGCCCGACTGTCAAAACCATTGCCCGCGTTATTCGGCGGCTTGCCTGGCCGCGACCAGCGTCCGCCAGTCGGTCTCTTTCGGATACACGCCCTCGTGCGAGGCGATCAGTGCCTGCGGGACTTTTGACCTGGTGCCGATGGCCGCGCCACCTTCGGCGACCTCCTTGGCCGCGTCGGCCATCAGGCGGCGGAACTCGACGATCGCAAGGTCAGAGGCGCCAAGAATATCGGTGTGGCGCTGAACGCGCGCGCCCATGGACACCCACATCGCGATGTCTTCGTTCGGAATGCCGTCGATACCGGTGAAATGGCCGTCCTTCATGCGCTGGCGGTCTTGCTTGAAGTCGTTCTCAAGCGTCCGCAGGCAGCGCCATTTGTCATCGACGTCCACGCCCGGCTCGGCATGCGCGAACTTGCGCCACACGTCGGTCGCGGGCACGTTCGGCCCGCCAAAGGCGATGAAGTGGAAGGCCGTTTCCTCGTCGTTGATCGGGACGATGACGCTGGCGACCTTGTAGTTGTTGTTCGGCGGGATCAGCGAATAGTAAGGCGCCACGAATTCCGTGATGCGCAGATAGTTGTGCGTCGCCGAATTCTTGATCGGCTTGCGGATCGCGACATAGTGGAACCCGTAATCGGTGGTTTCCGTCTGCATCCGGGGCGACTTGTCCGTCGAGGGGCGATACCAGCTCTTGTCATCCGCCGCGGCGCCTTCGACGCGGGCCGGAACCATGTTGGACGAGTGCAGCGACGACGAATGCGCGCTGTCGATCTGGCCTTCGTGCACCTGCGCCCAGTTGGCCGGGATGCGGATCTTCAGGATCGAGACCGGCGTTTCCGCGGTCGGCGCGAAAGCCGGCGGCTGGAACTCGGGCATGTCGGCCTTGTCGCCCAGCCAGGCCCAGACGAACCCGCCCCATTCGCGGGTGGGATAGGCGCGTTGCTTGACCTTGTTCATCAGCGGGCTGCCCTCGGGCTCGGACGACATGGCAACCGTGTTACCCTCGACGTCGAACTTCCAGCCGTGATACAGGCAGCGCAGGCCGCACTCCTCGTTGCGACCGTAAACCAGCGACGCCTTGCGGTGCGGGCAAAGTTCGTCCAGCAGGCCAAGACGTCCTTCGGTGTCGCGGAAGGCGACATATTTCTCGCCCAGGACCTCAACGCGCAGCGGCTTGCCATCGGGCTCGGCGACTTCCTCGATCAGGCAGACGGGCGTCCAATGCTGGCGCATCAGCTGCGCCATCGGGGCATTGCCCTCAACTTTGGTCAGCAGATCATTGTCTTCAGGTGAAAGCATGGGGTCCTCCGGTGCGATTCTTTCGACAGGGTCGCTCTGATTTACCCTTAGCTATCTAAGATAAATCGCCGCATCAGGCAAGCGAGATGATGTATCGGCCACTCGCATATTCCGGTGCGAAACCGCCATGAGGCGCCGCATGGCGTGGTCCGGCATCCCTGCGCTGGCCCCCATGACAATACAGGTTGGCGCAGCGGTCAATGGTTATTAGATTACCGCATCTGTTTTTTCTTTGCCTGCCGAGGCTTGGTCATCGTTTCGGCACGGAAAACGGCCCTGGCCGCCCGTCGCCGCAAGCCATGGGTTCCGTGCGCAAGGCGAGGACCGAGCCAAGCACCAGCGGCATGAACACCATCGTATGACCCCTCCTCTGCCTCAATGGCGCGTCAACACCAAGTCTCGCTGTTGATGCGACGCAAGAGCGAACCAAGCCCACGTCCAACTCGGTGATTCGCCGCGAGTGAGGGGGCGGAAAGGCCGCTGATCGCCCTTCGTCGCGGCGACTGGTCCGGGCGCCCCCTGTCGCCGAGGCCTCGTCAACGCTCCAGCTCTGCGCGCATCATGCGGCGGGTGATGCGCACCAGCCGCCCACGCAAGACCGACAGGCGCACGGCGATCGATCGAAAAAAATAAATTGACAACTCTAATTATGGATGCAAATCTCGGAAGCGCACAGGAGCGCGGCATCGAGGCGCGGCACGCGATCGGGCGGTTTCCGGCTCGATCCTTGCGGTGTCCAGCCCTCAAAGCCGCCTCTTCCTGCACGCGACGACCATAGCCCCTCGGGAGGAACAGACACCATGACCATGACCAAGCCCGGCCCGGCCCCATCGCCAATCCTGCAGCTTCACCATTACGCCTATCGCTGCCGCGACGCCGAGGAAACGCGCGCGTTCTATGAAGACCTTCTCGGGCTCCCGCTGGTGCATGTCGTCAAGGAAGACATCGTCCCCAGCACCGGCGAATACAACCCGTTCATCCACCTGTTCTTCGCACTCGAAGACGGATCCAACATCGCCTTCTTCGATCTGGGCGACAACACCAAGGCCGAACCTTCGCCCAACACCCCGCTGTGGGTGAACCACCTGGCGCTGCGCGTGCCGTCGATCGAGCATGTCGCAAAGATGAAGGCACATCTCGAGGCGAACGGGATCGACGTTCTGGGCGTCACGGACCATGAGTTCGTCAAGTCGATCTACTTCTTCGATCCGAACGGGATCCGCCTGGAGCTGGCGGCAAACGACGCGACCGAGGAAGAGCTTGCCCAATACGCCCGCGAAGCCCACGAGGCCCTCGCCCGCTGGACCAAGGACAAGAAAGCACCGGCTTAATGACGCCAGGGTCGGGCTTCGGCCCGACCCTGCTCTTCCCTAACCACGCAAGCGGGGCGCAATGAACACGATCAATGTCGCATGGGATCGCATTCCCGTGCAGGTTTCCTTTGTCGAGCCGAAGGTCATGGTCGAGACCTATGGCTTCGCCGGCAGTCAGAATGAAACGGTGATCGAAGGCCAGCTGCTGCGTCCCCGCGGCGTGCCCTCGGACACGGTTTTCATCTTCATGCACCCGGCTTCGACCCTTCAGCAATTGCCGATGCCTGCCGCGCTCGCGGCCAATGGCATGCATGTGCTGTGTGCGGGCAGCCGCTATGCCAGGAACGACAGCGCGCTGATCATGGAGAAGGTCGTCTTCGACATGGGGGCCTATATCCGCCACGCCCGCGAGGCACTGGGATACAACAAGGTCGTCCTGGTCGGCTGGTCCGGTGGCGGCGCACTGTCGCTGTTCTATCAGGCGCAGGCCGAGGCCCCGACGATCACCCACACACCCGCCGGGGACCCTTACGACCTGACCTCGGCGGGCCTGATCCCCGCCGATGGCGTGATCTTCATCGCCGCACATCTGAGCCGCGCCGAGACCCTCACCGAATTCCTCGACCCTTCGGTGCGCAACGAGATCGACCCCGATGATCGCGACCCCGAACTGGACATCTACAGCCCCGGCTGCCCGCACCAGCCCCCGTTCGATGCCGAATTCGTCGCCCGGTTCCGCGCCGCGCAGGTCGCGCGCAATCGCAAGATCACATCCTGGGCGCAAGAGATGCTGGTGACGCTGAAGACCCGCAACACCGGCGAGGTCGAGCGTGCCTTCGTCGTGCATCGCACGATGTGCGATCCGCGCTGGATCGACCCGACCATCGACCCCAATGACCGCAAGCCGAACTGGACCTATCTCGGCGATCCGCGCATTGCCAACGCGGCCCCTGCCGGGCTTGCCCGATACACCTCGCTCAGGTCGTGGCTGTCGCAGTGGTCCTATGACCTGTCTCAGGCCAGGGGCGCGCTGAATGCGGCCGCGGTCAGGAAGACGCCGGTGCTTCAGATCGAGAACTCCGCCGATGACGCCGTTCCGGCAACGCATAACCGGATCATCCGCGAGGCGCTGGCCACGCCCGACAAGGAATTCGTCGAGATCAGGGGCGCGACCCATTACTACGCCAAACAACCTGAGCTTCTGGCGCAATGCATCGACACGGTTCGCGACTGGAGCACGCGCAAGTCGCTGCTGAGCTGACCCGAAACTGGCGCCGAAGCCACGCTCGAACGAGAGGGATCACGAATGAACTATGGACTGACAGACCTTGCCGTCCTGGTAACGGGTGCCGGGTCGAACCTGGGACGTGGCACCGCCTTGATGGCCGCGGCCGAGGGCGCGCGCGTCGGCGTGGCCGATGTCAACCGCGAAGCGGCCGACGAAACCGTTGCGATGATCGAAGCCGCAGGCGGCACGGCGATGGCCCTGGTGTTCGACGTCACGGACGAGGCGCAGACCGAAGCCGCACTGGATCGCTTCGAGGCGGCCCATGGACCGCTTTACGGGCTGGTCGCCTGCGCCGGGCTCTCGCGCCCGGCCCCGGCGCTCGAGATGACGGAACAGATGTGGGCGGATGTCATCGGCGTGAACCTGACCGGGGCCTTCCAGTCCTGCCAGTCCGCCGGGCGGCGAATGATCCGCGCGGGGCGTGGCGCGATCGTGACGATCGGCTCGACCGCCGCTCTCGCAGGGCATGCGCGCGGATCCGTTTACTGTGCGTCAAAGCACGCCGTTGTCGGAATGACCCGCGTATTGGCCACCGAATGGGGCGCCCTGGGCGTGCGCACGAATTGCGTGGCCCCCGGGCCGATCGATTCGGTCATGCTGCGCAAGGGCATGACCGCCGACTATATCGACGACGTTCTGGTCGACCGCACGCCGGTCAATCGGCTGGGCCAGCCCGAGGACATCGCCGCAGCGGCGCTGTTCCTGCTGTCGTCGGCCGCGACCTATGTCAACGGGATTACCTTGCCTGTCGACGGTGGCCTGACCTCGGGCTTCATGAACCGCTGGAACGGGCGCGACCTGTCGTCGAACTCCAGCCAGCCTTTTGCCGCACCGACCGAGTCGTGAAGGAGAACCAGATGGAACAGCACACGGGATCTCTGGACGGACGGGTCTATCTGGTCACCGCCGGTGCCTCGGGCATCGGGCGGGCGGCCGCCAGCCGGATCGCGGCGGCGGGCGGCAAGGTCATGATCGTCGACATCAATGACCAGATGGGCGCCGAGGCCGTCGCCGACATCCGGGCCAAGGGCGGCCAGGCGGATTATACCCACGCGGATGTGCGCAGCAGGGCGGACCTCGACGCGGCCGTCGCACGAACCGAGCAGATCTTTGGCCCCTTGAGCGGGGCCGTTGCCGGGGCCGGCACGTCGGCGACCCACCCCGCCGAGGACTTTCCACGGCAAGACTGGACCAACGTCCTCGATATTTCGCTGACCGGGTGCTTCAACACCTGCCAGATCGTCGGGGCTCGCCTGATCGAAAACGGCGGCGGATCGATCATCACCATCTCGTCGGTCAACGCGCACGGGGCCCACGCCGGCCGCATCGCGTATTGCGCCGCGAAATCCGGCGTTGTCGGCCTGACCAGGGCGCTCGCCGTTGAATGGGGACCGCGCGGCGTTCGGGTGAATTCGGTCGCACCGGGCATCACCAACACGCCGCCGGTGGCACGCGGGCTGCCGAAAGAGTTGCTGGAAAACGTCCTGCTGGACCGGATCCCGCTGGAACGGATGGCCGAACCCGACGACCTGGGTGCGATGTGCGCCTATCTGATGTCGGATGACGCGGCCTATGTGAACGGCGCGGTCATCAATGTCGATGGCGGTCTGGCCGCAGGATACATGACCACACGGCGCTTCCGGGCGCCGGTCGAACAAGAGGTGAGGAGCCAGAATGATTGACCTCTATGGAAACGGCGGCCCGAACGTCCTGAAGGCTGTCATCGCGATCGAGGAACTGGGAATCGCGGTCAACCGCGTCCCCGTCAACATCATGGAGGGCGAGCAATACACGCCCGAATTCCTCAAGATCAGCCCCAACAACAAGGTCCCCGCGATTGTCGACCATGACCCGGCCGATGGTGGCGAGCCGATCTCGGTTTTTGAAACCGGCGCGATCCTGGTCTACCTCGCCGAGAAATACGGCAAACTGATGCCGACCGACCTGCGCGGCCGGAAAACCGTTCTGGAATGGGTGTTCTGGCAGGTCTCGGGTCAAGGACCGATTGCTGGCCAGGCCGGGCATTTCCTGAATTACGCGGCCGACAAGCTGCCCTACGCGATCAACCGCTTCTCGACCGAGATCAACCGGCTGACAAAGGTCCTGGACACACGTCTGCAAGGTCGCGACTACATCGCCGACGACTACTCGATTGCCGATATCGCCTGCTTCACCTGGCTGATTTTCCGGTCGCATCACGCGCTCGAACTGGACGAATACCCCAATGTCCAAAGCTGGTACCAACGGATGGAAAACCGTCCCGCAATCCGGCGGGTTCTGGAAACGGTGACGGTCAAGCCCCCTGCCCCGCTGACGGACGAACAACGCGCCCTGCTCTTCGGAACCAAACCCGCATGAGTGCGCTGAAGTTCATCCCCATCGACGAGGCCCGCGCCGCGTCGGGCCTCAGGCTGGTGCTCAGCCCCGGGGTGCCGGCGCCCTGGGGGCTGTCGGCGCGCGCGGTGTTCGAGGTCAAGCGCATTCCCTTCGTCTGCGTGGCCCAGATGGCCGGGCAGGACAACCCGGAATTGCAGGCATGGACCGGGCACGACAACGCGCCAGTCGCGATCTATGACGACGAACGCCCCAGGGCGCACTGGTCCGAACAGCTGATTCTGGCCGAACGCCTGTCATCGGAACCCGCGCTGATCCCCCGGGATCAGGACCTGCGGATCGAGATGATGGGCCTGGCACAAGAGATCCTGGGCGAGGACGGGCTGGGCTGGAACCTGCGCAACGTCACCCTGGCCGAGGTCGCCAAGCAGCGTGACGTGGCCCCCAAGATGGGCCGCAAATACGGCAGCCCGGTTTCGGTGCCGGATGCCATCATGCGCATCGAGACGATCCTGACCAGTCTCACGCGGCGACTCGCGGCGCAGCACGCACGCGGCAGTCGGTTTCTGATCGGGGATACGCTGACGGCGGTCGACCTCTACTGGATGAGTTTCTCGAACCTGATCCAGCCCATGGACGCCGCGATGTGCGAAATGCCGGATCGTTACCTGGCAATGTGCCGCATCATGGCACCGTTGCTCGACGTCGATACAACCCCGTTGATCGCGCATCGAGACCGGATCGCGCGTGACCATTTCTCATTGCCCTTCACCCATTGAAGGCTGCCACCCCATGAACGGACGACCCATGACCTTGCCCAAGATCGCCATCGTTATCGGCACGACCCGCCCCTCTCGTTTTGCTGACAAGCCCGCGAACTGGATCATGGAGATGGCTGCGCGGCGGCGTGATGCCGAATTCGAGATCGTCGACCTGCGCGACTTCGACCTGCCGCTCTTCGCCGAAAAGCGCGCCCCGATCTATTCCCCGCCCGAACACCCTGTTGCGGTCGCTTTCAGCGAACGCATGAAGGCCTTCGACGGCTTCATCTTCATTACTGCCGAATACAATCACAGCATCTCGGGGGCGCTGAAGAACGCGCTCGACTATCTCTATTCCGAGATGACCCGCAAACCGGCTGCCTGTGTCGCCTATGGCGGTGTCGGCGGCGCGCGCGCAGTCGAGCACCTGCGACTGATCGCCGTCGAATTGCAGATGGCCCCGGTGCGCAGTGCGGTGCATATCGGGCTGTTCGAACTGCGCGCGCTTTTGCGCGACGGGTCCTTTGACGACTACCCCTATCTGGGCACTGCCGCCGAAACGATGCTGGATGACGTCGTGTGGTGGTCCAGAACCCTGAAGGCCGGCCGCGCGGACTGACGCGGCCGCAACCGACCGCCGCTTGCGCGCGCGGTAACAGACACGTCTGGCCGCCGAACGCGGCCCGCCTTCGGCTGCGTTGCCGCAAAATGCGCCCGCCAGACATGCGCCCGCCCCGCAATATAATAGATTGCATTATTTAATTAATGGGTGCATTCTGGGCGCAGCTCGCGGGACATCGAAATTTGCCAGACCCCGTGCGCTTGCGGAGGAATAAATGCTCGAATTCAATGGCCAAGGACGTGCGGAGGCGGGATCTCCCGGGGGTCACTCGGCGCCTTCGTGCCCGGGTTCGCGGCACGCTGCCGCGGCTGTTTTCGATACCACAGTCGACAATTATTGCCGCCCTGCTTCCCGTGTGCGCGCCGTCATGGCGACCTGCGCGGGCGGCCTCTTGAATCAGCCGACAAGTCAATCCGAGGTCGCGACACGCGATCCCGACCGGATCGCGGCATAGAAGGTGGAGATCATGGAAAGCCAGCTCAATCACGAAAAGAAATGTCTGATGGGAAGTCGCGACCCGCAGACCGGAGAGATGTATTTTCCGCCGCGCCCGCTGACGATTGACGGATCGCTGCGGGAAACGGAGCCCTGCGAACTGCCGACCGAGGGCACGCTCTATTCCTGGACCATCCTTGGCGGCAAGGCGCATTTCGGCCAGATCGAACTGCCCGGCGGCGTGATGATCCAGTGCCCGCTCGCCCCCGGCGAGCACGCCATCGATACACCCTACGTCCTCGAGATCACCGGCGAAGGGGACACAGACTGGAGGTTCCGCCGTGCGTGAGATTTTTGTCGCAGGAAGCGGAACCGTCCCGGTCAGCAACAAGCATCCGCTGGGCTCGGGCCGGGTTCTCGCCCGGCAGGCCGGTCTGGCCGCGATGCGGGATGCGGGATGCACCTACAAGGATATCGACGCGCTCTATGCCGGGACGGTGATGCCAACCTCGCCGGCCGCCGTTCTGGTGGGCAAGGAATTTGGCCTGACCGGCATTCCGGTGGTCCAGGTGTCGAACGCCTCGGCCAGCGGTCTGGCTGCCGCGCATGAGGCGCTCAACGCGATGGAAGCAGGCACCGCCGACGTGGTGCTGCTGATCGGCTACGACGTGCCCACCAACACCGATAACCCGATTGCCGCGCAGGGCTATCTGCCGCCGGTCGCGCTGTTTGCCATGTGGGCCCAGCGCAGGATGCACGACATCGGCACCAAGCCCGAGCATTTCGCGATGATCGCGGCCAAGAACTGGAACTACGCCCGTGATATTCCCTTTGCCGCCCGGCGCCCGGATCACGAGGTGACGGTCGAAGAGGTCCTCGCATCCAAGGAGATCGCCCCGCCGATGACGGCGATGATGATCACCCCCTGGGTCTATGGCGCGGCGGCCGTGGTCCTGGCCACCCGCGAGGGCCTGAAGCGGCTGAAGAACGCCCGCTGGCCGATGGCGCGGATCGCCTCGTCCGAGTTCCAGACCGAGATCTACGGTGACCGCCACATCATCGAAGGCGCCATCGTCGGCCCGCCCGAAATCAGCAAAACGACCGTCGCCGCCGCGCTGGACAAGGCCGGTGTCGGGCCCAAGGACGTTGATATCGTTCAGGTCCATGACGGTTTTGCCGTCGAGGAACTGGTCTATTGCGAGCTCTTCGGGTTCACCCAGCCGGGCGAGACCGAGGCCTTGCTGGAAAAGGGCGCATTCGGCCCCGGATCCCGGGCGAAATTCGGCCTGCCTGAGGTCTCGACCGACGGCGGCCTGATCGCGCGTGGCCATCCCGCAGGCCCGACCGGCGTGTTCCAGCTGATCGAAACCAATCGCCGGTTCCGGAACTTCGACGACAAGGTCGGCATCTGTCACCTGCTGGGGGCCGGATCGACCTGCATCACGCAGATCCTGACGCGGACGGATTCCTGAAACCGCACAGAGAGGGCAAACAATGACGGACACAAAGCAACTGGCCATCGTCACCGGCGCCGCCGGCGGCATGGGCAAGGGCATCACCCGACGCCTGGTCGACGATGGCTTCAGGGTTCTCATGTCGGACATGCGCCACGAAGCACTGGCCGAAGCGGCCCGGGAGTTCGGCGACAACGTCGACTTTGTCGCGGGGGACGTCACCGATCCGGCGCATCGGGCCGCACTTTTTGACCGCGCCGAGGGTCTGTTCGTTCTGGTGAACAACGCTGGCGCCTTCTGGCCAGGCAGCTTTGATGACCTGAGCGGCGACGACTTCCGCAAGATCATGGAGGTCAACCTGATTGCGCCCTTCGAGTTCGCAAAGCTCGCGGTGCCGATCATGCGAAAGGGCGGCGGCGGTCGGATCGTGAACATCGCGTCGCGGGCCTATCTGGGTGCGGCCCGGTTGGGCCATTACGCGGCATCGAAGGGCGCGCTGGTGTCGCTCACCGTGTCGATGTCGATGGAACTGGGGGGCGACGGGATCCTGGTGAACGCCATCGCGCCCGGTGTCATCAACACCCCGGCGCTGGATCTGTGGGACGATCCGAATGTGATCCCGACCCTGGCCAAGCAGATCGCCGTCGGCCATATCGGCGAGCCCGCGGATGTCGCGCACATGGTTTCGACCATGGCCAGCCCGCGCAATACGTTCCTAAACGGTCAAACGGTGATCGTCGATGGTGGACGCGCTGGCGCCAGCAAGTGATCTCTTGACCCTCATCCCGGCGCGCGATTGCGGCGCCGGGTCTGCGACACGGAGGAAAGAATGAGAAAGCGTTTTGTCATCGCGACGGCGAAACAAGGCATGAGCCGCGCCGAGTTCCAGACCTACTGGAGCGAGCGTCACGGGCCGCTCGTCGCCGGGATGCCCGGGTATTGGGACTTCACCGAGCGGTATATCCAGAACCACACGCTGGACACGCCGGCCTACGGCGTGCCGGTTTCCCAATTCGACGGCGTCATGGAAACCTGGCTGCGCGAGGATCACGGCCACAAGGAACGCCTGTTCGCCGAGACCCCGGCCTATATGGAACATGTCCGCCCCGATGAGGCGAACTTCATCGACCCGACGGGTTGCACCGTCATGGAGGCCGATACCAACGTGATCATCGACGGCCCGCGCGAAGGCTACAAGATGCTCTCGTTCATGCGCCGCCGCCCGGATATCAGCCACGAGGCATTCGTCGAGCACTACCGGACCATTCATGCCGGGATCGTCCTCGCGTCGCAGCAGATCATGTCCTACATCCCGCGCTATGTGCAGCATTACGTCATCCCCGGGACGCAAAAGCAGTTCGGCACCACCGGCGAGGGGCAGCTGCCGCAATTCGACGCGGTCAAGGAGCTGTGGTTCCGCTCGCTGGAAGACATCGAAACGATGTTCGCCACCGAGGACTACAAGACCAAGCTGAACCCGGATGAGCCCAACTTCATCCTGCTGGGTGGCTCGACCCGTTTCATGCTCAAGGAAATCGAGATCACGCCGGAGTCGGCCAGGAAACTGGCCTGACACACCTGCCCCCCCCGGCCCGATCGCCGGGGGCGACACTGGCCACGCAACAGGGAGTGACGGAAAATGCTCGAACGTTTCGCGATCACCAAAGCCAGGCCCGGAATGAGCCGTGCCGAATTCCTCGACTACTGGATGAACACCCACGCACCGCTGGTCGCCAGGATCCCCGAATACTGGGAGTTCACCGAGCGTTATATCCAGAACGAGACGTTGGAAATCGACGCATTCGGCATCCCCAAGCCCGACTACGAGGGGGTCATGGAAACCTGGCAGCGCGCGAACCATGGCCACCCGGAGCGCCTGTTTTCGGACACCAGGCTGTATAAGGAGAAGGTGGCGCATGACGGGCCCAATTTCGCCGATCTGGGAAATTGCACCGTCATGGAGGCCGAACCGAACGTCATCATCGACGGGCCGCGCACCGGCTTCAAGATGTTCTCGTTCAACAAGCGCCGCCCGGATATCAGCCACGACCAGTTCGTTGCGCACTGGGGCGGCCCGCATGCCGATATCGTGCGCTCAGAGCCCGGGATCCACTCGTGCTTTCACCGCTATGTGCAGCACTATGTGACCCCGGGCACCGAGAAACGCTTCAACGGGGCGCCGTCGCCGTTCCAGTTCGACGGGATTCTGGAACTGTGGTTCGACGCGCCCGAGGATCTGGAACGCCTGTTCACGAGCCGTGCCTACCGCGAGAAGCTGCACCCCGACGAGGACAATTTCGTGCAGCGCGGCGCCTCGCTCCGGTTCCTGTTGAAGGAAATCGAAATCACACCCGAAACCGGACGGTCGGCCGACTGACCCAAAGCACGAGGGACCACGATGGTCGAACGCTTTGTAATCGCACGCGGCAAGGCGGGCGCCACGATCGCCGAAACCCAGCAATACTGGCGTGACCATCACGGGCCCCTGGTCACCGGCATCCCGGAGTTCTGGGACTTCGCAAGCAGCTATATCCAGAACCACGCGCTGCAGATCGAGGCCCCCGGCGTGCCGGTGACCGATTTTGCCGGCGTGCTTCAGATCGGCCTGAAAGAGCCCGCCGACCGGCCCGAGAAACGATTTTCCGAAACCGCGATCTACCGCGAACGGGTCCGGCCCGACGAGGCAGCCTTCTCGGATCCCGCCGGGTCGATCGTGCTGGAAGCAACGTCGCATGTCGTCGTCGATGGCCCGCGCGAGGGGATCAAGGTCTTCTCGTTCCTCAAGCGCAACCCCGCCATATCCCACGAGGACTTCGTGCATCACTGGCGCCATGTTCATGCCGATCTGGTGCTGTCAGCCAAAGATGCGGCATCGTTTTTCCATCGCTATGTGCAGCACTACGTCACGCCCGGAACGGAACGGTGCGCCAATGGCGAAGCGACTCCCCATGGATTCGATGGAATCCTCGAAATCTGGGTCCGCGAGCCCCGGGACATGGGCCGCCTCTACCAAAGCGCCGGCTATCAGCGGAACGTGGTTCCGGACGAGGGCAATTTCCTGATGAAGGGAGGGTCGGTTCGCCTGTTGCTGACCGAGTTTTCGTGGCCACCCGGGCATCCCGAGTCATGAGACGCCACTGGACGCCTATCGAATTTTCCCATAAGGCAAAGGCCGTGAGGCGTTCTGTCCCGCATACATGCGCTGTCTCATGCCCTATTAATGGAATAATCAATCCAATCCGATCACGCAAAAATTCAGCCGGGGGACAGAGACATTAACGGAATGATGAAAGCCAAACCGAAGGTTGCGCGCAAGCGCGGGCGGCCCCGCAAGGAAGATGTCGAGAACCGTGAAGCAACGTCACAGTTGATCCTGCACGCGGCGCTCGATCAGTTTTCGAAACATGGCTTCGACGCAACGTCGACCGTGAACATCGCGCAGAAGGCGGGCATTGCGCAATCGGTTTTGCACTATCATTTCAAGACCAAAGAACTCTTGTGGCAGGAAACCATCCACGACCTGTTCGGGCGGATCAACAAGGAATTCCCGTTCCGGATCGACACCAGCGAGGATGCGGATTTCGAGGCGGTTCTTCGGTTCGTCATCGAACGGCACATGAAAGTCGCCAGCATCTATCCGGAAATGGCGCGCATCATCATTATCGAGGGATCGCTCGATACCGACCGGCTCAGGTGGCTGACCGAGGAGTATTTCCGCGGAACCTTCAAGAATTTCGACAAGGTTCTGGATGGTGCCCGCAAACGCGGCGTGATCGTCGATATGCCCAACCACCTGTTGACGCACATCATCTATTCTGCGGGTTCGGTGCTGTTTTCCATCGCGCCCCTGATCAACCAGACCTACGGCATCGACGTCACCAACCCGCTGCAGCGCGATCTGACGGTGAAGTGCGTGCTCGAAATCCTGATGAACGGCATTTACCGGGGCAATCAGGCGCCAGGCGCCTGACGATCAGCCCCGGGCCAGCCCCCGGCCAGCCCCGGAGCTCATGCCGTTCTGAAACGCCGCACACCATAGGAGTCAGGAACTTCGCGCAGTGCCGTCCGGCGCAGCAGGTAATTGACATGCGCATGGGTCTCGCCGAAGGCGAAGTTGAACTGTTGAGTGTCGGTTACATGCGCAAACAGGACATCGACCAGATCGGTGAGCGAGGCGTCGGATCTGGCGCAAGCCTCCAGCACCTCGTGGCACCGGTCTTCGTGATGCGCGATCAATTCGTCGCATCGCTGATGAAGCCCCGTGAACGGCAGGTGATGGCCCGGCAGCACCATCACATCGTGGTCGACACGGGTTTTCAGGTCCCGCAACGAGTCCATGAACAGCCCCAGCGGATCGTCATCCGGCCCCATCGCCGAAACGGCCACGTTCGGTGAAATTCGGGTCAGCACCTGATCGCCGACAAGCAGCAGCTTGTCGTCCCGCGCATACAGCATGAGCTGTTCCGGCGCGTGCCCCTCGCCCGCCAGAACCTCGAAGCGGCGCTCCCCGATGACCAGGGTTTCGCCGGGCACGATCCGGCGGTAACTGTTGGGCAGGCGGCCGATCAGCTTGCCGAAATCATGGCCTTCGGTGGTGATCGCGTGTGTCTGGTCCGCCGTCATCCCCTGCTTTCGGAAGTAGGCCCGAAACTCGTCTTGATCCAGCACCGCAGGACGATCAAAGAAGAACGAGTTATAAAGATAAGTGACCTTCCCGGTCCAAAGCGGCGCATTGAAGCGGTTACAGAGCCAGCCCGCGCAGCCGATGTGATCCATGTGGAAATGGCTGGCAAAAACCCGCGTGACGCGCTGGCCTGCCAACACATCCCCGGCCATCGTTTCCCACTGGCGCTGCGTGACCTCGGTCCCCATGCCGGTGTCAAAAATCGCGTATCCGTCGCCATCCTCGATCAGATACACATTCACATGATTCAGCCGAAACGGTAGCGGAAAGCGCGTCCACAAGATGCCGGGAGCGACCTCGATGCACTCACCATGTGCGGGCGCCTTGTCGAAAAGCGGTCTTACCTGTCCATGATCGAGCGACATCAGGCCCGACACTCGCAGGACGTGGCTGGTTTGGCGCCCCTGATCCGGGTGCGCGCAATGGGTCTGTCGTGAATTCTCATGCCTTGTCTCCTTGTCGGCCTTGCTTACGCACCGGCTGGCCACCCGCTGGCCGCCAGGCAGCCTTGCCGCGCGAATTCATAGTCTTTCGCAATCCTGGCGACGATCTCGGCCACGGGCGGCGCATCCGTCACGGCGCTGACGCTGTGCCCGGCTGACCAGAGGTCGGCCCATCGTTGCGGCCCCTGGGTTCCGGCGCCGAACATGTTGCGCGCCATCACCGGCGTTACGGTTTCGTCCATCCGGTCCGGGTCAATGCCTGCGGCCTCGATCGACGGTTTCAGCATATTGGTCGGCAGGCCGGTGAAGGCCCTGGTGGTCATCACGTCGTCCAGCGACGAGGCGACGAGCATCTGTCGGTAGCCGTCCGTCGCCATGCTTTCGCTGGAGGCGATGAAGCGGGTCCCCATATAGGCCAGGTCACATCCCAGCGCCCGCGCCGCCCAAAGGCTGTGCCCGTCGCTGACACCGCCTGCGAGGACCAGCGGCCCATCGAAAAACCGGCGCACGGCGCCCACGAAGGCGAGCGGATTCGCCCAGCCCGTCTGCCCCCCTGCCCCGGCGGTCAGCAACACCAGCCCGTCGACACCCGCCGCGATCGCCTTTTGGGCGTGGCGGATCGTGGCAACATCGGCAAAGACCTTGCAGCCAATCGCGTGGAGCGGCTTGATCACCTCTGCCGGCGAGCCGACACTGGTGATCACCATCTCGACCTTGTGCGCGATCAACCGGGCCAGATCTTCATCAAGGCGGGCCTGCTGTATGATCAGATTGGCGCAGACCGGCGCGGCGGGATTCTGACCCTCGGGCACCCGCAGCGCGTCGTTGATACGGCCCAGCCAGGTGTCCAGGTCCTCGATCGTTCGGCAATTCGACGTGGGAAAAGCCCCGATAACCCCGGCCTTGCAGGCCGCGATCACCAGGTCAGGACCACTGACGCGAAACATCGGCGCCGAGATCAGCGGCAGCGTCAGGCGACTGGCGATATCGGGGCCCAAGCGACGGGCAAGATCGCTCATGCCTGGGCCTCATCGCGCAGCATTTCGCGCAGCCGCACCTTCCGCACCTTCAGCTCGCCAATCGTCCGCGGAAAATCCTCGACCAGCCGGACCTCGCGCGGGACCTTGAAATCCGCCAGCGCGGCCCGACAGGCAGCGAGAATGCGGTCAGGCAAATCGGCGGGGGCAGCCGGCGTGGCTATGACAAACGCGAAAGGCACCTCGTCGAGCATCTTGTGGCGCTGGCCGACCACGGCAACTTCGCGGACACCCGGCACCTTGAGAATGACGGCTTCGACCTCGGATGCGGCGACGTTTTCGCCACCGACCTTCAGCATGTCCTTCTTGCGGTCCACCAGATCCAGCGCGCCGTCCGGGCGACGCCGGACGATGTCGCCGGTGCGGAACAGCCCGTCCTCGGTGAAGGCCTCGGCGGTTGCCTGCTCGTCACCGTGATAGCAGGCAAACAGCGACAGCCCCCGGATCCCTCCGATCAGCAGCTCGCCACTGCCGCCCAGGGGGACCGCCTTGCCATCGTCATCCCGGACCTCGATCCGGTATTCAGGCGCCGGGCGCCCGACGGCCCCGTTCTCGATCGGGCCAACGGTGTCGCACAACAACGACTGGGTGATGATCTCGGTCATGCCGTGCCCTGCGGTGTTTCGCAGCCCCCAGGCGGCTTCGGACGGCTCCAGATTGGCCGTTGCCAGCACAAAACGCAGCCGGTGGCCCTCGGGCCGCGGGACATCCTTGAGCGCGTTCTCGACAAACCCTCCGGTGGGCGCCCAGGTGCAGCCATGGCTTGTGACAACTTCCCAAAAGCGCGCCGCGGAAAACTTGGGTTGCACGACAACCGCGGCACCGGCCCAGATCGACCCCAGGACCTGCCAGGACAACGCGACCGCGTGGCACAGCGGAAAGAAGACCAGCGCCTTGTCCTCGGGGCGCAAACTCAGGTGGCGCGCGTTCACCATCGCGCCCCACAGGGCGTTCGCATGGGTCCACACCACGGCCTTGGGCCGCGAGGTCGTCCCGGATGTGAACTGCACGCAAAACGGGGCAGCCGGATCGGCTGGGCGCGGCGCAAGCGTCCTGGCGCCGCGCAGGACCTGGTCCCCGGTTCCGGGTTCGACCAGCTCGGTCCAATCGACAAGGTCTGCAACCGTCCCGACGACAGGGGAAAAGGCGGGTTGCGAAACGATCGCCACCGCGCCGGATTTCTCGACGAAATAACGCAACTCGTCCGCACTCGACCGCGCGTTGGTCACCACCGCCACCGCCCCCAGCCGCCCGCATGCCAGCCAGACCAGGATCGATTCCGGCGCGTTGTCGAGATGCAGGATCAGGGCATCCCCCGGCCGCAAACCCCGTTCGGCCAGACCCGCCGCGATGTCGGTCACCGCGCGATCGGCCTCGGCATAGGACCACGCGCGCGCGCGACCTTCGAACGGCTCCCATGCGAGGAAAAGACGGTCACCGTTTCTTCGCGCGGAATCAGCCAGCAGCGACGAGACATCCATGCCAACGAACGGGTGGATATCCGGAAGCGATATGGTCGACGCGATGGGCAAGATGTCCTCCGATTCTTGTCTGATCCGGGCAGGCAGCCCTGCACGGTATGTTCGGGCCGCGGCCCCTGCGCATCCGGACTCAGTTTAGAAAACTAAGACCATGCGCCATATGCCCTTGAAAACCGGCAGTAATAGTCTTTTGTATCTACTATCCGGGGCATCAGATGCGGCGGAGTATCCGGCCTAACACCTCAGAAAGTCAATAAAATTATGGGGCAGATTTATTTGTTGTGGATTTTTTAGATCATCGTATCTATAGTTGGGAAGCCCGGTTCCGGGCCTTCGACGGAGCCCCGCCAAAGTGCATCGCGCGCCGCCCGGGGTCGAAGCTTTCAAATGGGAGGACTCGAATGAAACTTTCTACGATCATGGGCACCGGCCTTGGACTCGCTCTGCTCGCCAGCACCACCCTTGGGGCCTCGGCGCAAACCCTGCGGTTCTCGAGCATGATCCCGAGTGGACACCCCTACACGACCCGCGTGATCCAGGTCTGGGCCGACAACGTTGCCGAGGCGACCGACGGGCGCGTCACCATCGAATTCCTGCCGGCGATGGTTGGCTCGCCGACCACGCAGCTCGAAGTCGTCGAAGACGGCCTCGCGGATGTCTCGTTCATCAACCCGGGCTACTGGCCGGGCCGCACCGACCTTCTGGGCATTGCCGAAGCGCCGACGATGAGCGCGCGTTCGCCCGCCGCCAGCGTGGCCACCTGGCGCTTCTACCAGAATGAACTGCGTCCTGCCGGCGTCCTGTCGGAAGTCCATGTCGTGATGGTCGGCGTTTCGACCCCGGGCGCGCTGTTCACGCTGGGCGATCCGATCACCTCGGCCGAGCAGATGCAGGGCATGAAGGTCCGCAACCCGCTGCCCGTGACCCGTATCATGCTCGAAGGACTCGGCGCCGTTCCCATCTCGCGCCCCGCGAGCGAAGCGTATGAGCTGATGTCGTCCGGCATCGTTGACGGCTCGCTGGCTGGCCTGGAATCCGTGATCCCCTTCCATTACCCCGACATCGTTCACAGCTTCACCACCTTCGAGGGCGGCCTGTATAACCCGACACTCGCGGTGATCATGAACCTCGACGCGTGGGAATCGATCTCGGAGGAAGACCGCGCCGCGATCGACGCCGTTTCCGGCGAATCTCTGGCCCTGCTGTCGGGCAACGTCCTGCAAGATGTGGCTGACAACGCCTTCAACACGCTGACCGAGCAGGGCATCGCCCATGCCGAGGCCGATGAAGCCTTTGTCGCCGCGGTCCGCCAGGCGTCTGCGCCGGTCTTTGACAACCTCATTCAGCTTGCGACCGAAGCCGGCCTTGAAAATCCGGAAGGCGTTTTCGACCGCTTCCGCGCGATGGTCGCTCAAGCCAGCGCCGAACTGGAATAATCAACCGGATCGAGAACCGGCGCGGCGACTGTCGCGCCGGTCCCTTGCTGTCGCGCAACAAAAAAGGGCGATGATCCTGACCCGGATCATCGCCTTTTTCCGTCTGGTCCGGCCCGCCGATCAGGACCAGAACTCTTCCCAGTGCACCGGATCGCCGACACTTTCCCAGTGACCGACAACCCGCTCGCCTTCGAACTGCCACAGGCCAAAGCCCCAGGTGTCGAGAGCGCGCCCGTCGTCGCGTGTGGCGGTCAGGCGATGCACGACCATCCCCCATTTTTCATCCGCCAGATAGGTGCCTTGCAGCGCGTGGTGCAGCGTGTCGTTGGTCAGCCCCTTCATCAGTGCGAAATGCTCGCGCATGCCGTCCGCACCATGAAAGGTCCCGGCGATCAGGCTGGCACCCGGCGAATAGAGGACGAAGTCATCGTGCAGGTATTTGTAGACATTGCCGGACGTCTCATAGATGTCGCGCAGGATTTCCGTGGTTCTGTTCATTCCATCCTCCGGGAGAGTTGGGCGGTCGATACATCCGGCCGCGCCAGCCGTTTGCGGGCCGCCTGAGGGCTTGCCCTGCCAGCCCGGTCGGCGGGTTTGGCAAGCGCCCTCAGAACACGAGGACGCGCTTGCCGCGCGCGTGACCTTTCAGCGTTTCGTTGAACGCCTCGGCAGCCTGCTCGAACGGGTAGCTTTGGCTGACCTCCCACGAGAAACGGCCGTCCGCGACGCGCTCGACGAAATAGGCGAGGTTCTCGGGACTTCGGCGGATGTTCACCTCGACGACGCGATCGGACGGCGCGGGAACCTTGGTGATCGACACGATCGCACCATCGGGCTTCACGGTTTTCAGCGATGCCAGCGTTGCGGCCTCGGTCCCTCCCAGGATCGCCGCCGCGTCGAAGTCATCGGGGTGGAGCGCGCGCACCCGTTCAACCAGGCCGTCGCCGTAGGTCGTCGGCAACGCACCGAGCCCGCGCAGATAGGCCTGATTGTCCCGCGAAGCGGTGGCGACCACCCGAATGCCCGCTTCGACCGCCAGCTGGACAAGGGCAGACCCGCAGCCCCCCGCCCCCCCATGCACCAGCAGCGAGCGGATACTGCCCAGCGATTCCATGATCGCCATCGCCGTCTGCACCGTGCCCGCCATGGACCCGGCCACGGCCCAGTCCAGCCCCGCGGGCCGCCGAACCAGATTGCCGATCGGCACATCGGTTACGGTCGCGTGTGTCGACGGCGCGGCACCGGACCCCAGCACCTCGTCCCCTGCCTGCCAATCCGTCTCATCGTCCGGCAGCTCCACGATCACGCCCGCGAACTCGGTTCCGAACCGGTTGGGCAGCGGACCAAAACGCACCTCGCCAGACATCCGGCGCGCGTCTACCGGATTCACTCCGGCCGCCTTGACGGCAATGCGGGCAAATCCGGGCTTGAGCGGGCGCATCTCGGTCTCGGCGATTTGCAGGACGTCGCCCGATCCATAGTCATGTGCGATCAGAACCTTGCTTTTCATGGTCTCGCCCCTGTTTTCAATCCGGGATGCGCGGGCTCACGGAAACGGCCCGCGCATCGAATGCTTGCTGGTGGCCCGCCAACTCATCCAAAGAACAGGTTTGGCAGCCACAAGGTCAGCGCCGGGATCAGCGCGATGATCAGCACCCGAATGACATCGACGGCGACAAAAGGCACGATGCCACGAATGACATCGAGAAGCTTCGTGTTTTCGGCAACGGATTTGATGACGAACAGGTTGACCCCCATCGGAGGCGTGATCAACCCCAGTTCCACCATCATCACCACGAGGATGCCGAACCAGATCGGGTCGAAACCGAGGCTCATGATCACCGGGAAAATCACCGGAATCGTCAGCAGGATCATCGACAGGCTGTCCAGCACGCAGCCCAGCAACAGATAGACCAGCAAGACCGCCGCGACCACTGCCCAGGGGGCAAGATTGGCTTCGCTGACAAGGTAGACCAGGCCCTCGTGCACGCCTGTATAGTTCATGAACTGCGCGAAAAGCGTTGCGCCGATCACCATTGCAAACAGGGTCGCCGTGGTTTCCGCAGTGTCGATCAGGATGGCCACGATCTTCCTGAACGGCAGCGCACGCCGCCACAGCCCGAATGCCAGCGCACCGGTGGCGCCGATCCCGGCGGCCTCGGTCGCGGTGAAGATCCCGCCATAGATCCCGCCAAGCACGATCAGGAACAGCAACAGGACCGGCCAGACCTTGCGGCCGCCACTGGCGACCTCGGCGGCCTGTTCCGCCGTCGGGACGGGGGCGGCATCGGGATTGCGCCAGATCGTGAACTGCACCGCCGCCATATACCCCAGCACCGCCAGCACCCCGGGAACGATCCCCGCGGCGAACAATCGGCCGATGTGGCTCTCGGTCAGAATGCCGTAAATGATCATGACCACGCTGGGCGGGATCAGGATGCCAAGCGTCCCGCCCGCAGCGATGGACGCCGTGGCAAGGCTGTCGGAATAGTTGTATTTGCGCATTTCAGGCAAGGCGACCTTGCCCATGGTGACGGCGGTCGCAACCGACGATCCGCACACCGCCGCAAACCCGCCGCTGGCGATGACGGTTGCCATGGCCAATCCGCCACGGCGACGCCCCACCGTCGCCTGCGCCGCGCGGAACAGGTCCGAGGCGATGCCCGAACCCGAAATGAAGTTGCCCATCAGCAGGAACAGCGGGATGACGGTCAGCGAATAGCTCATCGTGGTTTCCCGCGCCACGATCGCAGTCATCGACAAGGACGGCGTATAGCCGACAAGGATCCAGATCCCGCCCAATCCGACGACAAACAGCGACAGCGCGATCGGAATCCCGAAGAAGATCAGCGCAAAGGCCGCAACAAACCCAATGCTCGCAGTCAGCATTACAGTCCCTCGCTCGAATTATTGGCATTGCTGCCCAGGAAGATGGCCACGACGAAGGCAACCGCCGTGATCGCGCTGAATATGCTCATCGTCAGCAGCAGGTAGCCTTCGGGGATTCCCAGATCGATGGTCACGCTGCCCCGGCTCAAGGACCGCATCCCAAGGGTCCACAGCCGATACGCCATCAGCCCGAACAGAACACCCCCCATCAACCCGGCAACCACCCGCTGCACGGCAAACAGGACCTTGCCGAACAGCGGTTCGAAGAGGTCGACACGGATATGGCTGCGCCGTAACGTCACCAACGGCAGCATCAAGAATATCACCAACATCAGGCTGACACCGGTCACTTCGGTCGAGCCCCGCAGCGGCTGGTTGAACTGACGCCCGGTGACATCGACAAAGGTCACCAGCATCATCGCGAACATGATCGCCGCCGCGAGATAGGACATGATTCTCTCAAGAGTCTTCATCGTGATCCTCCACTGACCGACACAACGATATCCAAGCCATATTAGATAGTTGTATCGACCTCCTCACGAAGATGGTGGGCAGAGCACCCCGCCGGGTCACCAAATTCACTCTTTTTCAAACAAAAATCTACTTAGATGTCTAGGTTTTTCTGGGGCCAGCCCCAAAAAACAATTTCGAGTTGCCTATCTATTGTTGCAAAGGCAACCGTTCTATCGGTGCGCCGAACCCGCCACGACGCGGCAGGATTGCCGCCTGTCGGATACATCCGTCGACACCCGGCCATGCCAGGAATCAGAACTTCAGCGGCTGGCGGCGTCGACCGCCGATGGGATGAGGTCGTCCAGCCCGATCATGGTATTGTATGCGCCGAACGTCAGCCGGGTCTCGTTGGCGGGCAGTTCCCCGGCGGCTTTCATCGCGGCGAAAACCTGTTGCAGGCGCTTGGCGACGACCAATAGCGAAGACACCGGATAGATCGCCAACTGGAAGCCCATCGCGGCCAGGTCACTGACCGGCAGATAAGGGGTCTTGCCGTCCTCGACCATGTTCGCGACCAGCCGCGCGCCCTTGAACGTCTCGGCCACCAGCCGTAGCTCGTCCAGCGATTGCGGTGCCTCGATGAACAGGATGTCGGCGCCTGCGTTGAGGAAGGCCTCGCCGCGACGAAGGGCCTCGTCCAGATCGACCACCGCGCGCGCGTCGGTGCGGGCCATGATCAACATCTCGCCCCGTCTGGCCGCGACTGCCGAAGCGATCTTGGTCGCGGCCTCGCCCCGGTCGATCACCTGCTTGGACGCCATATGCCCGCAGCGTTTGGGGAACACCTGGTCTTCAAGCTGGATGCAGGCGACCCCGGCCTGTTCATAGAGCCGCACCATGCGCGCCACGTTCAGTTCGCCGCCGTGGCCGTTATCCGCATCGGCAATCAGCGGCGTCGGGGCGGCGGCCTCGACCAATGCGCGGGCACGGTCGGCCATTTCGGTGGCGCTCATCAACCCGATGTCCGGCATCCCCAGCGTCGAGCCCGAGACCCCGAACCCGGTCATGTAGACGGCGTCGAACCCGACTTGCGCAGCGATCCTGGCAGACAGCCCGTCATAGGCGCCGGGCGCCATCAGGCAGTGGCCCGGGGCCAGCAGGGATTTCAGCCGTCGCGCGGCGGTGATGTCGATCATGGCTTCAATCCCCCTGAAAACATGGCAGTAAAAAATAGGTAACACAATCTATAAAATTTGCAAGCGCCCGGTGATCCCGCGCGGCCATCGTGTTCAGGGATTTGTTTCGCGACAGGTCGATCGCGACAGCGCAGCCGACCCGTCTGTCGTCCAACGGTCGTCGGCCCTGTCCCGAACACCCGGGCGGCACGCCGGGGTGCAGACAAGGATGAACGGCCGGGCATGGCCCGACCGCACAGTCCTCTTGATCTGGGTTCGTGCGTCCGCGTTCAGTTGCGCTGGGGGTCCTGCCGTCCGCGCCCGCGAAGCGCCGACCACACCGGCATCACAAGGCTGAACGCGGTGACTGCGAACAGGATCGAGGCGATCGGCGACCTGAAGAAGGCCCAGAAATCGCCCTCGGTCAGGATCATGCCCTGACGAAGGCTGCTCTCGACCATCGGGCCCAGGACAAAGCCGATCACGATGGGGGCCAGCGGGATCTCGTTGCGGCGCAGAACGTAGCCGACGATTCCCGACAGGAACGCCACCAGCAGATCGAGGTAGTTGTAGCTGACACTGAACGTGCCGATCATGACCAGCACCACCACGCCCCCGAACAGAAGCGGCTCAGGCGCCTTGATCAGCCGCGCGATCAGCGGCGAGAGCAACGCGGTGAACGGGATCAGCGCGAGGCTGGACACGATCAGGGCAAGAAAGACGAAGACCCCGAGATCCCCCTCGTTGACAAAGAAGTTCGGCCCCGGAATGACGCCCTGGATGGTCATCGCACCCAGCATGATCGCGGTGATCGGATCGCCGGGAACGCCCAGCGAGAGGGTCGGGATCATGGCGCCCGCCGTCACCGCGTTGTTGGCGGCCTCTGACGCGATGATGCCGTCGGGCTCGCCCTTGCCGAAATTGTCCCGGTTGGGTGAATTCCGCTTGGCCTCGGCGTAGGACACCATCGAGGCCGCCGCCGCACCGATCCCGGGCAGAATGCCGATCCCGGTTCCGATCAGGGACGACTTGAGAAACGCGAACTTGCGCGCATACATGTCGCGAACCGTCGGCAGCCGGAACCCCGACTTGATGATCGTCGCGGCACCGTGCTCGACCCGCTCGGACATGCGTTCGAAAACTTCGGACAGGGCAAACAGCCCGACAAGGATCGGCACCAGACCGATGCCGCCGTAGAGCTGGTAGTTGCCAAAACTGAAGCGCGGTGCACCTGTGATCGAATCCTGCCCGACGGTGGCAATGAAGAGCCCGAGCAACCCGGCCAGCAAGCCCTTGATGACGTTCTCGCGCGAAATCGCGGCGAGGCAGGTCAGGGCGAAAACGCCCAGCGCGAAGTATTCGATCGGGCCGAACATCAGACCGAAACTGGCCAGTGTCGGCGCGGCAACCATGAAAAGCAGCGTCGCAATGACGCCGCCCGCGGCCGAGGCCACGGTCGCCCAGCCGATCGCCTCGCCTGCCCTGCCTGCGCGCGCCATCGGGTAGCCGTCGAACAGCGTCGCGGCGGATTGCGGCGTGCCGGGGGTGTTGATCAGGATCGCCGAGATCGCCCCGCCAAAGACCGACCCGCAATAGATGCCCAGCAACAGGCCCAGACTGGCCTCGGGGCTCAGGACAAAGGTCAGCGGCAGGGCCATGGTGATGCCCATGATCGACCCGAGGCCGGGCAAGGCGCCGATGATGATGCCGCCTATCGTCCCGGCGATGAGCAGGGCCAGGACCAGAGGGTCGAACATCATGCCGAGTGCGGCGAGGAAAATGTCCATGTCGGTTTCCTTGGTTTTACTGACATCAGGGAAGCAGGGGCAGCCCGGGTCCCGGCGGGGTCATGCCCAGCCCGTAATAGAACGCGTACCATGTGACGGCGGTGACCAGCGGAGACGCGATGGCGAGGTGAAGGATCCTCCGGTATCCGACGCCGTAGGCAAAGACCGGAAAGAAGATCACCGTGCTGATCACAAACCCCGCCCATGTGAACAGAACGACATAGCCGCCGACAATGGCCATGGCCGTGAACAAGGCCCCCCAGCGGGGGCCTTGCACGATTTCGCCGGTCGCCGCAAAGACCGCGCGGGCGATCAGGACGATGGACAGGATCGCCATCAACGCCAGCACCAGACGCGGATACCAGTAGGCGTCATCGGCGAACGACGTGCCGGGGCGCACCAGGCCGATCGTGGTCCAGTAGAAGAAGCCGGCGATACCCAGAAGCCCCAGCCCATAGACGATATCCAAGATACTGCGCTTCATGGTCGATCGCTCCCTTTGTGTTCACGTCTCAAGCGGTATGGAGGCACCGCACTGTGCCCGGCGCCCCTGGCCGACCGGGCGGTCAGGAGAAATCCGTGATGATGACGTATCCGTCCGTCTTGAACTGATCCATATCGTCCAGCACCGAGCCGACGTCGCTCAACGACACCTGGCGGCTGACCAGCCGTTTCGGATTCAGCCGACCCGCCGCCACCAGGCCGAGCAGTTCGGCATACTGGCTCTGCGGGTTGCCCAGGCTTCCGCGGATATCCAGTTCGTTCAGAACGATCTTGTCCATCGGCACCAGGATGTTGCCCTGCTCTTCCTGCGAGGTCAGGCCGACCTGCGCCAGACGCCCGCCGCGCCGCAGCGCATGGATCGCAGAATTCGCGGTCTGCGTCGAGCCAAGGGCATCGAGCGCCAGATCGACGCCGGCGCCGCGGTCGGTGATCGCCTTGACCGCCAGACCGGTATCAGCGGGCGACATGCCCCGCACGTTCAGAACCTGCGTTGCGCCGACTTCCCGGGCGCGCGCCAGTTTCGCGTCGTCGATATCGATGGCAATGACCCGCCCGCCCAGTGTCCTGGCGATCTCGATCGCGGCAAGGCCGACCGCCCCGCAGCCGAAAACCGCGATGGATTCCCCGCCCAGAAGCCCGCCGCGCGACCGGACCGCCCGCCAGGCCGTCATGTATCGACAGCCCAGCGCCGCCGCGGTCAACTCGTCCACGCCGTCCGGCAGCGGAATGCAGTTGAGCGATGCGTTCGGCGCGCGCACATACTGCGCCCAGCCGCCCGATCCGGGGATCAGGTGCGGCGACACCCGGTCGACGCACAGGTTCTGCTCGCCCCGGCCGCAATGCGCACAGCATCCGCAGGCAAGATTGAAAGGCACCGTCACGCGGTCGCCCGGCTTCACGCCACGCACGTTGTCGCCGACAGCCTCGACGATCCCGCCGATCTCGTGCCCCAGCACGGTGCCCGGCTCCAGCTTGAATCCCAGCCATCCCCAGTCGCCATTCCAGACGTGCCAGTCGCTGCGGCAGATGCCCGAGGCAGTGACGCGGACAAGCGCGTCGTCCGGCCCGATTTCGGGAATGTGCATTTCCTCGACAATGACCTTGCCGCGCACGCCTTCCATGCGGGCGGCCAGCATTGTCCGAGTGGACCAGCTTTTCGGGGCTTCAAACACGATCTCATCCTTTTCGTGCGCAACACTGTCAGGGCGTTTCGGGAAACGGCAGGCGGCAAGGGCATGCGCTTCCCGAAAACAGACGCACCAACCCGGTCCGCTCGGCCGGGTTGGTGTCGGGCTTTGCTCAGCCTCCGATCAGGCCGATGCTGGTCAGAAGTTCACGATAGACAGCCTCGCGCTGGCGAAGATAGTCCTCGAACCCCTGCCCGTCCGCATAATCGACGACCGCGGTCAGGTTGTGGACGCTCTCGATGAACTCGGGCGATTCCGACAGGGTGTGGCAGGCGTCCGTCAGCGTCTGGCGGACCTGGGGATCGATGCCATGCGGCCCGGAAATCCCGAAGGCCACACCCGCCGTCACGTCATAGCCCTGCTCGGGCGCGGTCGCGACATCCGGCACGTTCGCCAGCCGCTGGTTGCCGAAGACCCCGAGAACCTGGGTATCGTCGCCAGACAGCACGTTGGTCGCCGGGCTGCCCGCGACATAGAGGTCGATGTGACCGCCACGCAGCGCCGCCGTTCCCGGGCCGTCGCCGTTGAACGGAACGCTGCGCGCATGGATCCCGGCCGCCTGCATGAAGGCCTCCATGGCAAGGTGCGGCACGGTGCCGACGCCCGGATGACCATAGACGATATCGTGATCCTGCGCGTAGGCGGCCAGTTCCTGCAAGTTGTGATACGGCGCGGCCGACGACCCGAACAGCGCGACCGGCATGAAGGTCAGCTTGCAGATGTGGTCAAAGGATTCGAAGGTATAGGGCAGCGGGTTGCGCATCGGCTGCACCGTCGCCAGACCTTCGGGCAGGAAGCCGAGCGTATAGCCATCCGGCGCATCGTGCATCATCCCGACCAGGCCGACCGTGCCGGCGCCGCCCTCGACGTTCCGCACGACCATGTTGCCGCCAAGGATCTGCGACAGACCGTGCGCCGCGGCGCGGGCCTGTGCGTCACCGCTGCCCCCGCTGGGGAAAAAGAAGATCAAGGACATGGGGCGGTCGGGGAATCCCTCGGCCGCGGCCATCAGCGGCGCCGTGATTGCCAGTGCACCCAAGGCACCCGCCTTCAGCAACGACTTGATCGAATGAATCATGTGTCTCCTCCCAGAAGTTTGATTCCATTGCCCGTTTACATTGGACCCGACAGTCAGTCCGCGTTTCTCCCTGTTGCGGCTGGAAAACCGCAACCTCATGCGTTTCCGTCGTCCGAGTTCGAGGCCACCCCGGCCTCCCCGCGCGGTGCGCCTGTTTGCGGCATCGCCCGGGCAATCGAAAACCGACTCGCATCGCCCTTCGACTTGGGAAAGTCATATCCCCGCAATTCTCCAATGTCAAAGCAATTTGCTAATAGCGAATTATTTGGCGCACCGGAACTTGTCCCTGGAGCGTCCAGCTCAGCGAATTCCGCTCAATGGCCGATTTCACCATTATACAATTCATTTGACAGTGGTGAATTCCTTTCTTATCGTCCCATGACGATCGAGGGGCACTGCGGCTGCTGTTTCACCTGCGCAAGGCCCCCTCACCCAGGCACCCACCGCCGCCTTCCCGGACTCCGCGGCGCCTCTGGTTGGGTCACGGCCGCTCGTTGATGCGGGCAACAGGAGACGAGATGAGCGAGAACCAGAACGAACGAATCAGCGTCGATTATCGCGACAGCACCCCGAGCTGGCCGGCCGAGCCGACACCCCCCGAGGGCGCGCCGAATGTCGTGGTGGTGGTCCTGGACGACGTAGGCTATGGGCAGATCGGTTGTTACGGCTCTGACATCCGCACCCCCCACATTGATCGGCTGGCCGAGGGCGGAACCCGGCTGACGCACTTCAACACCACCGGGATCTGCTCGGCCACGCGGTCTTGCATTCTGACCGGGCGCAACCACCACTCGAATCACATGGGCGCCGTGGCCGAGCTGGCCACCGGGTTTCCCGGCTACGATTTTCGGATGCCCAAGGAGAATGGCACGCTGGCCGAGGTGCTGCGCGATCGCGGATACGCGACCTTCGCCGTCGGCAAGTGGCACCTCACGCCGGCAGAAGAGCATCACCACGGCGGGCCCAAGAAACGCTGGCCGCTGGGCCGTGGCTTTGAGCGGTTTTACGGCTTCCATGGATCGGACACGAGCCAGTACCACCCGGATCTTGTCTATGACAACCACCAGGTCCAGCCGCCCAGGACGCCCGAGGAAGGCTATCACCTGAGCGAGGACCTTGCCGACCGGGCAATCGAGTTCACCCGCGATCTGCACAACGCGGCGCCCGGCAAGCCCTTCTTCATGTATTTCGCCCTCGGCGCGATGCATACCCCGCTGCATGTCGGCAAGGACTATATCGACCGCTATCGCGGGCAGTTCGATCTGGGCTGGGACGCCTGGCGCGAGGTCACACACAAGCGGCAGCTCGAGATGGGGATCCTGCCCAAGGGCACCGAACTGACGCCGCGCCCGGACTGGATCCCGGCATGGGACTCGCTTGATGAGACGCAAAAGCGCGTCTACGCCCGCCTGATGGAGGTCTATGCCGGGTTCCTCGAACACACCGACGCGCAGATCGGCCGGCTGGTCGACGATCTGGCAGCGCGGGGACAGCTGAACAACACGATCTTTGTCGTCGTGTCTGATAACGGCGCCAGCTCCGAAGGCGGCCAGAACGGCATGTTCAACAACGTGCGGTACCTGAACGGTATCCGCGAACCGGCCGAGACCATCGATGCCGACCTCGACAAGCTCGGCTCGGTCGAGAGCAACCCGCATTATCCCTATGGCTGGGCCTGGGCCGGGAACACCCCGTTCCGTCGCTGGAAACAAGAAGTTCACGCCGGCGGCGTGGCAGATCCCTGCATCGTGTTCTGGCCGGACGGCCTGCGCGCGCGGGGCGAGATCCGCAGCCAATACGCGCACGCCATCGACGTGATGCCGACGCTGCTGGACCTGATCGGCGTTGAATCGCCCGAGATCATCGACGGGATCAAGCAGACGCCGGTTCAAGGCTTCAGTTTCGACCAATGCCTCAAGGATGCCAAGGCGCCGTCAAAGCATCACCGCCAATACTATGAGATCCGGGGCTGCCGGGCGCTCTATGAAGATGGCTGGAAACTGGTCACCTACCACCCCAGGATCGGCCTGGCGTGGGACGGGTCGGACCCGACACGCCCCTATGACGAGGACACCTGGGAACTCTATAACCTGCAAGAGGATTTCTCGGAACGGCACGACCTGGCCGCCCAATACCCGGAACGCGTCGCGAAAATGGTCGAGACCTGGTTTGAAGAGGCGTGGAAGCACGATGTGTTCCCGCTCGACAATCGGGGCGTCGCGCGGCTGGCCACGCGAAAATCCGAGCAATACGGGCCCGGGCGCGACCATGTGCTCTTTCGGTCCGAAGGGACGATCCGCGAGTTCGGCGCGATCGACTTCAAGAACCGCTCGCATTCGATCGAGGCCGAACTGCAGATCCCCCCGGGCGCCCCGGCCGAAGGCATGCTGCTGTCACTGGGCAACGGCTATGGCGGCTACGCGCTGTTCGTGATCGACGGCAAGCCGACCTATGTGCACAACTATGCCTCGTTGTCGGAACAGACTGTCCAGTCGGTGAGTCGGCTCGAACCTGGCCCGGCAACCCTTCGATTCGAGTTCGAGAAGACGGGCGAGAACGCCGGCCACGGACGCCTGCTGATCAATGGCGAGCTGGTCGGTGAAGGCGAAATCGCCCAGACCATCCCGCATTATTTCGGCGGTGCCGAAATGAGCATTGGCAAGAATTCGGGTTACCCAGTATCGGCGCTGTATCGCGACCGGGGCACCTTCCGGTTCACGGGCACCATCGACAAGATCACCCTGCATGCCGATACGGTCTGTGCGGAAACCGAAAGTGACCAGCGCGCGGCGATGGAACAGGTGGCGCTGGCCATTCAGTAGGCGCATCAGAGACGAGGACTGTCCCTCCCACCCTCCTGGGGACAGATCATCGAGGCTCGGGGCGGTTTCATTCCGCCCCGAGCCAATTTATAAGGGACGCAAGAGGTCAAAACACCATGCGAAAAATCGACGGCGGCACCTTCACGATGGGCTCTGATGCGCACTATCCTGAAGAGGGACCAAGCCGCCGCGTCTCGGTCGATGCGTTCCTGATCGACGAAGCGCCCGTGACAAACCGTGAGTTCGCGGCCTTCGTCGAAGCAACCAACCATGTGACGGCTTGCGAGATCCCACCCAGACCCGAAGATTATCCCGGCCTGCTGCCCGAGATGGCACACGCGGGCTCGCTCGTGTTCCAAAAACCGCGCGCCCCCAGACGTTTGCGTGAGGGCGAATGGTGGGACATGGTGTTCGGTGCCGCCTGGAACCGGCCGCTTGGCCCCGGAAGCGGGATCGAGGATCTTCTCGACCATCCGGTCGTGCACGTGACCTATGCCGACGCCAAAGCCTATGCAACCTGGGCCGGGAAACGCCTGCCAACCGAGGCAGAATGGGAATTCGCGGCGCGAGGCGGCCTCGAGGGCAAGGAATTTGCCTGGGGCGATGAATTGTCCCCCGGCGGACGCATGCTGGCGAATTTCTGGCAGGGCGAGTTTCCCTACCAGAACACCCTGCTGGACGGCTGGGAACGGACCTCTCCGGTGCGCAGTTTTCCGGCGAACGGCTATGGCCTGTTCGACATGATCGGCAATGTCTGGGAATGGACCGAGGACTGGTTCGTATCAGCCCGGACCGGGGCAGCCCGGTCCCCCTGTTGCGGTGCCGATCGGCGCGGGGCGGCGACCGAAGCCGACAGCATTGATCCGAACGAAGCGGTTTTCGCGATCGGTCGCAAAGTCCTGAAGGGCGGCTCGCATCTGTGCGCTGAGAATTATTGCCGCCGCTACCGCCCGGCGGCGCGATGGCCTCAACCCATTGACACCTCGACCTCGCATTCGGGATTTCGTTGCGCCAAGTCCCTGGACACCTAACCCTTCGATGCGCTCGGGACCGGATTTCGGTCTGACGTCCCCCGCCGCGGCGTGATGTATCCCAACTCGAACGACAACGCGCGGGTTTCCTCGACCAGCATCCGCGCGGCGGGACTGTCCGGCTCGACGCTCAGATGTTCGGTATCGCCGATGATCGTCACGACGGCAAAGACCTGCCCCTGCAAATCGAAAATCGGCGCCGCGATGGCGTTGTTGCGTGGCCTTGGCGATTTGGGCACCGTCGCGAAACCGAGGGCGCGAACCTTTTCGCGTTCGTCGGACCCGAAGGTCTGCGGAACGCCCACGCAGCGCTCGGTGAACAGCTTCGGAAGCCCGGCATGCTGGAATGTCCTGGTCATGTCATAGGGCATGAACGCTGCAAACGCGCGGCCAGTCGCGGTTCCGGTCACCGAATAGACCGATCCGACCTTGGTGTTCATGTGAACACCCCGCGTCGTTTCGGTCACCGAAATGACCGTCGGCCCGAACGCTCCCCAGATCGACAGCAGGATGGTATGCCCGATCCGCTCTGACATGAGCGGGAGCCGATCACGAACAACGGCCATCGGATCGAAATTCCGCAGATAGGCCAGGCCGAGTTCCAGCGCGAAAGGGCCAAGGCGATAGTGCGAGTCCTGGATCACCAGTCCCAGCGCCTTCAGACTGACCAGATACGCATGCGCCAAGGCAGGCGTAATCCCGATCGTCGCGGCCAGTTCCTTGAGCGTCGATGGTTTGCCGAGCTGGACGAAAGCCTGCAGCAGACGCGCGGCGGTCTCGATCGACTGGACACCCTTGCCTGTCACATCCGACGTCTGCTCCATGGGTTCTGGCTGCGCGTCGAACGCCGGCCCGGGGCCGATCGGCGGATCGGTTGCAAGCTTTGCGTCCCATTCACCGCCCCGCCAGGGATCGTCCGAAAGGATCGCACCCTTGATGAAATCGAGCCGGGCCTCGTCCAGATCGTCTTCATATCCCAGGAAGGTTGCGACGGCGGCAAGTTCGCCCTGTTCATCGAAAAACGGCGCTGCGATCTCGACCACGCCGGGAACAAGGGCGCCATCCATCACCAGAATGCGATGTTCCCGCGCCTCGCCGAGTGTTCTTTCCAGGTCTCGCTTCAGCGCCGGCGCGCTGTCTGGTGACGCCGCACACTGCGCATGGAGCTCGGCCTCGCCTTTCCGCCCGACCGTCACCGACCTGTCGAACGCCAGAAACATGCGTCCTGTCGCGGTGTCCACCATCGAAAACTCGGTCCCCAGGCGGATGTTCACATCGATGCGCCGTTCTTGCGCGCTGATGATGCGAATGGCCGTCGGCCCTTTCGGGGAAAAGATGGTCAGCATCGCCATCAGGTCCAGACGCGCCGAAAGGTCGAATAGCCAGGTCGCTGCCCGGGCATAGCTGGGAACGGTATTCAGGCGCGTCAGCCCAAGGCGCAGCGCAAAGGACCCCAGCTCATAGCGCGACGTTTCCGAGTGCTGACTCGCAAGACCGACCCGGCGAAAGCTCGTCAGGTAGCCGTGGACCTGCACGGCTGTCAGTCCGGTTGCCGCGGCCAGCTCCTTCAGGGCGACCGGGGCGCCAGCGTCAGACATTGCCTTGATGATCTGACCGCCGACCACAACGGATCGGATGCTTTTGGGCACCGTGGATGTTGTCCGGTCTTTCACATGCATCGAGGGGTGCCGCAGGTCTTGTTTCTGTCAGTTCACGTTTCTCGCACGTTGCCCAGTCGCCATGGCGCACAGCGGCCAATTCTGTCTGGAAATCGCCCGATCAACCTCAGTAACACACTCGCAAGCGTTTTCAATGAACTGGTCCCGAACGCCGTCTGCACAGGCACCAATGGCGGGGCCGACCCATGGAAACCGAGACAGCGCGCCTGCGTTGAGTCACGGCCCCTTTTTCGTGCTCGTGCCGCCGCGCGGCATTCCCTCAGATCATACCGCTATGATTGTTATGAATTTGCTTCATTTATTTGGGCTGTATATTTTCCTGTCCACACCGAGGCTGACAGCCTGATCGGCCCGAGGAGGACGATACGAAAACCCCTCGACGCGGCGCGCTGTCGTTTCTCGAAACACGGCGTTGTCGGGATCGCAGACGCGAAACTGTTCGGCCCAAAGGCGACGCAAGGACAGCGCAGGAGTGGCAACGCATGATTACCCGGAGCGGTTGGCTGTATAAAAAGCCCGATTGGACGACGCAGGAGTTCCGCCGGTACTGGATCGAGAACCACGGCGCGATCGCCGAGACGCTGCCCAATCTGCTGCGCTACGATCAGAACCATGTGGTCGATCGCACGCAGCGCGGGTTTACCTCTCCGCGCGGCCCCGAGAACCTGGACGGCGTCTCGATGCTGTGGTTCGAGGACGAGGCGACGATGCGCGCCGCCATCAACACCGATGCCGGCCGCGCCCTTGCCGAGGACGAAAAGATCCTGATGGGCGACATCAACATCATCGCCTATGACCAGACCACCATCATCGCGCCGCCCGCTGACGGGCCGATGGTCAAGCAACTGGCGTTGATCAAGCGCCGCCCGGATGTCTCGGCCGCGGCGTTCCAGGAAGCCTGGAGCACCGAGCACGCCCGACTGGTGGCGCAGCTGCCCGGCATCCGCGGGTATCGCCAGAACCTGATCAAGCATCGCGAGGCCCCCAAGGGCAATGTCGTCGACTATGACGGGCTGCCGGTCGACGGGATGTCCGAAATCTGGTTCGACGATCTTGCGGCGCTCGATGCGGCCTTTGCGTCGCCGGAAGGCAGGGCGCTTCAGGCGCAGACCGACCAGATCATTTCCGAGATCACGACCTTCATGATCGAGGTGCATGTTGTCGTGTAACGAATGAATCCAAGCAGATCTCTACGGGAGGAGAACCATGAGAGCTTTGAAGAATTGGGTGCTGTCTTGCGCTTCGGCGTTGACAGTGGTCGCATCGGGCGCCGCGCAGGCGCAAGATACGATCGACATGCATGCGGGCGTCTATACCGGCTCGTTCGTTTCGCTGCCGATCTATGTCGGCATCGACGCCGGTATCTTCGCCGAGCACGGGCTGAATGTCAGCACCGTCGATTTTCGGTCGGCCCCTGAGGCGACCGCGGCGATGATGAGCGGTGCGATCGACATCATGGGCAACAGCGTCGGCAACCTGATGCTGCTGAACCGCCAGGGGATGGACATGGTGGTCGTGATCGAGGGCTACCCGACTCCGGCCTGGGCGATCGTGGTCAACGAGGGTGTCGCGTTGCCGCATCGCGCCGAGGGCTACCCGGCCATGATGCAGGACCTGCGAGGGCTCAACATCGGTGTTCCGGCAATCGGTTCGGACGGGCACAATTTCATGCGTCGCTTCTTCACGGATGCGGGCATGAACCCGGAAACGGATGCGACCTTCGTCGCCGCCGGCCTGGGGCCGAACGCACTGGCGGCCTTCAGCGCGCACCAGCTGGATGCGATCATTGCCATCGAACCGGTGACGACGGCGTTGACCGGTATCGGCGGCACCGTGATGCTGGACCTCGCGCAGGACCCCTCGGTCCCGCAGTTCGAATCCTGGACCTCGAGCGTCTGGCACACCACGCGCGCCCATGCCGACGAAAACGCCGAGATGATGCACCGCTTCCAGGCGGCGATGGAAGAGTCGCTGAATTTCATTTCGGACCCGGCGAACCGCGAACGCACGGCGGAAATCTGGGGCACCTACAACCGGTCGCTGACGACCGATGTTCTGGCCTCGGTGCTGGATCGGCTGGGACCGCTGGTCAGCCCGTATCTGAACTGCGAAGGGATCGCCAACTTCGGTCAGTTCCAGGTGGACAACGGCCTGATCTCGGATGCGGAAAAGCTGGATTGCCATCAGCTGGTCTGGTCGGGCGCGACCCAGTATCTGCGCGACACGGCAACCTACCTGCGCTGAGCGGCATGACGCATCGCGTCAAAGATCATGGAGCGCCCCCAAGGGGCGCTCTTTTTTTGCGGGCGACGCCCCGACAATCGGAGACGGCACCATGTCAGACACGCATTGGACCATTCGGCCCGAGGGCGCGACCTGGGGCGACTATGGCCCCGACGACCAGATCGGCCGCATGAACCTGCTCACACCCGATGTCCGTCTGCGCGCCAGCCGCGAGATCCGCGCGGGGCGCAGCTTTTGCCTGTCGCTGCCGCTGGATTATCCGGGCGGCAACGCGCTGTTGGCGCATCGGAGCGAACCGCGCTTTCACTACGCCGCGCGCGGCGACGGCTTCAATTTCAACTATGCCCTTGCCCGAATGTCCCCCTGCGCCTGCGACGTCATGTCGGACGAGGCGGTGACGCTGGACACGCAGTATTCCACCCATTGGGATGCCCTGGCGCATGTCGGCGCCTTGTTCGATGCCGACGGGAACGGTCAGGAAGAGCACGTCTTTTACAACGGGTTTCGCGGCGGCACGCATGTTGTCGGCCCCGAGGACCCCGGCGTCCAAAAAGGCGCTCTCAAACTGGGGATCGAGAACCTTGCCACGGCCTGTGTCCAGACGCGCGGCGTTCTTGCGGACCTTGAGGCCCACCACGGACGCGACAGGGCCTATGTGGGCTATGACGGGCTGATGCGCGCGCTCGACGGTGCCGAAATCCTGCCCGGCGACATCCTGTGCCTGCATACCGGGTTCGCGGACCTGATCCTGTCGATGAAGAAACGGCCGGACCCCGAGATCCTGGCGAACGCCTGCGCGGGGCTGGACGGGCGCGACGACAGGTTGCTGAACTGGATCACCGACAGCGGCATCGTCGCGATCGCCGCGGACAATTTCGCGGTCGAGGCCTATCCCGCCCGCGATCCCGGCCCGGGCCGACATGTGCGGTTGCCGCTGCACCACCACTGCCTGTTCAAGCTGGGCGTCCACCTGGGCGAGCTGTGGTATTTCTCGGACCTGGCCGCGTGGTTGAAGGCCAATGGCCGGGTGTCGTTCCACCTGAGCGCACCGCCCCTGCGGCTGCCCGGGGCGACGGGCTCACCGGTGACGCCGATCGCCACGGTCTAGGGGGGGTGCGCCCCGGGCCGGCAGACCGGCCGGGGCATTTCTTCAGACCGCCAGGAAACCGCCGTCCACCGGTATCGTCACGCCGGTGATATACCGCGCCATATCCGAGGCCAGGAAGATGACCGGCCCGACCAGATCGGCGGTCTGGCCCACCCGGCCCAGAGGGATGCGCTTCAGGAACCCTTGCAGGCGCTCGGGGTTCTGCCGGGTCACCTCGGTCATCGGCGTTTCGATGATGCCCGGAGCCAGCGCGTTCACCCGCGCACCATAGGGCGCGAGATCCTGTGCCATGGACTGGGTGAAAAGCTTGATCGCGCCTTTGGACGGCGCATATCCAAGGCTGTGGTCCTGCCCGACGTAAGAGGCGATGGAGGCGATGTTGACGATCGCGCCGCGGGTTTCCTTGATCGCCGAACGGAAGGCCATGGTCACATTGAACGTCCCGTTCACGTTGACATTGATGACCTTGGCCCAGTTCTCGGCCGCCCTCGGGCTGTCCGCCGTCTCGCGGATCACGATACCTGCGTTGTTGACCAGCAGATCGACCTGCCCGATTTCCTCGGCCACCTGCGCGGCCAGCTGATTGCAGGCATCGGCCGAGGTGACATCCAGATGATAGGCCCAGGCTTGCCCGCCCGCCCTGCGCACCAGATCCATGGTTTCCAGAACCGCCTCGGCGTTGACATCCGTGGCGATGATGCGCGCACCGGCCTGGGACAGGCCCAGTGCCAGCGCCCGGCCATTGCCTTGCCCCGCGCCGGTGATGAACGCCAGACGGCCCTCGAGCAGGCGCGGTGTGATGGATTCGGGAAAGGTCATGTTTTGATGCTCCGACATGGCCTTGGCGGCCCTGATTCCTGTTTCAACGGCTGTCACTGGATCGCCATGGCAACGCGCTCGAGGGCGTCACGGTCCGCCTGAGGGGCGCCTTCGGCCTCGATGACAACATGCTCGATGTCACCGTTGAATTCGAACCGGCCCCGGTCGCGATAGCGCCGCGATACGCCATAGCCGGGGTTATAGCCCACGGCCATTTCGGCCCCGGCAAAGAACACCGGAATCGTCTTGGCGATTACCGCCTCGCCGACCTTGTCCCCGTTGATGAACATCCGTCCGATGCCGGTGTGCTCTCCGGTCTTTTCGAACTCGAACCGGATCACCGCCCTGCCCGGGGACAACACCCGTGACGAGACGACCTCGTATTCATCCAGCGATGCGTAGTTGTGCGTGTAGACCGGCACCCCGTCGTGGACGAAGAACGCATACCCGGCATAGCCGTTGCCCATCGACAACAAGACGCCCTCTGCCCCGCTCTCGGGCACATCGACCGTGGCTTCGATCGCGTGCGACTGGTTTTTCAGGTTGATCGCGCCGTGTTCGCGAATGGTGCCCGGCGAGCGATACATCTTGTGCGGCGACACGATCTCGTATTGCAGCGCCTTGCGGGTCGACAGTCGGGCGACACCCCGGTTGTCCAGCGGCAGGACATCGTATTTGCCGGCCTCGGCCCACCACATGTCAACCAGATTGCGCACGATATCCGGATGCTTGTCGGCCAGGTCATGGCGCTCGGAAAAATCCGTCTCGAGGTGATAAAGCTCCCACTTGTCCGCGCTGTAGGGCCGCGTCGGATCGGACCCGTCCCAGGCCAGGCCGATGCGCGGATGATAGGTCACCGCCTTCCAGCCCTCGGCATACATCGCGCGGCAACCGCGGATCTCATAATACTGGATCAGGTGATTGCTGGGTTGCTCGGGGTCGGCAAGGCAGTGGGCAAAGCTGGTGCCATGAACCGGCGACTGCTGAATGCCCTCGATGACGTCGGGAAACGCGATGCCCAGCAAGTTCAGCACTGTCGGCGTCACGTCGATGGCATGCGCATATTGCGGGCGAATGGCGCCGCGATCGCGCAACCCCTTGGGCCAGCTGATGATGAACGGATCGGCCACGCCGCCGGCATGGACCTCCTGCTTCCAGCGCTGGAACGGGGTGTTGCCGGCCCAGGCCCAACCCATCGGATAATGCGGATTCGAATCCGGCCCACCGATGCGGTCCAGTTCCTTGTCGACGTCATCGGCCGTCTGCCCGATCCCGTTGAGATAGCGCAGGTTGTTGAAGGTGCCGTTCCGCCCGCCTTCGGGACTGGCACCATTGTCGGAAATCACGATGAAAATCGTGTTGTCCAGCTTGCCCATATCGTCGAGCGCATCCATCACCCGGCCGATCTGGGCATCGGTATGCTCAAGGAACCCGGCATAGACCTCCATCAAGCGCGCATAGACGCGCTTTTCGGTGTCGTTCAACGTGTCCCAGGCGGGAATCCAGTCAGGCCGCGGGGTCAGTTCGGTTCCCGGGGGCAGGATCCCGGTCGACAGCATCCGCTGATACACGGTCTTGCGCCATTCGTCCCAGCCCAAGTCGAACTGCCCCTTGTAGCGGTCGATGTAATCGCGCGGCGCGTGGAGCGGCGTGTGCATCGCGCCCAAGGCAAAATAGAGGAAGAACGGCTTGCCCGGCGCCGCGTTGTGCAGATCGCGCACGAACTCGATGGACTTGTCCGCCAGGTCCTCGCTGACGTGATAGCCTTCCTCGGGCGTTTTCGGCGGCGGAACCTGATGGTTGTCATAGACGAGATCCGGGTAATACTGACTCGTGTCCGAGCCATGGAACCCGTAGAACCGGTCGAACCCGCGGCTCAGCGGCCAGCGTGACCGGTTGGCACCGAGGTTCTGTTCCTCGGCCGGGGTCAGGTGCCATTTGCCGATTGCCAGCGTCCCCCAGCCCTGCGCGCGCAGGATCTCGGCCAGGGTGCCGTTTTCCTTGGGCATGCGGAAGTCATAGCCAGGAAAGCCCGTCGCCAATTCGGCCACCGCGCCCATGTGGTTCGAGTGGTGATTGCGCCCGGTCAGGATGCAGGACCGCGAGGCCGAGCAGATTCCGGTCGTATTGAACTGCTGCATCCGCAGACCGTCCGCCGCCAGCCGGTCGATGTTCGGTGTCGCGATATCGGACCCATAGCATCCCAGCTGGGCATAGCCGACATCGTCGAGCACAACCAGCACCACATTGGGCGCGTCCCCGTCGGGTTTCCGTTCGACTGGCCAGGCCGGCACGCTGTCACGGAAGTCGGGTTGGATTTTGCCCTGAAACGGTGCTTGCGTCATGGTCGTTCCCTGATCCTTTGGTTTGCCTGGGCCGCGCCCTTGGGGCGCGGCCGACCGGGCGCGGTGGCTTAGAGCCGCACCACGACCGATTTGGTTTCGAGGTAGTCGTCGAGGCTCTCGACGCCGGATTCGCGGCCATACCCGCTCATCTTGAAGCCGCCGAAGGGAATGGACGGATCCATCAGTTGATAGCAGTTGACCCAGACCGTCCCGGCACGCAGCCCGGCGGCGACCTGGTGCGCCTTGCTGACGTCGCGGGTCCAGACGCCGCTTCCCAGCCCGTAGGGCGTGGCATTCGCGCGTCTGATGACCTCGTCGGTGTCGTCGAACGGCAGGATGCTGAGAACCGGGCCAAAGATCTCTTCGCGCGCGATGGTCATGTCGTCGCGCACATCGGCAAAGACCGTCGGCGCCACGAAATACCCCTCGCGATGGGCCTCGGTGGTCAGCCGCTCGCCCCCCGCCAGAAGGCGCGCGCCTTCGTCCTTGCCTGCGTGCAGGTATTTCTGCACGCGGTTCAGCTGCCCTTCCGAAACCAGCGGACCCAGCTGCGTGGTGTCCAGTGTCGGTTCGCCCACGCGCAGGCCATTGGCGAACTCGGCGACGCGGGCGACAAATTCGTCGTGGATCGCCCGATGAACAAAAAGACGGGTTCCGGCACTGCACACCTGGCCGCTGTTCTGGAACGCGGCCATCGCCGCGCCGGGCACCGCCTGGTCAAGATCGGCGTCCGCGAACACGATGTCCGGGGATTTGCCGCCCAGTTCCAGCGCCAGCCGCTTGACGTTGCCCGCCGAGGCCCGGATCACGGCCTGCCCCGTTGCGGTCGAACCGGTAAACGAGATCTTGTCGATATCCGGGTGCGCCGACATCGCCGCGCCCACGTCGCCCGGGCCGGTGATCACGTTGATCACCCCCTCGGGGACACCGGCCTCCAGCGCCAGTTCACCGAACCGCAAGGGGGCCAGGCTGGCCAATTCCGACGGCTTCAGAACCACGGTGCAGCCGGTCGCCAGCGCCGGCGCGACGCGCGAAATGCTGATCCCCAGCGGTCCGTTCCAGGGGATGATCGCGCCGACCACGCCGACCGCCTCGCGTCGCGTATAGGCGAACACATCGCCCGGGATCGAGTTCGGCATCGTCTGACCATGGATCGACGTCGCCAACCCGGCATAATAGCGCAGCAGGGCGACCGCGCGACGGCGCACATTGGTCGCGCGCGCCATCGGCATGCCGACGTCGAGCGTATCGATCAGGCACAGCTCATCAAAGTTCCGGTCGATGACATCCGCGAGCCGCAGCAGGACGGCCTGGCGTTCAAAGGGGGTGAACTTGCTCCATGGCCCCACGAAGGCGGCGCGGGCGGCGGCGACGGCACGGTCCACGTCGGCCGAGGTTGCGTGGGTCAGATGCGCCAGCGTGCGGCCATTGGCCGGGTTGGGCGTGGCAAAGGTCCGGCCTTCGTCAGAGGCAACCCACTGACCACCGATCAAAAGCTGCTTGGTCGGCTCATTGCGGATGAATGCTGGCAGGACGGGCTGGGGGGTCGTGGTCGCTACAGTCATTTCGGGTGCCTTTCGGTCGGTGCGACAGGCCACGGGTGCGCCTGGCAAGTGTCTGTTGCTCCCCCGATGCGCGGTGCACCAGGGGCGGGTTTCGAATTTCGTTGTTGCGCGGCGGCCGCGCCGAGGCGGCTAGCCCGCGGGCATCGGGCGTGCGGCAAGGGCTTCGACCTCGATCCGCCATTCCGGCTTGCCAAGGCCCGACACGAAAACCAGTGTGGCGGCAGGCCGGACACCTTTCAGGAACCGGTCGCGCGCGTCCTGAAAGGCCGGCAGATCCTGCCGGTCGACCAGATAGCACCGGATATGCACCAGATTGGCGGTGGTCATGCCCGCGTCGTCCAGGACCGCGCCGAGGTTGGCAAAAACCCTGTCGGCCTGCGCCGCCCCGTCGGCACTGCACGTCCCGTCGCTGTCCATCGGAACCTGGCCCGAGATCTGCAGGACCTGGCAGCCGGGATCGAACCGGACACCGTGGCTGTAGGTCGGGCCCGGGGGCGGCGTGCCCTCAGGGGCAAAGGTGGCGTGCGCGGTGCCGCTCATCACAGGTCCAGGACCAGGCGCTTCGACGCGCTGCCACCGACGCAGATCATCATCTTGTTCTTCCTCTCGTCGTCGGACAACACGCAGTCGCGGTGCACCGGCGTGCCTTCCAGCACCGTCGACACGCAGTTGCCGCAGGTGCCCGACTCGCAGGAATAGGGGTGATCCGGCAGGACCTCGATCACGGCATCCAGGATCGTCTGGCCCTTCTCGATATGCAGCGTCACGCCAGTCTGCCGCAACTCCACGTCGAAGCTGTCAAGCGCGGTTCCGTCGCTGTCCTCGGCCGCTTCGACGGGGGCAAAGCGTTCGATATGCACGTCATCAAGCCCAACAGCCGCAGCCGTTTCCAGCACCGCATCCATCAGGGCTGTCGGCCCGCAGCAATAGACCGCGGTGCCCTTCGGTTGCTCGGACAGGATCCTGGGCAGATCAAGCAGCCCGGTGTGCAGATCGACCCGGTCGTCGTAAGCCGCAAGCTCGTCCGTGAAGGCCATGCGATCGAGCGCGCGACCGCCGTAATGCAGATGCCACGCGCGGCCCGCAGCGTCGAGTTCGCGGATCATCGGCAGGATCGGCGTGATGCCGATCCCCCCCGCGATCAGCAGATAGTTTGAGCGTCCTTCGACCAGCGGGAAAAGGTTCCGGGGCTCGCTGATCGCCACTGTTGAACCGGGGACCACATGGCTGTGGAAATACTCGGATCCGCCGCGCCCTGCCGCTTCGTGCAGGATGGCAATGCGATACGAGGCCGGATCTGCGGGATCGCCACAGAGCGAATACTGCCTCACGATGCCATTCTCGGCGCGCACGTCCAGATGCGCGCCCGGTTTCCACGATGCAAGCCCTGCCTGAGGATCGGCTGGAACCAGCCGGAAGGACTTGATGTCCGTCGCGACCTGATCCACGGCAACAATTTTCGCGTCAAACCATGTCATGGCGGGACCTCAGCTTTTCCAGGCCAGCGGCAGGGTGTCGATGCCGTAGACCCCGGCGCCGCCGTGGAACGAAAGCTCGCTGGCGGGGCGGTCAAGCCGCAACTCGGGCAGGCCGTGGAACAGCGTCTGCATGCCGATCTTCAGCTCGAGCCGGGCCAGGAACTGACCCAGGCACTGATGCATCCCAAAGCTGAAGGACAGGTGCGCGCGGCCCATGTCGCGCCCGGGCTTGAAGGCGCCCGGGTTCTCGAACACGTCAGGATCGTGGTTCGCCGCGTGCAGCGAGGTGATGAAACCGGTGCCCGCCGGATAGGTCTTGCCGTCCACCGTGACCTCTTCCAGGGCAACGCGGCGCGGACCGCCCCGGATCGTCGCGGTGTAGCGGATCATTTCCTCGACGGCATCGTCCGAGAATTCGGGCTCGGCAGCCAGGGCGCGATACAGATCCGGCTCGGTCAGGATGCGGGCACAGCCCAGGGCCATGGTCTGCGCCGTCGTCTCGTGTCCGGCCTGCAGGACCAGAACAGCCTTGGCGACCAGCTCGTCCTCGCTCATTTCGCCGGCCTCCAACGCGGCCTTGAGGAACGACAGCACCACCGGGGAATTCGCATCGGCGTCGATGTGGCGCACGATATCGCGCAGGAATTCGCCCAGCTCGTCATAGCCGTCCAACTGCCCGGCAGGCCGTGGAACACCAACCGTCCAGGACAGTTTCTTGGCCTCCTTCCGCAGCGACTCAGGCACCCCCATCACCTTGCAGATCACCCGCGACGGGATCTCCGAGGTGTAGAGCGGCACGATGTCGGCGGGCGAACCGGCCGCGCGCACGTCGTCCAGGCACTGCTGTGCGACCTCGGTGATCATGGCGGTATGCTTGGGCACTTCGCGCGGCCGGAAGGGTGCCTGAACGGCGCGCCGCAGCCGGGCGTGGTTCGGGTTGTCGACCCGCACGATCGAGAACCGCGAGAACAGGTTCGTGTTGCCACCGATCAGGTTGTCGAGCGGAAAGCCCGGGGTCGCAGGCGAGGCGCTGAACCGCTTGTTGTCGCCCAGAACTTCCTTCACCGCGGAATGCTTGGTGACGAAATACGCGATCTGGCCGTCCTTCATGCGAACCGGGGTCACCGGCTCTTCGCGACGCAGGGTATCGATTTCCACAGGCGGCTGGAACGGACGGTCCTGCCCAGGCTGACGCGGAATTTCGTTGAACGCCATAGGGTTATGCATTTATTTCTCCCAAAGCTCCGACTGCACGATTGCGAATGGCTGGATCAGTCGTCGTCATGAAGCCTCCAGTGCATCAGCTTCGCTTCGGCGTTGACGACGACGACATTGAACAGAAGACCGATCGCCGCGAGGATGAGGATCGTTCCAAGCAATCCGTCGCCCTGGAAACTGGCCGCATAGAAGGCGATGCGTTGGCCCAGCCCCATCTGCGAGGCAATCATTTCGCCCACGACCACCGCAAGAAGCGAATAGACGACACCCAGTCGCATGCCGCTGAACATCGCGGGCACGGCACCAGGCAGCATCACCTTCCAGAACAATTGGGTCCGGGTGGCCCCCAGGGCGCGTTGGGTGACGATCAGTTCGCGGTCCAGCGACTTGATCCCGGCTTCGGTGCTCAGCATCAGGATGAAGAACACCAGACTGACCGACAGCGCGATCTTCGAGCCCTCGCCAATGCCGAACCACAGGACGAACATCGGCGCCAGGGCGACACGCGGCAGCACGTTCAGGATCGTCAGGAACGGGTTGGTGACATCGCCGAACAGGGGGAATTGCATGCGCAGGATCCCCGCTGCCACACCGGCCGCGGCACCGATCAGAAAGCCCAGCAGGGCCTCGCGCACGGTGACCAGGACGTGCGGCCAGATGGTGCCGCCGCCCAGTTCACGGACGAGGAAATTGAAAATCGCCAATGGGCTGGAAAAGAACAGGGGATTGATCAGCCCGTATTCGACGCCCAGTTGCCACGGGACCAGCAGGGCGGCCAGCAACGCAAACCGCATGATGGCGACATTGATCGTGCGCCGGCGCCGCGTGGATCTTTCCCTTGTGATCTGCTGCGCAAGCTTGTCCTTGACGCTGACAACGCCAGTGTCCCGGTTGTTTGAAACCGTCATGTCCATGGCCATGCTCATCCTGCCCGAGCCTCCGCTTCCTTGAGTGATTGCCAGACCCCGTCCAGAAGATGCAGGTAGTGCTTGTCGAACCGGATCTCGCCGGGATCCCGCGGGCGCGGCAGGTCGATGGTGATGTCGGCATGGATGCGACCGGGACGGCTGGTCAGGACGAGGACGCGATCGGCCATCGACACGGCCTCGGCCAGATCGTGCGTCACGAACATCACGGTCTTGCGATCCTTTTCCCAGATCTTCAGGAACTCGCCCTGCAGGGCAATCTTGGTCTGGGCATCGAGCGCCGCAAAGGGTTCGTCCATCAGCAGGGTGCCAGGGTTGATGGCCAGGGTGCGCGCGATGGCGACGCGCTGGCGCATCCCTTGCGACAATTGCGCCGGGTAGGAATCTCCAAAACCGGACAAGCCCACGACATCCAGCATGTGCAGCGCGCGGGTGCGGCGCTGCTCTTTCGGAACGCCGCGATGCTCCAGCCCGACCTCGACGTTTTTCAGGGCCGACCGCCACGGCAGCAAGCCGTCGCGGGCGAACATGTAGCCGGTGTCGCGCAGCGGCTTCACGACTTCCTCGCCACCGACCTTCACACTGCCCGACACCGGCCGGATCAGCCCGGCAGCCATATTCAGGATCGTGGTCTTGCCGCACCCACTGGCGCCGACCACGGCCAGGAACTGGCCATTCGGAACCTCGAACGAGACGTTGTCCAGGGCGAGCATCGCCCCACCGTCCTTGGTCGGGAAGGCGTGCCCGAGCGAGTCGATGCAGATGCCCGCGGTCGTCCTGGTCGCAGCATCTGCCGCGGCGGTCTTTTCACTGGCGAGACGGGTCATTGCGGGATTCCTCGCGGAATGCTCCGATGAATGTCGACAGGGTTGGACGACGGCGGCCAGATGCTGGCCCGTGTCGAAACGGATGTGTGTGGCATTGCGGTTTCCTCCCTGTGGTTCCGGGTCGCACCCGAGATCACAGGGGCAATTTACACAAGCCCATTGAATGAAACAAAGTCATAAGTATCATGCAGGCATGACGATATGGAATGTGACAGATGCGCCTTTTCCTGCCCAGACAGCTGAGCATTTTCGCCAAGATCTATGATCTTCAGAGTGTCTCTCTGGCAGCCGATGCCCTGGGTCTGACCCAGTCCGCGGCGTCAAAAAGCCTGCTTGCGCTCGAGGATCAGTTGGGAACCCGCCTGTTTGCGCGCAGCCCCCGCGGGACGATTCCGACCGCGGCGGGCAAAGTGCTGCGCCGGCGGGTGCGGTTCATCCAGCGCGAGCTGGAACTGGCCGAAGACGAAATGGCCAGCGAGCTGAACATGAGCGGCAGCACCATCACCATCGGCGCGGGTCCGTCCTGGGCCGCCAAGCTGCTGCCGCCGATGATCATCGAACTGCACAAAGCCTTTCCGCAGGTGCAGATCGAAATGGTCTCGGGCTCGGGTGACTATCTGATGCCCTATGTCGAAGACGGCGTGCTGGACATGTATTTCGGTGTTCTGCCGGATAGCGTGCAGTTCAGCAACTATACGGTAAAGCCGGTTCAGAATTTCAACGTCGCGATCTATGCCCGCAACTCGCATGACATCTTCCAGCGCGGCGGCAATCCCCTTGATACCATGCACAACTATCCCTGGATGGGGTTTGCGCATGATGGCGAGTTGCTCAGACGCATCGAGGAGTATTGCGAGAGGAACAACCGTCCCTACAGGCCGTTCGAAATGCGGATCATGTCGTTCGTCGCCCTGATGTCCATCGGCCGCGAAACCGAGCACATTGTCTTCGCCACCGATATCCTGGAAGACGAACTCTCTGCCTCGGACTTCACGCGGATCGGCGCTGACGAGGAGATCTACGCCTTCGAATCCGCCGTCGCGGTCCGAACCAGCATGCTGGACCTCGAGCCGGTCACGCGGCTGATCACCATGGCACAGGCCAAACCGGGACGATGACGTCAACTCGGTTGCGGCCACACAACCGGCCCCTCTGGTCGCCACATCCTGTCGTGTCCGGGCCCCTGATCGCGATCACGCGGCAATCCGGTCAGAGTCCGGGGTCGGCCCGGCGCCCCAGGCAGCCCATGGTCACGGTGCCGCCAGCCGGTCGGCAAACGCCGCAACCACCCGCGCCGCCCCTTCCTGCGACAGGTGATCGTCGTCATAATAAAGCGGCACGGTGTCGTGCTGAACGTAGCAGCGGTCAGGATCGCGCAATCCGCAGAACATCGGTTCGGTCGCAACACGCGTGACATTCGGCGCCGTGAGGGCCCCGAATACCGACAGGACAAAGGCATTCCGTCGCGTATAGTCCTGGCGTGGAAAGGAAATGTCCTGCACGATGGTGCCGTCGCGTCGAAAGGCGATGGCATTCTCGAGCGCGACGTCGATCGCGCTTTCCGGTATCGGATCGATCAGAACCATGTGCCGTGCGGCGCCGGCGACATTCGAAAGGAATCGGGTCAGCGCGATGCGCTTGCTGGCACCATCGGCATGAAAGCCCCCCTGGTCCCAGACCTCGTATTCCCGGTATTCCTCGCGTTCGGCGGTGCCCTCGCTGTTGCGGTAGGGCATGTCGTCGATCGCCCCGGCGATGGGATACAGGCGAAAGCTCCACCGGTTCAGCATGACCACGTCGGCATCCAGTGCGCGGATCGTCTCCAGCAGCTCGTCGGTGCGCAGATCGCAATCGGTGACCGACAGATCGCGATTGCGTCGGATGAACGGCAGGGGCTCGCATCCCGCGGTGGCGAGACGCAGACCGCGCAGGCCACGGGTGCGCAATTCGCCATCCAGCGCATAGGCCAGCGCCTCGCTGTGCGAATCCCCCAGCAGCACCACCGTTCGCTGACCGTCCACGGCGCCGAACGGGCAGCCCAAGGTATGCGCGCGCCCCTCGAGAGGGCCGAGCGTGCAGACCGGCCCCTCGGCATGGACCCGTTCGGCCAGGCTTCGCCACACCACATTGTCCGGATAAGACAGGCGCATCCTGTCGTGACCGGCCGGCTCGACCATCATGTAGGACCCGAGCAGACCGACGAACACGCCCGTCGCGCCAAGGACCGACGCCTTGAGGCCACGGAACAGCCGACCGCGCGCCCTGCGGCGAAAGGGGCGTTCGACAGCGAACCAGGTCACCCAGGCCAGAAGCACGGCCAGGGCAATCAGCAACAGGCGCTCGGACGTCGAAACGGCGGTATCGAGGCGCGTCCAGCGATGAAAGACGAACAGCGGATAGTGCCACAGATACAGGCTGTACGAGATCATGCCGATCGCGACCGGCACCCGTTGGGTCAACACCCGCCAGACCAGTGTGCCGGGTCCCGCGAACAGGATGATCAGCGCCGCGCCCAGGGTCGGGACCAGCGCGTGAACGCCGGGGAAAGGCGTCGTCGCGTCCATTGTCAGAACCGACCCGACAATGGCCATCAGCCCCGCCAGCGCCAGCGCGCCCGCCAGCCAGGCGGGGCCGCGCCGGGTCCAGGGCGTGGGGACGCGGACCATGTAAAGCGCCACCAGGGCGCCCAGCAGCAACTCCCATGCGCGGGTCGGCAGCAGATAGAAGGCCGCCGCCGGTGCAACCTGTGTTGTCCATTGCGCGGCAATCAGGCTGACCAGCGCCAGAATGGCCAGCACCAGACGAACCCGGCCGGCGCCACCGTGCCGCCACAGCCCGAGAAACAGCAGCGGGAACAGGGCATAGAACTGCCCCTCGACCGACAGGCTCCAGGTGTTGAGCAAGGGTTTCAGGCTGGATGCGGTGTCGAAATAGCCGCTCTGCAACCAGAACAGCACATTGGACACGAAAAGCTGTGCCGCAAGGACGCTTTGGGCAAAATCGCGTGTGTCGCTGGGCAATAACAGGAACCACGCGGCCGGCACGCAGGCAGCCGATACGACCAGCAACGCCGGCGTAATTCGGCGCGCCCGTCTGAGGTAGAACGTCCGCAGACTGAATGCGCCGCGTTGAACCTCGTCGTGGATGATCGTGGTAATCAGATACCCGCTGATGACGAAGAAAACGTCAACGCCGACGAACCCGCCGGCGAAAACCTGAAAGCCGGCGTGGAAAAGAACCACCGGCACAACCGCGACAGCACGCAGGCCATCTATCTCTGGACGATACTGCAAAGGCTACCTGATTCAAAAAAAGCGCAACTTTCGCGCGTGGTAACTGCCCGTTACCGTCTCGGACCGCGACAGACAACGGTTGACATGACAATTCTTGAATTTGATTGCCTGCCCGCCCCCGATCCGGTCAACCGCAAGACCCGGGCGCCCGATCCGTCGGGGTCGTGTACGGCACCGGGCAACGCAGGCCCGGGGCGCGACTGAGCGGTCAGCGGCGGCGTGCGCGGCCTGTCCCTCAAGGGCCCTCTCCGGCCATCGCGCCTGGGGTTCGGCGGCGGCGCTACACCTTCTTGTCCAGATGGTGCGGCAAAAGGCCGGGCGCCAGCGCCGGCATCGCCGGCGTGTCGAGGTCATCCGGAACGGACCCCTGCGGGCCTGGGCTTGTGGCCCCTGGATCGTCGCCCTGGGCCGCTGGCTGGGGTCCGACCGGATCGGCCAGACGTTCCCTGATGTCCTGCAGCACGTTGACCTCGAAACTGGGGGGCGGACCGACCGGGCGATCGCGCGCGGTCTGGGCCCGAAGGCGTTCGGCCCGGCCCGCGGGATCGACAGGCCGCGGCGCGCGCGCGCTTTCGAGAGGCGCGGCAGGCCGCGGGGCGCCCTGGGTGACAGAGGGGGCCGGCGTGTCACGCGACAGCGCGCCGACCGGGGAAACTGGGGACAGGAGGCTGGTCATGGCGAACCTCAGGAATGGTGGATGTCCCCAGTCTGGAACCCTTCGTTTAACCCGATCTTAACAGACTGCATTTTAACGAAATAAGGGCGCGTCCCGCGACGCGCCCGTCAGAAATTCTTCACCGATGCGCGGCAGCGGATCAGCCGCGCAGAATCGACCGGCCCGCGTATTCCGCGACCTCGCCCAGCATTTCCTCGATGCGGATCAACTGGTTATACTTGGCCAGCCGGTCCGAACGCGCCAGCGATCCGGTCTTGATCTGGCCGCAGTTCGTCGCCACCGCCAGGTCGGCAATGGTCGCATCCTCGGTCTCGCCCGAACGGTGCGACATGACATTGGTGTAGCGCGCGCGATGCGCCATATCGACGGCTTGCAGCGTTTCGGTCAAGGTGCCGATCTGGTTCACCTTGACCAGCATCGAGTTGGCGACGCCGGCCTTGATCCCCTCGGCCAGACGGCGCGGGTTGGTGACGAACAGGTCATCGCCCACCAGCTGCACCTTGCCGCCCAGCGCGTCGGTCAGCAGTTTCCAGCCGTCCCAGTCATCCTCGGCCATGCCATCCTCGATCGAGATGATCGGATAGGCGGCGCAGAGCTTGGCCAGATAGTCCACATTCTCGGCCGAGGTCAGGCTCAGCCCCTCGCCCTTCATCTCATACCGGCCATCGCGGAAATACTCGGTCGAGGCGCAGTCGAGCGCGAGAAAGATGTCCTCGCCCGGCGTGTATCCGGCCTTTTCGATCGACTTCAGGATCAGATCCAGCGCGGCGGTCGCGCTGGACAGGTTGGGCGCAAACCCGCCTTCGTCGCCCAGCCCCGTCGACAGGCCCTGCGCGCTGAGTTCCTTTTTCAGCGTATGGAACACTTCCGACCCCATGCGCACCGCGTCGCGGATGTTGCCCGCGCTCACCGGCATGATCATGAATTCCTGGATGTCGATCGGGTTGTCGGCGTGCTCGCCGCCATTGATGATGTTCATCATCGGCACCGGCAGCACGCGGGCCGAGGTCCCGCCGACATAGCGATAGAGCGGCTGGCCAGTCGCATCGGCGGCGGCCTTGGCCACGGCCAGCGACACGCCCAGGATCGCGTTCGCGCCCAGACGGCTCTTGTTCTCGGTGCCGTCCAGCTCGATCAACGCGCGGTCGATCGCCACCTGTTCGGTCGCGTCGATGCCGACCAGCGCCTCGGCGATCTCGCCGTTGACGGCGGCAACCGCGTGCAGCACGCCCTTGCCCATGTAGCGGGCCTTGTCGCCATCGCGGCGTTCGACCGCCTCGTGCGCCCCGGTCGAGGCGCCCGAAGGCACCGCCGCGCGGCCCATGGTGCCGTCTTCCAGGATCACGTCCACCTCGACCGTCGGGTTGCCCCGGCTGTCCAGGATCTCGCGGCCGATGATATCGAGGATGGTGGTCATGCTGGCGCCCCTCATGGCTATGATTTGGCGTCTCTATACTGTGCGCCCAAGGGCGATGAAAGGGCGCGGTCGACGGTTACCGCCACCGTTAGCGCCGCTTCACCCGCATCTCGCGCATCAGGGTATAGAAACCGGCCGCCACGACCAGCGCCGAGCCGGCCAGGGTCCAGCCATCGGGACGTTCGCCAAAGACCAGAATGCCCAGCAGCATGGCAAAGACCAGCCGCGCATAACGGAACGGGGTAGTCGCCGCGATGGAGCCGGTGCGCGTGGCCATCACCAGCGCCGCATAGGACAACACCCCCGAGACGGTCGCCCCCAGCAGCATCAGCCATTCCAGCGCGTCGGGCATGACCAATCCCTCGCCACGCAGGGCCAACAGCATCGCGCCACCCGGAAAAAGCGCCAGGAACCCCCAGAAGGACAGTTGCAGCGACGGAACGCCCGGTGGCACCTTGCGGGTTGCGATGTCGCGTGTGCTCAACACAAAGACCGCCGCCAGCGGGATCAACGCCAGGTGATCGAAACTGCCCGCCCCGGGGCGCAGGATCATCAGCACCCCCGCAAGGCCGACGAAGATCGCGCTCCACCGCCGCCAGCCGACACTTTCCCCCAGGAACAGCGCCGCCCCCAGAGTGACGGTCAGCGGCATCGCCTGAAGGATCGACGACACGACACTCAACGGCACCAGTGCCACCCCCAGGATCATGCACATGCCGGCAAAGACCTCGGCCAGGTTGCGCACCAGGACCGCGCCCTGCACCGCCTGTCGGGTCACCAGCGGCAATCGGCGGCGCAGCAGCAGCAGGCCAAAGACGATCGCACCGCCCAATCCCACGGTCAGGGAAATCTCGCCGACCGGAATCGTGCGTGCCAGCCCCTTGATCAAGGCATCCTGCAGCGCAAAACCCGCCATCGACAGGACCATCATCAGCGGGCCTTGAAGGCGATTCATCGGGACCATCCCTGGAAGCTGGTGCGCCCGTGGCCCGGCAAAGGGGCGACAAGGGCACGAAACGGGCTTGACCCTGCCACGCCTGCGCGGTTCAGTCGAGGCGATAATTCACAGGTTCACCACCACGAGGCCCTTTTTGCAACGCCGCCCCCTCGATACCGCCGGTTTCTGGATGATGCTGGGCCTCGCGCTGCTGTTCAGCGTGAACAACGTGCTGATCAAGCTGGGAAATGGCGGGTTGCAGCCGGCGTTCTTCGCCGGGGCGCGATCGGCGGTCGCGCTGGTTGCGCTCAGCGGCTGGATGATCTGGCGCGGCATCGCCTTTCGCCCGGACCTGTGGCGCCAGGGGCTGATGGCGGGCCTGCTGTTCTCGTCGGAATTCCTGTTCCTCTTCGTTGCGCTGGACCACACAAGCGTCGTGCATGCGTCGTCGATCTTCTACGCGATGCCGATCTGGCTGGCGTTGGCGGCGCATTTCCTGTTCCCGGGCGAACGGCTGACGCCGGTGCGGTTCGCGGGCTTCCTGCTTGGCTTTGCCGGGGTGGTGCTGTCGCTGGCCGGCCGCGGTGGCGACACGGGCGATGGCGGTTTCTGGGGCGACATGGCGGCCCTGATCGCGGGCATGTCCTGGGCGGGAATCGTCGTCGTCTCGCGCCTGACGCGCTTTGGCCAGAGCGCGGCCGAAACCCAGATCTTCTGGCAGGTGGCGGTCTCGGCCCCGCTGCTCTGCGCGCTGTCACCGCTGTTCGGCCTGCCTCTCGTGCGCGATTTCGACACGCTTCAGGCGGTGCTGCTGCTGGTGCAGGGCGTTGGCGTCGTGACCGTCGGTTTCGTGCTGTGGTTCTGGTTGATCGGGCGCTATCAGGCCGGCACCGTCGCCAGCTTCAGCTTCCTCACGCCGGTGCTCAGCGCCTTGCTCGGCTGGGCACTGCTGGGCGAATCGGTGGGCACGACCACCCCGGTCGCCCTCGCCCTCCTGATCGGCGGCCTGGTCCTGATCAACCGCCGCAAATCCTGACCACAGCCCCCCATCTTTGTGCCGGAAATATCCTCGGGGGTATCCAAAGGGGGTGGAAAACCCCCTTTGGCGGGGGGTGCGGGGGGCTGGCCCCCCGCCTGCCCCAATCACGGCCTGCCCCAATCACGGCCACCCCCAATCACGGCCTGCCCGAACCGCCACCTGTCCCACCGGATGCGTCCGTGCGTGTCAGCCCAGCCCGCGTGCGAACCGCCGCTCCAGCCACCGGAAGGCCAGAACGATCAGGCCGGCAAAGACGAGATAGACCAGTGCCAGCAGGATCAGCGGTTCATAGATGATGAACGTGTCCTGGCGCACGCGGCTGGCGACGGCGTAGATCTCGATCACCGTGATCGTCGCGACAAGCGGAGTCGATTTCAACTGCAACACCGTCTCTCCCCCCAGCGTCGGCAGCACCCGGGCCAGCGCCTGCGGCAGCCAGATGCGCCGGAACACCGCCAGGCGCGACAGGCCATAGGCCCGCGCTGCCTCGAGCTGGCCATGCGGCACCGCCTTGAACGCGCCGCGCATGACCTCGCCCTCGTATCCCGCATAGCTGAGCGACAGCGCCAGCAGCGCATAGGGCCATGCCTGCCTGAGGATCGGCCACAGGTCCGAGTGCCGTATCCACGGGTATTGCGGAAACAGACTGCCCAGCCCGTAATAGATCAGCCAGATCTGCAACAGCAGCGGCGTGCCCCGGATCAGCGTGCAGAACCAGCGCGCCGGCAGGGCCAGCACCCGCGGCCCCGCCGCTTGCGCCAGCCCCAGCGGCACCGCCAGCGCGAAGCCGATCAGCGTGGACAGCACCAGCAACCAGGCGGTGCGCCACAAACCCTCGGCCCCCAGGGCGGCATAGCGCGGGATCCAGTCCCAACGCAGGGAAACCGCGGCCCAGACCGCCAGCGCCAGCGCCAGGCCGATCAGCCCCAGACGGTGCGGCTGCAGCACCGCCCGCATCAGGCGCGCGCTCCGGCCTGGCCCCGACGATAGCGCGCCTCGATCCAGGCAAAGACCCGCGTCGAAACCAGCGTCATGATCAGATACAGCGCCCCGGCTGCCAGGAAAAAGGTGAAATAGGCCCGCGTCGAACTGGCCGCCTGTCGGGTCTCCAGCGTCAGTTCGCTGAACCCGACGATGGCCAGCAGGGCCGTGTCCTTGGTCGCGATCAGCCACAGGTTCGACAGGCCGGGCAGCGCCAGCGGCAGCATCGCCGGAACGGTCACCCGGCGAAACACCTGCACCGCGCTCATGCCATAGGCGCGCGCAGCTTCAATCTGGCCACGGGGCACGGCCTGGATGGCGCCGCGCAGAACTTCGGTCGCATAGGCGCCCTGAACCACCCCCAGAACGCCGATCCCGGCGGCCAGCCCCGAAATCTGGACCGGGCGATAGCCCAGCGCCCCGAGGGCCTGGTTCAACAGGTCGGTGCCCGCGTAATAGAGCAGCAGGATCAGGATCAGTTCGGGAACCGCGCGCACCACGGTCGTGTAGACCGCCAGCAGGTCGCGCGTCACCGGCCCGCCACCCAGCTTTCCCAGCGCGCCCGCGGTGCCGATCATGCATCCCAGCCCAAAGGCTCCCAGCGCGATGATCAGCGAATTGACCGCACCGCGCAGCAGGTTGCCGCCCCATCCGGGCGGCGACAGCGACAGAAGTGCGGCCGAGGCATCGAGCCCCGGCCACACCTGGAACAGCCAGTCCAGCAAGGTCAGCCGCCGTAGATCGAGGTCGCGAAGTAGCGCGACGTGATCTCGTCATAGGTGCCGTTTTCGAGAATCGCCGCGATGCCGCGGTTGATCGCCTCCAGCGTGGCGGTGTCGCCCTTGCGCACGCCCGCGCCGATTCCCCGCCCCAGGATCGCCTCGTCCATGGCCACCGGGCCCAGCGACACGCAGCAGCTTCCGGCGTCCGAGGCCAGGAACGGGTCCATCGCCAGGCTGTCTGCCAGCGTGGCGTCGATCCGCCCCGAGGCCAGGTCCTGGTTGGCTTCGTCCTGGGTCTGATAGGTGCGGATCTCGGTCTCGCCCTCGAAATAGTGCTGGGCGTAGTCCTGGAAGATGGTCGAAACCTGCACCCCCAGGACATGCCCGGCCAACCCCTCGGGGGTGGCGGCCATGCCCATGTCCTTCTGTGCCACCACAACCACCGGCGTGTTGTAGTAAGGGTTCGAGAAATCAATGGTTTGCAGCCGATCTGCGGTGATCGTCATCGACGCCATGATGACGTCGATCCGCCCCGAGACCAGCGCCGGGATGATCCCGTCCCAGGCGGTGGGCGTGATTTCGCAGTCGACCTCGGCCGCGGCGCAGACAGCGTGGATGATGTCGATCTCCCAGCCGACCCATTGCCCCGAGGAATCGGGCGACGAGAACGGCGGATAGGGTTCGGCGGCGATCCCCACCCGCAGCGGATCGGCCATCGCGGACCCCGCCATCAGGGCCAGAGCCGAGGCCGTCACGAGAATCTTCTTCATTGTCTTCTCCTGTCGTTGCGGCGCTGTTTCCCGCGCCTGATTATCGCCCTTGCGCCATGCGCTGACGCGGGCGAATGTCCTTGTAGCAGGCCAAAACCTGCGCAATTATGCAAGCGTATAATTACGCCACGAGAATGCCCCCATGCCCCATGGCGCCGAAGACCGCACGAAACCCCTGGCCCGCGTGATGATGCGCGCCCCGGGTCCCGCCATGGCCAAGGCCGACCCGGCGACCTGGCATTACGGCCCTGGGTTCGATCCCGCAAGGGCCGAGATCCAGCACGCCGCCCTGGCCGCCATCGTCGCCGCTTCGGGCGCGAAAATCCACTGGATTCCTTCGGTTGACGACGATTTGTCGGATGCAGTCTTTGTGCAGGACCCCTCGTTTGTCACGCGTGCCGGGGCGGTCGTTCTGAACATGGGCAAGCCGCTGCGCCGGCGCGAGCCTGACCTGCATGTCGCCGCATACGAGGCCCTGGGCGTGCCGATTCTCGGTCAGCTCGAAGGCGCGGCGACGGTCGAATCCGGTGACTGCGTCTGGATCGACCCCGATACGCTGGCCATAGGCCGGGGGGCGCGATCGAACCAGGCCGGAATCGAGGCCGTGGCCGCCCTGCTGGCCCCCCACGGGATGCGCGTGCAGGCCTATGACCTGCCCTGGTGGACCGGACCCGAGGCCTGCCTGCACCTGATGTCGCTGATCTCGCCCCTCGGGCCCCGCATGGCGCTGATCCACGCCCCGCTGCTGCCCTATGCGCTCTGGGCCGAGCTGACCGCGCGCGGCTGGACCCTGCTGCACGCCCCCGAGGACGAGTTCACGGCCTCGAACGGGCTCAGCCTGAATGTGCTGATGCTGTCGCCGCACGATGTGGTGATGGTCGACGGCTTCCCCAGGACCCGCGCCCTGATGGAGGCCCATGGCTGCCGCGTGCAGGTTTTCGAGGGCGACGCGCTGTGCATCGCCTGCGAGGGCGGGCCGACCTGCCTGACCCGCCCGGTCCTGCGGGCATGAGCGCCGGGCAATCGGGTCCGGGGCGCCGCCCCTTTGTCCGCATCGGCGAGGAAGGCCGGCGCGCCGCCCTGATCGACGCCACGCTGGACCTGATCGCCGAGGGCGGACCGCAGGCCGCCACCGTGCGCGCCATCGCCCTGCGCGCGGGGGTCACCCCCGGGCTGATCCGGCACTATTTCGCCACCAAGGAGGACCTGGTGGCCGCCGCGCACGAATCCCTCATGTCCGGCCTGACCGATGCCAGCGGCGCGACCCTGGCCGAGTTGCCGGACACGCCGCTGGCGCGGCTGGCCGGGTTCATCGCGGCCGCCGTTTCGCCCCCCGTGACCGATCCGCGCGGTGTCGCGTTATGGGCCGCATCGATGCAACTGGTCCCCCGCGACGCCGCGATGCGCGCGGTGCACGAAAAGACCTATCTGGCGTTTCGTGACCGGCTTCAGGGCCTGATCGCCGACGCTCTGATTGCGGCCGGGCGGGGCACGGGGGACACGCGGGCGCTGGCCATCGCCGGAAACGCGCTGCTGGATGGTCTTTGGATCGAAGCCGGCGCGCTTCCCGGCCACTTTCGTGACGGCGAGATGAAAGACATTGCCATCAAGGCCTTCTCGCGTCTTCTTCAACTGGAACTTCCCGAGGGTTGACATGCAATACGCCACCGTGACCGATCAGCTTGCCGGCCTGGGTTCGGACAAATGGACCCTCAGCATCGCCGCCCGCGCCCGCATCGACGCCGGCGAACCGGTCATCAACCTGACCATCGGCGAACCGGACGTGCCCACCCCCGACTGGCTGATCGACGCAGCCTGCACCGCCATGCAGGCCGGGCGCACCGGCTATTCCAACGGCCGGGGTGAGCCCGCGCTGCTGTCGGCCCTGTCGCAACGCTATGAACAGCGCCTTGGCCGTCCCGTGGGGCGTGATCGGTTCCTGTGCCTGCCGGGCACGCAGACCTCGCTCTATGTCGTGCTCAGAACCCTGTGCGATATCGGCAGCGAGGTCATCCTCGGCGACCCGATGTATGCCACCTATGAAGGGCTGATCCGCGCATCCGGCGCAGTCCCGGTCGGCGTCCGATTGCGGCCCGAGATGAATTTCCGCCTGCAAGCCGCTGACATCGAAGAAAAAATTACCAGCCGGACGCGCGCGATCTTCCTGAACACGCCGCACAATCCGACAGGCGCAATTCTGGATCCCGACACGTTGCGCGCGATTGGCGAGCTGGCCCGGGCCCATGATCTGTGGATCATCTCGGACGAGGTGTATGGCGACCTGACCCATTCCGGCCGCCCGTTCACCTCGGCGTTGGCGGATCCCGCATTCGAGGATCGCACCGTGATCGCGGCGTCGATCTCGAAAAGTCACGCGGCCCCGGGGTTCCGGTCGGGCTGGGTGGTCGGCCCCGCCGCGTTCTGTGCCCGCGCGCTGCCGCTCAGCGAAACCATGCTGTTCGGCTCGCAACCCTTCATCGCCGACATGACCGCGCAAGCGGTGCTGGCCGCGCCGACGCTGGCCCAGGACATGGCGGCGCGCATGGCGAACCGGGCGCAGATCCTGTTCGACGCCCTTGACGGGGTCGCCGGCCTGCATGTCCACCGCCCCGAGGCCGGGATGTTCGCATTGCTTGACATTCGGGAATTGTCTGACAATTCACTCGACTTCGCGCTGGACCTGCTCGACCGCACCGGGGTCGCGGCCATGCCCGGCGCCTCGTTCGGGCCAGCCCTCGAGGGATGGCTGCGGATTGCCCTCAATGCCTCGGATGACGACACGCGCGAGGCATGCCGCCGCATCCGCGCCCATGCCGAACGGAAAGCAGCATGAACACCGTTGCGCAAACCCTTGTGGATTGGTTGAAAATCCAGGGGGTCGAGGTGATCTTCGGGATCCCTGGCGTGCACACGATCGAACTGTATCGCGCCCTCGCCGGGTCCGGCATCCGCCACGTCACCCCCCGTCACGAAGCGGCTGCCGGGTTCATGGCGGATGGCTATGCGCGGGTTTCGGGCCGTTTCGGCGTGGCGCTGGTGATCACCGGACCGGGGGTAACCAACATCCTGACGCCGATGGCGCAGGCCCGCGCGGATAGTGTGCCGGTTCTGGTCATCTCGGGCGTGAACCGGCGTGATACCCTGGGCAAGGGGCTGGGGTATCTGCACGAACTGCCCGACCAGCGCGCCCTGACCCGCACCCTGGGGCCCGCCCTGCATCTGGAGGATCCGCAGGCCCTGCCGGGTCTGCTGGCGCATGCCGGCCGCGCGCTCACCACCGGCCGCGGCGGGCCGGTCCATATCGAGATCCCGCTGGACCTGATGGCGGCCAAGGCCCCCCCGGCGGCGGCGCTGGCGCATCCCCTGCCCGCACCGCCCGATCCCGCCAAGGCCCGCGCCCGCCTGCGAGCGGCGCGTCGGCCGGTGATCCTGGCCGGCGGCGGATGCCGCAAGGCCGGGCCGGAATTGCAGGCCCTGGCCGAGGCGCTGGGCGCGCCGGTGATCCTGACAACCAACGCGCGCGGGCTGATGCACGATCACCCGCTGGCGGTTCCGGCCAGCCCCAGCCTGGGCGCGGTTCGCGACCTGATCCGTGCCTCCGATCAATTGCTTGTGGTGGGGTCAGAATTGGGCCCCACCGATTGCGACATGTATGGCAGGGGCGCTCTGCCTGACCTGTCCGGCATGATCCGCATCGATATCGACGGCGGGCAATTGGCGCGCTATCACGCCGCGCTGACGCTGCAGGCCGACGCCGCCACGATCCTGCCGAAACTGGCGCCGCCCCAACCCGCGCCCGGCGGCGTCGAGCGCGCGGCCGAGACCCGCAGCGCGGCCTTTGCCGAACTGCCCGAGGCCTATCAGGCCGAGGTGCGCGTGTTGACAGCCCTGCGCAAGGCGGTTCCCGACGCGATCCTGGTGGGGGATTCCACCCAGACCGCCTATGCCGGGAACCTGTTCTATGATCACGACCGACCGGGTGGCTGGTTCAACGCGGCAACCGGCTACGGCGCCCTGGGATTCGGCCCCTGCGCGGCCATCGGCGCGGCGCTGGCGAAGCCCGACGCGCGGGTCATCTGCCTGACCGGCGATGGCGGGCTCATGTTCCATCCGGGGGAATTGCGCACCGCGCTGGACGAAAACCTGAACGTGATCTTCGTCGTGTTCAACAACAACGGCTATGGCGAAATCGCCGCCGCCATGCGCGAGGCCGGGGCCGAAGTGATCGGGTGCACCCCCTCGGCACCGGACATGGGGGCGCTGGCGCAGGCCATGGGACTGCCCTTCATGCGGGGCACGGATGCGGATCTTGCAGCAATGGCGGGCGGGCTGACAGGTCCCTGCATGATCGAGATCATGCGCCCGGCCGTGCAGCCCTGAAACCGCAGGCAAGGATCGCCTGACAGGCGAAATGCAGAACGCCCCGGATGACCCGGGGCGTTCTGCAGTCTGGCGATGCCCGTCAACCGGCCGAGGAACTGGCGCCCTGGGGCTTGGCATCCGCGTAGATCATCAACGGGTGGGTGCCCGATGTCACCGCTTCCTCGTTGACCACGACCTCCTGCACGTTCTCCATCCCCGGCAGTTCGAACATGGTGTCCAGCAGGATATCCTCCATGATCGACCGCAGGCCGCGGGCACCGGTCTTGCGCGCGATCGCCCGGCGCGAGATCGCGCGCAGCGCGTCGTCGGTAAAGGTCAGCTCGGCGCCCTCGATCTCGAACAGGCGCTGGTATTGCTTGACCAGCGCATTCTTCGGCTCGGTCAGGATGGTGACCAGCGCGTCCTCATCCAGATCGGTCAAGGTGGCAATCACCGGCAGGCGACCGACGAATTCGGGGATCAGGCCGAATTTCAGCAAGTCCTCGGGTTCGAGCTGGGTCAGCGCCTCGCCCACGGTGCGCTTGCTCTCGTCCTTGACGTCCGCGCCAAATCCGATCGCCGTGCCCTTGTTGCGCTGGGCGATGATGCGCTCAAGCCCGGCAAAGGCACCGCCGCAGATGAACAGGATGTTCGTCGTGTCGACCTGCAGGAACTCCTGCTGCGGATGTTTGCGCCCGCCTTGCGGCGGCACGCTGGCAACGGTGCCTTCCATCAGCTTCAGAAGCGCCTGTTGCACCCCCTCGCCCGACACGTCGCGGGTGATCGAGGGGTTGTCGGACTTGCGGGTGATCTTGTCGACCTCGTCGATATAGACGATGCCGCGCTGCGCGCGTTCGACGTTGTATTCCGACGCCTGCAACAGCTTCAGGATGATGTTTTCCACATCCTCGCCGACATAGCCGGCCTCGGTCAGGGTGGTCGCGTCAGCCATGGTGAACGGCACATCCAGGATGCGCGCCAGCGTCTGCGCCAGCAGCGTCTTGCCGCAGCCGGTGGGGCCGATCAGCAGGATGTTCGACTTGCTGAGTTCGATCTCGCCGCCCTTGCCGGCCTTGCCGGAAAAGCCAAGCCGCTTGTAATGGTTGTGCACCGCGACCGAGAGCACGCGCTTGGCGCGCTCCTGCCCGATGACATAATCGTCCAGAACCTTGCAGATGTCGCGCGGAGACGGGACGCCGTCGGTCGTCTTGAAGCCCGAACCCTTCGTTTCTTCGCGAATGATGTCCATGCACAGCTCGACGCATTCGTCGCAGATGAACACGGTCGGTCCCGCGATCAGCTTGCGGACCTCGTGCTGGCTTTTGCCGCAAAAGGAACAATACAGCGTGTTCTTGCTGTCATTGCCAGAGGAATGAGCCATTCGACACCTCGTGCTCGTCGTCGGTTCGGGCCTTCTGACGGGCCATTTCGTCAAGGTTAGGCCAGCATGGGGGCGGGAACAATGGCAAAGTTGCGCCGCGCCCCCCGCATCACGTTCAGGCGTCCGCGGCTGCCTTGTCGCGGCTGCTGAAGATTTCGTCGATCAGTCCCCAGTCCTTGGCGGCGTCCGGGGTCATGAAATTGTCGCGCTCAAGCGCCGATTCAACCTTTTTCAGGGTCTGTCCGCAGTGCTTGACATAGATCTGGTTCAGGCGCTCCTTCAGGTCCAGGATCTCGCGCGCATGGATGGAGATATCCGTCGCCTGCCCCTGGAACCCGCCCGAGGGCTGGTGCACCATGATCCGGCTGTTGGGCAGCGAGAACCGCATCCCCTTTTCGCCGGCGGCCAGCAGCAGCGACCCCATCGACGCCGCCTGCCCGATCACCATGGTCGAGACCTTGGGCCGGATATACTGCATGGTGTCGTAGATCGACAGGCCCGAGGTGACGACACCGCCCGGGCTATTGATATACATGGAAATTTCCTTCGAGGGGTTCTCGGCCTCGAGGTGCAGAAGCTGGGCCACGATCAGCGACGCCATCCCGTCATGCACCGGTCCGGTCACGAAAATGATCCGCTCCTTCAGCAGGCGCGAGAAGATGTCATAGGCACGCTCGCCCCGGCTGGTCTGTTCGACGACCATCGGCACAAGGTTCATGTAGGTTTCAATCGGATCGCGCATCGCTCGGGCCTCGTTGCTGGCGGTCTGGTTCGTGTGTAGTGGGCAAGTCTTGACCAAGACTTAGCCTTCCGATCCCCCCCCCGCAAGGGGCGCCGCCCCGCCCATCCTCATACCCGCGTGCGGATTGGCGCGGCCGGGGCGCTCTGGCGCCATCGGGCGTGGCGAATTGGCGCTATGCGCACCCGGCCCAAGTCTGTCAGTAGATGACTGTAGACATTCGAAGCAATAACATATTCCTTTATGTGCAACCCTGCCCCGCGGCAGGATGGCCCGAGGGGAGGAACTCATGCCGCGCCAACCCGCGCCCGATCTGTCGCCGCGCGTCTCGGACGAAATCCGCCGAACGACGTGCTACATGTGCGCCTGCCGCTGTGGCATCAACGTGCACCTCAAGGATGGCAAGGTCGCCTATATCGAGGGAAACCGCGACCATCCGATCAACAAGGGCGTGCTGTGCGCCAAGGGATCCGCGGGGATCATGCAGCACCTCAGCCCGGCGCGGTTGCGCAAGCCGCTCAAGCGTGTGGGGCCGCGCGGCTCTGGCGAATTCGTCGAGATTTCGTGGGACGAGGCCCTGAACACCGCGGCCGCCTGGCTGAAGCCGCTGCGCGAAACGGCGCCCGAGAAGCTGGCGTTCTTCACGGGCCGCGACCAGTCGCAAAGCTTCACCGGATGGTGGGCGCAAAGCTTCGGCACGCCCAACTATGCCGCGCACGGCGGTTTCTGTTCGGTGAACATGGCCGCCGCCGGGATCTACACCATGGGCGGCGCGTTCTGGGAATTCGGTCAACCCGACTGGGACCGCACCAGACTGTTCATGATCTTCGGCGTGGCCGAGGATCACGATTCCAACCCGATCAAGATGGGGCTGGGAAAGCTCAAGGCGCGCGGCGCCCGGGTGATCGCCGTGAACCCGGTGCGCACGGGCTACAACGCCGTCGCCGACGACTGGCTGGCGGTGACTCCGGGCACCGACGGTCTGCTGATCCTGGCGCTGATCCACGAGCTGTTCCGCCTGGGCAGGATCGATCTCGACTATCTGATCCGCTACACGAACGCCCCCTACCTGGTGAACGCCGAGGAAGGCGCCGAGAAGGGTCTGTTCCTGCGCGATGAAACCGGAACGCCCCTGGTGCTGGACCGCCGCACCGGGCAGCCGGCGTGCTGGAATGCCGCCGGTGTGCAACCGGACCCGGCGGGTGACTGGAACGGGCACAAGACGGTGCTGCGGCTGATGGCCGAACGCTATCTCGATCCCGCCCATGCCCCCGAGGCCGTGGCCGATCGCTGCGGCATACCCGCCGATCGCATCCGCGCGGTTGCCGCGGAACTCGCGCGCGTCGCCTTCGAGGAAGAGATCACCCTGAACCAGCCCTGGACCGATTTTCGTGGTCAGCGGCATGAGACCATGATCGGGCGCCCCGTCAGTTTCCACGCGATGCGCGGCATCAGCGCGCATTCCAACGGATTTCAGACCTGCCGGGCGCTGCATGTGTTGCAGATCCTGCTGGGATCGGTCGAAACACCCGGCGGCTACCGGTTCAAGCCGCCCTACCCCAAGGCCGTCGAGACCCACCCCAAGCCGCACGCGGGCGTGACCCCGGGCCAGCCCCTGGACGGTCCGCACCTGGGCTATCCGCTGGGGCCCGAGCACCTGCTCATCAATGACGACAACTCGGCCAGGCGGATCGACAAGGCCTTTACCTGGGACAACCCGATGTCGGCGCATGGCATGATGCACATGGTCATCGCCAACGCCCACGCGGGCGATCCCTACAAGATCGACACGCTGTTCCTGTATATGGCCAACATGGCGTGGAATTCGACCATGAACACGTCCGAGGTGATGCAGATGCTCACCGATACGGACGAAAGCGGCACCTATGTGATCCCGCGCATCATCTATTCCGACAGCTACTCGTCCGAGATGGTGGCCTTTGCGGACCTGATCCTGCCCGACACGACCTATCTGGAACGCCACGACTGCATCTCGATCCTGGACCGCCCCATCGGCGAGCCCGACAGCATGAACGACGCGATCCGCTGGCCGGTGGTCGAACCCGACCGCGACGTGCGCGGCTTCCAGTCGGTGTTGCTGGATCTTGGCGTGCGCCTTGGCCTGCCCGGGATGGTCGATGACGATGGCTCGGCCAGATACCGCGACTATGCCGACTACATGGTGCGCCACGAACGCCGTCCCGGCATCGGCCCCCTGGCGGGCTGGCGCGGAAACGGTGACGGCGCCGGGCGCGGCGCGCCGAACCCCGACCAGCTCGAACGCTACATCGACAACGGCGGCTTCTTCACCTCGCATATCCCCGAGGGCGCGCAGTTCTTCAAGCCCTGGAACCAGGGCTATCAGGACTGGGCCGTCGCCCGGGGTCTGTTCGACAAGCCCGCGCCCTATATCTTCAGCCTCTATTCCGAACCGCTCAGGCGGTTTCAGCTGGCGGCCGAAGGGTATGGCGACCGCCAACCGCCCGACCGTCTGCGCGAACGCATCAAACGCACCCTCGACCCGTTGCCGATCTGGTATGAACCGTTCGAGGACGCGATGGTCAGCCAGGGGGACTTCCCCCTCCACGCGCTGACCCAGCGACCGGCGGCGATGTATCATTCCTGGGGCACGCAGAACGCCTGGCTCAGGCAGATCCACGGCATGAACCCGCTCTATGTGCCGCGCAAGGTCTGGGAACAGCACGGCTTTGCCGACGGGGACTGGGCCTGGCTCACCTCGGCGCATGGCCGTATCAAGGTGCCGGTGGCGCGGATGGACGCGCTGAACGACAACACCGTCTGGACCTGGAACGCCATCGGCAAGCGGCGCGGCGCCTGGGCGCTCAGCCCCGATGCGCCCGAGGCCGAAAAGGGCTTCCTGCTGAACCATCTGATCTCGGAACTGCTGCCCGATCGCGGCGATGGCCACCGCTGGTCCAATTCCGACCCGGTGACGGGCCAGGCCGCCTGGTTCGACCTGCGCGTGCGCATCGAAAAGGCGCCGCCCGGCCCGCCGTCGGAACCCGTGCATCCCGCGCAGGTCTCGCCCGTGGGGCAAGGCCCCACCACCCTTGCCCGCCATTCGTGAGGCGCACCGCCATGCCCCATCACCTTGTCGCAAATACGCAGTCCCCGGTTCCAACCGGTGATACGGTCCGAAAGGCGCGCCCATGACCTCGCTGCCCGAACAGACCGAGCGCAAGCTCGGCCTCGCCATCGACCTGGACACCTGCGTCGGCTGCCACGCCTGCGTGATCTCGTGCAAGGGCTGGAATACCGAGAATTACGGCGCCCCGCTGTCCGATACCGATCCCTATGGCAAGGACCCGGTCGGCACCTTCCTGAACCGTGTCCACGCCTACGAGGTCACGCCCCAGGACAACGCGCCCTTTACCGTCCATTTCCCCAAGTCATGCCTGCATTGCGAGGACGCGCCCTGCGTCACCGTCTGCCCCACCGGCGCCAGCTACAAGCGCACCGAGGACGGCATCGTTCTGGTGAACGAGGACGCCTGCATCGGCTGCGGCCTGTGTGCCTGGGCCTGCCCCTACGGCGCGCGCGAACTCGATGCGCTGGCCGGGGTGATGAAGAAATGCACGCTCTGCGTGGATCGCATCTACAACGAGACCCTGCCCGAGGAAGACCGCGTTCCCGCCTGTGTCCGGACCTGTCCGGCCGGCGCGCGCCACTTCGGGGATTTCGCCGATCCCGACAGCACGGTGTCGCGCCTCTCGCGCGAACGCGGCGGAATCGAACTGATGCCCGAACTCGGCACCAGACCCGTCAACCGCTACCTGCCGCCCCGCCCGCGCGACACGCTGCAAGGCTGCGCCCCCGCCCCCCAGGGCGATCCCTCGACCGAGGGGCTGACCGGCTTCCTCGGGTGGATCGACCGGACGCTTTCGAGGTTCTGACATGCATCCCGCCCCGTCGATCATCCTGTTCACCACGCTCTCGGGCCTGGGTTTCGGCCTGCTCGCGTTCCTGGGCGCGGGCGTGATCCTGCCCACCGGACTGGCCGCGTTCCTCTGGTTCGGCCTCGGCTATGGTCTGGCACTGATCGGGCTGGCCGCCTCGGCCTTTCACCTGGGCCACCCCGAACGCGCCCTCAGGGCCTTCACCCAATGGCGCACCAGCTGGCTCTCGCGCGAGGCGGTGCTCTCGGCGGCGGCGCTCCTCGCGATCGCGCCCCATGCCGCGGGCCTCGTGTTCTGGAACACGCCGGTGCCCGTGATGGGGGCGATCGGCGCGGTGTTGTGCGGGGTCACGGTGTTTGCCACCTCGATGATCTACGCCCAGCTCAAGACCGTGCCGCGCTGGAACCACTGGACCACGCCGCTGGTGTTCCTGCTGGCAGCCCTGACCGCCGGCGCGCTGCTCACCGGGTCCGGTTACAGCGCGCAGATGCTGCTGGCCTGGCTCGCGGTGGCCATGGTGCTGCACTGGATCCTGGGCGACGGCCAGTTCGCACGCCGCGGCTCGACCCTGGGCACGGCGACCGGTCTCGGCCTCATGGGCCGCGTGCGACAGCTCGAGCCACCGCATACCGGCACCAACTACCTGTTGACCGAAATGGCTTATGTCGTTGCCCGGCGCCACGTCCGCGTGTTGCGGGTGATCGCGCTGGCATCGGGCTGCGTGCTGCCCTCGGTCCTGCTCTGGAGCGCCCCCTACTCGCTCCTGGCCCTCGGCATCGCGGTGCTTCTGCACCTCGCCGGGATGCTCGCCCAACGCTGGCTTTTCTTCGCCGAGGCCGAACACACCGTCGCCCTCTACTACCGGGGCTGATCCCGCACCCTCTTTGTGCCGGAAATATCCTCGGGGGTTTCAAAGGGGTGGAAAAACCCCTTGAGGCGGGGGTGCGGGGCGGCAGCCCCTGCCGCTTCTACCCTGTCCCTGCCCCCCTGGGGACTGGGCTCATCGGCCGGTCGTCAACGGCCCTCGAACCTGGCAGGGCGCTTTTCCAGGAACGCCATGACGCCCTCGCGGAAGTCGCGAGTCGCGCCCATCTCTTCCTGCAACCGCGCCTCGACGTCGAGCTGCGCGTCGAGATCGTTCACCATGCTCGCCCTGAGCGCCCGCTTGACCGCGCCATAGGCCAGGGTCGGTCCCTTTGCCAGCTGGGCCGCGCGCTTGCGCCAATGCGCCGCGAATTCGTCATCCGGCACCGCCGCCCAGATCAGCCCCGTGCGCGCGGCCTCCTCGGCGGTGACCGGTTCGGCGAACAGCGCCTGTCCCATCGCCCGCGCAAACCCCGTCAGTCGCGGCAGCCAGTAGGTGCCGCCCGCGTCCGGGATCAGGCCGATGCGTGTGAACGCCTGCAGGAACACCGCCGATTGCGCGGCGATCACCACATCCGCGGCCAGTGCCAGGTTCGCGCCGGCCCCCGCCGCCGCACCGTTCACGGCCGAGATCACCGGCACCGGGCAGTCATAGATCGCGCGCAACATGGGTTCGTATTCCTCGCGCAGGATGCGCCCCAGGTCGATCTCGCTGACCGCCGCGCCGTCGCCCAGATCCTGCCCCGAGCAGAACGCCCGGCCCTCGCCGGTCAGCACCAGCACGCGCATCCGCGCCCCCAGATCGCGGACGGCGGCCGTGATCTCGGCCCGCATCTGGGCGTTCAGCGCATTCATCAGCGTCGGACGGTTCAGCGTGATGATGCCGATTCCATCCTCTTCGGTGACGGTCAGGGTCTTGTAGATCATGGCGCGCTCCCTCGCGGTTTCGCGCCAGACTAGCCCTCTCGCGGGCCGCTGGCAAAGCCGCAACCTTGCGTCACTCGCTCAGGATTTCCTTGAGCCGCGCCTCTTCCTCGGTGCTGAGCCCCGTTTCGCGCGCCGCCGCCTTGCGCCGGCGGGCGGCCGCCACGGCAATGCCCAGCGCCAGAAGCAGCAGGACCGGTCCCGCGCCCCACAGGATCAGGTTCGACCCCGTGGCGCGGGGTTCCAGCAGGATATATTCGCCGAACCGGTCCACCATATACTGGATGGCCTGGTCGTTGGTGTCACCCGCCACCAGACGCTCGCGCACCATCAGGCGGATGTCGCGGGCGATATCGGCGTTGGAATCGTCCACGCTTTCGTTGCGACAGACCACGCAGCGCAACCCCTCGGTGATGACGCGCGCCCGCGCTTCCAGCGCCGGGTCCGACAGCACCTCGTCGGGTTGCACCGCCAGCGCCGGCAGCGCCCACAGCAGCGAGAGGATCAGCACAAGCGCCCGCATCATGGGTCCTACTCCGCCGGGGTGGCCTGGGGTGCGGCCGCGCGGCGCGCCCCGGCCGCCATGCGATACCGCCGGTCACTGAGCGAGGCCACGCCCCCCAGCGCCATGATCAGGACCCCAAGCCACAGGCAGCTTGCGAAGGGCTTGACATAGGTTCTGAGCGCCCAGCCGCCGCCATCCTGCGGATCGCCCAGCGCGACATAGATGTCGCGGGTCAGGGCATAGTCGATTGCCGCCTCGGTCGTGGGCATCCCGGCCGCGGGATAGACCCGCTTTTCGGGCGCCAGTTCGGCGACCAGCTGGCCGTCCCTCTCGACCGTGACATGGCCCATCGAGGAAATGTAGTTCGGCCCCTGAACCCGTTCGACCCCGGTCAGCGTGACGGTGTAGCCGTCATGCACGAAACTCTCGCCGATCTGCGCGACGCGGATATCCTCGGTCGACCAGCCCAGCACGGCCGACACCGCAAAGATCGTGATCCCCAGCCCGGCATGGGACAACGCCTTGCCCCAGTCCGCACGCGGCAGGCGGGTCATGCGCGCCAGGCGCGCGCCGATCCCCTGGCGGCCACTGCGCTGCCACAGGTCCGCCAGCGCGCCCAGCACCAGCCAGGTTCCCAGCGCCACGCCCACCGGCGCCAGCGCCGACCGGCCGGTCTGCAGCGTGAAGGCCAGTGCCCCCAGCGCGATCGCCAGAACCGCGACACCCCACATCGACCGCACCGCCCGACCCAGATTGCCCCGTTTCCAGGGAATGACCGCGCCGACCGGCAGAACCACCGCCAGCGCCACCATGAAGGGCGTGAACGCCGCGTCGAAGAAGGGCGCCCCCACCGACAGCACCCGGCCAAAGGCCAGTTCGCTGACCAGCGGCCACATCGTGCCCGTGAATACCACCAGCGACGCCACCGCCAGCAGCACGTTGTTCAGAACCAGCGCCGATTCGCGGCTGACCAGCGCGAACACGCCCTTGGCCTCGAGCGCGGCACTGCGGAACGCGAAGAGCGTCAGCGCGCCCCCCACGAAGACCGCAAAGATCATCAGGATGAAGACGCCGCGCTCAGGATCCGACGCGAAGGCGTGGACCGACGTGATGACGCCCGAGCGCACGATGAACGTGCCCATCAGCGAGAACCCGAAGCCCAGGATCGACAGCAGGATGGTCCAGGCCTTGAGCGTCTCGCGCTTTTCCACGACGATCGCGGAGTGCAGAAGCGCGGTGGCGAACAGCCAGGGCATGAAGCTGGCGTTTTCCACCGGGTCCCAGAACCAGAACCCGCCCCAGCCCAGTTCGTAATACGCCCACCACGATCCCAGGCCGATGCCGATGGTCAGGAAGATCCAGGCCGCCAGCGTCCAGGGACGCACCCAGCGGCCCCACGCGGCGTCCACCTTGCCCTCGATCAGGGCGGCGACGGCAAAGCTGAAGGCCATGCTCAGCCCGACATAGCCGAGATACAGGAACGGCGGGTGAAAGGCGAGGCCCGGGTCCTGCAGCAGGGGGTTCAGGTCATGCCCGTCAAAGGGCGCCATGTCCGTGCGCAGGAACGGGTTGGAGGTGAAGATCATGAACGCCATGAAAGCCGCGCCGATCGACGCCTGCACCCCCAGCACCCGGGCCTGAAGGCTTGCAGGCAGATTGCCGCCAAACCAGGCCGCGCAGGCGCCGAACAGCGACAGGATCAACACCCAGAGCAGCAGCGAACCCTCGTGATTCCCCCAGACACCCGAGATCTTGTAAAGCAGGGGTTTCAGCGAATGCGAGTTGTTGACCACCAGCAGGACCGAGAAGTCCGAGGTGACAAAGGCATAGGTGAGCGCGCCGAAGCTCAGCGCGATCAGCACGAATTGCAGGCCGGCCATGGGATTGGCGGCGGCCATCCAGTCGGCCCATCCGCGATGCGCGCCATAGAGCGGCACCACGGTTTGCAGGATCGACAGGCCAAAGGCCAGGATGAGGGCGAAGTGTCCGAGTTCTACGATCATGCCGTCTGCTATACCCCGCCCCGCGCGGGCCGCAAAGCGCGAAGGCTTCACATGCCTGCGACAGGGTGCCCCGGGGGCGCCGCGAGGCGGGGGGCGGGGCGCCGGTCTAGCGGGTCCAGCCCAGAAGCGCCTCGAACGGCTGGCCGGTGTGACGTTCGGCGTGCAGCACCACCTCGGCCGCGGCGCGCGCGTCTTCGCCGGCGTCGTGGTGGACAAAATCCAGATCCAGCCGCTCGCGCAGATGGGCCAGCCCGTGACCGCCGTTGCCGCGGAATTCGGGCCAGGCGCGCCGGGCGATGCGCACGCTGTCGCCCCACCGCCAGGCCGGCGGCTTGCGGCCCAGGGCCGCGCAGGCCCCGGCGATGGCGCGCTCGTCAAAGGTGCTGTGCTGGATGACCGGTTGCCGGGCCAGAAGGTCCTCGATCGGGGCAAGCGCCTGCGCAAAGGCCGGAGCCGCCGCGACGTGATCGGGCCCGATCCCGTGCACCCGGATGTTGAACGCCGAAAAGGCGGAGCAGGGGTTCACATAGGTCACCCAGGTCTGGATCCGGTTGTCCAGGCCGACCAGGGCGATGCCGATCTGGCAGATGCTGTCGGCGGCGCTGTTGGCGGTTTCGACATCCAGCGCGACAAAACGCCAGGGTCCTGTGGCTTCGATCCTGTCCATGCCTGTTCTGTCCTCCGGCCCCCGGCTTGCCACAGGCCCGGGTCGGGTTCAACGCCTTGCGCCCCGGGTGAGTCTGGCCTATGGGGGCGATCCTTTTGCGGGAGGTCACGCCATGCCGATGCTCGCCCTTGATTTCGGAACGTCGAATTCGGCGGCCGCTCTGGCCCATCCCGGCGGGATCTGGCGTGTGCCGATCGACGGGCGCGACACGCTGCCGACAGCCGTGTTCTTCCCCGCCGACGGCGGTGCCATGCGCATCGGCGAGGCCGCGGCGCGGGCGCTGGCCGCCGGGGACGAGGGGCGCTACATGCGCGCCCTGAAAAGCGTGCTGGGTCAGCCGCTGTTGCATGAATCGCGCCTGATCGCGGGTCGGCGCCGCACCCTGGCCGAGGTGGTCACCGCCTTTCTGCTGACCCTGCGTGAGGCCGCCGAACGGGCGACGGGCCAACGCTTCACCGGCGTTCTGTCCGGGCGTCCCGTGCATTTTCACGACGATCCAGCGCGCGATGCCCAGGCCGAGGCCGACCTCAGGGCCTGCTACCAGGCGGCGGGGTTTTCCGAGATCGCCTTTTTGCCCGAACCCGAAGCCGCCGCGCTGGCGTGCCATCAGACGGGGCACGGGTTGGGGCTCGTGGTGGATATCGGCGGGGGGACATCGGATTTCACGCTGTTTCGGCGCGACGGCGATCGCCCCGCGATCCTGGCCAGTCACGGCCTGCGGCTGGGGGCACGGATTTCGACACGGCGGTCTCGCTTGCCCACGCGATGCCGCTTCTTGGTCTGGGCGGGCAACTCAGGCGCGAGATGGGCGCAACCCTGTTGCCGGTGCCGCGTGCCTTGTATGTCGATCTGGCGACCTGGGCGCGCATCCCCTTTCTTTACGCGCCCGAACCGCGCCGGCAGGCAGCGATGATGGCGCGCCTGGCCGTCGATCCGCGCGCGATGACCCGGCTTTGCACCGTGCTCGAGGACGAGCTGGGCCACAGCCTGGCCTTTGCTGTCGAGGCTGCGAAGATCGCCGCCAACGAAACCGGACAGGGGCGGATCGACCTGTCCGGGATCGAACGCGGGCTGTTTGCGCCGGTCAGCGGTCAGGCCCTGGCCGCGACCCTTGCCGGTCACCGCGCCGCCTTGCGCCGCGCCGCGCTCGAGACCCTCGCACTGGCCGGCCAGCCGCCGCAGGCCGTGGACGAGGTGATCCTGGTCGGCGGGTCCAGCCTGATGCAGTTGGTGCGCGACGAGATGCGCGCCCTTCTGCCCGATGCGACGCATCGCGACGCCGCGGCCTTTACCGCCGTGGTGGACGGGCTGGCCATCGCCGCCGCACGCCCCTGATCGCGGTTGCCAGCGCCACCGCGCCGGCCCCATACTGCCCCGCGGGCGAACAGGGGGCAACGGCATGGCGCACCAGGGTCTTCATGTGGAACGCGGCGGAGCGGGCGCGGACCTGATCGTGCTGCTGCACGGTCTGGGCGCGACGGGTGCGGTCTGGCGCGGGCTGACGGCGCTGATCGAACGCCGGAGCGCGCGCTGGATGGCCCCGGATCTGCGGGGCCACGGCCGGTCGCGCTCCGAAGGGCCCTTTGGTTTCGGCAACCACGCCGCCGATATCGCCACGCTGTTGCGAACCGAGGACCCGGCCCGCGTGAGCGTGCTGGGCCATTCCTTTGGCGGGGTGGTCGGCGCCCTGGTCGCGGGCGGCCTGTTCGGCCCCCTGCCCGCCCGGCTGGTGACGCTGGGTGTCAAGATCACCTGGAGCGAAAGCGATCTCGCCGGGGCCCATGCCATGGCCCGGCGCCCGCCGCGCCTGTTCTCCACGCTGGCCGAGGCGCGCGAGCGTCATGCCAAACTCGCCGGGCTGCACGGGCTGGTCGAACCGGATGCGCCGGAACTCGACCGGGGTGTCTGCGAACGCGACGGCGGCTTTGCGCTGGCGATGGACCCGCGCGTTTTCCTGGCGGCCGATGCGACGGTTCCGGACATTCTGCGCCGGGTGCGCACGCCGCTGCGCATGGCGGCGGGCGCCGAGGACCCGATGGTCACCCTGCCCGAGATGACAGCCATCGACCCCGGGGCCCATCTGCTGCCGGGGCAGCCGCACAACGCGCAGGTTACGGCGCCCGAGGCGGTGCTGGCGCTGCTGGACTAAAGCGCCGAGACCAGCCGGTTGGTCTGCATCACCTTGTCGGACAGCGCGCGCGCCAGGATGGCATGGATCAGCGCCGCAAGATCGCGGTCGTCGGCCTCGATCCGGTCGAGGGTCGCCTCGGACAGGCGCAGCACGCGGCTGGGGGCCTCGGCCACGACATCGGCGGTGCGCAGGCCGCCATGATAGCGGGCGATCTCGCCCACCACCGCGCCCGGGCCAAGCGAGCGCACCCGGATCGGCACGCCGCGCTCGCCCGGGATCGTCACCCCGAGGCGCCCGCGATCCAGCACATAGATGTCGCCCGCCCTTGTGCCGCGCGCGATCAGCACCGCCCCGGCCGGCAGGTCCATCGGCTCCATGAGGGCCAGCAAGGCGTCGATGCGCGGATGCGCGCCACCCAGCGTCCGCAAGAGATCCACCGCCGAAACAGTGCCTCCGGGGCCCAGACGCGCGTGCAGCAGCTCGGTCTCGCAGGCCTCCAGCGCGCGGTCGGTGCTGGGCCAGATCCGCGGCAGATCGCCTGTCGCCCGGTCCCCGTGCCAGCGGTCGATGACCGCGCGCAACTCGTCGGACAGCGCGCTCAGATGCAGGGTCGCGCCGCGCCCGCGCACGATGTAGTCCAGCTTGCCCAGCGCGGCGCAGGCTGCGGAATCGAGCCCCGTCACCGCCCGGAAATCCAGGATCAGCGCCCGCACGCCGCCCCCCTCGAGCGCGCCGCGCAGCGTATCGGTCAGACGTTCGACCGATCCGAAGAACAGGTAGCCCTGCAGGTGCAGCACACGCAGGCGCGCGCCCTCGGCGGCAAGGATCGCGTCCTGCTCGGCGCTGCGTTCCAGCGTGCTGCGGCTATGGGCGCCATCGCTGGCGTGGCGCACCACCGGAAGCCGGGCATAGCCGATGGCGAACCCCAGGATCGCCAGCCCCAGCCCGGCGATCACCGCGGGCAGGATCCCGGCGGCGATGGTCAGCGCGACAATTCCCAGCGTCACCAGCCAGTCGAGGCGCGCCATGCGGCGGCGGGTGGCGATCAGCCAGTCCTCGAGCATCGAGGCCCCGATGAACAGCAGCAACCCCGCCGCGGCAAAGACCGGGACGCTTGCGACGATCGGCCCTGCCAGCAGGCAGCCCAGCAAGGTGACCGCGGCAAAGCTGAGCCCCAGCGCCCGCCCCTGCACCCCCAGCTTCTGCGCGACGATGGTCGATCCGCTGGTCATGAAGGCGGTGGTCGCCCCCGTCAGTCCGGCCAGCAGCGTCGCCGCGCCGGTCACCCGCAATTCCCGGTTCACGTCAATGTCGCGCCGTGCGGCCAGTTCGACCCCCGAGATGTTCAGCAAGACCCCCAGAATGTTGATGACGACCACCGCCGCCAGCACCGGCGCCGTCCCGGCAACCTGCCCCCAGTCGATCGCGGCATAGAGCGACCGCGCGCTCTCATGTCCCGCGCCCAGCGCCGCGAGGCCGGGCAGAAGCCCCTGCGCGCGGGCCTGGGCGATGTCGGTTCCGCCCAGCGCCAGCGCGGCATAGAACAGGGCGATCGCCAGCCCCACCACCACCACGAAGCCCGCAGACCCCATCCGCAGCCCCACGGACAGGCGCAGCGCCACCGCCATCGCCAGGGCCGGTGCGACCGTGGCCAGCGCGGCCGGCGTGGTCAGATGCGCAAGGGCGGCGCCCAACGCATCGGTTCCGGTCAGCACCATCAGCGCCGAGGCAACCAGCAGCCAGCCCGAACTGGCCAGGAACCCCGCCGCCACGGAATAGGGGACCAGCCGCACCACCCGGCCCAGGCCCGCCGCACCGACGATCAGAAAGGCCGCCCCCGACAACACCGCGGCGCCGCCGATGACGGCAAAGGCGGTGGCGATCTGGCCGGCCTCGCCGCCCGTGGCCCGCGCCGCCGCCAGCGCCGCCGCGGGCGCCAGCACCGCGATCGACGTGTCCTGCGCGATGCCGATCGCATTGGGAAAGGCCGAGGCCGCGACCAGAACCAGCGTGACCAGTGCCGTTGCCGCCAGAAAGGACGCCGTCGCCAGCCCCAGCCCGTTCACCAAAGGCCCCGCGAAACACAGGGTCGCCAGGGCGACGCAATGTCCGATGGCGTCGACGCCCAGGACCGCCCCGGCCAGCGCGCCCCGCCAGCTGAACCCGGCCGTCCGTTTCGCCACATCGAACGCCGTCATCCCGCCACCCGCGCTGCCCTGCACGCTAGGGTAGGCGAAATGAGGGGCGGCGCAACCGCCGACTTTCCTGTCCCGACAGTTGGAAAGGGTTGGACCTGCATTTTCTGCGCAGGTTAAGCTTGTGGCCAGCAGGGGATTCGGACGGAAACCACCCGGGAGCGCGATCGACATGCCAGCCAATTTTTCGTTGAAGCGCACGCAGGATGCCCAACGCTTCGCCCGTTGGGACGCCCTGCCCGAGGCGCAGTTCACGCAGATCGGCACCACGCGGGATGCCGCCAGGACCCTGCAATCCGCGATGGCCGGCGAGATCGTGCTGAAGGGCGATCCCGGCTATGACGCGGCGCGGCAGATCTTCAACCCGTTGTTCAACCAGTATCCGGGCGCCATCATCTACTGCAAGACCGAGGCCGACGTGGCGCTGGCGCTGCAATTCGGGCAGATCGTCCCGCAGGGGTTCTGCCTGCGCTCGGGCGGCCACTCGACCGCCGGGTATTCCACCGGCAACGGCGTGCTGATCGACCTGTCGGCGCTGGACCAGATCGCGGTCGATGCCGCGGCCATGCAGGCCACCGTCGGCGTCGGATGCACCTTTGGCCAGCTGTATCAGGCGCTGGAACACCAGGGCCTGCATGTGCCGGCGGGCGAATGCCCCGATGTGCGCGTCGGCGGCTTTGTCCAGGGGGGCGGGTATGGCTTCACCTCGGTCAGCTACGGGCTGAATTGCGACAATGCGCTGGCGTTCCGGGTGATGCTGGCCGATGGCAGCATCGTGCAGGCGGACAGCGCGCAGAACGCCGATCTCTACTGGGCGCTGCGCGGTGGCACCGGCGGGAATTTCGGCGCCGTGCTGAGCGTGACCTATCGGCTGCGCAAGCTGACGGACGTGACGGGCTTTGCCCTGGCCTGGGCGCTGGACAGTGCCTCGGGCGTCGATCAGGCGGTCGCGGCGATGCTGGCCCTGCAATCGGGGATCCTGACCGGGACAGCGGGTTGGCCGATGAACCTGCAGGTCTCGCTGTGTTTTCAGAACCATCTGGACCCGTCGCGGCCCCCGCCACCCGTCGGCACCCCGCTGAAGCCCTATTTCATGGTGCGCGGCATGTGGCTGGGTGATCCGGCCATGCTGCCGGCGTTGCTGGCGCCGCTGATCGCCCTGCCCGGCTGCATCGACCAGTGGCAGGCGACGGATACCTTCCGCGTCATGAACGACAAGCTTCTGAACTATCCGCAGGGCATGCCCGTTCTCGATCAGATGCCGTTCGAGGACAAGGCCTGCCGCTACATCGCCCGCGCCCTGACCCAGGCCGAGTGGACCGCGCTTTTCGCGCTGTTCGCCCAGGCGCCGAACAACATGGCCTATGGCTATGGCGAGTTCTACGGCGGCGCCATCAACCAGGTGGCCCCCCTCGATACGGCCTTTGTGCACCGCGATGTCGCGATCAACATGGTGATGGATGTCTACTGGCTGCTGAACAAGGACCGCGCCGCCTGCGAGACCTTCCTGCAGGACTGGCTGCGCTGTCTCGAGCCGCTGTCGAACGGCCATGTCTATCAGAACTATCCGAATGCGGCCGATCTCGACTATACCCACCGGTTCTGGGGTGCGGCCTATCCGGTGCTGCAGGCGGTCAAGGCGAAATACGACCCGGCCAACGCCTTTGCCTTTCCGATGCAGGTCTGGGCACCGGCCGGGGTCGGCGGGCGTGCCGGCGGCACGCCGCCCCCGCTGCCGGCGGGTCTGCCGGCGGGTGTGGGCGCGGCGCTGGCGCAGCCGGTCACCGTGCTGGTTCCGCCACGGGGCGGCGCACGGTCGTGACCCGCATCACGGACTGGCTGCGCGCGCTGGACCTCGGCCAGTATGCCCAGGCCTTCGCGGCACAGGATATCGACATCGACCTGCTGCCGGACCTGACGCCCGAGGACCTGACGGAAATCGGCGTCACGTCGGTGGGCCACCGGCGCCGCATCCTCAGCGCGGCGCGGCGCCTGGCGACCCACCCGCCGACCGGGCCGGGGCCAGAACCGGGTCCAGAACCGGGGACCGGACCAAGGCCCGGACCGGGGGGCGAACAGCGCCCGATCACGGCCATGTTCTGCGATCTGGTCGACTCGACGGGGCTGTCCTCGGTCCTCGACCCCGAGGATTACCGCGACCTGATCGACCGCGTCCGCGCCCTCGTCAGTCAGGCGCTGGCGGCCCATGACGGCCAGGTCGCGCGGTTTCTGGGGGACGGAATCGTCGCCTTTTTCGGTCTCGACCGGATCGAGGAACACACCGCCCAGAACGCGGTCGCCGCCGCACTGGCCACGGTGCAGCGGATCCGGGACCTGCCGCCGATTGCCGGGCGCACCATCGAGATGCGGATCGGCATCGCCACGGGCATGACCGTGGTCGACGCCCCCGATGCCCCCCACCCGGCACGCGGGGACGGCGTGATCGGCGAAATCCCGAACCTGGCCGCCCGGCTGCAGGCGGTGGCACCGCCGGGCGCGATCGTGCTGTCCCATGCCACCCGCACCCGGCTGGGCGGTTTGTTCCGGCTCGAGGATCTGGGGCATCTCACGCTCAAGGGGGTGCCAGCGCCCCACCGGGCCTGGCGGGTGCTGGGCCATGCCGAAACCGACAGCCGGTTCGATGCGCTGCGCGGGCGCGCCGGTTTCGTCGGCCGTGCGGCGGAACTGGCCCTGATCGAACGACAATCGGCGCTGGCCCGCAACGGGCGCGGCCGGGTCACGCTGATCTCTGGCGACAGCGGCATGGGCAAATCCCGTCTGGCGCGCGAGGGGCTGGCCGCCGCCGGCCACGATCCCGCCCGCGTGCCCGTCCTGCAATGCTCGCCCTATCACCAGGGCTCCCCGTTCGAGCCCCTGCGCCGGTATCTGTCGCGCCGGCTGCGCCGGGATGGCAGCGATCCCGCGCAACTGAGCGCGGCGCTGGGGCTGGCCGGGCCCGACATCGAGGCCCTGCTGTCCGACCTGATCGGCACCCCCTCGGCCGCACGCAAGGCACAGGATGCACCGCCGATCGGCCGCGAGGCGCGCATCGACGGGTTGGGGCGGGTGCTGCTGGCGCTGGCCGCGGACGATGGCGCGCTGATCCTGGAAGATGCGCAATGGCTGGACCCGTCGACAGCCGACCTGCTGCGCTGGATCGTCGCGCGGCTCGATGGAACGCCGCTGCATCTGGTCGCCACCTTGCGGTCCGGCTCTCGCCCGGACTGGGCCGAGGCCGCCGGTGCCGCGATGGTGCCGCTCGGCCCGCTGGCACCCGACGAGTTCGCCGCCCTCATCCGCACCGTCGCCCGCGACCACGCCGCCGAGGCGGTGATCGGCGCGGCCCAGATCGCCAGCATCGCCGCACGCTGCGACGGCAGCCCGGTCTTTGCCGAGGAACTGACCCGGTTCGCGCTGGAAACCGGCGACGCCGAGGCCCTGCCCGCTTCGCTGGCGGATTCCCTGCTGGCGCGCCTGGACCGGTTACCTGCCGGGCGGCGACTGGCCCAGGTCGGCGCGGTGATCGGCACCGAATTTCCGCAAGCCCTGCTTCAAGCGGTGGCGGGGCTGGATGACGCGGCCCTGCGCCGCGACATCGCCGCGCTGATCGACGCGGGTATCCTGCGCAAGGGCGACAGCGATTTCGGACCGGCGGTGGCCTTTCGTCACATGCTGCTGCACGATGCCGCCTATATGACCCTGTTGCGCAGGGACCGCGTGGCGCTTCACGCCCGCACCGCGCAGGTCATGCAGCGCGAGGTCCCCCACATCGCGGATGCGTTGCCGCAGGTTCTGGCGCATCACCTTTCGCGCGGTGGCGCCCCCGCCGAGGCCGCGCGTCATTGGGAACGGGCCGGCACGCTGGCGGCCCGCCGATCGGCCTATGCCGAGGCGATCGGCCACTTCCGGCAGGCGCTGACCGAGATCGAGACCGCCAGCGCCGACACGGTCCTGGATCCCCTGGAACTGAGTGTCCGCCTGAACCTGGTGGCCGGGCTGATCGCGACCGAGGGGTTCGGCGCGCCCACGGTGCGGGCCGAGATGCCGCGGGTCGAGGCGCTGGGACAGGCGCTGGACCGCAGCGACCTTCTGGTGCCGCTGAGGGTGTCGAAATGGATCTTTCTGGGCGCGACCGGGCAGTTCCGCGCCTCGCTGCATGTCGCGCGCCAGCTCAACGGCGAAACCGGCGAGATCGCGCAGCTTCTGGCCTTGCGGGCCCTCGGCACCTCGTTGATCTTCTGCGGCCGCTTCAGCGAAGCGAAACCGCCGCTTGAGGCATTCGTCGCCCGCTATGACCCGTCGCGGCACGCGGCCGCCCTCAGCCGGTTCGGCGTGTCGAACCATGCGGTGATGACCGCGGTCGGACTGGCCGAACTGGCCGTCATCGCCCAGGACCGGGCCGCCGCCGACCGCTGGGGCGCGCTGGCCGAAACCTATGCGCAGGACAGTGGCACGGCGCATGACCGCTGCAATGTCACCCTGTTCATCGGCTGCATCCTGCCCGCCCTGCAAGGACACCACGAGAGCCTGCCGGTTGCTGCGGATCGTCTGCGCGCGCTGGCGCGGGACCATGCGCTGCCCCTCTGGCACGGCTATGCCGATCTGTTTGACGGCATCGCGGCGATGCATCTTGCGCCGGCGGATCAGGCCGCCTGCGGCGCCGAGCGCGCCCGGCAGGGGATCGCGCGCATCCGCGACTCGGCGGCGTTTCTCAGCTTCTGCATGATCTTCCACGCCGACGCCTGCCTTGCCCGGGGACGCATCGCCGAGGCCCGCGACAGCCTGGCGCTGGCGGGCAGCGCCTTGCGCGACGATGCGCACTGGCTCAGCGCCGAGATGCGCCGGATCGACGCCATGATCGCCGCGGCCGAGGGGCGCCGCCGGCCGCGGTGGCCGCCGCGCTGGATGCCGCCGATGCGCTGGCCGCGCGGCAGGGCGCGCCCCTGTTCCGCGCGCGCATCGCCGCCAGCCGCGGCCCGCACGCCCCGGACACGTCCCGAACAGGTGCCTGAAACACACCGGACCGGGGCGTCGCGGCGCACATGATCTGAATCAAGGCGCGCTTGTCGCCATGGAACCATGGTGTCACACATCCGTGACACAGCGTGCGAATCCCGACACCCGAAGGACCCCCTGAACCGATGCGGTTGACCTTGCGAACCAACCTGGCGATGCGAACGCTGATGCATTGCGCGGTGCGTGCGCCGGACAGCCTGCGCACCGCCGATGTGGCGCGGGCGTGCAATGCGTCGTTCCATCATGTCGCGCAGGTCGTGAACCAGCTCGAAGGCGCGGGGTTCCTGCACACCTCGCGCGGGCGTGGCGGCGGCATCGCGCTGGCCAAACCGGCCGAGACCATCGGCGTCGGAACCGTGGTGCGTCTGTTCGAGGCCGACCTGCCCTTTGCCGAATGCATGGACGCGGACCGCAACACCTGCCCGCTTTGCCTGGACTGCCGCCTGAAGGGGATGCTGGGCGAGGCCTTGCGGGCCTTCTACGCCACGCTGGATCGGTATACGGTGCGGGATCTGGTCCAGGACAACACGGGGCTGGCGCAGATCTTTGCGCCCGAGGCCGAGCCAGCCGGCACCGCGCGGCAAGGCTGAGGCCGGGCGGCGGACCGACGCCGCGTCATCAGTATTTCACAAATTAAGTTATCGGCTCCTCTTGATCCGGCGGGGCAAGCGGGACTATGTCTGCGCGTCCCGGCCCGCAGCGCGCGCCGGTCTCCCTCTGCATGAACCGAGGAGTCCCCATGGCAACGCCCACTCCGCCCGCCACCGCCCCGTCCGAGCCCGACCACCCCGTCCACAACGGGTCGGTGCGGCTGGTCATCGCCTCGGTCGCAACGCTGCTGTTGCTGGCGGCGCTGGACCAGACGGTGGTGTCGACCGCGCTGCCGACGATCGTGGCCGACCTCGGCGGCATCGAACACCTGTCGTGGGTGGTGACAGCGTATATCCTGGCCTCGACGGTCGCGGCACCGCTGTATGGCAAGCTCGGCGACCTGTATGGCCGCCGGGCCATGGTGTTCGTGTCGGTCGGTCTGTTCCTGCTGGGGTCATTGCTGTGCGGCATCTCGAACAGCATGGCGTTCCTCATCATCGCCCGCGCGGTTGCAGGGCTGGGCGGCGGCGGTCTGTTCGTGCTGGCGCTGTCGGTGGTGGGCGATGTGCTGTCGGCCGCCGAGCGCGGCAAGGTGCAGGGCATGTTCGCGGCGGTCTTTTCCGTCTCGTCGATGATCGGGCCGTTGATTGGCGGCTGGTTCGTCGAACAGTTCAGCTGGCACTGGATCTTCCTGATCAACGTCCCGCTGGGGATTCTGGCGGTGATCGGATTTGCGGCCAGCTTTCCGGCGCATGTCGTCACCCACAAACACCGGATCGACTGGGCGGGCGCGGCGATGCTGTCGGTCTCGCTGGCGTCGCTGACGCTGCTGACCGCCCTGGGCGGACGCAGCTTTGACTGGGCCTCGGTGGAATCCTATGGCCTGGCCGGCGTGGCGGCGCTGTCGCTGCTGGCCTTTGTCGCCATCGAAAAGCGCGCGGCAGAGCCGATCCTGCCGCTTGAGCTGTTCCGCGAGAACGTGTTTCGCAACACCTCGGCCCTGTCGATGCTGACCGGGGCGGCGATGCTGGGGGCCGTCACCTTCCTGCCGATCTATCTGCAGATCGCGCGCGGGGTCACGCCGATGATCTCGGGCCTGCTGCTGGCGCCGATGACGGTGGGGATCATCGCCGCGACGACCGTTGCCGGCCGCTACATGCGCAACACGGGCCGTTACCGGGCGCTGCCGCTGGCAGGGATGGCCATTGTCGCCATCGGCGCGGTGATGCTGGCGCAGATTTCGGCCGACACGTCGAGCTGGCTGTTCTCGGGCATGATCGTCGTGTTCGGCTTTGGCATGGGGTTGTGTTTCCCTGTGCTGACCACGGCGGTGCAGAACGCCGTTCCGCGCAAGATCCTGGGCACGGCGACGGCCTCGGGCGTGATGTTCCGCCAGATCGGCGGCTCGCTGGCGGTCGCGGTGTTCGGTGCGATGATGACGGCGCGGCTGTCGGCGGGATTCGGCGGGATGCCCGTCTCGGCCGAGATGGGCCCGCAGGCGATCGCCCACATGCCGCCCGAGGCCCGCGCCATGATCGCCGGCCATGTCGTCGATGCCATCGCGCCGATCTACTGGGTGGTTGCCGCGCTGGCGGTGCTGGGGGTGCTGTTCTCGCTGGTGCTGAAGGAAATCCCCCTGGGCCGCCACACCCGCCCTGCCCCGACGGCCGAGTGATCAGGCATTCGGGCAGCGTCCCGGCTTGATGTCGATCAGGGGCGTGCCATCGAGGGCCTCGAGACCGCGCACGATCAGACGGTTGCCCTGACGGGCCACCAGCGCCACCGTCGTCACCGCGACGGGATTGGGCCGCACCGGCGAGCGCAGGGCAAAGACCCCGCGCAATCCACCGCCATGCGACGGGTCGATCACCAGAAGATCGCGCCGCGCCCGATGGAACCACAGGAACAGGTCGAGATGGTCGAACCGTTCGATCCCCTCGAGCGCGCGGTCCCAGGGCGGGGTCAGCACGACAGTGCTGTCCGGTCCATCCAGGGGCGCGCGCTTGGGGCAGTCCTGCAACCGTTTCCAGGGCGTCTCGACATGGCCGATGAAGCCCAGTGTCGCATCCTGGCCCAGGGGCACGTCGGTGGTGATCTCGCCGGGTTTCAGCGCCTTGTGGGGCATGTCAGGTCTCATCCGCGATGAAGTCGGGCACCAGCCCGGTTGCGTCGATATAGGGCTGCGGGGTCTGCCCGGCGAAAAACCCGTGGCCGGCCACCAGCACGGTGAAGCACCCGGCCGCACGGCCGCCCAGAATATCGGTGTGCAGGGTATCGCCGACCATCGCCACCCGGTTCGCGGGCAGATCCAGCGCGCGCAAGGCCGCCTCGAACGCGCCGCCGAAGGGCTTGCCATGGAACTCCACGGGGACCGGCAGCGCAAAGGCATAGTGCCCAGGCTCCCAGGTGAAGCCCGCCTCGCGCGGGGCGACGATATCGGGATTGGCGCAGATCACCGGGCGCGGTCGGGCTGTCAGCGCCGCCACCAGCGCCGCCTGCCTGCGGTCATCCCACCCCTGCGATCCCAGAAACAGAAACCCGTCTGCGCGCTCCAGCAGCGCATCGTCCAGGGCGCGCACATCGCCGGGCAGATCGTCGAACCCTGCCCCTGCGGGCGCGATCGCTGCCCAGCGCCCACCGCGCCCCGCCAGCGCGGCCGCGGCCAGGTCGCGGCTGGCGATGACGTCGCCGTCGCTGAAATCAAAGCCCCAGCGGCGGTATTTCTCCAGCGCCTGTTCGCGCGTTGCCGCCGCGCCATTCGTCAGCACCACCACCCGCTTGCCCGCCGCGCGCATCTGTTGCACCCGTTCGACCGCGCGGGCCAGGACCCCGTCGCCCACATTGAGCACCCCGAACGCATCGAGGATGAAACCGTCATAGCGCGCGATCACACCGGTCAGATCGGGGATCCGGTAGCTGAACGGGGGAAAACCCCGCGCGGCCCGGGGCAGATGATGGGCAATGGCGCGGTATCGGGCAAAGGCCCATCGGGCATTCGGCTGCATCGGGGACTCGGTTCGTCAGGGCGATGCCATGCTGGCAAATCATGCCGCCGCGCGAAAGCACCTTCTGCGGCCGAACGGCGCCGGAGCCACCGCGCATGTTTCACATTCCGCCCGTTTCTTGTGCGGCTTGCCGCTTTTTTCGCCGTTTCCGGCGACGGCCGGCGCCGCCCCGGGGGCTGGCCTTGCGGCGTCTCTTGTCTCGGCGCGTGCGGGGCGCTTCCTGTGGGCCATGAATGCCTCAGCCCCCCTTGCGCCCGCGCATCAGCGCACCCGCGGCTCTGCCGAGGTCGCCCTCGTCGGGGGGCGGGTGCAGCGGCTCTACACCGCCGGATCGGCCAAGGCGATCTGTCTGCCGGGCGAGGTCGTCTTTCTGAACACCTCGGGCGGGCTGACGGGGGGCGATCGGCTGGACTATCGGCTGGACAGCGACGCCGCGATCACGGCAACCACCCAGACCGCCGAGCGCGCCTATCGTGCCGCGGACGGGATCGCGCGGGTCACGGTCAATCTGTCGATCGGCCAGGGGCGGCTGGACTGGCTGCCCCAGGAAACGATCCTGTTCGACCGCTGCGCCCTGCATCGCAGGACCCGCATCGCCCTGGCCCCCGAGGCCGAGGTCCTGGTGCTGGAGGCTGTCGTGCTGGGGCGCGCGGCGATGGGGGAAACCCTGTCGGCCCTTGATTTCCGGGATCGGCGCGAAATCCTGCGCGCCGGCACGCCGCTGTTGCTGGAACCCTTGCACCTGTCGCCCGAAACGCTGGGCGGACCGGCCACCCTGCGGGGCGAACGCGCGTTCGCCTCGCTCGCGCTGGTGGCCCAAGGCGCCGAGGACGCGCTGGCCCCGGTTCGTCAGGTGCTGGACGAACCGGGCGTGCGCGGCGCGGCGTCCGGTTTTGACGGAAAACTCACACTGCGGCTGCTGGCCGCCGATGGATGGCCCCTGCGCCGCCAGATCGCCCGCGTTCTGGCCGTGCTGCGCGACCGCCCCCTGCCCCGCGTCTGGCAGATCTAGGAGACTGGAATGAACCTGACACCCCGCGAAAAGGACAAGCTTCTGGTCAGTCTGGCCGCGATGGTTGCGCGCGGCCGTCTGGCGCGTGGCGTCAGGCTGAACCACCCGGAAGCCGTCGCGCTCATCACCGATTTCGTGGTCGAAGGCGCACGCGACGGCCGTTCGGTCGCCGATCTGATGGAGGCGGGCGCCCATGTCGTCACCCGCGCGCAATGCATGGAGGGCATCGCCGAAATGATCCCCTCGGTGCAGGTCGAGGCCACCTTTCCCGACGGCACCAAGCTCGTCACCGTTCACCACCCGATCCGCTGAGAGGTCCCCATGCGCACACTCCCCCTTGCCCTCGCCCTGCTTGCCCTGCCTTCGGTGGCGCTGGCTCACGGGCTCCATGACAGCGGCACCATGCTGAGCGGTCTGGCCCATCCGATCCGCGGCGCGGACCATGTGCTGGCGATGCTGGCGGTCGGGCTGCTGGCGGCGCAGACGGGCGGGCGGGCGCTGTGGGCGATGCCCGTGAGCTTCGTCCTGGCGATGCTGGCGGGCGGCGCGATGGGCGCGGCCGGGGTGGGGTTCCCGGCGGTCGAGCCGATGATCCTGGCCTCGGTCATGCTGCTGGGCGCGCTGGTCGCGCTGGCCGCGCGGGTGCCGCTGACGGCGGCGCTGCCGTTGATCGCGGTCTTTGGCGCGGCGCATGGCTGGGCACACGGCGCCGAGGGGCCGCAGACGGGCCTGATGCTCTATGCGGCCGGGTTCGCGCTGACCACCGCGGCGCTGCATCTGGCCGGGATCGGGCTGGCTCGCGGGCTGCCCGCGCTGGCGCTGCGGGGGCTGGGCGGCGCGGCGGCCGCGGCGGGCCTCGCGCTGGCGGCGGTGGTCTGAGATGATCCCCGGCGAAATCATCCCGGCCGCGGGCGATATCACCCTCAACGCGGGCGCCCCCGTCACGGAACTGACCGTCGCCAACACCGGCGACAGGCCCGTGCAGGTTGGCTCGCACTATCATTTCGCCGAGGCGAACCCGGGCCTCAGCTTTGACCGGGCCGCGGCGCGGGGCCTCAGACTGGACATACCGGCCGGCACCGCCGTCCGCTTCGAACCCGGTCAGACCCGCAGCGTGCGTCTGGTCCCGCTGGGCGGCGCGCGGCGGGTTTTCGGCTTCAACGGTCAGGTCATGGGAGATCTCTGAATGCCCTACACCCTCTCGCGCGCGGCCTATGCCGAAATGTTCGGCCCCACCACCGGCGACCGCGTCCGCCTGGGCGACACCGATCTGCTGATCGAGGTCGAGCGCGATCTGACCGTTTACGGCGACGAGGTGAAATTCGGCGGCGGCAAGGTGATCCGCGACGGCATGGGGCAATCGCAGGTCACGCGGGCGCAGGGCGCGATGGATACCGTCATCACCAATGCCCTGATCCTGGACCATCAGGGCGTGATCAAGGCGGATGTGGGCCTGCGCGATGGCCGGATCGCCGCCATCGGCAAGGCGGGCAACCCCGATACCCAGCCGGGCGTCACCGTCATCATCGGCCCGGGAACCGAGATCATCGCCGGCGAGGGCCGGATCCTGACCCCAGGCGGCTTTGACGCGCATATCCATTTCATCTGCCCGCAACAGGTCGAGGATGCCCTGCATTCGGGCCTGACCACCATGCTGGGTGGCGGCACCGGCCCCGCGCATGGCACGCTGGCCACCACCTGCACGCCGGGGCCCTGGCACATCGGGCGCATGTTGCAGGCGGTGGATGGCCTGCCGATGAACATCGCGCTGGCGGGCAAGGGCAATGCCTCGCGCCCCGAGGCGCTGGTCGAGATGGTCACCGCCGGCGCCGCGGCACTGAAACTGCACGAGGATTGGGGCACCACCCCGGCCGCGATCGACTGCTGCCTGACGGTGGCCGATCAGATGGACGTGCAGGTGATGATCCACACCGACACGCTGAATGAATCGGGCTTTGTGGAAAACACGCTGGCCGCGATCAAGGGGCGCACCATCCACGCCTTTCATACCGAGGGTGCGGGCGGCGGGCACGCCCCCGACATCATCAAGGTCGTGTCGTCGCAGAACGTCATTCCGTCCTCGACCAACCCGACGATGCCCTATACCGTCAACACGATCGAGGAGCACCTCGACATGCTGATGGTCTGCCACCACCTGTCGCGCGCCGTGCCCGAGGACGTGGCCTTTGCCGAATCCCGCATCCGCCGCGAGACCATCGCCGCCGAGGACATCCTGCACGACATGGGGCGTTCTCGATCCTGTCGTCGGACAGTCAGGCGATGGGCCGGGTTGGCGAGGTCATCACCCGCACCTGGCAGACCGCCCACAAGATGAAGCAGCAGCGTGGACGCCTGCCCGAGGAAACCGGCGAGAACGACAATTTCCGCGCCCGGCGCTATGTGGCGAAATACACCATCAACCCGGCCATCGTGCATGGCATCGCGCATGAGATCGGCTCGATCGAGATCGGCAAGCGCGCGGATCTGGTGCTGTGGTCCCCCGCCTTTTTCGGCGCCAAGCCCGAGATGGTGCTGTTGGGCGGAACGATCGCGGTGGCCCAGATGGGCGATCCGAATGCCTCGATTCCGACACCGCAGCCGGTCTATTCCCGGCCGATGTTCGGGGCGCTGGGTCGGGCCGTCGAACGCGCGGCGGTCACCTTTGTCAGTCAGGCGGCGCTTGAGGCGGGCGTGGGCGCGGACCTGGGTCTGCGCAAGGACCTGGTCGCCGTGCGGGGCTGTCGGGGCGTCACCAAGGCCGACATGAAACTGAACGACGCGACGCCCGCGATCGCGGTGGACCCCGAAACCTACGAAGTGCGCGCGGACGGCGAACTGCTGACCTGTGAACCGGCGGCGGAACTGCCCCTGGCGCAGCGGTATTTCCTGTTCTGAGGCCGGGAATGCAGGGGCGGCCGGCCACGCGGGCCGCACCGGTCCGGATGCAGGGCAGCCAGACGCCGGCCCCGTGTCCGGACGGCAGCCCGTGCCTGAACCTCGGCCCGGGTTCGGCCGTGGCCCGAGTTCGGCCGTGGCACGTGTTCCAAGGTCGACCCGCGTATTCCATCTTTGCGTTCCAGGGAGGCATGACAGGATCTTGCGCGGCATTCCGGCCCCATTCCCGCAGCAGCACTGCCCCCGACGCCACGCGCCCTTCATGCACGCGCCGCTATGCGCACGCAAACCGGCCAAGGGCGCCGAGAGGGCGCGCGTGCCGCCGGGATCGGTTGGCCCGCGCCGGCGGCGGCGCTGCACACACGCCCCGATCATCGGCGACGCCATGCGCGACCGGCGCCCTCGGCCCGGGCCTGTGGGCTGCGGCCCGGCCAGACCGGCACCACGGGTCACCAAGGCCCCCTTGCCGGCGGGCAACCCGGCGCCCCGACCGATCCACCCCCAAAACGCAGCGCAGGTGCCCGCGTGGCCTGGCGCCTGGACAGGCGCGGCGCGGGCGCGGATCGCGCCGGCCGCCTTATTGCAGGGGCAGTCCGGGTGTTTCATGCGCCGGCAGCGGGGGGAAACCGGCAGACAGCCCATCGCGCAACGGCAGGCAGCGAACCTCGACATGGCGGCGGGTGCGCCAGAAATCGGGGTCCTGGCGCACGGCCTCAGGCAGCAACCGATGATCGAACACCCGCAAAAGCCGTTCCACAACCTCGACGCGCGCGACCTTGCCCTGCCGCGCGGTGGCGGGCCCCTCGGTCAGCGCCGCACACAGCGCCCGCTCGCGCCGACGCAGCCGGTCGATCTGTGCGCGGATCACGGCCAGTTCATCCGCGGCGGGCAGCGGTGCCATGGGACTCTCCTGCATCTCTTGCAGGCGCAGTCTGCCTCTGCGAGGGTTAACATTCCGTATCACAGGACCCGACCATGACCGATTTTCCCCCTGTTTCCCGGCTTTTGTCGCAGGCTCCCACGCGCATCGACGACCGCGTGGTCCTGACCTATGACGAGCGCCTGATGCGCCGAAAGCGGCTGGTGACCGAAACCGATGTCGGGTTCCTGGTGGACCTGCCCTCGGTCACGAATCTGGATGCCGTCTGGGGTTTCGAACTGGAGGACGGCACCACCATCGCCATCGTTCCCGCCCAGGAGGAGGTCCTGGTGGTCACGGGCGATCTGCCGCGCCTGTGCTGGCACATCGGCAATCGGCACACGCCCTGCCAGATCGAACCCGGGCGCCTGCTGATCCGCGACGATCCGGTTCTGGAACGGATGCTGCGCGGTCTGGGGGCCGGAATCGCCCGGGCACGGGAACCCTTTACCCCCGAAAGCGGCGCCTATGGCACGGGTCGCACGATGGGTCATGATCACGGGCACGATGATGGGCACGGGCATGATCACGGGCACGGGCACGGGCACGGGCACGATCACGGGCATCACGCGCCGGAACCCATGCGGGCCATGTGCATCATCACGGATCGCACGCCCACAGCGACGAGGAGGACGACACATGACCCTGTTCCACCCGGAGAACAAGACCCGCTCGGCGCGACACGCCCGGATCTGGGCGGCCTACGAGATCGCCTATACCTTTGTGGACTTCAGCGCGGCGGGGCTGTTCGTGGTGGGCTCGATCCTGTTTCTCAGTCCCGCCACCACCTATGCCGCGACCTGGCTGTTCATCATCGGCTCGCTGTTCTTCGGACTGAAACCGACGATCCGGCTGGCCCGCGAGATCAAGCTGGTCTCGATCGGCAAGGACGCGCAAGTGGCCGAGCGTCTCGATGACTGACCTTGCGCTGCTCGCGCTCACGCAATGGCTGTCGCCGGCGTTTCCCACCGGCGGTTTCGCCTATTCGCACGGGCTCGAGCGGGTGATCGCCCGAAACGAGGTGACGGATGCCGCCACGCTGTCGGACTGGCTGACGGACATCCTGCGCCATGGCGCGGGCTGGCAGGACGCCGTGCTGCTGGCACAGGCGCTGAGGCCCGGGGCCGACCATGCCCATCTGGCCGCCATCGCGCGGGCGCTGGCGCCCTCGGCCGAACGCCTGGCGGAAACGCTGGATCAGGGCACCGCGCTGGCGCGCACCGTCGCGGACATCACCGGCCGCAGCATTCCGGCCTGCCCCCTGCCCGTGGCGCTGGGTGCGGCCGCGCAACCGCTGGGCCTGCCGCCGCAAACGGTCATCGCGCTGTTCCTGCAGGCCTTTGCCGGCAATCTGGTGCTTGTCGCCGTGCGCCATGTCCCGCTGGGCCAGACCGAGGGGCAGCGCCTGCTGGCCGGTCTGGCGCCACGGCTGGCCGCGCTCGCCGAGCGTGCCGCGATCGCCGGTCTCGACGATCTGGCCACCGCCGCGCTGGCGGGCGATCTTGCGGCCATGGAACATGAAACCCAGGATGTGAGGATTTTCCGGACATGAGCATCAACGGCCCCCTGCGCGTGGGAATCGGTGGCCCTGTCGGCTGCGGCAAGACCACGTTGACCGAACATCTGGCCCGGGCGCTGGCCGCGCGCTGTTCGATGGCGGTCATCACCAATGACATCTACACCCGCGAGGACGCCGATTACCTGCTGCGCGCGCAGGTCCTGCCCGAGGCGCGGATCAAGGGCGTCGAAACGGGCGGCTGCCCGCACACCGCGATCCGCGAGGATGCCTCGATCAACCTGGCCGCGGTGGCCGCGCTGAACGCGGAAATCCCGGGGTTGGACCTGATCCTGATCGAATCGGGCGGCGACAACCTGGCGGCGACCTTTTCCCCGGAACTGGCCGATCTGACGATCTATGTGATCGACACCGCGGCCGGCCAGGACATTCCACGCAAACGCGGGCCTGGCGTGACGAAATCCGACCTGCTGGTGGTGAACAAGACCGACCTCGCGCCCCATGTCGGCGTGGATCTGGCGTTGCTGGAAGCGGACACGCAGCGCGCGCGGGGCAAGAAGCCCTATGTTCTGGCGCAGATGCGCCACGGACGCGGAATCGACGCCGTGGTCAGCTTTCTGGAACGCGAGGGAGGGCTGCGCCTGACCTGAACCGGGCCGGAATGCGCGCGGTCGATGCGCCGATCACCAGCGCAAGCCCGGCAAAGGCCAGAAGCGGCAGACGCTCGCCCAGAAACACCATGCCGAACACCACGCTGAAACCCGGCATCAGGAACATCGCCAGCGCCGCCTTGTTCGCGCCGGCCTGCTGGACCAGTGCATAGTTCAGAAGGTTCGGCGCGACGGTCGCCAGCACCACCAGCGCGATGAGGATGGCGACGGCATAGACCGAGGGCACGACATGGGGCGTGCCGTCGATCAGCAGCGCCAGCGGCCACACGCTGAGCGCACCGACCAGAAACATCCCCGCCGACAGCATCAGGGGGGCCATCTTGCGGCGCCGGCGAAACCAGACGTTGCCGGCGGCATAGCTCAAGGGTGAAATCAGCGTCAGGGCGGTGCCGAGCCCCGCCTGCCCCAGCCCGTCCGCGATCAGCCCGGGCCCGGCGATCAGAAGCACGCCGAAAATGCCCACGGCAATGCGGATGGCCTGTTCCAGGGTCGCGGGTTCGTCTTTCAGAAACAGCGCGGCCAGCGCCAGCGTGAACAGCGGCATGGTCGCATAGAGCATCCCGCCCATGCCGGATGGAATATACTGCATTCCCGCCGCCATGCTGACGAACGGGATCGACACGGTCAGGATGCCACCGACAAGCGCGGTCACCAGATCATGCGTGTCGGGTCTGCGTTGCGCCCCCATCAGGCCGGCGGCGAAGATCAGCAGCGGCAGGCCCAGGGCCGCACGCAATGCCCCCAGTGTCCAGGGCGGGAAATGGTCGACGTTCAGCGCGATCAACAGAGGCGACGCGCCGAAACCGGCGGCGGACAGGATCAAGAGCAAGGGCGTGGGCATGGTGGGCTGCATCCAGAGGTTCCGCGTTTCGACCATAGTGCGCGCGCCCGTGCAAGGGCCCGCGCGCCCTGCGCGACCCGCGCGCCTCGGCCTGCCGGCGGGTCCCGAGGGCGCCATGCTGGCGCGCCTTGCCCTGGGATCGACGGCGTGGGTGGCCCGCGTGCGGGGTCCCCTCGACCAACCGTGCGGTGCCTGCTAGGCCTTGAGCACACCGCAGGAAAGGTCCGCCATGTCCGCCGCCGACGCCCCGTCCTATACGCCCCTGCCCCTGCCCGATCGCGTGCAGCGGCCGGACGATCAGGCACTCGCCCAGGCCGAGGCCTTTCTCGCCTACATGCGCCAGCGCCATTCGGTGCGCGACTATGCCCGCCGCCCCGTGCCCGAGGCGATCATCGCCCGCTGCATCGAGGCCGCCGGAACCGCACCATCCGGCGCGAACCACCAGCCGTGGCATTTCGTGGCGATCTCGGACGCCGGCATGAAGGCCCGCATCCGCGCTGCCGCCGAGGAGGAGGAACGCGCCTTCTACGCCGGAGGCGCCGGGGACGAATGGCTCGCGGCCCTCGAACCCATCGGCACGGGCGCGTCGAAGCCGCACCTGACGGATGCGCCCCTGGCTGATCGTGGTCTTTGCCCAACGCTGGGGAACCCGTCCGAATGGCGACCGGTTCAAGAATTACTATGTCCCCGAAAGTGTCGGCATCGCCACCGGGTTCCTGATCGCTGCGCTGCATCATGCCGGGCTGGTCTGCCTGGAACACACCCCCAACCCGATGAAATTCCTGAACGACCTGTGCGGACGCCCGGCGTCCGAAAAACCCGTGATGATCCTGCCGGTCGGCTATCCCGCAGACCACGCGACCGTGCCCGCCATCGCCAAGCAGAAAAAGCCGCTGCACGAGATCCTGAGCGTGTTCCCGGCGTGACCCGGCAACCGGCCCCGCCGGGCGCGCGGTCAACCCGCGCTGCCGGGCGACCGTTGCAGGTGCACATAGGTCTCGTCAAAGCGGCGTTGCAGGTGATCCACGGCGCGGATCGTGTGCCCCGACCCGGGCGGCGCGACGTTCACATCGGGCGACGGGTTGAAAAACAGCGGGACGGAAATCCGCGCCTCGGGCCCGCCGATGACCCGGTGTGGCGTCGCGCGCACACGCCCGCCCGACCACATTTCAAGCATCTCGCCGAAATTGATGACAAAGGCGCCGGGCGCGGCCTGGACGGGCAGCCAGGTGCCGTCGCGCAGCAACACCTCCAGCCCCGGCACGCCATCGGTCGCCAGAAGCGTCAGACAGCCGTAATCCGTATGCGCCCCGATGCCGAAATCCCGCGCCCCCGCCCAATCGGGCCGCGGCGGATAGGCATTTCCGCGCAGCAAGGCCATGGGCGCCTGAAACTTGTCGTCGAAAAAGGCCGGATCGGCCCCCAAAACGCCTGCGATGGCCCCCAGCAGGCGCAGGGCGAGGGTCCGCGCCTCGGCATAATACCCTTCCAGCGTGGCCCGAAAGCCTTCGGGACGCGCGGGCCACAGGTTGGGCGCATGAACCCCCAGCGGCGAGCCCGGCACCTCGAACCCCATGTCGAAGACTTCCTTGAAGTCGGGGTTCGCGGCAGGGTCCACCTGTTCGCTGCGCGGCCCGCCCCAGCCCCGGTTGGCGCCGGTGCGCGCCATGTCCACCTGCGCCTTTTCGGCCTCGGGCAGGGCAAAGAACGCGCGATAGGCTGCAATCACGGCCTGCACCCGTTGGGCGCCGATGGGGGTGTCGTGCACCACCAGGAACCCGACCTCGGTCACGCCGCGCCTGAGTTCCGCCAGCGACGCCGCGTCATCCGTGAACAGCGCCCGCAGGTCGATCCGCGGAATCATCAGCGACTGCGCCATCAGCCCCGGTCAGCCCGCGCCCAGGATGATGCGCACATATTCCGTGGTTTCGGCATAGGGCGGAACACCATTGTGCTGTTCGACGGCCCCCGGCCCCGCGTTATAGGCGGCCAGCGCCAGACGCCAATCGCCGAACCGATCATACATCATGCGCAGATACCGGGCGCCGCCTTCCAGGTTCTGGCGCGGATCGTCAGGGTTCACGCCCAGTCGCGCCGCCGTCTCGGGCATCAGCTGCGCCAGGCCACGCGCACCGGCCGGCGACACCGCGCCGGCGTTCCACCGGCTTTCCTGATGGACCAGGCGCAGAAACAGGTCTTCCGGAACATTGTGATGACGGGCGGCTTCGCGGGCGAGGGTCAGGTATTCGCCCCGATACCGTCCGGTATAGGTGACCGCCGGCGCTGCGCCGCGTTCCGGGCTGGATGCCGAATACTGACGCGCCGCGCGGGTATCCAGCAAGCGGGTCGCCGATGAAAACCGATCCGCGTGCGACGCAGAGCCGCCGCCACCCAGACGCAGGCCGTTCGCCTCGGCGCCGCTTGCCGTCAGCACAAGGCCGACCGCCACCAATACCCTGAGCATACGTCGCCCCATCTGTCCCCAAGCGGGCGCAGTATACGCCCGAATCGGGCCGAGTCCAAGCCGCGCGGTCCCCGCCGGCCGATCCCCGGGCGCCGATCCGCAGAAATCCGCGCGGCGTTAGGGAATTCCAAACCCGGGTCAGGTGGTGTAACCCTGCAAGCCAACAGATTCGGGACACGGGACGCAGGGGGCACCGATGGCAGGTTCGGTCAACAAGGTCATTCTGATCGGCAATCTTGGCCGCGACCCCGAGGTTCGCAGCTTTCAGAACGGCGGCAAGGTGGTCAACCTGCGCATCGCCACCTCGGAAACCTGGCGCGACAAGGCCTCGGGCGAACGGCGCGAACGGACCGAATGGCATTCGGTCGCGATCTTCAGCGAGCCGCTGGCGAAGATTGCCGAACAGTATCTGCGCAAGGGCTCGAAGGTGTATATCGAGGGTCAGCTTGAAACCCGCAAATGGCAGGACCAGTCGGGCCAGGACCGCTATTCGACCGAGGTCGTCCTGCGCCCCTTCACCGGCAACCTGACGCTGCTGGACGGTCGGGGCGGCGACAGCGGCAACGCTGGCGGCGACAGCTATGACGGCGGCATGGGCGACAGCTATGGCGGCGGATCGCGCGGGGGATCGCGCGGCGGCTACGGCGGCGGGTCCTCGGGCGGCGGGTCGCGCGGCGGGTCCGCAGGCGGCTTTGGCGGCGGCTCGGACATGGACGACGACATCCCGTTCTGAACGACGCGCGCCGCTCTTGACGCGCCCCGCGGGCGCGGATAGATCGGCGGTCAGCGGCGGGTATGATGTAATGGTAGCCTGTCAGCTTCCCAAGCTGAACGCGCGGGTTCGATTCCCGCTACCCGCTCCAGACTTTCAGGCCCTTGGCGGCCCTGTTCCCCCGGACGCCACGCGCGGAGCCGGGGGTTCGCTTTTCCAGGGCACAGGTTTCCCTGGGTACGGTTTCTTCCAGGCACGGCTGTTTTCAGGCACGGGGCGCCCCGGGCTTGATGGCGTCGTCCGGGGCCCCCGCGTCACGCCCCTGCCCCTCAGCGCGGGGGATGATCGCGCAGCAGGCCGCGCAGGGTCCCCACCAGATAGTCCGGATCGTCCACACCCTGCGGGTCCCGGCACACGCGGTAGCCGATGGCCTCGGCCTCGGCAAAGGAATACCCATACGAGACGAGATCGTCGGTGAAATCCACCTCGGGTCGATCCCAGATGATCTCGTGCCAGGGGCCACGGAAACAGTCGATCCGGATCGTCACCCGTTCGGCCCCGGCCTGCCCGTGTCGGGCATGGGCAGAGGCGGGTGTGGGGGCGAGCGTCGGGATGATAAGCAGGCAAGCGGCCGCCAGGGCGGCCGGGGAAACGCGGGGCATGGTCGACGTCCTTCCAAAAAGGGGATTCAAGTCGAGGCAGTCATAATCCTGCCATGATCGCCCGTCCGGGGGCGGTTTGACAAGGTGGCGATGCGCTGACAATGGCCGGCCCGTGATGGGTATTGTGCGCGACTGGTGAACAATGGCGGCGGCAGGTCGGGGTTTCGCCCCACCGATGCGAGACGGGACCAAGGGAGAATCGCCCGTAGGGTGCGCAGTCTTTGCGCACCCCGATGCTTCGGCACCGGAGGAGCGCGGCGTTCCGGGAAACGTGTTGTTAACCACGACAGCACAGAATGCCGGAATGTCCAGTTACCGTCGTCCCGTCCTGCCTGGCGCAAGGATCTTCTTTACGGTCAACCTCGCGCAGCGGGGATCGGACCTGCTGGTGCGTGAAATCGAGAGTTTGCGCGACGCCGTGCGTCGGACACGGGCTGAGCGTCCATTCGGAATCGATGCCTGGGTGGTCCTGCCGGATCACATGCATTGCATCTGGGCCCTGCCCGAGGGGGACGCCGATTTCTCGACGCGGTGGAGCGTCATCAAGGCCCGCTTTTCAAGGGCCGTCCCCGCAGGACCGCGCAGGCCGAGCCACGAGCGGCGGCGCGAACATGGGGTTTGGCAGCGGCGGTTCTGGGAGCATCACCTGCGCGACGAGGACGATTGGCGCGCGCATGTCGGCTATTGCTGGATCAACCCGGTCAAACACGGGCTGGTCGCCCATCCGCGCGATTGGCCCTATTCAAGCTGGCACCGCGACAACCCGTAGGGTGCGCAGTCTTTGCGCACCGGGGCGGGGTCAGGAGCGGCACAAAATGTCGATACCGTAGGGTGCGCATTCATTGCGCACCGGGGGGGGGCGGAGGGTCACAGGGGGATGGGACGAAGGTGCGCAGTGAATGCGCACCTACGGGGGCTTATTGACCTGAGGTGGCGCTGGTGCGCAGAATTTCAAATGTGCATTCTCTTTTGGCGTTTCCACCTCTCCTGAAGAGGAAAGTATTCTTGTTTCTTCTTCCAGATCCTTTTGGAAACTGCCTCATTTAGCTTTTTTTCAGAGCATCCGTAAGGCGAGCCGTCGCGGAGTATCTTGCGACGCATTGCGACCCTCTTGGTCTGAATTCCTTTTGCCAGCCAGTCATTTAGGTGAGAAGTTTTGTCCGAACATCCCAAAGTCTCCATGTCCTGAGAGACAATCATTACATAGCTATTGTTCTTGCGTTCTTGGCATCACCCAATAAGAATCTCCCAATTAAACGCGTCGCCGATTTACAATGTCGCTCGCTTTTCTGGGAGGGTAGCCAAAAAATCTCCGTTTGCGGCGGCGTATCTGAGAACCTGAGCTCCCGGGTCAATTCTTTTAAGAAAAACTGGCCTCCCCTGATTGAATAGGTCTAAAATATCCTAAATACCGGGTCATTTCGGGCCTCTTTTGGGGTCAGTCAAGATTTTCGATGCAGACTTCTTTTCAATCGGTAATCGGCTCTTCACTCGCCTCTGGAATGCTTCTACTTCTTTCTTGTTTTGGGCATTCTATGGACTCAATTCACGCAACAAAAGGCAGCGATATTGTTTCTTGCCTCCTAGAATGGGCTCCTTTAGCGAAGAGCAAAGACTACCTGTCTGTTTTTCATCAAACTCCATTAGCACTTGATCTGAGAATATTAATTTTTCCCGATGCCGTTTCAGGGCCTCGATTTCTCTAAAGCCAACGCTTGCCACTGCCCTAATCTTCTCTATAGAAATCGAGAAAGATGTTTGTGTCGACAAAGACAATCCATTGTCATTAAGAGGCTTCCTAGTCCTCAACCTCGTCCCTCGCCTCCGCTCCACTCGTTTGGGCCTGAAAACGCTCCACTGGAGCCTTTTCACCCCCCTACGCGCGGTCGGCCCAAACCCCTTCAAACTCCCGCCATTCCCCCTTGCTCATGCCCGAGGTCTCCTGCGTGACCTGCTCACCCTTGAGCATCCGTTTCAGCACGTCAATCGCCTTGGAGGAGAGCGTGACGCCGCCCATGCGGTAGTCCTCGAAGGCGGCGAACGCGGCGGGGACCCAGTCGCGGACCATGGCGGCGATGGCTTCGGCGTAGACGCGGATCTCGTATTGGGCGTGGGGGTCGGCGCGCAGGCGCAGGAAGTGGAAGAGGTTGTGCAGATCGGTCTTCCAATACCATTGCGTGTAGATGTTCATCGGCAGGTTCATCCGCGCCAGTTCCCGCGCCAGCCCCTGCTGGCCGTCCTGGCTGAGCATCTCCTCGTAGTGGTCATAGCATTGCGCGGCGTCGGATTTCAGCAGCGCCAGCACGCGCGCGGCCTCGGCCCCGTCCAGCACCGCGCCCCGGCCCTGGTTGTTGATCGTCGACTGCGCGGCCAGTTGCGCGGGTTCGGGGATATAGAACTCGCGGTCCAGGATCGAATAGCGCGCGGAATATTCGTTCACATTCGCCGTGCGATGGCGGATCCACTGCCGCGCCACGAAGACCGGCAGCTTCACATGCAGCTTCAGTTCGCACATCTCGAAGGGCGTCGAATGCCAGTGCCGCATGAGGTAGCGGATCAGCCCCTCGTCGTTCTGCACATGTTTGGTGCCCGCGCCGTAGCTGACGCGCGCGGCCTGCACGATGGCGCTGTCGTCGCCCATGTAGTCGATGGCGCGGACGAACCCGTGGTCCAGAACCGGCTGGGCGGTGTAGAGGTGTTTCTCCATCCCGGGTGCCACTGACCGCAATGTGAGTTGCGGATTGGCCCGCGATGCGGTGATTTCAGCCAATTGGTCGTCGCTCAGCGGCATGAGAAGTCTCTTTCTGTCCCGGGATTCGTTTTGTCCATATCTTGCATCAATGCGGGCTTTGACCGCAAGAACTTGGGGCGCGCGCGATGAAAGATCGCGGCACCCCCGCACTGGAGCGCCGCCTGGGCGATTGGGCCCGCGCGCGCATGAGCCGCCACACCGCCGCCTTTGTCATGTTCGTCCTGAAGCAGGGATGGGCGGCGCTGTTCGGCGGGCTGTTCCTGATCGCGATCGTGCTGACACGCGCGATCTGGCAACCCGACTGGGCGCTCAGCCGGTATGATGCGCTGTTTCTGTTCGCGGTCCTCACGCAGGCGGTGTTCCTGTGGCTGCGACTCGAGGATTGGGCCGAGGCCAAGGTCATCGCGCTGTTCCACCTGACCGGCACGGCGATGGAAGTGTTCAAGCTGGCGCAGGGGTCATGGGATTACCCGGAAAGCGGGCTCTTCGAGATCGCCGGCGTGCCGCTGTTCTCGGGCTTCATGTATGCCAGTGTCGGCAGCTACATGGCGCGGGTGATCCGCATCTTCCACATGCGCTTTGCCCCCTATCCGCCGTTCTGGGCGACGGTTCTGCTGGCGGTGGCGATCTATGCGAACTTCTTCACCCATCATTGGCTGCCCGACATGCGCCTGGGCCTGTTCGCGGCGACGGTTCTGCTGTTCGGGCGCACGCGCATCTGGTTCTTTCCCGGCGATCACGCCTATTGGATGCCGCTGCCGCTGGCGGCGTTCCTGTCGGCCTTTTTCCTGTGGATCGCCGAGAATGTCGGCACGCTGACCCGCACCTGGGTCTATGCGGGCCAGGGGCATTTCGATCTGGTGACCTGGGGCAAGTTCGGCTCGTGGTATCTGCTGCTCTATGTCAGCTTCACCACCGTGACCCTGGTGATGCGCGGCGCGTTGCATCGCACGCCGCTGGACGCAGGGCAAATTTCATCGCTTGCCCCCAAGACTTTGTCGTGAACGCGGATTACCTTTGCGGTCTGGGAATTTCCAAGGACGGAACGCATGACGATCAAATATCTGCATACCATGGTCCGGGTGCTGGATCTCGAGGCCTCGATGGCCTTCTACCGGCTGCTCGGGCTGGAAGAAACGCGCCGCTACGACAGCGAACAGGGGCGGTTTTCCCTGGTGTTCATGGCGCCGCCCGGCCAGCCTGAGTGCCCGGTCGAGCTGACCTGGAACTGGGACGGCGACGATGGCCTGCCCTCGGACAGCCGCCATTTCGGCCACCTCGCCTATGAGGTCGACGACATCTATGCGACCTGCCAGCACCTGATCGACAATGGTGTCACCCTCAATCGCCCCCCGCGCGACGGGCGCATGGCCTTTGTGCGCAGCCCCGACAACGTGTCGATCGAGCTCTTGCAGAAAGGCGAGGCCCAGGCCCCCGCAGAGCCCTGGATCTCGCTTCCGAATATCGGCCACTGGTAGGTGTCAGCGCGGCCCGGTGAGGGCGAAATAGGCGCCCTGCGGATCGGTTCCGTGGATGATCCAGCCGCCGCCGGGCACCTCCATCGGGCCATGCGTCACCGCGCCGCCTTGCGCCGAAATCGCGGCCATGGCGGCGTCGATGCCGGACACGTTGAAATAGGGCAACCAGACCGGCGGCATCTGCGGCATCGGCAGGCCCATCATGCCGCCGAGATCCGCGCCGTTGCGGCGGAAAAGCTGGTAGTCGCCGCCCTCGCCGATCGGCACCCGATCACCGGCTTCCCATCCGAAGTGCTTGGCGTAGAACGCAAATCCGGCAACGGGGTCCGAGGACATCAGCTCATGCCAACTGCCATGTCCGGGCTTTGTCGGGTCCAGCCCCGAGCCCTCGGCATCGTTGGGTTGCAGAATGCCGAACCGCGCGCCCTGGGGGTCGGTGAGAATGGCAAAGCGTCCGGTGTTGGGAATGTCCATCGGCGCCACCACCTGCTGCCCGCCATCCGCGACGATGGCGGCGGCCGTGGCGTCGCAATCGCTGACGGCAAAATAGATCAGCCAGTGCGGCGGAATGCCCGGCATCATCGGCTTGGACATGCCGGCAACCATCGCCGGGCCGGCCTTGGCGACATGATAGTCGAAGCCCTCGACCCCGGCATCGACCATCTCCCATCCCAGAACCCCCGCGTAGAAGGCGCCGGCGGCCTCGGGCTCAGGCGTCGTCAGCTCATACCAGCAGGGAATGCCGTGAAAGGATGCTTGCATTGTGGGTCTCCCGTTGATCCAGGCCCTGACGGGCCGCACTCGTTCCGGGATCAGCCTAATCCGCATTGCTTGTTTTTTGCAAGTTCATTATATCTATTCGCAAGTATCCGGGGGAAATCATGCCGCGCAAAGGCTATAACGAGGGATGTCTGGCCGCCCACGCGCTGGACCTGATCGGCGACCGCTGGGCCTTGCTGGTGCTGCGAGAACTGATGCTGGGCCCCAAGCGGTTCGGCGCCCTCAAGGGCGGGCTTCCCGGCATTGCCACCAATGTGCTGACCCAGCGCCTGGGCGATCTGGAATCGGCGGGTCTGCTGACGCGGCGCACCCTGCCGCCGCCGGCCTCGGTTCAGGTCTATGACCTGACGGCCGCGGGCCGGGACACGCGCGGCATCATCGACGCGCTTTGCGTCTGGGGGGTTCGGCAACCGGGCCATGATCCGCGCAAGTTCATCAGTCCGACCGCGTTGATGCTGTCCATGGGCGCCATGGTCGCGCCGCCGGCCGCAGGCCAGTCCCAAATGGCCTTTGTCATGGGCGCCGATTGTTTTGCCACCACCCTGTCGCCCCAGGGCTTTGACGCCCGCCCCTGCGCGGATGGCCCGCCGCGGGACATGCCGACCCTGGTCACCGTCAACGCGAATGTCATGGCCGCCGTGGTCTATGGCCCTGCCCCGCTGACGCAGGTGCAGGCCCAGGGCCTGGTCACCCTGTCCGGTGATCTTGATCCGTCGCAACGGTTCCTCGATGCCTTTGAACTGCGCCGATAACCCGCTTGCAGCCCCCGGCCCGGGATGCTATGCGACGGCCATCGAGCGGGCGTAGCTCAGGGGTAGAGCATAACCTTGCCAAGGTTAGGGTCGTGAGTTCGAATCTCATCGCCCGCTCCATGAACAAAAGGCCGGACCTGCGGGGACCGGCCTTTTCTTTTTGCGGGCTTCGCGCGCCGCTCAGTCGCCGACGGCCTCGCGCCAGTGCTTGCGGCAGAGCGAGACATAGGTTTCGTTGCCACCGATCTGCACCTGCGCGCCTTCCTTCAGCGCGCGCCCGTCGGGCCCCTGGCGGATCACCATGGTGGCCTTCTTGCCGCAGTGACAGATCGTGCGGACCTCGCGCATCTCGTCGGCCAGCGCCAGCAGGGCCGAGGACCCGGGAAACAGGGCGCCCCGGAAATCCACCCGCAGGCCATAGCACATGACCGGCACGCCCAGATCATCCACCACCCGCGCCAGTTGCCAGACCTGATCGCGGGACAGGAACTGCGCCTCGTCCACAAAGACACAGGCGCAGGGGCCCTGGGCAAGCCGGGTCTCGATCTTGGTGAAAAGGTCCTCGTCCGGGGCAAAGGTATCGGCCGCTTCGCCGATACCGATCCGCGAGGCGATGCGCCCGTCGCCCGCGCGGTTGTCGAACTGCGCGGTCAGAAGATAGGTCTGCATCCCGCGTTCACGGTAATTGTGCGACGCCTGCAGCAGGATCGTCGACTTGCCCGCGTTCATGGTCGAGTAGTGGAAATAGAGCTTGGCCATGCGCGGGTCTTAGCGCGGCGCGCGCGGTCTGGAAACCGGTTTCGCACCGCGCCAGGGTCCGGATCAGACCGGTATCAGGCGATCGCCACGATCTCGACCGCAAAGGTCAGATCCTTGCCCGCAAGCGGGTGGTTCGCGTCCAGAATGACCTCGTCGTCATTGGCCTCGACCACCACCACCGGGATCGTCTGGCCCTGCGGGGTCTGCATCTGCAGCGCGGTGCCCGGATCGGTGGGGATATGCGGCGGAATCTGCGCGCGCGGGATGGCCTGACGGGCGTTCGGGTCCGCTTCGCCGTAGGCGTCGGCCGCCGGAATGGTCACGGTCTTGGCATCGCCCACCGCCATGCCGGTGATGGCGGCATCGAGCCCGCGAATGATCTGCCCCGATCCCAGGGTGAAGGACAAGGGTTCGCGCCCCTCGGAACTGTCGAACACGCTGCCGTCAGCCAGGGTGCCGGTGTAATGGAAATGAACGGTGTCACCCGCTTGGGCCTGCTTGGCGGCCTGGGTCATGAGAACTCCTGTCGGTCGGGGTGAATGGCGGAGGCCTGCTCCGATGAGACCCCAGCCTAACAGCCCCGGCGGATGAGCGAAACCGCCCCGGCCGCATCTTTGTGCGGCAAACACGGCCTGGGCTGGCCCGGACGCGCGCAAACCCGCCCGCGCGCGATGGCGCGCGGGGGCGCGGTGCCCCCTGCGCGCCCTGCGCCAGTCAGGCGGGTTCGCCGATCCGCGACGGATCGAACGGCGTGCTTTGATAGATCTCGTTCAGCCAGTTGCCATAGAGCAGGTGCGCGTGGCTGCGCCAGCGATTGAGGGGCGCCCGCGACGGATCATCGCCGGGGTAGTAGTTCACCGGCACATTGATCGCCTTGCCCGCTGCGACATCGCGGTCGTATTCCTCTTTCAGGGTGCCCGAGTCGTATTCGAAATGGTTGAAGATATAGAGCGCGCGATGCGCCGGATCCTCGACCAGGCAGGGACCGACCTCGGGCGAGCCGAGAAGCGTGGTCAGCCCGGGGGCGGCGTCCACCTCGTCCTGGCGCATCTCGGTCCAGCGGCTGACCGGGATCAGCACATCATCCGAGAACCCGCGCAGATAGGGCGAGGCCGGCGCGAGGTTGCGGTGGCGAAAACAGCCAAAGGCCTTGTGGTCCAGGATATGCTTGGGCACGCCGTGGAAGTGGTTGATCATCGCCATCCCCCCCCAGCACACGCCAAAGGTGGATTGCACATGGGTCTGGGTCCAGTCGAAGACCTCGCACAGTTCGTCCCAATAGGTGACCTCTTCGAACGGCAGGTGTTCGATCGGCGCGCCGGTGATGATGAGCCCGTCGAACTTTTCGTCCTTCACCTCCTGAAAGGGCTTGTAGAACTCCTCCATGTGTTCGGCGGCGGTGTTCTTGGTCTGGTGCTCGCTCATGCGGATCAGGCGCAGGTCGATCTGCAGGGGCGTGGCACCGATCAGCCGGGCAAACTGGTTCTCGGTCTGGATCTTCTTGGGCATCAGGTTCAGGAGGCCGATCTTCAGCGGTCTTATGTCCTGACGGGCGGCGCGGGTGTCCGACATGACCATCACCCCCTCGCGCGAGAGAACGTCGAAGGCAGGCAGGTTTGCAGGCAGGGTAATCGGCATGGTCCGTGTTCCGTTGTTCCGGGGGCTGAGGCGCGGGTCCTCAGGCTGCCCGGGACCCACGCTTGGCAAGCGCCTCGGCGATCAGGGCGGTGAAATCCGCCGGGCTGTTCACCTGGGCGATCTGGTCGGCGGTGACCTTGAGCCCCCAGTGCGCCGCCATTGCCGCGTATCGAGGCTGGCGATGGGCCAGCGCGCGGGCATAGGTCCAGCGGACAAAGGCGTCCGGGTCCACCGCCCCGGGCATTCGGCCGGTCTCGGACAGATAGGCGCTCCAGCAGTCCAGCAGGAATTCCGGGCGATAATACATCGGCTTGGGCGCGCGGTCGAACCGTTCGATCAGCGCCTGGGTGTGGTCGTCGCTGCCCTCGATCCAGACCAGGGCCAGGTGGCGCGACAGCACGCTCAGCACCGGGTCCACGCGGTTCTCAGGGTTCACGACCTCGCAGATCGAGCCGCTGGTGTCGCAGACGAAGTTCTTGTAGCCGTAGATGTCCAGCGCCCGGTTCACGAATTTCGGGGTATCCAGCAGCGCGTCGATCTCGGCGTCGCGGTGCTGGGCCTGGCGGCGGCGATATTCCTCGATCGGCAGACCGCCCTGCGCGGGATCGCCCGGCTTGCCCAGATAGGTGGACAACGGCGCAAGATTGTCGAACGTGATGTTCGAGGCAATCCGCACCGAATCCGACAGCAGCAATTCGCGCAGCAAGGGAACCTTCATCGCCTCGCGCTTGAAATTGTCGGCGATGGCTTCGCCCATGTAGCGGGTGCCGATCCGGTAATCGACCGAATAGTGGAACCACCCCCCGTCGCGCAGGATCGAGGAGATGCGGGTCTTGCCCAGACCGGACATGCCGAACAGCAGCACGCGCTTGTGCGCGGCATCGGTCCATTCGGCGGGTGTTTCATAGATCATCGGCACACTCGGCAACGCTTGACAGATCGGGAATATGCGCCCCTCAGGGCCGAGGTTCAAGTCGGGTCACGCCAACCCCCCCGGCGCGGGCGAGGTCCGGGTCCAGCGTCATGGGGATATATTCGCCGCGCCGCCACAGGACGCCCAGATCGTCATAATGGCGGCTCAACGGGTGACCGGATTCACCGGTGGAAATGATGAACACGCTCGCCTCCGGATCGGCCATGTCATAGACGCCACGGTATCCTGCGCCATGGACGTTAAGAAAGGGTTCCGGCTCGCCCGGCGGCCCGCCCAGCGTGCGGCCACGCATCAGCGTGTTGTCGCCACCGCTGGTCGATTGGCGGATGTTCACGAAATGCCGCAGGATCGGCACGTCGCCCAGGACCGGGTGATCATGCGTCGCCTGGTGGGCATCGCCCCAGCGCCAGCTTTCGATCGCCGGGCCATAGGTCTGTTCGAGATCCAGAAGCGCCGCGTCCAGCGCGGTGCGCGCGATGTCGACGCAGGTTTCGACAACGGCGGATTGCACGACGTCGCACCAGGCCCCGGCGCCATCGGTGTTGTTGAACACGCGCTCGATGAACTCGGGCTCGAGATGGGTGAACATGTCGGCGGTGGGCCCCAGTTCATCGCGGATCAGCCGGAACTGCAATTCGCGCATCCAGGCGGCATAGATCAGGGGTTCGGGCAGATGTTCGGACATCTCTCCGTTCCAGTCGGCCAGCAATTGCAGGGCGATCTGGCGCTGGGATTCAGGGGTGCCCGGTTCGGCCGGATCGCCCTGGAACCACAGTTCCGCACCGACCAGCGGCAGCAGCGTGCGCGCCGCCTGGCTGACGGTATCGAGCTGCGCCTCGATGAAGCTTTCGCGCGTGTGAACGGTGCGCTGACGCATCAGCCGCACCCACCGCTGAATGCGCATCGTGTCGCCCCAGTCGAAGCTGACATGCAGAGGGAACGGCCGGTCCAGCGGCTTGTTGTTGGTATTGCCGATCAGACCGGTCGGCGGATCGTAGAACCGCGGATTCGCGCTGTAGGGAAAGGTGCCCTGCCAGCGCGCCGCCGGATCCCAGCCGGGCGACGGCATACGGCCCTGGGTGGGACTGGCGGAATCGCGCCGCGGCATCCGGCCGATCAGTTGCATGGCGATATGGTCGTGATCGATGACCGTCAGGTTCTGCGACGGGGCGACATACGACTCGCCCGCCGCCAGCGCCTGATCGACGCCTTGCGCGCGCATGATGCCGATGGCGGCGCTCATCGAGGTATCGTCGCCGGTCAATGCCGTCCACGACAGGGCCGCCACGCTGCCCGGCGGCGTGACCGAGGCCAGCGAGAAATGGCTGCCCGGCAGGATGGGACCGTTCTGCGACCACCGCAGTGTCACGGTCACCGGATCGGCATCCGCGACCTGGATGATCGAGCGGCGCGTCTCGAAACTCGCCCAGCCGTCGGCGGTGCGGTAGCGGGTGGGGTCGTCCGGGTCCAGTTCCTCCATGAACAGGTCCTGATCGTCCAGATAGGACGAGGTCAGCGCCCAGCCCAGGGCCTCGGACCGGCCGATGAGGACCGCCGGAATGCCCGGGATCGTGCCCCCCGTCACCGCCCCGGTGGACAGGTTCAGCCGCGCCAGATACCAGATCGACGGCGCGGAAAACCCCAGATGCGGATCATTGGCCAGGAGCGTGCCGCCATTGGCGCTGCGGCTGGGGGCCGCAGCCCAGGCATTCGACGCCCCTGCCATGTCGAAGGTGTTGAACGGCGACAGCGCACCGCCCGGCAGGTCCTGCGGCTGAACCGGGGCCATGGCCAGCTGCGTCCGTGTCACGGTCGGGAACAGGCTGGCGAAATCGGGCAACGCCGCCAGCCCCTGCGTGTCATCCTCGGGCATCAGGTCGCGGGTGCGGGCCTCGCCGATCAGGGCCGACAGGCGGGCGCGGCGCACCTCGTTCTCGAGCTGGCCGGACAATTGCACGGCCATCAGCTTGATGAGGGCGATGGAATCGGCGGGCTGCCACAGGCTGACCTCGCCCGGGAACAGGAAGAACTCAGGCGCGCCGCGGCCCAGCGCCCGGTCATTCACCAGCGTGATCCAGGCATTCACCCCGCGCGCATAGGCATCCAGCGCGGCCAGCGTGTCGTCATCCTGGGCAGCGACCGATTCCTGCGCCAGGTGATACAGATCGAGCCGGCGCATCAGCTCGTCGGTGCGCAGCGTGCGCTCGCCGAAGATCTCGCTCAACCGGCCCTGCACGGTGCGCCGCATCAGCGTCATCTGCCACAGGCGGTCCTGCGCATGCGCGAACCCGAGACCAAAGAACACATCCGCGTCGGACTGACCGAAGATATGCGGCACCGCCCAGGTGTTGCGCGCGATCTCGACATCGGCGGAAATCCCGCGCACCCGCCAGGTCGTGTCGTAATCGGGCAAGGACCGCGAGAGGAAATAATAGACCCCGACCACCACCACCACAGCCAGAACCACCAGCGCCGTTGCGATGCGAAACAGCCAGCGGAAGGTGGAAAGCATGGCAGACAGCCTCGTCGTGTTGACCTTGGATCGTGGTTCGTTTCCTATGGCCTCGGGCGCGCAAGCGCAATTCAAACCATCGGCAGAGAGGGGAACGCATGGCCAAGGTGGCATTTCTGGGTCTGGGGGTCATGGGCTATCCGATGGCTGGCCACCTGGCCCGTGCGGGGCATGAGGTGACGGTCTACAACCGCACCGCGGCCAAGGCGGACCGCTGGGCCGCCGAGCATGGCGGCAGCGCCGCCCCTACCCCGCGCGCGGCGGCAGAGGGCGCCGAATTCGTGATGGCCTGCGTCGGCAACGACGACGACCTGGCGCAGGTCTGCCGGGGCGACGACGGCGCCTTTGCGGGCATGGGCGCCGGCGCGGTGTTCGTCGATCACACCACGGTCTCGGCCGCCATCACCCGCGCGCTGGATGCCGAGGCCCGCGCGCAGGGCATCGGCTTTGTGGACGCGCCGGTCTCGGGCGGTCAGGCGGGGGCGGAAAACGGCGTTCTCAGCATCATGTGCGGCGGGACCGAGGGGGACTATGCCCGCGCGGAACCGATCATGCAGGCCTATGGCCGCACCGTGAAGCGGCTGGGCGAGTCGGGCGCGGGACAGATCGCCAAGATGATGAACCAGATCTGCATCGCGGGTCTGGTGCAGGGTCTGGCCGAGGCGCTGCGCTTTGGCGAAAAGGCCGGCATGGACGGCAAGGCCGTGGTCGAGGTCATCCAGGGCGGCGCCGCCGGAAGCTGGCAGATGGTGAACCGGCACGCGACCATGCTGGACGGCAAGTTCGACTATGGCTTTGCGGTGGACTGGATGCGCAAGGATCTGGGCATCTGCCTGCAGACCGGCAACGAGATCGGCGCGCCCCTGCCGATGACCGCGCTGGTCGATCAGTTCTACAAGGACATCCAGCAGATGGGCGGCGGACGCTGGGATACCTCCAGCCTGATCGAGCGCCTGCGGAGGCTGTCGTCGTGACGCTGGAAACCCGTATCGCGCAGGGGCGCGGCGACGAACCCGCCGATCTGGTGCTGACGGGCGGCACCGTCTGGGACATGGTGACAGGCGCAAGGATTCCGGGCGACGTGGCCATTTGCGGCGACCGGATCGTGGGCATCGGCGCCAGTTACGAGGGCAAGCGGGTCATCGACGTGACCGGCAAGCTCCTGGTGCCCGGCTTCATCGACACGCATCTGCATATCGAATCGTCCTGCATCACGCCTTATGAATTCGACCGCTGCGTGCTGCCCCGGGGCGTCACCACCGCGATCTGCGACCCGCATGAAATCGCCAATGTCTGCGGCCTGACGGGGATCCGCTATTTCCTGGACGCCTCGGCGCGCACGGTGATGGATATCCGGGTGAACCTGTCGTCCTGCGTGCCCTCGACACATATGGAAACGGCGGGGGCCGAACTGACGGCGGATGATCTGGCCCCCCTGGCCGACCATCCCCGCGTGATCGGACTGGCCGAGTTCATGAACTATCCCGGCGTGATCTTTCGCGATCCGGGCGCGATGGCCAAGTTGAAGGCCTTCGAAGGGCGGCATATCGACGGGCACTCTCCGCTGCTGGGCGGAAAGGATCTGAACGCCTATGTCAGCGCCGGCATCCGCACGGAACACGAGGCGACCTCGGCCGCCGAGGCGGTGGAAAAGCTGCAAAAGGGGATGCGGGTGCTGATCCGTGAAGGGTCGGTCAGCAAGGATCTCGAGGCGCTGGCCGAGGTGCTGACGCCCGTGACCTCGGCCTATATGTGCCTGTGCACGGATGACCGGAACCCGCTGGACATCGCCGAACACGGGCATCTGGACTACATGATCCGGCGCCTCATCGAAAAGGGCCGCGATCCGCTGTCGGTCTATCGCGCCGCGTCGCTGTCGGCGGCCGAGGCCTTTGGCCTGAAGGATCGCGGCCAGATCGCCCCCGGCAAGCGCGCCGACATCGTGGTGCTGGACGATCCGGCGGATTGCCGCGCCAGCATGGTCCTGTGCGGCGGCGTGCTGGCCGACGATGCGGCCTTTGCGGGGCGCGAGGTGATCGAACCGGTCGCGCGCCAATCCGTGCATGTGCCGCCGATCGCGCCCGAAAGCTTCCGCTACGCCGGCAACAACCCGGAAACGCCGGTGATCGGCATCTGGCCGGGCAAGATCCTGACCGAGCATCTGCGCCTGCAGATCCCGGCGACGGATGGCGACAAGCGGCCCGATCCGGCGCAGGATCTGGCGCGCATCACGGTGATCGAACGCCATGGCAAGAACGGCAACATCGCCAACGGCTTCGTGCGGGGATTCGCGCTGAAATCGGGGGCGATCGCCTCGACCGTCTGCCACGACCACCACAATATCGCGGTGGTCGGCGCGGATTATGCGGACATGGCGCTGGCCGCGAACCGGCTGGGCGAGATCGAGGGCGGTTTCGTCGTGGTGCGGGACGGCGCGGTGCTGGCCGAACTGGCGCTGCCGGTCGCCGGGCTGATGTCGCTGGAGCCCTTCGAAGCGGTGCGCGACCGGCTGGTGGCGCTGCGCGCCGCCGCGCGAACGCTGGGGGTCGAGCTGGAGGAACCGTTCCTGCAACTCGCCTTTCTGGCGCTGCCCGTGATTCCGCACCTGAAGATCACCGATCACGGCATGGTCGATGTCGACAGGTTCGAAGTGATCGGCTGAGCCTCAGTCGGGCAGCGCGCCGTCCCAGTCGGACAGGCCGCGCTGCCCCTCGGGGGTCAGGGCATAGACCCCCGTCTCGACCCGACGGAACCAGCCGTAATGGTTGTCGGCCATGATCCGCGTTGCCACCGGCACGCCGGTATCCCGCGCCACGGCCGCCCCGCGCGCGGCGCCGTATTCGGCCAGATAGGCCGCGCAGCGCAGCGCGTCCTGCCGGTACCCCGTGACCAGACCGTGCCGCGTGGCACCGCCCGCGTTGGGGTCGCCCTGCCGGCGGGCGAACTCGGCCGCAAGGCGCGCGCGCTTCGGCTTCGAAAGGCGCGGCGCATAGGGGCCGGGCTCGGCCAGAACCTCGACATGGCCATCGCGCGCCCGGACCGTCAGCAGTCCCAGCCCCAGCCGGCGGCTGAGGGCGGTGTTCTCCTTGATCATGCGCCGCGCCGCGCGCCCCTCGGGCCTGAGCACCGCCAGATAGACCTGCGGGGTGACCGCCAGTCGGGCGATGGCCTGATGATACAGCGCCAGCGAGAATTTCAGCTTCATTTCCACGATGACCGGATCGGCGCCCCCCATCGCCACCAGATCGGCCGCGCCGATCTCGCCCTTGACGATGAGGCCACGGGCCTCGAAATGCGCCTTCAGGGGCGGGTAGAGATCGGCTTCGCGCTGCATGGCGGCACGTTAGCGGCGGACAGGGCCCGCCTGCAAGCGCCGCCCCCCTTTCCCTGCGCGCGCCCCTTGCCTATAACGCCGGCAACTCGATCCCAGTGCACGGAAATCGCCCCATGACCACGCTCGTCCTTGGCCACAAGTCCCCCGACACCGACTCGACCGGGTCGCCCATCGCCTGGGCCTGGTATCTGACCCATACCGGCACGCCCGCGAAACCCGTGCTGCTGGGCGAACCGAACACCGAAGCCGCCTTCGTGCTGGCGCATTGGGGGCTGGACAAGCCCGAGATCGTCGCCGACGTGGACGCAGGCCAGCCGGTGGTGATCGTGGACACGAACAACCCCGCCGAACTGCCCGCGGGCATCAATGCCGCCGACATCCGCCAGATCATCGACCATCACAAGCTGGTCGGCGGGCTGGAGACCAAGGGCCCGATCGACATCACCATCCGCCCGCTGGCCTGCACGGCGACCATCCTTTACGACCTGATGGGCAACGAGGCGCTGGCGGCGGCGCCGCGCGGGATCAAGGGCGCGATGCTGTCGTGCATCCTGTCGGACACGCTGGAATTCCGCAGCCCGACCACCACCCCCCATGACCGCGCCGTGGCCGAGGCCCTGGCGGCCGATCTGGGCGTGGCGATCCCCGAACTGGCAACCGCGCTGTTCGAGGCGAAATCGGATATCTCGGCGTTTTCGGATGCGGCGCTCTTGCGGATGGACAGCAAGGAATACACCGTCGCCGGCAAGGAGCTGCGGGTTTCGGTGCTGGAAACCACCGCGCCCAAACTGGTGCTGGACCGCAAGGACAGCCTGATGGCCGCGATGGTCGATGTGGCGAAGGAGGATGGCGCGGATCAGGTGCTGCTGTTCGTGGTGGACATCCTGAACGAGGAAGCGACGCTTCTGGTGCCGAACGATCTGGTCAGGACGCTGGCCGAAAAGAGCTTTGGCGCCACCGTCACCGGGGACACGGTCGTGCTGCCCGGCATCATGAGCCGCAAGAAGCAGATCATTCCCGCGCTGACGCTGTGACCGGGGCGGCGGGGCGGCGGCGGGGGCCGCAGCCCCCGCACCCCCGCCTCAGGGGGGAGCACACTCCCCCCTGAGAACCCCCTGGTGCGTATTTGCGACAAGATGAGAAGGGGCGCCTTTCGGGGCGTCCTTTTCGGTTTCGGAGGGGGGCGGCCATTGCGCCTGCGGGTAGGGTTCGGGTATAAGAGGCCCAACAAAATCTTGTGGAAAAGACGCGTGAGGCCCCGGTGAGCGACGAGATCGAAAACCCGACGGAAACCGGCGGCAAGCCCCCCGCGGCGCCTGGCGTTTCCATCGTTCAGGAAATGCGCACCGCCTATCTGGATTACGCGATGAGCGTGATCGTCAGCCGCGCGATTCCCGATCTGCGCGACGGGTTGAAGCCGGTGCACCGGCGCATCCTGTTCGCCATGCACGAGGTCGGCAACACCTTTGACAAGCCGTACCGCAAGTCCTCGCGGCCGGTGGCGGATGCGATGGGCAAGTATCACCCGCATGGTGATGCCGCGATCTACGATGCCCTGGTGCGGATGGCGCAGGGGTTCTCGATGTCGCTGCCGCTGCTGGACGGTCAGGGCAATTTTGGCTCGATGGACGGCGACAAGGCCGCGGCCTTTCGCTACACCGAGGTGCGGATGGCGAAATCGGCCAATTACATGCTGGCCGATATCGACAAGGACACCGTCGATTTCCAGGACAACTATGACGGCAAGGACCAGGAGCCGACCGTCCTGCCCGCGCGGTTTCCGAACATGCTGGTCAACGGCGCGGGCGGTATCGCAGTCGGCATGGCCACCAACATTCCGCCGCACAACCTGGGCGAGGTGATCGACGCGACCAAGGCGCTGATCGAGAACCCCGACCTGACCTCGGAAGACCTGATGCAGTATGTCCCGGCGCCGGATTTTCCGACCGGCGGGCAGATCATGGGCCGGGGTGGCGCGCGCAAGGCGTATCTCGAAGGGCGTGGATCGGTCATCCTGCGCGCCAAGACCCGGGTCGAGGAGATCCGCAAGGACCGCTACGCCATCGTCGTCGACGAGATACCCTATCAGGTGAACAAGGCGCAGATGGTCGAAAAGATCGCCGAGGCAGTGCGCGACAAACGCATCGACGGCATTGCCCATGTCGCCGACGAATCCGACCGGATCGGCGTGCGCGTGGTGGTCGAACTGAAACGCGACGCGACGCCGGATGTGGTGCTGAACCAGCTCTTCCGGTTCACCCCGATGCAGACCTCGTTCGGCTGCAACATGCTGGCCCTGAACGGCGGCCGCCCCGAGCAGCTGACGCTCAGGGATTTCCTGCATCATTTCATTGCCTTCCGCGAGGAAGTCGTCACCCGCCGCACGGCATTCGAGTTGAACAAGGCGCGCGAGCGCAGCCATGTGCTGTGCGGTCTGGCGGTCGCCGTGTCGAACGTGGACGAGGTGGTGGCGACGATCCGGGCCTCGGCCGATCCGGCTGACGCGCGCGAGAAACTGATGACCCGCCGCTGGCCCGCCGCCGATATCGCCGGCTACATCCGCTTGATCGATGACCCCAGCCACACGCTGAACGACGACGGCACCTATAACCTGAGCGAAATCCAGGCCCGCGCCATCCTGGAACTGCGTCTGCAGCGCCTGACCGCGCTGGGGGTGAAGGAAGTCACGGACGAGCTGGAGGATCTGGCGGCCAAGATCAAGGATTACCTGGATATCCTGCGGTCGCGCGCGCGAATCCTCGGCATCATCACCGCCGAGCTGGACGAGGTGCGGGACCTCTTCGCGGTGCCCCGGCGGACCGAGATCATCGACTGGGCGGGCGACCTGGACGACGAGGACCTGATCGAACGCGAGGACATGGTCGTGACCATCACCTCGGGCGGGTATATCAAGCGCACGCCGCTGGTCGAATTCCGGGCGCAGAACCGGGGCGGCAAGGGGCTGTCCAGCATGGCGACCAAGGAAGACGACGTGGTGACCACGCTGTTCGTCGCCAACACCCATACGCATCTGCTGTTCTTCACAACCGATGGCATGGTCTACAAGCTGAAGTGCTGGCGCCTGCCGATGGCGGGCCGCTCGGCGCGCGGCAAGGCGATCGTCAACATCCTGCCGATTCCCGCGGGGGTGTCGATCGCGGCGATCATGCCGGTGGATGCCCCGGAAACCGAATGGGACGATCTGCAGATCGTCTTCGCCACCAGCGAAGGCGACGTGCGCCGCAACGCCTTGAGCGATTTCACCAACGTGATGCGCAACGGCAAGATCGCGATGAAGCTGCCCGAGGGCGTCAGCCTGGTGAACGCGCGGATCGCCGACGAGGACGACGACGTGATGCTGGTCACCGCAATGGGCCGGGCGATCCGCTTCCCGACAACGGACGTGCGCGTGTTCAAGGGGCGCGATTCGACCGGCGTGCGCGGCATCCGCCTGGCGGACGGCGATACCGTGGTGTCGATGTCGGTGATCCGCCATTTCGAAGCCACGCCCGAGGAACGCGCCGCCTATCTGAAGCAGCGCCGCCTGATGGCCGGGGCGACGGACGAGCCCGAAACCGACGAGGACGACGCCGGGGTCGAGGTCGGGCAACTCAGCACCGACCGCTATGCGGCGATGTCGGCGCTCGAGGACCTGATCCTGACCGTCACCAAGGGCGGCGCCGGCAAGCTGTCGTCCTCGCATGATTACCCGGTGCGCGGGCGCGGCGGCCAGGGCGTCATGGCGATGGACAAGGCGATGCGCGGCGGCGCGCTGGTGGCCAGCTTCCCGGTGGACCCCGGCGACCAGATCATGCTTGCCACCTCGACCGGACAGTCGATCCGCGTTCCCGTGGATCAGGTGAGCTTCCGCTCGCGGTCCGCCGGCGGGGTGCGGGTCTTCAACACCGCCAAGGGCGAAGAGGTCGTCTCGGTCGCGCGGGTCGTCGAACAGGGCGACGACGCGTAACGGCTTGTTCACGCTTTCATGCTTCAGTGGCCGGGTCTCACAAGGGCCCGGCCATGAACATTTATCACTGCATGATCGATCTGAAATCCGACGCCAAGGCACTGGTCTTTGCCCATGCGCTGGACGCCTGGCTGTCGTTGTTGCGCGATGACGGTCGGATCGAGGGCTGGCGCCTGATGCGCCGCAAGCTGAACCTGGGGGGCGATGATTGCGCCGATTTCCTGCTGGAGATCGAGGTCCGGGATCTCGCCCAACTCGATTCCGCGTTTCGTTTCCTGGGTTTGGGCGGCGATGAGGCCGTGCACCGTCATGACCAGGTGCACCAGCACATCGCCCGCGTGGATTTCGGCCTCTACCGTCCCTTCCCCGATCCCGAACGGGTCGAACGCATGGCTCTGCTTTAGCGCATTTTCGCACAGAGTCTGTGAAAACATGGCGAATGGCGCGGCGACCCGGATGCGCGCTAGGTCCCGAGGGCAACCTTCACCCCGGAGACCCACATGACACCTTTCGCTCTTCTCGCCGCGCGCATCCTGCTCGCCATCCTGTTCATCGTCGCCGGTCTGGGCAAGCTGGCCGATGTGCAGGCCTTTACCGGCTACATGGCCGCAGGCGGTGTGCCGGCGTTCCTTGCCTGGCCGGTCATCGCGCTGGAACTGCTGGGCGGCATCGCCGTTCTGCTGGGCTTTCAGACCCGGATCGCGGCGCTGGCCCTTGGCGGGTTCTCGATCCTGGCGGGTCTGATGTTCCATTTCGACCCTGCCAACCAGATGCAGATGACGATGTTCATGAAGAACCTTGGCCTCGGCGGGGGCTTCCTGCTGCTGGCCATCACGGGGGCCGGCGCCTGGTCGATCGACGCCTTGACCGGCCGGACGCCCGCCACGGCCTGATCCGACCGTCAAAGGGGCGCCTCGGCGCCCCTTTTCTTTGATCCCCGCCCCGGCTACATCTCTGCCATGACCGAGACACTTCATATCGTCGGCGGCGGGATGGCCGGATCGGAAGCCGCCTGGCAGGCAGCCGAAGCCGGCGTGCCTGTCGTCTTGCATGAGATGCGACCCACGGTCGGCACATTTGCCCACCAGACCGGCGATTTCGCGGAAATGGTCTGCTCGAACTCGTTCCGGTCGGACGATGACGAACAGAACGCAGTGGGCCTTCTGCACTGGGAAATGCGCGCGGCGGGCGGGCTCGTCATGGCCATGGCCGACCGCAACGCGCTGCCCGCAGGCGGCGCGCTGGCGGTCGACCGCGAGGCGTTCTCGCAAGCCGTGACCGAGCGGTTGCGCGCCCATCCCCTGATTCGCACGGAACCCGGCGAGATCACCACCCTGCCCCGCGACGGACACTGGATCTTCGCGACCGGTCCCTTGACTTCGGACGCCCTCGCCCAGGCGATCCGCACCGAGACCGGAACCGACTCGCTGGCGTTTTTCGATGCCATCGCACCCATCGTGCACTTTGACACGGTGGACCTGTCCAAGGCCTGGTTCCAGTCCCGCTATGACAAGGGCGAAACCGAGGAAGAGCGCAAGGCCTACCTCAATTGTCCGATGAACCGCGATCAGTATGAGGCCTTCATCGACGCCATCCTCGCCGCCCCCAAGGCCGAGTTCCACGAGGGCGAAACCGCCGGCTATTTCGACGGCTGCCTGCCGATCGAGGTCATGGCGGAACGCGGACGCGAGACGCTCAGGCACGGACCGATGAAGCCCGTGGGGCTGACGAACGCCAACGACCCGGCGCGCAAGCCCTATGCCGTGGTGCAATTGCGACGCGATAACGCGTTGGGAACGCTCTATAATATTGTCGGCTTCCAGACCAAGATGAAGCACGGCGCCCAGACCGAGGTTTTCCGCATGATCCCGGGCCTGGAACAGGCCGGGTTCGCCCGGCTGGGGGGCATTCACCGAAACACCTTTCTCAACTCACCCACGCTGCTCGATGCGCAGATGCGGCTGCGCACGCGCCCGAACCTGCGCTTTGCCGGGCAGATCACCGGGGTCGAGGGCTATGTGGAATCCGCGGCAATGGGCCTGGTCGCCGGGCGACTGGCCGCCGCCGAAATTCTGGGACGCAGCCTGCCGCCGCCGCCGCGTGAAACGGCGATGGGCGCGCTGATCGCGCATATCACCGGCGATGCGGACGCCAGGACCTTCCAGCCGATGAACGTGAATTTCGGGCTGTTTCCCCCGATCGATGCGCGCGGCGGGCGACGCGGACGCAAGGACCGCTACAAGGCCTATACCGATCGTGCGAAAGAGGCCCTGCAGGCGTGGCTGGCCTGATCACCCGTTTCGCGCCCTCGCCCACCGGGTTGCTTCATCTGGGCCATGCCTTTTCGGCCCTGACGGCCGCGCGCCTTGCCGAGGACGCCCGCGGGCAGTTCCTGTTGCGCATCGAAGACATTGACCAGACCCGCGCCAAGCCGATCTATGAGCAGAAGATCCAGGACGATCTGCACTGGCTGGGGCTCGACTGGCCCGTCCCCGTGATGCGCCAGTCCGACCGGCATGCCGCCTATGACGCGGCTCTGGCCTGGCTTGATTCGCTGGGTGTCACCTATCGCTGCACCTGCACCCGGGGGGATATTCGCGTCGCCCTCGCCGCCCCGCAGGAAGGCGCGCCGATGATCGGACCGGATGGCCCCGTCTATCCCGGCACCTGTCGCCACGCCGGGCACAGGGCGCCTGACGCGGCGATCCGGCTGGACATGGCCCGCGCGGTCGCATTGACCGGGCCGATCCGCTTTGTGGAATGCGGTCCGCTGCGCCAGGGTGTGCACGAGTTCACGGCCGAGTGGCTGACGCGGCAGGTCGGCGATATCGTTCTGGCGCGCCGCGATATCGGCACCTCCTATCACCTGGCGGTGACGGTGGACGACGCGGCGCAAGGCGTCACCTTGGTGACGCGCGGGGCGGACCTGTTCGACGCCACCGCGGTCCATGCGGTCCTGCAACGATTGCTGGACTTGCCCACGCCGACGTATCACCACCATCGGCTCATCCGCGATGCCGATGGCAAACGACTCGCCAAGCGAGACGACTCGCGCGCGCTGGCACAGTATCGCGCGCAGGGCGCAAGCCCGGCGGACATCCGTGCCCTTGTCGGCCTCTGACGCCGGGCGGCCATCCGTGCCGCGAGCGTTTGCCTTGGCGCCTATCCTTCAGGCTGCATGAGTTCGATCTCGGCGCCGTCCCGAACCGCCGTATAGAAACAGCTTCGGCGGAGGGTATGACAGGCCGGCCCCGTCTGATCGACCATCAGCAGCAGACAGTCCCGATCGCAATCGACCCTGAAATCGACCAACCGCTGCGCGTTCCCCGAACTTTCCCCCTTGACCCAGAACGCCTGACGCGACCGCGACCAATAGGTCACACGACCACTGGACAGCGTGCGTTCAACGGCCTCGGCATTCATCCAGGCCATCATCAGGACCTCGCCGGTCTGGTGATCCTGGGCGATCGCCGGAATCAGGCCGTTGCCATCAAAACGGAGGGATTGCGGATCGAAGGGCATGGCCTATATCCTTTCACGGAATGGGAGCGCATTGAAGTGTCCGAAACCTCCGATCTGATCAAGCTTTATTCCACGCGAATCCTCGCGTTGGCGGCCGAAATCCCGCATCTCGGCCGGTTGAAGGACCCGCAGGCGAGCGTCCGGTTGCGCTCACCCCTGTGCGGGTCGACCGTGACCGTCGATCTGTCCATGGAGGACGGTCGCGTCGCGCGCTTTGCGCAAGAGGTGAAGGCCTGCGCCCTTGGCCAGGCCGCGGCCGCCGTTCTGGGCGAGGCCGTCATCGGACGCACGGCGGCCGAACTGCAGACCGCCGCACAACAGCTTGAAGCCATGCTCAAGTCGAACGGCCCGGTTCCGGATGCCCCCTTTGCAGGGTTCGAGGCGCTCCTGCCCGCCCGAGACTTCAAGAATCGCCACGCATCGATCCTGTTGGCGGTTCAGGCCGCTGCCCAGGCCGCCCGCCAGACCGAAGCCTGACTCGAACTTCTTTCGATTCGGTAAAAAAAACGCCGCGCAGAGCGCGGCGTGAAGTGGCGTGTCTGGGACTGGGGCACCGGGACAGAGGTGCCACGCCAGACCGCAAGGCAGTCAGCAGGAGGTCAGGACAACAGGGGCAAATGCAGCAGCGCCAGAAACAGGATGAAAAGCCCGACCGCGCCGGCCGCATCCCCCACCAGGGCGAGGCGTTCATCCTGAGGCTGGTGAATTTGACGAAGGAAACGTCGCATCGGCTTTCTCCCCTTTTGTTAACTCTTTGTTCTCATTTTCCCCCACATAATGCAAGAACTTTTTGAGAACAAAAAGGGTCAACCAACACGAATCAGCCGTATCGCCCGATCCTGTTCCATCAGCCACAGAAGAATCCGCGCCGCCTGCCCGCGCGTGGATTGAAGCTCAGGGTCATCCGCCAGAAGTTTGCGCGCATCGCTTTGTGCGATGGCCATCAAGGCCGACTGACGCTCCAGGTCCGCCAACCGGAACCGGGGCAAGCCGGATTGGGCCGTGCCGATCACGTCGCCGGCACCCCGCATCGCGAGATCTTCGTCGCTGAGCCGAAAACCGTCCTCGGTATCACGCATCAGTTTCAACCGCCGTGACGCCGTCTCTCCCAACGGAGGATCATAGAGCAACAAACAGGTCGAAGCCGCATCGCCCCGCCCGACACGGCCGCGCAACTGGTGCAACTGCGCCAGACCGAAGCTTTCCGCGCGCTCGATGACCATGATGGTCGCGTTCGGAACATTGACACCGACCTCGATGACCGTGGTCGAGACGAGAACGCGCGTTTCGCCGGCCACAAAGCGGGCCATGGCGGCGTCTTTCTCGGCGGGCGGCATCTGGCCATGGACCAGCCCGACCCCCTCGCCCAGAACGGCACGCAGGCTTTCAAAGCGCGATTGCGCAGCGGTCAGATTGACGGTCTCGCTCTCCTCGACCAGCGGGCAGACCCAATAGGCCTGACGCCCTTCCGCGATGGCCTGGGCCAGATGCGCGACGACTTCCGCCAGCCGTTCGGTCGAGGCCAGCGAGGTCGTGATCGGTTTGCGACCGGGTGGCTTTTCATCCAGCAGCGACAGATCCATGTCGCCATACTGCGCCAGCGCCAGGCTGCGGGGGATCGGCGTGGCCGTCATGACCAAACTGTCCACGCTGGCACCCTTTTCGCCCAGCGCCATGCGCTGCGCGACACCGAAACGGTGTTGTTCATCGATCACGGCAAGCCGCAGGTCCCTGAATTGCACGTCGCTCTGAAACAGCGCATGGGTGCCGATCAGGATCTGCGTGCGCCCTTCCGCCAGGTCCTGCAACTTGCGGACCCGATCGCGGCCCTTGTCGCGCCCGGTGAGCAGATCCAGGCGCACCTGCGCCGTCGCGGCCAATGGCGCGAGGCTGGCAAGGTGCTGTCGCGCCAGGATTTCCGTCGGCGCCATCAACGCCCCTTGCCCGCCGGCCTCGACCGCGGTCAAAAGCGCCACGAGAGCAACGAGCGTCTTTCCCGCGCCCACGTCCCCCTGAAGCAGACGGTTCATCCGCATCGTCGACGCCATGTCGCCGGTAATCTCTGCGAAAGCACGCCGTTGTGCCGCGGTGGGCGCATAGGGCAGTGACAACAAGACGCGCGCCACAAGCCGCCCGTCCCCACGGGTCGCGATACCGCCCGCGCGCCGGCGGGACGACCGTGCGATGGCCAGCGTCAACTGATGCGCCAGCAATTCGTCATAGGCCAGGCGCTGACGTGCCGGCGCGACTGGCGAAAGATCGGCAGCCGAGGCCGGGGCATGCACGGTTTCGATCGCAGACCGCCAGTCGGGCCACCCCATCCTGGCCTTCAGCGCCGGATCGACCCATTCTTTCAGCTCCGGTGCACGATCCAGCACCGACCGCAGGGCACGACGCACAGTTTTTTGCGTCAAACCAACGGTCAGGGGATAGACCGGCTCGAACAGGGGCAGGTCCGACACCTCGTCAAGAGGCAGGACATGGTCGGGATGGGCCATCTGATAGACGCCATCGAACGTTTCGACCCGCCCCGACACCAGTCTGCGCTGCCCGGTCGGCAGGATGCGCTGCAAATACTCCGCCCGAGGGTGGAAAAACACCAGTTGAAACTCTTGCCGCTCGTCGCGCACGAGCACGCGATACGGCCTGCCACGACTGCGCGCCGGCAGATGGTTGCCCACCTCGACCTCGACCGTTGCAATACCCGGAACCTCGATGTCGCGCACCGACGCGCGAGGGCGCCGGTCAATCCCCGATTGGGGCAGGAGAAACACCAGGTCGCGCGGAGTTTCGACGCCTATTGCATTGAAATATTTCGATGTTTTCGGACCAATCCCGTCAAGCCCCTCCAGCGCGCCAAAAAGCGGATACAGGATTTCCGGCCGCCCTTTCATCCGCGGCTCATGGCAAGCCATGCATCTTCGTCAATCACCGTCACGCCCAGCGCCGCGGCCTTCGTCGCCTTCGAACCCGCCCCCTCACCGGCGATCAGAAAATCCGTTCGGGCCGAGACCGACCCCGCGACCTTGGCCCCCAGCGCCTCGGCCCGGACCTTGGCTTCCGCGCGAGTCATGCGGGTCAGCGTGCCGGTGAAAACGACCGTCTTGCCCGTCAGGACACCGGCGTCGCCGCGCGCCTCGGGCGGCACGATCTCGATCAGTTCGGCGACCAGGCGGTCGATCGAGGCGCGTTCCTTGGGTTGTGTCAGCGTCGTCACCAGGGACGCTGCCAGCACGGCGCCCACGCCCTCTATCCCGATCAGATCCTCCCACGCGGCCCGTGCATCGGGCGACAGGCCCTGCCAGAGCGCATCGCGCGTCTTCTTGACTTCAGGGCGGCGGCCCTCATCGGCGGCGCGCGCGCGCTCGGACAATTCGGCGGCATCGGCGGCGATCTGACAGGCCGCAGCCGGCGCCGCCAGATCCGCAGCCGAGGCCAGATCCTGCCACCGCCCGAAATGCCGCGCGAGATCGCCGGCGGCCACCTCGCCAAGATGTCGGATCCCGAGGGCGAAGAGGAACCGCGACAGAGGAATGCGGCGCCTGGCCTCGATCGCTTCGAACAACTTCGCGGCGCTGCGGTCACCAAAGCCGTCGCGATTCTTCAGCTTGGCCAGATTCGCCGCGTCGCGCGCCGCCAGGGTGAAAATGTCCACAGGTTCCCGAACCGGCAGCAAGTCATCGGTGAAAAACATCTCGATCTGGCGCGCGCCGAGGCCTTCGATGTCAAACGCACCTCGACTGACAAAATGCTTCAATTTCTCGATTGCTTGTGCCGGGCAAATCAGACCGCCCGTGCAGCGGTGGGTGGAGTCCCCCGGTTCGCGCACCGCGGCCGAGCCGCAGTCGGGGCAGTGATCGGGGAAGCGGAAGGGCTTGGCGTCGACGGGACGGCGTGCCAGATCGACATCGGCGATCTTGGGGATCACGTCGCCCGCGCGATAGATCTGAACCCAGTCCCCGATCCGGATGTCGCGCCCGTCGCGGATCGGCTCGCCCTGGGAATTGCGGCCCGCGATATAGTCCTCGTTGTGCAAGGTCGCATTCGACACCAGAACCCCCCCCACGTTCACCGGGGCGAGACGGGCGACCGGACTGAGCGCGCCTGTGCGGCCGACCTGAATGTCGATCGCTTCGAGCCGGGTCCAGGCGGTTTCGGCCGGAAACTTGTGCGCAATCGCCCAGCGTGGCGTTGTCGCGCGGAACCCCAACCGCTCCTGCAAGTCGAGATCGTCAAGCTTGTAGACGACACCGTCGATATCATAGCCCAGCGTCGGGCGCAGAGCCTCGATGTGGCGGTAATGCTCCAACAGGGCTTTCGGACCCAGACAGCGCCGGGTCAGGGGATTGACCGAAAATCCCATGGTTTTCAAGCGTTCGAGGCTGTCCCACTGCGTCGACCCCAGGGGCGCGGACTGCACGCCCCACGCGTAGGCAAAGAAACGCAACGGGCGCGCGCGGGTGATTTCGGGATCCAGTTGCCGCAAGGATCCCGCCGCCGCGTTGCGAGGGTTGGCAAAACTGCGTCCCCCGGCTGCATTGAGCGCGGAAAAATCCTGATGCGTCATATAGACCTCGCCACGGATTTCGATCACATCCGGGGTGCCGGTGATCCGGGCGGGGATATCGCCGATGGTCCGGGCGTTGGCCGTCACATCTTCGCCGGTCTCGCCGTCGCCGCGGGTTGCGGCATAAACCAGTTGCCCGTTTTCATAGCGCAGCGAGAGAGACAGGCCGTCGATCTTGGGTTCAGCGGTATAGGCAAGCGCGGCCTCATCATCGAGCCCCAGATACCGCCGTATCCGCGCATCGAATTCGACCACGTCCTGATCGTCGAACGCATTCGCCAATGACAGCATCCGAACCGCGTGCCGGATTTTCCCGAATCCATCGGCGGGGGCGGCACCCACCTGCTCGGACGGGCTGTCCGCACGCTTGAGATGGGGAAAGCGCGCCTCGATTGCCGTATTGCGACGTTTCAGCGCATCGTATGCGGCATCGGAAAGCTCTGGTGCGTCGCGTTGATGATAGGCCCGATTGGCCGCGTCGATCAGATTGGCCAGTCGGGCAAGTTCCGCGATGGCTTGATCGTCCGTCAGGGAATCGACCGGTGTCTCCTGCGGCATGCATTACTCCCGCGCTTTTCTCCGTGATAGGGGCGCGGCGCGGGATTTTCCAGAGTTATGCGCTGATTGCCTTCGGCGCGCGCGCACCGCTGCGCACCGGATCGCGCAACACATAGCCCCGGCCCCAGACGGTCTCGATATAGTTTTCGCCGCCGGTTGCCTCGGCCAGTTTCTTGCGCAGCTTGCAGATGAACACGTCGATGATCTTCAATTCCGGTTCGTCCATGCCACCGTAGAGATGGTTGAGGAACATCTCCTTGGTCAACGTGGTGCCTTTGCGCAGACTCAAGAGCTCGAGCATCTGGTATTCCTTGCCCGTCAGATGCACGGCCTCGCCGTCGGCCTCGACCGTCTTTGCATCCAGATTCACAGAGATCCGCCCGGTATGGATGATCGCCTGGGCATGACCCTGGCTGCGACGAATGATGGCATGAATGCGCGCCACCAATTCGTCGCGATGAAACGGCTTTGTCATGTAGTCATCGGCACCCTGACCAAAGCCCTTGAGCTTCACGTCGGTGCTTTCTTCGCCCGTCAGGATCAGAATCGGTGTGTTCACCCGTGCCAGACGGATCTGCCGCAAGACATCCAGCCCCGCCATGTCGGGGAGGTTGAGATCGAGCAGGATCAGGTCGTAGTCATAGAGCTTCCCGAGTTCGACCGCCTCCTCACCCAGATCCGTGCAATAGACGTTGAAATTCGCGTGTGTGAGCATCAGCTCGATGCTGCGCGAGGTGGTCGGGTCGTCTTCGACAAGAAGGACGCGCATGGCTCGGACTCCGCATTAACCCTGGACTGCCCCAACTCTGGGCAAAAATCGTTAACGCTCGGTTACCGTGTTCCATATCCAAGCATACTATCGCTAAAGTTGTCTATACTTTTGCAGCGCCGTGACCTTGAGCGCGTCGATACCGTGCGTCGCGACGGCGCGGGTCCAGGATTCAAACTCTTCATCGCTCAAATCATAGCGTTCCAGCGCATCGTCGCGGCCGATCAGACCGTGCGCGACCGCGCGAACCACCACGGCCTTGCGGCTGGCAACCCAGCGCCGGGTCGACGCCGGCGGCAGGTCGGCGCGGCTCAGAACGGTCCCGTCCGGCAAGGTGACCGCGCGCGGTCCATCAATTCGCTTCAGATACATGGTATCCACCCTTTCCTTCATCCCGGACCCAAGGTGGCAAGTCAGCCTTAAGGACCCGTTGAGGCAACCGGGCGGCAGGGGTTGAGAGTGTCGCGTATTTTCCTATATTTCGCGCAAACCGCCTTAACGCTTCCGCAAGATTTCGGGGACATCATGACACGCACGTCCGGCGTGAACTCACTGGGCTTTGCCAAGGCACCGAAGGACACGCGCGTCGTCGTCGCGATGTCCGGCGGGGTCGACAGCTCGGTCGTTGCCGCGCAACTGAAAGCAGAGGGATACGATGTCATCGGCGTCACCTTGCAGCTCTATGACCATGGCGCGGCGCTGGCAAAGGCCGGGGCGTGCTGCGCGGGGCGTGACATCCACGATGCGCGGCGGGTGGCGGAGACGCTCGGCTTTCCCCATTATGTGCTGGACTACGAGAACACCTTTCGTGAGGCCGTAATCGAGGAATTCGCCGAATCCTATCTGGCTGGTGCGACTCCGGTGCCGTGCATTCGCTGCAACGAACGGGTCAAGTTTCGCGACCTGCTGGAAACCGCACGCGATCTGGATGCGGACTGCATGGCGACCGGCCATTACATTCAGCGCAAGATGGGCCCTGCCCGGGCCGAATTGCACATGGCGGCGGATCCTGCGCGGGACCAGTCGTATTTCCTGTTCTCGACCACGCAGGACCAACTGGACTACTTGCGGTTTCCGCTGGGGCACCTGGCATCCAAGGCCGAAACGCGCGCTCTGGCGGCGCGGCACGGGTTGGCGGTCGCCGACAAGCCCGACAGCCAGGACATCTGTTTCGTGCCGAACGGGAACTATGCCGCCGTGATCGAAAAGTTGCGACCGGGCGCCGCCGATGCCGGAGAGATCGTGAATCTGGACGGGACGGTGCTGGGCCACCATCGCGGGGTGATCCATTACACCATCGGTCAGCGGCGGGGGCTGGGAATCGGCGGGCTCAGCGAACCGCTGTTCGTCGTGCGCCTGGACGCCGATCGCAAGCAGGTCGTCGTCGGACCCAAGGAGGCCCTGGCAACCCGCGTCGTGCCGGTGCGCGAAATCAACTGGTTGGGCGACCAGGCCTTTGACTCGGTCTCGGAGATTCCGATGCGGGTGCGCATCCGGTCCACCAAGCCCCCCGCCGAGGCGATCATCAGGCCGACCGGCCCCACCACTGCCGAGGTCGAACTGTTGACGCCCGAAGAGGGGGTAAGCCCCGGCCAAGCCTGCGTTTTCTATGCGCAGGATGGCAGCCGCGTCCATGGTGGCGGCTGGATCTGGCGCGGCTACTGACCCCGAGCCCCGCGCGGGGCAGCAGGCTCAGTCCGCGCCGATCGCGGCGAGAACCGACCTGGCGGCGCGCAGACCCGGTGCCTCGCCGCCACGCCCCAGCCGCTCCATCGTCAGGTCCATCGCCGCGATCTGGGCGGCGCGGCCCGCGCCCAGAATCGAATCGACCGCCGCGGCGATCGGGTCGGGCCGGCAATCCCGGCCGATGAACTCGGGCACCGTTCGGGTTTCGCTGACCAGATTGACCAGGGTCACGGTGTCAACCCGCAACAGGCGCGTGATGATCGCCTGACTGAGGGCGTTCATGCGATAGGCGATCACCATCGGCGTTCCGGCCGCGGCCAATTCCAGCGACACGGTGCCCGAGGCGGCCAGCGCGACGTCCGCCGCCCGGAATGCCGCGCGTTTCTGGCGCGCGTAGGCGTCCGCCGGGGCCTGGGTCGGGTCCAGCACCAGCACACCGGCCCAGCCCTCGGTCAGCGAGCGCACCAGGCCGGTCACGTTGGGCGTGGTCGGAATCACGATGCGCGCACCGGGATGTGCCGCCACGACCCGGGTCAGGGCCGCGCGGAAGATCGGCAGAAGCCGCGACACCTCGCCCCGCCGCGAGCCGGGCAGACACAGGATCAGCGGCGCATCGGACGAAACCTGGGCACCGGCACGAAAGAGCATGGCCTCGTCGGCGCTGGCCTGCGGTTGCGCCACCACCGGATGGCCGACGAAATCGCAGCTCATGCCCGCAGCGGTCATGTAGGACGGCTCGAACGGCAGGAGCGCCAGCACATGATCCACCACCCGCGCCATTTTCCGCGCCCGCCCGGCCCGCCAGGCCCAGACCGAGGGGGCGACATAGTGGATCGTTTTCAAACCGGGATTTTCGGCACGCGCCAAGGCCAGCACACGCAGACAGAAATCCGGGCTGTCGATGGTGACCACCGCATCGGGTGCGGTTCGGGCGATGGCCTCGGCGGTTTCGCGGATGCGGCGCTTGAGGTGGCGATACTTCGGCAAGACCTCGGCCAGGCCCATCACCGACAGGTCGGCCATCGGGAACAGGCTTTGCAGCCCCGCGGCCTGCATCGACGGGCCGCCGACGCCGGCAAAGGCGACGTCTGGCAGTAGGGTCCTGAGCCCGTCCATGAGGGCGCCGCCCAACGCATCGCCCGAGGGCTCGCCCGCGATCAGGAAAAGCCTCACGGTTCGCCCCAGATGGCGATGCCGGCGCTTTCGGCGGCGGCCACCGTGGCGGCGCGGTCCAGAACCAGGACGTGGCCCGCCTGCAGCGCGATGGCGGTCAGACCGGCGGCCCGAACCGCCGTGACGGTCGCCGGGCCGATCGACGGCAGGTCCGCGCGCAGGTCCTGCCCGTCCTTGCTGCGCTTGACGAAGACGCCCCCGTGCGTCGGCTCTCGGGCGGGACGGTGACGGGCGACATCCCCGAGCAGGGCATCGGTTCCGAACAGGACCTCGAGCCCCAGGCAGAGGCCGTCCGCGACAACGCAGCCCTGCCCCACATCGACCGGCCCCAACGCCGCCAGGATTGCGCGGCCGCGCGCAGCATCGCGGCGTTCGCCATCGGTCGGCGGCCGCCGGGTCAACGGACCCGGGGCCACCACCAGAGTCGGCGCCAGATCGGCGACCCCCAGCACCCGCAGGTCAAAGGATTCGATCAGCGCGATGAGAAAGCGCAGGGCCGCGTCATCCCCGCCCTGCATGGCCGCCAGCAGGTCCGGCACAAGGGCGGCGGTATCGCGGTCAAAGAGGGCCGGGTCCAGGCGCGGGCGGTGAACGGCCCCGGCCATCACGACCGTATCGACGCCCCGGGCATCCAGCGAGCGCAGGAAAGGCACGAGGCGCTCGAAATGGAACACCAGGTCAACCGCGATCCCTTCGGGGGCGATCCCCGCCGGCGCGCAGACCAGCGGGGACTCGAGGACCCCGGCCAGTTCCGCCGGCAATCCGCCAGCGCCGGCGATCAGCGCGACCCGTTTCATTTCGGTGTCAGGAACGACCGGTCCGTCGCACCGAGGATGAAATCGGTGATCTCGCGCACATGCGCGCTTTCGGTCTCGTCCGAGAGCCGGCGCGCGCGGTCCAGGAACGTCCCCTCGCCCTGGGCCAGCATCTGAAAGGCGGCCCTGAGGGCGGTGATCTCGGCCCGGTCCACGCCGCGCCGCTTCAGTCCGACCAGGTTCAGCCCCTCAAGCTCGCCGCGCGGGGCCTGCACCAGACCATGCGGGATCACATCATTGGTCACCATGGTCACCGCGCCGATGATCGCCCCCTTGCCGATCCGCACCCATTGATGGATGCCGGACAAGCCGCCGACGATCACGTCGTCGCCCAGCACGCAATGCCCGGCGATGGCGACCTGATTGGCCAGGATCACCCGATTGCCGACCTGGGCGTCATGGCCAATGTGCGAGCCGGTCATCAGCAGACAGTCGTCGCCCAGACGGGTGACGCCGCCACCGCCCTCGGTCCCGCAGTTCAGCGTCGCGCCTTCGCGGATCCGGTTGCGCTTGCCGACGATCAGCCGCGTGCGCTCGCCCTTGTATTTCAGATCCTGCGGCACCTCGCCCACGGTGGCGAACGGGAAGATCACCGTCTCGTCGCCGATCTCGGTCCAGCCGGTCACGACCGCGTGGGATTTCAGCACCACGCCCCGGCCCAGCGTTACCTCGGGGCCGACGATGCTGAAGGGGCCGATCCGGCACTCGGGCCCGATCACCGCGCCGTCCTCGACCACCGCCGAGGGGTGGATGCGCGCCGATGCGTCGATACCCATGTCAGCCCCGCTTCGTCAGGTCGATCATCGCCATGAATTCGGCCTCGGCCGCCATCTCGCCGTTGACGGTGGCGCGGCCTTCGAACTTCCAGATCTTCGAAGAGCCACGCAGCACCTTGACTTCGAGTTCGAGCACGTCGCCAGGAACCACCTTGCGGCGGAATTTGGCCTTGTCGATGGACATGAAATAGACCAGCGGTTCCTTGTCCACCAGATCCAGCGTCAGGCCGACCAGGACCGCCGAGGTCTGAGCAAGCGCCTCGATGATCGTCACGCCGGGCATGATCGGCGCACCGGGAAAGTGGCCCTGGAAGTGCGGCTCGTTGAAGGTGACGTTCTTGATCCCGGTCGCCGTTTCCCCCAACGCGATGTCGCGCACCTTGTCGATCAGCAGGAAGGGATAGCGATGCGGGATGATGCGCATGATCAGCGACAGGTCGGCCTCGGTGGTGGTGGACCAGTCGCGGGTTTGGGCGGTATCGGGCATCGGGGATCTCCGCTGAAAACAAGACGCCGGGACGCGTGGCCCCGGTTCACCGCCCAGACCTATCAACTTCGCCTTGCGCCCACAAGCGCGCGGCGGTCAGTCCTGAGGGGCCGGCGGGGTCGGCGCGGCGGGGTCGGTTTGCGGGCCGTCGGCAGGCGCGTCCGGCTGGGGAACCGTCGGCACGGTGGCATCGAGCCGGGCGATCATCTCGTCGGTGATATCCATCGCGTCGGTGCGCACCAGCAGCGCCTCGGGTCTCAACAACGCCGCGACACCTTCTTCGGACATGAATTGCGCCAGAATGGGGAGCACGGCGTCAAAGAACCGCTGCTCGGCGGCCTGTTGATGCTGCGCCAGCTCCTGGCTGCGCTGCGCCCGCTCGCTGCGGATGGTCTCGACGCGGGTGTTGAAGGCATCGGCCCGGGCGCGAAACTCTTCCGGGGTCAGACCGGGTCGGGCGTCGGTCAGGGCGCGTTCCTCGGCCGAGAGCTGGTCGAACAATGTCTGGTTCTCGGCCTCGAGTGCCTGGCGCTCGGCGTCGATGCCCGCCAGGATCTGCTGGCCCATCCGTGATTCCCTGAGCAGCCGATCCTGATCCAGGACGCGAAAGGGCAACGCCCCGACCGATTGCGCCGGGGCCGTAGCCGGCGCGGCCGCGGTCTGGGCCGGTGCGACAACGGGGGCGCCGATCAGCACCCCCGCCATCAGGATCGTCAGCCAATGCCGAAGCATCAGAACTGCGAGGCGATCGTCAGGTCGAAGCGACGCACCTGGTCATAGGACTCGCGCCGCAGCGGAACCGCGAAGTTGAACCGCAGCAGCCCCATGGGCGAGCCCCAGAAGACCGACACACCGGCGGCAGCGCGCAGGGCCTGGTCGTCGATGACGCAGTTCGCCCCCGGCGCGGTGCAGATCGCACCCCCGCCCAGTGTCGGGTTGTCCAGCCCCCAGACGGTGCCGACATCCAGGAACAGGCCGCCACGCACGTTGTATTCCGACGGCAGACCCAGCGGGAAGCGGGCCTCGAACCGGGCGACGGCAAAGAAGTTGCCGCCCAGGCCGTTCCGGTTGGTGCCGGTGGCGTCATAGGCAATCGGACCGAAGCCATAGCTTTCGAAGCCGCGCATCTGGTCGCTGGTCAGGGCGAAGCGTTCGTTCATGCGGCTGGCGCCCGACTGGTGGGCGATGGCGCCGGCCTCGAACTCGGCGCTCAAGGTCACCGATCCATCCATGACCTGCTGGCGATAGCCCGCCATGACGGTCGAGCGCGCCCACCGACGGTCGCCACCCAGGCCGGCCACGTCGCCCGAGAACCGGAACACGAAACCGCGGTCGGGATTCGGTCCGTTGGTGCGGGTGTCGTAGCTATAGGTGAAGCCGACCGACGAAGTCACGGCCCGGCCCGAAACCGACGGGTCAGAGACGCGGACCGCAGCACTGGCGTTCGGCGTGAGTTCGTCCACCGAGAGCGAATAGCGCACGCTCATGCGACCGTATTCGCTGACCGGGAAGGAAAGCGACGGCGAGAAGCGCACCGAGCGCGAGTCGAAGAAGGTCGACGCGTTGTTCGCGGTGCTCGTGCTCAGCCCCAGGTTAAGACCCAGCGCCAGATCCCGTCCCAGCAGCGCCGGTTCGGTGAAGTCCAGCGCCAGAGCCTGCTGGTTCGGAACCGTCGAGAACGTCAGGTTCAGATGCTGGCCACGACCCAGGAAGTTGGTCTCGTTGTAGCTGATGTTGCCGCCCGGCCCGTTCGAGCCATAGCTCAGGCCAAAGCCCAACGAACCGGTGGTGGTTTCCTCGACCTGCACGTCGACAACCGCCTGCTCGGGGTTGGAGCCCTGGGTCGGGTTCACCTGCACATCCGAGAAATAGCCCAGGTCGCGGATCCGCGAGGCCGCCTCGCGCAGTTCGCGCGGATTCAGCGGGTCGCCCTCGGCCACGGCGAACTGACGACGGATCACCTGATCCTGCGTGCTGGCATTGCCCTGGATGTCAATGCGTTCGATGAACACCCGTTCGCCGCGCACCAGCGCCAGCGTCACGTCGATGGTGCCGTCCCGCTCGTTGCGGACAAGGCGGGGCTCGGCGCGGACGAACCGCTGGCCGGTCTCGTAGCCGACCCGCTCCACCTGCTGGATCATGGTTTCCATGACCGTCGGCGTGAACAGCTGCCCGGTGCGGTCGGTCAGCGCGGCCTGATAGGCGGCGGGTTCGATGCCGTTGATCTCGGATTCGACGGTGACGCGACCGACGCGGTATTGCTGGCCTTCGCGGATGGTGAAGGTCACATAGGCGCCATCGCGTTCGCGCGACAGTTCCGTCACGCCCGACAGCACCTGGGCGTCGATGAAGCCGCGCGACAGGTAGAAATCCTGAAGCGTCTGGCGATCCTGCGCGATGCGCTGCGCGTTGTAGTTGTCGGCGCGGAACAGCGTGCTGAGCCGGCCCGCCTGGTTGGACGAGATGGCGTTGCGCAGACGGCGCTCGGTGAACGAGCGGTTGCCGACGAACGAGATGCGCTCGATCTCGACGACCTGGCCTTCGGCGACCTCGAACACCAGATCGACGCGACCGCCACGGCGCTCGATCAGGCGCGGCGTCACGGTCGCCGACAGGCGGCCCGCGTCGGCATAGGCCTGGGCGATGGCATTGGCGTCAGCCTCGGCCTGCGAGGGGGAATAGACGCCGCCGGACCGCGACTGGACCACGGCGGTCAGGCGTTCGTCGTTCAGGCGGCGGTTGCCTTCGATGGCGACACGGTTGATGACGGGATATTCCTCGACCGCGATGACCAGGCGATTGCCCGAGGGGCGGAAATCGACAGAGCGGAAGAAGCCGGTGCCCGCGACTCGCTGGTAGGCAGCGTTCAGTTCCGAGCCGCTCATGCTGCGATTGCGAGCGATTCTCGCGAATCCGACGATCGTATCGTCGTCGATCAGCGCGTTCCCTTCGACCGACACCGACGAGAATCGGTAGGTCTGGGCCTGTGCGATGGTTGAGGCTCCGAAAGAAACCACTGAAACGAAAAGGAAAATCGCTGCAAAACCCGTCAACGGGCGCAGTGCCCGCTGGAGGACGCGCGCAAGAATTTTCACGTGTGAGACGCGCATTCCCAAGCCCCGTGTTACCGCTGTTTGTTTTGTTCTGACTAGCGAGACAGGCCGGACTTGTCAAAGCGTTGCGTCACCCTGACGACACTTTCGCAAGATGGTGGGGATTCAGTGCACCGGCCCCACGCCGGCAGCGCCGCCAGCACTCAGAAGGCGGGCAAGGTCGGCGTGCTGAGGATCAGGATCGCCTCGACGAGTTCGCCGGCCAGCACCAACCCGGCCAGAACCGCCAACCCGAACCAGAGCCGTTCGGACGAGATCGCGTAAAGCGCACGCAGGCTGCGCGGGGCGTGGAATGGCAGGAACATGGGGCGAATCCGTTTTCAGACAGTCCGAGTCTGGCCGCGGATTGCGGCGGAAACCGGGCATCTTCGGGACGGTTTCGCGTCAGCAGAGCAGGTCGTTGCCCAGCGCGAACAGCATCAACGCCCCCAGCAGCACCAGGCCCACGCTCATCAACACGTTCAGGATGCGCTCGTTCGGGGGGCGACCGGCCAGGGCCTCATAGGCGTGAAACACCAGATGCCCGCCATCGAGAATCGGGATCGGGAAAAGGTTCAGCAACCCGACCGCGGTGGACAGCACCGCGAGGAACCAGATGAAACTGCCCAGGCCGTCTGCCGCCATCTCGCCCGAGGTTGTGGCGATTCCCACCGGTCCAGACAGGTTGCAGGTGGAAATCGCGCCCGTCACCATATGGTAAAGCCCCGAGATCGAATTCGACACGATGTCGCCGATCTGCCCTGCGGCCAGTGGCAAGGCCTCGATCGGGCCGACAGCGCGGGTGGGATGGTCGAAAAAGGTGCCCGATTGCAGGCCGATCAGCCAGCGGGTTTCGAACCCGCCATCGGGCAAGGGCAGATCGGTGCGCCGTGGTGTCAGGCTCAGGTCCAGCGTGCTGCCAGCGCGCCAGATCTGCAGGGCGACGGGGGCGCCTTCGGCGGAGGACACGAGAGGCGGCAGTTCACTGAAGGCCGTGACAGGCGCGCCATCGACCGACAGGACGACATCGCCCACCTGCATCCCGGCGTCGCGCGCGGCCGAATTCAGGGCGATTCCCGCGGCGCGTGGCGGAATCGGATGGGGTCCCTGCACCGAAAGCGCCTGGCCGTCGCGGTCGACCGCATAGGTGCTGACCGCTTCGGGCGCCATCTCGCCGGCGACGCGGTAGAAGGCCCGCAGATCCGGCACCGGCTGACCGTCGATCGCGGTGATCAGGTCGCCCTCGCGCAGTTCCATCACGCCGGGCATGGGGTGGATCTGCCCGACACGAGGCGTGTCGGCGGGCAGGCCCTGCACCCACAGGAACCCGGCGAACACCGCGATGGAGAAGAGGAAGTTGAAGGCCGGCCCGGCAAAGATCGTGGCCGCGCGCGCCCACAGCGGAGCGCCATGCATGGTCCGCCGCCGCTGACCCGCATCAAGATGCGCCATCACCGCGTCATCGGCCCCCGCCGACGCCGCATCGGCATCGCCGAGGAATTTCACATAGCCGCCAAACGGCAACGCGGCGACCTGCCAGCGGGTGCCGCGCCTGTCCACCCGGCTCAACAGGACGGGACCGAATCCCAGGCTGAACACCTCGGCGTGGATGCCGCACCAGCGCCCGACGATGTAGTGGCCATATTCATGCACCGTGACAATGATCGACAGCGCCACGACAAAGGCGCCCAGGGTGAAGAAAAGATTGCCGAACTCGGGCAGCAGACCCATCGTGATCATCCTCTACAGTGTTCAGGCCGCGCGCCGGGCCGCGGCGACGGCACCCGCCAGGCGGCGGGCCTCGGTATCGATGGCCAGAACCTCGGCCAGCGAGCGTGGCGCGGCGCCGATATCGGCCTGATCCGCGAACCGTTCCAGCGTCGATTCGACCACTGGCGCCATGTCCAGAAACCCGATGTTTCTGGCAATAAAATGGTCGAGCGCGATTTCCTTGGCGGCGTTGAACACCGCCCCTGCCGCGCCGCCGGTCCGCATCACCTGCCAGGCCAGCGACAGCGCGGGGTAGCGCACCAGGTCGGGCTCGGCGAAATCGAGCCGCCCGGCGCGCGCCAGGTTCAGGCGTGCCACCGGCAGGTCGGCGCGCTCAGGCCAGTTCAGCGCATAGCCGATGGGGTGGCGCATGTCGGGCGCGCCCAGATGCCCCATGACCGCCCCGTCGCGGAACGCCACCAGCGCGTGCACCAGCGATTGCGGATGGATCAGGACCGCGATCTGATCGGGATCGAGGCCGAAGAACTCCCGCGCCTCGATCACCTCCATCGCCTTGTTGAACATGCTGGCCGAGTCGATGGTGATGCGCTGGCCCATGTCCCAGTTCGGATGCCGGCCGGCCTCGTCCGGTGTGGCGTTCTTCAGCCGTTCGAGCGGCCAGTCGCGCAGCCCCCCGCCCGACGCGGTCAGCGTCACGGTTTCCACGGCGGCGATATCCTCGCCGGTCAGGGCCTGGAACACGGCCGAATGCTCGCTGTCCACGGGCAGGATGGTGGCACCATGGGCGCGGGCCTCGGCCAGCAGCAGGGGACCCGCCGTCACCAGCGATTCCTTGTTGGCCAACGCGACTGTCCGCCCCTGGCTGAGCGCGGCGAAACCCGGCGCCAGACCGGCGGCACCGACGATGGCGGACATCACCCAGTCGGCCGGGCGATAGCCGGCCTCGACCACCGCGCCGGGCCCGCCCGCGACGGAAATCCCGGTGCCGGACAGGGCCTCTTTCAGCGGCTTGTAGCAGTCCTCATGGGCGGTGACGGCCAGTTCGGCCCGGTGCGCGATGGCCTGCTCGGCCAGAAGCGCGATGTTGCGCCCCCCCGTCAGGGCGGCGACCCGGATGTCGTCGCGGCGCGCCAGCAGGTCCAGCGTGCTGACGCCCACCGACCCCGTCGACCCAAAGACCGTCACCCGCCGCATCAGCCGTGCAGCCCGGCAAAGGCGCCGACCAGCGCCAGCAGCAGCGCCAGCACGGCAACCGCGATCATCGCGTCGAACCGATCGAGAACACCGCCGTGCCCGGGAATCAGGTTGGACGAATCCTTGACCCCCGCGCGCCGCTTGATCGCGCTTTCCGCGATGTCGCCCAGTTGCCCGGCAAAGGCCAGCAGCGCCGACAGGGGCACCAGCATCCATCCCGAACCCAGAGCCGAGGCAAAGCCCCAGCCGACCAGTGCCGCCAGCAGCCAGCCGGCCACCGTGCCCGACCAGGTCTTTTTCGGGCTGATGCGTGGCCAGAACTTGGGCCCGCCCAGGATCCGCCCGGCGAAATACCCCGCCACATCCGAGGCGACGACGATCAGGATCAGCCACAGCATGAAGGCCAGTCCCATCCCTTCGCGCAGCAGGATGAACCCGTGCGCGGCCCAGAGGATCAGGCCGTAGTAGAGCCCAAACACCAGCTTGTCGCGCGGCATCCGGCCCGCCATGACCAGCGCCCCCAGCGCCAGACCGCCCAGCCCGATCCATCCCGGCTGATACAGCGTGAAGATGGCGACCAGGAGCGCCGCGACCAGTCCCGAGGCCTCGGCACGGCCATAGGGATCGGCGGGCGCCATCATGCGCCACAATTCCCAACCCATCAGCCCCGCCAGCACCACCGCCAGCGCGGCAAAGATCCATCCGCCCGCCCAGACTGCGCCCGCGCCGATGGCCACCATCACCAGCGCCGACAGGACACGGGCCTTCAGATCGTTGAAATTGCTCATGAGGTCACGCCTCCGAACCGCCGTTCGCGCGTGCCATAGCGGTGCAGGATCTCGGTCAGGGTCTCAGGCGTGAAATCGGGCCAGAGAACCGGGGTGAATTCGTATTCGGAATAGGCGGCCTGCCACAGCAGGAAGTTCGACACCCGCGTCTCGCCCGAGGTGCGGATCACCAGGTCGGGGTCGGGCATGTCGGCGGTATCCAGCGCCTGATCCAGCGCCGCCTCATCCAGGGCATCGGGGTCCAGATCCCCGGCCACGACCCGGCGCGCCAGCCTGCGGGCGGCGCGCGTCAGCTCGTCACGGCCGCCATAATTGATGGCCACGGTCAGGTTGAGCCGGCTGTTCTGCGCTGTGCGCTGTTCGATCCAGGCCATGAGGTCCTGCAACTTGGGTTCCAGCCGGCGGCGATCGCCGATGAACCGCATCCGCACCCCCTCGGCCGAGAGGGCCTCGGCCTCGCGCTGGATGTACCGCTGGAACAGCTTCATCAGCCCCAGCACTTCCTCGGTCGAACGCTTCCAGTTCTCGGTCGAAAAGGCGTAGACGGTCAGCCACTCGATCCCCAGCCCCGGGGCGGCGCGCACGATTTCCTTGACCCGTTCCGACCCCTTGCGATGCCCGACGAGACGCGGCCACCCCTTGTTGATCGCCCAGCGCCCGTTGCCGTCCATGATGATGGCGACATGACGCGGGATGCGGCGGGGCGTGCCGGACTCGCTGGACATGGATACTCCAAGAAATGAAACGCGATGCGGCCCCGGGCGACCGCTCAGACCTGCATGATCTCTTCTTGTTTCGATTCAAGCGCCTTGTCGATCAGCGCGATGTGCTTGTCGGTCAGCTCCTGCACCTCGGATTCCCAGAGTTTCTGGTCGTCCTCGGACATGCCGGCGCCCTTGGCCTTTTTGATCTGGTCCATGCCGTCGCGGCGCACGTTGCGCACGGCCACCCGCGCGTGTTCGGCATAGGACCCGGCCACCTTGGTCAGTTCGCGGCGGCGTTCCTCGTTCAGCTCGGGGATCGGCAGCATGATGATCGTGCCGTTGAGCTGCGGATTGATGCCGAGGCCGCTTTCGCGGATCGCCTTCTCGACCTTGTTGACCATGCCCTTGTCCCAGACGTTGATCGTCACCATCCGGGGTTCGGGCACGTTCACCGTGCCCAGCTGGTTGATCGGTGTCATCTGGCCGTATGCCTCGACCTGGATCGGCTCCAGCATCGAGCCCGAGGCCCGGCCGGTGCGCAGGCTCGCGAACTCGGTGCGAAGCGAGGCCAGCGCCCCGTCCATGCGGCGGCTGAGGTCGTCGATGTCGATTTCGATCTCGTCGGACATGCTTTCTTCCTGTCTCGGGCCGGTGCCCGCCGGTTGGGGGCGTCGGCGTCATGATCTACCCCGGCGGGGGCGAAAAAGAAACACCCAAGCGCGTGAGCGCGGTGTCAGCCCTGCACGCGGGTATAGGTGCCCTCGCCGCGCAGGATGGTGCGGAAGCCGCCCGGCTCGTCCAGCGAGAAGACGATGATCGGCAGCTTGTTGTCGCGCGCAAGCGCGATCGCGGTCGCGTCCATCACACCCAGGTTCTTTTCCAGCGCCTCGTCATAGCTGACGGTCTCGTAGCGTTTGGCATCGGCAAAGCGTTTGGGATCCTTGTCATAGACCCCGTCCACCTTGGTGCCCTTGAACACCCCCTCGCAGCCCATTTCGCTGGCGCGCAGCGTCGCCGCCGTGTCGGTGGTGAAATAGGGGTTGCCGGTGCCCGCGGCAAAGATGCAGACCCGCTTCTTTTCCAGGTGCCGCACGGCGCGGCGGCGGATGTAGGGTTCGCAGACCTGGTCCATGGGAATGGCGCTGATGACCCGCGTGTGGATGCCCAGCTGTTCCAGCGCGGACTGCATCCCCAGCGCGTTCATCACGGTAGCCAGCATCCCCATGTAATCGGCGGTGGTCCGCTCCATCCCCTGCGCCGAGCCCGAGAGCCCGCGAAAGATGTTGCCGCCACCGATCACCATGCAGACCTCGACCCCGTCGTCATGCACCGCCTTCACCTCTTGCGCGATGCGCTGGACGGTCGGCGGATGCAGGCCGAACCCCTGATCGCCCATCAGGGCCTCGCCCGAGATCTTCAGCATGACGCGGCGATAGGACTGGGGGGCGGATCTGGTCATCGGGGCCTTTCCTTGCCCGGCACCGACGAAAGGGGCGGCCAGGCAGCAATCGGGAGGTTTCAATCGCGCGCAAAATGTCGGAAAACCCCGGCAGGTTCAACGCCAAACGCGCCGCCTTGCCGATGTTCGCCACCCTGCCCCTGCCTGACCCGGACAAGCCCGTCCTGATCGCCGGCCCGACCGCCAGCGGCAAGTCCGCCCTGGCGCTGTGGCTGGCCGAGGCGCAGGGGCGATCGGTGGTCAATGCCGACGCGCTGCAGGTGCATGACAGCTGGCGTGTCCTGTCCGCCCGCCCCTCGCCCGAGGACGAGGCCCGCGCACCGCACCGCCTTTATGGCCATGTGCCGCGCGGCGCCGATTATTCCGTGGGTCACTGGCTGCGCGACGTGGCGCCGCTGCTGGCTGAAAACCCGGTGATCGTGGGGGGAACGGGCCTGTATTTCAGCGCGCTGACCGAGGGGCTGGCCGACATTCCCCCGACCCCGCCCGCGATCCGCGCCGAGGCCGACGCGATCCTGGCCGAACGCGGGATCGGCGCCTTGCTGGCGGACCTGGACCCTGAAACCGCGGCGCGCCTCGATCGCCGCAACCCGGCCCGCGTGCAGCGCGCCTGGGAGGTGCTGCGCGCCACCGGCCGGGGCCTGGCGGGCTGGCAGGCCCAGACCGGCGCGCCGCTGTTGCCACTGGACGCGGTCACGCCCTGGGTGCTGATGCCGGAAAAAACCTGGCTCAATGACCGAATCGCCCGCCGGTTCGACCAGATGCTGCGTGAGGGCGCGCTGGACGAGGCGCGCGACGCGCTGGCGCACTGGCCATCGACCGGGGGCCAGCCGAACGCGCCGCTGTGGACAAAGGCGATCGGCGCGCCCGAGCTGGTCGCCCATCTCAAGGGCCAGATATCGTTGCCGGACGCCACCGAGGCCGCAACATTGGCCACCCGTCAGTTCGCGAAGCGTCAGCGCAGCTGGTTTCGCAACCGGATGCGGGACTGGACTCACAGACTTATCCCCTGACTTGTCCAGAGTCACCGAATTGCAACGCCTCGCGCAGGGCGTTCACGGGCGCGTGTGATTCTCCTTGGGTTGCAGGCGATGGGCCGCCTAGGGTTGTCCCATCCCGCTGCCACGGACCGATGATGACCATCATTCCCGACACCCCGTCGTCCCTGCGACTGACGCCCATTTCGCGCCTGGCTGCCGCCGGGCGCTGGCGGGTCGAAGCGATGCGCGCCCTGCGCGAACCGGTGCTGTTGTGGTTCACGCAGGGACAGGGGCGCATCACCGTCGCCGGGTCCACGCGCGGTTACGGGCCGAACAACGCCGTCTTCATTCCGCCGGGCACGATGTATGGCTTCGAAATGGCGGCGCGCGTTCAGGGGACCTCGGTGTTCTTTGGCCGCAACCACGGGCTCGATCTGCCATCGACGCCACAGTTCCTGCGCCCGCGCGACCCGATCTCGCAAAAGGAACTGGTCGCCATCCTGGAAGCGATCCAGCGCGAACTGGAAAGCGCGCGCTCGGGCTCGCGGAAGGCGGCGCAACACCACCTGGGCCTGCTGGGTGTCTGGATGGACCGGCAACTGGAACGCGAACGCGCGCTGGAAACCCTGCCCCACCGTCCGGCGGCGGCGCAGCAACTGGTCGCGCGCTATGCCTCGCTGCTCGAGCGCGATTTCCGCTCGAACCGCGCGGTTGCCGATTACGCCGAGGCACTGGGGGTCACGCCCACGCATCTGACCCGCGTCTGCCGGGCCTCGTGCGGGAAAAGCGCCCATCAACTGCTGGACGATCGCCTGCATTTCGAGGCGCGCCGGCTGTTGAGCGAAACCCGGATGCCCATCAAGCATGTGGCCGAAATGCTGGGGTTCAATTCGGCCGGCTATTTCACCCGCGCCTTCCAGAAGAACGCGGGCATGACGCCCAGCGCCTTCCGCAAGAAACCGGCGGGGCCGGTGGTGCCTCGGATCTAGGCGTCCCGAGGCGCGAGAGCGCGGGGGCCCTGCCCCCGCACCCCCGGCGTATTTTCGACAAGATGATGGGGCGACGGTCAGGCGCCGGGCGGGGTCCAGGCCCTGGGTGCGCGCAGATAGGCTTCGACGGAATCCAGCGTTTCGCTGTCGAAATCGCCGCGGGCGCGGGCCTCGGCCAGCACATCCCACCAGGTGCAGAGGTAATGCAGGCTGACACCGTGATCGCCCAGCCGCGTCACCGTTTCGGGATAGATGTCGTAATAGAAGATCACCGCCGTGTGCGCGCACTGTGCCCCCGTTTCGCGGATGGCATCGACGAAGCTCAGCTTGGATCCGCCGTCGGTGGTCATGTCCTCGACCAGAAGCACGCGCTGCCCCTCGGTCATCACGCCTTCGATCCGGGCATTGCGGCCATAGCCCTTGGGCTTCTTGCGCACATAGGTCATCGGCAGGGCCATGCGTTCGGCGATCAGCGCGGCAAAGGGGATGCCCGCCGTCTCGCCGCCGGCGATGTTGTCGAAGGCTTCGAACCCGGCCGCGCCCATGACCTTGGCGGCCAGGAAATCCATGAGCGTGGCGCGGATCCGCGGGAAGCTGATGAGCTTGCGGCAGTCCACATAGGTCGGCGCCTTGTTGCCCGAGGCGTGGGTGAACGGCTCACGCGCGTTGAAATGCACCGCGCCGATATCCAGAAGCATCCGGGCGGACAGGCGGGCCATCTGGGCCGGGTCGATATGCGGCGTCGGGATCATCGGGGGCTCCTGCGGATGGGGACGGGCCGCACTTAGCGCCAAAGCGCGGGTCTGGCAATCGGCCGCGGGGGTTTCGGGGCACCTTCCGGTGGCTGGAAGGCTTGACAGGCCGGGCCCACCGGCGTTTCGTCAGGAAAAATGCAGGAGTCCGCCATGAGCGATGCGTTCACCCTTTCGGTTCCCGACATGAGCTGCGGGCACTGCCGCGCGTCGATCGATGCCGCGCTGGCCCCCTTGGGCGGAACGGCTGCCTTCGACATGGACACCCGCCGCGTCACCGTTTCGGGCCCGCTGGCCCCGGACGCCGCGATCGAGGCGCTGGATCGCATCGGTTTCCCCGCCCAGACCGTCCCCGCCTGAACGCGTGTTTCGCGCGCTGATCCTTCTGCGGCGCCTGTCAAGCCAGCTCTGGCTGCGCGTCGCGATGTTTGCGGTGCTGGCGATCCTGGCGGTCGCCGGTGCGCATCTGGCCGCCCCGCTGGTGCCCGAGGCCCTGAGCGGCCGGTTCGGCGCGCAGGCCGTCGTGCCGGTCCTGTCGATCCTGGCCTCGTCGATGCTGGCGGTGTCGACCTTCTCGCTGGGCACGATGGTGTCGGTCCATCGCGGCGCGGCGGGAACGGCAACGCCGCGCGTGCTGCAGCTGATGATCGCCGATGGCACCACCCAGACGGTGCTGTCGGTGTTCATCGGCGCGTTCGTCTATGCGCTGACGGCCCTGATCCTGTTCCACGCGGGATTTGACGGTGGTGCGCCGCTGGTGCTGGGGGTCACGCTGCTGGTGGTGGCGGGGGTCGTGATCGCGCTGATCCGCTGGATCGGACACCTGACAACGCTGGGCACGCTGGGCGATGCCCTGTCCCGGGCCGAGGCCCAGGCCTCGGCCTCGTTGGCGACCCTTCGGCGCCAGCCGGCGCTGGGGGCCAGCCCTTTGACGGCCGCGACGGTGATCGCGGATGGCGCCCGCGATCTGCCGGCGCCGGTTTCCGGTGTGCTTCAGGCGATCGACGTGGCCGGGCTGGCGGCGTGCTCGCACGGGCCGGTCTGGGTGCTGAAACGGCCGGGCGCGGTGGTGCTGAAAGGCGCGCCCATCGCCCGCATCGGCGGCGAGGCCGACGACGCCGCCCTGGCGCGCTGTTTCGTCATCGGCAAGCGGCGCAGCTACGATCAGGACCCCGGCCTGGGCCTGACCGTGCTGTCCGAGATCGCGTCGCGGGCCCTGTCGCCCGCCGTCAACGACCCGGGCACCGCGATCGAGGTGATCGGCACCGTGCAGCGGCTGTTGTGGGACTGGGGCCAGGCCGATCCCGACGACGGGTTGCGCCACCCGCGCGTTTTCGTGCCCGCGCTGGCGGCGGCCGATCTGGTCGAAGCGGGCCTCGCCCCCACGGCGCGCGACGGCGCGGCGATGATCGAGGTCGTGCGCCCGCTGCTGGCGGCGCTGAAGACGCTGGAGCAGAGCCGCGATCCCGACCTGTCGCGCGCCGCCGACGCGCTGGCCGCGCGGGCCCGGGCCCATGCCGAAACCGCGCTGCGCCTGGCGGAAGACCGCGCGATCCTGGACGCCTGAGGTCAGCCGAACAGCGCACCGATCCGGGCGGCCTCGTCGGCCAGCCCCCAGGGCGGATTGATGACGAACAGGCCCGACCCCACCATCCGGTGCCCAGACCGGGCCGGAGGAAAGCGGACTTCGTGGCGCAAGGCATCCGGGTGGCCATCGGTCAGCGCGGCCAGCATCGGACCGTGCCGGGCGTCCGTCAGGATCGGATACCACAGCGCGATCACCCCCACGTTCCATTTGCGGGCGATCTGGCCGATGAACCGGGGCATTCCGTCATAGTCGGCGGCGGTTTCGAAACTGGGATCGATCAGCAGCATCCCGCGCCGGGGCATCGGCGGCGTCAGTTCCTGCACCTTTGAAAAGCCGTCGGCGTGATGCACGCGCACCGGGTAGGGCAGCATCGCCGAGGACAGGGCGGCGTGTTCGCGGGGGTGCATCTCGGCCAAGTGGATGGTGTCGATGTCCCGCAACAGCGACGCCGCGATCAGCGGCGAACCGGGATAGGCCTGTGGCCCCTGCGCCGCCCGCACCCGCGCCAGCACCCGGGCATAGGGATGGTCCGGCGGAAAGCGGTCCAGCAGCCGACCGATCCCCTGCGCCGCTTCGCCGGTCTTGACGGCCTCAGGGGCGGACAGGTCGTAAAGCGCGCGTCCGGCGTGGCTTTCCAGGTAGCTGAGCGGCTTGTCCTTGGCCGTCAGGTAGTCCAGCGTCCAGGCCAACAGCGCATGCTTGTGCACATCCGCAAGGTTCCCGGCGTGGTAAAGGTGCTGATAGGACAGCATTCAGCGACGGCGGCGCAGGCGGATGACGACATCGACGCGCGCGACCTCGCATCCCTCAGGCGCCTGCGGCAGGTGCAGGATCGTCAGGTCCTCGGCCGGGGCATCCGTCAGCACCTGACTGTCCTCCCAGAAGAAATGCGGGTGATCGTCGGTGCGGGTGTCGAAATAGCTGCGCGTGGCGTCAACGGCGATCTCGGCCAGAAGCCCGGCATCGCAGAAGGCGCGCAGCGTGTTGTAGATCGTCGCCAGGGACACCGGTGCGCCGCGGTCTCGCGCCGCGGCATAGAGGCTCTCGGCGGTGACATGGCGGTTTTCGCCATCGCCCACCAGCAGCGCGGCCAGCGCCCGGCGTTGCCGGGTCGGGCGCAATCCCGCCAGACCGAGCCACTGCGCGGCGCGTTCCTGGGCCTCGGGACCGGAAGGGGCGAAATCCTGCGTCATCGGGTCAGTATTAGGCCGCGGCGGCGCGGGATTCAATGCCCTCGCCCCAACGTGACGTGACCCGCGCGCGCACCGCCAGTCGACGCGCGACAACCCTGCGCCTTGTCACCGCCGAAACAAGGGTGCTAGACGGGGAAAACCCTGCAACGAGGACCGACGAATGCCGCACTACCCGACCCAGTTCGACAAGGACGCCCTGCTGGCCTGCGCCCGTGGCGAACTGTTCGGCCCCGGCAATGCGCAATTGCCCGCCCCGCCGATGCTGATGATGGACCGGATCACCGACATTTCCGGCGATGGCGGCCTGCACGGCAAGGGACATGTCGTGGCCGAATTCGACATCACGCCGGACCTGTGGTTCTTTGACTGCCATTTCCCCGGCAACCCGATCATGCCGGGGTGCCTGGGACTGGACGGACTGTGGCAGTTGACCGGCTTCAACCTGGGCTGGCGCGGCTGGCAGGGACGCGGCTACGCCCTGGGCGTCGGCGAGGTGAAGCTGACCGGCATGGTGCGCCCCGATCGCAAGATGCTGACCTACAAGGTCGATTTCACCAAGGCGATCCAGACCCGCCGGCTGACCATGGGCGTGGCGGATGGCATCGTCGAGGCTGACGGCGAGGTCATCTATGTCGTCAAGGACATGAAGGTCGCCTTGTCGGAAAGCTGACCGCGCCGCGCGCCGATCATGGGCAGCGCCGTGAATATGCGGTAGCATTTTGCCTGCGGGGTCGGTAAACCCCTGACGCAAACCAACAGGGAGTCCTCATGCGCCGCGTCGTCATCACCGGGATCGGCATCATCTCACCCATCGGCAACTCTGCCGCCGAGGTCGAGGCCAGTTTGCGCGCAGGACGCTCAGGCATCGTCTTTGCGCCGGAGTATGCCGAACACGGGTTTCGCAGCCAGGTCCAGGGCGCGCCGACCATCGTTCTGGAAGACCATATCGACAAGCGCGACCTGCGGTTCATGGGGCCCGGCGCGGCCTATAACTTCCTGTCGATGCAACAGGCCATTGCCGATGCGGGCCTGACCGACACGGACGTGTCGAACGAGCGCACGGGCCTGGTGATGGGATCGGGCGGTCCGTCCACCTCGAACCTGTTCGTCGCGCACAAGACCGTGATCGAAAAGGGCGCGCCCAAGCGGATGGGGCCCTTCATGGTCACGCGCTGCATGTCGTCCACGAACTCGGCCTGCCTGGCGACACCGTTCAAGATCAAGGGCGTGAACTATTCGATCACCTCGGCCTGTTCGACCAGCGCGCATTGCATCGGCAATGGCACCGAACTGATCCAGATGGGCAAGCAGGACATCGTCTTTGCCGGCGGCGGCGAGGAACTGGACTGGACCCTGAGCTGTCTGTTCGACGCCATGGGCGCGATGTCGTCCAAGTATAACGATACGCCGACCACCGCCTCGCGTCCCTTTGACGCCACCCGCGACGGTTTCGTCATCGCCGGCGGCGGCGGGGTCGTGGTGCTTGAGGAACTGGAGCACGCGAAAGCGCGCGGCGCGAAGATCTATGCCGAGGTCACGGGCTATGGCGCCACTTCGGACGGGCACGACATGGTGGCCCCCTCGGGCGAGGGCGGCGAGCGGTCGATGAAACTCGCGCTGTCCACCCTGCCCCGGGATCGCAAGATCACCTATATCAACGCGCACGGCACCTCGACCCCGGCGGGCGACGTGACCGAGGTGCAGGCGATCCGCCGCGTCTTTGGCGAGGGGTCGGTGCCGCCGATTGCCTCGACCAAATCGCTGACCGGCCATTCGCTGGGCGCGACCGGCGTGCACGAGGCGATCTATTCGCTGCTCATGCTGCAAGGCGGGTTCATCGCGCCGTCGATCAACGTGACCGACCTGGACCCCGCGCTGAAACCCGAGGAAATCGCCACCACCCTGCGCGAGGGGGTCGAGCATGACTCGATCCTGTCGAACAGCTTTGGCTTCGGCGGGACCAACGCGACCCTCGTCATGTCGAAACTCATGGAGTAACCGGCCATGGCCGATCTGATGACGGGCAAGCGCGGGCTGGTGATGGGGGTTGCGAACGAACGCTCCATTGCCTGGGGGATCGCCAGCGCGCTGGCGGCCGAGGGCGCGGAACTGGCGTTCAGCTACCAGGGCGAGGCCTTCGGCAAGCGGGTGGAACCGCTGGCGGCCTCGGTCGGATCGGATTTCCTGGTCGATGTGGACGTCACCGACGACGCGTCGCTCGATGCCGCCTTTGCCCGGATCAAGGACCGCTGGGGCACCATCGACTTCCTGGTCCACGCCATCGCCTATTCCGACAAGACCGAGCTGACCGGCCGTTTCATCAACACGACGCGCGGGAACTTCAAGCATTCGCTCGACATTTCCTGCTTTTCGCTGATCGACGTGTCGCGCCGCGCCGCCGACCTGATGCCCGAGGGCGGCTCGATCATCACGCTGACCTATGGGGGGTCGAACCGCGTCACCCCCTATTACAACGTGATGGGCGTGGCCAAGGCGGCGCTCGAGGCCTCGGTCCGCTATCTGGCCAATGACCTGGGCCCGCAGGCAATCCGCGTCAACGCGATCTCGCCGGGACCAATGAAAACCCTGGCCGGCGCAGCCATCGGCGGTGCGCGCAAGACCTTCCGCCACACCGAGGCCAACGCGCCCCTGCGCCACAACGCCACGCTGGAAAGCGTGGGCGGGGCGGCGGTGTTTCTCGCATCGGCCTATGGCGCGTGCACGACGGGTGACGTGATCATGGTCGATTCCGGCTATCATGTCCTGGGCATGCCTCAGCCCGACAACCTGTAACACCGGACGGTGTGCGGCCTGTCCAGACGCCGCGCCCCGCACCGCATCCGAGGGGTCCGATCCTGCCGCCGCGCCTGCTGATCCGTCGGCTTCTGGCCTTTGCCATCGACCACACCCTGGCGGTGATCGTTGTCGCGCTGGCCACCCTGCCCTTCACCGATCTGGGGCTGCGGCTGCCGCAACCGCTGTTGCATGTCCGCACCGTCGCCTGCACCGATCTGGAGACCCCGCCCGACTGGCTGCTGGCCACCCCCGGACGCGCGCAGTTCACCACCCTGCGGGTCTGCGAGAGCCGCCTTTACGGCCTGCCGAACGGGCGCGAGCTGGTCGCGGTCTACAGCCAGTCCGACCCCGACACCGGCCTGCGCCTGACCCGCATGGTGCGCGTGCCGGTGGATCGCACGATGCAGCCCCACCGTGTCCCCGACCTGTCTGCGGCCCTGGTGTTTCTGGTGATGGGCGCCGCCAGCGCCCTCATGACGGCGCGCGGGCGGCGCAGCACCGGCAAGGCGGTGATGCGGCTCAGGCTGACCGGCGGCACCCATCCCCTGCGCCGCGAGGCTCTGCGCCTGGGGCCGCTGCTGGCCCTGGCCCTGGCGCCCGCGCTGAACCCTGTGCCCGTTCTTCTGTGGCCCTTTGCCGCGGTGGTGGGCACGGTCGCGACCGCGCTGGCGCTGCTCTTGTGGTATTACGTCTGGCCCTTGTGGCGCTGGCAGGGGCAAACCCGCTGGGACCGCTGGTCGGGCTACACCCTGACGGCAAGCTGAAGGGGCGCGTCACCCCACCCTCTTGCACCCGGCAAGCCCATGCCTAGACTGGCGAAAACCCAGGAGTGAGGCCCATGATCCCAGGCTCTGGCAACCGCCGCCGCTTTCGCGACCTCAGCGAACAGGAAATTCTCGCGCTCGCCATTTCCTCCGAGGAAGACGACGCGCGCATCTACCGCACCTATGCCGAACGCCTGCGTGGGGATTATCCGGCCTCGGCCGCCGTGTTCGATGGCATGGCCGAGGAAGAGGACCGCCATCGCCAGCGATTGATCGACATCCATCGCAAGCGCTTCGGCGACGTGATCCCGCTGCTCCGGCGCGAACATGTTGCCGGCTTCTATGCGCGCAAACCCGTCTGGCTGATGCAGACCATGACGCTGGACCAGATCCGCGGCGAGGCCGAGGCGATGGAGCGTCAGGCTGCCAGCTTCTACGAGGTCGCCGCCCAGCGCACCACCGACGCCGCCACGCGCAAGCTGCTGGGCGATCTCGCCGCCGCCGAGGCCGCGCACGAAAACTCGGCCCAGCGGCTCGAAGACAAGCACCTGGGCGACGAGGCCCGCACCGCCGAGGATGACGCGGCAAAGCGGCAGTTCCTGCTGACCTGGGTGCAACCGGGCCTGGCCGGACTGATGGACGGCTCGGTGTCGACCCTGGCGCCGATCTTCGCCACCGCCTTTGCCACCGAGAACACGCACACGACCTTTCTGGTCGGTCTCGCGGCCTCGGTCGGTGCCGGGATCTCGATGGGCTTTACCGAGGCCGCCTCGGACGATGGCCAGCTCTCGGGCCGCGGGTCGCCCCTGAAACGAGGGATCGCGGCGGGGGTGATGACCGCGGTCGGCGGCCTGGGTCACGCCCTGCCCTACCTGATCCCGCATTTCTGGACCGCCACGGTGATCGCGATGATCGTGGTGTTCATCGAACTCTGGGCCATCGCCTGGATCCAGAACAAGTTCATGGACACGCCCTTCCTGCGCGCGACGCTGCAGGTGGTGCTGGGGGGCGCGCTGGTCTTTGCCGCGGGCGCCATCATCGGCGGCGGCTGACGGTCGACGCGGGCCCCCCATCATCTTGTCCCAAATACGCACGGGGATTTTCAAGGGGGGCGTGCCCCCCTTGAAGCGGGGGTGCGGGGCGGCAGCCCCCGCCGCTACCGGGCCGCCCTGGCCTGGCGCCGCAACAGCACGCCGGCGATGGTGACCGCCAGTGCCACAATCGCGATGATGATCGTGGCCAGCGCGTTCACATCCGGGCTGACCCCCAGCCGCACCTTGGAGAAGATCACCATCGGCAGGGTCGAGGCCCCCGGTCCCGACACGAAACTCGCCACCACCAGATCGTCCAGCGACAGGGTGAAGGCCAGCAACCACCCCGAGACCAGCGCCGGCGCGATCACCGGCAGGGTAATGTCGAAAAACACCCGCACCGGCCCCGCGCCGAGATCGCGCGCGGCCTCCTCCAGGCTTTCGTCCATGTCCCGCAGCCGCGACTGCGCGATGACCGCGACATAGGCGGCGCAAAAGGTCCCGTGCGCGATGACCACCGTCGTCAATCCGCGACCGGCGGGCCAGCCCAGGACCATCTCCATCGACACGAACAGCAACAGCAGCGACAGGCCGATGATCACCTCGGGCATCACCAGCGGTGCGGTGATCATGCCCGTCAGCAGCAACTTGCCGCGGAACTTGCCAAACCGTGTCAGCACGAAGGCCGCCAGGGTGCCGATCACCGTCGCGATCGAGGCCGCGATGGCCGCAACCTTCAGGCTGATCAGCGACGCGGCCAGCAGGGGGTTGGTCTGCCAGCTGTCCCAGCCATCGGCGAACAGCTCGCCATACCACTGGGTCGAGAACCCGCCCCAGACCGTCACCAGCCGGCTTTCGTTGAACGAAAACACCACCAGCGAGATGATCGGTGCATACAGAAAGGCAAAGCCCAGGACGGCAAAGACAGGCAGGAACCAGCCGCGTTTCATCAGCCCTGCTCCTCTTGCCGGTTCTGCACCGATTGCAGCCACATGATCGGCACCACCACCAGGATCAGCATGACGATGGCCACCGCCGATGCCACCGGCCAGTCGCGCGACGAGAAGAACTCGTCCCACATCACCCGGCCGATCATCAGCGTGTCAGGGCCACCCAGCAGCGCCGGAATGACGTATTCCCCGATCGCCGGGATGAACACCAGCATCGACCCGGCGATGATCCCGGGCATGGACAGCGGCAGCGTCACGGTGACGAAGGTCACGGCCGGCGAGGCCCCGAGATCGCTGGCCGCCTCGATCAGCGCATCATCCAGTTTCACCAGCGTCGCATAGAGCGGCAGGATCATGAACGGCAGATAGGCATAGACGATGCCCAGATAGACCGCGAAATCGGTCTGCATCATCACCAGCGGCTCTTCGATGATGCCCAGCGACAGCAGGACATTGTTGATGACGCCATTGCCCCTGAGAAACCCGATCCATGCATAGACCCTCAGCAGGAACGAGGTCCAGAACGGCAGGATCACCAGCAGCAGCAGCACCGAGCGGCGCGGCTCGGGCGACCGGGCGATGTAATAGGCTATGGGGTAGCCGACCAGCAGCGCCAGCAGCGTCGAGATCGCCGCGATCTTGATCGACGACAGATAGGCGTTGCGATAGAGCGCGTCGCCCAGGATCCAGCTGTAGTTCTGGAAACCGGCGAGAATGTCCAGCGAACCATCGGGCCCACGTTCCCACAGCGGGGTATAGGGGGGCCGCGCGATCACGGTTTCCGACAGCGAAATCCGCCCCAGAACCACAAAGGGGATCAGGAAGAACAGCAGGAACCAGACCAGCGGCACGGCGATCACCAGCCAGCGGCGCGGCAGGGACAGATCCTCGGTCACTTCGTCGGCCACCAGGAAGCCGCCCAGAACCACGGTCAGCGCGATCAGGTTGCCGCGTATCGCCTCGATCCCGGGGACCGGCATCAGCGCCAGGGCATAGACGGCCCAGAACCCCGCGAACAGCGCCAGGGCCACCCGCCGCACCAGCGGCCAGGCGCTGGCGACAGGCGGGGTGAAGGCGTCGGGCGCGCTCATTCGGTCAGCACCCGGAAATCCGCGGGCTCGAAGCTGACCGAGACCTGTTCATCCCAGGTGATGGGGTTGTCGCGCCGCCCCTCGTTGGCCTGCGTGACCCGCACCAGCCGGCCGTTGTCCAGCCGCACCACATACGAGGACATGTGCCCGACATAGCCCATGTCGCGCACCTCGCCGCGCACGGAATTGATGGCCTCGGCGGGTTTTTCGCGCGTCAGCCAGACCCGTTCCGGGCGCATCGCCAGCCACACGGTCTGCCCCTGCGTGAGGCCGGGCCTGGGCGGCACGGCGACCGGTCCCAGATCCGCGGTGTCGACGCGCATGAAATCGGGCGCGGCGGGGCCGACCTGCCCCTCGAACAGGTTCACCGAACCGATGAAATCCGCAACGAACCGGGATTGCGGCGTTTCATAGATCTCGCGCGGTTCGCCGATCTGGGCAATGACGCCCTCGGTCATCACGCCGATGCGGGTGGCCAGGGTCATCGCCTCGTCCTGGTCATGGGTCACGACGATGAAGGTCACACCCAGGGTTTCCTGGATGTTGATCAATTCGAACTGGGTTTCCTCGCGCAGCTTCTTGTCCAGCGCGCCCAGGGGCTCGTCCAGCAGCAACAGTTTCGGTTGCTTGATCAGCGAGCGGGCCAGCGCGACACGCTGACGCTGGCCGCCGGACAATTGATGCGGCTTGCGCTTGGCGTATTTCTCGAGCTTCACCAGCGCCAGCATCTCGGCCACGCGGGCATAGGCCTCGGCCTTGGATTTTCCTTCGCGCAAAAGACCATAGGCCACGTTCTTTTCCACGCTCATGTGCGGGAACAAGGCATAGGACTGGAACATCATGTTCGTCGGGCGCTTGTCGGCGGGCACGCCCGCCATGTCCTGACCGTCGATCAGGATCTGCCCCTGGGTCGGCGTTTCGAACCCGGCCAGCATCCGCAGCAGGGTGGACTTGCCGCAGCCCGAACCGCCCAGCAGGCAGAACAGCTCGCCGCGGTAGATATCCAGCGAGACATCGTTCACCGCGGTGAAATCGCCGAAGCGTTTGGTGATGTGCCGGATCGAGATGAAGGGCTTGGCCGACGGATCGCGCCAGGGCCGGGTATTCGCGGCGATGGACGGGTTGCTGGGCATCGAGTGGCCTCCGCCTGAGGGGGACACCCCGCCCACGCCGAAACGCGGGCGGAGATCAGCTTGCTGGCCGGTTTACTGGCCGGTGCGCAGGCGCGTCCACAGCCGCGTCACAAGACGGTCGGTGCGCGCGTCATGCGGTTGCAGCGTCCAGAAATTGGCCCGGGCCGCGGCCGACGGGTAGATGGCCGGATTGCCCAGCACCTCGGGGTCGATCAGATCGGTCGAGGCCGCGTTCGCGTTGGCGTATTGCACATAGTTCGTGTTGTTCGCCGCCACCTGCGCGTCCATCATGTAGTTGATGAAGGCATGGGCCGCTTCCGGATGCGGGGCATCGGCCGGGATCGCCATCATGTCGAACCACAGGTTCGCGCCCTCGTCGGGGATCGCATAGCCGACCTGAACGCCATTGGCGGCCTCGTCCGCCCGGGCCGAGGCCTGCAGCACGTCACCCGACCAGCCGACCGCGAGGCAGATTTCGCCATTCGCCAGGTCCGAGATGTATTGCGACGAATGGAAATAGCGCACGAAGGGGCGAATTTGCTCCAGCATCGCGACGGCGGCGTCCAGGTCGGCCGGATCGGTCGACAGCGGGTCCTTGCCGATATAGCGCAGCGCGGCGGGCAGGATCTCGGTGTGGTCGTCCAGCATGGCGATACCGCAATCCGCGAACTGGCTGGCGAGTTCCGGGTTGAACACGATGTCCCAGCTGTGCGGCGTGTAATCGTCGCCCAGGCGCTGATGGACCGCGTCCACGTTATAGCCGATGCCCGTGGTGCCCCACATGTAGATGACGGCATACTGGTTGCCGGGATCGAATGCCTCGGCCAGATGCATCAGTTGCGGGTCCATGTTGCCCCAGTTGGGCAGCAGGTCGCGGTTCAGCGGCTGATAGACCCCGCGGCGATCTGGCGTTGCAGATAGTTGCCGGTCGGCACGACCACATCGAACCCCGACGAGCCCGCCAGCATCCGCGCCTCGAGCGTGTCGTTCGAATCGTAGACGTCATAGTTCGCGTCGATCCCGGTGGTCGCGGTGAAATTCGCCAGCGTGTCCTCGGCGATATAGTCCGACCAGTTATAGACATTGACGACGTTCTGCGCCTGCGCAAGCCCGGCCGAGGCGGCGAGCGCGGCAAGCGCGGTAGTGGTCAGCAGTTTGGGCATCCGTATCACTCTCCGTTGGGTCCCTTGCGGGGGTGTTGGGCGCGGACTCTGAAGGTCCTTGCCAAGACTGTGCAAAAATATGATCAAAATCTCAAGACAGAGTTCCACCGCTGAGAGGGGCCCGGCCCCACCCGGACGAGAGCAAACAGCCGGACGTTATCTGTCTGCCCGGGCGTCGGCAAGCATCTCGCGTCGCAGGCGCACACCGGTCAGTGTTTCGTCCAGATCGACGTCAGACATGCCCAGAATTTCACCTTGGGCGATGTCGCGATTCAACCGGACGCGATGCGCCAGACCGATGGGCAGATAGGCGCGCGCGGCCGAGAGACTGGCAGGGCAGGCTTTGCCCCAGACGGTCCAGCCCCCCTCGCCATCCAGAATTTCGCCGCTTTTCAATGGCTTCTTGGCAACCGCCACGGCATCGCCGCGCCATTCGCGGCTGTGGCCGGTCGCCTCGCCCCTGAGGGCGGCGGACAGGACACTGACCGACAGCTCCATCCCGATCAGGTGAAACGGCTTGTGCATCGCCGCATATTGGCCGGTCGAATCGGTGGGCAATCCATACTGCCGGAAACAGGCGGCGGCGTAGTCGGTCTGCGCCTTGAGCACGACATAGACCCCCCAGCGCAGATCGCGAAACACCGGGCGCCCGTCGCGCTCCAGCGAACTCACGACCTCGACCAGCCCCTCGCCGTCAAGCTGCCCGCCGACCGCGCGCGGACGCAGCACATGCGCCAGATCATCGACGCCGCAGGGCGGAAAGGCCAGCCCGCCCGCCGGCACGTCCAGCCCGCAGGCGTTGGCGATCGCGGCCATTTCGATCGCGGATTTCGTGCCGTCCAGAAAGCTGTTGAACATCTGCGGGTTCATCCCGGCGGCTTTGGCGGCCTCGGGCGTCAGCCCGTAATGCGGCCAGACGCCGTCCGGCGTGACCTGGTGATAGGCGGGCAGGTATTTGGTCCCCTTCCCCGCCGCCGCCACCTGAAACCCGGTCGCGCGCGCCCAGTCGACCAGTTCGCTCACCAGCGCCGGCTGATCGCCATAGGCCATGGAATAGACCAGCCCCGACGCCCGGGCCTGCGCCGCCAGAACGGGACCGGCCAGCACGTCGGCCTCGACATTGACCATGACCACATGGCGACCCGCGTCCAGCGCCGCGCGCGCATGGTTGAGCCCGGCCTCGGGCGCGCCGGTGGCTTCGATCACCACATCGACCGGGGCGCGCGCCGCATCGAGCCCGTCCTCGAGAAAGACGGTCGCGGCGATGCGCTCAGGGCTCCAGCCGGTCGTGCGGCAGGCTGTGCGCGCCCGCTCGGGGTCCAGATCGGCGATATGCGTGACGCTGAGCCCCGGAATATGCGGGGCCTGCGCCAGGAACATCGATCCGAACTTGCCCGCGCCGATCAACGCGACACGCACGGGGCGCCCGGCCTCGGCCCGGGCGCGGGCCAGCATGGACAGGTTCATGGAGCACTCCTTTCAAAACGCACGCGCCACAGCAGCAGCAGCGCAATCAGGCTGAGCACCGAGGGAATGGCGAACACCATGCCCGGCAGATCGAGGATCGCCGTCGCGCCGGTGAACAGCGCGAAGACGCGGGTATAGATCAACGGCGCCGCGATCATGCCAAAGGCATGAAGCGACGCCAGCGCGCCCTGCAACTCGCCTTGCTGGCTGGGGGCGACACGGTCCGTCATTTCGGCCCTGAGCGCCGGCATGACCAGACCCGACAGGGTGGACACCGGCACCATCGCCAGCGCCAGCGTGCCGTTTTCGATGCCGATCAGAAAGGCAAACGACACCACGGCGGCGGCAAGTCCCAGAGCGATGGTGCCACCGCGCCCCAGCAAACGCAGCGCCGGGCGGATCAGCACCCCCTGCACCAGCGCGAATCCCACACCATAAAGCGCCAGCGACAGCCCGACCTGCCCGGGGGTCCAGCCGAAGCGCGCGATCGCGTAATAGGCCCAGATCACCGGATAGACGGTAAAGGCGAACTCGTAAGCGGTATAGATGACCAGGAACCGTCCCAGTCCCGGCAACCGGCCGATGGCGCGAAAGGCGCCAAACGGGTTGGCCCGGCGCCATTCGAAACGCCGGCGATGCGCCGGCGCCAGGGTTTCGCGCACGACCAGCAGGCCGAACAGCAGATTGGCCCCGGCGATGACGGCGGCGGCGACAAAGGGCGCGCGGATGCCGTATTGCGCCAGCAGGCCGCCCAGGGCCGGCCCCAGCACGAACCCGATGCCATAGGCCGCGCCGATCAGACCAAAGCGTTGCGCGCGTTGCTGCGGGGTCGAGATATCCGCAAGATAGGCCGAAGCGGTGCCAAAGGTCGACGAGGCCGCACCGGTCACCAGCCGCCCGGCCAGGATCAGCCAGACCGACGCCGCCAGGGCCAGGACGACATAATCCCCCGTCAGCACGGCCAGCGAGCCCAGCAGGACCGGCCTGCGGCCAAACCGATCGCTGAGATTGCCGATCACTGGCCCGCAGAGGAATTGCATCACGGCAAACCCTCCGGTCAGGACACCGCCCCACAGCGCCGCCCCCGCCAGATCGCCCCCGGTCACCTCGCGCAGCAGGTCAGGCATCACCGGCATGATCAGCCCGTATCCGATCGCATCCAGCGCCAGCGTGGCCAGGATGAACAGGACGGGCAAGCGTTGAGAGGCAGGGCTATCTGTCACTTATTCAACATCAGAAAGGGAATTCTCTGCCATTTGCGGGCGCAGAATTTCAGATCTTCAACAATGGCCAATGTCATGCAAAAAGGCCCCAAGACAGGCCGCATACGCCTGCGGTTGGTCCACGCAGGCCAGGTGCCCGGCATCGCGCAGCAGCGCAAATCGGGATCCCGGCACCAGATCGGTCGTTTCGCGCACCAGATCCGGCGGGGTCGATCCATCGGCGCTGCCGGCGATTCCCAGAACCGGCAGCCGCAAGCCCGAGGTCGGCGTGTAGAAATCCGTGCCCGCGATCGCCGCACAGCATCCCAGGTAGCCATCCGGCGTGGTTCGCGTGACCATGTTGCGCCAGGCCCGGGCCTCGGCCGTGGCGCGAAACGCGGGGGCGAACCAGCGGTCCATCGTGGCATCGGCCACGGCCTCGATCCCGCCGGCTTCGATCCGTGCGATCCGGTCGTGCCAGATCTCGGTCGTGCCGATCTTGGCGGCGGTGTTCGACAGGACCAGCCCGCGCACCAGATCCAGCCGCTTGACCGCCAGCCCCTGCGCGATCATGCCACCGATCGACAGGCCGACGACAACCGCGTCCTTCATCTGCAGGTGATCCATCAGCCGCTCGGCGTCACGCACCAGCGCCCCCATGGAATAGGGGGCCGGCGGCGCATCGCTCAACCCGTGACCGCGCAACGAGAACCTGAGAATGCGCAACCCGGCAGGCAGCAGCGGCACCAGCTTGTCCCACAGCCGCAAGTCGGTGCCCAGAGCATGGATCAGTACCAGCGGCGCGCCCGCGTCGTCACCATCGAGGTGATAGTGCAGGCGCAAATCGCCCAGGTCTGCCATCCGCATGTCATTCTCCGCCGTCACGACCGGGGCAGTCTGGGTGGTTTTGCCCGCGACGGCAAGCGACCTTGAATCCCGGACCACAAGTTGCGATCTGAGACGCTGGAGGTGCCCGATGACCCAACCCGACCCCGTGATGGAATTCCTGCTGACCCGCCGATCGAAACCGGCGAACGCGATCAGGCCCCCCGCCCCCGAGGGCGCGGCGCTGGCGCAGATCCTGACCGCCGCGGTCCGCGTGCCCGACCACGGCGCGCTGGAACCCTGGCGGCTTCTGGTGATCGAAGACGGCGCTCGCCGGCGTCTGGCCGATCTGGTCCGGGCGCGCGGCCCGCGGTTGGAGGTTGCGCCCGAAAAGGTCGAGAAATCCGCGAAACGCTGGGAAACCGCGCCCGCGATCGTTGCGGTGGTCGCATCGCCCAAGCCATCGGACAAGGCACCCGAGTTGGAGCAGATCCTCTCGGCCGGCGCCGTCTGTGTCAGCCTGGTGAACGCGGCGCTGGCCACGGGCTGGGGCGCCGCCTGGATCACCGGCTGGGAGGCGTTCGACCGTATCTTTCAGGAAACCGGCCTGGGCCTGCAGAAGCATGAACAGGTCGCCGGGTTCATCCATCTGGGCAGCTGCGAGACCCCGGCCGTCGAACGCAGCCGCCCTGACCTCGCCCGCATCGTCAGCCGGATCGCGCAATGATCCTGGGGGCCTTTTTCGCCGCACTCGCCCAGTTCGACGACCCGCGCTTTCGCCGCGCCGTCGGTCTGGGCCTGGCGCTGGCCGTCGCGTTGCTGTTTGCGATGTATGCGGTGGTCCTGCTGGTGGTGCAATGGGTCACCCCCGAGGCCCTGACCCTGCCCTGGATCGGCGAGGTTCACGGCCTGTCGGCGCTGGTCTCGGTCGCCTCGATCGCGGTGATGCTGATCCTGTCGGTGTTCCTGATGGTGCCGGTCGCCTCGGCCTTTACCGGCCTTTTTCTGGATGACGTCGCCGACGCGGTGGAAGCGCGTCACTATCCCACCCTCAGCCCGGCGCCGCGCGCAGCGTTCTGGCCGGCGCTGGTGGACTCGGTGCGCTACTTCGGCCTCCTGGTGGTGCTGAACCTGCTGGGGCTGGTGCTGTTCGTCTTTTCCGGCGGGCTGGGCATGGTCGGCCTGTGGCTGATCAACGGCTTCCTGCTGTCACGCGAGTATTTCACCATGGTTGCCCTGCGCCGCATGTCCCCGGCCGAAGCCGGATCGCTGCGGCGCGACAACCTCTTGACGCTGTGGGGCGCGGGCATCGTGATGGCGATCCCGCTCAGCATTCCGCTGGTCAACCTGGTCATGCCGGTGATCGGCGCGGCGGCCTTTACCCATCTGTTCCACCGCGTGAGCGGGCGTTAGCGCCCGTTCATCCAGTGGTTCATGAAGTCCATTTCATTCACGGTGACGATCCCCGACAGGATGATGGTCACGATGATCGCGTAGATGATCGTCGCGGCGATGGTGGTGACAATCACGCGCTTGCCGATCTGCGGATCGGCGGGTGCGGACCGGGGCGTGCCGGGCACGACCTCGCCCACGTCCTCCTGGGTTTTCAGACGGATGGGCAGCACGACCAGAAGGGTCAGGAACCACAGGAACGCATAGAGCACAAAGGCGGATACGGGCGAAATCATCAGACTTGCTCCAGTTCGATCAGGCAGCCGTTGAAATCCTTGGGGTGCAGGAACAGGACCGGCTTGCCATGCGCGCCGATCTTGGGCTCACCAGTGCCGAGAACGCGCGCGCCGGCCGCTTTCAGCGTATCGCGCGCGGCCAGGATGTCGTCCACTTCAAAGCACATGTGATGGATGCCGCCGGCCGGGTTCTTGTCCAGAAAGCCCTGGATCGGGCTGTTTTCGCCCAAGGGATACAGCAGTTCGACCTTGGTGTTCGGCAAGGTGATGAACACCACCGTGACGCCGTGGTCGGGTTCGTCCTGCGGGGCGCCGACCTGGGCCCCCAGCGTATCGCGGTATTGCGCGGCCGCGGCCTGGAGATCCGGCACGGCGATGGCAACGTGATTGAGGCGTCCGATCATGGCATGTCCTGTTGCTGCGTCGCCGCCTGAATAGACCAGCCCCCTGTCGATTCCAAGCGGCGCAAGGTCGCGGCAGGTTTAACCGGACGTTAGGCACCGGCTGCGAAGCTGCGACCAGACAAGGAGTCGCTGCCATGCCCCATCGCCCGCACCAGCCCGTCCCCGCGCGAACCACCCCTGCGCTGCCCTCGGTCACCCGCTTGCGGGTCGAGGCCATCGCCCCCCACACCTTGCTCCTGGTCGAGGACAGTCGCTTTGCCGCCGAAGCGGTGCGTCTGATCTGCCGCAGGGTCGGCATTCGTCTGCGCCGGGCAGACTCTCTGGCCAGCGCCGCCCTGCACCTGAAGGTCTATCGCCCGGATATCGCGCTGATCGACCTGGGTCTGCCCGACGGATCGGGCCTGGATCTGATCGCCGCACTGAACCGGTCCGGCATGCGCCCGCATCGCCTGGTCGCGGTCAGCGGCGACAATCGGATGGAGGGGGCTGCGCTGGATGCCGGCGCGGACGCCTTCTTGCTGAAACCGATCAGCCTGTCGTGCCACCTGGCTGCCCTGACCGGCGCGTCGGTGACCGATCCGCCGCTACCGGACGAGGGCGACACCGACCCGGCCGACGAGGCCACGCGCGATCCGCTGGCCCTGCGCGATGACCTGCGCCTGGTACGCGATCTTCTGAACGGCCCGCCTGACCGCGATCGCCTGCGCTATGCGGGTCAGTTCCTGGCCTCGATCGGTCGCGCCATGCGCGACACGCGCCTTGCCGAGGCCGCGCAATCCGCAGCCGAGGCGGGCGACCGCCCCTCCCTTGTGGCCCTGTCGGATCGGCGCCTGGCGAAGGATTCGCTGTTGTGAACACGGCGCGGGCCCTGTGTTTGCCGGCGTCGCGACGACCGGGATCTGTCAGACCTTGCCGCGCAGGCACGCACCGTGGAACCCGGCATTTCGCATTTGTCTGACAAAATAAAGGCCAACCAGCAGCACCCCACCAATTCGGACGGCCCATCGCCGCGGCCATCGCACGACATAATGGGAATGTCATTTTCAGATTTTTTATCAATGCATTGCGCTGATATTCAAACAGCAAAACCTCCCGCAACGGGGCACGCGGCAGCCGTCACCCCCTGCGCATCCGTCGATTGGCCTCCGCACCCCGCTGACCGCGATGCGGATCGAACCTGCGGCCAGGGCGAGGGATGGTCACGCTGGAATTTGCCTGACATTGAATGCCTGACAAATGATGCCGATCTAGCCCTCGATCGAGCGTGGTTGCAGCGCCTGCACCCCGGCCTGACTGCTGAGATCGCCCCATTCCGTGAGATACCCGGCATCCAGATCGGCGAGACGCCGCGACAACCAGGCCGGACCGTCCGCCAGCACGGCGCGCGGGGTTCCGGCACGGCCGAAGCGGTCGGCAAAGACCTCGGCCAGGCGACTGAGAGTCCCGGCATTGACCGGCCCCGTGCGGGACAGATAGCGCCCCAGCCGCAGCCGTGCCTCGGCCCCCAGATCGGCGGCTGCCAGCTCCAGCAGGCCCGCAGCCGGCAGCCCCGCGCCGGCCGGCACCATGCCCGCCACGACGCGCGGCCAGACACGGGTCAGATCCTCGTGACGCCAGACGACCAGCCGCGCGCGGGGCAGACCCGCCCGAAGGCCCTGAACCAGCGCGGTCCAAGGCAGGGTCTCGTCCGAGAGCGCGGGCTTGAGGGTGTCGATGTCAGTCAGTGTGCCGCCAGCCAGCAGATCCGGGACCAGGCCCGACGCCTGGCGGACCGCCAGCGCCAGCGTCACCCGGGTGCGCGGAAACAGCCCGCGCAGCCCGTCGAGCCGCGCGGCCAGCCCATGCTGATAGAACCCCTCGGGGTGGAGAACAGCCTGCGGCGGCATCAGGATGTCGGGGGCGCTTACCACCATGCGCCGCCGTGCCCCGGTTGCGCCCTGTGCGCGCAGGAACGCTTCCTCGCGCGCCAGCGGATCGCCCGGCTGACCGGGTGCGAGCGCGCGCTCCAGTCCCGCGACGAACTGCGCGGGATCGGGGACGGCAACGCCGCCCGCCTCGAACGTGGTCTGGTTTTGGCGAATCCAGCCTGCGATCCGTCCGCCATCGGTGCCATGCGCCCCGATATGGAGGATCAGCTCCACCGCCCTATTCGCCGCTGCGGATGCCGCGCACCGATTGCAGCGCCGCGCGGGTTTCCGGCGTGCTCAACTGCGCATCGAGGCGCTGGAACTCGGTCAACGCCTGCGCACTCTGATCGTTGTTCAGATAGGCGTAGCCCCGCAACATCGACAGGTCGCGCCGCAGATTGCCGTTCAACTGTTCCAGCGCGTTCAGATAGGCGATGGTCTGGGCGTAATCACGCTGGTGATAGGACCGCACCGCGCGCTGGTCCAGGATGGTCGATTCCACCTCTTGCCGCTGCTGGCGGGTCAGATCGGTGGCGGCGGCAAGCCGGGCGCCCTCCTCGGTCATGTTCATGTTCAGATAGGCCAGGATCATGCCGAACCGGGCATCGCGCGGCACGGTGCCACCCAGGGCCGCGCCACTTTGCGAGGCGGCGGTGAACCCTGCCAGGGCCTCGCCCGCGCGGTCGAGGTTGTAGGCACACCACGAGCGTTCATAGAGCACGTCCAGCGATTGCGGATTGGACGAGGCCGCCAGACACGCGGTCCAGTCGCCGCGTTCCTTGGCCGCGCGCACGCGCGCGATGCGGCTGTCGCCGGTGGCGGGCATGCGCCCCGGCGAGACGGGTGCGGACGGCGCGGCCGCTGCTGGCGCGGCGGCGGGTTGCGGGGCCGCGCGGGGCGCCGGCGCGGGCTGGGTCGCGCGGGCGGTGCGGGTGGTGCCCTGCCCGCGACCGGCGCGCAACCGCGCCTCGAGTTCGTTCAACTGCGTGGTGTTCGACGGCCCGGCCTGCCGGGCCAGATCGAACAGCGACGCCATTTCCTGGGTCGATGCCACGTCATTGGCCTTTTCCAGGGTCGGCACCACATCGCTGAGGCGGGTGCAGGACTGCACCACACCGCGATAGGTGGTCACGGCGTTGGGGGTCTGCCCGGCGATCTGATACAGTTCGGCCAGGCGCCAGGCGTTGTTGATCCGGTCGCAGCGCATCAGCGAGGGGGTGCGCCGCGCCGCCGAGACCGCGGCGGCGAGATCACGCGCCGCGTAGGCCTGTTCGAAAGCCGCCTGCGACTCGCCGGTGTCCAGCACGCGCAGCATCTCGGCATCGGGCGACCATCCGGGCACGCGGGCCTGTTCCTGGCTGATCAGCGCACGCGCCCCGGCAAAATCGTTGCGCTGGATGCGCCCCCAGATCGGCTGCACATCCACGCTGGCCGTCGCGGTCGACGCCAGGCTTCTGAGCTGGTTCACATCGGACGGCGGCGTCCAGTTCGGAAAGGCCGCACGCAGGCGGCGCATTTCGGCCTGCACGGACCGCTGGTCGTCATGATCGAGGTAATAGATCAGCGCGCGCAGGTCCTCGGTGCCGGGGACCTGGGCCGATGCGGGATGCGGCGTGGCAACGATCAGCGCCAGCGCCGTCGCGACAGAGGCGGCACCCAGGCGAAACGCGGGGAACAGAAGGGTCAGATCGGCACGCATTCGGGACTCACCTGATTGGCGGCGATCATCGCGAACATCTGCAAGGTCGCCGGATAATAGGGTTGACTGGCGTCAAAGGGCGGCATGTCGGACCCCACCTGCGCGGGCGTGCCGGCGCAGGTCACCAGGCCGGCCAGCGCGCGATAACCGGGGTCGTTCGACGCTTCGAGCACCGCGCCCGAGGTCGGGTCGATGCGGGTGGGCACCGGCACGCCCGGCTGGACGGTGCGGTCATAGACGCGCATCATCTGCGTGACGGCAGGATGCTGGCGCAGCCCGGACCAGATCAGATAGAGCGGCACGCGCATCGCCTCGTAGCCGGCGACATCCGAGAAATCCGTCGCGACGGTCATGCCCTCGCGCGTCACCTGCACCCAGTCCGGCACCGGGCCCGATTGCGCCAGGCGTTGCAGCATCCCCTCGGCCTGCTGGGCGGTCTGGGCCAGTTCGACCACGCCCGTCGCCGCGGCGACCTCGCGCATCGCCAGGGGCATGACGTAGCTGGGGTTGAAGACGATGCGATTGTCGTGAACGAACCCCTGCGCGCCCGGCAGGAAGATCGTCTCGCCCTGCTGCGCCAGGCTGGGCACGATGCAGCGCGCGGCAAGCGCCTGCGCGGTCTGCTGGGCGCGTTGCAGATAGGCGCGCTGATTGAAGCGCGCCGCCGCGCGAACCAGGGCCCAGGCATAGAACAGATCGCCATCGGAGGCGTTGTTCAGGTCGGGAACCGGGTTCGACGCATCCGGCAGATAGCGCCAGGCCAGAAGGGAATCGCCGCGCAAGGCGAGGTTGGCCTCGGTCCAGTCGAGGATGCGGGTCAGGGCCTCCTGATCGGCGAATTCGACGGCCAGAACCGCACCGTAGCCCTGCCCTTCGGAATGGCTGGCGTTCTGTTGCAGGCCATCCACGACACGGCCCGACGGTTGCAGATAGGCCCCCTTCCAGGCTTGCCACACCGCGGCGGCCTGTTGCGCCAGGTCCTCGCTGTTGAGCAGTCCCTGGGCCGAGGCCCCCTGCCCGCCCATCGCGGCCAGCGTCGGCGCGGCGCCCAGCATCGACAGGAAGTGGCGACGGTTCATGAACGGTGCTCCCGGGAAGAAATGACCAGCCTCAGCGCGAACAGCGCGGAAATCAGGGCCAGGAAGAACAGGCCGGTGACATAGCGGATCGGCATCGCCGACACGAAGTTGCCGACCACATGGCGGATGTTTCCCAGCGAGATCGGCTCGAGCAGGACGGGCTGGCGGTCCGGCGCAATCCAGCTGTGCCACTGACCGTCATAGCCCAGCACCGAAACCTGCCCGCGCGGGCTTTCCGTGGTGGTGCGCGCCGCGACGATCGCCGAGGCAATGGCGCTGATGTCGCTACCGGGCGCGCGCAACATCCAGATCTGGTTGGGGCGCGCGGGATCGAGCTGCACCAGCATGGCCTGACCGTGCTGGTTCATCAGCCATTCGTCCAGCAACAGGCCCGACTGCGGCTGCAGCCATTGCAGCGCGGCCTCGAACCCGTTCTTGACCCAGTCCCAGCCCCGGGAAAGCGCCGCCATCGACCCGCTGTCGCGGCGCGTGCTGAACAGGTTGCCCGGTGCAGCGCCCGAATCCGCGACCTGCGTTTCCGCGGCGGGGGGCGGCGTCAGCGCCTGTTCCACGGCCCGCCGGTCGATCCGATACCCCCCGCTGGGGATCGAGCCGAAGTCGTCCAGCGACAACAGCGTGAGGCGCGGCGCCAGCATCGCCGCCTCGGGGCGTTCGCCCCCGCTGAGCGCCGCACGCAGGGTCACGACGTCGTTTGCGTCGAACGAGCGCCCGGTCATGTCATTGGTCATCACGCTGGCCGGCGTCAGTCCGGCAAAGGCCAGATGCATGTCGGCCAGATACATCGACGGGCTGTAGGGCACCGACAGGGTCGAATTTTCGCCGATGGTCAGGAACGGGGCCTCGGCCACGGGGCACGGCAGGTCGGGCGGATCGCCCGGCACCATGGCCTCGAATGCCAGCGTGTTGATGCCCGAGCGCAGCAGCCGGGCCTCGAACCGGATGGGGAATTGTTCGATCACCTGTCCGCCCTCGCCACGCAGCGGCAGAAGGCGCACGTTGGTGCCGTTGATATGCACCAGCAGCGCCGACCCGGCGGGAAGGTCGGGGATATAGACATAATCCAGCGCCAGTTCGGCCTTGTCGTTGGTCAACACGACATAATCGTCCGGCAGCCGGAACCGTTGCTGGATCAGTGTATAGCGATCAAAGGCTTCGGTCGTGTGAAAGCCCATTTCCGACAGCGCGACCGGGCGTTGGGTCGCGATCAGCTGCGGTTGCGCACGCCGGGCAACCGGCGGCAGCATGGTTTCGAACTCGGGCATCGCGTGCGGGCGTTCGCCGGGCAGGAATTCGACCACCATCACCTGCGCGCCATCGCCCGCGGTGCGGAAGCTCAGGCGGTTCTGCGTCGACGGCAGGAAGGTCACGCGCGCGGCCGACCGCTGTTGGCCCTGCACGCTCCAGTAGGGGGTGAAACGGAAGGGAATGGGATCGCCGCCCAGCGCGGCGCTGATCCGCTGGGTGATCTGCGAGACCCAGGCGTCGCGGTAGTCGCCCAGGGCCTCGGCGCCACGGATCTCGATCCCGGCGCCGGTCGCGGCCGCACCGGCCAACCCCATCAGGAAACCGTCCTGCCCCGAGATCCCCTCGGCCGAGGCGAGCACGGCGCCGGAGTTCGCCAGATCGATGTCCGACCACAGCGCAAACGAGGCGTCGGGTCCGCAATAGATGCGGTGGTATTGCACCAGCTGGATGCGCACGTTGTTCTGCCCGGGCAGCACGGTGGCGGCCCCCAGCGGAAAGTCGATCGTGCCGAAATTGGTGAAGTTCTCAAGCCGGCCCTCGCCGACCAGCGTGTCATTGACGAACACCCGGAACTGCGAGCGTTCGGGCAGCACGTTGATCGACGACAGCGTGGACACCCGCAGCGCCCGCACCTGATCGGGCCGGGGCACGAAAAGGGCGAATTGCAGCGTCCGGCGTTCGCCGTCAAAACGGATGGCGCTGCCGGCCGGACGACCGCGCGCCTCGATTGGGCGCAGGGGGCTGACGATCGACAGATCGGCCTCGGACGGTTCGACATAGTTGCCGCGGTGGGCCTCGGCCGCAATCCGTTCGGCCTGCAGACGGTCGATATCCAGCGTGTCGAGAGCCGGCGCGCCGGTGGTGGTGTCCAGCGGCAGGGGGATCTGCACGCTTTGCGCCTGCACCGAGGCCACGGGCAACCAGAGCGCCAGGACGGGAACCAGCGCAGCGCGCAGGGTTGGGGACAGGCGACGCATCAGACGGTCCTCCCGTGCAGATCGGCGGATGTGCCGCGGCCGTCATCGGTCCGGCCCGCATTCTGCGCCGCGTTCTGGGCGATCGCGGCTTGCAGCAACGAGATCGGCCGCTCATCGGGTGGCGGATCAAAGGCCTGGCCGAACGCCAGCAGGTGCGCGGGCTGCTGCTCGACCACGACGACCTCTTCCTCGCGCGAGCGCACGCGCTGCAGACGTGCCGGTTCGGCGGCGAGCAGGCGCATGGTGTGCCAGATGCCGGTAAAGGCCAAGCCGACCACATAGCTCATGCCGCGCAGCAGGCCCATCGACTTGTGCCGACGCGCGCGAACGGCCTCCCACGACGCCGAGTCGCCGAAGATCATGTGAGCGACCGTCTCGCGCACCGCCATCGGCTGGGTCGGGTCGAACCGCACGCCCATCGACACCGAATCCCCTTCGCGCGTGACGGACTGCACCTGCACGCGCACCGCGTTCTCGAGATGCGGCGACTTGGGGAATTCCGGCGTGAAATAGAAGGTCTCGTCCTTTTGCGGGATCGGACCGCTGGAGCCGTCCGCATTGGTGCGGTTGCGCATCACGATCCGGCACCCCGTGGTCGAGGCATCGACAACGGTGGCCGCCATGAACACCGGGTTCTGTTCGCCCAGGGCGACGGTCGCGGGCACGTTGACCGGCACGCGCGGCACCGAACGGCGCTGCTGACGTTCGCCCACGGCCCGGATCGCCGCGCCGACCAGCAGGAAGTTGTAGACCGCCCAGCCGCCCACGACCATGATGATGCTGTGGTCGCCCGGGAACATCACCCAGCGGATCGCCGCCGCCACCACGCCCAGCAGAGTCAGCGCAAAGATGAACAGCAGCGGCTTGAAGATGGGCGAGATGAAGTCCTCTTCCAGGACCTCGTCCTTGGCGGTCACGTTGAACTTTGCGCCGCGCGGGTTCACGATGGTCTTGAAGATCGCCTTGGACAGGTAGGGCGCCTGCGCGGTTTCATAGATCTCGGAAATCAGCGGCCAGCGCACCTGGCTGTAGAGCGCGTTCTGGATCAGGAAGTTCACCGCCATGTAGCTGGTCATGTAGACCGCCACTTCCTGGATGGTCGCGACAAAGATCTGCAGGCCGAAGAACAGATACATCAGCGGCGCCAGGATGAAGGTCATGCGCACCAGCGGGAACAGCCAGAACGTCATCGAGTTCAGGTAGCACAGGCGCTGGGTCAGGCTCAGCCCCTTGCCCATCAGCGGGTTCTTCAGGATCAGAAGCTGCATCATCCCGGTCGCCCAGCGACCGCGCTGCTGGATGAACGACACGAAGGTTTCGGGCTGAAGCCCCGCGATCATGGCGTGGTCGACATAGAGCGACTTCCAGCCGTTGCGGTGGATCCCCAGCGCGGTTTCCGCATCCTCGGTGATGGTCTCGCCGGCAAAGCCGCCGGCCTCGTCCAGCGCGCGGCGACGCAGAAGCGCCGCCGATCCGCAGAAGAACGCCCCGCCCCACCGATCCAGGCCGCGGTGCGAGAGGTGATAGAACATCTCGTTTTCCGGCGGGCAATCGTCGCGAAAGCCCACGTTGCGGTCGATCGGATCGGGGTTCAGGAAGAAGTGCGGTGTCTGCACCAGGAACAGCTTGGGATCCTCGACGAAGAATCCGACCGTGCGCGCCAGGAAATCGCGGCTGGGAACGTGGTCGGCGTCGAACACCACGACGATCTCGCCTTCCAGATGCTCGAGAGCGGCGGACATGTTGCCCGCCTTGGCGTGCTCGTTGCGCGCCCGGGTCGAATAGCGCACCCCCAGCTCGTTGCAGAGCTGGATCAGGTCGCGCCGGCGCTTGCGCGCACCCTCGGCAATCGTCGGATCCTCGTGGTTGCAGCGTTGGTCGGTGCCGCCGTCATCGCACAGCGTCACCGTGCGCCGGTCGGCGGGGTAGTGCATGTTCTTCGCCGCGCTCAGCGTGATCGCCAGCATTTCGACCGGCTCGTTGTAGCTGGGCACCAGCACGTCCACGGTGGGCAGATCGCGCGCCGCGACCTTGGGCGGCAAACCGCGCTTGATCGGGTCGGCGGTCATGAACGCGGACAGGAAGAACACGCCGATGGCGTAGGTTTCCACCAGGAACAACAGCAAGGCCGGCACGAAAGAGATGGTGTCGGACACCGGCGGCAGGGTCTCGGTCACCCGCCAGGCCCAGTAGCGCATCACCAGGGTCGAGGCGATGGCCATCATCGCGAAGCGCGCGACCATGTTCTTCATCGCGATCGGTTTCAGCAGCACGACCACGATCACCGCGGCAATGCCGAGCGTGGCCTGCACCTGGATCGACGTCGGCACGCTGACCAGCGCCGCGACCATGATGATCAGCAGCACCCAAAGGGCCAAATTCGCCTTGTCCGCGAGCGATAGCGCCCGGGTCCCGATCAATCTGGCCATTGTTCCTGTCCCCACATTACCCTGCACTCTCGAAAACTGTGAACCCTGCCGTCAGCCGCGTGGCGCGGCGTAGGGCGACAAGGTCTGACTGGCGCCGGCGGCTCCGGTGATGGCCAGGGCGCGGTCGCCCATCGGCGCCAGGGCCTCTTGCAGCGTGCCGTTGACGCAATTGCGCATCACGACGTCCAGCGCCTGCGTGCCGCGCGGAAGCGGACGCGCGCCGACACCCAGCCGCCGCAGCACCAGCACGCAGACGGTGTTGGTGCCGACCGACTCGCGCGCAAAGACATACGAGCCCAGGCTGTCGCTGCCGGACGACAGGCTGCCCTCGTTCAACTGCTGAAACGGCGGCGGCAGCCCCCCGAACCGTGTCTCGATCTCGTTGAAATCCAGGCGCCCCAGCTCGGCGCTGCGCGAGGTCTGCGCGCGCACATGCAGGACGTTGTCGCCCGCGACCGCCGTCGCATTGGGCAGGACGATTCGCTGCTCCAGCGCACCGCCGAGATTGCGCTCGAACACCACCAGCGCCTGCGGCGCGTTCACCATCGCCCGCGACGGCGGCACGATCGTGTATTCGACAGTGTTCTCGAGGGTTTCCATCCCCGGGTTCCGGCTGCTGTTGAACAGTCGGTAAACCCCGGTCGAGGCGTCATTGCCCTGCATTTGCGAACAACCCGCCACAAGGGCGAGAACCGCGCCCAGCAAACCGGCGCGCAGGGTCACCCTGCCCGCGAAGGTCGCGTCGCGACGAAATGGGACCACGCCCAGAAACGTGCCTATCATGATGCCTGCTCTGCCGTTCGTTCTTGCCGTCGCTTCGGATCGAGTTCGGACACGCGGGGCTTTCGGATACGGGCGCCTGTTCCCGCATCAACCCTCTGTCTGGTCCGGCTCTGATCGCCGCTAAGGCTTCTTCTTTTGCAGCAAAGAGTAAAGAAAACGGTGGAATCGCGCAATCCACTTTCTCGAAAAGTGATTCGCTGCGCTGCAAAATGTGGTCGGACAGGCCAGGAAAACCTACAATTTGCGCCCTTTGCCCGATGCTCTGGCAGATATTGCGTGCCCCGGCGTCACCTTTTCGGCCGCAACTCCTGGAAAAACGTCCGCAACAGCGCCGTGGCCTCGATCTCGGCAATACCGTCATAGACCTGGGGCCGGTGGTGTGCCTGCGGGTGGCTGAAGATCCGCGGCCCCTGCGCAACACCGCCCGACTTGGGGTCGGACGCGCCGTAATAGAGCCGCTCGATCCGGGCGAAACCGATCGCGGCGGCACACATCGGGCAGGGTTCCAGCGTCACCCACAGGGCATGGCCCGGCAGACGTTCGGTTCCGGCGGCGGCACAGGCGGCACGGATGGCCAGCATTTCGGCATGGGCCGAGGGGTCGTTCAGTTCGCGCGTGCGGTTGCCGGCACGGGCGACGACCTGGCCCCCGGGGTCGGTGATGACCGCGCCGACCGGCACCTCGCCGCGCGCGGCGGCGGCGCGGGCTTCGTCCAGCGCGATTGACATGGGGCCTGCGAACGGGTTCATGGGCCCCTTGATGCCCGCGCGTGCCCCCTCATGCAAGATCAGGCCGAACCCGATGACCAAGCCCCCCTCGTCCAAGACCCCGCCGAAACCGCAGCCCCAGGGCGGCGAACGCATCGCCAAGGTGCTGGCGCGGGCGGGTGTGGCCTCGCGGCGCGCGGCCGAGGCGATGATCGCCGAAGGGCGCGTCAGCGTGAACGGCGCCCCGATCGACAGCCCCGCGCTGAATGTCTCGCCCCGCGACCGGATCGCCGTGGACGGCAAGCCGCTGGGCGCAAAGGAACCGACGCGCGTCTGGCTGTATCACAAGCCGCTGGGGCTGGTGACCAGCGAGAAGGACGAGAAAGGCCGCGAGACGGTCTTCGACTCTCTTCCCGATGACCTGCCCCGCGTGATGTCGATCGGGCGGCTCGACCTCAACTCGGAGGGGTTGCTGCTGCTGACGAACGATGGCGCGCTGAAACGGCGGCTCGAACTGCCGGCGACGGGATGGCTGCGCAAGTATCGCGTGCGCGTCAATGGCGCCCCGACCGAGGCCATGCTGGCGCCCCTGAAACAGGGCGTGGTGATCGACGGCGAGCGGTTTCAGCCGATGCTGGTGGCCATCGACCGCCAGCAGGGCGCGAACGCCTGGCTGACCATCGGCCTGCGCGAGGGCCGAAACCGCGAGATCCGCCGCGCGCTGGACAGCGTGGGACTGACCGTGAACCGCCTGATCCGCACCGCCTATGGCCCCTTCCAGCTGGGCGATCTGGCGCCAGGCGCGGTCGAGGAACTGCGCCCGCGCGTGCTGCGCGACCAGTTGGGCCTGTCCGCCGACGAGGTGGCCGAGGGTCGCGCGCCCGCCCCTGCCCCGAAAAAGACCCCGCGCAGCACGCCGAAATCCGCCCCCCGAACCGCCGAGGCCCCGGCGGAAAAACCCGCGCGAAAATCCTGGGGCATGAAAAGTCACGGCGGTGCCCGCACGGAAACCGATGGCGCGCGCGGCAAACCGCGGTCCTGGGGCACGAAATCCGCGCGTGGCCCGAACAAGCCCGGCCCGATGCGCTGAACCGATCCGTGGCGTCTTTCCAATTCGTCGCCAATCGTCTTATAGTTTTGCAAATTGGCGCCTATATGGGGCCAGTAGCCGGGAAGCCCAGCGGAACGGCGTGAAATCGGGGACGAGTATCGTGACGTCAACTGCCTTACAGAAAACCGCCTATCTGCTGCTTCTGGCGCTGATCGTCTATGCGTGGGTCGTGGGGGGCTGAACGATGGCTAAACGCTTCGGAGGCACCTACAGCCCCGGCGGCGATCCCCGTCCCGCCGATCAGCGGACCGAGGCCCCCTCGGCCAAGCGCGTGGTGCAAAAGCGCCTGAACCCGGTGGGCGCCCGCGTCAACCTGCTGTTCGCGGTGCCCTTCCTGTGGGCGTTCAGCGCCTTTTTCCGGGACCCTGCGGGTCTGGCTCAGCACCTCGGCGTCTTTGCGCTGTTGATGCTGTCGGCCTGGCTGACACGCGAAGGGGTGATCGCGCAGGACGCCTATGACCAGCGCCGGGTCGCCCGTCGCCCGGCGATCCCGCGCAAGCTGTTCGCCGCCGTCATCATGGGCCTGGGCCTGGGCCTGGCCGGATGGGGCAGCGCCTGGGGCCTGGTCACGCCGATCATCCTGGGCGTTCTGGGCGCGGGCCTGCACCTGGCAGCCTTTGGCCTGGATCCGATGCGCGACAAGGGCATGGAAGGTATCGACGAATTCCAGACCGACCGCGTCGCCCGGGCGGTCGAGGGGGCCGAAGCCCATCTCAAGGCCATGTCCGACGCCATCCTGCGCGCCCGCGACCGCAAGATCGAGGACCGCCTGAGCACCTTTCAGGCCCATGTCCGCGACCTGCTGCGTGCGGTCGAGGACGACCCCAACGATCTGACCGCCGCGCGGCGCTACATGGGCGTGTATCTGCAAGGGGCCCAGGATGCGACGGTGAAATTCGTCGATCTCTATGCGCGCGAGCGCGATCCCAGGACCCGCGACGAGTATGTGGCGTTGCTGGACGATCTGGAACAGAACTTCATGCTGCGCACGGAATCGCTGCGCGCCAACGATCGGCAGGACCTCGACATCGAAATCGACGTGCTGCGCGAACGCCTCGAACGCGAGGGGCTGCGCCCCCCGGCTGCCCATTAACCCGTATCTCCCGCCCGTGAAAGGAAACCCCGATGTCCGACGATATCCGCCAGCAGGCTACCCAGCTCGCCAACGCCGTTGAAGAGGCGGCGCTGGTCCGCCTGCCCGATCCGGCGGGCGACCTGGTGCCGCTGGATCAGGCCCCCGCAGACAAGGCCGAGGCCATCCGCACCCGCATGGCCGAGATCGACATGACCGAAACCGCGTCGATCATCGGCTTCGGCGCCCGCGCGCAGGTCGAATTGCAGACCATCTCGCAATCGATGCTGAACGATGTGCGCAACAAGGATGTCGGCCCTGCCGGCGACAGCCTGCGCCAGATCGTCACCACGATCCGCGGCTTTTCGGTCAGCGAGCTGGACACCCGCCGCGAACGCAGCTGGTGGGAGCGTCTGACCGGCCGCGCCGCGCCTCTGGCGAATTTCATGGCCCGCTATGAAACCGTTCAGGGCCAGATCGACAAGGTGACCGAAAACCTGCTCAGCCACGAAACGGTGCTGCTGAAGGACATCAAGTCGCTGGATATCCTGTATGAGAAGACGCTCGATTTCTATGACGAGCTGGCACTCTACATCGCCGCGGGCGAGGAAAAGCTGAAGGAACTGGATACCACCACGATCCCCGCCAAGGAGGCCGAGGTGCAGGCCGCGCCGCAGGATCAACAGGTCATCAAGGCGCAAGAACTGCGCGACCTGCGCGCCGCGCGCGACGATCTGGAGCGCCGGGTCCATGACCTGAAGCTGACGCGACAGGTGACGATGCAGTCGCTGCCCTCGATCCGGCTGGTGCAGGAAAACGACAAGTCGCTGGTTACCAAGATCAACTCGACCCTGGTCAACACGGTGCCGCTGTGGGAAACGCAGCTGGCACAGGCGCTGACCATCCAGCGGTCGAAAGAGGCCGCCTCGGCGATCAAGGATGCCAACGATCTGACGAACGATCTGCTGAACAAGAACGCCGACAACCTGCGCGAAACGAATCGCGTGGTGCGCGAGGAGATGGAGCGCGGCGTGTTCGACATCGAGGCCGTGAAACATGCGAACGATCAGTTGATTGCCACGATTCAGGACAGCCTCGAGATCGCCGATGCCGGCAAGGCCAAACGCGCCGCCGCCGAGCAGGAGCTGAGCAAGATGGAGGCCGAACTGCGCGACTCGCTCGCCGCGGCCCGCGCCCGTGCCAACACCACCGCGCCCGCGCCCTCTGCGTCAGCCTGAGCGGCGGCCAATCCGCCCTCTGGGCCTGGTGCTGGCGCTTGCCGTCGGCACCGGGCTGGCCGGGTGCACCTCGTTGGGGCCCGGACAGGCGCGCCCGATGCGTGCCGCCGCGGCCGCGCCTGCCCGCCCGGCCGAGGTGCTGAGCGTCGATCCCCTTTCGGCGGAACTGACCAGCTATTACGGCCAGATCGAGAACGAGCGCCGCGCCAATCACCTGATGCGCACCGACTCGGGCGCCACCGAGGGGCGGATCTCGGCCGCGCAACTGGCGCAGACCTATATCGACGTCGCCCTGCGCGACGAACGCACCAGCGGCACAAGCCCGGCGGTTCTGCGCCGCTGGGCCGTTCCGGTGCGCTATGACCTGCAATTCGGCGCAACCTTGCCCCGCGCCACCCGCCAGCGCGATCACGACGCCGTGCGCACGCTGGCCGCGCGGCTGGCGACGGCCTCGGGCCATGCGATCAGCGTCGCGCCGCTTGGTCAGACCGACGGCAATTTCCATGTCCTGGTGCTGTCCGAAAGCGAACGCCGGGGCAGCGCCGACCGGTTGCGCGCGCTGGTGCCCGGGATCGATGACAGTGCGGTGCGCCTGATCACCGAAATGCCGCGCGAGACCTTCTGCATGGTTCTGGCCTTTTCGCGCGACGGTTCCGCCACCTATTCCGAGGCCGTCGCCGTGATCCGGGCCGAACACCCCGACCTGACGCGGCTGGCCTGCTATCACGAAGAACTGACCCAGGGGCTGGGGCTGGCCGCCGATTCCGGCCGCGCGCGTCCGTCGATCTTCAATGACGATCAGGAATTTGCCTTGCTGACCGACCAGGACCTGCTGCTGCTGAAGATCCACTACGACCCCCGCCTGACCCCCGGGATGACCGAAAGCCGCGCCCGTCCGATCATCTTTTCCATTGCCTCGACGCTTGCAGCCGGGGCAAGTTGATCCCATCTTTTAGAGACTTTCCGCAGGAGTGACCGATGGTTTTCAATTTCCTCAAGGGCCAGTTCATCGACGTCATCGAGTGGCTGGATGACAGCCGCGACACGCTGGTCTACCGGTTTGAACGCTACGGCAACAACATCATGATGGGCGCCAAGCTGACGGTCCGCGAAGGGCAGACGGCGGTGTTCATTCACGAAGGCCAGATGGCGGATGTCTTCGGACCCGGGCTTTACGAGCTCGAGACCAACAACATGCCGCTGATGACCGCGCTCCAGCACTGGGACCACGGGTTCAATTCGCCCTTCAAGTCCGAGATCTACTTCATCAACACCCGCCGGTTCCCCGGCCTGAAATGGGGCACGCAGAACCCCATCATGCTGCGCGACCCCGAGTTCGGCGCGCTCAGGCTCAGGGCCTTCGGCAGCTACACGATCCGCGTGACCGACCCCGGCAAGTTCATGACCGAGATCGTCGGCACCGACGGCGAGTTCACCGAGGACGAAATTTCCGGCCAGATCCGCAATATCGTGGTTCAGAAAGTGTCGCAGTCGCTGGCGGCCTCGGGGATTCCGGCGCTGGACATGGCGGCGAACACGGGCGATCTGTCCAAGATCGTTGCCGATGCGATCGCGCCCACGCTGGGCGACTATGGCCTGTCGATCCCTGAACTCTATATCGAGAACATCTCGCTCCCGCCCGAGGTCGAAAAGGTTCTCGATCAGCGCAGCTCGATGGGAATTGTCGGCGATCTGAACAAGTATACGCAGTTTTCGGCCGCACAGGCGATGCAGACGGCCGCCAGTGCCGGCGGCGACAGCGCGATGGGCGCCGGCATGGGGATGGGCATGGGCATGGGCATGGCCAACGCGATGGCCAATGCCATGGGCGGCGCCGGCCAGTCGGCGCAGCAACCCGCAGCGGCCGCGCCACCCCCGCCGCCCCCGCCCCCGGCCGCGCCGCAGTTCCACCTGGCCGTGAACGGCCAGACCACCGGGCCCTTCAGCACCGCGCAATTGCAGCAGATGATGGCGCAGGGGCAGTTCAACCGTGACAGCATGGTCTGGACACAGGGCATGGCCGGCTGGGCCAAGGCCGGCGACGTGCAGGCCCTCGCCTCGGTCTTTGCGGCCATGCCGCCCCCGCCCCCGCCCGCGGGCTGACCATGTGCCCGCCTGACGACGATCTGCCGCCGGTGCCGCCGGCGGCTTCACCCGTATCCGACGAATATCGCTTTCCGTGCGAGAACTGCGGCGCGCAACTGCGCTTTTCGCCCGGGCAACGGCGCCTGACCTGCGAATACTGCGGGCACGAACAGGACATTCCCGCGACCGAGGCCCAGCGCGATCATGCGCTCGAGGCCCTGGATCTGCGCGAGGCCCTGGCGGATCACGTCCCCCCCGAGGCGATTGAGGAACACCGCGTCCTCAGCTGCAACAATTGCGGCGCGCAGGTCGAATTCGACCCCGCCCAGCACGCCGCCAGTTGTCCCTTCTGTGGCTCGCCCGTGGTGACCGACACCGGCACGCAGCGCCAGATCAAGCCCGCGGCCGTTCTGCCCTTCAAAATGACCGAGCGCGACGCCCACACCGCCATGCGCAACTGGCTGGGGCGCCTGTGGTTCGCGCCGAACAAGCTGAAGCAGTTCGCCCGCTCCGACAGCTCGCGGCTGGACGGGCTCTATGTGCCCTACTGGACCTTCGATTCCGACACGCAGTCGCGCTATTCCGGCGAACGCGGCGATGCCTATTACGAAACGCGCACCGTCGTGCGCAATGGCAAGACCGAAACCGAACGCGTGCGCAAGATCCGCTGGACCCGGGTTTCGGGCCGTGTGGCGCGGCAATTCCATGATGTGCTGATCATGGCGTCGCAGTCGCTGCCGCGCAAATATGTCCGCGCCCTGGAACCCTGGATGCTGGCCGAGCTGGCGCCCTATAACCCGCAGTTCCTGTCCGGCTTTCGGGCCGAGGGCTATACCGTCCAATTGCCCGAGGGGCACACGCTGGCGGTCGAGCGCATGAACGAGGTCATCCAGCAAGATGTCCGCCGCGACATCGGCGGGGATGAACAGCGCATTCATTCCGTCGATACCCGGCACGCCGACGAGAAATTCAAGCATGTGCTGCTGCCGATCTGGATGGCGGCCTATCAGTTCCGGGGCAAGACCTATCGCTTTGTCGTCAACGGCCAGACCGGCAAGGTTCAGGGTGAACGGCCCTGGTCGGCATGGAAGATCGCCGGCGCGGTGCTGCTGGTTGCGATTGCCGTCGGCGTCTATTTCTATATCTCGCAAGGCGGCGGGTCGGTCAGCGGCGCGCTCGATTTCATGCCCAGCACAACGATCGGAAAATAATGCGCGCCCTGATCCAGAGAGTGACCCGTGCCTCGGTTTCGGTCGATGGCACCGACGTGGGCGCCTGTGGGCCCGGTCTGATGATCCTGGTCTGCGCCATGCAAGGCGACGGCCCGGACAAGGCCCGGGCCATGGCAGACAAGATCCTGAAATTGCGAATCTTTCGCGATGACGCCGGCAAGACGAACCGCGCGCTAGCCGATGTCGGCGGGGGCGCGCTGGTGGTCAGCCAGTTCACGCTGGCCGCCGACACCTCGCGCGGGAACCGCCCCGGCTTTTCCCAGGCGGCGCCACCGGACGAAGGGCGCGCGCTTTACGAGCTGTTTGCGGACCACCTGGAGGCGCAGGGCATTGCCGTCGGGCGCGGCGTGTTTGGTGCCGAGATGCAGGTTTCGCTGGTCAATGACGGACCGATGACCATCTGGCTGGATATCTGAAGGCCCCCGACCTGATAGATCACGGCGTCGCGGCCTCCCCGTGGACAGGGCCAGTCGGGCGGGCCTCGGTGCAGGGCACGCGCGGGTCAGGGTGCGCGGGCTGCCAGAGACCGTCACCCGGCGCCAGCCCTGCGGTGACCTGTGCCGGGCAAAGCGTCGTTTCCCCCTGAAAACAGGTCGCAAATTCGCCCCCTGCCGGGCAGTGGTGCGTGCCACTCTGGTTCGGTTCAGAGGAGCGCCACATGGACATCACCGACTTTTCGCGAGCCGAGTATGACGCGCGGCTCGCCCGCACCCGGTCCGCGATGTTTGCCGCAGGGATCGAGGTTCTGATCGTTTCGGACCCTTCGAACATGGCCTGGCTTACCGGATATGACGGCTGGTCGTTCTATGTTCATCAGGCGGTGATCATCGGCCCCGAAGGCGCCCCCTTGTGGTGGGGGCGCGGCATCGACACCGCCGGTGCGTTGCGCACGGTCTGGATGGCGCCGTCCTGCGTGCACGGATATGAGGACAGCTATGTCCAGAACCTGACCAAACACCCCATGGAAACCCTCGCCACCCTGCTGGCCGAACACGGTTGGGCGAGCGGTCCGGTCGGGGTCGAGATGGACAACTACTACTACTCGGCCAAGGCACATGCGGTCCTCGGCCAGAGCCTGACCCTGGTGGACGCGACCGGGCTGGTAAACTGGCAGCGCGCGGTGAAATCCGGGGCCGAGATCGCCCGGATGCGCCGCGCGGCCCGCATCGTGGAAACCATGCATCAGCGCATCCTCGAGGTCGCGGAACCGGGTCTGCCCAAGAACAAGCTGGTCGCCGAGATCCTCGCCGCGGGTGCTTTGGGCGCGGATGGCCACTGGGGGGACTATCCGGCAATCGTGCCGATGACGCCATCGGGCATGGATGCGACCGCACCGCATCTGACCTGGGACGACAGTCCGATGCAGCGGGGCGTTCCGCATTTCTTCGAAATCGCCGGGGTCTATCGGCGGTATCACTGTCCGCAGTCGCGCACGCTCTTTTTTGGCGAACCGCCCGCGCAATACCGTGCGGCCGAGGCTGCCGTGCAGGCCGCGACCGAGGCCGCCCTGGCGCAGGCACGGCCCGGGAACACCTGCGAACAGATCGCCGGGGCATTCAACGGAACGCTGAACGCGCACGGGTTCCACAAGGACAACCGCTGCGGCTATCCGATCGGCCTGAGCTATCCGCCGGATTGGGGCGAGCGCACGATGTCCTTGCGCCGCGGCGACACGACGGAGTTGCAACCCGGCATGGTGTTCCATTTCATGCCTGCGCTGTGGCTCGACGACGGCGGGATCGAGATCACCGAACCCATCCTGATCACCGAAAACGGTGTCGAACGCCTGTGTTCCCTGCCCGGATCGCTGTTCGTGAAACCCTGACCGGCCTTGCAACGGGGCGGCCCATATCGGGTGGGGTGCTGTCGCGGCGACGGCTGGATCGTGGGCCGAGCCCCGCAGGCGCGACGGCCCGCCCCCTCGGGGTGCAGGACTCCGTCGGCCTGCTTCGTCCGCCCCCGGGGATCGGTTGCCGGGCCTGTCTGGATGGATTGCGGTCCGGGCGATCATGCGGGCGGTTTGCCTGAGCGGTGTGTCGGCCCCGCGCCCAGTTCCAGGGGGGCGCGATCGTCCTGCCACACGCTCATCCGCGATCTGCCGGCCCGTTTGGATGCATAGAGCGCCCGGTCCGCCCGTTCGAGCAACCGATCCGCCGTCACTGTCGCGTCGGTCGGGGCAAGCACCGCGCCAATCGATATGGCGACACCGCAGGGCGCACCCTCGAACAGGATGGGCTCCTGCATCCGGGCCAGAATCTGCGCCCCGATGCGTCGCAACGGATCCATATCGCGCACGCCACCCAACAGGATGACGAATTCGTCGCCCCCCACCCGGGCCACCAGGTCGCCCCCCCGGACGCTGGCGCGCAACCGTTTCGCGACCTCCATCAGCACATGATCGCCGGCAGCATGACCGAGTGTGTCGTTGACTTTCTTGAAGAAATCCAGATCGAGGTTCAACAGGCCAAACCCGTTTCCGGTGCTCAGGACGCGATCCAGCGCCAGTTCCATCGCCCGCCGGTTGCCCAATCCGGTCAAGGCGTCGGTCACCGCCTGCTCTTCGGCCCTGGCCTTGGCGCCCTCGAACCGCGAGGCCATGCGCTTCACCTCGCCGGTCACGGCAAGATTGGCCTCGACCAGATACAGCAGCTCGATTGCCAGGTCGGTCGGTGCGAAATCGGTCGCGAGCAGGGCGTGGTCGCGCACCGCGTCGCGCAGCGCATAGCCGAAAGAGAGGTTCAACAGGACCTCGCCGCCGCTGCCCAGCGGCACGGCGATCCCCTTGAAGGCGGTGGCGATTGCAGATCGCAGCGACAGGCGCAGGGTCTTGGCCTGAACCAGATCGCCGGCATCGGTCACGCTCGCGGGTGTGATCAGCGAAAAGACGGAATCCAGCCGCTGGCCGATAGCGGTGTCACCCATCAGCTTGCGCACGGTCGGGCCCGCGTCGCGGATCCGGCAGCCGGAATCCAGTCGCAGGAAAAGCGGCATGACCCGACTGAGCGCAGCCGGGCCCAGAACCGCCCCGTTGTGGCGCAGGTCGCCGTCCATCATCCCGACTGCTCCACCGCCAGATCGAACCGTCGGCCCGCATGGAATGCCGGATCGTGCACCTCGATCCGAATGCGTTCTTCAGCCGTTTCGACCGTCGCGCCGTGGTGTTCCAGCACGGCAAGCGCGCCGTAATCGTCCGCCAGCGCACGCAGGATTCCGACCATCACATGACCGAACCCCTGCGCGCCCCCGCTGCATGTCAGGGTGAATTGCCCCTCGCCTGCCTCGTCGATGTTGAGGTCCGGCAAGGCCAGTTCGGGCAATGCAAGCTGGCTGCGCCCCCGCAGATCGTCGAGCGAATAGAGAAAATCGGTAAAGCTGACGCCGCCAAAGCGCAGAAGCCGCCGCAACGGCTCCATCCGTTGCTTCGAGACCAGATAGGTTCCGAAATCCTCGAGCAACGAGTCATGCGGCCGTCGCAGCACACGGACGGCCGCGTCGAGAACGGCATCGGTCAGCGCGTCGTCATAGAGCTGCATGGTTTCGAACCCGTCAGGTCCCAGGCTTTGCGCAACGCCGGATTGCCGGGCGATCTCATGCCAAAGCCCGGCGCCGAAACTGTCGCTCAGGAACCACTGCAGAGATTTGTTGATCAAACCGTGCATCCGCGCCATCCGCTGCCCTCGTCCGGTCAGCCTGCGCGCGAGAAGTTTAAGAAATCGCGAAGACGATCAGGAAAGCCCGAGAAGTTCGGGAATATGGCCAATGTCCGGGCGCACCGCGTCCGCCAGATCGGCCAGATCCGCCTGCGTGGCGACCCCCGTGAGCACCGCAAGCGTCGCCATGCCGGCCGCGCGCCCCGCAAGCAGGTCATGGCGCGAATCGCCCACCATCAGGACCTGGGCTGGCGCAACACCGCAGGCGCGCGAAAACGCCAGCAACATGCCCGGTTCCGGCTTGCCGCCATGGCCGGAATCGAACCCCGCGACAAAGTCGAACAGATCGAGCACCCCGGCCAGATGACGCCGGGCGACGGATTCGAAGTCGTTCGTCGCCACGCCCAGCCGCAGGCCCGAGGACCGCAGACCGGACAGAAGCGGGCGCAGGGGCGCGGCCTCGACCAGGGGGGCCTCGGCGGCGGCGATCGACAGGCGCTGTTCGAGCCGGTCCGCGGCGACGCCGCAAAGGGGTGCGAGCAACTCGGCAACTTCACGCCCGGTGCCGGCAATCACCGACGAATCGGGGCGAAAGCGGCCGGCGGCGGCGTCGAAATCCATCGCATCGGCCATACGCACCGACAACGCGGTATCGCCAGCCGACAGCTCGTGCAACAGCGACCGCGCCCAGGCCCCCCAGGTGGCCTGGAAATCGAACAGCGTGCCGTCCTTGTCGAAGAGAATCGCGCGGATGGGGCCCATGGCTCAGGTCCAGTGATACTCGGCCCCCCCGGGCAGCGCCGCGCGCGCCTGCATCGGGGTTTCGGGCGGCACGGCAAGATCGCTGCAGGCATCGAGCAGCATCGACTCGTCAAGCAGCAGGTAATCGACCACCGCCAGCAGCAGACCCGGGTCCGCGAGCCGCGCGCGCAGGCTGTCGGGGCTCTCGCCGGACCAGGCCAGAAAACCGCCGATGCGCGCGTGATCCTCGGCCAACCAGGCCAGGACGCGGGCGGCAAAGGTCTCGGCGGTGGCGCGTGTCAGGGACATGGGAACCTCGTGACGACGTTAACGGATCGCAAGGTTTCATTAACCTTTTGCCGTTACACCGGATCTACGTCCCACAAATGGCAGTGGCACGCAACACCATCCGGCGTGGACGTGACGGGAGCAGTAAAGGTAACGGCAGATGTCGGGAAAAATCCTGATCGTGGACGATCTGGCCACCAACCGGATCATCCTGAAGGTCAAGCTGAACGCGGCCTTCCATGAAACGCTGCAGGCGGCAACCGGCCGCGATGCGCTGGACATTGCCCGGCGCGAACGGCCAAAGCTGATCCTGCTGGACATGATGCTGCCCGACATTTCCGGGATCGAGGTCTGCCGCCGTCTGCGCACCATGCCCGAAACACAGCACATTCCGGTCGTGATCATCACCGCGTCGGGCGACCGGCAGAACCGGTTGAAGGCGCTGGAGGCCGGGGCGGACGAATTCCTGACCAAACCCCTGAACGAGGTGATCCTGCTGGCCCGGATCCGCAGCCTGCTGCGCGCCCGCGAGACCGAGGCCGAGTTGCGGTTGCGGTCCGAGGGCTGGGGCGATCTCGCCCTGGCCGAGGACGAGACCATCTTTTCAATGCCGGGCCGTGTCGGGCTGGTGGCGGCGGAACCCGCCATCGCCATCGCGTGGCGCACGGCGCTTGCGCCGCACCTGAAGGAACGCCTGTCGGTCCTGACCCCGGCGGCCGCGCTGAGCGATGCCGCGCCGGGGGCGGTGCCCGATGTCTACATGGTTGCCGGTGACCTCGGCGCCCCTGGGTCCGGTCTGCGGCTGGTCGCCGACCTGCGCTCGCGCGAACAGAGCCGCCACGCCGCAATCGCGCTGGCGCTGCACGATGCCAACCCCGATACCGCGGCGATCGCCCTCGATGTCGGGGCCAGCGACCTGCTGCCGTTGCCGCTGGATGCGCAGGAAACGGCGTTGCGGCTGCATCTGCATGTGCAACGAAAGCGCCGCGCCGATGCCTTGCGGCGGGCGGTGTCGAACGGGCTCAGGCTGGCGGTGACCGACCCGCTGACCGGTCTCTACAATCGGCGCTATGCGCTGGCGCATCTGGACCGGATCGCCGCGCGGGCGCGGGAAACCGGGCGCCGGTTCGCGGTGATGGTTCTGGACCTCGACCGGTTCAAGACGGTGAACGACACCTTTGGCCACGGCGCCGGGGACGCGGTGCTGGAAACCGTCGCGGCACGCCTGCGCGACAACCTGCGCCCGTCCGATCTGGTCGCGCGGATCGGCGGCGAGGAATTTCTGATCGCCCTGCCCGATGCCACCCTGGGCACCGCGCGCATCGCGGCCGAACGGCTTTGCCGGGTCATCGGGGACGAACCCGTGCCCCTGCCCGATGGGCGCGGCACGGTTCAGGTGACGATTTCGGTCGGCCTGGCCCTGGGGCCGGACCTGGGCCCGGACGAAGCCGATCAGACGGCGCGAAACACGCTGGCCCGGGCCGATGCCGCGCTGTTCGCGGCCAAGACCGAGGGCCGCAATCAGGTCACCATCTCAAGCGCGGCGTGATCTACCGATCGCCGCCGGCCCCAATCAGCCGGCGCGATCTGGCAAGCGTGACCGACGGACCCGGCGCAAGCGGCGCGCGGGTCCACCGCCGCCGCCGCCCCCGTCAGCGCACACAGTCAGCGCAAATCGTCAGCGCACACCGTCAGCGCGCGCGGTCAGTGATCGTGGCGGCGGCGATCGTCCCGCGGGCCGGCGGTGGCCAGACGTTCGGCCATGGCCATGCGGTCCGCCGGGGTGAGCCGGGCGACTTCGGCGGCAAAGGCCGCATTCGCGGCATCGACACGACGGTTCCGCGCCTCGCGGTCGCCGGTCATGAGCCGGGCGAAACCCGCGGGATCGAACGGATCGGCGCGCAGGGCCGAAACCAGGGCATCGGTGGCCGCGGCGGCGCGGGCGCGGCGCTCGTCGCGGCTGGGTCGCGGGCCGGCATCGCCAAAGCCGCGGGTGCGCGCCATGCTGCGCAGCTCGTCGCGCGCGCCATCGGGCAAAACGCGCCACAGGGAACGAATGTCGGGTTGATCGGGCGGCATCATCGCCTCCATGCGCGACACGCGCATCACCCCGCCGATCAGCACGCCGATCACCAGTAGGTTCAGCATCAGCGACATCATCAGCGCAATCCGCAGGCCACGCCCCGCGGGTTTGCCGCTGTCGGTCTTGATGGTGGGGGTTTCGCTCATCGCTGCCTCACTCCATGTCGCTGTCGATCACCGCCAGCAGGTCGGCTCCGCCGCTGCCCAGTGCCGGTTCGCTTCCCTCGGCCCAGACCGCCGCCTGCGGCGTGACCCCGGCCGCGCCTTGCCAGAAGGACTCGAGCAGGTCGGCCGTCGGCCCCGGCGCGGCAAAGCCGATCCAGACCCCCGCCAGCCCGGCAGCGCCCACCCCGGCCAGTCCCGGTGCGCCGCCGATCGCCGCCAGCATCGCCCCCAGGCGCGCCAGCAGGCCGGGTGTCGCGGGCTTGCCCGGCAGGGCCGCGGTGGCGTCCGCCTGCAACCGGGCGTGAAAGGCATCGGACAGGGGCACCGGGCTGGCCGCGCGCGCCTCGGTGAACAAGGCGTCGAGGTCCGCGTCGTCAAACCCGTCGATCCGTCCGTCGATCCCTTTGTCCTGGCTCATCGGTCATACCCCAAATCGTCGCGTCGTCCCTGCAAGAGCTGGGCCAGACGCCGTTTTCCCCGCGCGGTCAGGCTTTCCACGGCCTCGACCCCGATCCCCATGCTGGCGGCGATCTCGGGGTTGTTCATCCCCTCGAGGTGTCTGAGCACCACCGCCACGCGCTGCCGGTCGGGCAGCATCGCCAGCGCCTCGTCCAGCGCGCGCAGGCGATCCGTCTGCATCATGCCATCGACCACGCCCGGGCTGGGATCGTCCGGCTCGGCGATCTCGTCGAGGCCAACCCCGCGCCGCTTGCGCAACCGATCGGTCGCCAGATTGACCGCGACCCGATGCAACCAGGTCGATGGCTGGGCGCCGCCGGCCTGCCAGCGCGGGGCGATCTGCCACAGCCGCAACATGGCCTCCTGCGTGACGTCCTCGGCCTCGGCCGGATCCTGGAGCAGGCGCCGTGCCAGACGCAGGACGCGCGGTGCCAGCCGATCCAGCAAGATCTGCGCCGCAGCCCGGTCGCCCGCGGCATAGCGCGCGAGCAAGGCGTCGTCGTCGAGACCCTGGGAAGCAGTCATGCTGGCGGTCGTATCCCTTGGCATCCGTCACCCGGGCCTTCCGGGGACCGGGCGCCTATCGAGGTAGCGCCCGGCCCGGTTGCACGCAACTCAGTTGTTGCGCTGCCGACGCTGCATGAAGGCCTGCGCCTGCGCCAGTTCGTCCGGGCTGATCTGGCCGTCACCGTCCTGATCGATCATCGCGAAGCCGCGCCCCGCACGATCCTGCATGGGGCCATCGCCACGCATGGCACCCTGCTGGCCGCCCTGTCCCATGCCTTGGCCCATACCCTGGCCCATTCCGTGACCTTGGCCCATGCCCTGGCCGCGTCCTTCGCCCATCATGCCGCGATCATGGTCGCCGTGCCGACCGCCACGATCGCCGTGGTCGTGACCATGGCGTCCGCCGCGTTCGCAGCCCTCGCCGCGATCATGGCCGTCGCGGCCACCGTGGCGGCCGCCGTGCATCCCGCGCTCGCCGTCACGCCCGCGGCCCATCGGCCCCTGTCCGTCCGCCCGCGCCTGCTGGCGGGCCTCGGCCTGGGCGGTCATGCCGGCGATCAGTTCGTCACGGCTGAGCATCCCGTCGCCGTTCGCATCCGCCGCCATCAGAGCATCGGCGCGTGCGCCCATGCGCTCGGCCCGGGCGTTGGCCCACAGGGTGCCGGTATAGGCGGTCCATTCCTCGGCCGAGATCCCGCCGCTGCCATCGGCATCGGCGGTGGCGAAATCGAACGCCGGCATCGGCGGCCGGGGCGAGGTTGCGTCCTGCGCGAAGCCCGACAGAGGGATCGCCGCGAGAATCAGCGCAACGGCGGTCATGGTGGTCTTGGTCATGGGTCTCTCCGATCTGGGCGCCTCGGGTCATCGCCTCGGCGCGTTGATACCCCTCTAACGGGCCAGCCGGGGCGTTCCGTCGCAGCAATTGCGGAAAAGCTGAACTTGACCTCTTCTTTAGGCTCGCCCATCTTGGCGCCGACCCCGCGACCCTTGCCCGAACCCGCCGTCTGTCGGCAGAGAGGCCTTGCCATGACATTGACCGAAAGCACCTCGACCCTGCCCGCCGAGGACGACCGCCCCCTGTGGCCCGCTGTGCGCAAGGGCTGGTCCCGGCGCTGCCCTGCCTGCGGCACAGGCGCGATGATGTCGGGCTTTCTCAAGGTCGCCGACAGCTGCCCCGACTGCGGCGAGGCGTTTCACCATCACCGCGCCGATGACGGCCCGGCCTATCTGACGATCCTGGTGGTCGGCAAATTGACGATGGCGCTGTATCTGTCGATCTATCTGGCCTTTGCGCCGTCACCCTGGGTGATGATCGGCGTCTGCTGGACCGTGGCGCTGGTCATGGCGTTGTGGCTGCTGCCGCGATTCAAGGGGGCGCTGGTGGCGCTGCAATGGTCGCGCAGGATGCACGGCTTCGGCGGCGAGGAATGAGCGCCGATCCCGAGGACCTGGGCCATGATCGCCCGATCCGCGATGCCGCGACGATCGTGCTGGTGCGGGACGCCGGAACCGGCAGCCCGCGCGTGCTGATGGGGCAACGGGGGGCCAAGGCCGCCTTCATGCCTTCGAAATATGTCTTTCCCGGGGGCGCGGTGGATGCCGACGACCGCCTCGTGCGGCCGCCTGCGCCGCTGTCTGACGACCAGCGTGCGCTGCTGCTCCAGCGTCCGGTGACCGCCGACCCGCCCGCGCCCGAGGCCATGGCGCTGGCCGCGATCCGCGAGTTGTGGGAGGAAGCCGGACTGTTCCTGGGCCGCCCCGACGCCTGGGACGGGCCGTTGCCCGCCGACTGGGCGGCCTTTGCCGATGCCGGCCTGCGCCCGTCGGCCGACCGGCTGCGCTTTCTCTTTCGTGCGGTCACGCCGCCCGGCCGCACGCGCCGGTTCGACGCCCGTTTCTTTCTGGCCCAGGCCGAAGATCTGGTGGGCGATCCTGACGATTTCGCGCGCGCCACGGATGAATTGAGCCATCTGCACTGGATCGCCCTGAGCGAAGCGCGCGGGCTGGACCTGCCCTTCATCACCGAAGTCGTCCTGGCCGAGGCCGAAGCCATCGTCCGCGAGGGGCCGCCGGATTCGGTGCCGTTCTTCGACAATTCGGGCCCGGAATCGACCTTTCGACGTCTGTCAATTTGAACCCGTCACGCGCGAACTTGCACTCATGATCAAGCCGGCCATGCTGGTGATCTTGCAACTGACGAGATTCGTTCATGACTTTTCCAATTCTGCCGCTCGCGGCCCTGGCCGGTGCATTCGCCTGGGCGGGCGCGGGCCATGCCCAGACGCTGCCCACCATCCCCCGCACCATGATCGTGATGGATGGATCCGGTTCGATGTGGGGCCAGATCGACGGGGTCCCCAAACTCGAGATCGCCCGACGTGTGGTCGGCGAGGTGCTGGCCGGCATGGACCCCGGCGCCACGCTGGGCCTGATAGCCTATGGACACCGCCGCCGGGGAGATTGTTCCGATATCGAGGTGATGGTCGACCCCACCCCCGGCAGCGCCGGCGCCATCTCGCAGGCGGTGCGGACGATGCGCTTTCAGGGCCGCACCCCCCTGACCGAGGCCGTGCGCCGCGCGGCCGAGGTGCTGCGCGCGACCGAGGATCCGGCGACCGTGGTTCTGGTGACGGATGGCATCGAAACCTGCGAGGCCGACCCCTGTGCGCTGGGCCGCGAACTGGAAGCCTCGGGGGTGAATTTCACCGCGCATGTGGTCGGATTCGGCCTGTCGGCGGACGAGGGCGCGCAGGTCGCGTGCCTGGCGCAGGAAACCGGGGGGCGGTATTTCCAGGCCGATGATGCCGCCGGCTTGACCGAGGCGCTGACCCAGACCCTCGCCGCGTCGGCCCCGCCCCCGGAACCCGCGCCCGAACCGGAACCGGAACCCCGGGCCACCCCGCCCGCACCCGACCAGGCAAGCGGACCCTGGTATCCGGGGCCACGGATGCAGGCCGGCCTGCAGATCATGCCGACCGGGCTGTCGCGCGGACTGGGGGGCGCCCTGCCGGCCGCGATCAGATTTCCGCCGGATGGCACCGCGGCGCAATGCCAGTCGGCCTGCGCCGCCGATGACGCCTGCACGATCTGGCAGTTCGACCCGCCCGGCAGCTATGTCATCGCCGAGGCCCGTTGCCACATGTTCAATGCCGACGCCGAGTTCGACTATGCGATGGCGGATGCGGGTTTCGTGGCCGGCACCACGCCCGCCGTCGCGCAATTCACCCGCGCCTATGTCGCACCGCTGCCCCCGGCCAGCGTGACGGCACCCGACAGCGCCGCCGCACTCGGCACGATTGCGGTGCGCTTTGAGGGTCCGATGAATCCGAACGATTACATCGACATCATCGAGGCGGGTGCGACCCGCACCAACCAGGAGCAGAGCTGGACCCCGACCCGCGACGGCAGCCCTGCCCTGGTGCAGGTTCCGGCGACCCCGGGGGCCTATCAGATCCGCTATGTGCAAGAGGTCGAGGGCCGCGATCGCGTCGTTCTGGCGACCCGCCCCCTGACCGTGACCGACATCGCCTATGCGCTGGAGGCCCCGGCCGAAGCCCAGGGCGGCAGCCTGGTGTCGATCGCGTGGCAGGGTCCGCAGGCCGAGGGCGACTATATCGACGTGATCGAGGCGGGCGAACTGCGCACCCATGCCGCGCCGGCCGATGCCTATCTGACCGAGGGCAACCCGCTGACCCTGATCCTGCCGCTGGTTCCGGGCGCCTACGAGATCCGCTATGTCGTGGAAGGTCCCGAAGGGCGCGTCGTCGCCCTGCGGCGCCCGCTGACCGTGACACCGCCGGTGGCCGCCCTGGTCGCGGCACCCAGCGTCGCGCCCGGGGCCGAATTCGCGGTCAGTTGGGAGGGCCCGGCCAACGCGCGCAACTGGATCGACGTGGTTGTGGCGGGACGCACGGACTTTTCGGGGGAACTGGCCTATGCCTATCTGGACCCCGCGTCGCGTGGCGTGACCCTGACCGCACCGGGCGAGTCGGGCGTGTACGAGCTGCGCTTCGTGGCCGAAGACATGCGCGGCAACCGGGCGATCCTTGCGCGGCGGCCGCTTGCCGTGGGTGGCGGCGCAGGTGGCCAGGCCGGCAAGTGAGGACGGCCCGGGGGCTGCCGCCCCCGGGCCCCCCGCTTCAAGGGGGGCACGCCCCCCTTGAAAATCCCCGTGCGTATTTCGGACAAGATGAGGGGCGCGCCGGTCGCGGGTGCGCTGGCCTGTCAGGCGCGACGCGGTTTGCCGTCAGCGCGGGCTGGGCACTTTTTGCAGCAGCGGCATCAGCGCGCCCATGTCAGGGCCGTGGTCCATGCCCGTCAGCGCCTTTCTGAGCGGCATGAACAGCGCCTTGCCCTTGCGGCCCGTGGCGGCCTTGACCGCGCCGGTCCAGTCTGCCCAGGATGTCGGGCCCCAGGGCTGCGGCGGCAGAAGGGTCAGGGCCTCGGCGATGAAGGCCGCGTCTTCGGCTGCGACCAGGGGGGGCGCGCCGTCGCGGCACAGGGTCCACCAGGCATCGACATCGGACAGGCGCGTGACGTTTTCACGCGCGACGGCCCAGAAGTCGGGTGCGATCCGCTCAGGAACACCCAGGCCCGCGAGATGATCCTGCACCGCCGAAAGGGGCAGCGCCTGGACGTGCTGACGGGTCAGGGGCCACAGGTCCTCGGCGTCGAACTTGGTCGGGGCGGCGCCGAATTGCGACAGGTCGAAGCCTTCGGCGATCTCGTCGAGATTGGCGCGCAGTTCCACCGGCTGGGACGAACCGAGCCGCGCCATCAGGCTGAGAAGCGCCATCCGTTCGACGCCTTGAGCCCGAAGATCGCGCAGGGACAGCGTGCCCAGCCGCTTCGACAGCGCCTCGCCCTGCGGGCCGGTCAGCAGCGAGTGATGCGCAAAGGCCGGCGGGGTGCCGCCCATGGCGCGGATGATCTGGATCTGCGTCGCCGTGTTGGTGACGTGATCCGCGCCGCGCACGATATGGGTGACCCCCATGTCCATGTCATCGACGGACGAGGCGAAGGTATAGAGCACCTGCCCGTCGGCGCGGATCAGCACCGGGTCCGAGACCGAGGCCGCGTCGATCGAGATCGGGCCAAGGATGCCGTCGGTCCATTCGATGCGTTCCAGATCCAGCAGGAAGCGCCAGTAGCCTGACCGCCCCTCGGCGCGCAGCCTGTCGCGCGCGGCGTCGTCCAGGGCCAGGGCGGCGCGGTCATAGACCGGCGGCTTGCCCATGTTGAGCTGTTTCTTGCGTTTGAGATCCAGTTCGGTCGGCGTTTCGAACACCTCGTAGAACCGGCCCGCGGCGCGCAGTTTCGCCGCCTCGTCCTGATAGCGGTCCATGCGGTCCGACTGGCGTTCGATACGATCCCAGGTCAACCCCAGCCATTCCAGATCGGTCAGGATGCCGTCCACATATTCCTGCCTGGACCGCTCGCGATCGGTGTCGTCGAGGCGCAGGATGAACTGACCGCCGGACTTGCGGGCAATCAGGTAGTTGAACAGCGCCGTGCGCAGGTTGCCGATGTGCAGGTAACCGGTGGGCGACGGGGCAAAGCGGGTGACGGTCATGGCGAACTCCTGTTGCGCCCGGTATTGAACCAAGGGCCGCGATTTGTCCATATCGGGGCACCGGCTGACAAGAGGATCGCACATGGCAGACAGCGAATGGTCCGGATGCTGCGCACCGACGCTGGCGGATATCGAAGCCCTGGCAGAGGCCGCGCGCGCCGCGCTGCCCGAACCCTTCTCCACCGCGGCCGAGGGGGTGGTATTGCGGGTCGAGGACCTGGCCGATGACGCCACGCTGGAGGCGCTGGGGATCGACGATCCATTCGAGCTGACCGGGCTATACGACGGCATTCCCCTGACGCAGAAATCGGTGATGGACGTGGCGCAGCAGCCCGATGCGATCTGGCTGTTCCGCGCGGCGATCCTGGACGAATGGATGGCGCGCGGGGACGTGACGCTGGACGCCCTGGTCACCCATGTCTTCGTGCACGAGCTGGCCCACCACCTGGGCTGGTCGGACGCCGACATCGCCCGCATCGACCGCTGGTGGGAATAGCGCGCGGCCTGAACGCCGGACGCGGCCGCACGCGGGTTGCCCCGACGACGACCGCGCCGACCGGGGGCCTGATCCGTGGTTCAGCCCAACAGCGCGCCGGACAGACCCTTGTCGATCAGCGCCACGCTTTCGTCGATGCCATAAAGCGCGATGAACCCGCCAAAGCGCGGCCCCTCGGATGCGCCCAGCAACACTTCATAGAGCGCCTTGAACCAATCGCGCAGGTTTTCGAACCCGTGATCCTTGCCGACGGCAAAGACCATGGATTGCAGCGCCTCGGCGTCGCGCCCGCCCTCCCAGGCCCGCAGCCGCGCCACGAGATCCTGCATGGCGTCGCGCTCGGGCTGGGTCGGCAGGCGGAACACCCGTTTGGGCGCCACGAAATCGCGGAAATAGCGGACCGCGAATTCCGCCGCCTGGTCCAGACCGGGATGCGTTTCGGGCGTCGCCTCGGGCGCATAGCGCTGGATGAAGCCCCAAAGCCCGGTCCTGTCCGTCGCGCCGGCCACCGAGGCCAGGTTCAGCAGCATGGCAAAGGGCACGACCATGTCGGATTCGGGCACCTGCCCGTTGTGGATGTGCCAGACCGGGTTGGCCAGTTGCTGCTCGATCGTCTGCCCCGGGAAGGCCCGCAACTGCTGGTGATATTCGTCCACGGCCTTGGGGATCACGTCCCACCACAGCCGCTTGGCCGTCTTGGGCTTCTGGAACATGAAATACGACAGGCTCTCGGTCGAGGCATAGGTCAGCCATTCGTCGATGGTCAGCCCGTTGCCCTTGGACTTCGAGATCTTCTCGCCATTCTCGTCGAGGAACAGCTCATAGGTGAAATGCTCGGGCTTTCGGCCGCCCAGAATTTCACAAATCCGATCATAGATCGGCGTATTCGTGCTGTGGTCCTTGCCATACATTTCAAAATCAACATCCAGCGCCGCCCAGCGCGCGCCGAAATCGGGCTTCCATTGCAGCTTGACCTGGCCGCCCGTGACCGGCAGCGTCCATTCGCGGCCGTCCTCGTCGTCGAAGGTGATCGTGCCGTCCTGGGCGTTGACCGCCTTCATCGGGACATACAGCACGCGGCCGGTCTCGGGGTGGATCGGCAAAAAGCAGGAATAGCTTTGCTGGCGCTCTTCGCGCAGCGATTTCAGCATCACCGCCATGATGTCGTCATAGCGTTCGCAGGCGCGCAGCAGCACGGCATCGAACTGGCCCGATTTGTAGAATTCAGTGGCCGAGTAGAACTCGTATTCGAACCCGAAGGTGTCGAGGAACCGGCGCAGCATGGCGTTGTTGTGGTCGCCGAAGCTGGCGTATTCGCCGAACGGATCGGGCACCGAGGTCAGCGGCTTCTGGACATTGGCGTGCAGCAGGTCCTGGTTCGGCACGTTCGAGGGCACCTTGCGCATGCCGTCCATGTCATCCGAGAAACAGATCAGCCGCGTCGGAATGTCCGAGATCACCTCGAAGGCGCGACGGATCATCGTGGTCCGCGCGACCTCGCCAAAGGTGCCGATATGCGGCAGTCCCGAGGGGCCATAGCCGGTCTCGAACAGGACATGGCCCTTCTCGGGCGGGGCCTTCTCGTAGCGTTTCAGCAGGCGGCGGGCCTCTTCAAAGGGCCAGGCCTTGGAGGTCATCGCAGCGTCGCGCAGAGAGGTCATGTCACGGTCTTTCCATGAAGGGAGAACCCGGGCTTCCTATTGCCCGCCCTCGCCCCAGTCAATATTCTCGGGGCGAACAAGCACAGGACCCTGCCCGATGACACAAGCCTCTCCGTCGATGACGCCCCAGGATTGCCTGGTCGCGCTGATGATCACTGTCTCGGTGTCAGACGCCACCATCCGCACCGAGGAATTGCTGGCCATCGAACAGGTGGTCAATCAACTGCCGGTCTTTGCCGGCTATGATCCTGACCGGATCAAGACGGTCTCGCAGACCGTTTTCGACCTGATGGAGGAAGAGGACGGCCTGGACGCCCTGTTCGGTCTGGTGCGCGAGGCCCTGCCGGACCGGCTGAACGAAACCGCCTATGCGCTGGCGTGCGACATCGCCGCCTCCGATGGCTCGCTCCGGCAGGCCGAGTTGCGCCTGCTTGAGGAAATGCGCTTTGAACTGGATATCGACCGGCTGCACGCGGCCGCGATCGAACGCGGCGCACGCGCCAGATTTGCACATCCGTGACCGGCGCGACGGGGTGACGGGGCGACGGTGCGCGCAACGCCCCTGTAGGGTGCGTGCTGGCACGCACCCTGCGTCGCCTCACCCCCGGGGTTCAGCCGCCAGGATGCGGGCCTGATCGACCCAGTTGTCCCGCGTCACCCGACCCTTGAACGCCTCGAGATTCGCATCGACCCAGGCGATTTCCTCGGAACTCCAGTTGGCGATCTGGTCGAAATGCCAAAAGCCCAGACGATTGCACAGGATCTCCAGCTTGGGGCCGATGCCCTTGATCCGCTTCAGGTCGTCGGCCACGCCGTCGCGCGGTCCGTCCAGGCGCGAGGGCCGGGTGCCGACCTCGGCCGGCGCGGGATCGGCGGCGGCTTCGGGTGCCGTCTCAGGCGCGGGCGCGGGCGCAGGCGCCGGTTCGGGATCGGGTTCGGGTTCGGCGGCCATGACGGGTGCCGCGGGCGCAACGGCGACGGCGGCCCGGCGACAGTCGGCCAGATCGGCCTCGAGCGCGTCGATCCGGGCCGACGCGGTGCGATCCTTGGCCTGGCATGCTGTCAGCTCGGCGCGCAGCCGCTCGGCCTCGTCGTGATCGACGCTGGCCCCCGCCTGCGCGCGGCGCCCCCAGATCAGCCAACCGACGAACAGCCCCAACAAGGCCGCCACCGCGATCAGCACCCAGATCTCGCTCAGAAGAAAACCCCAACCGCGAAACATACCTCGCCCTCCTGACATGAATTACTCGATCCAGCGCACCGCGGTGCGCCGGTTGGCCGCCCGGCCCGCATCGGTATCGTTGCTGGCAACGGGCTGGGTCGCCCCATAGCCTTCCGCCGTCAGCCCGTCCGCCGGAACGCCCCGCGCCAGCAGCGCCGCGCGCACGGCTTGCGCCCGTTCCAGCGACAGCGTCATATTGGCCTCGTCGCTGCCGGTGGAATCGGTATGGCCGCCGATTTCGGCCTTGAGCCCGGCTTGCCCCAGACAGGGCCCCAGCACCCCAGCCAGCGCATTCACGGCCGCGCGCGCATGCGCATCGAGCCGCGCCGACCCGGTCACGAATCCGATCCGGTTCGCCCCCAGAACGCGCGTCGTCTCCGAGGCGCAGCTCTGCGCGTCCGGCGTGAAATCGACGGCGGGCAGCCAATAGCCATCGGCCAGAACCTCGGTCCGACCGCTCAGCGCATTGATCCGTTCCGTGCCATTGGCGCCCTCGGCGGTGACCGGATGCATGGTCAGCGTCACACCGTCCATCGCGCCCTGAAGGGACTGCGCCAAGGCCGTGCCCAGCAGATCCATGTCGGCACCGGCACCGAACCCGGCGTCCACGCGGGTGCCATCGGGCGCCACGGTGACATCCAGTGTCTCGACCTCGGGCAGCCAGGACGCCAGCCGCGCCAGCACCGGCGAGACCTGGCCCGGCTCGCCCGACAGCGCCTGGGTGGCCGAGGTGTCGATATCCGCCAGGTCCAGCGCCGACGCAACATCCGCCGCGCTCACGCCGCGCGGCAGCTTACCCTCGACCCAGGGACCGGATTCGACCGTGTAATGCACGACATAGCGGGGCGGCGAACCGTCATCCACATAGCTCAGGTCCAGCGTGGCCTGATACCCCTCGGGCAGTTCGGCATTGACGGCAGCCTGTGCGGCCTGCCCCTCGATCGGTGTCAGGGCCACGCCGCTCAGGGTCAGGGTGCGGTCCGACACCTCGAAGCGGCCCGACTGCAGCTCGTGCACGCCGGCGATCCCCGCCATCGCCGCGTGGACCCATTGCGCATCGGGGGCGCCGGCGGCCAGCGTCAGGTCATGGGCGCCCAGGCGATCCAGCGCGACACGGGCGGCTTCGGTCGGGGCATGGCCCTGGGCGGCCAGCGCCCCGTTGGCCCAGGCGCCCGACAGGGTAAAGGGACTGACCAGCGGCAGGACCTGCAGGTCGTCGTTGACCACGCGCCGCCCGTCGATCCCGTCCAGGGCCGCGATCAGGCGGTCATGTTCCGCCGGACCGTCGGCCAGGCCCGAGGCCGTGATGTCCCGCCCCGCGACCGTCGCGGTGGCGCCATGCACCGACCCGGCCATCGCCGAATCCGCCCGCTCCTGCAGGACCTCCTGCATGAACGGCGCGTATTCCTGGCGCGCCCACCATCCCAGCGCAACGCCGCCCACGGCCAGAACAACAAGACCCACTGCCAGACGCATGGCATCCTCCACGACACAAACCCGTGACCTTGCCTAGCACAGCAGTCCGAAAAAACAAATCCGCCCTGACGCAAGGCCGCGTCTCAGCCGTGCAAGCCGGCCCAGCGTTCGATAAGGTCCTGTTGCAGGCCCCGCGCCCGCCCGGTCCAGGCGCGCGTTCCCGCCGGGCGTTCGCTGTCATCGTCCCGAATGCGCCGGCGCGCGCCCATGTCGGCGCTGATGATGGAAAAGACCATCGGCCGCCCACCCCGGGGTTGCGCATACCCGGCCAGCGCCGAGACGAAATTCAGCGTCCCGGTCTTGGCGTGCACCTCGACCGGCGGATTGCGCAGGACCTGACCGTCCTCGCTGCGCATCGGATGTTCGCGCAGCAGGTTGGGCAGGATCCCCTCGCGGCGCGCGGCCATCAGATAGGTCGCCATCGCGCGCGGCGACAGACGCGAGCCATCCTCGAGCCCCGAGTGATCGACCAGCGCCAGCCCGCTGGCGCCATAGCGATCGGCCAGCCAGGCATTCATCTGTTCGGCCGAAACATGCAACCCGCGGGGCCGCCCGCCCTGCCGCAACGAGGCCGCGAGGCCCACGCATTCGGCGGTGATGTTCGTCGAAAACCGCAGCATCTCGCGCAGGACACTGCTCAGCGGGTCCGAGCGCACCTCGGCCAGGACGGCGCCCTGCGGGGCCGTCGCGCGGCGGGCCTCGGGCAGGTGACAGCCGCGCGCGGCAAGCAGCGCGCGAAACACGTCGCCGGAATAGACCCCGGGCTGGCGGACCGGCAACCAGCGCGATCCGGTGCGCCCGAGGGCGCTGGCGGCGACGGTCCAGTGTTCCTGGCCGCCTCGGATGTCATGGGTATAGACCGGCAGATCGCGTTGCGCGGCGCGGATGTCGATCACCGAAACCGGCGGAACCTCGCGATCCGAGCGCGCATCCATCGACAGATGCGTCTGCCCCCCCGCCACGTCCCAGCCGAAATAGACCCGGTTGAAATTCAGGTTCAAGCCGGACAGCGCCGGGTTGTAGCCCGCCGAAACCGGTTGGTCCGGGTCGATCGCGGCGATCGCCGGCAGGGCCGAGTCATCGACCACAAAGCGCCCCTCGACCCGGCGCAGGCCCCGTTCGATCAGTTCGTCGGCCAGGCGGGCCAGCCCCTCGGTCTGCAGGGTCGGATCGCCACCGCCGCGCAGGATCAGATCGCCTGTCAGCGTGCCGTTCCGGATCGTGCCGCCACGCGATTCGACGCGGGTGACGAAGCGATGTTCGGCCCCCAGCGCATGCAGCGCATACATCGTTGTCAGGGCCTTGGCGGTCGAGGCAGGGGGCAGGCGCAGGTCGGCGCGATGCTCTTCGATCACGGCGCCGGTTTCGGCGTCCAGCGCGATCAGCGCCGTCTCGCCCGAGATCCCGGCCCGGTCCAGCAGATCCGCAAGACTGCCGGTCGGACGCGGGCGCGGGGCCTCGGTCTGCGCGAGCGCGGCCTGGTCGGCCAGGCTGCCGGGACGGGCAGGCGGCACCAGCGAGCGGCTGGGCGCGTTGGCCATCGCAGGCGCCGCGGCGCTGGCAAGCAGACCGGCCAGCACAGAGCGGCGTGTCACCGCTGAACGGTGGTTCGTCATCGTCAAACCTAGCCTTCATCAAATACGGATCGCGCGGCCCGGGGGGCCGTTTCCCCGCGTCAACCTTACATCAAATCTGGCGGCACAAAGGGGTTAATTCTGGGCACAAAGCAGTCGGCGCAGGGGCAATTCGGTGCCCGAGGTCAGATCCCCGCCGCAGGCTCTGCCGAATGCGGGGGACGCAGCTGCCCCTGTGCGGCGCGCAGCGCGCTGGACGATTCGCTGCGCATCGGCATGTCCAGATAGACCCAGGCCGGCGGCGGGATCAGCCCGACCGCATGGGCGGCCGCCGGGGCGACACGCGCGGCCTTGAACCGGCGCGCCGCGGGCGAGGTCAACGCGCGCAACCGCTGGCCGGGACGGGCAAAGACCGCCACGGGGACCCGCGCCATGATCTCGGGCCAGCGGTCCCAGGTATGGAAACCGGCCAGGTTGTCCGCCCCCATCAGCCACACGAAGCGCACACGCGGATAGGCCCGTTGCAGCGCCGCCAGGGTGTCGGCGGTGGCGCGCGTGCCGAACCGCGCCTCCAGATCCGTGATGTGCACCCGCGGGTGTTGCATCAATGTCCGGCAGGCGGCCATGCGCGCGGCCAGCGGCGCGGGGGCATGGGCCTTGATCGGATTGCCCGGGCTGACCAGCCACCAGACCTGATCCAGCCCGAGCCGCTTCAGCGCCTCGCGCGTCAGGTGCACATGGCCGGCGTGCGGCGGGTCAAAGGACCCCCCCAGCAAGCCGACCACCTGTCCCGGTTCCGCCCAGGGGCGCCCCATCTCGTTCACTCCCGCGTGATGCGCGGGGCAGATTGCACGGGAACCGGGCCGAGGCCAAGGGGGTCAGGCCCCTTGGCCCCCGGCTTTCCGGTGGCGCGGGACGCTCAATACCACTGATCCGCCACCGCGGATTTGCGCCGCGTCATGAAATCGCGCAGCGCCTCGTCGATGCCGGGGTCCAGCACGGGCGCCTGGTATTCGGCCAGCACGGTCTTCCAGCGCCGGTTCGCCCGGGTCGCCGAATCCGTGCTGCCGGCCGCTTCCCATTTCTCGAAGGGTTCGTTGTCGCTGAGTTCGCTGTCCCAGAACGCCGTCTCGTAATTCGCAAGGGTGTGCTGGCAGCCGAAGAAGTGATTGCCCGGCCCGACCTCGGCAAAGGCGTCGACGGCCAGCGCGTTGTCATCGACCTCGACCCCTTTGAGATAGGCGTGCATCGCGCCGCACAGATCGGTGTCCAGCATGAATTTCTCATAGGACATCGACAACAGCCCATCGAGGAACCCGGCCGAGTGCAGGACATAGTTCGCCCCGCATTGCACGGCCGCGAGCATCGACATCGTGCCCTCCATCATCGCCTGGGCGTCGGGCAGCTTGGAGTTGGTGAAATTCCCCGAACAGCGCAGCGGCAGGCCCAGGCGCCGGGCCAATTGCCCGACGACCATGCTGCCGATCGCGGGCTCGGGCGTGCCGAAGGTCGGCGAGCCTGAGCGCAGCGACATCGAGGACAGGAAATTCCCGAACACCACCGGCGCGCCGGGACGTTCAAGCTGGATCAACGCGCAGCCGGCCATGGTTTCGGCCAGCGATTGGGCGATGGCACCCGCGTTCGTCACCGGCCCCATCGCGCCGCCCAGGATGAAGGGCACCAGGACCGTCCCCTGCCCCGCCCGGGCATAGGCGCGCATCCCTTTGGTCATGGTGCCATCCCAGACCAGCGGCGAGTTGACGTTGAAGTTGCCCATGATGACGCAGTTCTGGTCGGCGAACGCCGCCCCGAACAAGATTCGCGCCATCTCGACGCTGTCCTCGGCGCGGTCCTCGGCGGTGACAGACCCCAGAAAGGCCCGGTCGGAATAGCGGATATGGGCATAGACCATATCCAGGTGACGCTTGTTCACGGCGATGTCGGTCGGTTCGCAGATCGTCCCGCCCGAGTGGTGCAGCCAGGGGCTCGACTGCGCGAGTTTCACGAAATTCTCGAAATCGTCGAGGGTGCCGAAGCGTCGCCCGCGGTCCAGGTCCATCACGAAGGGGCTGCCATAAGCCGGCGCAAAGACCACGTTCCTGCCCCCGATGCGCACCGAATTGGCCGGGTTGCGGGCGTGCTGGGTGAATTCGCGCGGCGCGGTCCTGATGATCTCGCGCAGCATCCCGGGTTCGAACCGCACGCGCACCCCGTCCACATGGGCGCCGGCCTTGCGCCACAGCGCCAGCGCCTCGTCGTCGTCGCGGAAATCGATGCCGGTCTCGGCCAGAATGCGGTCGGCGGCGTGTTCAATGCGCTGCAGGCCTTCTTCGGACAGGATGTCATAGGTCGGAATGCCGCGCACGATGTAGGGCGCGCGCGTGACGTGCTGGGCGCTGCGTTCGGCGCGGCGGGCGGCGCGACCGGATCGGGCGCGCGGGGAAGGTTCGGCGAGGCTCATCGGATACCTGTAGGGGGCTGAACGGGCTGGTCCGGTCACGCTATGCGCCGACCCGCGGCTTGTGACGCGCAGAAATTGGTCGGCCATGAATGATCTGGGCTTATGGCTGCGCCGCCGCGAAGGCCGCCACCAGCCAGTCGGTGAAGACCCGCGCCGCCTTGCCCGGGTTGCGGGTGGCGGGGACCAGCAGCATGTTGACCTCGTCGGGCACGACCTCGGCCTGACCCAGCCGGACCAGGCGGCCGTCGTCCAGATGCCCCCCCACCAGGGCCTGCCAACCCAGCGCCACGCCTTCGCCACCGATGGCGGCATAGATGGCATCGGAATACTGGCTGAAGCGCAACGCGCTGGGGCGGGGCAGCGGTGGCAGCCCCGCCAGTTGCGCCCAGCGCCGCCAGCCCAGCCAGGTCGGCTCGATCCAGTCGCAGGCGATCAGCGGCATCTGGTCCAGCGCCAGCCCCCGCCGCGCAAGATCGGGTGCGCAGACCGGAAAGACCCGCTCGGGCAGTTCCGCCAACAGCTTGCCGCCGTCAACAGGGGGCCGGCCGTAGTGGATCAGCACATCCACGCTGTCCTTGCGCAGGTCGAACCCGCTGTCTTGCGACACCAGACGCAGCTGAACCTCGGGATGTGCGGCACGAAAGGTCGGCAGGCGCGGCAGCAGCCAGAAATGCGTGAAGGCCAGCGTGGCGCCGACCGTCACCGTCTTGCCCTGAACGGGGCGGCGAATCGTATCCAGGGCCTCGGACACCTGATCGAAGGCGCCCGTCAGCGCCCGCGCCAGCACCAGCCCCGCCGGTGTCAGTTCGACCCGACGGTGGCCGCGCACGAACAGCGGCATGTTCAACTCGGCCTCGAGCAGCTTGATCTGCCGCGAAACGGCGGCCTGCGTGACGCCCAGTTCCTCGGCCGCGCGGGTGAACCCCGTCAGCCGCGCCGCGGCCTCGAAGGTGGCCAGTGCCCCGAGCGATGAAATCGACCGCCTGAGCCCTGCCATGTGGCGCCTCTTCGCATAAACCCCGGTCATGCCACTCTGGCGCAGAATTCCGGTTGTGGAAAGCCCCTCCTCCGCGCCAGTCTGGCGCCGGACCCAAACCCGGATGATGCCATGTCGACCGACCCGCTGCTGCAACCCTTCCAGCTGAAACACCTGACGCTCAGGAACCGCCTGTTCATCTCGGCCCACGAACCCGCGTATCCGGAAGACGGGATGCCCAAGGGGCGCTACCGCGCCTATCACGTCGAGCGCGCCCGCGGGGGCGTCGCCCTGACGATGACCGCCGGTTCGGCGAGCGTGTCGCGCGACAGCCCGCCCGTGTTCAACAACATCCTGGCCTGGAAGGACGAGGTCGTGCCGCATCTGCGCGCGATGACCGACGCCGTGCATGACGAGGGCGCGGCGATCATGATCCAGCTGACCCATCTGGGCCGCCGAACCCGGTGGGACAAGGGCGACTGGCTGCCCGTCCTGTCCCCCAGCCATGAACGCGAGCCCGCCCACCGCGCCTTTACCAAGAAGATGGAGGAGTGGGATATCGAGCGTGTCATTCAGGATTACGCCGAGGCCGCCGAACGGATGAAGGCGGGCGGCATGGATGGGGTCGAGTTCGAGTGCTACGGCCACCTGATGGATCAGTTCATCTCGCCGCTGACCAACCGGCTGGATGCCCCCTGGGGCGGGTCGCTCGACAACCGCATGGCCTTTCCGCTCGCCGTGCTGAAAGCCTGCCGCGCGCGCGTGGGCGACGATTTCCTGCTGGGGGTCCGCTATGTCGCGGACGAACGCCTGCCCGGGGGCGTCGATGCCGCCGAAGGGATCGAGGTGGGCCGCCGTTTCAAGCAATCGGGGCTGGTCGATTTCCTGAACGTGATCCGCGGCCATATCGACACCGACCCGGGCCTGACCGACGTGATCCCGATTCAGGGCATGCCGGCCTCGCCGCATCTGGATTTCGCGGGCGAGGTGCGCCAGGCCGTCGATGTGCCGATCCTGCACGCCGCGCGGGTGCCGGATGTGGCGACGGCCCGCCATGCCATCGCCTCGGGCAAGGTCGACATGATCGGCATGACCCGTGCTCACCTGACCGAACCCCATCTCGTGCGCAAGATCCGCGCCGGGCACGAGGATCGCATCCGCCCCTGTGTCGGCGCGAACTACTGCCTCGACCGGATCTATCAGGGGGGCCTTGCCTTTTGCATCCACAACGCCGCGTCCGGCCGCGAGGAGACCCTCCCCCACGACATCGCCCCGGCCCCCGAGCGCAAGCGCGTCGTGATCGTCGGCGCAGGTCCCGCCGGTCTGGAGGCCGCCCGTGTCGCCGGGCAGCGCGGCCATGACGTGACCGTGTTCGAGGCCGCGGACCAGCCAGGCGGCCAGATCCGCCTGACCGCCCAAAGCCCGAGGAAAAAGGAGATGATGGGAATCATCGACTGGCGCATGGCCGAATGTTCGCGCTCAGGCGTTAAATTTCGGTTCAACACGCTCGCGGATGCCGAAACCGTCCTGCAGGAAACCCCCGACATCGTGGTGATCGCCACGGGCGGACTGCCCAACACCGAAATCCTGCAAACCGGCAACGATCTGGTCGTCTCGGCCTGGGACATCCTGTCGGGCGATGCGAAACCGGGACGCACCGTGCTGGTCTTTGATGACGCCGGCGATCACGCCGGAATGCAAGCCGCTGAAATGATTTCCGAAACCGGCGCCTCGGTCGAGATCATGACCCCTGACCGTGCGTTCGCCCCTGAGGTGATGGCGATGAACCTCGTGCCCTACATGCGCGCGATGCAACCCCGCGACGTGACCTTTACCGTCACCTGGCGGCTGACCGGAGTGGTGCGTCATGGCAATGCGCTGAAGGCCACCATCAGCAGCGACTATGGCCCCATGACACAAGAGCGGGTTGTCGATCAGATCGTGGTCAACCACGGCACGCTGCCGCTGGATGACCTCTATTTCGCGCTGAAACCGCTGTCGCGCAATCTGGGCGCCGTGGATCATGAGGCTCTGGTCGATCAGCGACCGCAGACCCTGGTCCCCAACCCTGGCGGCCGGTTCCACTTGTGGCGGATCGGCGATGCCGTCGCCTCGCGCAATACCCATGCCGCGATCCTCGATGCGTTGCGACTGATGTCGATCCACTGAAACGCGCAAAAGACGGGGTCCGCAGACCCCGTCGATCCGGCTGGTCGGGGGCGCTTGTCCCCCGGCCTGCCCCTTACATCGCGGGCTCGACCGGCCGCGCGTCCTCGGCACGGCGCCGGGCGCGATCGTCCATGAACTGGTCGAACTCGGCCTTGTCCTTGGCATCGCGCAGGCGCTTCAGGAACTCGGCAAAAGCCTCCTGTTCCTCTTCGAGGCGCCGCAGCGTATCGGCCTTGTAGCTGTCAAAAGCCGAATTTCCGGACGGCTGATGCATTGCCCAGGCCTGACGATGCGACCCATGGGCGCGGTTGCGGCAGTTTTTTCCGAACATCTGTTTTCCCCAGATCATGTAAGCGAGAAGTGCGAGGCCAAGCGGCCAGAAAACGATGAAGCCCAGGACCATCGCGGCGATCCAGGCCCCCCTCCCCTTGTCGTCCAGCCAGGTCTCGGCGCGGCCGGGCCAGGAAGCGATGGCAGTCATGTGGGTCTCCTTTGTTGCGAGTGTAAATGTTATTTACATTAACATAGATGGCCACGTCCAGTCCCCATTCAAGCCCGCCGCCGAGATTTTTTTCTGTGTGTGCGTTGTCACCAATACTTGCAGAGATTTGGGAACAGGGCCGAATGCATGCTCGCTGGCACCGCGACCGGGACGGTGCCCATGGCTGTGCTTTCCGCCGAACTGTCCCAGGCGGTCGGGTCCAGCACGCTGCACGCAGCGCGACCGGCGCAGTGGCGCTCGCTCCTTCGCCGCTCGGGCGTCCGTGTCATTCGTGCGGCTGACGAAGAGTAACGCTTGGAAGGTCGGCACCCCTTCACGGCACATACGACCGGCTGTCCGTGGCTCAAGCGTGCAGATAATATTCGCCCGACACGCCGCCCGATCAACCCTGCGCCCCGCAATACCCCCGGAGAGCGCCGCGAGAGCCCTGTGCAACCTGCATGGCCACCCGCCTGACGCACGCTTCGAAGGCAAGGCAATGTGGGAGAGCTACCTGGGCGAGGTCGATACGGTGATCTCACCCGTGATGGGAGAGGAGACCTTGCGAGACATGAAGGCGGAGGAGTGACGCATTGGGTGGGGAGCGGACATTCGCGGCTTAGAGCCCTGAAGCCCGTTGTGCGGAACTTTCTTGCCGTTTGTGCAGACCATAGCAATGTCGGCTTCAAGTGATCGGCCGATTTTTTTCTGGTCGCACTAAATCAATCTCGATTTCGCCGGTTGCGTGGAACTTTCCAGAGGGATGGAGAGGTAGCGGAACGAATTCCCCCTCCAACAACCGCAACCATCTTTCTCCATACGAAATGTAAATGTCTGACTGTGTGTGCCCATCTGGAAAATGTCTTCCGGTGTCGACCGCTCCTTCAGTTTGCATCAAGCTCTGAAGCCAATTGCCATCTATTTGCTCGCCCCACCTGGCGTATTCCCGTAAGGCTCGGTGTCCGATTTCGATAATCCACTCCCTCAACGCCTCGTTGCAAACTATGTGATGCAAACAATCTGAGACCGCTCCAGTTATCTGAAGACTGGCTTGCAAAATCATATCGTCACGAAACGCTCGCTGCTCCTTCGTGAGTTGGGGAAGCCCATCAATCTCGCGGACGAGATTGGCCATCCATGCGGCGACTTGGCCATCCCCTGCCCAAAACCCGTAACCTCGAAACCTTGTGAAGGAAGTACCCATTCAGACACCTCAGCATGAGCAAAGTACATTGTGCAAGAGGCAAGCCGACATTCAATTCAATTGCAGCATCCGTGAGTTTGGGCTCTGTGCCGTCGTTCGCTGCGCGGTGCTTCAAGGTCCGGTTCGGCCCGGGAATGGCCACGCTGGGTGGTGCGCCCCTTGTGCCGGATGTTTGTCCTGACAATCGCGGGTGACGCAAATTCAGGCCTGGTGGCCGGTGTTGAGGCGGGCCTCGTCGCCGTCGATCGCCTGCAACAGGATCGGGTGGATCACCGCATACCAGAGCGGCGGAACCAGCATCAGGGCAAAGACGCCAGGATAGCCCGAGGGCAGTTCCGGAGCGCCGTCCACGTCCGCCAGGGTCTGAAACGGCTTTTGCGCATTGGTGTGGTGATCCGAATGGCGCTGCAGGTTGAAGAACAGCAGGTTCGAAAAGAAAAAGCTGGAATTCCAGGAATGCTCGGGCCGACAGGGTTCGCGCCGCCCTTCGATCAGGCGCCGGGCCAGACCGTAGTGCGCGGTATAATTCGCCATTGAGATCGTGAACCAGACGGCCGCGCACACCAGGGCGTAGAAACCGAGCGCCACCGGACCGAAGGCCAAAGTCACGGCCAGGGCCATGAGCGCGGTCACCGACCAGCTTTGCAGGATGGTGTTTCGCCAATGCCAGAACGGCAGGCCCTTGCGGGCGAGGCGCGCGCGCTCGGCCACGAGGGCGCCAGTCAGGACGCCGGGTATCTCGCGCAGCGCAAACCGGTAGATGCTTTCGCCGTAGCGGGCCGACGCCGGGTCCCGCGCGGTGGCGACATGCACATGGTGGCCGCTGTTGTGTTCGATGGAAAAATGCCCGTAGCCGATCAGGCCCAGCGCGATCCGGGCAACGCGGCGGTCCCTCTGGGATCGGGCGTGTCCCAGTTCATGGCCAATCAGAACCAGAGGCGCATGGATCAGACCGACCCCCAGCCCGAACAGCAGGGTCTGCACCGGGCCGAAGACCCCGGACGCAGCGATCCGGCACGCCAGGACCAGAGACAGCGCAAACAGCGATGTCACGAGGAAAAGCAGGCGGCGGTAATAGGGGTCGCCCTCGAGTTCCAGCACGATTTCGAGCGAGACGTTCCGGTGGTCGCGGCCAAACAGATGGTCCAGCGCGGTGCACACGCCGAACAGCAGGACAAGCGGTGCGATCGCCACGGCCCAGGCCGGCGCACCGAGTGTCAGCGCGACCAGGCAGACCGGCACGACCATCGGCATCGTCAGCCCCGCCGGCCAGAGAGCGCGGCGTGGGTCAACGGAATGAAAACTGATCCCTTGCACGTTCACGTCCAGCAAAGTGTCGATCATCGATGCCGTGACGTTACCACGTCCGCCGATATTCCAATACCCCCGCCAGCGCGCCCCTTGCGCATCCCGGCGGCGGGCAGTCGCGCGCGCGGATCAGGTCAACTGGCCATACTGGCTGTGGAGGTCTTCCACGGTGGTCGTGCCGGACGGAACGGTTCCGCCAATGCCGATCAGCGCCTCGCGGTAGACATAGGCGGCGTCGATGCTGATGGCCGCGCTGGACGGGGTGGAGCTGGCCAACTGGGTGGCCGAGCGGGCCATGTAGAAATTGTATTGGTTGGTCAGCCAGTCCTGCGAATAGCTGCCGTCGGTATAGCGGGTGTGATACGCCTCCATCTGCGCCGCCGTGTAATAGAGCGAGACATAGGGCTCGGGCGCGCCGCTCAGGTCGCCCAGGGCGGCGACCTCGGCCCCTGAAAGCGAGGTCTGGATGCTGTCGCCCAGAGTTCCCGTGCCGGTTCGCACGGCGGCGGCCGAGGCGATGCCCAGGCCGACGGTTGCCGCGGACAGCACAACCCAATCGACCGTGACAGCCCCGTTCTCGTCGTGGAAGAATCGAAACATGGTGTTTGAAAGGCGCATTCCATCCTCGCATTGCACATTACAGACCGTTTTTCTGGCCATGCCAGAGCGATCCCTTCAGATTGCCGCGCCTCTTGGGCATATCAGGGGCAGAACACGGCCCGAATTGTGGCAATCGCCGGAAATCCCTGGAAAACCGCCACCCTGACCACACGCGACCGGCGCAAAAGCACCGGGGCGCAGGGCTCGCGCGCGGTGGTTGGCCGGGTGTTTTCCGCCCCGCGCACCGTTGGCGACGGTGGTATCGGGCGGGGCCGGGAATGGGGCGCCGGGACACGGTTGCGATTGGTCCCGTCCCGGCAACCGCGAGGCGGCGAAACCGGGGCGACCTGTTGGCCCGGATCAGAAGCTGCGCATGTCCGGGTATCCGTCCGGCAGGGTGATGCCGTTTTCTTCCATCACGATCTGGATGGCCGCATATTCGTCGCGCAATCCGTAATCCACCGTGCCCGGCGCGCCGCCCATGTCGACGGTCATCTGCAACAGATTGTCGAACGCCGCCGTGTAATCGCTCGTGGTGGCGCCAGCCATGGTCGCGCGCATATCGGTCAACCGGACCGACCATTTCGAATCGTTCAAGGGCGTATAGCTCCAGGCTGCGGCCGCGGCATCGCCCAGTTCGCCCAGCGCGGCCACGGTGGCGCCCGACAGCGACGACGCGATTTCGCCGCCCAGATCCGCAACGCCGCTGCGCACCGCCGCGATGCTGGCAATGCCCAACCCGACCACGGCCGCCGACAGGACGACCCAGTCCACGGTGACCGCGCCGTCCTGGTCGGTCCAGAAGTCGCGCAGGCCCAAAGCCTTGGTTGCGGGGGGAAGCCGGGGATTGAAACGCATGGTTACCTCGTAAATCAGAACATGGACGCGGGTGCCCCTGCCGCCGTCCGCCCCAGGGATTGGCGCCAGACGGCAGGACACGATTCGACCAGCAGGATGCGCGCCGATTGGGGCGAATCCCGGGCTGTTTCATGAACAATTGCGGCGATCACGCGGCCACGCGCGGGCCCTCGGGACAGGCGCGAGACCACCGCGCAAGGTCGCATCACGGCCCGCGCTGCCCGAGACCTGAGCGCGCGCGCCTGGACCACGCCGGACTCATGCCGGCATGTCGTCCCCTCGGTGAACGGACACCTCGTCCAGCCGCGCGCCATCCGCGCTGAGGGCCGAAATCCGCATCGGGCCATGCCGAAACAGCAGACCGGGCAAGGTTGCCGGGCGGCCCGGAATGCGGATCGACGGAACGGGTTTTTCGGGCGGGCCAAACCGCGCCGCACAATCGGCCAGGGTTGTCAGCCCCGCAAGCCGTTCGGACAGCGGCCCTTGCGCGGCGGCGAACTCGTCGTTGGCGCGCAGAAACACCTTGTAGGCGCGCATCGCGCCCCCCTCGGGATCGCTGGACAGGAAGAAGCCGCCGGTTTTCGAGGTCACGAAAACACGCGGGCCGACGGTCTCGATGCCCAGATCCGCAAATTGAGGTCCGAGCGCCACAAGGACCTCTTGCGCAGACAGCCCCAGGAGGGAGTCCAGGTCGATCGACGCCGGGGCGCGCGGGGATGCCCCCGCCGTCGGTCCCGTCCAGAAACACAGCCTGCCCCGGGGGTCGGCATAGGGTTCGTCTATCCCCAGATAGCCGCAGGGCATCGCCCCGGCCTCGAGGGTTTCCAGCATCGCCAGGGCGACGGGAACCTCGGTCAACGGCGCGATCGCCGACAGTTTGACAAGTTCCATCACCATGGCATGGACTTCGTTGGACAGAATGTCGCCGGCCGAACCGCAGGGCGTCCACAGGCCATCCAGCGGCCCGAGCCTTGCGCGGATCACCGAAAACAGGGCCGATCCCAGCCTGTCCATGAGGGCGCTCTGACGGGTGATCGCCGCATGCTGCGCCTCGATGTCCAGCTGATAGAGGCGGCTTTGATAGAGTTCGGGCAGGAGACCGGGGAAATAGGCGAATTCCGCGCGGTCCAGTCCCTCGTGCGACACCATCAGCGCCACCGCCCGCGCCAGATCGGTCACGGGGACGATCTGGTCGGGCACCGCCGGATGGTCGGGAAATGTCAGGAACAGCGGGCTTTCCACAGCGTCCAGAATGCGCGCGACTGCGGCCCGGTGCCGCGGGTCCGCCACACAGTCGCGAAACGCGGCAAGCGGCCCCGAAACGTGCCCGTCCGGCGCCGTGCCGGTGGTCTCGGGCAGCGGGGCCTGTCCGGCGGCGGACTGGCCGCGAAACAGGGCCTTGAGGAAGGGCGGCAGGGTCATCGTGTCTCTCTCGGGACGGATCAGCGTGCAAAGTCGAGAGCGCGCGCCTCGAACCCGTGCGACAGCGTGAGCCTGTAGCCCCAGAAGGTCCACAGAACGAGATCGCTGTCGCGCACCAGACCGTCGGTATAGCCGTCAACCCAGTCGGGATGGGGCACCCGACCAAGCCGGGCCCCGATATCCGCATAGCGCAGACCCAGAGGCACGCCGTTCAGGTCGACCCGCAGATCGCAAAACCCCGCCACCATGAATTGCCGTGAGACCCGGTTGGCCTGAAAGAAACCGATCGTGCCGCCAAACGGCAGGTCAAGCAGCAGATGATCCGGTGTGAAATGACACAGCGCGTCGGGCAGCGGGGCAAGCGGGGCGCCGTAGTTGGCCGGCGGATCGCGCGCCTCGATCCCGGCGGACAAGGGACGGTGCTCCGCCACGACCTCGCGGCCATCGCCGGGCCTGCGGTCACGGGTGAAGGGGGGAAACAGGCGCCATATCGTCACAGGGGAAACTCTGCCGCAAGGAACGGATCGGACGGGCTGCCGTGCAGGGCCGCCGCGGTCCACGCCCCCTCGCCTAGCCCCGATCTGCCGCGCCTTCAAGCCCGCCGCAAGCCGATCAGCGGGCCAATCAGCGGGCCGACCCATTCGCGCGCGCCGGTTTGCGCCGCGACGCCGCCCGTCGCCCTGGGCCCCCGGTCAAGCGGCGTTGCCGGGCCGGTCACTCGGCGGCCTGCGAGGGATGCGCGGGCAGAACCCCCTCGGCCGCGGCCTCGGCTTGCAGCCACTGGCGAAAGGCCGCGATGGCCGGGTCCTCGGCGCGCGACCGGGGGCAGGCAATCGCATAGATCGCCCGTGCCGGCGTCGTCACGTCAAAGAGGCGCTGCAAGCGGCCCGCCGCGACCGTGTCGCGCACCACCGCGTCATAGGCGAGCGCCACGCCCTGCCCCTGTTCGGCCATGGTGGTGGACAGTTCGCAATTGGGAAAGGTCGGCCCCGGCGGCAGGTCTGTCCCGGCAAGCCCCGCGGCTGCGAACCAGTCGGGCCAGGCATCGTCGGTCTCGTCGTAGAACAGGGTGAGCCGCCGCAGGTCCTGGGGCCTGCGGATCTTCCACCGCGCGCGCAGGGCGGGCGAAATCACCGGGTAGCGCGCCGAGGCCATCAGCGGGTCCACCACCAGATCCGGCCCCGGTCTGTCGGACCACTGGATCACCACATCCGCATCGTTCGTCGCAAAATCCAGCGAGGGCGCGCCATTCGACACCCGCAGGCGAAGGTCGCGCGCATGGTCGAACCGGGCCAGGCGCGGCACAAGCCAACGCGCGGCGAAGCCCGGGGTCGAGAGAACCCGCAGCGTGCGCGGCGCCTCGCGCGCGGATTCGGTGTCCTGGTGAAACGCGTCCAGCAGGTGCGAGAGCTTCCCGGCATAGTTTTCGCCCGTCAGGGTCAGCGCGATGCGGTTCCCCGCGCGATCGATCAACTGCGTGTCGAGAAACCCCTCGAGGGCCCTGATCTGGTGACTGATGGCCGAGGGCGTCAGGCAGAGTTCCTCGGCCGCCGCCTTGACCGAAAGGTGACGGGCGGTGGCCTCAAAGGCACGCACGGCGGCGAAAGGGGGTAGCTTGCGTCCCATCGTCCCACCTGAATCAGGCTCATGTCGGACTGAAAAACGATCATTCGGTTCCGACCTGCGGCGATTGTAACATCCGATCACCCGATCTCAAAATCCGACACCGGAGAGCCCCATGTCCCGCTCCCCTCGCGTTGTGGCGTTGGCCACGGCCCTTGTTGTCCTGTGCCCTGCCCTGTCGTTCGGTGGAACCAGCTCCGGCACCCTGCGAACGGATTGGTCGCAGGCCACCGGAATGTCATCGCTTCTGGCCGCGCTGAATGGCTGGCTTGACGCCCGCGTGGACTGGCCGCGCCGCCCTGCTCCGCCACAGGTCCGGTTCGTCAGCCCATGGCAAGCCGCGGCGCACCAGGGGGCGCCGCCCCGCTTCCAGCGCGGCGCGCTGCGCGGGCTTTATGATCCGCAGCAGGCGGAAATCCTGCTGGTGCGCCCCTGGGACCCCCGAAACGCCGACCATGTCAGCGTGCTGTTGCACGAACTCGTGCATCACCGGCAGGCCCCGCATCCCTGGTATTGCGCGGCGGCGCAGGAACCGGCGGCTTACCGGCTTCAGTCCGCCTGGCTGGCAGAACAGGGGCTGTCGATCGACGTGAACTGGCTGGCCGTGACGCTGGACGCCGGATGCACGCCGCGCGACATGCATCCCGACTGAACGGTGCCGCGGCCCGGGACCGCCCTTTTGCCGCGGGTGTCAGGGCACCGGCGTCCACAGGACATCGTCGATGCGGGGCACCGCATTGGCCAGCATGACCAGCCGGTCGAAGCCCAGCGCGATCCCCGACGCCGGCGGCATCAGCGCCAGCGCGGCAAGAAAATCCTCGTCCAGCGGATAGCGTTCGCCATGGACGCGGGCCTTTTCGTCCATCTCGCTTTCGAACCGGCGACGCTGTTCCGACGGGTCGGTCAGTTCGCCAAATCCGTTGGCCAGTTCGACGCCGCAGGCGTAGATCTCGAACCGCTCGGCCTCGCGCGGGTCATCGGCACAGGTGCGGGCCAGCGCGGCCTCGGCGGCGGGGTAGCGGTCCAGCACGGTCAGGCGACCATGACCCAGATGCGGTTCGATCCGTTCCACCAGCACGCGCGAGAAGATGTCGGACCAGGTGTCATCCGCCGCGCAGCGGACCCCCACCGCCCCGGCAGCGACGGCAAGAGCGGCCGCATCCGGGCCGTCGGCGCCGATCGTGGCCAGCAGGTCGATGCCGGCGTGCCGGGCAAAGGCCTGCGCGACCGACACCCGGTCATAGGGCTGGAAAGGATCGCATTCGATGTCACCGAAGCGCAGGACAGCGGCACCGGCCGCCACGCAGGCCAGCCGTGCCATCGCGGCGGTGTCGTCCATCAGCACGGCGTAATCCTGGCCGACACGATACCATTCCAGCATGGTGAATTCGGGGCTGTGGCGCGGTCCGCGTTCGCGGTTGCGCCAGACATGGGCAAAGGCCGCGATCCGCGTCTCGCCCGCCGCCAGCAGCTTTTTCATCGCGAACTCGGGCGAGGTGTGCAGATACATCCGGCGCGGCACGCCATCATTGCCGATGGCCTCGGTCGCAAAGCCGTGCAGATGCGCCTCGTTGCCCGGGCTCAGGGCCAGGGCGGCGGGATCGACCTCGACAAAGGCGTGGTCGGCCAGAAACGCGCGGATCGCCGCCTGCGCCCGGTTGCGGGCCAGCAGCACGGGGCGGCGGTCGGCGTGGCGCCCGGGGTTCCACCAGGGGGTGTCGGTCATGGGTGCGCTTTCTCTGGAATTCCGTCGCGGAATGGGCTAGGGGCGTGGCAATCCATCGCATAATCCGCCCCGCCGGCTGTCACAAGCCCGGGGCCCGTCCCAAGGAAGACCCTGTGAAAGTCATCGCCTCGTCGCTCCGCAAGGGGAATGTCGTCGAACTGAACGGCAAGCTCTATGTCGTTCTCAAAGCCGAAAACTTCCACCCCGGCAAGGGCACGCCCACGACCTCGGTCGACATGCGCGGGATCGTGGACGGGGTGAAGAACACCGAACGCTGGAAAACGACCGAACAGGTCGAAAAGGCCGACGTGGACGAACGCGAGTGGGACTTCCTCTATGAGGATGGCGAAGGGTTCCATTTCATGAACCCCGAGAACTACGAACAGGTCGCCGCCAGCCCCGAGACCGTGGGCGATGCCGCGCCGTTCCTGGAACCCGGCATGCGGGTCTATCTGCAGACGTTTGAAGGCGTGCCGCTGTCGCTGGAACTGCCGGCCCGCGTGACTGTCGAAATCACCGAGACCGAGCCGGTGGTGAAGGGCCAGACCGCGTCGTCCAGCTACAAGCCGGCGATGACCAACATCGGCGTGCGGGTGATGGTGCCGCCGCATATCGGCGTCGGCACGCGCGTGGTCATCAACACCGCCGACAACACCTATTACGAACGCGCCAAGGACTGATCGCGCAGCGGGGCCGCAGTATCCGGCCCCAGTATCTGGCAAGCGTATCAGGCCAAGGCATCGGGCCAGGGGCTGCGGTCGCAGGCCCGGCTCATCTGCTGCGCCAGTTCGAACAGAAGCGCAGGCTTCAACGCCTGCGCCTGGGGTGCATCCCACAGGTTGGTGATCTCGCCGGGGTCGGCGATCAGATCATACAGTTCGGCCCAGTCCTGATCCTGATACAGCGTCAGCCGGTGGCGTTCCGTGATCAGGGTGCGCACGCGCGGCGGCGCGTCAAAGCCCAGGGACAGGCGGTTGCCGTCATCCTCAATCAGGACCGAGCCGGGCCCCGCGCCGGCGAACAGGTCGCTCCCCTGCATCCCCCAGTAGCCCCCCACCCCGGCGCGGGCCAGAATGGTCGGCGCCAGGTCGATCGCCGATCCCAGCCGCCCCGAGCGGTCAGCTTCGGGCCGCGCGGGATCGGACCAGATCAGCGGCACGCGCACGGTCGACTGATAGTGCATCGGCCCTTTCAGGATCAGGCCGTGATCGCCCAGGAAATCCCCGTGATCCGAGGTGAAGACGACCACCGTATCCTCGGCCAGCCCCGCGGCATCGAGCTGGTCCAGCAGTGCGCCCACTGCATCGTCGATCATCGCGATCATGCCGCAGGTCAGCGCCATCGCCTCGCGCGCCTGTCGTTCATTGACCAGCGCCGCGCCATAGGCGGCCTTTCCGGGTTCGCCATTCTCGCGCAACCAGCGCAGCGGCGGCGGTGGATCGGGTGCGTGGGTCGCGAAACTGTCCGGAAGGACCATGTCGGCCGGATCGTAGAGATCCCAGTAACGGCCCGGGGGCGAAAACGGGTGGTGCGGATCGGGAAAGCTGACAAAGGCCAGGAACGGTGCCTGTCGCCGCGCGGGATCGGACAGATAATCCAGTGCCCGGTCCCGGATCCAGAAGGTCGAGTGCTGATCCTCGGGGATCGCCGTGCGCACCGCCTGCGGGCAGACATAGGTGTGCGGAAGCTGGTTCTCGATCCCGCGCAGGGCTTCGGGATCGCCCAGCGCCGCGCGCTGTGCAAGCAGGTGGTCGGCCCCGGCCGCGTCGCCGTGGCCCGTGGTCAGGTCGACATGGTCAAAGCCATAGTAAGGCAGGTCCATCGCCGCGCGGCCCCGGGTTGCCCATGGCCCGTCCTTTTCCTGGTCATAATTCCCGGCAGGGCGGCGGCGGGCATTCGCAAGCGGACCGTCGCCGCAGGGATTGGGGCCCAGTTCGGGCGCGCCGTCCAGCGTGCATTGCAGATGCGCCTTGCCGATCAGGGCGGTGTCGAACCCGGCCGCCCGCAGGCAATCGGCCAGGGTGTTCACCTCGAGCGGCAGGGGAATCCCGTTGTGACGGACGCCGGAAACCGAACTGTGCCGCCCCGTCAGGATCGCCGCGCGATTGGGCATGCAGACCGGATTCGCCACATGAAACCGGTCGAACATCGTGCCCCGGGCGGCGATCCGGTCGATGTTGGGGGTGCGCAGAACCGGATGGCCCGCGCATCCCAGATAGTCCGCGCGGTGCTGGTCGGTGACGATGACGAGAAAATTCACCATCAGCGCCGCGCCCGCAGTCGGCCGAACAGACTGTTGAGAATGAGCGCCAGCATCACCGCAAGCAGGATCGCGCTGATCGGCCGGGTGACGAAGATCGTCAGGTCCCCGCCCGCCGTGCCCAGCGCCTGCCGGGTGCGCGCCTCGAGGATCGGGCCCAGGACGACGCCCAGGATGATCGGCACCATGGGCACCCGTGCCCGTCTGAGCGCGAATCCCAGCAGACCAAAGCCCACCGCCAGCACGCAATCGGTGATCCGGTAGTTCGCCGAATAGGTGCCCGCCATGGCAAAACACAGCACCGCGATTCCCAGCATCCGGTCATCCAGCCGCGTCACCAGGGCGATCCAGCGCGTTCCGACCAGCAGAATGGCCACGATGACAAAGTTCATCAGGAACAGCGACAGATAGAGGCCCGCCACGAAATCCCCGTGTTCCGCGAACAGCGACGGACCGGGGTCCACGTTGTGCACCGTGAACACCGCCAGCATCATCGCGGTCAGCACCTCGCCCGGGATCCCCAGGGCCAGGAGAGGCACCAGCGCGGCGGCCGGCACCGCGTTGTTCGATGTCTCCGAAGCGATGATCCCCTCGGGCGCGCCCTTGCCGAACAACTCGGGCGTCCTGGAGGCGCTGCGCGCGGTCGAATAGGCAAAGAACTGCGCCAGGAACTCGCCCACCCCGGGCAGGATCCCCATGCCGACGCCGAACCCGGCCGACCGCAACAGCGTGCCCGGATAGCGCAGAACCTCGACAAAGCCGCTGAACAGACCGGCGCGCATTTCAGGCGCCGCCGCGCGCTGGCCCCCGTCGCTGGCGATCAGCAGGAAGGCCTGGCTCATCGCGAACAGGCCCAGGATGATCGCGATCAGCGGCACCCCGGCCAGCAGCCAGGTGGTGCCGAACGTATAGCGCGGCGTGCCATAGGCGCCTTCCAGGCCGACCGTGGACAGGAACAGCCCCAGTCCCAGCATCGCCGCAGCCGGCAGTTCCGCGCCGCGGTGCGCCGTCACCACCAGCACCATCGCCAGCGCCGCCGCCATCGCCAGATCGGCCGATCCGATCTGCCGGGCCAGGGCGGCCAGCAAGGGGGCCGCGAAAATCAGCACCAACACGCTGAAGGTGCCGCCAAAGAACGACGAGGCATAGGCCAGCGACAACGCCCGCTGAGGCTGGCCCGCCTGCGTCATGGGATAGCCGTCATAGGTGGTCATGACACTGACACCGGTGCCCGGTGTATTGATCAGGATCGCCGGGATCGCGCCGCCATACCAGGCCCCCGCATAGATCCCCATCAGCAAGGTGATGCCGATCAACGGCGGCAGGCCAAAGGTAAAGGGCAGCAGGATCGCGATGGCGACCCCCGGCCCCAGGCCGGGAATGGCGCCGATGATGATCCCCAGCAGACTGCCCGCGACCAGCGCGACCAGCACTGGCAGGCTGGCAACCTGATCGAAGGCGACAAGAAGCGTGTCCATCACAGATACCGTCCGATTGCCGTCAGCCAGGGCGCCTGCTGGAACAGCCAGGCGCGGGGAAACCACAGGCCCAGGGCCTCGCGGAACAGGAGCACCATCGCCAGGGTCAGGCCCAGCGACACCCAGGCCAGCCTGCGCCCACGAAACCCGGCCAGAAACGCCGCAAAGACCGTGAAGCACAGCACGGACAGCCCGTATCCCAGGATGCCGATCAGCCAGACCGCGCCGAGAAAGCCCGCCGACAGCACCAGCGCCAGGACGCTTTCGCGGTCCATGCGATCATGCCGCGCCGGCCCGGCAAAGATCGCCGCCAGGGTGGAAAAGACGAACAGCAGCGACAGTGCCACCAGCGGGCCGTTGCGGGGCTCGTTCCACCAGCCCGTGTTGCCGAACCCCGGCTGGGTCTGCCGCCCGATCATGAGCAGCAGCACCCCGGCAACCAGGGCCAGCCCGGCAAAGAGCCAGCGCCCCGCCGGGCGCGGTTCGGTCGTCGAAAGGGCATCCTGGGACATGACGTCGCCTACTGCGTCATCAGGGTCTGGACCCGGGCATACTGGTCAGCCACGAACGCCGCCGCCGCCTGCCCCGGCATCCAGTCCAGCACCGCGCCGGTGGTCTGCGCGAGGTCGGCCATCGCCGGGGAACGCATCGCACGCTCGGCCGAGGCGGCGATCCGGTCGATCACCTCTTGCGGGGTGCCTGCGGTGACAAACAGTCCCGCCCAGGCCGGCGCGGCGACGCCGGGCACCTGTTCCTCCAGCGTGGCGACATCGGGCAGGATACCGATGCGGGCGCTCGTATAGGCGGCGATCGGTCGGGCGTCGCCGCTGTCGAGGCACGCGCGCATCAACTGCACCGTCGAGACGACGACATCCGCGTCGCCCGAGGCCAGGGTGTTGCAGTTCGTCTCGTCAAAGGCGGCGCTGCCCGAGAATTCGAAACCCAGCGTCTGCGCCGCCAGCATCGTTTGCCGGGTCGGCGGGCCGTTGAAGCCGAAGTGCCCCAGCGACACCGCGTGATCGCGGGCATAGGCGGCCAGCTCGGCCATGTCATGCACCGGCAGATCCGCGCGGACCCACAGCGCCATGGGATAGTTGATCGCGATCCCCACGGGCACGAAGGCGTCCTGCCCGAAGGGCGCGCGGCCGGCGATGATATGCGCGGTCAGGATGTTCCCGGTGAACATGCCGATGGTGTAGCCGTCCGGCCCGGACTGCCAGACGTTCGTCGCGCCGATGACGCCGCCGCCGCCGGGCTGGTTCACCACGGCCGAGGGCACGTCGTAATCCGTCTGGATCTGGTCCGAGATCATGCGCGCGACCACGTCCTCCAGATCGCCCGGGGGCCAAGGCACCACGATCTCGACCGGGCGTTCGGGGTATTCGGCCAGGGCGGCACCCGCCGTCAGGGCCAGAAGGACGGCGGTGGCAGCGCCGGTGAGACCAGGGTTGATCATGATGCAGGCTCCTCCCTTGCGTTTCATTATTATCAACAGTATTGACTTAATATCAATGATGGGCAAAAATCCTTAACCTGTCAATGATTGGATGCTTCGCGTGAAAACAGTGACCAAGGCGCTGAGCCTGCTGGATCTTTTCCTTGAAACACCAGGCCGGCAGTCGCTGGGTGCCCTGGCCGAATCCGCCGGGCTGGACAAGGCGACGGCACGCAGGATGCTGGTGGCGATGTGCGACTATGGCCTGGTGGAGCAGGACGGCGCCTCGCGGCTCTATGCGCTGGGGCCCAGGGTTCTGCCGCTCGCCCGTGCGCGCGAGGCCGATCGCCCGCTGCTGTCCGTCGTCGACCCCGAGGTGCGCGCCGTTGCGGCCGCGCTCGGCGAGACCTGCCATTTCAGCCTGCCCGCGCATGGCGCGCTCAGCGTTCTGTGCGTGGCCGAGGCCGACCGCCCGATCCGCGTGCATGTGCGCGAGGGCAGCACCCTGCCCCTGCACACCACGGGCGCCGGCATCGCCTTTCTGGCCGCCTCGGATGACAGCGTGGTCGAGAGGGTCCTCGCCGGTCCCATGCCCGCTGCGGTGCCCGGCAGCTATGTCACCCCCGCGGTCGTGCGCGCCGCGGTGGCCGACGCCCGCAGATTGGGCTATGCGCGCACCGACCAGACCTTTGAAGCCGATGTCACCGGCACCGCGCGCGTGGTGCGCGACGGGCGCGGCGCGGTGGTCGGCGCCCTGGGCGTTGCCATGCCCGTCCACCGCATGACCCCCGAGGTCGAGGCCCAGACCCTGGCCCGGCTCGAACAGGCCGTGGACCGCCTGACCAGCAGTCTTTGATCCCTTGCCCCGTGCCGGCAGCGGGTTAGGATGACCGCATCCCCCTGGCTGCAATCGAGGACCCCGCCGTGATCGTTGCCCTGCTCTTCTGGTCGGTTCTGGCCTGCGCGTGGTGGATTGCCCTGCCCGGCGATGCGCCCGGGCGTCGCTGGCATCTGGTGCACATGGCCCTGCCGGGCGCGGTTCTGGCCCTGGCCGTGCTGGCGCCGCCCCTTGGCCCGCCGTTGCTGGCCGCGCTGACGGCGGGTGCCGCGACGCTGGCAATCGCCCTGGCGGGCTGGACCGCAGGCGACCGGCTGGGCAATCATGCGCTGATGGACATCGTCTATCCGCTGATGGCCCTGGGCACCGCGCTGGCGATGATCCTGGCGGCTGGCGGTGACAGGCCTGGGCCCTGGGTGGCGCTCGCGCTGATGGCAATCTGGGCGGCGCGGCTGTTCACGCAGATGCTGGGCACGAACCTGCACCACGAACGCGAACCCTACGCCAGCCTGCGGCGCAAGTTCGGCCCGCGCTGGCGGGTATGGAGCTTTTTCGCCGTCTACGCGCTGCAAGGGGTGATCGTCTGGCTCTGGTGCCTGCCCTTCGCCTTTGCCACGCCGGCGCCCGGCGCCGCATCGTCCACCGGACTGCGCGCGACCGATTGGGCCGGGATCGCGATCTGGCTGATCGGCTTCCTCTTTCAGGCGGTGGGCGATCGCCAGCTTGCCACCTTTCGGTCCGACCCCGCCAACCGTGGCCGGATCATGGACAAGGGCCTTTGGGCGCTGACCCGCCATCCCAATTACTTCGGCGAGGCCGTGATGTGGTGGGGCTATTTCCTGTTCGCGTTGGCGCACCCCTGGGGCTGGATCGGCATTCTGGCGCCGCTCCATGCCACATGGTTCATGGGCTGGGGATCGGCCACGCCCGGAACCGAGCGCCACATGCGCAAGAGCCGCGGGGCCGATGCCTGGGATGCCTATGCCGCCCGCGTGCCGCGCTTCATCCCCTGGGTGCGGCTCTAGCCCAGGGCCTGCATCCAGCCCCAGGCGGTCACGATGCACAGCCCTGTCGCGATCAGCACGGTCGAGGCGGCGACCCGTTGCGCCCGACCATACATGTTGGCGAACAGATAGGCATTGACCCCCGGCGCCATGCCCGCGGTGACAACCGCCGAGCGAAAAGGCCCGGTGCCCAGATCCAGCGCCCGGCCCAGGGTCCAGGTGATCGCCGGGTGCAGCACCAGCGAGACGGCGACCGCGAAGGCGATCAGCCGCAGGTCCCCCTCGGGCCGGTAGCGATAGAGAACCCCGCCCAGTCCGAACAGCGCCCCCGGCAGCCCGGCGCGCGCGATCAGCGACAGCGCATCATCGAGAACGCCGGGCAATCCGATGCCCGCCAGGTTCACCAGCGCGCCCGCGCCGATTCCGACGATCAGCGGATTGGCTGCCAAACTGCGCACCACGCGCAGCGCCGTGCGCCCCAGCCCCGCGCCGCGGGCGCGCACGCCTTCCATCGTCAGGATGCCGACGAAATAGCAGAACGGCGCATGAAGGGCGATGATCGCGTAATTCGGGCCCAGCGCATCGGCCCCATAGGCGCGTTCCGTGATCGCCATGCCCAGCAGGACCGAGTTGGAAAAGAGGCAGACAAAACCGACCGCGACGGCATCTTCCCAATCGCGGCCGAACAGGAACCGCGCGCCGAACAGACCGGCCAGAAAGCCGCCGAACGCGCCGCTGTAAAAGCTGACGAGCAGGCGCCACTCGAAGATATGCCCCAGATCCAGACGCGAGAGGGCCTGGAACAGCAGCACGGGAATGGCGATTCCCTGGGCGAATTTCATCAACCCCTCGACCCCGGCCTCGGTCATCCAGCGGCGCCAGGCCGCCAGATACCCCGCTGCCACGACCAGAAAGACCGGAAGAATGACGTCGATCAGCGCCTGCATGTCAGCGCGCCGGTCCGCTCACAGGGGGAACTCCAGCACCATCCCGTCATGGGCCGGGGTGACGTGGTCGGGGGTCTCGGCCTCGACAGTGGCATGGTCGAGGTCCACATGCATGTTGGTCAGCACCGCGCGACGGGGCTTCATGCGGTCGATCCATTCCAGCGCCAGTCCCAGATGGGCGTGGGTGGGATGCGGCTTGTAGCGCAAGGCATCGACAATCCAGCAGTCCAGACCGTCCAGCGCAGGCCAGCTTTCGTCGTAGATGCGCACGACATCGGGCAGATAGGCCAGACCGCCGACGCGGAAACCCAGCGCGTCCATGCTGCCGTGATCGACACGGAAGGGCCGCAGGGACAGCGGCCCGCCCGCGCCGTCGATGGCGAAGTCGCCGCTGATCGTGTTCAGGTCCAGAATCGGCGGATAGGGCGAACCGGCGGGTTGCACAAAGGCATAGCCGAAGCGGTTGAGAAGCGACTCCTGCGTGGCGTGATCGGCCCAGACCGGCAGGCGTTTTCGCGTGTTGAACACGATCATGCGCAGATCGTCGATTCCGTGCACATGGTCGGCATGACCGTGGGTATAGACCACCGCATCCAGATGGCCCACGCCCGCGTCCAGCAACTGCTCGCGCATGTCAGGCGCGGTATCGACCAGAACGCGCGTGGTGCCGGTCTCGGCGATCCGTTCGAGCAGCAGCGAACAGCGGCGACGGCGGTTGCGCGGGTCGGTGGGATCGCAGGCGCCCCATTCCCCCCCCAGTCGCGGCACCCCGCCGGACGAGCCGCAGCCCAGGATCGTCGCCCGCAACACGCTCATCGCGCGGCCTTGGGGAACAGCCGGTCGAAATTGGCGCTGGTCTGGCGCGCGAACGCGTCATAGGTCAGCCCCCAGACCTCTGCCACGCGCGCCGCCGTCAGGGCGGTATAGGCCGGTTCGTTGCGCTTGCCGCGATGCGGCGGCGGCGCCAGATAGGGCGCGTCGGTTTCGACGAGGATGCGGTCAACGGGCGCGGCGGCGAAAATCTCGCGCAGGGCGGTCGATTTCGGAAAGGCCGCGATGCCCGAGGCCGACAGATAGAACCCGATGTCCAGCCCCGCACGCGCCAGGTCCGGCCCCGAGGTGAAGCAGTGCAGCACGCCGGTAAACGGCCCGGCGCGGTATTCCTCGGTCAGGATGCGGGCCATGTCGGCATCGGCGTCGCGCGCATGGATGATCAGCGGCAACCCGGTTCTGCGCGCGGCCTCGATGTGAATGCGCAGGCTGTCCTGCTGCGCGGCGGCGCTGTCCGGCGTGTAATGGTAATCGAGGCCGGTCTCGCCGATCCCCACGAACTTGGGATGGGCCGCAAGGCGGGTCAGATCCTCGACCGCGATCAGCGGGGTTTCATGCGCGCGCATCGGGTGAATCCCGGCGGCATAGAAAACCTCGGCATAGCGTTCCGCCAGCGCGCGCGACACCGGCTCGCGATCCAGGCGCGTGCAGATCGTGACCATGCGCGTCACGCCTGCCGCGCGGGCGCGCGCGACGATCGCATCGTGTTCGCCGTCAAAATCGGGAAAATCGAGGTGGGTGTGGCTGTCTACGATCGCGGGGGTCATGGGTTCCGTGCCTATCCCGCCGCCATGCGCGCCGCGGATTCCAGTCGCAGGAACATATCCAGCACCAGCGCGCCGGGGTCAAGGTTGACCGCCCGCCCCCCGCGCGCCCGTGCGCCCAGCTCCGAGGCCTGTTCCGCCCAGATCCGCGCGGCGCGGGCATCCGGGGACAGCCGGGCCAGAACCCGCGCCTCGCCGGGCGCGGCCTCGATCGGGGGGGTGCCGGTGGCGCCGGTGCGCGCCAGGCGCGCCAGTGCAAGATCGACCAGGCGCACGGTCAGATCAAAGCGGATATCGCTGTCCTTGCCGACCAGGGAATTGCACATTTTCAACAAATCAGGCCGCGAAATGCGCGGAATCGCGGCCAGCAATGCAACTATTGCTGCGTAGAGATCGACACCGCCCCCTGCCAGCAGGCGCACGGCCTCGCCCACGGAACCGCCGGACAGTTCCGCCAGTTCCGCGCTGTCCTCGTCATGGCCCAGCGCCTGGTGCAGGGCAAGACCCATGTCCTGGGGGCCCAGGGCCGAAAGCCGCAACTCGCGGCAGCGCGAGCGGATGGTCGGCAACAGCCGGGACGGCTGATGCGCGACCAGCAGCAGGGTTGCCCCGGCCGGGGGTTCTTCCAGCAGTTTCAGCAGCGCGTTGGCTGCGTTCGGGTTCATCTCGTCCGCGGCATCGACCAGGACGACGCGCCGCCCCCCCTCGGCCGCGCTGAGGCCGAAGAAGTCGCGCAGTTTGCGCACCTCGTCCACGGTGATCTGGGCGCGCAGCTTGCCGGTCTTTTCATCGGCACCGCGCCGGATCGGCAGCAGGCCGGGCTCGGCCCCGGCAAGGATGCGATGGGCAACCGGGTGATCAGGCGACACGTCGAGCGATGCGGGCGGGCCGAACAGACCGCCGCCCGGTTCCTGCGCCAGCAGGAAGCGCGCGATGCGCCAGGCCAGCGTCGCCTTGCCCACGCCGCGCGGGCCGGTGAGAAGCCAGCCATGATGCAGCCGCCCGCCGGCATAGGCCCGCAGAAAGACGTCCTCGGCCGCTTGCTGTCCGAACAGGCGCGGGGTGTCGCGCGGGTGGGGCGCGCCCTCGATCCGGTCGGGTTCGGGGACGTCAGCCATCGGCGCGTTCCGGCAGGATGGGGGTCACGGCAGCCAGGACGGACCCGGCGACATCCGCGACCGGGCGCGCGCCGTCGATGACCCGGAAGCGCGCGGGAAATTCCGCCGCCAGGGCCCGAAACCCGGCCCGCATCCGGCGCTGCAGATCGGGGCCGAAATCCTCGAAGCGTTCCTCGGTGCCCTGCCGGCCCTTGGCCCGCGCCAGTCCGATGTCGGGGTCCATGTCGATCAGCACCGTCAGATCGGGCTCGCGGCCGATCATCAGACCGTGCAACTGATCGACGAGCGCCCGCAGATCGCCGCGCGAAAGACCCTGATACATCCGCGTGCTGTCCGCAAAGCGGTCACAGATCACGATCTGCCCCGCGGCCAGCGCCGGACGGATCGTGCGCTCCAGATGGTCGCGGCGCGCGGCGGTGAACAGCAGGATCTCGGTCTCGGCCGACCATCGGTCGGGATCGCCTTCCAGCACCAGGCGGCGAATTTCCTCGGCCCCCGGCGATCCGCCGGGTTCACGGGTCAGCACCACGGCATGACCGCGCGCGCGCAACCGCTCGGCAAGCTGGCGCGCCTGTGTGGATTTCCCCGATCCATCAATGCCTTCAAACGAGATGAAGACGCCCTGACCGTCGCTCACGGCTGCCCCAGTCCCAGGCGCTCGCCCAGCACGGCAGCGGCGGTGCGGATGCGCGGCATGAAGCCCCCTTCGGCGACATCGGCACCGGCAACCAGCGGCAAGCGGCGCGGGTCCATGCCCGGCACCTCGACGACAAGGGTGGCGATTTCCTGACCCGCCGTGACCGGCGCCGCCAGGGGGCCGTCGTATTCGACATGGGCGGCGATGTCCGCATGGGCCATCACGGGCACCAGGACATTCAGATCCTGCGCCGCAACCAGCGGAACGCTGGGCGCCGCGCCCATCCAGACCTCGGCCTCGGCGATGGCGTGCCCTTGCGGCAGGACCTCGCGTTCGACGAACTGGCGGAAGGCCCAGGACACGATGCGCTCGGCCTCTTCGGCGCGTTCCGCCGGACTGTTCAGCCCCGAGAACACGAAGATGATCCGCCGGCTGCCCTGCACGGCCGATCCGACCATGGAATAGCCGGCTTCCTCGGTATGGCCGGTTTTCAGCCCGTCGACACCCACGCCCGCGCTGAGAAGCGGCAGACGATTCGGCTGCGTGATGCCGTTCCAGGTGAACTGGGTTTCGTGCAGATACTGATAGAGTTGGGGATGCGCGGTGATGATGTAGCGGGCCAGCACGGCCAGATCGTGCAGGCTCATCCTGTGGCGCGGATCGGGCCAACCCGAGGCATTGGCGATGGTCGTCTGTGTCATGCCGATCTGTTCGGCGCGCTGCTGGGCCATCTGCGCGAATGCCGGTTCGGTGCCGCCCAGCCCCTCGGCAATGGCGACCGCCGCGTCATTGCCCGACACGATGACCAGCCCGCGGATCAGATCCTCGGTCGTGGGGCGGTCGCGGGTTTCCAGAAACATGCTGGAGCCGCCCATTTCATGCGCGTGCTGCGAGATGTTCCAGGTCGAGGTCAGCGAAACCCGTCCCTCGTCGATGGCGTCGAACAGCATCGCCAGTGTCATCAGCTTGGACATCGACGCCGGCGGCAGGGGAATTTCGGCGTTCTGCTGCGCCAGCACCTGCCCCGACCCGACATCGAGAATGTAGTAGTTCGGTGCACGACCGCCATAAGGTGACTGTGCCAGCGCGCTCAGGGCGCTGGCGACAAGGAACACGCTGGCAATCAGCAGGCGCAGGACGGGCATGGGCAACTCCGGCTTTCGTTCGGGCGCCACCTTAGCGTCATTCGGGGGCCGGTTTCAAACCCGCTCAGCGCACAACCGCGTAAGCATCGGCAAAGCCCAGTCCACGCACGCGGCGCAGGATATCCGCCCGCTCGGCCGTCGATCCCGCAGGCCCCACGACAACGCGCCAGAACTGGTTGTCATTGATGCGTCCGCGCCGGATTTCGGCGGTCAGGCCGTTGCGCTGCATGAGCGCGCGGGCGTTGGTGGCGTTCTGCTCGACGCTGAAGATGCCGATCTGCACGAACGGCCGGTCGATTCGCGCGGCCGGACGGCTGGGCGGCTCAGGCGTGGCCACCGGTGCGGCGGCGGTCGTCTCGGGCAGCGCGATCATCGTCGTGTCGGGCTCGGGCTCGGGCCGGTTGCGGCGGAACATGTCGAAGAAGCTGCGACGTTCGGCGCGCGGCGGCTCGGTCGAGGCCATCTCGGTGACGGTCTGCGCGGCGGTGGCGGTCGTTGCGGCGGTTGCGGGGGCCAGCGTGGTCTGTGCGATCGCGGTGTCCGCGGGTGCGGGCTCGGGGCTGCGACGGCGGAAGAAATCGCGCAGCGTGCGGCGCGGCGGTTCCGGGTCGGCGTCCGTCACGGCGACCTGCCCCTGCGGCGCGCCGGTCGGCGCCGGCGCCGCGGCATCGCCCGCCGCTGCATCGACCGCCGCCGGGCTTTCCGCCGCGGCGATCGCCAGCGTTTCATCGGCCGCGGTGGTGGCCGACGGAGCCGGGTCTATCTCCATCTCGACGCGCTGAAGGCGCAGCGCCGTCACCGAAATCTCGGTCGGCGCCCCGGCGAGGATGCCGAGGGCATTCGCCGCCTCGGAGGAAATCTGGAACCGGGGCCCCGGATTGTCCCGCTCGCGGCGGAACAGGGCACCGATCACCGTCGCGCCGGTGGCCTGGTTGCGGATCATCACGCGCTCGGGGTCCTGGGCCGAGGGATGGGCAACCCACACGCCCCCCAGGGACGGGCGCCCGTCCCACAGGCCGGTGTCGTCGCGCTGAAAGACCTCAGGCGCTTCGACATCGCGTTCGATGGTGCGCGACGAGGGGCCATCCGTCGCCGCGGCCGGGGCCGACTGATCGCCGGGCGCGCCGGTCGTGGCGGTGCCGGTGCCCGGGCTCATCTGACATGCGCCCAGCGCCGCAACGGTCGCCAGGGTCAGCGCAAGACGCGGAAATGCGGTGCTGCCTGCTCGGTTCATTCTGCCCTCGTACCCGGTGCGTGGTCACGCCCGCACACTTGTCCGGCGCCCTCAACACGGGGCGCTCTTTTGTCGGCAGGATAGCGTCATCGGCCCGTCAAGGAAAGCCCGCTGCACAGGGCGCGCGCATCAACTTGCCGAAATACCACCGATCACGAGGGGTCGCGCCAGCGGTTGACCATCGGATAACGGCGGTCCAGCCAGAAGGCGCGCGTCGTCAGCCGCGCCCCGGGTGCGGACTGGAACCGCTTCCATTCCGAGATGTAGAGAAGGTGTTCGACCTTCTTGACCGTTGCGCGATCAAAGCCCTCGGCGACCAGATCCTCGACCGCGAGGTCACGCTCCACCAGACCGTCCAGGATGGCGTCCAGAACCGGATAGGGTGGCAGGCTGTCCTCGTCCTTCTGATCGGCGCGCAGTTCGGCCGACGGCGGCTTGTCGATCACCCGGGGCGGAATCACCGTCCCGGCGGGGGCCAGCATCCAGGGGCGGTGGGTTTCGTTGCGCCAGCGGCAGGTCTCGAACACCCGGGTCTTGTAGAGATCCTTGATCGGGTTGTAGCCGCCGTTCATGTCGCCGTAGATCGTCGCATAGCCGACAGCGACCTCGGATTTGTTGCCCGTGGTCAGCAGCATGGCCCCCGTCTTGTTCGAAATAGCCATGAGCAGCAGGCCGCGCAGCCGCGACTGGATGTTCTCTTCGGTCACGTCGGCGGCGAGACCCGCGAACAGGGGCGCCAGCGCCTCGGTCACGGCCGCCCGCGAGCCCGAGATCGGCACCGTGTCCAGCTTGCAGCCGAGGGCCCGGGCGACGGCGGCCGCATCTTCGAGCGAATGGGCCGAGGTGTATTCCGACGGCAACATGATGCAATGCACGTTCTCGGGGCCCAGCGCATCGGCGGCAATGGTCGCAACCAGCGCCGAATCGATGCCCCCCGACAGGCCCAGCAGCACCCGGCGGAAACCGGATTTGTGCAGGTAGTCCCGCGTGCCGGTGACCATCGCGTGATAGTCGCGCTCCCAGTCGTCGGCCAGCGGGGACTTGTCGCCCGGCTCGGCGCGCCACCCTTCGGGTGTCTCGACAAAGTCGATATGGGTGACGGCCTCGACAAACCCGGGCAGCAGATGGGTCAGGTGCCCGCCCGGGTTCAGCACGAAACTTGTGCCATCGAAGATCTGGTCGTCCTGTCCACCGGCGAGGTTCACATAGACCAGCGGCAGGCCGGTCTCGATCACGCGCGCCACCATCAGCCCCATGCGCGTGTCATGGCGCCCCCGCGAATAGGGCGACCCATTGGGCACCAGCAGGATCTGCGCGCCGCTTTCCGCCTGCGCCTCGGTCACATCGTCGTGCCAGGCGTCCTCGCAGATGGGCGTGCCGATGATCAGCGGCCCGACGCGATAGGGGCCCGCGATATCGGCCGGCGTGAACAGGCGCTTTTCATCGAACACCAGATCGTTGGGCAGGTGATGCTTCTTCACCACCGCGGCGATCCGGCCCCGTTCCAGCACATAATAGACGTTGTAGAGACGCCCGCCTTCCAGATAGGGGCCGCCGATCCCCATCGCAGGCCCTTCGGCACAGGTCTGCGCCAGCTCGTGCACCACGCGCATCGCGTCGCGGGCAAAGGCGGGCTTCATCACCAGATCCTGCGTCTGATAGCCGGTCACGAACATCTCGGGAAAGGCGACCATGTCGGCGCCGGCCTCGCGCGCCTCGGCCCAGATGGCGCGGGCCCGTTCGGCGTTGGCCTGCAGCGCCCCGACGGTGGGGTTCAACTGGGCGATGGTCAGGCGAAATTTCTGGGACATGCGCGATCCGGTTTCTGGCTGACCGCCTACATACCAGACTGACGCCCAAGGAAAAGCCGCAACGCGCGCCGCCATCCCGCAGGACCCGGACCGCCCCCTGCCCCGCCCCGCGCGCCTGGACGTGACGTCGCCCATGGACAACGCCCGCGCCCGCCCCCTACGCTTTCGCCAACGCTGGAGGACCCCATGACCGCATTCGACGACCTTGGCCTGACTTTCACGACCGTCGCGGTGGACGCGGACGGCATCGCCACCGTCACGCTGAACCGCCCCGACAAGCGCAACGCGCTGAACGCCGCGACGGTGGATGAACTGATCGACATCTTCACCCGCATCGGCCGCGCGGGCCCCTCGGGCGGGGTGCGGGCCGTGGTGTTGCGCGCCGAAGGGGCGCATTTCTGCGCCGGGCTCGATCTGGTCGAGCACCATGCCGAGGACCGTCGCCCCGAGGAGTTCATGCACCTGTGCCTGCGGTGGCACGAGGCCTTCAACAAGATGGAATACGGTGGCGTTCCGGTCATCGCGGCCCTCAAGGGCGCGGTGGTCGGCGGGGGGCTGGAACTCGCCTCGTCGGCGCATGTGCGGGTCGCCGACGCCAGCACCTATTTCGCCCTGCCCGAGGGCCAGCGCGGGTTGTTCACCGGCGGCGGGGCGACGATCCGGGTGGCGGACCTGGTCGGCAAGGCGCGGATGATCGACATGATGCTGACCGGCCGGGTCTATCAGGGCACCGAGGCGATCGCAGTGGGCCTGGCCCAATATCTGGTCGATGACAGCGAGGCCAAGGCCTATGAAATCGCCCGTGCGGCCGCGACCAATCCGCCGCTGTCGAATTTCGCGATCTGCTCGGCGATCAGCCATGTCCAGAACATGTCAGCGCTGGATGCGGCCTATATGGAATCCGTCGTTGCGGGCGTGGTGAACACGCAGCCGGCCAGCCGCGGCCGGCTGGCCGCCTTTGCGGACAAGAGCGCGGCGCGCGTCCGGCCAAACGACACCTGACCCAGGGTCCCGGGCGCGCCCCCCCTTGCGGCGGGTGCGCCCCGGCTTATGGTGGGCCGCAGTCCCGACACAACCAACCGGCGAGCCCCATGCCCCAGACCTCGGCCCACCCCGACGACCCGCATTACATCACCCGCAGCGGTTGGCTTCGCGCCGCCGTTCTGGGGGCCAACGATGGCATCGTCTCGGTGTCCTCGCTCATTGTCGGGGTTGCCGCGGCCGATCCGAATCCGGCGACGATCCTGATCGCCGGCATCGCGGGGATCTCGGCCGGGGCGATGTCGATGGCGGCCGGAGAGTATGTCTCGGTCTCGTCGCAGGCCGATACCGAACGCGCCGACATCGCGCGCGAACGCGAGGCGCTGGAAACGCAGCCAAAGGCCGAACTGGCAGAGCTGGCGGCGATCTACCGCGATCGCGGCCTGAGCGAGGCCACCGCCCTTCAGGTGGCCCGCGAACTGACCGCCCACGACGCGCTGGACGCGCATGTCCGCGACGAACTGGGCATATCCGAGGCCCTGGCCGCGAACCCGTTGCAGGCGGCCTTTGCCTCGGGCGTGACGTTCAGCGTGGCGGCCGCGATTCCGCTGGTGGCGGCCTGGCTCGCCCCCGCCGGTCAGACGATCCCGGTGGTTCTGGTCGTCACGGTGATCACCCTGGCGATCCTGGGCGCCATGGGCGCAAAGGCCGGCGCCGCGCCAGTCCTGCGCGCCAGTCTGCGTGTCGTGGTCTGGGGACTGTTCGCGATGGCCATCACCGCGGGGATCGGCACGCTGTTCGGGGTGAGTGTCTGACGCGGCTAGCGGCCCGCGTCGCCCATCCGGACAAGATCCGCCGCGCGTTCGGCGATCATGATCGTCGGCGCGTTGGTGTTGCCGCTGACCAGCGTCGGCATGACGCTGGCATCCACCACCCGCAACCCCGCGACGCCGCGCACCCGCAGCGCCGGATCGACCACGGCCTGGTCGTCCACCCCCATGCGACAGGTGCCGACCGGGTGGTAGATGGTATCCGCGCGCGCGCGGATGTCGGCTTCCAGCGCCGCGTCCGATCCGTCATGCGGATACAGCCGGCGTCCCCGCCATGGCGCGAGCGGCGGCGCGTCCAGCACCTGCTCCATGACGCGCGCGCCGACCTTCAGCACCGCGAGATCGCGCGCATCCGTCAGAAACCCCGGATCGATGCGCGGCGCCATGGCCGGATGGGCATTGTTCAACCCGACCGAACCGCGCGAATGGGGCCGCAGGACGCAGACATGGCAGGAAAACCCGTTCGACCAATGCAGCTTGCGCATGTGATCGTCGACGATGCCGATGACGAAATGGAACTGCAGATCAGGCCGGTCGACCTGCGGACCCGACCGGAAGAACGCCCCGCCCTCGGCCATGGGCGAGGCAAAGAGGCCCTGGCCGTCCTTGCGCCAGCGCAGTCCCGCGCCCGCAAGCCGCGCCAACCCGCCCGGATTCAGCCCGATGACATCGGTGCGCGGCGACGTGTAGCTGATCACATAGTCCAGATGGTCCTGCAGGTTCTGCCCGACCCCCGGCAAGGCGTGCTGCACGCGGATGCCCTGTGCGCGCAACTCGTCCTCGGGGCCGATCCCCGACAGCATCAGGATCTGCGGCGAGCCGAAGGCACCGGCCGACAGGATGACCTCGCGCCGCGCGCCGATCCTCTGGCGCCGCCCGCCCTGGCGGATCACCAGGCCCGTGGCGCGACCGTCGCTCAGGTCGACCTTTTCGACCAGCCGCCGGGTGAGGACCGTCAGGTTCGGCCGGTCCATCGCCGGGAACAGATACCCGGCCGCCGCCGAGCACCGCTCGCCGCGCCGCGGACCGTCGTGAAACTGCGTGACCTGGTAAAGCCCGGCACCCGCCTGGGTCGAGCCGTTGAAATCGGCGGTTTCCTGGATCTGCGCCTCGCCGCATGCCGCGACGAAGGCGCGGCTCACGGCTCGCGGGTCGGACTGGTCCGATACGCTCAGCGGCCCGCCCTCCGCATGCAGACCCGAGGCACCGCGCTGATTGTTCTCGGCCTTGAGAAAATAGGGCAGGCAGGCGCCCCAATCCCACCCGTCGGCGCCCTGATCTGCCCAGGCGTCGTAATCCTCGGGCTGGCCGCGGACATACAGCATCGCATTGATGGCCGAGGACCCGCCCAGGGCCTTGCCCCGGGGCTGATAGCCGCGCCGCCCGTTCAGGCCGGGTTGCGGAACGGTGCGAAAGGCCCAGTTGTTCAGCCTGGGCCGCCCCGAGACCATCGCCGCCACCAGCGCCGGCGCGCGGATCAGCAGATCGCGTCCGCCGCCACCGGCCTCGACCAGGCACACCGTCACCGAGGGATCCTCGCTGAGCCGCGCGGCCAGAACCGATCCGGCCGAGCCCCCGCCCGCGATCACATAGTCGAACTCCATGGCCGCCCTCCCCGTTGCCAGACCCAGTCTGCGCCCCGGCACCCGCCGGTGACAAGCCCGTCCCATCATCTTGTCGGGAAATACGCACGGGGTTTCCAAAGGGGGGCGTGCCCCCCTTTGGCGAGGGGGTCCGGGGGGCGAGCAGCCCCCCGGCTACCCGGCCAGCGCCGCGTCGACGATCGCGGCCGCCTCGCCGGTTGCCTCGGCCAGCCGCGCCACCAGCGCCTCCAGCGTTTCCTCGCCCGTCTCGCGCAGCAGGAAGGCGCGCGCCCCCTCGCCCAGCGCCTCGGGATCGGTCACGCGATCGGCCAGCAGACGCAGCGAACACTGCACCCGCCACAGCAGACGATAGGCGCCCAGCAAGACCTCCTGCGCGGCGGTGTCGATGCGTCCGGCGCGACGCCCGGCCAGAAGCTGCGCCTCGGTCCGGCGCGCCGGGGCGCCAGCCTGCAAGGTGATCATCTGGGCCAGCAGTTCGATATCCTGCAACCGCCCGGGGCCATCCTTGGCCTCGAGTGCCCCCTGCCCCGGCTTTGCCGCCCTCAGGCGCGCGCGCATGTCCGACACATCCTGCGCGACGCTCGCACCCTGCCCCTTTTCCGCCAGCAGGGCCACGCGGAAGGCCTCGACCTCGTCCGCCAGGTCACCGGATCCCGCCAGGGCCCGCGCCCGCGTCAGCGCCAGGTGTTCCCAGGTCCAGGCCTCGGTCTGCTGATAGGCGCGGAACGCATCGAGCGACGTCGCCACCGGCCCCTGCCGTCCCGAGGGCCTGAGCCGCATGTCCACCTCATACAGCCGTCCCTGCGCCATCGGCGCGGAAAGCGCCGTCACCAGGGCCTGCGTGAGGCGCGCGAAATAAGGCCGCGCGGCCAGCGGGCGCGGCCCCTCGGACGCATCCTGCCCGGCCGCATCATAGATCACGATCAGATCGAGGTCCGACGCCGCGTTGAGCCGCGCCGCCCCCAGCGACCCCATGCCCAGAACCACCGCGCCGCGCCCGGGCATCGGTCCATGCTTGCGCGCGAATTCGGCGGTGACATGCGGCCATATCCCGGCGACCACCGCATCCGCCAGATGCGCATACTGACCCGCGGCCTCGAAGGCGTCGATCAGGCCGCGCAGATGGTGCACGCCGATGCGGAAATGCCATTCCTTCATCCAGATCCGCGCCGCATCCAGGCGGCGTTCATAGTCCTCGATCGGCGCCAGTTTCTCGGCCAGGTCGGCCTGAAGCGCCGCAGGGCCCGGCCATTGCGCGAAAAACCCGCCCCCGATCACCGCATCGAACACGCCCGCGTTCCGGGCCAGGTAGTCCCCCAGCTTGGGCGCCGTGGTCAGGATATCGACCAGCAGGTCGATCAGCGTCGGGTTCGCCTCGAACAGCGAAAAAAGCTGCACGCCGGCGGGCAGCCCGGCAAGGAACCGGTCAAAGCCCACGACGGCCTCGTCCGGCTGCGGCGCTTTCAGCAGGCGGGTCAGCAGCTCGGGTTCGAGCCGGGTGAAGATGTCCTGCGCCCGGGTCGAGCGCAGGCAGGGATAGGACCGCCACCCGCTGACGATGCCGCGCTGCTGATCGCTCAGATCGGGGCGTTCGGCGGTTTCCGCATCGCCCGGCGCAAAGAAATCCTCGGTCAACGCGGTCACGTCCAGCAGCCGCGCCTTCAGGCGGTCGCGCATGGCCTGGGTATCGGCTTCGCCCATGAACCGGGCCAGCCGGTCCCAGGCCTCGGGTGTGGTGGGCAGCATCTGCGTCTGGGCGTCACCCACCATTTGCAGCCGGTGCTCGATCTCGCGGTGTTCGCGGTAGTGGTCGGTCAGGGCCTGCGTGACACCCCGCGGCACCCAGTCCTTGGCGGCCAGCGCCGCCAGCCCGCCGACCGTATCGCGGTTTCGCAGATCGGCGTCGCGTCCGCCGGCGATCAATTGGCGGGTCTGGGTGAAGAACTCGATCTCGCGGATGCCGCCCGGGCCCAGTTTCAGATTGTGGCCGTCGATCTCGGCGCTGAGCCCCTTGTGCGCGCGGATGCGCAGGATCATGTCGTGGGCGTCCTGGATCGAGGCGAAATCGAGGTGCCGCCGCCAGACGAACGGTCGCAGCGTGTCGATGAACCGCGCCCCGGCCTGAAGGTCGCCGGCGCAGGGGCGGGCCTTGATCCAGGCGGCGCGTTCCCAGGTGCGGCCCAGCGATTCATAGTAGCGTTCGGCCGCCTCCATCGAGATGCAGACCGGCGTGACCGAGGCATCGGGCCTGAGGCGCAGGTCGGTGCGGAACACATAGCCGTCGGCGGTATGATCGTTCAGCATCGCCGCCATCTTGCGCGTGGCGCGGATGAACGCCTGCCGCGCGTCGTGCCAGTCCGTGCCGAACCGATCCTGATCGAACAGGCAGATCAGGTCGATGTCCGAGGAATAGTTCAGCTCGAACGCGCCCATCTTGCCCATGGCGAAGGCGACCATGCCCGCGCCGGTTTCCTCGTCGCCGGGCTGGGCACCGGGGATCTTGCCGCGGCGGATCTCCTCGGCCAGATGGGTGGTGAGGGCGCGGTGCACCGCGGTGTCGGCCAGCCGCGTCAATGCCGTCGTGACCTGTTCCAGCGACCAGACCCCGCCCAGATCCGCGATCGCGGCCAGCAGGGCGACGCGGCGCTTGGCCTGTCTCAGTGCGGTGCCGGTCGCCTCGGGCGTGTCGGGCACCAGCGTGGCGAGGGTCGAGTCGAGCGCATCCTCGGGCGCGCCGGCCAGGGCCTCGCGCAGCCAGGCGTCCTCGCGTTCCATCAGCGATTTCAGGAAAGGGCTGCACCCGGCGGTGGCCGCAAGAACGCCGCGCAGGTCGGGTGTCAGATCGGCAAAGCGGGTGGCGATGTCCCCGGCGGCGTCGGGATCATGGGCCAGGGGCGAGCGGGTGAGTCGGCGGGCGAAATCGGTCATGCGCCGATTGTCACCGGCTGCGCGGGACAGTCAACGCGCCGCATGGGCCCGGGCGCCTTCAGGCCAGCGCGAATCCTTCGCCATCGCCTTGCCGGTTGACACGGGGAAGCAATCCGTCGGCCAGCACGGTGAACCCCTGGATCGGCGCGCCACGATCCAGCCGCAACACGGCATCAGTCAGGGTGATCCGGGTGAACCCGGCGGCTGTCAGCACCTCACGCAGATAGGCGCGGGAATGGGCAAAGCGCCGACTTTCGCGCAGCGTCACCGGGGCATCGCCGGATTCGACCGTGAAGGCCAGCGTGCCACCGGGCGCCAGCGATCCCGCGCACCAGGCCGCGATGCGCTCCAGCGCGCCGAGATAGACGAACACGTCGGCGGCGACGATCAGGTCATAGCTTTCCCCGATTTCGAGCGTGGCAAGGTCGATCTTGTCCAGCCGGTCATAGATGCCCTTGGCCTGCGCCTGGGCCAGCATCCCCGCGGACAGATCGCACCCGGCCAGCCAATCGACTGCATCGCGAAAGACCTGCCCGGCCAGACCTGTGCCGCACCCCAGATCCATCGCCCGCCCCCAGCGCCGCGCACCCAGCGCGTCGCGCAGGAGCCAGGGCGCCCGGTAGCCCAGCGTCTCGACCAGCGCGGTGTCGAAATGATCGGCATACTGATCGAACAGCGCCTCGACAAAGGCGGCTGGCATCGCCTCGGCGACGGGATGCGCGCGCGCAAGGTCGCGTTTCAGGCCCGCGCCCAGCATGTCGCTGGGATCGGCGGCGACCGCGCGGTCCCAGGCCGTCGCGGCGCCGGCGGCATCGCCGGTTTCGGCCCGCCACTCGCCCAGGCGGAACCAGCCGGCGGCCCAGCCGGGAACCAGATCCATCGCCTCGGCCAGGATCGAGATCGCCGCAGGCAGGTCGCCCGCCGCTGCGTAACCCTCGGCAAAAGCCAGGCGCCGGTCCACCACGAGATCGCCGGAAGACGCCGTCCAGACAGCCATGCGGTCGCACTTTCCAAAGGGGGGCGGGCCGTCGGCTTGTCGTGCCGCACCGGCGCACCCGGGTCACACCGCCCGGGGATGAGCCGGCCGTGCTGGCGCGCAGATAGGCCCGGCGCGGGCACCCGTCAAGATCGCGCCGGGGCTTGCTTTCGCGGCGCAGCCTGCCAAGGTAGGCACGAAGGAGACCCGCATGCGCAAATGGTTGAAAAGGCTGGGCTGGGTCCTGGCGATTCTGGTCGTGGTCCTGGCCGCCCTGGGCCTGTGGAAGCGCGAGGAGATCACGCGCCTGCTGGCCGTGAATTCGCTCTTCGATGCCGATCGCATCGTCGGGAATTTCTCGCACATGGATCAGTTGTTCCTGACCCGCAGCATGGAGGGCGGCACGCCGTCTGTCCTGCCGCAGGGCACCGGAATGACCCTGCCGCCGGGCTATGAGGGTTGGGCCGTGGACCGTCAGGTCACCGGCATCGTCGTGCTTCAGGGCGGCGCGGTGGTGCACGAGGAGTATCGCCTCGGCACGGGCCGCGCGGATCGGCGCATTTCCTGGTCCGAAGCCAAGAGCGCGTTGTCCCTGCTGCTGGGCACGCTGGTCGCGGACGGCACGATCCCCGATCTCGATGCGCAGGTTACGGATTACGCGCCCATGCTTGCCGCGTCGGCGTATCGCGGGGCGACAATCCGGCAGGTGCTGCTGATGGAATCAGGTGTCGCCTTCAACGAGGATTACCTGGACTTCTGGTCCGACATCAACCGCATGGGCCGGGTGCTGGCCCTGGGCGGATCGATGGACGGGTTTGCGGCCGGGCAGACCGCGCGGCGCGGCCCCCCGGGCAGCGACTGGCAGTATGTGTCGATCGACACCCATGTGATCGGCATGGTGATCCGCGGCGCCACCGGCCGGTCGATCCCCGACCTGATGCAGGAACGGCTGTTCACCCCCCTGGGTCTGGACAGCGATCCCTATTACGTCACCGACGGCGACGGCGTGGCCTTTGTGCTGGGCGGATTGAACATGACCACCCGCGATTATGCGCGCATCGGTCAACTGGTCGCGCAGGGCGGTGTCTGGCAGGGGCGGCAACTGGTGCCGGCCGCCTGGATCGACGAATCGACCGCGCCCGGCCCCTATCCGGCCGAATTCGGCACGGGATACGGGTATCAGTGGTGGTTGCCGCCCGATGCCCGCCCCGGCGAGGTCTGGGCGCGCGGGATCTATGGCCAGAACCTGTGGATCGACCGCACCCATGATGTCGTGATCGCGGTGAATGCCGCCGACCGCGACTTCGAGACGCCCCCCGTCATGCCGCAGAACGTCGCCATGTTCCGCGCCATCGTCGATTCCCTTTCGCCCCAGCCAACGGAGTAAGCCATGAGCGAAGCGCCCATCATTGCCCAGAAATCGCCCTATCCGGTCGAGGTCGAGGCGGGAAAAAGCTATTACTGGTGTGCCTGCGGGCGGTCCAGCAACCAGCCGTTCTGCGACGGATCGCACAAGGGCACGGGCCTTGCGCCGACGAAATTCACCGCCGAGGACAGCAAGCGCGTCTTCCTGTGCGGCTGCAAGCAGAGCGCGAACGCGCCGTTCTGCGACGGCTCGCACAAGACGCTGTAAACTAGGCGCTGTAAACAAGGCGCTGCAAAGCGGTCTCGGTCGGCGGGCCGTTTCGTGTTAGGCTGGTCCCCTGCCGTGACCAGCGGCCCGCCGCCTGCCGCCCTCTGGCCGATCAGGCACCGATCAGGGACAAAACCGCCATGGAGCCTTCGATCAACGTGCTGGGCGAATCGCTCGAAACGTGTTCGCGCGATCCCATGACCGGCTTTTTCCGCAACGGCTGTTGCGATACCGCCGCGTCGGATCAGGGGATGCACACGGTCTGCGCGGTGATGACCGCCGAATTCCTGGCCCTGTCGAAATACCTGGGCAACGATCTGAGCACCCCGCGACCCGAGTTCGGCTTTGCCGGCCTGAAGCCCGGGGATCAATGGTGCCTGTGCGCCGGTCGGTTCCTTCAGGCCCATGACGAAGGCGCGGCGCCGCGCATCCGTCTGCGCGCCACCCATCACCGCACGCTGACCGTGGTGCCGCTCGACATTCTCAGGCTGCACGCGCTGGACGATCCCGGCCTGTGACCTTCTGTCCCTTGCCGCAGCGGGCGCGGGGGACCATCTTAGCCGCATCATGCTGGAACCTCGTATCCCCGTCACCGCCGAACAGATCGACACCGTCGTCGCGGATTTCTATGCCTTCGTGCGCGACCATCCGGGGCTGGGTCCCGTGTTTGCCCGCCATGTGACGGACTGGCCCGCGCATGAGGCCAAGATCGCCCGCTTCTGGCGCAATGCGATCCTTTACGAAAAGGGCTATGACGGGAACCCGTTGGCGGTGCACCGCGCGGCGGGAAACGTGCGGCCGGGCATGTTCGACCCCTGGCTGGGGCTGTTCGACATGGTGCTGCGCCGCAACCTGCCGCCCGAATCCGCCGCGGCCTGGTCGGCGCTGGCACACCGGATCGGGCGCAGCCTGCGCGCGGGGGTCGTCGAGCAGACACTGGGCGCCGACGGGATTCCGCGTCTGCGCTAGGGGTCAGGCGCCGGCATCCGGGGCGTCGCCGACCAGATCCTCGATGAACAGGCCCAGCAACTGGCTGCGGCTGGAAACACCGGCCTTGCGGTAGATCGCATTCGACTGGGCCTTGACCGTGCCCTCGGACGTGCCGCGCAGGCTGGCGATCTCGGCGGTTGTCATGCCCTTGATGGCGAACAGCGCGACATCGCGTTCGGCCGGGGTCAGTCCCCAGGTGGCAAAGCGGTCGTCCATGACCGCGGCAAAGGCCGATTGCGCGCGTTTGAGCCCGGCCTGCGCCAGACGCACGTCGCGCTGCGCCCGGATCAGCGCCAGCGCCCCCAGGACAAAGCCCAGGATCAGGCCCAGAAGGGCGCCGATTTCCAGCATCTCGTGGGTCTGCCAGCTGAGCAGGGTGGATTCGATGCCCAAAACTGACCCGAGGATGTCGGCCACGAACAGCACCGTGCAACAGGCCTGCACCAGCAACGCGATGGCCAGCAGGGATCGCCGGTTCATGTCCACCCCTCGCAGAAGTCAATCATCGCCGCCGCCCTCGCCCGACCCACCGCCATCACCGCCATCACCGCCGCCCCCGCCGGGACCGCCGGGACCGTCACCGCCTGCCTCGGCCGGGTCGCCTCCGGTGTCACCCCCGGTCTGGGCGCCCCCTTGCGTGTCTGCGCCCGACAGGAAGTGGTCGCGCAGAACCTCGCCGCTGTTGCGGCTGAGAATCATCTCGCGCGTGCCGGCCGGACCTGTCGCCAGAATCCGGGTGCGCCCCAGCCACGTGCGGCTGACGTCGATCTGGGAATAGCCGTGCCGCCGCAGGTCCGCCACCACGGCGTCCAGCGAATCCGCCGCCCAGGCCGCCTGCGCCATGAGCAGCAGCGCCAACAGCGACGTTCTGAAAACACCCTGCATCCTGTCTCCTCTGCGCGCGGCCCACACGCGGGCACGTCAGCAAATCAAGAAGCAGACCCGGGTGCAACCCGGGCCTGCCTGACGGTTTGGTGTTCAGTCGTCGCCGCCACCGTTGCCGCCGCCATTGCCACCGTCGCTGTCGCCACCATTGCCGCCCCAGCTGCCGCTGTCGCTGTCACCGCCGTTGCCGCCCCAGTTGCCGCCGTCGTGGTCGCCCCCGTCGCTGTCCATGCCGGCGCCGCCGGTCTGGGTGCCGCCTTGCGTGAGCACCACGGCGGTGCCGCCCGTCTGGCCCCCCGTCTGGCCCCCCGTCTGGCCCGCAGTCTGCGCCACCGCCATCGAGCCCAGGGCAAGGGTTGCAACGGCGCCCAGCAGCGCGGCCGAGGTGGTCAGTTTGGAAATCGTCATGGTCGTTTCTCCTGATTGGATCGTCTTGGGTTTGGGTCGTCGAGGCACGAGGTCTGTTTGCCTCGACACCCACCTGGCCCGACGATCCGGCAGGACACCATTCATCCCAGGGTTAAACGGCCGCGCATAACCTTGGCGAACACGCCCATAAACCCCCGGCTAAACCCGGGTTTATGCGGCTTTTCCAACCCTGGCGGGCCGGGTGGTCTGCCGCGTGCGGCGACGGCGCTCAGACAGGCCACCCGGCTCCCCGCCGCCCCTGGCCACCGGTTTATGGCAAGGTCCGTCACAGCGCCCCGGTCCGGAAACGAAAAGGCCCGGGATCGCCCCCGGGCCCGAAGTCAAGGCAGGCGCGATTCGGCGTGCTCAGACGCTCATCTGGACGCCCAGATGCTTGGCGACGGTGAAGATGTCCTTGTCGCCGCGCCCCGACAGGTTCACCACGATGATATGGTCGCGCGGCAGGTCCGGCGCGATCTTGCGGACATGGGCCATCGCGTGCGCGCTTTCCAGCGCCGGGATGATCCCTTCGGTCCGGCAAAGCTGCTGGAATGCGTCCAGCGCCTCGGTATCGGTGATCGACACATACTCGGCCCGGCCGGTGTCGTGCAGCCAGGCATGTTCCGGGCCGATCCCGGGATAGTCGAGGCCCGCGCTGATGGAGTGCCCCTCGAGGATCTGACCGTCCGCATCCTGCAACAGATAGGTGCGGTTGCCGTGCAGAACACCGGGACGCCCGCCGGTCAGGCTGGCACAATGTTCCATGCGGTCGTCGACCCCATGGCCGCCGGCCTCGACCCCGATGATCCGAACCGAAGGATCGTTGAGGAAGGGATGGAACAGGCCCATCGCGTTCGACCCGCCGCCAACGGCGGCAACGATCGTGTCGGGCAGTCGTCCCTTGCCTTCTTGTTCTTCCAGCTGCCAGCGGGTTTCCTGGCCGATGATCGCCTGAAAATCGCGCACCATCGCGGGATAGGGATGCGGTCCGGCCACGGTGCCGATGCAATAGAAGGTGTCGCGCACATTGGTCACCCAATCGCGCAGCGCATCGTTCATCGCGTCCTTCAGCGTGCCCCGCCCCGACGTCACGGGAACGACCTCGGCCCCCAGCAGCTTCATGCGGAAGACGTTGGGCGCCTGGCGCTCGACATCCGTCGCGCCCATGTAGACGATGCATTTCAGCCCGAACTTGGCGCAGACGGTGGCGGTCGCGACGCCGTGCTGGCCCGCGCCGGTTTCCGCGATGATGCGGGTCTTGCCCATGCGCCGCGCCAGGATGATCTGGCCCAGCACGTTGTTGATCTTGTGCGCGCCGGTGTGGTTCAGTTCCTCGCGCTTCAGGTAGATCTTGGCGCCCCCCAGTTCCTCGGTCAGGCGCTGCGCGTAATACAGCGGGCTGGGCCGGCCGACATAGTGCTTCCACAGGTCGCGCATCTCGTCCCAGAAGCTCTGGTCGGTCTTGGCGTGCTCATAGCGCGCCTCGAGATCCAGGATCAGCGGCATCAGCGTCTCGCTGACGAAACGGCCGCCAAAGATGCCGAAACGGCCCTGTTCGTCGGGGCCGGTCATGTAGGAATTGATCAGATCGTCGGGCATGTCAGCCTCCCCCGGGTTTGTGGTTCCCGATTACTTGCAGAGCGCGCGCGAGACAAGAGGAAGGCAGGCCTGCGTCAGCCGCACACAAGCCGTTCGAACGCCGCAAGACATTGCACCGGATCGAACCCCGGGGCGCTGGCCCGGACGGACGCCCAGAGATACCGGTTGGTATAGTCCATCGACACCGCGCCTTCGAGAACGCGGGCGCATTGGCTGGGGGAAATCTGACAGGCCGCCAGCAGGGCCTGCGAGGCCGCGTTGTCGGCCGGCATGATCGAGCCGTCGGTGATCTGGGCCGCGAGGCGCTCGCGGAACAGCGTGCGAACCTCGTCGACATCGGGGCGCGTGGCAAAGGCGGCGCCTGCCCCGGCGATGGCCAGATAGAAGATGCCCTTGGTCAGAATGCCCATATTGCCCTACCCATGCGCGGCGTCACAAAATTCCGCGATCTTGCCTGCGTCCTTGATCCCCGGGGCGCTTTCCACGCCCGAGGACACATCCACCTGCCGCGCGCCGGTCAGGGCGATCGCATCGCGCACATTGCGGCTGTCCAGACCGCCCGCCAGCATCCACGGCACCGGCCAGCGCCGCCCGGCGATCAGACGCCAGTCAAAGGCCAGGCCATTGCCGCCCGGCAGAACCGCATCCCTGGGCGGTTTCGCATCCACCAGCAGCATGTCGGCCACGCGCCCGTAGCGGGCCAGGTCCGGCAGATCGTCGGGGCCCGAGATGCCGACCGCCTTCATGACCGGCAAGCCGTGCCGGGCACGCAGGGCCGTCACCCGTTCGGGGCTTTCGTGGCCATGCAGTTGCAACAGGTCCAGCGGCACCTGGTCCAGGACCGTGTCGATCAGGTCGTCGTCGGCATCCACGAACAGGCCGACGCGGGCCAATCCGGGCGGTGCGGCCAGGGCCAGGCTGCGGGCCTGGGCCGGTGCGACGGCGCGGGGCGATTTGGCAAAAAAGACCAGACCCGCATAGCCGGCACCGGCAGCGGCGACGGACGCGACATCCTGCGGACGGGTCAGACCGCAGATCTTCACCCGAACGGGCGGCGGTGTCATTGCGAGGGTTCGTCCAGGATGGCCAGCACCTGATCGCGCTGCGGGTTGGCGGCGGTGCCGCCGGGCGCCGCCGGGGCCACCTGATCGCTGCGCGCGCGTTCGAGTTCCCGCACCGCTTTCTTGCCCTCGACCCGCTGGCCGCGTTCGCGCAGCCATTCCCAAACCAGACCGAACAGCAGGCCCAGGCCGGCAGCGCCGCCGACGATCAGGAACAGCGGCAGCGTGATCGTGTAGCCGAACCCGACAAAGGCTGTCACCGTATCGGGCCAGAGTGCCAGCGTCACCGGGTCATGATTGGCAAGCGCCACGGTCACGCAAAGAAGAAGAACGATCACCAGCAAGGCATAACGAAGGTATTTCATGGTCTCGGGTCAGGTCTCCAGCCCGTTGAGCCGGTCGCGCAGAAGCTTGCCGGTCTTGAAGAAGGGAACACATTTTTCCTCGACCTCGACCGTGGCGCCGGTGCGGGGATTGCGCCCGGTCCGCGCGTCGCGCTGCTTGACCGAAAAGGCCCCGAAGCCGCGCAATTCGACCCGCTCGCCGCGTGCGAGGGCTTCGATGATCTCATCGAAGAAGGTGTTGACGATACGCTCGACGTCCCGCTGATACAGGTGCGGGTTATCCTCGGCGAGCTTCTGGATCAGTTCCGAACGGATCATGGCCTCCCCCCCAGGTGGCACAAGAGTTGCAGCATCGACGCCTTCTGCGGGCGTTCGCATCACGCGACAACTATAGGCTTTTCGCGGGGTTGCACAACGGAAACTGCATGTTGCAACGAAATTGCGGCGGTTTGTGGCCACCGGACCGCCCCCTCGGGCCAGCCGAAAAGCAAAGAGCCCCGCCGAAGCGGGGCTCGATGTCAGCCGATGGGGGCCGATCAGTTGTTTCCGCGCAGGGCGGCGCCGAGGATGTCGCCCAGCGACGCACCGGCATCCGACGAACCATACTGTTCGACGGCTTCCTTCTCTTCGGCGATCTCGCGCGCCTTGATCGACAGACCCAGCTTGCGGGTCTTGGAGTCGACCGAAGTGACGCGAACGTCGACCTTGTCGCCGACGCCGAAACGCTCGGGGCGCTGATCGGCGCGATCGCGGGCCAGGTCGGAGCGGCGGATGAAGGACTTCATGCCGTTGTAGTCGACCTCGATGCCGCCATCCTCGATGGCGGTGACTTCGACGGTGATCACCGACCCACGCTTCACGCCGTCAACGGCTTCCGAGAAGGTATCGGCGCCCAGCGCCTTGATCGACAGCGAGATGCGCTCGCGCTCGACGTCCACTTCCAGCACGGCTGCCTGGACGATGTCGCCCTTGCGGTAGTTCTGGATGGCTTCCTCGCCGCGCTGATCCCACGACAGGTCCGACAGGTGCACCATGCCGTCGATGTCGCCGTCCAAGCCGATGAACAGACCGAATTCGGTGATGTTCTTGACTTCGCCCTCGATGGTCGAGCCGACGGGTGGGTTTCCGCGAAGACTTCCCACGGGTTGCGCATCGTCTGCTTGAGGCCAAGCGACACGCGACGCTTGGCGCTGTCGATTTCCAGCACCATGACTTCGACTTCCTGCGAGGTCGAGACGATCTTGCCCGGGTGGACGTTCTTCTTGGTCCAGGACATTTCCGAGACGTGGACCAGACCCTCGACACCGGCTTCCAGCTCGACGAACGCGCCGTAGTCGGTGATGTTGGTCACGCGGCCCTTGTGGACCGAACCCAGCGGATAGTTGGCCTCGACCGAATCCCACGGATCGGCTTGCAGCTGCTTGATGCCCAGGCTGATGCGGTGGGTTTCTTGTTGATCTTGATGACCTGGACCTTGAGGGTCTGGCCGATCGACAGGACTTCGCTCAGGTGGTTGATGCGGCGCCAGGCCATGTCGGTGACGTGCAGCAGGCCGTCGACACCGCCCAGATCAACGAACGCACCGTATTCGGTGATGTTCTTGACCACGCCTTCCAGCACCTGACCCTCGGCCAGCTTGCCGATGACCTCGGCGCGCTGTTCGGCACGGCTTTCTTCCAGGATCGCGCGGCGCGAGACGACGATGTTGCCCCGGCGGCGGTCCATTTTCAGGATCTGGAAGGGCTGCTTCAGGCCCATCAGCGGGCCGGCATCGCGCACGGGCGCACATCGACCTGGCTGCCGGGCAGGAAGGCCACGGCACCGCCCAGATCGACGGTGAAGCCACCCTTGACGCGGCCGAAGATCGCGCCTTCGACGCGCAGCTCGTCCTCGTAGGCTTTTTCCAGGCGGTCCCAGGCAGCTTCGCGGCGGGCCTTTCACGGCTCACGACGGCTTCGCCACGGGCGTTCTCGACACGCTCGAGGTAGACCTCGACCTCGTCGCCGATGGCCACTTCAGGGGCCTCGCCGGGGTTTGCGAATTCTTTCAGATCGACGCGGCCTTCCATCTTGTAGCCGACGTCGATGATGGCCTGGCCCGCCTCGATGGCGATGACCTTGCCTTTGACAACCGTCCCCTCCTGGGGGGTGTCGATCTCGAAACTCTCGGCAAGGAGGGCTTCGAATTCTTCCATAGCGTTGCTCATGCAGTTCAGTCCTTGTGGTTCTGTTTCACTGGCCAGACGGTTGGTTCCGCCGGTCTTTCGCTGCCCGTTCAACAAAGACCCGCACGGGCGCCAGTGATCGGCACCCGTCAGAGCCTCGCCTCGGGATGGGCGCGCTATAGACCCTTCGGCGCGCGCTGGCAAGCGCCGCGCCCTTGAAAAGCGGGGGCGCGGCGTCAGTTCAGCCGCGCGGGGCACAGCGCGCGGAACTGGTCCAGCGCCACGCCATAGCCGCTGGCCATCGACCCGTCGAGCGGCCCCGCATCGGTGTCTTCGATCACGCGCAGGTCCCAGTCGGCGCCCAGCTCCGTCGGCTGTGCCATCCGCCCCAGGAACTGCATCCGCGTGCCCCACAGATCGGTGAACACGCCGGTTTCGCAATTGCCGTCGATCCGGTCGCGCAACTGGCCGGCAAGATCGGCCATGGTGTCCTCGACGCAGCGGTCCGAGGGGTCGAGGACATAGTGCGCGCAATAGCTGCGCGCGTCCGCACGGGTGTGCACGACCCGCACGACGGCATCGGCCGTGTCGATGCCGGACCGCGCCACGACGCTGACCTGCATCCCGGCGCGGCTGCCATAGGGCACCGTGTCCTGCGCCGCGGCCGCCATCGGCAGCAAAACCAACCATCCCGCCAGTTTCAGGCGACTCATGTCCACCCCTCCGGTCGTTCGACACCCCATCGTGCACCCTGCCCCGTGGCGCGCAAGGCCCCCGGCGTCGCACCGCTGCGCGGGTCCGGGCGTGGACCCGGTGCAAGGGGCTAGGCAGGCGGCGACAGGGTGGTAATCTCGCACCCCGAGGAGGACCCCAAATGACCATCATTCGCAGCCCCTATCCCGATGTTCCGATCCGCGATCTGTCCATCACCGACCTGGTGTTCGCAGGCATCACCCCGACCCAGACGATCCTGATCGACGGCCCGACCGGACGCGCGGTGACCGGGGCGCAGTTCATCGGCGGCGTCAAGGCGCTGGCGGGCGGGCTGACCGCGCGGGGCTATGCGCCTGGCGGATGCGTTGCCCTGATGGCGCCCAACATCCCCGAGTTCTGCACCGTCTTTCATGGCGTTGCCTGGGCGGGCGGAACCGTCACCACGGTGAACCCGACCTATACCCCGCACGAGTTGCAGCACCAGTTGAACGACGCGGGGGCGGAACTGCTCGTGACGGTTGCCCCGTTCCTGGACACCGCGCGCGAGGGCATCAAGGGCACGCGCGTGCGCGAGATCGTTCTCATCGGGCCGGGGGCGGATGGCGTGCCGGGGCTGGCCGAGTTCATGGGCGCCCCGCTGGCGGCCCAGGCACCGGTCGATCTGGACTCGCATGTGGTCTGCCTGCCCTATTCCTCGGGCACGACGGGTCTGCCCAAGGGCGTCATGCTGACGCAGCGCAACCTGACCGTGAATGCGGATCAGTTGCTGGCGATGGCGGACCTGCAGCCGGGGGAACACACCGTCGCCTTTTTGCCGTTCTTCCACATCTATGGCCTGCATGTCCTCATGAACGTCTATATCGCCGCCGGCGGGACGCTGGTGACGATGCCCCGGTTCGACCTGGAGATGTTCCTGACGCTCAGCCAGAAATACCGGACGCCGCGCATGTGGATCGTGCCGCCGGTCGCGCTGGCGCTGGCCAAGCACCCGCTGGTGGACAAGTTCGACCTGAGTTTCCTCACGCAGATCAATTCGGCCGCCGCCCCGCTGGGCGCCGACGTGGCCGAGGCCATGGGCGCGCGACTGGGCACGGCGGCGACCCAGGGCTACGGCATGACCGAGCTGAGCCCGGGCAGCCATGTCTCGCCCAAGGGCAAGGGACGCAAGGGCGCCTCGGGGGTGACGCTGCCCAACACCCAATGCCGCATCGTCGACCCCGAGACCCTGACCGATGTGCCCGACGGCGCGGATGGCGAGATCTGGGTCAAGGGTCCGCAGGTCATGAAAGGCTATCTGAACAACCCCGTGGCGACCGCCGAAACCATTGTCCAGGACGGCTGGCTCAGGACCGGCGACATCGGCCATTTCGATGCCGACGGCTATCTCTACATCACCGACCGGCTGAAGGAACTGATCAAGGTCAAGGGCTTCCAGGTCGCGCCGGCCGAACTGGAGGCGCTGATCCTGAAGCATCCCGCGATCACCGATGCCGCCGTGATCGGCGTCCAGGACGCCGACGCCGGCGAGGTGCCGATGGCCTTCATCGTGTCCGCGAACCCGCCGTCACTGGCCGAGGTTCAGGCCTTCCTCGACCCCGAGATCGCGCATTACAAGCAGGTCAGGCGGCTCGAGGTGGTCGAGGCGATCCCGAAATCGGCCTCGGGCAAGATCCTCAGGCGGGTGCTGCGGGACCAGGTCAAGGCCCAGGCCTGACTGGCACGCACCCGGCTATGGGGGCCCGGTCGGGGCGGCGCGCGGTTTGAGCGCCGCCTCGGTCCGCTTGGTCAGCAATACCGCTCGGGCCCGACCGATTGCACGGCGTCGTAGCGATCGCCATGCGCCCAGCCGGGCGGCAGAATGGCATCGATGCGGGCCAGATCCTGCGGCGAGAGCGCCAGTTCACCGCCCCGCAGGCTTTCCTCGAAATGGCGCACCGACCGGGTGCCGGGGATCGGCAGGACATGGGGCCCGCGCGTCAGCAGCCAGGCATTGGCCAGCGCCGCCGCCGGTTCGCCCATCTCGGCCGCCAGGGCGCGGAAGCCATCGGTGATGGCCAGATTGGCTTCGTGGTTGCCAGGCTGGAAGCGGGGATTCACCTTGAGAAACGCGGCCTCGTCCAGTCGCTCGGGCCGGATCGGGTGATCGGTCAGCAGCGACCGCCCGACCGGCGAAAAGGCAACCAGCGCGGTGCCCAGAGCGGCGCAGGCCTGCACCAGGCCCAGGTCAGGCAGACGGGTCTGCAGGCTGTATTCGGATTGCACCGCATCCACATGATGCACCGCCGCCGCCCGGCGCAGCGAGGCCGGCGCGATCTCGGAAAAGCCGATGGCGCGGGTCTTGCCCTTGGCCTGCAGGCGCGCCAGCGTCTCGGTCACCTCCTCGATCGGCAGCGCCGGGTCGCGGCGGTGAACATAGAACAGATCGACGTGATCCACCCCCATGCGCGTGAGGCTGGCATCGAGCGACTCTTCCAGATGCTGGGCGCTGTTCGAAAACATGCGCTTGCCTTCGGCATCCTTGGTGATGCCGGCCTTGGTCGCGATGACGAAATCCCCGCGCGCCCCGGGGTTGGCCGCCAGATAGCTGCCGATCCAGGTTTCGGACCGACCGTTGCCGTAGATGTTCGACGTATCCAGATGGTTCGCCCCCCGATCGCGCATCAGATCCAGGATGGCGTGCGAGGCGGATTCGGTCGTGGGGCCATAGAAATCCGAGAACGACATCGCCCCATAGCCGATGGGCGCGACCTCGGGTCCGTTCTTGCCAAGCCTGCGCATCTGCATGTCGTTCTCTCCGGTTTTGTGGTGGTTCTGTCTTACGGACGGGCGCCCCGGGGTCAAGCCCTTGCTCCATGATGGAAAAGGGGCGCCAAGGCGCCCCGATCCCGCGAGATGTCCGGCGTGTCAGTCCAGCGCCGGGAACGGGCCGACATAGCCCACATAGGCGCGCGCGTCGGCGGGGTCGTGCAACTGGTCCTCGTCCGATTCGCCATAGGGATGCTGAACGACGGCCATCAGATAGCCGAAGCCGCCGACATTCGGATACCAGTAGGGCGAGGTCGTCTCGGATCCATACGGCGTCGAGAAGATGCGCGTGAGGGTGCCCGAGGTCAGGTTCATCGACCAGATCACGTCGTTGCGGTGGCCGCTGCCGGTGTCCTCGCCGATGATCAGCGTGTCATGGCCGGGCAGATAGGTCAGGTTGTCGGGGTTGGCGATCCCGTCGATGTCGCAGGTGTTGCCGGCCATCGGGGTATCGTCGCCATACTGCGCGGGGATCCCTGCAACCAGCGTGGTCAGGGCCGTGGCCGCGTAATCCGCGCCCAGGGTCAGCGCATAGACCGCGCCGCAGCCATTCTTTTCCAGGCGGATATCGTTGCGCCCGCCGCGATCCTGGGACACGCCGTCCTCCATCCCCTTGGACACTTCGGACATCGCCAGATACAGCGTGTTGGCCTCGGGGTTGTAGGTGATGCCCTCCATCTTGCGGAACTCGGTCGTGGCGCCCATCATCGAGGCATAGCGCCGCGTTTCCAGACGCGAAGCGAGCATGTCCATCCCGTCGCGCACGCGCAGACATTCGGCCCGCGTTTCGGCGTTCGATGCCAGGAAACCCTCGGGACAGGTGCCATCATCGGTCATCGGCGCGGTGTCGAAGAGATCGGCAAAGGTCACGCCGCCCTCGACGGCCGCCAGAACGGCGGCATCGTCGGCGTGGCCCAGGTCCACCCATTCGATATCGGCCGCGCCCGCGCCCTCGGCCGAGGTCTGCACCCAGCGCGCGGCATAGAGGCGTCCCGCCGAAAGGTCGCCGGCGGTGTCGGCGACGAACCGGAACAGACCCACGTTCGACCCGTCGTCCGAGATGTAGGCAGTGCGCCGGTCGGGCATCACGGACGCCAGTTCAACCGCGATCCGTCCCATCGCATGATGACGCACCGGCGTCGCGGTGCCGCCCTCGTGGATCGTCACCTCGATCGGCGAGCCATAGCGATAGGGACGATAGGCCGCGCGGAAGGTCGCCAGATCCATGGCCGCCGGGTCGATCCCCTCATAGCGCACCATGTCAAACGCATAGTCGTCGATGTCCGAAAGCTGCTGTGCCTCGGCGATCTGGCGCGCGTCGGCCGGGTATTCCTCGGATCCGAGATGCGTGTTCCAGGGCGTGACCGATCCGGCACACGGCACCCACAGCCCGTTCAGGCCCGAAAAGTCGATCGGCGCGGTCGAGATCATGGTCAGGTTGCCGTCGGCATCCTGCAACAGTTCGCTCAGATACATCGCGCCGGGACGGTTCTCGAAATGGGTGATCGAATAGAGATGGCCATTCACCTGGATCAACGAGGTGAAATCCGCCGACGACGACAGATCGGGGTTGCCCCGGGCATCGGTGATCGTCGAGCCATCGCGCGCGACCAGGGCGCCAAAGCGGTGGTCGCCATGCGCGTCGCCGCTGCGGGCAAAGGCGTGGTAGCCGATGGCGTTGGCCTGCCCGTCGATCGTGACCTGCCCCGAGGCGACGACCTGACGGCGCGCGGCATCGTCGGCGGCGAAGGGAACCGGCGCAAAGGACAGCGCCTGCGCATGGGCGAGCACGGGCGCGACGATCAGTGCGGTCGTGGCCAGAAGAAAGGGACGGCGAAGCATGGCGAACTCCTGAAGGGTGACAGTCGTCGCTGTGTCGCGGGCATCGGTAACAGGCAGACGACACTCCCATGAAAGAACCGCGACATCCCGACCGCGCCGCGCGGCGCGCCAGCGCCGCGCCCGGTCGCCCGAGGGCTGCGGCATGGAATGCTGCCGGCCGAGGGCGAAACCCCCGCCCTGCCCCGGACGATCCGCAACGCAAAAGGGGGCCTGGCGGCCCCCTCTCCTCGTGATCCGTCGCCGGATCAGAGCTGTTCCATGACCTCGTCCGAAGCCTCGAAATTCGCGGTGACGGTCTGCACGTCATCGTCGTCTTCCAGGGCGTCGATCAGCTTCATGAGCTTCTGCATCCCGTCGAGGTCCAGTTCCGTCGTGGTTTGCGGCTTCCACACCAGCTTGGTCGATTCCGACTCGCCCAGGGCCGCCTCGAGCGCGGTCGACACGTCGCCGACATCGGTGAACTCGCACCAGATGACATGCCCCTCGTCACCGCTTTCCACGTCCGAGGCCCCGGCCTCGATCGCCGCTTCCATGACCGAATCCGCGTCGCCCGCGGCAAGCGGATACAGGATCTGCCCCATCCGGTCGAACATGAACCCGACCGAGCCCGTCTCGCCCAGGTTTCCGCCGTATTTGGTGAAGATCGACCGCACGTTCGAGGCCGTCCGGTTGCGGTTGTCGGTCATCGTCTCGACGATCACCGCCACCCCGCCCGGGCCATAGCCTTCATAGCGGATTTCCTCGTAGCTGTCGGCGTCGCCGCCGGTCGCTTTCTTGATCGCGCGTTCGATGTTGTCGCGGGCATCGACTGCGACTTGGCTTCCTTGATCGCCAGGCGCAGACGGGGGTTCTTGTCGGGATCGGGGTCGCCCATCTTGGCGGCGACGGTGATCTCTTTCGAGAACTTCGAGAACAGCTTCGAACGAACGGCATCCTGCCGGCCCTTGCGATGCTGGATGTTGGCCCATTTGGAATGGCCTGCCATGGGTAACTCCGGGTTTACGGATTTCTGTCAGCGTGATCGCGCAAGGCTATAGTCCAGGGCGCGGTGCGCTGTCCAGCCTCGGCCGATCCAAGAAAAACGCCCCGGGAAGGCCCGGGGCGCGGTGTTCGGAACAACAGGGCGGGATCAGGCCGCGCGGGCGACCAGAACCTCGTCCACCTGCTTCGCAGCGCCGGCCTCGTCGATACCGGACACGGCCGCGACCTCGCGGGTCAGACGCTCGAGCGCGGCTTCATAAAGCTGACGCTCGGAATAGCTCTGCTCGCGCTGATCGTCGGTGCGGTGCAGGTCGCGCACCACCTCGGCGATGGCCAACAGATCGCCCGAGTTGATCTTCTGCTCGTATTCCTGCGCGCGGCGCGACCACATCGCGCGCTTCACCCGGGCCTTGCCCTTGAGCGTCGCCAGCGCCTTGGACACGATGTCCGGCGAACTCAGCGAAGCGCATCCCGACGGCGGTCGCCTTGTCGGTGGGCACGCGCAGCGTCATCTTGTCCTTTCAAACGAAATGACGAAAGTTCGAGCTGCATCCCGGCGATTTCACGCTCCTCGATCGAGACGATCTGCCCAACGCCATGCGCGGGATAGACGACGAATTCGTTGGGGCGGAATTCAGCCTTGCGGGTCTTGCTCATTCTGGCACTTCCTCACAGAGTTGGCCCGTGATCCGGCGACAAAGGCCCCACGGGAAACCGAGTTTCCCGCCGGAGCGAACACTTTGAGCCAAAAAAAACACCGCACAGGCGAGCAGCACTGACGATGCCGGGCAGATCGTTGTTGTAGCAATCTTGTAACACGAATCGGGCCCGAATCAAAGCACGGAATCGGGCCCTTCGCCGCACGGCGGCGTGATGGGTTGCGCTAACGGCTGCAGCGCGGCATCCGCGCGGCAGGCTGCCGCTAGGTCAACTTCCCTGGCCGGGGTTTTCCGAGAAATACCTGGACAGCTTGTCCTTTTCGCCGTCGCGTTCGGTCGCCTCGGGCAGAGGGTCGCGGCGCTGCGTGATGACAGGCCAGACCTCGGCGTATTTGCGGTTCAACTCGACCCAGCTTTCAAGGCCCGGTTCGGTGTCGGGGCGAATCGCGTCGGCGGGGCATTCGGGTTCACAGACGCCGCAGTCGATGCATTCGTCGGGGTGAATCACCAGGAAGTTCTCGCCCTCGTAGAAGCAGTCCACCGGGCAGACTTCGACGCAGTCGGTGTATTTGCAAGCGATGCAGTTGTCGATCACGACATAGGTCATGGCGGGCGTCTCGCTGAGTTGCTCGTGGGGGACTTAGCGCCCTTCCCGGGATCAATCAACCCGCTGCGCCACTTTGTCCTGCGTCAAATCTGCGACGGTCGCGTCCGGTCGGACGACCGCCCGGTTCCGGCCTTGGGGCGCCCGGTTCGGCAGGGTCCGGCAGGCGCGGCGTCGAGAGATCCTCGTAGAGGGCCTGGGCCTCGATCGCGGGGCCGCGCCGTGTGCCGGCTGCCAGCACGCGGACCACCCGCACCTCGCGCCCCTGCGCAAAGGTCAGCACATCCCCCGCGCGCACCGGCTGCGCCGATTTGGCGACGGGCTGGCCGTTCAGGCGCATCGGGCCCGCGCAGGCGGCGGCGGCCAGGCTGCGCGACTTGAAGAACCGCGCATGCCACAGCCATTTGTCCAGCCGGATGGGCCCCGGATCGGGCGCCACCTCAGGTCTTGTCCTTGAACCCCATCAGCGCCGCGGCAAAGGGGTTGTCAGGGTCGATCCGGTCGCGTTTGCGGTCGGGCCCCGAGGTGAAGCTGCGCGGCTTCTGGCCGCCGTCGTGGCGCTTGTCGCCGGGTTTGCCGGGCTTGCCCCCCTTGGACCGGTCCTGACGATCCCCGCGCGGCTTGCCGTCGCCCTTGCCGTGATCGCGGCGCGGTCGGTCGCCGTCGCGCTTTTCGCGCGGCGCCCGCTCGCCCTGGGGCTGCTGCTGATCGCGGCCATGGCCGTGGTCCCGGCGGGGACCCCGGTTCTGACGGGGACGCGGCGCCCAGCGGAAGGTGTAGAACACTTCCATCTCCTCGGGTGCCGGTTCGGCCTGCGGCGCGGCCGCGCCTTCTGCCCCGCCCTCACCCTCACCCTCGACCGGGGGTTCCCCGGGCAGGATATGGGCACTGTCAGCCTGCGCCTGGGCCCGGGCGGCGATTTCCTCGGCGCTGGCCTCGACCGAGGCCGAGGCCGGGCGCTGCTTGACCCGCTCGCCCTTGTCGGCGGCATAACCCAGCCCCTGCATGAGGTCGGCGAACTGTTCCAGCGTCATGCCGGTGATCGACAGCATCTCGGGCGCGGCCTCGAAGCCGGCGCGGGCGTCACGGGTGCGCAGGATGTCGGCCAGACGTTCCAGCATGTCGATCCGCACCGCCCGCGACCCCGCGGGGCGATAGCCCGACAGCGTGTAGTGCTGCATCGGCACATCGGCGATGTTGGGGATCGTCACCAGCCCGGGGGGCGGGCTTTCGGGAAACACGTCCAGCCCCTGCGCCAGCGACCACAGCACCAGCCGCAGGCGGGTCGGCGCGGGTTTCAGCAGCGCCGGCAGGAAGATGGTGAACTGGCCAAACCGCACGCCATGCTTGCGCAAGGCGCCGCGGGCGTCCTGATCCAGCGCCTTGACCTCGTCGGCCACGCCCTCGCGCGGCAGGACACCCAGCGCCTCGACCAGTTGAAAGGCAAATCCGCGCGCCAGGCCCGTCAGGCTTTCGTCGCGTTGCAGGTTGGCCAGCGGCTCGAACAGCGCGGCGACCTTGCGGTCGATGAAATGTTGCAGCCGGCGGCGCACCTTGTCGGCCACGTCCGCGCCGGCCTCGTCATCGACGAAGGCGACAGCCTGCGGGCGCATCGCGTCGGGACCGGCGACCAGCTTGCCCACCGCGTCCGATCCCCACATCAGACCACCCTGTTCGGTGAAGTCCATCTCGGTGTCGGGCGCGTTGTAGAACTTGTCGGCGCGCAGATGGAACGCCGGAGCCAGCGCGGCCACGGCCGCCTGGCGCAGCGTCTTCGCCTCGTCGGGCGATGCGGTCTTGTCCTGGCGGAAGCGGAATCCCTCGAGGCGGCCGATGAACTCCCCCTCGACCGTCACTTCGCCCTTGTCGTTCACCTCGGCCACAAGGCTCTCCTTCTGGTTCAACCGGCGCAGCAGCACAGAGGTGCGCCGATCAACAAATGTCGCGGTCAGACGCGCGTGCAAGGCATCCGACAGGCGGTCTTCTACAGCGCGCGTTTCGCCGCGCCAATGGGTTTCGTCATCGACCCAGCCCGCCCGTTGCGCGACGTAGGTCCAAGTCCGGATGAACGCAAGCCGTCGCGAGAGCGTGTCGATGTCTCCCTGCACCCGGTCGATACGCGCAATCGCACGCGCCAGCCAATCCGTCGGGATGCGGCCCCCATCATGCAGGAAACCGTAAAGCCGCGCCAGCAGGCCGGCATGTTCGGTGTGCGAAATGCCCCGGAAATCGGGAATGCGGCAGATATCCCACAGCAGGCGCACGTCGCGCGCGTCGCGCAGGCGTCCCGTCACCTCGGGCATCGCCGCGAGAGATTTCAGCGCCATCAGATCGTCGGCCTCGCGAACGCGGGTCAGCCAGTCGTCGCGGGTGGGCTGTTCCAGGCTGTGGATCAACCGGTCGACGGTGCCGAATTCCAGACGCGCGTTGCGCCATTGCAGCTTTCGCACGGGCAGGAACTGGTGATTTTCGATCGCCTCGATCACATCGGGTTGCAGCGGCCGCGCCTCGCCGGTGACACCAAAGGTTCCGTCCGAGGTGTGCCGCCCCGCGCGGCCGGCGATCTGCGCCAGTTCGTCCGGGTTCAGGGGCCGCATCCGGCGGCCGTCGAATTTGGCCGTTCCGGCAAAGGCGATATGCCGGATGTCCAGGTTCAGCCCCATGCCGATGGCGTCGGTCGCCACCAGATAATCCACGTCGCCGTTCTGATAGAGATCAACCTGCGCATTGCGCGTGCGCGGGCTGAGGGCGCCCATCACCAGGGCGCAGCCGCCCTTTTGGCGGCGGATCAATTCGGCGATGGCATAGACGTTTTCCACCGAGAACGCCACGATGGCCGAGCGCGCGGGCATCCGGGCGATCTTTTTCGAGCCGGCATAGGTCAGGGTGGACATCCGTTCGCGTCGAATGAACTGTGCCCCGGGCACCAGCGCGGCGATGGCCCCGCGCATCGTGTCCGAGCCCAGGAACAGTGTCTCGGTCAGGCCCCGCGCATTCAGCAGCCGGTCGGTAAAGACATGCCCGCGATCCGCATCGGCGCAAAGCTGGATCTCGTCGACGGCGACAAAGTCCGCGCCGATTTCCAGCGGCATCGCCTCGGTCGTGCAGACCCAATACTGGGTGCGTTCGGGCACGATGCGTTCTTCGCCCGTGACCAGTGCCACCACCGATGGCCCGCGCAGCGCGACAATGCGGTCGTAGACCTCGCGCGCGAGCAGCCGAAGCGGCAGGCCGATGACGCCGGTGCGGTGGGCCAGCATCCGCTCGATGGCATAATGCGTCTTGCCGGTGTTGGTCGGTCCCAGGACCGCCGTGACCCGCCCCTGCCTGCTCATGATGTGCCTCGCGCTGTGGGGGCGTCCGCGACCGCCCTAAAGGGCCGTGCCGCGCGAGGCAAGAGCCAGCCGCGACACGGCGTCGATCACGGCCTCCTGATGCGGGTTGATGGTGAGCGAGGCATGATAGGCCGCAAGCGCCTGATCCGGCTGATCGAGCTGCTCGAAAATCGCCCCCAGCCCTGCGAGCGCATTGAACTGGTGCGGGTTCAGGCGCAGCGCCTGCTGGATGTCGGACAGCGCCTGACCCAGCCGGTTGGCCAGATAATAGGCGTTGGCCCGCGCCGCCCAGGCCTGGGCGAAATCGGGCGCCCGTTCCAGCACGAAGGTGAAGTGATCGACGGCGGTTTCGGCGTCGCCCGATTCGAGCGCGGCCTTGCCACGTTGAAAGATGTAGTCCAGCGCGGCGGAGCCGGAATCTTCCCAGTCGCGCAGGATCTGCCGCTGCACGCGCTGCCAACGGTCATTCGCCGGGTCGGCCAGCTGCTGCAACAGGGCATCCATGTCCTGCGCGAAGGCACCGGTTGACGTAAACGTCAAGGTTGCCGCCACGACAAGATTGAGGATGCTGCGCGCCTGCTTCATACTCGTCAGAATAGCGCGGCGCGGCCGGAAAGCGAAGAGCCTCGCCACGCGCAGGGCGTCACTTGGGATCACGAACAGGACAAGCAACCATGAGCACCATCATCGACAAGGCCGTCGAGGCCCTTCAGGACAAGGTTTCGGGCGGTTTCGACGGCTCGGCGAAATTCGTCATCGAGGGCGAGGGCTCGATCATCCTCGATTCGCAAGGCGTTCGGGCGGGTGACGACGAGACCAACGTCACGCTCACCGCCTCGGCCGACACGTTCGAAGGGATGATGAACGGCGACGTGAACCCGACCATGGCCTTCATGTCGGGCAAACTGTCCATCGACGGGTCGATGAGCGAGGCGATGAAACTCGCGTCGGTCCTGGGCTGAACATGGAGGGTCCCGCCCCCCTCGCGCCCTGTGGCGCACCCGAGGGGGGGCGGGCCTTGTGGCTGCGCGCCGCCGATGGCGTGCGGATCCGGTTGGCACACTGGCCCGGCGCCGCGCCAGTCCTGATCCTGCCTGGCCGCACCGAATACATCGAGAAATATGGCCTGGTCATTCGCGATCTGGCGGCTGCCGGCCGGGGGGCGCTGGTGGTCGACTGGCGCGGTCAGGGCCTGGCCGACCGCGCCCTGGCCGATCCGCTCAAGGGCGACGTGGCGGATTTTTCCGGCTTCCAGCACGACCTGGACGCCGTGCTTGCGGCTGCGGCCGATCTGGCGCCCGGCCCCCTGCCCTGGATCGCGCATTCCATGGGCGGCTGCATCGCGCTTCGCGCGCTGATGCGCGGCCTGACCCCGCCGGGCGTGGTGTTCAGCGCCCCCATGCTGGGACTGGCGCAACCGGCCGCATTGACGGCGTTGATGTCCGCGCTGGCGGCCCTGGCGCACCCTTTTGGCCTGGATCGCGGCTATGCGCCGACCACCGGGCCCGATTTCGGGCTGCCGTCCATGGCGTTCGAAACCGGAAACCTGACCACCGACCGCGACCAGTTCGACCGCATGAAGGCGCAGATCCGGACCGACCCGCGCCTGTCGCTGGGCGGGCCGACCTTGCGGTGGATGGCGGCCGCCATGTCCGAGATGCGCGCGCTGGCGGCCCTGCCATCGCCGACGGTTCCCGCGCTGTTCGGCCTGGGCGGGGACGAGGCCATCGTTTCGGCCCGGGCGATCCGCGACCGTGTGGCGCGCTGGCCGGGTGCCGAACTGGTGGACTATCCCGGCGCGAAACACGAACTCCTGATGGAGCGCCCGTCCGTCCGCGACGACTTTCTGCTCCGCGCGCTGACGCTGCTGGCCTGACCGCACCGGATTGATCCAGGTCAAGGGCAGGCAGCGGACGGGCTGGCACACTCGTTGCATACGCAAGGAGTTTGCCCATGGGTTTCCTCAAGAAACTGGACCACCACGCCGATCTCATGAACCGGATGGGCGAAACGCTGCACGCCAACCTCGATGCGGCCCTCAGCCACGAAACACTGTCGGCGCAGGAATTGCGAAATGCGATCCTGGCTTGCGTCGGTTGCGAGGGCGGCGACGACTGCCCCGATTGGCTGGCAACCCACCCGAACGGCGCCGAGGACACGCCCGGCTATTGCCGCAACCGCGAGATGCTGCTGCGGTTGCGCAGCCAGTCGGACGGCGCCTAACGGATCTTCAGCGTCGCCAGGCCGATCAGCGCCAGCACCAGCGAAATGATCCAGAAACGGATGACGATCTGGGGCTCGGCCCAGCCCTTCTTCTCGAAATGATGGTGGATCGGCGCCATCAGGAAGACCCGCCGCCCGGTCCGCTTGAAATAGGCGACCTGGATGATGACGCTCAGGGCCTCGACAACGAAGAGGCCGCCGACAATCGCCAGCACGATCTCATGCTTGGTCGCGACGGCGATCGCGCCCAGGGCGCCGCCCAGCGCCAGCGACCCGGTGTCGCCCATGAACACGGCGGCGGGTGGTGCGTTATACCACAGGAAACCCAGGCCGCCGCCCGCCAGCGCCGCGGTAAAGATCAGCAGCTCGCCCGTGCCCGGCACATAGTGCACATCCAGATACGAGGTGAAATCGACACGCCCCACCGCGTAGGCGATCACCCCCAGCGTTCCGGCCGCGATCATCACCGGCATGATGGCCAACCCGTCCAGGCCATCGGTCAGGTTGACCGCGTTGGCCGACCCGACGATCACCAGCATGGCAAACGGCACGAAAAACCAGCCCAGGTTGATGAGCGCGGTCTTGAACACCGGCAGCGCCAGTTGCCCCTGCAGATCGGCGGGATGGGAATACATCGCGACCAGCGCCGCGATCAATGCGATCAACAACCCCAGCGCCATGCGGATCTTGCCCGAGACACCCTTGGTGTTCGATTTCTTGACCTTGGCGTAATCGTCGGCAAAGCCGATGGCGCCAAACCCCAGCGTGACCCCCAGAACAAGCCAGACATAGACATTGTCGAGCCGCGCCCACAGCAAGGTCGAAAAGGTCAGCGCGGACAGGATCAGCAAACCGCCCATGGTCGGCGTGCCTTTTTTCGTCAGCAGATGCGATTCCGGCCCGTCCTCGCGGATCGGCTGGCCCTTGCCCTGGCGCCGCCTGAGATAGTTGATCAGCGGTTTGCCAAACACGAAGCCGAAGATCAGCGCGGTGAAGAAGGCCGCGCCCGCGCGCACGGTGATGTAGCGGAAAAGGTTGAAGGCAATGAACGATTCCGAAAATTCGGCCAACCAGTAAAGCATTCTGTCACTCCCCCGTCGGGTCCTCGGGCGCGGGATGGCTCAAATGTCGCAGCGCATCCACCACGCGAGACACATAGCTGCCTTTCGATCCCTTCACCAGCACCACGTCGCCGGGATGCACCAGGTGATGCGCGACATCGACCAGATCCTCGGCGCGGGGCACGCATTTGCCGCGCCGGGTCTGCGGCAGCGCCTGCCACAGATGCGCCATGCGCGGCCCGACGCAATGCACCAACGCGATCGAGGCCATGGCGGGATGGTCGGCCACGGCCCGGTGCAGCGCCGTCTCGTCCGGTCCAAGTTCGAGCATGTCACCCAGAATGGCGATGCGCCGCCCACCCGGGCCGATCGGCGTGCCGGCCAGAACATCGAGCGCCGCCCCCAGCGAGGCCGGGTTGGCATTGAAGGCGTCGTCGATGAGGATGGCCTGTGCCTCGGTCGCGGCGTCAAGCAGCAGGAGTTCCCGTTTGCCGCGGCCAGCCGGCGGGCTCCAGCGGCCGAGCGCCTGGGCAGCAAGCGCCAGATCCAGCCCCAGGGCCTGGGCCACGGCCAGGCACCCCAGCGCATTGCGGGCAAAATGGGCGCCGGCATCAGCCAGCCGGACAAGATAGGTCTGACTTTCGATCCGCGCCGAGACGATGGTTGCGCCATTCGCCTGACGCATGGATGTCAGACAAATATCACCGCCTTCGCCAAAGCTGATCCGGCCCGCTGGCGCCGTCGACTCAAGGATCGGCGTCACATCAAGATCCGATGGAAATATCGCAGTTCCAAAGGGTTGCAGTCCAATAAATATGTCAGACTTTTCGCGGGCGATGGCGTCGATCGATTCAAAGGCTTCCAGATGCGCCGGGGCGATGGTGGTGATCATCGCCACGTCGGGCCGGGTCAGGCGGGCCAGGGGCGCGATCTCTCCGGGGTGGTTCATGCCGATTTCGACTACGGCGAAATCGGCGTCGCGCGGCAGGCGGGCCAGCGTGATCGGCACGCCCCAGTGATTGTTGAAACTGGCCTCGGCGGCGTGAACCGTGCCAAAGGCATCAAGCATGGCACGCAGCATTTCCTTGGTCGATGTCTTGCCCACGGATCCGGTCACGCCGATCACCCGGGCGCAGGTTCGCGCCCGTCCGGCCGCACCCAGCGCCGTCAACCCTTGCAGCACATCGGCAACCACCAGACAGGGGCCGGTCACGCCCTCGGGCACATGCGACACCAAGGCCGCGGAAGCACCGTTTTCAAAGGCTTTCGCCACAAAGTCATGCCCGTCGCGCACCGCCGTCAGTGCGACGAACAGATCCCCGGGCTGCAGGCTGCGGGTGTCGATGCTGATCCCGGTCACGGCAAAGGGCGCCGTCGCCCTGCCTCCAGTGGCCGCCTCGGCGTCACGATGGGTCCAGAGGGTCATGATCAGAACCTCCCGTCCAGCGCGGCCACGGCGACGCTGGCCTGTTCAAGATCGTCGAATGGATAGACCACACCCGCCACCGTTTGCCCGGTCTCATGCCCCTTGCCGGCGATCAGCAGGGCATCCCCGGGTTGCAGGGCATCCACCGCACGCAAGATCGCCTCGGCACGATCGCCCACTTCGATTGCGTCAGGGCAGGCTTTCAAAATTTCTGCACGGATGGACGCAGGATCCTCACTTCTCGGGTTGTCGTCTGTCACAAATACAACATCAGCGTTGTCCGCGGCCGCCTTGCCCATCAGCGGACGCTTGCCGCGATCCCGGTCGCCCCCGGCCCCCAGAACGATGATCAACCGCCCCATCACATGCGGTCGCAGGGCCTTGAGCGCGGTCTCGACGGCGGCGGGCGTGTGGGCGTAATCGACAAAGACCGGCGCGCCGTTCTCGCGCGTGGCGGCCAGCTGCATCCGCCCGCGCACCCCTTTGAGATGACCCAGGGTTTGCACCGCTTCGACCGGATCCGACCCCGTTGCAATCACCAGCCCCAGCGCCAGCAGCGCGTTGGCGGCCTGAAACCCGCCGACCAGGTTCAGATCGACCTGCTGAACGCGCCCGTGCAGGGCAAAGCGCAACACCTGGCCATGGGCGGAAAAGCGTTGCGCGAGAAGCCGCAGGTCGCAGTCGGCGGCCGCCCCGACGCGCAGCACACGCTGCGCCACCTGCCCCGCCAAGCGCGCGCCATACGGATCATCGGTATTGATGACCGCCACCCCGTCGGGCGGCAGCAGGCGCGCGAACAGACCGGCCTTGGCGTCGAAGTAGGCCTCCATCGTCGGGTGATAATCGAGATGGTCCTGCGTCAGGTTGGTGAAGCCCGCCGCGGACAGGCGCACCCCCTCGAGCCGGCGCTGATCGAGACCATGCGACGAGGCCTCCATCGCGGCGTGGGTCACGCCTTCGGTCGCGGCGAGGGCGAGCAGACGTTGCAGCGTCACCGAATCGGGGGTGGTATGCGCCAGGGGCATGTCCCAGCTGCCTTCGACCCCGGTGGTGCCGATGTTGATCGCGGACAGGCCCATCGCCATCCAGATCTGCCGGGCGAAACTGGCGACCGACGTCTTGCCGTTGGTCCCGGTGACGGCGACCATGGTTTCGGGCTGATCGCCAAAGAACAGCGCCGCCGCCATCGCCAATGCGGCGCGGGCATCCTCGGCCACGATCAGGGCGGCGTCGGGGTGTCGCGCCAGCGCATCGGCGGCGATCCGCGCCCCCTCGCGGTCGGTGAGGATGGCAGTTGCGCCCATGCGCAAGGCCGGGTCGATGAATTCGCCGCCATGAACGCGCGTTCCGGGCAGGGCTGCAAACAGGGTGCCCGGCTTGACCGCCCGACTGTCCAAGGTGATCGCCTTGACGCGCGCCCGGGCGTTACCCCCCCGCGCCGTCAGCCCCAGTTCCGCCAGGCTCTTGTCCACCGTTCTACCCCTTGCAACCCATGGGCTGCTGCCTACCGCAGGCGCAGCTCGGCATCAATCACGGCCGGGTCCTGAGGACGCATTCCCATCACCGGCGCGATCCGGCGCACCATTTCGGCCGCGACCGGAACAACGGTCCAACCCGCGGTGCGCCGTTCGACGCCGCCGACCATTTCGCCAGGCTCGTCCATGGTGACGATGACGACATAGCGCGGATCGTTCATCGGGAACGCCCCGGCAAAGGTCGCCACGACACGGTCGTCATAGTAGCCGCCGGCCGGGTTCGGCTTGTCCGCGGTGCCGGTCTTGCCGCCCACGCCATAGCCCGCGACCTCGCCCAGCGAGGCCGTGCCGCGCGTCACCACCTGCCGGAACAGCGACCGCATGATGCGCGATGTCTGTTCCGAGATCACGCGCGGACCCGGTGTCGTATCCGGGCGGCGCAGCAGGGTCGGCTGCACCATGGTGCCGCCGTTCACCAGCGCCGCATAGGCTGCCGCGAGATGCATCGGAGTCACCGCGAGGCCGTGGCCGTAGCTGATCGTCATTGCGCTGATTTCGCTCCAGCGGTCGGGATATTGCGGCAGGGCGCGGCGGGCTTCGGGCAGCTCGATGGGCAGGGCGTCAAGGAAACCGAACTGGCGCAGGAACTCTTGCTGGCGTTCGGGGCCGATCATCTGCGCCAGATGCGCGGTGCCGATGTTCGAGGAATGCACGAACACGTCCTCGACCGAAAGCTGCGCGCCATAATCGTGGAAGTCGTTGACTTCGAACCGGCCCATGCGCAGCGGACCGCGGGTATCGACCATCGTCTGCGGCGTGACCAGGCCAAGGTCCAGCGCCTGCGCGACGGCAAAGGCCTTCATCACCGAGCCCAGCTCGTAAAGCCCCTGAACCGCCCGGTTGAACAGCGGGGAATCGGCCGGATCGCCCTCGGTCGGGGGGGCGGGCCGGTCGTTTGGGTCAAAGGTCGGCAACGAGGCCAGCGCGACCAGCTCGCCGGTCTGCGCGTCCATGATGATCGCGGACCCGGCGCGGGCGTGCAGCATCTGGATGCCGCTGTCCAGCACCTCCTCGACAATGGACTGAACGCCCAGGTCCAGCGACAGCGTCAGCGGGACATCGGCCAGGTCGGGGTCGCTGAGGCGATCGTTCGCGGCGTATTCCAGCCCCGCGACACCCTGGATTTCCGCTGCCGTCACCCCCTGCTGGCCATAGGTCGTGCCACCCAGCACATGCGCTGCCAGGGTCCCGTTGGGATAGAGCCGCATCTCGCGCGGACCCAGCCACAGGCCAGGCTCGCCAATGTCATGGGCCGCCTGCGCCTGCTCCGGCGACACGCGCGAGCGGATCCAGTAGAACCGTCGATCCGGATCGGTGAGGCGGCGCGCCAGGGCCTCTTCGTCCAGATCGGGAAAGATGCGCGCCAGTTCATGCGCGGCGCGGCGGCCATCCTGCATGTAGCGCATCTCGGCATACAGCGAATGGGTCACCAGGTTCGTCGCCAGAATATGCCCGTTGCGATCCAGCACATCCGCCCGTTCGCCCGAGATCCCCTCGCCCGCATAGGGTTCGGATTCGACCACCGGCGTTGCCGCCAGCATCCCCATGCGCGCGCCGATCACCGCATAGCCCGCGAAGAACAGCGCCGCCAGCAACAGCAGCCGCCATTCCGCGCGCCGCCGGCCGGCATCACGGGCCTGTTCGCGGCGCAGGCGCAGGTTCTCGCGCTCGATCCCCTTGGGATTCACGCCCTGGGCGCGGGCATCGAGAATGCGGGCAAGCGGGCGCAGCGGGGTGCGGATCATGGCGTGCCCTCGGGGGCGGCGCCCGTCGGCGCGGCCTGGGTCATCAATGGATAGGGAATCTCGTCGATCTGACCGAACTGCGCACCGTCGAGCGGCAGCAGGCCCAGGCGGCCAAAGTTCATCTCGGCCAGGGCACGCAGGCGTTGCGGGCGGTTGAGATAGGCCCATTCCGCGCGCTGGACACCCAGGGCCTCGTGCAGGCTGCGGATCTCGGCGCGCAAGCCGCGGACCTCGCGCAGGGCGACCTGGGTTTTCTGGTTCTGGCCATAGGCCCAGATGGCCAGGCCCATCACCGCAAAAGCCGACATGAGGTAAAACAGGGCCCGCATCAGCGGTCTCCCTTCTGGGCAAGACGCGGCAGGCCCAGGGCTGAACGGTCCACCGGCCCCGCAGGCGCCCCGGTTCGCCGCGCGATTCTGAGCAAGGCCGAGCGCGACCGCGGGTTGGCGGCGCATTCGGCCTCGTCGGCGGCGACGGCGCGCCGCGTGAGTATCTCGAACCGGTCGGGTTCGGGGGTCATCATCGGAGCGTGCCGGCTTCCCTGCCCCATCTTGCCGGCCCGTTGCTGCAAGAACCGCTTGACGATCCGGTCTTCGAGCGAATGGAAGCTGACCACGGCCAGCATACCGCCCGGCCTGAGTGCGCGTTCGGCGGCCTCAAGACCGTCGACCAGTTCCTGGAATTCCGCATTCACCGCGATGCGCAGAGCCTGGAAGCTGCGTGTCGCCGGGTGGCTTTGCCCGGGTTTCGGGCGCGGCAGGCAGGCGCTGACAATTTCGGACAATTTCAACGTTGATTCAATGGGCTCGGCCGCGCGTGCAGCGACAATGGCGCGCGCGATCCGGCGCGACGCACGCTCTTCCCCATAGTGATAGAGGATGTCAGCCAGTTCGGATTCGGTTGCGTGATTGACCAGATCGGCGGCGGACACGCCCTGCTGGCTCATGCGCATGTCGAGAGGGCCATCCTTGGCAAAGGAAAAGCCGCGCTCGGCCTGGTCAAGCTGCATCGACGAGACGCCGAGATCGAGCACGACGCCGTCCAGCGGCTCGCCCGCCAGGACATCGAGCTGCGAGAAGGTTCCCTGCACCACGCGCAACCGGTTGCCATAGGGGGCACCCCAGTCCGCGGCCATGCGCAGCGCCAGCGGGTCGCGGTCGATGCCGATCACCCGGGCCGCGCCCGCCGCAAGAAGCCCGCGCGCATAGCCACCGGCGCCCAGGGTTCCATCCAGCCACACCCCTTCGACCGGCGCCACCCCGGCCAGCAACGGTCCGAGGAGCACGGGGATATGCGGCGCTGACGGGTCTGTGGCGGGCATTGTCCTGTTCGTTATTCGCTGGATTTCTTCTTGCTCACATCGGGAATGAGTTGCAGCGCGTGACCACGGCCCTTGGCCTCGATCAGCGCATCGAGATCGTCCTCGGGCGCCATCTCGCTGGGCTCGTCAGCCTTGACGATCTTGAAATAGTCACCGACGCCGATGACGCGGACCTTGTCCTTCAGGCCCAGGCGCTCGCGATGTTCGAGCGGCACCTGCAGGCGCCCGTCATCCAGGATCTCGGCCGGGAACACGCGCGAAAAGAAGACGGCCTCGGCGATGATCCGGTCCTCGGATCCCCAGGGCATATCTTCGATCCCGTCGATGATTTTCTTATATTGATCAATGGGGTAACATTCGAGCCTGGCCCAGGACCTGGCCCCGAAGACGACCATGAGCTGCGGGCGTTCGCCGCTGGTCCAGTCGGGATCGCGCGCTTCGACGACTCGGCGCAGTTTCGTCGGGATGGACACACGGCCCTTCCCGTCGATGCTCTGCTCATGGTCGCCGACGAACTTCTCGATCACCGGACCGCGCGCTCCTACCCGCCCCAGGGTTGCCAAAGAAAAACGGCGGCCGGGTTGCTGCCACTACCCGAACCGCCGCCCTCGTCCCATCTCTGGGCTGTCCAACTGCGCCTGCCACCTGGGGGGGGTTAGGTGCTGCTCGCGAGCGCGTCGGATCTCTCTTCAGGAAGTGCGGGTTGCCTGTATGAAACTGCCTGTTTCGTTTTTTTGTTTGGTCCGCTCTTCGTGAAACCATTTATAGCTGGCATTTCCTGGCACTCAAGCGGGATTTTTCAGAAACCCGACAAAGAATCGTGCCGAGGCATGGGATTTTGCCACAAGATAGAGCCAAAGAAGGGCACTGATTACTACATATAGATATCAATGGTCAGACATTACACTAGATAGAGCGAGTGCCATTAAGTGCCAGGATCGCCCAAAAAAATCACAACACCTCACCTCGGTGTGACCGCGACGCTACAGGCAACTGATTTGTTGGCGCAAAGCGGGCAAATTATCCACAGATTACGTCGATTTTTCCACAAAGGCGAGGATGACGCCCCCGCCTGCGGATCGAGTCGGCACCACTTTGCCGATCGGTGCAGCACAATCCCAATCCGCCCGCGGCGAGGGGCCCCGGTGCCAGCCAGTGCCAGAAACGCAAGCGCCCCGCCGGCCAGAGGACCCGCGGGGCGGCAAACCGGTCAATCGGGGGCTGTCAGACGAGTTGCGCCATCAGGCCGCGCGCCATGGTGCGATACGCCGTGGCCACCGGACTGTCGGTCGCGGCGACCGGCAGGCCACCGTCCCCCGCAAGGCGCACCTCGAGCGCCAACGGCAAGGCCCCCAGGAACGGCAGGCCAAGCTTCTGCGCCTCGCGCTGCACACCGCCATCGCCGAAGATGTGCTCTTCATGCCCACAGTTGGGGCAGATGAAGGTGGACATGTTCTCGACCAGGCCCAGCACCGGGGTCTTGAGGGTCTGAAACGCGTTGAGGGCGCGCCGCGCGTCCAGCAACGCCACGTCCTGCGGGGTCGAGACGACGATCGCGCCCGTGACGGGGAATTTCTGGCACAAGGTCATCTGAACGTCGCCGGTGCCCGGCGGCATGTCGACGACCAGCGCATCCAGATCCCCCCAGGCAACCTGCGTCATGAGCTGCTGCAAGGCCCCCATCAGCATCGGCCCGCGCCAGATCAGCGCCTGTTCCTCGGGCAGCATCAACCCGATCGAGATCATGCGCACCCCGTGCGCCACCGGCGGGATGATGGTCTTGCCGTCGGGCGAGGCCGGGCGCTTGCTCACGCCCAACATGCGCGGCAGGCTGGGACCGTAGATGTCGGCATCCACCAGACCGACCTTCCACCCCTCGCGCGCCAGCGCGACCGCCAGGTTGACCGAGACCGTCGACTTGCCCACGCCGCCCTTGCCGGACCCGACGGCGATGATGCGCTTCACGCCCGGAACCTCGGACGGACCCGGCGTCGGATGCCGTCCGATGCTGAGCGAGGGCGGCGCGCCCGTGGGCGCGGTCTGCGACGCGGGCTGTTTGGGGGCCGGACCATGCGCGGTCATCGCCACGGCGACCCGCTCCACCCCGGCCAGGGCAGCCACGGCGCGCTCGGCCTCGGCACGCACCGGGTCCAGGGCCCGGGCCGCGTCAGGGCTTTCGGCCTCGATCACGAAGCGGACCGACCCGTGATCCACCACCAGCGCGCGGACCAGGTCCCGGCTGACCAGATCGCCGCCGCCGGGCACGGCAACACGGCCGAGCGCGGCGAGAATCGCCTCGCGCGTGGGGCTGGGGCTGGCGGTCATCGTGTCATCCTCCTGTCGAATCGATGCGTTGCGCCTTAACCTGCGCCATGACACGGCCAAGGCAAGCCCCCTCACAAACGTGTCGCAGGCCTGCATTGCCGATTTTGCGTGCGCAGCAATGGGCCATTTGGTCAAATTTCAATCGAAGCCCTTGAAAGGCATTCCAAGTTTACGTTGCGTCGCCATGTAATCGCTGCATAGCAGCATTGCTTTCGCAAGGGATTGTGCAGGTGCAGCATAAGGGGCATCTTGGCTGCAACAGGGAACGGTCCCGACGACGACCTTCCCGAACCGCAAGAAAGACTGACGAACATGGCTTACGTTTCCGCCTCTCACTCGCGCGCCACCGGCGTCTTCGCTCCGATCGCCGATGTCATCGCCTCGCTGCGCACGGCCTGGGCACGGTCGCGGGTCTATGTGCGCACCTACAACGAACTCAACGGCCTCACCAGCCGCGAGCTGGCCGATCTGGGCATCAGCCGCTCGATGATCTCGCGCCTGGCCTACGAAGCCGCCTACGGCCGCGACGCCTGAAATTCCGGGCCCCTCGGGGCCTGACACCGAACGACGGCCCTCTCCTCCTCCCTGGGCCGATCGTAGAAGGAACCCGACGCTCCTCCTCCCTGCGAACGGTTCCGCCCTGTTGCTGAGGCCCCTCCTCCTCCCTGGGCCGACACGCACTCCGGCGCGGTTGCCCCTCCTCCTCCCTGGGCAACCGCGCCCCGAATTCCGGGGCTGACAGCCCCACCCGAACGCGATGACCGGATCCTCCCCCGGTTCATCGTCCAAGGCGCGGCAATCGACCTCCTCCCCGGTTGCCGCGCCTCAAGAAACGCGCGGGTTCGACCTCCTCCCCGAACCCCGCCAATGGCGCGGCTGCCCCTCCTCCTCCTCCCTGGGCAGCCGCGCTTTTTCTTTTTCAACGCATGAAAAAGACGCCGGAAACCGGCGCCCATCATCTTGTCCGAAATACGCACGGGGTTTCCAAAGGGGGGCGTGCCCCCCCTTTGGGCAGGGGGTGCGGGGGGCGGCAGCCCCCCGCGCCCTCCGTCAATCCGTCTCGGTGATCGGCGCGCCCGCCAGGGCCACCCGCGCCACCTCGGTCTCGCCGAACAGAAGCCGCGCCTCGCTCAGCCCTTCAGGCACCAGCCACAACACGGTGCGCTCGGCGCTGGCGCCCACATCGACCCCGTTATACTGACTGTCCAGCAGACGCTGCATGAATCGCTCGCCCACCAGCCCCATGCTTTGGCCGTTCGCGTCCACCAGCCGGTAATTGTGCGTGTGCCAGGTGAAGCGGTCATCGCCATCGTTCTGATTCCCGGCCACCCCCGTGACCTCGATCTCGACCTCGGCCAGCACCATGCCGGCGGGCGCGGTGATGCTCGAGGTCACGGCCTCGCTGCCCCGTCCGTCCTGCAGGTTGACGGTCCGGAAACGGCGCACCCCCGTGGGGCGGAAGGTGGCGAAACTGGCGGCATCGGCTTCGGCCGTAGGGCCGGGGATGGTCAGATCCCCCGAGAAACTGGCCGCATCGCCGCCGATGACCAGCCGCGCCGTCGCAATCCCCTTGGGCACGCGGAAGGTGCCGTTCCAGTGCAGATCGGCATCCTCGTCGGGAAAGTTGCGCGGCCTGCGACCGCTGAAACTGAGCGACAGAAGCTGCAACTGCCCCCAGTTCTGAAACCCGCCGATCGGCGACAGTTCGGTGCCATCGGGCAGCACCAGATGAATGTCGCGGGTGTTGACGTTGACGCGCTCGACATCATCGGACCAGGGACCGTCGAACACCGCGCGCACATCGACCAGCACATGACCGGGGATGCGGATCACCTCGGGCAGGCCGGCGGGGCGACGATTGCTTTCCTGCCAGTTGATGGCGGATTCATAGCTGCGGGCCTGCAGGCTCAACGCCGAAAGCGGGACCTGGGCGTTGGCGAGCGTAGCGGCACACGCGACGATCAGGGCCAATGCGCCCTGCGAGAGACTTTGCGACATGAATTTCGACCTATGAAAATCCCGCCAGCAGCAGCGGGCGGGATCAGGGTCTGTCATCGGGCGATTCGGGTCAACCGAACGCGCGCTCAGGTCCGCACGCCGGCGAACCGGGTTTGCCAATCCTCGCGCTGTTCATCGGTGATCTTGGCGAACAGGACCTCGGGCGTGGCAAAGGCGTGCCCCGCGGGCAGCAGGGTCAGCGCGGCCTGCACGTCCTCGGGCCAGGACCAGTCGTCGCTGCCCATCGCGGCCATCATCGCCTGCGCGGCATCGGGAATGAAAGGCTGCGAGACCACGGCATAGAGTCGGATCAGGTTCAAGGCGAGGCGCACCTGCGCGGCGGCCGCGGCGGCGTCGGTCTTGAAGGTGGACCAGGGCGCGGCCTCTTGCAGGTATTCGTTGCCCAGCACCCAGATCGCGCGCAGTTCGGCCGCGGATTTGCGGACCTCCATCGACTCCATGAGGGATTCGTAGTTGCGCAGCTTCGCGGTCAGATCGGCGACGAGCGTTTCCTCGCGCGGACCGAGGGCACCACCCTCGGGCACGACCTCGCCGAATTTCGACCGGCAGAACTTGGTGACGCGCGACACGAGGTTGCCCAGCACGTCGGCCAGATCCTTGTTCACCGACGCCTGGAAGTTCTCCCAGGTGAATTCGCTGTCCGAGCTTTCGGGCGCATGGCTGAGCAGCCACCAGCGCCAGTAGTCGGCCGGCAGGATCGAAAGCGCCTGATCCATGAACACACCGCGCCCCTGCGAGGTGCTGAACTGGCCGCCGTCATAGTTCAGATAGTTGAACGACTTGATGTAATCGACCAGTTTCCAGGGCTCGGCCCCGTCGAAATTGGCACCCATCAGCGTGGCCGGAAAGCTGAGGGTGTGAAAGGGCACGTTGTCCTTGCCCATGAATTCCACATAGCGCACATCGTTTGCGCCCTTGTCGTCACGCCACCAGCGTTCCCAGGCGGCATCCCCCAGGCCGTTCTTGTGGGCCCATTCGGCGGTCGCGCTGATGTATTCGATGGGGGCATCGAACCAGACGTAAAAGACCTTGCCCTCCATGCCGGGCCAGTCGTTTTCGCCGTCCCTGACCGCGACGCCCCAGTCCAGATCGCGGGTGATGCCGCGGTCCTGCAACCCGTCGCCGTCATCCAGCCATTTCAGCGCGATCGAGGTGGTCAGCACCGGCCAGTCGGTCTTGGACTTGATCCAGGCCCGCAACTGGTCGCGCATGGCCTTCTGCCGCAGGAACAGATGCTTGGTCTCGCGCACTTCCAGATCCGTGCTGCCGCTGATCGCGCTGCGCGGATTGATCAGGTCGGTCGGATCAAGCTGCTTGGTGCAATTCTCGCACTGGTCGCCGCGCGCGCGCTCATAGCCGCAATTGGGGCAAGTTCCCTCGATGTAGCGATCGGGCAGAAAGCGGCCGTCGGCGTTGGAATAGACCTGCTTCTCGCTGACTTCGGAAATCAGGCCGGCGGCCTTGAGCCGGCCGGCAAGATGCTGGGTCAGCTTGTGGTTCTCGGGGCTGGATGAGCGGCCGAAGTGATCGAAAGATAGCCGGAACCCGCGTGCGAGTTCGGCCTGAACCTCGTGCATCTCGGCGCAATAGGCGGCGACGGGCATCTGCGCCTTGGCCGCGGCCAGTTCGGCGGGCGTGCCGTGTTCGTCGGTGGCACAGAGGAACATCACCTCATGTCCACGCGCGCGCATGAACCGGGCGAACAGGTCGGCGGGAAGCTGGCTGCCGACCAGGTTGCCCAGGTGCTTGATCCCGTTGATATACGGAAGGGCCGAAGTGATGAGAATGCGCGCCATGTCCGCGAGTCCTTGGGGGTCGTGTCCTGTTGGCCTGTCCTTTACATCAGTGCTGCCGTCGCTTCCATCCCTCGTTCACCGCAGCCGCCGGTTCACAATGGCCGCACCTTGCCGTGAGTTTCCCGCGAGGGTGATTGACGCACGGCGGCGGCACGATGCAATCTTTTCGCGGCTGGCATGCTGCCCGCCGCAACGAGGATTGATGCTATGCGTTTTGCCCGAAGCCATTTGACCATGACCACCGCCATCGCGGCGCTGATGCTGCCGGTCGGCGCGCTGGCCCAGCAGGCCGGGTTCGCGATCGAGGTCGGCCCCTCGGCGGACGACTATACCGCCGTGCGCGTCGGCGCCCATGTCCAGGGGCCGGTTTCGGACCCCGCGACCAGCTATGTGCGCGGCTGTCAGGGATCGGTGATGGCCGAGGGCGACGGTGTGCCCTTCGAGGTGACCGGCATGATGGCGCAACTGAACTTTACCGCGGCAGGCGACGGGCTGCGCAGCCTGGTTCTGGGCACGCCGGACGGCCTGTTCCAGTGCGCGCTGGCCGATGACCAGGGCTTTGCGGCGACCGGCCTGGCGAATGCCGGCCCCGGACGCTACACGATCTGGCTGGGCGCGGACGAGGGCGCGCAGGTGGATGCGCGGCTCTTTGCATCGGACCGGCCGGTGTCCGCGATCGAACTGTTCGGTCTGGACGTCGCGCGCCTGGGCGAACCGCGTGCCGGTCGCTTTGTCTTTGCCGCCAGCGCCGAGACCGGCCGTCAGGAACTGGTCAGCGGCGGCACGCTCCATGCCGATGCGGAATTGCGCCCGCTCAGCAGCGACTATTGCGCCGGTTACGGGCGCCTCGACGCAGCCGATGCGGTGCTGACGCTGGATCAGGCGACGGATCGTTTCAGCATCTTTGCCCTGTCCGACCGCGATCTGACCCTGGCGGTCGTCGATCCGTCCGGCCATGTCACCTGCAACGACGACGCGTATCAACTGAACCCGGGTGTGACCCTGGACAACGCCCAGGCCGGCGACTACCAGATCTTTGTCGGCGGCTATTCCCAGGGCGGCGACGGGCGCTACGATCTCTATACGTCGGAAGGGGCGCCGGCCTTCACCAATGCGATCTTGCATCTGGATGCAGAGCCGCGCGCCGGGCGCGTGGCCTTCGACCCGACCGCGGCGGGACAAGGGCAATTGCTGGCCACCGCGCCCGTCACCGCGAACGACCCGATGGAGGCCCTGCCCGTCGGCGGTTACTGCCCGGGGTTCACCGACCTGTCCGCCCCCGATCTGGTGATGAGCCTGGACGCCGCGCAACCGATGCTGTCGATCTATGCGCGCGCGCAGGATGATCTGGTTCTGGCCGTGCGCGCCCCCGATGGCAGCTGGAGTTGCAACGACGACGCCTCGGAATTGAACCCCGCCGTCGGGATCGCGAATGCGCAGCCGGGCGATTATCTGGTCTTTGTCGGGGCCTATTCGCCGGGATCGAACGGGCTTTACAATCTCTATGCCTCGGTCGGTTCGCCCAACTGGCAGGCGACCACGCCGGGCGGCGGGTTCATGGCGCCGCCATCGCTGAACACCACGGCCGAACCTGCTGTGGCACGCATCGATTATGGCCCCGCCACGCGGTTTGATCCGCGGCTGATCTTCGATATCCAGCCCAGCCAGACCGAGGCCTTCGGCATGGGCGACGGTTGCGCCGGCTTCATCACGCCCGGCCAGCCCGATGTCGTGATCGACGCGGCCGAGGGCCTGCCGCAACTGATGATCTACATGGTGTCGGACGGGGATGGCACGCTGGTGGTCGCGGGACCGGACGGACATCTCTATTGCAACGACGATTTCGAGCAACTGAACCCCGGCGTCATGATTCCCACGCCGATGCCGGGCGCCTATTCGGTCTTTGCCGGCAGCTACAGTGGCACCGGCGGCATGGCAACACTGGGTGTCACCATCGCGTCGCCGCAATGGGTCATGGACCGCGAGCACTGAAGACGACGCGACCGCCCTCGGGGGCTGCACCCCGAGGGCACCATTTTGACCATTCCTTTTCCCGGGGGGGACCGCGATGCGTTTTTCCGTGATCCGGCTGGCCACGGTCGTGCTGGCCCTGACGGCCGCAATGCCGGCCAGCGATGCTTGGGCGCAGGCCAACACCTGCCGCTGGGCCAATGACAACGAATGCGACGAGCCACGCTATGGCGGCACCGGCGCCTGCGACAACGGCACCGACGCCAACGACTGCCGGGCCGAGGCCTCGGCCTGGCAACGCCTGATGGAGGCCGTGCCGCAGGGGATCCGCGCCTCGCTGGGCACCGACACCTGTCGCTGGGCCAATGACCGCGAATGCGACGACATCAACTTTGGCGGCACCGGCGCCTGCCAGCCGGGCACCGATGCCTCGGACTGTCGCGCCCTCGCCATCGGCGGAGACGAGACCTGCCGCTGGGCGCATGACGGCGAATGCGACGAGCCCGGGATCGGCACCGGCGTCTGCATCTCGGGCACGGATACCAGCGACTGCGCGCCGGTGGCCTTTCTGCGCAACCGTTCCAACACCTGCGCCACGGCCTTCAACGGCACCTGCGACGAGCCGGGCCAGGGAACGGGACAGTGCCGGGCCTATACGGACACCGCCGACTGTGTCGGGCGTCAGCGGCCCAACCAGGCGCGCGATCACTTCTTTGGTCACGACGACCGGCAACTGGTGGATGTGACGCAGGCCCCCTGGCGATCGGTCGGCCTGTTGCAGTTCAGCGACGGCTCGTGCACGGCCACGCTGATCGGTCCGCGCCTGATCGCCACCGCCGCGCATTGCATGGAGGGCGACACCTCGGGCCATCCCAAGGGTTACGTCTTTCGCGCGGGCGCGAACGACGATCAGGACCTGGGCCGCGCCAATGTCGTCGGCGCCGTGGTCGCGCCGGACTATCGGTCGGAAAGCGCCCCGCCGGGCGGGGGCAATGGCAACGACTGGGCGTTGCTGACGCTGGACCGCGACCTGGGAACGGAGCTGGGCTATATCCGGCCCTACGTCTTCGACAAGGCCGACCTGACCGCCATCCGCGAGGGACGGTTCGTGGTCAGTCAGGCCGGATACAGCTGGGATACGGGGTCTCATCTGTCGGGGCACATGAACTGCCAGATCCTGACCGCGTATCGCGACGGGTCGATGATCCACACCTGCGACACCACGCGCGGCGATTCGGGGTCGCCGATCATGGCGCAGATCAACGGGGAATGGCGGCTGATCGCGGTCGACAGCCAGTTCTTTGATCCGCAGCCGCCCTATCCGCAGATGACCTCGTCGCACCTGGCGGTGGACACGCGGGGCTTTGCCGACGCGCTGCGCCGGGCCGGCGCCCTGCAATGAGCGTCCCGGGGCCGCCCCCGCCGGGGTGGCCCCGCCTTCAGCGCCGGACCTGCTGCCAGAGCCAGAGCAGCGCCATCGCGCCCAGCACGGCCAGAACAAAGGTGATGGCCCAGCCGCCGACGGTGACGATCAGACGCAGCGCCACACCGCCGGCCAGCGCCCCCAGAACCCCCACCACCATGGCCGACGGCAGGTCCAGGTCCATGCGCATCAGGCGGGTCGCCAGGATGCCTGCCGCGGCACCGATCACGATCAGCAGCACGAAGCCGGGCATGGCCCCTACCCTTTCGCCGCTTCGGCCGCGATCTGCGACGCGGACTTGCGCCCGCGCTCGGTCGCAGATTTGAGCTGCCCGCAAGCGGCCATGATGTCCTCGCCGCGCGGGGTGCGGATCGGGCTGGCGTAGCCGGCCTTGAAGATGATGTCGGCGAAGGCCTCGATCCGGTCCCAGTCGGATCGCTGATAGGGGGCGCCGGGCCATTCGTTGAACGGGATCAGATTGATCTTGGCCGGGATACCGCGGATCAGCCGGACGAGGCGCCTTGCATCCTCGTCGCTGTCATTGACCCCTTTGAGCATGACATACTCGAAGGTGATGCGCTCGGAGTTCGACAGGCGCGGATAGTCGCGCAGCGCCCCCAGCAGGGTGTCGATGTTCCATTTCTTGTTGACCGGAACCAGCCGGTCGCGCACCGCATCGGTCGTGGCGTGAAAGCTGATCGCCAGAAGGCAGCCGATCTCCTCGGCGGTGCGGGCGATTTCGGGAACGATCCCCGAGGTCGAGAGCGTGATCCGGCGCCGCGACAGCGAGATCCCCTCGCCGTCCATGACGATCTGCATTGCATCGCGCACATTGTCGAAATTGTAGAGGGGCTCGCCCATGCCCATCAGCACCACATTCGAGATGAGACGCTCTTCCTTCCTGGGTTGACCAGGCACCGACCATTCCGCGAGATCATCGCGCGCCACCATCACCTGACCGACGATTTCCGCCGCCGTCAGGTTGCGCACCAGTTTCTGCGTGCCGGTGTGGCAGAAGCTGCAGGTCAGCGTGCACCCGACCTGGCTGGAAATGCACAGCGTGCCACGCCCTTCCTCGGGGATATAGACGGTTTCAACCTCGTGCCCGCCATCGATCCTGAGCAGATACTTGCGCGTGCCGTCCGCCGAAACCTGCCGGGTGACGATCGCCGGCACGCGGATGTCGAAGGTCTGTTCGAGAAAGGCGCGATAGTCCTTGCTGAGATTGGTCATCGAGGCGAAATCGCGCACGCCCCAGTGATAGAGCCATTGCCAGATCTGCCCTTCGCGCATCCTGGCCTGCTTTTCGGGCGTGCCGGCGTCGACCAGTGCCGCGCGCAGTTGCGGCCGGGTCAGGCCGATGAGGTTAGGCTTCAGCCCCTCGGGCGCCTTGCGGGGCAGAGTCAGGACGTCTTGCGTGATCGGGGCAGTCATGCGCGTCTCCATGGCATCGCCGCAGAATATAGGAAAAAGCCGCCGGGCAGAACAGCCCGGCGGCCTGAAACTGTCGGAAGCGCGCGCTTACTGGGCGCAGCGCCGCTGGGCTTCCTCGGTCGCGGCGGTCAGGCCGAACAGGTTGAACGTGTCCTGTGTCTGCGTCCCGCGCGAGGAATGCGCCGTCAGCACCGCGCTTTGCCCCCGGCGCATCGCGTCGAGAATGCGTTCGTCGTCGCCGACCGCGGCCCAGGCCCATTCGCCATCGGTGATCAATTGGAAGGTGTCGGAACCGATCACCACATCGACGGTCGAGTTCGACGCGAAGGGATACCCCCCCGTGAACGAAATCTCGCCGGTGGCGCCCTGCCCCTGGCGATAGGTGGCGAAAAACAGGATGTCGCCCCGCCGCACCGAGACGGCCCTGCCGTCACGGGTGTTGAGGGTTTCAGACGGAGCCGACACCGCCCAGCATTCGCGCGGCGTGCCGTCGACGAACACGCTCCAGGCGGTTTCGACGGCAACGCGGTTGGTGGATTCCTGCGCCGTCGCGGACCCAGCCGCCATCAACGCCAGACCCGCCGCTGCCACGCTGAACTTGAACGATGCTGCCATGTACCTCATAGCCTCCAGCCTGTTTCCACATCCCCGGCGCCGGCCTTTTCGCACAAGGCTTCGATCTGGCGCAACAGGGGTTTGCCCGCTAGACTGCCTCTTACCGCGAAAAACGGGTTTTGAGAAACCCCCGTTGGCGGAAAATTGCGCAACTGTGAAGGAGTTCCGGCATGAACGACGTCGGATCGGGCGCCGTGCCCTTGGTGGATGTCTGGCGCGGGGGACGATTGGAGAGCCAGCATCGCGGCCATGCGGTGATTTGCGACGCCTCGGGCGTGGTCGAGGCCTGGGGCGATCCCGAGGCGGTGATCTATCCGCGATCCTCGTGCAAGATGCTCCAGGCGCTGCCGCTGCTGGAATCGGGCGCGGGTGCCGCGCTGGATGATCGGCGGCTCGCGCTGGCCTGTGCCTCGCACCAGGGGTCGGCGATGCATGTGGCGGCGGTATCGGCGTGGCTGGCCGACATGGGCCTGGCCGAGGGCGATCTGCGCTGCGGCGCGCATGAACCCACGGACATTGCCGAGCGGAACCGGCTGATCTGCACGGGCGATGCGTTCTGCCAGTTGCACAACAACTGCTCGGGCAAGCACGCGGGGTTCCTGATGCTGAACCGGCACCTGGGCGGCGGACCCGACTATGTCGAGGTGGACCATCCGGTGCAGAAGGCGGTGCGCGCGGCCTTCGAGGAGGTTACCGGCGAGGAAAGCCCCGGCTACGGGATCGACGGTTGCTCGGCACCGAATTTCGCCACCTCGGTCAGCGGACTTGCGCGGGCGATGGCCCGGTTCGCCACGGCGGGCGAGAACGACGCGCGCGGCCGCGCCATGGTCCGGCTGCGCGGCGCGATGGCCGCCCACCCCGAGATGGTCGCCGGCGAGACGCGCGCCTGCACCGAACTGATGCGCGCCATGGACGGCGTCGCGATCAAGACCGGCGCCGAGGCGGTGTTCGTGGCGATCGTGCCGCAAAAAAGGCTGGGAGTGGCGCTGAAGGTGGTGGACGGCGGCACGCGCGCCTCGGAAGCGGCGATCGTCGGCCTGCTGGCGCGGCTGGGTGTGCTGGACCCGGCGCACCCGGCGGCGCTGAAACGGCTGGGTGCGCCGCAAACCAACTGGCGCGGGTTCGCATGGGGCGAGATCCGGCTGGCCGAGGGATTCTGTTGAGCCGGGACTGCCAGAGGGGGCTGCCGCCCCCGCACCCCCGCCCAAAGGGGGCACGCCCCTTTGGAAACCCCGTGCGTATTGGCGACAAGATGATGGGCGGAGCCGGCTTGCGCCCGACACGACATGCTGGCGGGCGACGCCGGGGGCGTGCTAGAGACAGCGCCATGTTCAGAACCGGAGCCGTTCCATGTGTCGTTGGGCTGCCTATACCGGAGCGCCGATCTTTCTGGAGGAGATCGTCAGCCGCCCCGGTCATTCGCTGATCCGTCAGAGTCATTGCGCCACCCAGTGTTCCAGTGCGATCAACGCCGACGGCTTCGGCATAGCCTGGTATGGCGACCGGCCCGAGCCGGGGCTTTACCGCGATATCTATCCCGCCTGGTCGGACCCCAACCTGCGGTCGATCACCGCGCAGGTGCGGTCGGGGTTGTTTCTGGCCCATGTGCGGGCATCGACCGGCACCGCGACCAGTCGCAACAACTGCCATCCGTTCGTCGTGGGGCGCTGGTCCTTCATGCACAACGGACAGGTGGGTGGCTATGACGGCTTCCGGCGCGACGCCGACATGATGATCCCCGAGGCGCTGTATGCCAGTCGCAAGGGCGCGACCGACAGTGAGGCACTGTTCCTGATCGCGCTGGCCGAAGGGTTGCAGGACGATCCCCAGGGCGCGCTGGAACGGGCGGCGGCGCGGGTCCTGGCGTTGAGCCGGACCAAGGGGGCCGCGCCGCATCTGCGCCTGACGGCGGCGTTCAGCGATGGCGAGACGCTTTATGCCGTGCGCTATGCCTCGGACATGGCGGCGCCGACGTTGTGGCACCGCTGGTCGGACAGCCGCGGCGGGCGGGCCGTGGTCTCGGAGCCGCTGGAAGCGGACGAGACCGACTGGCAGGCGGTGCCGCAGGGATCGTTCTGCCTGTTTCGCGGCGACTCGGTCGAGATCCGGCCCTTCGACCCCGACGCGCTGGCGCGCGCGGCCTGACGGCACGCGCCCGGCACGATCGATCCGCGTTGACATGCGCCAGACATCCCCGCAGCGTTCCCGCATGGATCATGCCGCCTTTCTGCGATCGCTGCCGCCCGAAACCCGCGCAACCCTGACCGAGCGCCCGATGGCGCGCGGACTGTGGCATCTGGCCGGGCATCTGGGGGCCATCGTGTTGTGCGGGGCCCTGATCGGCGCGGGCGTACCCGTCTGGCCGCTGCTGGTGCCGGTCCAGGGCGTTCTGATCGTTTTCCTGTTCACGCTGGAACACGAATGCACCCACCGCACCCCGTTTGCCAGCGATCGGCTGTGCGACCGTCTCGGGCAGCTGTGCGGGGCGCTGATCCTGAATCCGTTCCAGTGGTTTCGCTATTTTCACCTGGCGCACCACCGCTGGACCAATGTGCCAGGCGACCCGGAACTGGCCAGTCCAAAGCCCGAGACACGGGCGCAATGGCTCTGGCATGTGTCGGGAGTGCCGCTGTGGTGGTCTTCGCTGCGGCTTCTGGCGCGGCTGGCGACGGGGACGGAACGCCCCGCCTACCTGCCCGACCGTGCCCGCCCGCGCGCCGAACGCGAGGCCCGGGTTCTGCTGATGCTCTATGCGGCGGCGCTGGCCAGCCTGACGCTGTCGCCCCTGGTGTTTTGGGTCTGGCTGCTGCCGATCCTGCTGGGGCAACCCGCGTTGCGGCTGTATCTGCTGGCGGAACACGGGGATTGCCCCCGTGTCGCGGACATGTTCGCCAACACGCGCACGACCTTCACCACGGCGCTGGTCCGGTTCCTGGCCTGGAACATGCCCTATCATGTCGAGCACCACGTCTTTCCGGCCGTGCCCTTTGACAAGCTGCCGGTCCTGCACGCGCTGATCCGCGATCACCTTCAGGTGACGGCGCCGGGCTATGTCGCCTTTTCCCGCGCCTATCTGGCACGGCGCCGTTAAAGGGGTTGCACCCGCGCGCCAAGAGGGGCATGTCTGGAACAAGTGGGGAACGACGATGAGCGACAGCAGCCGGACCAGCCTTGCGACGCAGGCCCTTGCCGGGGTCCTTGCCGGTCATGCGCGCGCCGATTACATGGACGGGCTGAACGCCCCGCAACGCGCGGCGGTCGAAACGCTCGACGGGCCGGTGCTGATGCTGGCCGGCGCGGGCACGGGCAAGACGCGCGCCCTGACCGCCCGAATCGCGCATCTGATCGCCACCCGGACGGCACGACCGAACGAGATCCTCGCCGTCACCTTTACCAACAAGGCCGCGCGCGAGATGAAGACGCGCATCGGCGCGATCCTGGGCGACGGGGCCGAAGGCATGCCCTGGCTGGGCACGTTTCACGCGATCGGGGTGCGGTTTCTGAGGCGCCATGCAGAGCTGGTCGGACTGAAGCCGAACTTCACCATTCTGGACACGGACGACCAGCTGAGGCTGATGAAACAGCTGATTTCCGCCTGGAACATGGACGAGAAACGCTGGCCCGCGCGGGCACTGGCCGGACTCATCGACGCCTGGAAAAACCGCGCCTGGCGCCCCGACCAGGTTCCCGGCAGCGAGGCCGACAAGTTCAACAACCGGGGCACGGAGCTGTATGCCGCCTATCAGGAGCGGTTGCGCACGCTGAATGCCTGCGATTTCGGCGACCTTCTGCTGCATGTGGTCACGATCCTGCAACAGAATCCCGATGTTCTGGCGCAGTATCAGCGGTGGCTGCGCTATATCCTGGTGGACGAATACCAGGATACCAACGTCGCCCAATACCTGTTGCTCAGGCTGCTGGCGCAGGGCCATCGCAACATCTGCTGCGTCGGTGACGACGATCAGTCGATCTATGGCTGGCGCGGCGCCGAGGTCGGCAACATCCTGCGGTTCGAGCGCGACTTTCCGGGCGCGCAGGTGATCCGGCTTGAGCAGAACTACCGCTCGACCCCGCATATCCTGGCCGCGGCCTCGGGCGTGATCAGCGCCAATGAGGGGCGACTGGGCAAGACACTGTGGACCGAACGGACCGAGGGCGAAAAGCTGCGCCTGATCGGTCATTGGGACGGCGAGGACGAGGCCCGCTGGATCGGCGACGAAATCGAGGCGCTCGAACGCGGCTCGCGGGGACTGGACCCGATCGGGGCGAACGGGATGGCGATCCTGGTGCGCGCGTCCCACCAGATGCGTGCCTTCGAGGACCGGTTTCTGACCATCGGCCTGCCCTACCGCGTGATCGGGGGCCCCAGGTTCTATGAGCGGCTCGAGATCCGCGATGCCATGGCCTATTTCCGGCTTGCCGTCACGCCGACCGACGATCTGGCGTTCGAGCGGATCGTCAACACCCCGAAACGCGGGATCGGCGACAAGGCGCAACAGACCATCCAGCGGGTTGCACGCGAAAACGACGTGTCGCTGCTGCAAGGCGCCGCCCTGGTGCTGCGGGACGGTCTGCTGGGCGGGAAGGCGGCCGGCAATCTGCGGGCCTTCATCGAGAACATGGCCCGGTGGCATGATCTGGTGCGCAGCCCGGTGGTGCCCGCCAGCGATGACGCGGTCATCGAACCCGAGGGCGAGGAGGGCAAGCACGCGGGTCACGCCGAGTTGGCAGGCATGATTCTGGACGAATCCGGCTATACCGAGATGTGGCAGCTTCAGCAGACGCCCGAGGCTGACGGCCGGCTGGAAAACCTGAAGGAACTGGTGAACACGCTCGACCAGTTCGGCTCGTTGCAGGATTTTCTCGAACATGTCGCGCTGGTTCTGGACAACGACACCGAGGATCACGCGGAAAAGGTCACGATCATGACCCTGCATGCCGCCAAGGGGTTGGAGTTTCCGGTGGTTTTTCTTCCTGGATGGGAAGATGGCCTGTTCCCGAGCCAGCGCAGTCTGGATGAAAGCGGCCTCAAGGGACTCGAGGAAGAGCGGCGACTCGCCTATGTGGGCATCACGCGCGCGGAACGCCTGTGCGTCATTTCCTTTGCCGCGAACCGGCCGGTCTATGGCCGCTGGCAAAGTCAGATCCCCAGCCGGTTCATCGACGAACTGCCTGCCGCGCATGTCGAGGTGCTGACCCCACCCGGTCTGGCCGGCGGCGCGCGTCGGTTCGCCGCGCCGGTGCCGGATGTGCATGACGACAGCCTGGAAAGCCGGGTCGCCAAGGCCGATGTCTACAACGCCCCGGGCTGGCAGCGGATGCAGCGGAACGCGGGCGCGTCCCGCCCCGCCCCGGCGGCCCGGGCCGGCGACACGACCTATGCCCCGGGCGAACGGGTCTTTCACCAGAAATTCGGCACCGGCACCGTGGTTTCCGTGGACGGGGACAAGCTGGGCGTCGCCTTTGACCGGGCGGGGGACAAACACATCGTTTCGCGCTTTGTCGTGCCTGCCGACGGTATGGACGACGTGCCCTTCTGACACCGCGTGCCCGCGGGCATCGGTAGTCCACAAACAGCCGCAGGGGGCGCCAGGGGGGCAGAGGCCCGCCCCTGATGCTCACTCTTTCAGGCGGTGATCCATCGACAGCGAGGGTTGCGCGCAGCCAGCCTCGCCGACGATCCGGGCGGGAACGCCCGCGACCGTCTTGCAGCACGGCACATCCGCCAGCACCACGGACCCCGCAGCGATGCGGCTGTTGGCCCCGACATGGATGTTGCCCAGTACCTTGGCCCCGGCGCCGATCAGCACGCCATCGCCGATCTTGGGGTGGCGATCGCCGTCTTCCTTGCCGGTGCCGCCCAGCGTCACCGAATGCAGCATCGACACGTTATCGCCGACAACGGCGGTTTCGCCGATGACGATCGAATGGGCGTGGTCGATCATGATGCCCTTGCCGATGCGCGCCGCAGGGTGGATGTCCACGCCGAACATTTCGGAAATGCGCATCTGCACGAACAGCGCCATGTCCCGCCGCCCCTTGCGCCACAGCCAATGGCCGACGCGATAGGCCTGAATGGCCTGGTAGCCCTTGAAATACATCAGCGGTTGCAGGAACCGGTGGCAGGCGGGGTCGCGGTCATGCACCGCGACCAGATCGGCGCGCGCGGACTCACCCAGCCAGGCGGCCTCGGCATAGGCTTCCTCGGCGATCTCGCGCAGGATCTGGGCGCTGATCTCGGCCGAGGACAGCTTCAGCGCGAACCGGAACGAAAGCGCCCGCTCCATCGAGGGGTGGTGCAGGAGGTTGTTGTGCATCACGCCCCCCAGCAGGGGTTCGTCGATGACCACCTGGCGCGCTTCTTCGCAGATCCGCTGCCAGACCGGATCGAGAGCGGCAACGCGAGCCTTGAGTTCGGGCATGATGCACCTCTTGGAAAAGTCGTGCCCTGAAAGATAACCGAAAGGCGCGATTTTTCCAGAGGGGCTGGCGGCGTTCAGACCGAATTCGCGTGCAGAAGCGCCTCCAGAACCTGCGCGAGGCAGGACAGATAGGCACGATCCCCGGGACCGGCCGGATCGGCACCGGGATGGGCCAGCGCCGCCGCCAGCAGTGTGCCGTTGCCATAGGCGGGGTGGGCCTGTCCCGTGGCGTGGCGATGGCGGTCGGCGCATTCGGCCCGGGCCAGAAGCGCGCCCAGCGCCGCCGCGCGGCGATCCTCGGGCAGCGCCAGAAGAACGCGCGCGGCGGCGGAAAGGTCCGTCAGCGTGACCGGGCGCATCGCTCAGCCCGAAACCTCGACTGCGGCGAAAAGCCCCGCGCCATAGACGGCAGACACCTGCGCCACGCTGACGGTAAAGGCCCCGGCCACCCCGTCCTGACCCTGATCCGCCAGGGTATAGACATGCTGAGGGGCAGAGACATCGATCGTGCGCAGAACCGTCCCCCCCTGCGCGATCCGGACCCGGTAGCGTTCGGCTTCCTCGCTCAAGGGGACCTCGGCGGTGTCCCAGGAATCCCCACCCTGCCGGGTGCGCCGGATCCAGGACAGAACCAGGTTGCCGGCGCCGTCACGGACGGCGGTCAGAAACACCGGGGCATAGGGCCGCAACCCGTTGCCCGCAAACGCTTGCGTGCTGTCCACATAGACCGGATCGTCATAGGCCAGCGCCGCCGGTCCGATGCGCCAGCGTCGCGCCACCCCGCGTGCCGAGGCCGCCACATCGACCTGCCGGGGCGCCCCGTTCAACAAGACAACCAGCGCACCCGGCGCCCAGCTTGCGGGCATCACCGGCTCGGTGCCGAATTGGCCGCGCCACAATCCGCCCAGGCGCCAGACCCCCGGTTCCAGCACTGTCGCGTCACGAAACTGAAACAGCTCCCATTCGGCGCCGGACCCGATCGCCGCCAGATTGGCACCGTCGAGCATCGCGGCCTCGTCGCTTGATGCCAGAACCGTGCCCTCGGGGAAGGCAACCTCGACCCCGGCGCCGCGTTGCCAGACCGCCGGCAGGGCCCGGAACAGTGCAGTCCGGGTCTGACCCACGGTCGCGCGTTGTCCGATCAGGGTGTTCAGATCAAAGCTGCCCCCGGTCGCTGGCGCATCGTAGCAGGCGACCACGCCCGGCCAGGGACGCCCGGTGACGGCGAGGTGCGGCGCATGGGGCACCTCGTCCCCGCGCATCAGCGGCAGATCCAGGAACACCGGCAACACCGGCACCGGTGCGGTGTAAACCCCGGTTATCGGCAGATCGTCCGATCCCTCGCGATGCTGATACAAGGCAGGCTCGACACGGACGGCTTCGATCCGGCGGGCGCCCGTCAGTTCCATGCGGTCGATCCGATAGTGCCGCGTGGTATCCCGATGCGGCAGGACGACGACATCCCCGACCGTCAGATCCGAGGACATCGGCAAGGAAAAGCGGGCCGTATCGCGGGCGATGCGCGCCTCGGTCAGCCAGCGTTTCACCGCGGTTCGGGCCTCGCCGCGGGTCAGCGTCAGCGGCAACTCGCTGTCCGCGACATCGCCTGCCGGATCGTCCGGGTGCACGGCCTCGGCGCTGCGGGTTTCAAAGCTGCCCTCGGCCTCGATATAGGTCAGCCGCAACCGGCCGACTGTCGCCGGCTCCGAGGCACGCACCACCTCGAGATCGCCCTGGTCGTCCGCGACCAGCACACCGGGATCGAGGGCAACCGCATCGCGCCCGTCGCGCATGCGGAAGACCAGGGTTCCGTTCCGTTCCACGGCTTCGAAGCCATGTGCCAGCATCAAGGGTTGCAGGGCCGCGCGCCCGGTGGCGGTCGACGGCGTCGCATACCCCCGCACCACACCGTAAAGACCGCGCACATCGATGGACGCAACCCCGGCGCGTTGACAGATCTCGGCCACCACGGCCGCAAGCGGTTGCCCCGAGGCCCGGCCGGTCAGCCAATGCCCGCGCAGCCAATTGACCCCATCCGACCACAGATCGGTATTGGCCGGAAACCAGGGCCACGGCCGTGCGTCCCAGGCCCAGGCATGGCTGCGCGACCAGGTGACCATCGGACCGCCATAGACCGGCGACACCGGGTTGTTCGCGGGATCGGTCCAGAATCCATGCATGGCACGCAAGTATTGCATCTGCATCAGATCGTCGCGCGCCCCTGTGGAATAATACGGCACGCGCGACTCTGACGATTTCGGGTCCAGGAAGACGTTCGGCTGGTTTGCCCCCTTGTCGATGGCCGCGCAGCCGTATTCGGTGAACCAGATCGGCTTTGATCGCGGCACCCAGCCGGTCGGTTCGTCCGCGCGGACCCCGTTCACGCGTTCGGTATGCGGGTTTTCCCACCAGCCGCGCAGGTCCTTGACGCGCCAGATCCAGGCCTCGCCCTCGGGGTCGTCGATCGGCGTGCGGGCCTGGGCGTCGCGTTCGGGGGCGTCGGCGTAATACCAGTCGAACCCCTCGCCGCCGGCAATATTGGCGGTCAGATAGGCCGGATCATGACTGTCGCGCCAACCTGCGTGGAAGTCGGCGTGATCCTCGCCCTCGCGCCAATCGGCAAGCGGCATGTAATTGTCGATCCCGATCACATCGAGCGCGGCATCCGACCACAGCGCATCGAGATGGAAATAGCGGGTCCCGCCGCCGGCGTCGTATCCCGCGTATTCCGACCAATCGGCCGCATAGACCAGCTTGACCGAGGGCCCCAACAGCGCGCGAACCTCGTGCAGCAGATCGATCATCTGTGCCACTGCAGGAAAGCTGTCCCCGGCGCCACGAATTTGCAGCAGGGCGCGCATCTCGGATCCGATGCAGAAGGCCTCGACCCCGCCGGACGCGGCGCACAGGGCCGCATAGTGCAGGATGAAACGGCGATAGGACCACTCCGGCGGCCCGGAATAGGTGACGGTCCCGGGCGCGATCACGAAATCGGTCGCCTGCGCGGTGCCGAAGAAATCCGCGACCTCGGCCGCGGCCGCAGCGGTGCGGTCGGTCGTGCCGGGTTGCCCCGGGGCTTTGCCCAGCGTGATCCGACCGCGCCAGGGCAACGCGGGCTGGTCCGTGGCATCGGACCAGGGATCCGGCAGGCCGTTTCCGGCAAGCTGCTCCATCAGAAGGAAGGGATAGAAGACCACGGCCTGCCCTGCCCCGTTCAGCGCATCGATGGCTTGCAGGATCGAGGCATCCGATGGCGTGCCGCCATAGACCGGGTTTCCACCCAGGCGCGCGACCTCCTCGGCCTCGGCTCGGGGCACACCGGCCACGGTCCACGGTTGCGACAGCCCATCGCGGCTGGTGAATTCGACCTTGGGCCGGATCGTGCAGGCACCGCATCGCAGGTCGTCACCGAACCACGAAGCGATGAGCAGGCCCGATTGCACATTCGGCAACTCGGTCTGCAAGGCTTGCAGCGCTGTGGGAAAATCCGCCAGGCCACCCGGCGCGTGCACGTTGGCCTGCACCTGTCCGGTCGCGGCGTCCAGACTGAACCCCGGCGCAAAGGCCTCGCCACCACCGGCGCCCAACAGGACGGGTTCGGTCGCCAGCGCGTATTCGCCGGAACCGGGCATCCAGGCCACGCCCTGCACCGCCTCCTGAAGGGTGCTCACGCCCTCGGCTTGCGCGCCGCGGATGACCTCGAACGAGAAGGCGGGCAGACGGTTGCCCCAGGGGCCCAGATCGAGGTCCTCGATCACCACATAGGCCGTGCCACGATAGGCAGGCGCGGCGTCGGCCCCCTCGACCGCCTCGATCACGGGATCCGGCAACTGATCCAGGGCACCGGTGTAGACCCGCAGGTTCAGGTCCTTGCGCGACAGTTCATCGCCATAGGCCCAGATCCGGCCAATACCGCCGATTTCGCCTTCGCACAGCGCGATGGCAACGCTCACGACATAGCGCGACTGTTCGGTGACGGTGGGGCCCAGCCCGCCCTTGGTGCGACGCGAGCGGCCCGGAATCTCCTGGAACCGCGAGGCCCAGATCACATGCCCTGCCACCCGCATCCGCCCCCACAGGCGCGGCAGTGGAACACCCTCGCCCGCGCCGGTGACCTGCAATCGCTGAATGCCGGCCGTCTCGACCCGGCCCGATCCCGCCCCCAGCAGGCGCTGGTCGATGGCCCGCCCCAGGGTCGCCCCCACCGCGCGACCGATCACCGCGCCGGAAAGGCCCAGAACCGCACCGCCGAAATTCGCGCCCACGGCCGCCCCGGCAGCAGACAGAAGCAGAGTCGCCATAGGATGGCTCCTTTCGTTCAGATCATGTCAAAGCGCGCGACGATGCGGCGCGACCAGGGGACGCTCAGCGCGCTTTCGACCACCCCGTGGCCGCTGTAGGCGTGGACAAACCGGGCATCTGGCCCGGTTTCGGTCACGATGCCCAGATGTTTGGCCATGCTGCCCGCGCGCATGCGAAAGAGCAGAACCTGCCCGGGCGCCATCGCCCCCATGGCGGCCGTCATCGTCGCGGTCAGGGCTTGCCACAGGGCCTCGGATCCTTCGGTTTCGCCCCAATCGGGACCATAGGCCGGGATCGGCACCGGTTCCGCGCCGCGCAAGGCGCGCCAGACGCCACGCACCAGTCCCAGGCAATCGCTGCCCGCCCCCAAGGTCGAGGCCTGGTGGCAGTAGGGGGTGCCGATCCAGCGCCGAGCCTCGGTCACCACCCTGAGGCGCGCATCATCCATGAGGCAGGCTTCCGCCCGTGTTGTCGGCGCCGGCACGCGGCGTGGACAGCAGCCAGTCCTCGCCCGGAACATGCGGAAATCCCTGAAAATTCCTGGAGTTCAGAAATTTCAGACGGCAGGTTGCAAAGCGCTTGTCGCAGCCGGCCTCGATCCGCAACCGGTCGCCGGATGCGGGCTCGACCCCCGGCAGCGACCACAGATGCAGGCGCCGAACGGTGGCACGGCGTTCTTCACGGCGCACCGGGACCGCCTGTCCTGCGACCGCGCCGGTCAGGAACGCCACCCGGCCATCCACGAACCAGCCATCGGCGAATTCGGGCAGCAGGGGCACGTCCAGAACCGCGCCCTGATCGGCACTCGCGATCAGCGCGACCTCGGCCGAGAACCCGGCCTGCGACATGTCGAACCCGCAGCGCGCGTCGCCCAGCACCGCCGGACAGAGCGCCCCGAACACCCGGCCGCCGGCCTTGTTCAGGGGTTCCGTCAGGCCCCGCAGCTCGGCCTTGAACGCCCCCCCGGCGCGCACGATCTCGCCCACGGTTCCGCGAAACAGCACGCGGCGCCACGCAGGATCGAGCCAGTCGACCTCCCAGATCGTCAGATCGGCGCCATCATAGCGACCGGCCAGAATATCGCGCTCGGTCAAGCCGGCATCGCTGAGCGCGCCCGCCGCCTCGGTATTGTCCACCGCCAGCCCCGTGCCTTGCACCACGGCCGCCGCCGTCATGCCGGTGCCGGCCCGGAAAACGAGCCCGTCAAAGGCCAGATCGCGGTCGTGATCGGTAAATCCCATCACCATCCCGTCGCTGCGCCGCAGGGCCCAGGCGCGGGCGCGTGTCGTGCTCAGATCGGTCATTGCCGCACCTCGATCACCGGGACCTTGGGCACGTCGCCTGCCTGGAAGTTCGCGACGGACACCTGGATCAGATCGGTGTCAAATCGCACCGGCACATCGAATTCGCACCCCACCGTCACCTCGGCGCCGACGCCGGGTGCCGAGGCAAACGTCACAAGACCGGTGGCGGTATCCACGGTCCATTCCAGTCCCTCGTCCAGTTCGCTGCCAGCGATCGCGACACGGACACTCGCCACGACCGGCTTGGTGATGGTGCGCCTGACCGCCCACTCGCCCGAGCGATAGCTCTTGGCCAGCTGAAAAACCCGGGTCTCGCCGTCGCCGTAGCCCAGAGACTGGTCCAGCGCCGTCACCTTGCCCGATGACTTGCAGGTCTTGTAGTCGGCCCAGTCCTTCCAGCGGAACCCGTGCAACATTCCCTGGCGCGCCTCGAAAAACGCGATCAGGGTTTCCACATCATCGAGCGACCGCAACCCGAGGCCCGCGTCATAGCGGCGGCGCGCCTGCGCCCAGGGGGTGTTGCGCTCCTCGTGGCCATTCGCCAGCGTGACGATCTCGGTGCGACGTTCGGGCCCGCCCAGCGAACCAAAGCTCAGCGTCGCGGGAAAGCGGATCTCGTGAAAGGCCATATCAGTAATTCCTCTGCCCCTGCGCCAGCAGACGCTGCATCTGCGCGGCAATCTGGCTCTGGCTGCGCTGGAAGCCGCTGACATCCGGGGTGGTGACGTTGATGACCACACTGACCGGTCGGGCCCCGCCCCCAGAGCGGACACCGAGCCTGCCATCGGCACCCCGCGCCAGCGGCAGGATCGCCTCGGGCCCGGCTTCGCCCATCAGACCTGTGCCGCCCCGCATCGGAAAGGTCACCGGCGAGGACACGACACCGCCCTGGGCAAAGGGCGTGACCCGACCCTGGCTGAAGCTGGCCCCGTTCGCGAACGGCAGCACCGAGGACATCACCCCCCCGATCACGGACGACAACGCGCCCCCCAGGGCGTTCTGAACCGGGCGCATCGCCGCCGCATAGATCGCGTCCGAAATCGACTTGCCCAGCCCGCGCATCGCGTCGGACAGCCGCTGTCCGTCAAAGATCACGCCATCAAAGGCGCGGCGCAACCCACCGCCCAGCGAGCGCGACAGTCCCGCCATCTCGCGGTTGCTCTCGGCCAGACTGCGGCCCATGTCGGCAAGACCGGAATCCAGCGCCGCCACCAGATCCGAGGTCGCGCCCATCCGCGTTTCCAACTCGGCAAGCTGCGCGTTCAAGTCGTCCATCGTCGCCATCGTCCGCTTCCTTCATGTTGCGCGGCGTGTCGGGGAAACGCTGCATGAGGGCATCGAAGCGGGCGCGGGTGAACCCGCCCGCGGCCCCCTCGTCCCGCCCCAGCATCACCATCAGTTCGGCCGGCGTAAGCGCCCAGAATTCGGCGGGGCGCAGTCCCAGACCATGCATCCCGGCCCGCATCAGGCCGGGCCAGTCCAGGCTGCTCATGCGCCGTCCCCGTCGGGCAGGGCAAAGGCCCGCGCCAGCAACAGCCCCGCCGCGCGCGCGGCCTCGATCGGGCCGCCGGCGATCTCGGCCGCGACCAGCGCGGCCGCCGTGACCGGATGACCCGCGCCATGCAGCCCCGCCAACAGCACCGCCATCACGTCGCGGGCGGAAAAGCGACCGCCCTCGAACCGTTCGACCAGTGCCACCAGGCTGTCGGCGCCCAGCGCCTGCTCCAGTTCGACCAGTGCGCCCAGCGTCAGCTTCAGCGCGTGGCACTGGCCATCGAGCGTCAGCGCCACCTCGCCGGACCAGGGATTCGCCGCGCCCCCGGTCACAGCACGCTCGGGTCGTAATCCATGGGATCGGCCGCCAGCGGGACCGCGGCGACAAAGCCCAGCATCCCGGCCGAGGCCAGCGACAGCTCATAGGTTGCCTCGCCGTTGTAGTTGCCGGCATAGTCGATGCTGGTGATCTGGAACGGCCCTTCGACCGTGCCGAAATCGGGGATGACCACCTGAAACGCCGGAATCTCGCCGTTGAAGAATACCGCCCGGGCGCGTTCGTCCGTCGCCGCATCGCGGAACACGCCGGAACCCGACACCGACGCCGCCTTGACGCCGGCGCCCGCCAGCAGTTCGCGCCAGCCACCCTGGCTGTCCAGGCTGGTGACATCCACCGTTTCGGCGTTGAAGCTCAGCCGCGTCGCACGCAACCCCGCGATGGTCTCGAACTGACCGGCCCCGGTCATGTCCATCTTGATCAACAGATCCTTGCCGCTTTGCACAGCCATGCCGGCCACTCCTTTTCGATGAAACTCAGCCTTCCACACGCACCCGGAACCGCAGGTCGATGCGTCGCACGGCACCCCCCTCGGCCCGGCGCGCCTGCGCCTGGTGAAACCAGATCGCGACCACGCGCCCCGTGCTCAGCACGGGCGTTGCGGCCGGGACGATCTCGGCGATGCGGGCTGCCGCGGTCTTGGCGGTCAGAAACCCCGCCGCATCGCTCACGACCGACACCAGAACCCTGTGTTCGGCCCCGGGCCCCGAGATGTCCGAACGGTCGATCGCGTCCTCGTCGCCCAGAACCACATAGGTCCCCTGTGGCGTCGCGGGGGGGGGCGCGTCAAAGAGCCCGCCCGGCACCAACCCCGCCAGCGTCGCATCGCCCGAGAGCAGATCGAACAAGGCGACCTGCACCGCCGCCGCCGATTGATAGCTCATGCCGGAACCTCCTCGCGTGCATGGCAGATCAGAAAGGCACCCGCCGGATCGGCCTCGCTCACGGCGAGGATGGTGAACAGCCGTGCTCCGTCGCGCAGCCGCTGGTCCGGGCGCGGACGTTGCGGGCTGCCCTGCGGCGCGGCGCGCAGATAGACGCGGAACAGCATCCGTCCCTCGGGGGCGATCAGCCCGCGCCGTTCGCTGCCCGCACCCGCGCGCAGTTCGGTCCACAGCGTGCCCAACGCCGTCCATGCGGTGGTGTAGCCCCCTGCCCCGTCAGGCAGGGTGCCGGGCTCCTCCAGCACCATCGGCCGGTTCAAGGAATAGCCCATCAGCGATGCCCTCCGGCGGTGACCCGCACAGGCATCCAGCGCGCGGTCAGCGCGGCGACGGTGCCCGGCATCGGTGCGCCACCGGTGCGGCCCTCGTAGTATTGCGCGGCCAGAAGCAGCACGGCTTCGCGCAGATCGTCGGGCACCGCATCCCAGACAGCACCGAAGCCCGCCGTGAAATCCACCGTGACCGCGCCATTTGTCGGAACCTGCGGCAGCACCGCTCCGGTCGCCAGGATCTGCGGGCGATGGCGATCCACCACCAGCCGCCAGCGCGCCGGGTCCACCACCGTCTCGTCCCCCGCCGCGTCGATCAGCGTCACGGCCGAAACCGCCGTCACCGGCGCGACCGGCAGCGCCTGCGCATCGGCCCAGCGCCAGCGGTCCAGCGTCAGGCGGAACCCGCGCGACATCAGGGCCTTGCCTGTGCGCGCCTCGATCGCGGCGATGGCGGCGCGCAAATAGCGCACCAGCAACGCATCGCCCGAGGTGTCGTCGGCAAAGCCCGTGCCCAGCCGCAGATGCGCGCGAAATTCCGCGACCGGCAGGTCGCCATCCAGAACCGCACTGGTTTCGATCAGGTTCATGCTCGCCTCCTGTTGTCCCCGGCAGAAAACCGGCGCAGACGCGCCCCCGACACCGCTCGCACGGAGGGGAGCAGCCGGACGGTGCGGGGCGTTGGACCCTTCTGGCCCGCCCAGCGCGCCTGCGCCGCCATTGGAACGACCCCGCCCGTGGGGTCGCCCCAATCTCGACCCGCGCCGATTACGAGGCCGCGAACTTCAGCAGCTTGATCGCGTTGAAATCGGTCACGTCGCCGCCCACGCGCTTGGTCGCGTAGAACAACACATGGGGCTTGGCGCTGAAGGGATCGCGCAACACCCGCAGATCGGGGCGCTCGGCCACGGTATAGCCCGCGTGGAAATCGCCGAAGGCGATGGCATGGGCATCGGCGGCGATGTCGGGCATGTCCTCGGCGATCAGCACGGGATAGCCCATCAGACGCGCGGGTTCCCCCGCCGCCAGGCCGTCCGACCACAGGAAGCGGCCGTCCACGTCCTTCATCTTGCGCACGGCGCCCGCAGTTTTCGAATTCATCACGAAACTCGCGTTGGCGCGATAGCCGGCTTCCAGCGCATAGACCAGATCGACGATGGCATCGGCCGGATTGGTGGCGCTGAAATCACCCGCCGCGCCCGTCGGCACATAGCCCAGCTCACCCCAGATTTCGGTGCCGTCGGCAACGATGGTGTGGTCCAGGAACCCGCGCGGCTTGTCCACGCCGTCGCCCGAGATGAAGGACGAGGCCTCGGCGCGGGCGAATTTCAGCGCGATGCGCTCGGCCAGCCAGCCCTCGACATCAAAGGCGCTGTCTTCCAGCAACCGTTGCGAGGCCTTGGGCATCGCGCTCAGCTCGTGCAGCTTGATCGAGATGCGGTCGATCGCCGCCGTGCCCGTCTCGGTCAGCGTGCTCGACTCCGTCGCCCAGCCCGAGCCCACGTCGCCATGGTCCACCAGCACGTCGAAGGACCCCGCCTCGACCTGCACGACGCTGGCGATGGCGCGGATCGACGCGGCCGAGGTCAGCACGCCCTGGATGCGATCCGAGGTCTGCGGATCGACCAGATAGCCGCCCTCGGAATTGACGGCGGTGTTCAGGCCCTTGCCCTCCAGCACCAGGCCGCGCAGCGCGTCGTCGTCGCCCGAACGCAGATAGGCGTCAAACGCCTTCAGGTGCAGGCCCTCGCCCGCGTCGGATTGCGCCAGCACGGGGCGGGCGGTCTTGGTCGAGAATTTGCGGTCCAGCATGGTCAGTCGCTCGTCCTGTTCTTTCAGATTGCTCATCACATCGGCGCGGAAGGTCTTGATCTCGGTCACGAACCCATCCAGCGCCGTCTTCAGTTGCGCCGCCTCGCCGACCGGCTCCCGCGTCGCGCCCGTTTCCCGGCCTTGGCCCGGAACTTCGCTGCTCATCGCATCCATCCTTTCATGGTTGCCAATCCGCGGGTTCCTCACCGGGCACCCGCCCCCACCGCACACCCCCGACGGGGGCGCGCCGTTCTTCAGCCTGCCGTGGGCGTCACCCCTTGAGAGCGCGCCGCGCGGCCTCGATCCCCTGGGCAAAGGTGCCGATCAGCCCGGGCGCGGCCGCCTTGGCCGCAACGCGCGCGACAGGCAGCATCGGGAATGTCACAAGCGACACTTCCCACAGCTCCAGCTCGATCAGCCTCCGCCCGCCAGACGGCAGCTTTTCCGCCTTGATGGTGCGATAGCCGATGGACAGCCCGTCCACCGCGCCCGCGGCCATCAGGGCCGCCGCCTCGCGTCCCTTCTCGACCTCGGTCAGCAGACGCCCGGTGACACGCAGCCCGTGCGCGTCTTCCACCACCTCGTCCCACACGCCGATAGGCTGGCCCTGATCGTGCTGCCACAGCATCCGCACCTTGCCGCCCGCGGCCTTGATCCGCCCGAGCGAGGCCGCATAGGCGCCCGGCATCACCATGTCGCCGCCCTGATCCAGCACCCCAAAGACCGACGCGTAGCCCCGGATCACCGACCCCGTATCCATCGCCACCGTGCCCGGCTGGTGGAATTTCGTCTCAAGTCCCTGCATGACGCCTCCTCAGATCCGCGCCGCCACCAGGGCCAGCGCACCATGCACCACCACCCCCGAGGCCACCCCGTAGACCGCCAGCCAGAGCCGCTTTTCCAGCCGCTCCAGCGCCTCCTCGATCTTGCCCAGCCGGTATTCCAGACCGGCGCGCCGCTCGTCGTCGATCCGCTCCTGCGCATCGATCCGGGCCTGCGCCAGGTCGAAGCTGTCATAGAGAAACCGCGAGCCGCCGACCGTTGCCTTGCGTTGCGCACTCATGCGTCATCGGTCCGGGGAGGCAGGCCCAGAAGGGCGCGCTTCTCTGCCTCGGTCAGGAACGCGGCGTCGGCCACGCGACGCCAATGCGCATCCCGTTCGACCGCCAGGGCCGAAACCTGGTCGAGATCGGGTTTCAGCGTCAGGTCCTCGCCAACGAACCCGGACAGCCAGTGCGACAGCGAATCCGCCACCTTGGCCGCCAGCGGCAACACCGTCAGCCTGTAAAAGGCGCGGTTGGCCTCCTGGTAGTTCGCATAGGTCGCGTCGCCCGGAATGCCCAGCATCATCGGCGGCACCCCGTAAGCCAGCGCGATCTCGCGCGCGGCGGCTTCCTTGGTCTTGTGAAATTCCATGTCCGAGGGGCTGAACCCCATGGGTTTCCAATCCAGCCCCCCCTCCAGCAGCATCGGCCGACCGGCGTTACGCGCGCCCTGGTGGTGCATCTCCATCTCGGCCTGCAGGCGTTCGAACTGCTCGTTCGACATGCCGCCCTGCCCGTCCGCCCCCTTGAACACGATGGCACCCGAAGGACGCGCGGCGTTGTCCAGCAGTGCCTTGGACCAGCGCGATGCGCTGTTGTGCACATCGACCGCCGTTGCCGCCGCCTCGATCGGCGACAGGCCGTAATGGTCATCCAGTGGGTGATAGGCGCGGACATGGCAGATGGGCGCCGGCCCCTCACCCATCACGAAGCGATGCTTGCGCCCACTGACCGCATAGTCATAAGCCGCAGGCCAGCCATCGGCGCCTGGAACCACCGCCATCCGGTCCGAACGCAACACATGCAACTCGACCGGGGCGCCGCCGGCCTCGGCCGCGACGGCCTCGACATAGGCGTTGCCCGACAGCAGAAGCTGCGCATAGACCGCCTCCAGGAATTCGGCCCGGCCCTGCGCCGGGTTCGGGCGGCGGATGAGCGCCAGCAGCGGATGCGCGTCATACCGGCGTTCGCCATCCTGCAGGACCAGGGGCAGCGCCGCGGCCGCTTCCGAGATCAGCCGCACCACGCGGAAGCCCACGGGATTGCCCAGAAACCCGGCCCGGGTCAGCGAAACCGTGTCGCGCGCGGTCCAGCGCGGTTGCGAGGTTGCGGACTGCACCGCGGCCATCCGGCCCACACCACCCGCCGTCAAGGGCCCCACGGCCGAGGCCTTTGCCTCGGGCACCGCCACGGGCTTGCGAAGAAAATCGAACATGCCTCTGCCTCCTTGTCGCGCTGCACCCGGGCTGGACCGCGGATGCCTCGGCCTTGAAGCGGGTTATCGCAGCGAGTCACTAAGAAACGGAGGAGTCAGCGCGCGGTGCGTGCGGGACCGGCGCAACAGGCCGAAATGAAAAAGGGGGGCAAGCGCCCCCCATGTCACAACACCCGCACCCGGGGCCTTCGCCAATGCGCCGCCGGCTCCAGAATCAACGCATGCACGGCCCAGACCAGCGCGTCCAGCCGGTCGGGACTGCCGGGGCCACGGAACCCTTGCGCGGTCATCTGGGCCATCTGCTCCTCAAGCGGCTGAAGGCCGCGCAGATGCCGCACCCGCCCCTGTTCATACAGCGCCGCCACGGGTTCCGCCCGCGCCACCTTGCCGCGCGTCGCATGAACCGTCGTCACCGGAACCAGCGGATCGACCTGCCGCAGGACCTCGGCCACCAGATCGCCACCCTGATTGACCTCGGCGATCAAACGCTCGGCGCCGTGGCGCTCCATGGCCGCCAAGGCGGCGCGCGCCCAGTCGCCCGGGCTGGCGGCCTTGACGCTGGCATCCTCCAGCACCACGGCGCGCCAGTCTGTCGGCGGCCCCTCGGTCACGGCGCCGACCACGACAATGCCGCACAGATCGGACCCGGCCTTTCCCGTCACCGCGGGATCCAACCCCACCACCACACGGTCAAAGGCTGGGGCCGTCTCGATCCGGCACCCTTCGATCAGCGCCTGCGGGAACAGCGTGCCCTCGGCGTCATCCAGCAAGAGCCCCTCCAGCTCTTGCCGACCCAGCCGCGTGCCGCCATAGCGCGCTTCGACCTCGGCCAGGAACGAGGCCGCGAGCCAGGCCTTGTTCGCATGGGTTGGCGCTTGCGTCACCACGGTCGTGTCGCGGGCCAGCAGATCCTTCAGCAGGCCCTGATTGCGCGGCGTGGTCGTCACCACGCAGCGGGGATCGTCGCCCAGGCGCAGCGCGAATTGCATCATGTCCCAGGCGTCTTGCGCCTTTTTCCACTTGCCCAGTTCATCGGCCCAGGCGGCGTCGAACTGGGGCCCGCGCAGGGCTTCGGGTTCCTGCGCCGAAAAAGCCTGCGCAACGGCACCATTCGGCCAGACCAGACGACGGCGCGTCGCCTCCCATTGCGGGCGGCGGTCGGGGGGACAGCAGGCCAGAACGCCGCTGTCGCCGAAGATCATGACCTCGCGCACCTGGTCATAGGTCTCGCCCACCAGGGCCACGCGCCGCGCACGCCCGGGCGTGTCCGGCCGCGCGCCCTCGACCTGGGCGCGCACCCATTCCGCGCCCGCGCGCGTCTTGCCCGCTCCGCGTCCCCCCATGCAGACCCAGTTTCGCCACGCCCCGTCGGGCGCCCGCTGGTGTGGCAGGGCCCAGAAATCGAACAGCCAGGGCAGCGCCAGCAGCGCATTTCTACTCAGGCTCTTCAGGAAAAGTTCCCGCTCCGAACGAGGCGCGCAGGCGATCCATTCGGCGTCGGACCTCGGCGCGGGCTGCGGCGAGATCCATCTCTCCGGCGCGCCCGCGTCCGGATTGTTCGACGATCTTTTCAAGTTTTGCACGCTCACTGAACACGGCCTCCAATGCCTTGCGCAACGCCGAAACGACCGTCGCCAGTTCCCGCGACGATCCGAATTTCCCGGCCCTGATGTCCTCGATCACCGCGTCCAGCTCTGCGCCGTAGGCGGCCAATTGCCGTTCCGCTTGCGGCACCAGATGCCGCAGCGCGTCCTCCCCGGTTCCGGGGTTCCGTTTCTTCATGCGTGTGCCCGCTGTTTCGCTGCCCCGTGCGATCCAAAAGGAAAAGCGGCCCGGGAGAGACCCGAACCGCTTGCCCAATTCTTCCAGCGTGCAGAAAGCCTTACATCATGGCGTGCGCAAAGTCAAGTTTTTCCATCATAGGTTGCATTCGCGATTCAACTAAAATTCGCGTGGTTTCTCGGCAAAGGCTCGAAGATCCCTGACCTCGGGCCATCCCCTTTGGACTGCCGGCGGTCCTCTCAGGGCCTCGCACCTTTCGAGCCATCGCCAGTCACTGCCATCAATCGGCACGCAATCAAGGCAATACGCGCGCCAAATCCGCAGCGTTCATCGTCACCCTCGAACAGACCCTGCGGTCAAAGGCCGAGGTCTGCGCCCGGCCTTGGTGCCGCAATCCAGGCCATCATCACGGCTCTGGCCAAACAGGATGATAACGCCTGGATCGCGGCACCAAGGCCGGGCATCAGTTATCCTGTCCGGCCTCGATCTGCCGCCAGCGGGCGACGTTGGCATTGTGTTCGGCCAAGGTGCTCGAGAACACATGCCCGCCGGTGCCGTCGGCAACGAAATACAGGTAATCCGTCGTCTCGGGGTTCAGAACAGCCTGGATCGCGGCCCTGCCCGGGTTGGCGATGGGCGTCGGTGGCAGGCCGTCGATCTGATAGGTGTTATAGGGCGTGCGCGCGTTCAGCTCGGATCGCCTCAGACCCCGGCCCAGCGCCCCCTGCCCATGGGTGATGCCGTAGATCACCGTCGGGTCGGTCTGCAATCGCATCGGCGCGCGCAGGCGGTTGATGAACACGCTCGCGACCACGCGGCGCTCTTCGGCCACACCGGTTTCCTTCTCGACGATCGAGGCCAGCGTCAGGGCCTCTTCCGGCGTGGCGAGGGGTAGCCCCTCGGCCCGGTTGGCCCATGCCTCCGCCAGGATGGCCGACTGCCGGGCCTCCATGTCCGCCACCAGCGCCCCACGATCGGCGCCGCGGCGAACCTCGTAGCTGTCAGGCGCCAGCACACCCTCGGCGGGAACGTCGGGCAGATCGCCGGTCAGGAACTCGGCCCCGTTCAGGGCGGTCCAGATCTGCCAGCTTGTCGTGCCTTCGGCGATGGCGATGCGGAACCGCGTGTCCGGCGCCTGGGCCACGCGCTGATATTCGGCCGGGAACTCGGTTGTTTCCAGCGGCAGGTCCAGCGTTTCCTCGAACCGATTGGTGGCGGGGTCCAGTTCGCGCACCTGGTATTCGCTTTGCGTGATGCCGATCCGCAGCACCACTTCGGTGCCACAGGTCGACGCCCCGCCGCGCGTCACGATATCGAGGATCTCATGCATCGAGGCCCCCGCAGGAACCAGATACGAGCCGAAGCGCAGGCGACTGTCACGTCCGTCATACTGCGCACCGACCCGAAACAGCGTCGCGCTGGAAATCGCGCCCTGCTCGTTCAGCGACTGCGCGACCCCGCGCAAATTCGCGCCCTGTTCGACGCGCAGACAGATCGCCTGCGACAGCGGCCCCGGCGCGGTAAAGGCGTGCTGGCCCATCGCCACCACCCCGCCCAGCAGGACAAACGCCACGATCAGCAGCGTCAGCGCATTGGCGGCGATGTGCTTCCACATCAGTCGCGAACCTTGCCCAACACCAGGCTGGCATTCGTGCCGCCAAAGCCGAAGGAATTCGACAACGCCACGTCGATCTTGCGATGCCGCGCCTGATTGGGCGCCAGGTCCAGCCTGGGCGCCACCGCCGGATTGTCGAGGTTGATGGTCGGCGGCGCGACCTGATCGCGGATCGCCAGCACACAGAAGATCGCCTCGACAGCGCCAGCCGCGCCCAGCAGATGCCCGATGCTCGATTTGGTCGAGGACATCGTGGCCTTGTCCGCCGCATCGCCCATCAGGCGCTCGACCGCGCCCAGTTCGATCGTGTCGGCCATGGTCGAGGTGCCATGCGCGTTGATGTAATCGACATCCGCGGGTGTCAGACCGGCACGCGCCAGCGCCGCCGACATGCTGCGGAACCCGCCGTCGCCGTCCTCGGCCGGCGCGGTGATGTGATAGGCATCGCCCGACAGGCCATAGCCCAGAACCTCGGCATAGATCCGCGCGCCGCGCGCCTTGGCGTGTTCGTATTCCTCGAGCACGACGATCCCGGCGCCCTCGCCCATCACGAACCCGTCACGGTCGGCATCATAGGGCCGGCTGGCCTTTTGCGGGTCATCGCCGCGCTTGGTGGACAAGGCCTTGCAGGCATTGAACCCGGCGATGCCGATTTCGCTGATCGGCGCTTCGGCCCCGCCCGCGACCATGACATCCGCGTCGCCCAGCATGATCAGCCGCGCCGCGTCGCCGATGGCGTGCGCGCCGGTCGAACAGGCGGTCACGACGGCATGGTTCGGCCCCTTGAACCCATAGCGGATGCTGACCTGACCGGAAATCAGGTTGATCAGGCTTCCGGGGATGAAGAAGGGCGAAACCCGCTTGGGTCCGCGCTCCTTGATCAGGATCGCGGTTTCGGCGATCGAGGTCAGACCACCGATGCCCGACCCGATCATCACGCCGGTGCGCAGGCGGCTTTCCTCGTCCTCGGGGGTCCAGCCCGCGTCGGCCACGGCCTGCGCGGCGGCGGTCAACCCGTAGAGGATGAAGTCGTCGACCTTGCGGCGATCCTTGGGTTCCATCCAGTCGTCCGGATTGAAGGTCCCGTCGCTGCCATCGCCAAAGGGAATCTCGCACGCATAGGTCGTCGCCAGATTGCTTGCGTCGAAGCGGGTGATCGGACCGGCCCCCGACTGCCCGGCAATGAGCCGCTTCCAGGTTTCCTCGACCCCGCAAGCCAGCGGTGTGACCATTCCCAGACCCGTCACCACGACTCGGCGCATCTATGTTCCTCCGACCAATAGCCTTTGACTGCCACATACACATTGTTTCCCGGCTGGAAAAGCCCGCCCGGCAGCTTCCTGCGCGCTGGCGCCGATCCCAATCGGTTGATAGAACGCGGGCAGACCCCGGCCCGGAACAGACGTCAGACGAAAGGACCCCCCATGTTCGACCTCAGTGGCAAACGCGCCCTCATCACCGGCGCATCCGGTGGCATCGGTGCGGCCATCGCCCGTGCGCTCCATGGAGCGGGGGCCATCGTGGGCCTGTCCGGCACCCGCGAAGCGCCGCTCAAGGCCCTCGCCGACGCGCTGGGCGACCGGGCCTTCGTGCTGCCCTGCAACCTGTCGGACGCCGCAGCGGTCGAAGCCTTGCCGAAACAGGCGATCGAGGCGATGGGCGGCATCGACATCCTGGTCAACAACGCCGGCATCACCCGCGACCAGATCTTCATGCGCATGTCCGATGACGACTGGGCGGCGGTGATCGACGTGAACCTGACCGCAACCATGCGCCTGTGCCGCGCGGTCGTCCGTCCGATGATGAAGGGGCGCTGGGGGCGGATCGTCAACATTTCCTCGGTGGTCGGTGCCACGGGCAACGCCGGACAGGTGAATTACGCCGCGTCCAAGGCCGGGATGATCGGCCTGACCAAGTCCATCGCGGCCGAGGTCGCCTCGCGCGGGATCACCGCCAACGCGGTGGCCCCCGGCTTCATCGCGACTCCGATGACCGACAAGCTGACCGACGATCAGAAGGACAGGATCAACGGCCAGATCCCCGCGGGCCGCATGGGCACGCCCGAGGAAATCGCCGCCGCCGTGCTGTATCTCGCCTCGCCCGAGGCGGGGTATGTCACCGGCGCGACGCTGCACGTCAACGGCGGCATGGCGATGATGTGACCCCCGGCAGGACAGGCGATGCCGCTGGTCCTGGTCCGGCCCGGAATCACCCGCGCCGTCACTCGCCCGGTCCAGCCCGCCGTCCTGCCCTCGGTTTCCGCATCCGGCGATCACAATCCACCCGGCGCAAATGTCGCAATGTCATCGGCGCCGGGGCCGAATTCCCCTGCATTTCCACGGTTCTGCACCCTTCGCGCCACCTCTTTCACGCCCCGCACCCGAACCGATCACGCAATCGGGAAAGCGTTTGCCTTGTGTCACGCTTGTGCTATAGGCGGCGCTGATCGAGACGGGCCCGCCCGTGCTGGTCCGGCCGGTTCGCACGCAAAGCGCGGCGCGGTCGTCACAGCTGCGAGAACGCATTCAACATCACGGCGGGTTCCGCCGAAGGTAGACGAGGACAGAACATGAGCGACATCGCTGATCGCGTGAAGAAGATTGTGGTCGAGCATCTCGGCGTCGAAGAAGACAAGATCACCGAGAACGCCTCGTTCATCGACGATCTGGGCGCCGACTCGCTCGACACCGTCGAACTGGTGATGGCCTTCGAGGAAGAGTTCGGGATCGAGATCCCCGATGATGCCGCCGAAAACATCCAGACCTTCGGCGACGCGGTGAAGTTCATCAGCGAAGCGGTGTGATCCGGCGCGGCCCAGGCCGACCGTGAACCCCAGAATTCCCGCGCGGCCGTTCCAGACCCGGAGCGGCCGCGTTCGTCTTTGCCGCCCCCGTTGCGCCCCATGACCCTGCCAGACGACGAGACGCCGCGCCCCGAACGGACCCGCGACCGTGTGTTGCTGGGTCTGGTGTCGATGCTGATGCGACTGCCCTATCCGGTGCGGGTGCGCGGCGCCGGTGTCGTCGGGCGCCTGATTGGCCGCCTGTCGTCGATGCGCCGTCGCGTTGCCGACGCGGTCCGGCATTTCCGACCCGACCTGCCCGAGCCTGAGGTGCGGCGCATCGCCACCCGCGTGCCCGGCAACCTGGCGCGCATGGTCACCGAGGTGCTTTCGGCCGGGGACCTCGCCGCCCGCGTCGCCGATCTGCCGCTGCAAGGGCCCGGCGCCGAGGCCCTCGCCCAGGCCCGTGCCCAGGGCCGACCCGCGATCCTGGTGTCCGCGCATTTCGGCAATTATGACGCGTGGCGCCTGGCGCTGATCGCACAGGGCTATCCCGTCGGCGGCTATTTCAAGGAACTCGGCAGTCCGGCGCTGAATGACCGCTATCTGCGGGCGGTTCAGGCCTCGGGCGCACCGATGTTTCCCGACACGGGCGAAGGCCTCAGGGCCCTGGTCCGCTTCCTCAGGGGGGGCGGGATGCTGGGCATCCTGATGGATCTGGACCGCCCGCAAGGGGTGATGCTGGATTTTCTCGGCCAGCCGACGCGCACGGTGCTGTCGATGGCCGAGATGGCGCTGAAATACGACGCGGTCCTGGTGCCGATCTGGGGCATCCGCACGGACACCGCGCCCGGGTTCCGCATCTGGATCGATGCTCCGGTGCCGGCTTCGGACCCGCGCACCATGACGCAGGCGCTGAACGATGCCTTTGCCGCCCAGGTTCGCGCCCATCCTGAACAATGGGTCTGGTGGCACAACCGGCGAAAGGCCACGCATCCCGCCGCGGCCGCGCTGGACAGGGCGGACTCGCAGGGCTAGAACCCCCGGGCTGTCCCAGTCCCTCAGGTCCGATGCCCGTTTCCCCCGCCCCTGACCAGCCGACGCTTCGCCACCGCATCGAGGACATGGCCACGGCGGCAATCATCCGCGGCGTGCGCCTGTTGCCCTATCGCAAGCGCCTGGCCGCCATGAGCTGGATCTTCCGCCGCATCCTGGGGCCCCTGGCGCTGAACCGGCGCGTGCGCGAAAACCTGGCGCTGGTCCTGCCCGACCTGACCCCGGCCGAGGTCCGCACCATTTGCACGAGTGTTGCCGACAATTTCGGCCGCAGCTTCATCGAACTGCATTCCGGCACCGAATTTGCCCGCTTTGCCGCCACCCTGCCGATCGGCGGGCCAGGTCTGGCGGCGCTGGATCAGGCCCATGCCCAGGGTCGGCCCGTGGTCCTGGTGTCGGCGCATTTCGGCAATTACGATGCCTGGCGCGCCGGGCTGACGGCGCGGGGGTTCAAGGTCGGCGGGCTGTATATGCCGATGACCAATCCGCTGGCAAACCGCCGCTATGTGGACACGATCGAAAGCATCGCCGCACCGCTGTTTCCCCGGGGCCCCGAGGGAATGACCGACATGCTGCGGTTCCTGAAATCGGGCGGCATGCTGGGCCTGCTGGGCGATCACTACATGGCGCGTGGCGAGCTGGTGCCCTTTCTGGGAAAACCCGCGTGGACCGCGACCTCGGCCGCCAAGATGGCACTGAAATACAACGCCTTGCTGGTGCCGCTCTATGCGACCCGCAATGCGGACGGCGTCACCTTCACCATCGAGGTCGAGGCCCCCATCCCGCATTCAGATGCGCTGACCATGACACAGGCGCTGAACGACAGCGCCTCGGCGCGCGTGCGGGCGCATCCCGGGCAATGGTTCTGGCTGCACCGGCGCTGGAAGAACACCGAGCCGGCGTGATCAGCGCAACCGTGCGGCGGCCAGAACCTCGCCCTGACCGGCCTCCTGCACCAGCACCACGGCCGGTTCGTCGCCGTCCAGAGGGACCGTGATGTTGAGCGGTGCGCGCATGTCCCAGCCGGCAATCACCTGCCAGCTGGTAACGATATTCGCGTAATCGGCCACGCGGCCGGCGTTTTCGCCGTCCAGGATGTCCACGGTGGCCTCGGGACGGTAGCGAACCAGTTGCACGGTGTAGGGGCCAGCGGCCGTCGGTGCCGGCGGCGGCACGGCGACCGCGGCGGCGGCGGCCGTGTCGGCCTGCGGTTCGGATTCGGCGGCGGCGCCCATGCTCAACGAGCCGACCACCGAATTCAACTGGACGCTCGCCACCGCCGAACGGCGCGAGGCCATGGCCACCTGGGGCGCGACCTCGGCGGCCGGCACGGCGCTGATCTCCAATGCGCCCGTGTCGGTGCGTGTCAGGGCGATGGTCACCTCGGGCGGGCGGGCGTGCTGGCTGCGGATGGTGTCCAGCACCTCGTCGACACGGAACCCTTCCAGCACCTGCGTGCCATTGATGACCACCTGCGGCGTGTAGATCGTCGAATGGCCGAAGCGGCGCGCATACCGCTGCTGGCGCTCGGTATAGGCGCGATCGGCAAAGGTGTCCGCCCAGCCGATGTAATCCCAGTAATCGACATGCAGCGCCAACGCGACCACATCGTCACGCCCCGCGAGATCCAGCATCATCGCGTCGGCAGGCGGACACGAGGCGCAGCCCTGCGCGGTGTAGAGTTCCAGCAGGACGGGATGATCGACTGATGCCGTGTCCTCAACGGTGGCCGGGGTCTGGCCCTTCGCCCCCGCCATCGGCGCCACGGCCAGCACGAGCGCGATCAGCCATCCCGACGCGGTCCGCGCAGCGTTGCGCAGGTTCCCGTCTGCCCGCGATGTAGCGATCAGCGTCATGCACCCCACTCCTGATGACTGTGCCCAATGAACCGGCAAATGACCCACGACGCAAGCCCAGGCAAGACCGCATGCGACAGGCTACACCAGCTTGTGACAGCCCGACAACGCGCCGTGACCGTTGGCGCGGTGACCGCGGGCCGAACCCGGCAATTTTGTGCACAATGGTATACAAAATCGGCCCGCCCCCCTTGATCGGCGGCGGCAGATAAGGCATGAGCAGCCTCAGCCAAACCCCTCTTGACCCGAAGGGAGCCTCCCCATGACCGTGATCGTCGGTAAAGACACCGCCAAGACGCGCAAATCGCTCAGCGTCGGCGGCAAGACCCTCGCCTACTACTCGATCCCTGCCGCCCAGGCCGCCGGCCTCGGCGATTTCAGCAACCTGCCGGCTTCGTTGAAGGTGGTGCTGGAAAACATGCTGCGGTTCGAGGACGGCGGCTTCACCGTTTCGACCGATGACATCAAGGCGTTTGCCGAATGGGGCGCGAACGGCGGCAAGAACCCGCGCGAGATCGCCTATCGTCCGGCCCGGGTGCTGATGCAGGACTTCACCGGCGTGCCCGCGGTCGTGGACCTGGCCGCGATGCGGGACGGCATCAAGGCGCTGGGCGGCAACGCGCAAAAGATCAACCCGCTGGTGCCGGTGGATCTGGTGATCGACCACTCCGTCATGATCGACGAATTCGGCAACCCGCGCGCCTTCCAGAAAAACGTCGACCTGGAATATGAACGCAACATGGAACGCTACCAGTTCCTGAAATGGGGTCAGGGCGCGTTCGAGAACTTCCGCGTGGTGCCTCCGGGCACCGGTATCTGCCACCAGGTCAACCTGGAATACCTGGCGCAGACCGTCTGGACCGACAAGGACCAGACCGGCGCCGAAATCGCCTATCCCGACACGCTGGTCGGCACCGACAGCCACACCACCATGGTCAACGGCGCGGCCGTGCTGGGCTGGGGTGTCGGCGGGATCGAGGCCGAGGCCGCGATGCTGGGTCAGCCGATTTCCATGCTGATCCCCGAGGTCGTCGGCTTCAAGCTGACCGGCAGGATGGTCGAAGGCACCACCGGCACCGACCTGGTGCTCAAGGTCGTGCAGATGCTGCGCAAGCACGGCGTGGTCGGCAAGTTCGTCGAATTCTACGGCGAAGGCCTGGACCACCTGCCGCTGGCACAGCGCGCCACCATCGCCAACATGGCGCCGGAATACGGTGCGACCTGCGGGTTCTTCCCGATCGACGACGAAACCCTGCGCTATCTGCGCAACACCGGCCGCGACGAGGCCCGCGTGGCCCTGGTCGAAGCCTATGCCAAGGAAAACGGTTTCTGGCGCGGGTCGGACTATGCACCCGTCTACACCTCGACGCTGGAACTCGACATGGGGTCCATCGTGCCGGCGATCTCGGGCCCCAAGCGCCCGCAGGACTACCTGCCGCTGACCGGCGCCAAGGCCGCCTTCGCCAAGGAAATGACCGAGACCTTCAAGCGCCCGCTGGACAAGGCCGTCGCCGTGAAGGGCGAGGATTACGCCATGACCTCGGGCAAGGTCGTGATCGCCTCGATCACCTCGTGCACCAACACCTCGAACCCCTATGTGCTGATCGGCGCGGGTCTTGTCGCGCGCAAGGCGCGTGAACTGGGGCTGAACCGCAAGCCCTGGGTGAAAACCTCGCTCGCGCCCGGGTCGCAGGTCGTCGAGGAGTATCTGAAGGCCGCCGGCCTGCAAGACGACCTCGACGCGATCGGCTTCAACATCGTCGGTTTCGGCTGCACCACCTGTATCGGCAACTCGGGCCCCTTGCAGCCCGAAATCTCGGCGGCGATTGCCGAGGGCGATCTGGTCGCGACCGCCGTGCTGTCGGGCAACCGCAACTTCGAGGGCCGCATCAGCCCCGATGTGCGCGCGAACTACCTGGCCTCGCCGCCTCTGGTCGTCGCCTATGCACTGGCTGGCGACATGAACATCGACCTGACGACCGAACCGCTGGGAACCGGCAAGGATGGCCAGCCCGTCTATCTGAAGGACATCTGGCCGACCGACACGGAAATCTCCGATCTGGTGGACCGTGTCGTCACCCGCGCAGCGTTCCTCGAGAAATACGCCGATGTGTTCAAGGGCGACGCGAAATGGCAGGGCGTGGACGTCGCCGGCGGCGAAACCTATGACTGGCCGCCGACCTCGACCTATATCCAGAACCCGCCCTATTTCCGCGGCATGAGCCCCGAGAAAGGTCATATCCGGCCGATCGAGGGCGCGCGGATCCTGGCGCTGCTGGGTGACATGATCACCACCGACCACATCTCGCCCGCCGGGTCGTTCAAGGCGACGACCCCGGCCGGGAAATACCTGACCGACCGTCAGGTCGCGGTGAAGGACTTCAACAGCTATGGGTCGCGCCGGGGCAACCACGAGGTCATGATGCGCGGCACCTTTGCCAACATCCGCATCAAGAACGAGATGCTGGACGGGGTCGAGGGCGGCTATACCAAGGGCCCCGACGGTCAGCAGACCTCGATCTATGACGCGGCCATGGCCTATGTCGACCAGGGCACGCCGCTGGTCGTGATCGGCGGGATCGAATACGGCGCCGGCTCGTCGCGTGACTGGGCGGCCAAGGGCACCAACCTGCTGGGCGTCAAGGCGGTCATCGCCGAGAGCTTTGAACGCATCCACCGGTCGAACCTGGTCGGCATGGGCGTCATTCCGTTCGAATTCACCGGCGGGCAGACCCGCAAGTCGCTGGGTCTGACTGGCGACGAGGTGATCGCGATCGAGGGGCTTTCGGACGACATCAAGCCGCTGTCCGAAGTGCCCTGCACCATCACCTACAAGGATGGAACCGCCAAGACGATCACCCTGAAGTGCCGCATCGACACCGAGATCGAGGTCGACTACGTCAAGCACGGCGGCGTTCTGCACTATGTGCTGCGCGATCTGGCCAAGAGCTGATCGCGGCCGCACCCCTGGAAAGGCCCCGCAGCGATGCGGGGCCTTTGCCTTTGGCAGACCGCGACGGGGGGGCGCTGCCCCCCTCTTTGCTGCGCAAATTCACCCCCCGGGATATTTGCGGCACAAAGATAGGGCGTTAACGATCCGTTAACCGGCTCAAACTGCGGCGCCGGCGGTCTTGCGGCGTCAATCAGCCCCGATTCCCCCTTGGACCAGGCCGCGAAAATCCAGTAAATACGCACGACTCCGCAATTCCCGCGACCCACCTCACGCAAAGGCCCCTTCCGCCGATGGCAAGCCTCAACGACATCCGCTCGACTTTTCTCGACTATTTCCGCCGCCAGGGCCATGCGGTCGTGGACAGCTCGCCGCTGGTTCCGCGCAACGACCCGACGCTGATGTTCACCAACTCGGGCATGGTTCAGTTCAAGAACGTGTTCACCGGGCTTGAACATCGCGACTACAGCCGTGCGACGACGGCACAGAAATGCGTTCGCGCGGGCGGCAAACACAACGATCTGGACAATGTCGGCTATACCGCGCGGCATCATACGTTCTTTGAAATGCTGGGGAATTTCAGCTTTGGCGACTATTTCAAGTCCGACGCGATCCCCTTTGCCTGGGAACTGCTGACCAAGGACTTCGACATCCCCAAGGATCGCCTGCTGGTCACGGTCTATCACACCGACGACGAGGCCGCCAACATCTGGAAGAAGGTGGCGGGCCTGCCGGACAGCCGCATCATCCGCATTCCCACGGATGACAATTTCTGGCGGATGGGACCAACCGGGCCTTGCGGTCCGTGCACCGAGATCTTCTTTGACCATGGCGATCATATCTGGGGGGGGCCGCCCGGTTCGGCCGATGAGGATGGCGACCGCTTCATCGAGATCTGGAACCTCGTGTTCATGCAGAACGAGCAGCTCGACTCGGGCGAGATGATCGATCTGCCGCGCCAGTCGATCGACACGGGCATGGGGCTGGAGCGGATCGGGGCCTTGCTGCAAGGCAAGCACGACAACTATGACACCGACCTGATGCGCGGGCTGATCGAGGCCTCGGCCAATCTGACCGATGGCGAACCGGACGGGCCCGGCAAGACCCACCACCGGGTCATCGCGGATCACCTGCGCTCGACCTCGTTCCTGATCGCCGATGGGGTGATGCCATCGAACGAGGGTCGCGGCTATGTGTTGCGCCGTATCATGCGCCGCGCGATGCGCCACGCCCATATGCTGGGCGCGCAGGATCCGGTGATGTTCAAGCTGGTGCCGGCGCTGGTGCGTGCCATGGGCGGCCACTACACCGAACTCAAACAGGCCGAGGCCCTGATCACCGAAACCCTTCGCCTGGAAGAAACCCGTTTCCGCCAGACGCTGGATCGCGGCCTGAAGTTGCTGGACGGCGAACTGGAAAAACTGCCCGCGGGGTCGGATCTGCCTGGCGAAGCCGCCTTCCGCCTGTATGACACCTATGGGTTTCCGCTGGACCTGACGCAGGACGCGTTGCGCGAACTTGGCCGCAGCGTCGACACCCAGGGGTTCGAGGCCGCGATGGCCGAACAGAAAGCCAAGGCCCGCGCAAGCTGGGCCGGCTCGGGCGAAGCGGCGAATCAGGCGATCTGGTTCGACGTCGCCGAAAAGCACGGCAGCACCGAGTTTCTGGGCTATGACACCGAAACCGCCGAAGGTCAGGTCCTTGCCCTGGTCGAGGGCGACGCGCTGGTGGACACTGCGACGGGCGCGGTCTCGATCGTGGTGAACCAGACGCCCTTCTACGCCGAGGCCGGTGGCCAGGTCGGCGACACCGGGTTTATCCGCTGGGATGGCGGCGAAGCGCGGGTCACCGACACGCGCAAGATCAACGGTGTTTTCGTTCATGCGGCCGAGGTTCTGCAAGGCACGCTGAAACGGGGGGCACCGGTCAAGCTGGAGGTCGATCATCAGCGCCGCGGTGCGATCCGTGCCAACCACTCGGCCACCCACCTTCTGCATGAAGCCCTGCGCCGTGCGCTGGGTGACCATGTCGCGCAGCGCGGGTCGCTGAACGCCCCTGACCGGCTGCGGTTCGACTTCAGCCATGCCAAGGCGCTCAGCGCCGAGGAAATGGCCGGCGTCGAGACCGAGGTCAACGCCTTCATTCGCCAGAACGGCACGGTTGAGACGCGCATCATGACGCCTGACGACGCCCGCGCCCTGGGCGCGCAGGCCCTGTTCGGCGAAAAATACGGCGATGAGGTGCGGGTGGTATCGATGGGCCGGCTGCTTGACTCGGGCAAGGGGGCAAACGGCAACACCTATTCGCTGGAACTGTGCGGGGGCACCCATGTGTCGCGAACCGGCGACATTGGCGCCTTTGTCTTGCTGGGCGACTCGGCCTCGTCTGCGGGTGTGCGCCGGATCGAGGCCCTGACCGGCGCAGCCGCCCTCGCGCATCTGCGCGCCCAGGAGACCCGACTGAGCGATGTCGCCGCGCTGTTGAAAACGCCGGTGACGGATGTCGTCGAGCGGGTTCGCACGCTGGCGGACGAACGCCGCGCCCTGGCGAACGAGGTCGCCCAGTTGAAGCGCGATCTCGCCATGGGTGGCGCGGGCACTGGCGGTTCCGAGGCCAGGACAATCAACGGTATCAAGGTGTTGACCCAGGTTCTCACCGGCGTGACGGGCAAGGATCTGCCTGCGATGGTGGATGCCATGAAAACCAGGATCGGGTCAGGCATCGTGCTGCTGATCGCGGATACCGGCGCGCGGCCGGCCGTCGCGGCCGGCGTGACCGAGGATCTTGTCGCGCGCGTTTCGGCGGTGGACGTGTTGAGGGCCGCGATCGTCGAACTGGGGGGCAAGGGCGGCGGCGGCCGTCCGGACCTGGCGCAAGGCGGTGGCGTCGACATTTCCGGCGCAGACAAGGCAATTGCCGCGGCCGAAGCCATGATCGAAGGGGTTTGACATGACACGAAAGGCGCTCTGGATCGCGCATGTCGAGGTATCGGATGCAGCGGCCTATGGTCGCTATGCAGAACTTGCCGGACCGGCCATTGCGGCCCATGGCGGGAAGTTCATTGCCCGGGCGGCACGGTATGTGACACTGGAGGGCGCCGATCGCGCCCGCCATGTCGTCAGTGTCTTTCCCTCGCTCGAAGCCGCCGAGGCTTGCTATCGCTCGCCCGCGTATCAGGCGGCGCTCGATCACGCGCGCGGGGCCTCTGTTCGTGATCTGGTGATCGTCGAACTGATGGATGACGCCACGCTCTAGGCCCACGGCCTGCGCGCCGTGGATTGCGCCGCGGCCTTGAGGTCGGCTGCGGCGCGTCCCATTTCGGTTTGGCACTGCCGGTCGGCTGGCGCGCGTCGATGATCCCCCGGAAAGACTGCGACACATTGGTTGCGCAAGCGCGTGACGGTCGCAGCCGTTCAGCAGGCACGGTCAGCAAGGCGGAGCCGCGCTTTCTCTACCGAATCGCGTGATCCAGTTTTCTGAGCAGGTCGCCATTGCGCACCCGGCCATCGCGCTCGATGCTGCACAGGATGCCACGCAAGCGCAAAGGCGGATGGCCGGGCGCGGTGACCCAGGCCTTGGCGTCGTCACCATACCGCGTTTTCCACTTCACGCAGGCGTCATTGAACACCCCGGAAACGCGCAGCACCACGTCGCCGGCTTGCAGCAATTGCCCTTCCGGCAGATTGTCCGTGCCGAGATCCATGTCCACGATGAACGTATCACCGGGGTGCGGGCTGTGTTCGCGGTTGCGCCAAATCAGGTCCAGAACGCGCTTTTGCAGGATGCAGACCTGGATGCCCGGATGCGGCCGCCCATCCGGCAAGCGCAGCCAGGGGGCCTCGGCCCAGCGTTCCCCGGGGATGCCGCCCGCCCGGGTCATCGTGATTTCGTCCACGAACCGGCGCTGATTGTAACCCGGTCTCAGGCACAACTGCTCGATGACCGCGCCATCCTTTGGGGCGGCCAGAATATGTGGCACGGCCGCGTCAAGCTCCGCTCTGGTTACGGTCGGGGACGCGGCCGCCATGGTCAATCGTCCAGCACCTCGGAATCATCGCTGCTCATGTGAAAATCCAGACCGTTCGCGGCGCGGATCTTGTCCTCGATCTCGAGCGCGACGGCGGGATTCGCCTTGAGATAATTCTTCGAATTCTCGCGGCCCTGGCCGATCCGTTCATCCCCATAGGAATACCACGAACCCGATTTCTCGACGACACCGGCCTTCACCCCGATATCCAGCAGCTCGCCGGTCTTGGAGATGCCATCGCCATACATGATGTCGAACTCGACCTGCTTGAACGGTGGGGCCACCTTGTTCTTCACGACCTTGACGCGCGTCTGGTTGCCCACCACTTCCTCGCGATCCTTGACCGATCCGATGCGGCGAATGTCCAGCCGCACCGAGGCGTAGAACTTCAACGCATTGCCGCCGGTCGTCGTCTCGGGCGAGCCGAACATGACGCCGATCTTCATGCGGATCTGGTTGATGAAGATCACCATGCAGTTCGAACGGTTGATCGACCCGGTGAGCTTGCGCATCGCCTGGCTCATCAGGCGGGCGTGGACACCGACGCTCGAATCGCCCATGTCGCCTTCGAGTTCGGATTTCGGCGTCAGTGCGGCGACCGAATCGACCACGACCACGGACACCGCGCCTGATCGCACCAGGGTATCGACGATTTCCAGCGCCTGCTCGCCCGTGTCAGGCTGAGAGATCAGCAATTCATCGAGGTTCACGCCCAGACGCTTGGCATATTGCGGATCGAGCGCATGTTCAGCGTCGACAAAGGCGCAAACACCGCCCTTTTTCTGTTCCTCGGCGATGACATGCAGCGTCAGCGTCGTCTTGCCCGAGCTTTCCGGCCCATAGATTTCGACGATCCGCCCCTTGGGCAGGCCACCGATCCCCAGCGCGATGTCCAGGCCCAGCGATCCGGTCGATGTCGCCTCGATCTCGGCGACGGGATTGTCGGCACCGAGGCGCATGATCGACCCCTTGCCGAATTGCCGTTCGATCTGCGCCAGCGCCGAGTCGAGCGCCTTCTGCTTGTCCTGTGCACGTTTGTCCTGCATGTCGAGAAGGCTCGCGGTTGCCATGATGTCGACCCCTTATCCCATAGCCCATTCTGGGCGGCAATACAGTGTTTGTTTCCACAATGTTCTCATTCTTATGCGCACAAAATGAGAACATTTCAAGCGGTCATTCGCAAAAGCCACGCTGATCGGAAATGGTTAAGATTCCGTTGTCCATGGCGAATCCTGCGTCGGCCGCGCGGCAAAAACGTTGTGTCGCCATGCTTTTGCCCATGTTTTCCGCGATATTGACCCCCACCCCGCAGTTTTCCTGACAGGCCCGTCCATGACCTCTTTGCTTCATCCGGTTCTTCTTTGTGGTGGCTCGGGGACTCGCCTGTGGCCGCTTTCGCGCAAATCCTATCCCAAGCAGTTCTCCTCGCTCGTGGGCGAGGAAAGCCTGTTTCAGGCATCGGCGCGGCGGCTTTCGGGGCCGGGGTTCGCGGCGCCGGTCATCGTGACAGGGTCGGACTTCCGCTTCATCGTGACCGAGCAACTGGCCCAGGCCGGGGTCTCCCCTGACGCGATCCTGATCGAACCCGCGGCCCGCAACACCGCGCCCGCCATACTGGCCGCCGCCCTGGTGCTGCAAAGGCAGGACCCGCAGGCGGTGGTGCTGGTCGCGCCCTCGGATCATGTGATTCCCGATGGCGCACGCTTCCGCGCGGCGGTGATGGAGGCCCTGCCCGTCGCCCGGCAAGGCCGGATGGTAACCTTTGGCATCCGGCCGGATCGGCCCGAAACCGGCTATGGCTGGCTGGAGCTGACAACCTGCCCTGACGCGGATTTCGGCCCGGTTGCGCAGCCGCTGGCCAGGTTTGTCGAAAAGCCCGATCTGTCGCGTGCGCAGTCCATGCTGGATGGCGGGATGCATCTGTGGAACGCCGGGATCTTCCTGTTTCGCGCCGACACTCTGATTGCGGCCTTTGCCGCGCTGCAGCCCGAGATTCTGGCCCAGGTGCGCGCATCGGTCGAAGGGGCGGAGGAGGACCTGGCTTTCACGCGCCTGGCCACCGATGCCTGGGCCGGCGTCGCCGATATCTCGATCGATTACGCGGTGATGGAAAAGGCCGACAACCTCGCCGTGGTCCCCTATGGCGGGGCTTGGTCGGACCTGGGCGGCTGGGAGGCCGTCTGGCGCGAGGCAGGGCCCGATGCAGCGGGCGTGGTCACCAAGGGCGCGGCGCAGGCCATAGACTGCGCGGACACGCTGCTGCGCTCTGAATCGACCGGCCAGGAACTGGTGGGGATCGGGCTGAGCGACATCATCGCCGTCGCCATGCCGGATGCCGTTCTGGTGGCCCACAAATCGCGCGCGCAAGAGGTCAAGAAAGCCGTGACCGCGCTGAAGGCCAAGGGCGCCCCCCAGGCCGAGACCTTCCCCCGCGATCACCGCCCCTGGGGCTGGTTCGAAAGCATCGCCATGGGTCCCCGGTTTCAGGTCAAACGCATCGTCGTTCACCCCGGCGCGGCGTTGAGCCTGCAATCGCACCATCATCGGGCGGAGCACTGGATCGTGGTCGAGGGAACCGCGCGGGTGACCATCGACGACACCGTGACCCTCGTGACGGAAAATCAGTCGGTCTATATCCCGCTCGGCGCGGTTCACCGCATGGAGAACCCGGGAAAGCTGCCCCTGACCCTGATCGAGGTTCAGACCGGCAGCTATCTGGGCGAGGACGACATCATCCGCTACGAAGACGTCTATGCCCGCGGGCAAGGGGCCAAGGGATGAGTCTGACCTGCTTCAAGACCTATGACATCCGCGGCCGGCTGGGCGTGGATCTGGACGCAGGCATCGCCTATCGGATCGGCCGGGCTTTCGCGCGCGCCCTGGGGGCGCGGCGTGTGGTTCTCGGCCGCGACATTCGCGCCAGTTCCCGGGACCTCGCGGATGCGGTCGCCCGGGCGCTCATGGACGAGGGCTGCGAGGTTCTCGACCTGGGCCTGTCCGGCACCGAGGAGATGTATTTCGCCACCAGCCATTTCGCGGCCGACGGCGGGATCTGTGTGACGGCCTCGCACAATCCCATGGATTACAACGGCATGAAGATGGTCCGCGCGGGGTCGGCTCCGCTCGATTCCGCCACGGGCCTTGCCGCGATCAAGGCGCTGGCCGAAGCCGACGCCTTTGGCCCCGCCCGCCCGGGCGGCACCCGGCGCGACGTCGCGGCCGAGGGGCGCGCGGCCTATGTCCGGCAGGTGTTGCGCTTTGTCGACGTGGCGGCGCTGAAACCGCTCAGGATCGTCGTGAACGCCGGCAATGGCGCCGCCGGACCAACCTTTGACGCGATCGCGGCCGCCCTGGCCGATGCGGGGGCACCGTTGCAGTTCGTGCGGATGCATCACCAGCCTGACGGCAGCTTTCCGAACGGGATCCCCAACCCCTTGTTGCCCGAAAACCGGCCACCGACCGCCCAGCGGGTGCAGGCAGAGGGCGCCGACCTGGGCATCGCCTGGGACGGCGATTTCGACCGCTGTTTCTTCTTCGATCACACCGGCGCCTTCGTGGACGGCGAATATATCGTCGGGCTTCTTGCGCAGGTGTTCCTGGCCCGCGAACCCGGGGCCCGCATCATCCACGATCCCCGCGTCATCTGGAACACGCAGGACGTGGTCGCACAGGCGGGCGGACAGGCGATCCAGGCGCGCACCGGACATGCCTTCATCAAGCAGGCGATGCGCGACACCGGCGCGGTCTATGGTGGCGAGATGTCGGCCCATCATTATTTCCGCGATTTCGTGCATTGCGACAGCGGCATGATCCCCTGGCTGGTCCTGGCGGAACTGGTCAGCCGCCGGGGGGCGCTGGCGGATCTGCTGGCCGCCCGGCGCGCGGCGTTTCCGTCATCGGGCGAGATCAACTTTCACCCGGCCGATCCCGGGGCCGCGATCGCCCGCGTGCGCGCGGCCTATCAACCCCGGGCGCTGGGGATCGACGAAACCGACGGAATCAGCCTGGACATGGGCGAGTGGCGGTTCAACCTGCGCAGTTCGAACACCGAACCCGTGGTGCGGCTGAACATGGAAAGCAGAGGGCAGCCGCTGGACAGCCATCTGGCGGCAATCACCGCGCTGCTGAACGCCTGAACAGGACAATGAGCGGGAAAACCTGGAGCGGGTAGCGGGAATCGAACCCGCCCCATCAGCTTGGAAGGCTGAGGCGCTACCACTACACCATACCCGCCAGGTGACGCCCAGATACCGCCTCGGGGACCCAAGGGCAAGTGGCGGGATGCCATCGTCTGCATTTCCCCGAAATCGCGTGCGCCGGCCCCTGCGCAGGCCGTGTTGCCCGTTTTGTGACGGGGTGTGATTGGACCTGCCCCGGCCGCAGGCCCAGACTCGGCCCATGCGAGTCGCCCTGATTGCCCTGATCCTGTTCGTTGTGCCTCTGGGATTGTGGCAAATGTCCAGGGCGCGCGATTTCCAGCTCTTTGCGCCGATCCTTGCCCGGGTGGACACCCGGCAACCGCTGGTCGCGCTGACCTTTGACGACGGGCCCACGGCCGGCCAGACCGAGGCGATCCTCGACGTGCTGGCGGAACGCGGCGTGCGCGCGACCTTCTTCATCACCGGGCTCGAGGCCGAAAACCAGCCTGCCGAAACCCGCGCGCTGGTCAGCGCCGGGCATGTGCTGGGCAATCATTCCTTTACCCATCGCCGCATGGTGCTGGCCCGTCCGTCGTGGGTGCGCGAGGAACTGGCCCTCACCGATGCCGCGATTCGGGCCGCCGGGCAGCACGGTCCGATCCTGTTCCGGCCGCCCTTTGGCAAGAAACTGTTCGTGCTGCCCTGGGTGCTGGCACAGCAGGGGCGGCTGACGATCATGTGGGATGTCGCGCCCGATTCAGATCCCTCGGCCGATGCGCAGACGATCACGCGCACGGCGCTGGCACAGGCGCGGCCCGGCTCGATCATCCTGCTGCATGCGATGGCCCGGTCGCGCGCCGCCACCCGTGCCGCGCTGCCTGCCATCATCGACGGTTTGCGGGCACGCGGCTTTCGCCTGGTGACGGTGCCCGAACTTCTGGCCGCAGGCGGCGTTGCGCCAGACCCCGACGCGCCCTAGTGTGGCGCCCACACAGAAACGGAGTCCCCGATGCCCGCGCTTCATGACCATATCGACCCCGAGGGCCTGGAAGAATTCTCGGTCGTCTTTACCGACCGGTCGCTGAACCACATGTCGAAACGGTTTCAGCAGGTCATGCGCGACATTTCCGACATGCTGAAAGAGGTCTACAACGGCGCCTCCGTGGCGCTGGTGCCCGGTGGCGGCACCTTTGCGATGGAATCGGTCGCCCGGCAATTCGGGCGCGGCAAATGCCTCGTGGTGCGCAACGGGCTTTTCAGTTTCCGCTGGAGCGCGATCTTCGATGCAGGTCACCTGACCGAGGATGCCGCGGTCCTGATGGCCCGGCCGTCAGGCAACGATCCGCAAGCGCCCTTTGCGCCTGCCCCGATCGCCGAAGTCACCGCCCGCATCCGCGCCGAGGCCCCCCAGGCGGTGTTCGCGCCGCATGTCGAAACCTCGGCCGGGATGATCCTGCCCGACGACTATATCAAGGCCATGGCCGCGGCCGCGCATGACGTGGGCGCGCTGATGGTGCTGGACTGCATCGCGTCGGGCGCGGCATGGGTGGACATGAAAGCCCTCGGCGTCGACGTGCTGGTGTCTGCCCCGCAAAAGGGTTGGAGCGCCGCGCCCTCGGCCGGGATCGTGGTGATGGGACCGCGCGCCGAAAAGCGCCTCGAGGAAACGACCTCGGACAGTTTCGCGCTGGATCTCAAGAAATGGCGCGCGATCATGAAAGCCTATGAGGATGGCGGCCACGCCTATCACGCCACGATGCCGACCGATGCGTTGGTGGGCCTGCGCGACGCAATGGTGGAAACCCGTGCGATGGGCTTCGACGCGGCAAAACAGGCGCAATGCGCGCTGGGCAAGGGCGCGCGCGCCCTTCTGGCCGCCTATGGCCACAAACCGCTGGCGGCCGAGGGTTTCGGCGCGCCGGGCGTGGTGGTCTGTTTCACCGACCGGCCTGAATTGCACAATGGCACGGCCTTCGCCGCTGCCGGCTACCAGATCGCGGCGGGCGTGCCGCTGATGGTCGGCGAGGGCGACAGCTTCCGCACCTTCCGCATCGGACTGTTCGGCCTGGACAAGCTCAAGGACGTGCCCGGCACGCTCGCGCGGCTGGATTCCGCGTTGAAGGCGGTGGCGAGCTGACACCGTGCGTCTGGTCGCGCTCAGCGCGCTGGTGATGGTGGCGTTTGCCGCCAATTCCCTGTTGAACCGCTGGGCCGTGAGCGGCGGCTTGATCGCGCCCCTGCCTTTTGCCCTGATCCGCGTTGCTGCGGGCGCCCTGGTGCTGGGCGTGCTGGCCCGGGCGCGACCCACGCGCGCCACGCTGAAACCCGCCGTCTGGCTCACGCTCTATCTGGTCGGTTTCTCGCTGGCCTATTCGGAGCTGGATGCCGGTGTGGGGGCGCTGATCCTGTTCGCAGGGGTTCAGGTGACCATGCTGGCCGGCGCGGCACTGGCGGGGGATCCCCCGACACCGCGCCGTCTGCTGGGCGCGGGCGTGGCCCTGCTGGGGCTGGCGGGGTTGCTGTGGCCCGGAACACAGGCGGTGCCGGCACCCGGGCCCGCGCTGCTGATGGGGCTCGCCGCGCTGGGCTGGGGGCTCTATTCCCTCGCCGGTCGCGGGGGGACCGCGCCGCTCAAGGCCACGGCCGCCAATTTCCTGCTGGCAACGCCCCTGGTCGCGCTGGCGGTGTTGCCGGCGGGACTGGGCAGCCCGCAACCGGAAGGGATCGCGCTGGCGGTGGTCGCGGGCGCAGTGACCTCGGGGCTGGGCTATGCGCTGTGGTATGCGGTGCTTCCCGGGCTGGGCGCGCAGCGTGCGGCTGTCGCGCAGTTGACCGTGCCGGTCATCGCCATTGCCGCCGGCGCGCTGTTTCTGGGCGAGCGGCTGAGTCCGGCGGCACTGGTCGCGGCGGCGGTGGTATTGGGCGGGGTGGCACTGGCCACCCTGCCCGCCCGGCGCGTCAGATGATCTCGAACCGGCCTGTGGTGCTGCCCTGGGCATCGCGCAGGCCAACGGTCAGACCCAGCCCGCCGCGCACCTCCTCAAAGGCAAAGCTGGCCTCGATGCCCGCGTTGCGTCCGCTGACCAGCCCCGCCCGGTTGAGCGCCGTGGCATAGGGCGGCAACATGGGAAACAGCGGATCGTCGGGGATCCCGTCGCCGTTGTAATCGGGCACCGAGAAGCTGCCGCTGCCCTGCGCCGCGCAATTGCAGCTCGACGAGGATGACGACTGATAGAGCGCCGCCAGACCGATTGCCAGCCCGGCCATGCCGATCGCCACGCCGATCACCGCAACCCCGACGCCCGCGATGGTCGCGATCGCGGCGATGTCAGAGACCAGCACACCGCCCACGACCAGCGGCGCGACATTGGTCGAGGCCGAGGCCCTCAGCCCGTCGCTGAACGCCATCGCCGAGGACATCATCCGGTCGATTTCCTGCGTGGACATGCTGTCGAACCCGCGCGTGCGGCCGATCTCGTCGATGAACGCCTGCGAGATCGCCGACAGGCTGATCGGGCTGTCAAAGGCGCCGCCGCTCCAGTCCGCGCCCAAAGGCCCGCCCGCAACCCGCGCGCCATAGTTCGGCCGCCCGCCACCACCATCGAACCCATAGCGGCCGCCACGAAACCCGACGCCCAGCAGCGTCGATTCCAGCGTCCCCTCGATCACCCGTTGCACGCCCTGGTCGCGCAGGGCGCTGCGCAGGCTGACACGGGCCTCGGCCAGGCCGGGAAGCGCCGCCGCGCCCAAAGCGCCCAGCGACACGCGGAAAAAATCGCGTCTTTGCATGTGAAACCTCCAAAATCAGGTTGGGAAAAAAAGAAGCCCCTGATCGGATCGGTCTGAAAAAGCGGTCGAAAAATTCCTGGATCAAAGTCTTCCACCGTCACGATAGGCACAGCCGCACGCGCCTGTCCACCAAACCTTTCCGCTGCGTCATTCCCGCACGCGGCGCTGGACGGACAGCGGCGCCCCCCCTACCCTCGGCGTCAGCCGACAGGAGAACCCGCCATGACCGCCCAGGACCGCATCCAGCGCCTCGACATGACCCTCGCCGACCGGATCGAGGCCGAGGACGGCTGGGTCTACATGACCGGGATGCAGGCACTGGTCCGCCTGCCGATCCAGCAGCGAAAGCGGGACATGGCGGCGGGGCTGAACACCGGCGGCTACATCTCGGGCTATCGCGGGTCGCCCATCGGGCGCTACGACATGGAACTGTGGCAGGCCGAGGACGCGCTCAAGGCCCACAACATCCACTTTCAACCCGGCGTGAACGAGGACCTGGCCGCGACTGCGACCTGGGGCGCGCAAATGGTCGGCCTGTTCCCCGGGGCCAGGGTCGAAGGCGTGTTTTCCATCTGGTATGGCAAGGCACCCGGCATGGACCGGTCCATGGACCCGATCCGCCACGCCAACGCCGCCGGCACCAATGAAAAGGGCGGATCGCTGCTGCTGGTCGGTGACGACCACGGGGCGAAATCCTCGACGGTTGCCTGCTATTCGGACTATAATTTCGTTTCGGCCGGCATTCCGTTGTTCGCCCCCGCCAACGCGCAGGAGGTGCTCGATTTCGGTCTGCACGGGATCGCGCTCAGCCGTTTTGCCGGGTGCCTCGCCGGGATGAAACTGGTGACCGACGTCGTCGAAGGCGGCGGGTCCGTTCGCGTTTCGGCCGACCACCCGCGCATCACCGTGCCGGACCGCGACCAGCACCCCGGCATCACGGTCTATTCGCCCGTGCTCGAATCCGAGCGTCGTCTCTATGACGAACGGCTGAAGCTGGCACTGGCCTATATCCGCGCCAACGGGCTGAACCGAGTCAGCGGGGCAAGCCGCGCGCGGATCGGCATTGTCGCGGCCGGCAAGGCCTGGCAGGACCTGAACCAGGCCCTGCACGAGGCCGGCTTCGATGGCGAGACATTGGCCGGCGTCGGCATCCGGCTGCTGAAGGTCGGGGTGATCTGGCCTCTCGACGATGCCATCCTCAAGACGTTCGCGGCCGGACTCGAGGCGATCGTGGTCGTCGAGGAAAAGCGCCCCATCCTCGAGGATCAGATCCGCAGCCTGCTCTATGGATCGGCCCCTGCGCCGCGTATCGTCGGCAAGACGTTTGGCGGCCATGTCTACAGCGCCGAGGGCGGGGAATGCGCCTTTCCCAATCACGGCGAGATCGACCCGAACCTGGTGCGCCGCGTCCTGACCCGCGTGGTGACGGACATCGACCCCACAGCGCCGTTGCGCGCCCCGAACCACAGCGCCGATGCCCCGGTTCTGGGCGGAGGCGCGATCCGCGCGCCCTCGTTCTGCGCCGGCTGCCCGCATGGCCGATCAACCCAAGTGCCCGACGGCAGCCGCGCGCTGGCCGGGATCGGATGTCACACCATGGCGGTGTTCCGCGATTTTCGCAAAACCAACTCGATCACCCAGATGGGCGGCGAAGGCGCGGCCTGGCTGGGACAAGCGCCCTTCACCGACGAAACCCATGTCTTTGCCAACATGGGCGATGGCACCTATTTCCATTCGGGACTGCTGGCAATCCGCGCCGCTGTCGCTGCCAGGGTGAACATCACCTACAAGCTGTTGCACAACGGTTTCGTCTCGATGACCGGCGGGCAGCCTGTGGATGGCAACCTGGACCCTGTGACGATGATCCGCCAGATCCGTGACGAGGGTGTCGGCGCGATCGCGCTGGTCTCGGACGAGCCAGAGAAGTTCGACGGCCTGTGCCTGCCGGATGGCGTGAGCGTGCATCCGCGCACCGATCTGGACCTGGTTCAACGCCAGATGCGTGAACGGCCCGGCGTGACCGCCATCGTCTATGACCAACCCTGCGCGACCGAACGCCGGCGGCTGAGAAAGCGCGGCAAATGGGTGGATCCCGACCGCCGGGTGTTCATCAATGCCGCGGTTTGCGAAGGCTGCGGCGATTGTTCGACCGTCTCGGGCTGTATGGCGATCGAACCGCTTGAAACCGATCTGGGCCGCAAGCGGGTGATCAACCAATCGTCGTGCAACAAGGACTATTCCTGCCTGGAAGGCTTCTGTCCGTCGCTGGTCACGGTCTCGGGCGTGAGCCTGCGCAAACCCGAAACCCGCAAACTGGAGTTCGACGTCAGCGCCCTTCCCCTGCCCGCCCTGCCCGAGGTCCCGACAAGCTGGGCGGTGCTGGTGTCCGGCATCGGCGGCGCGGGTGTCGTGACAGTCGGGCAGACGCTGGCGGTGGCGGCCCATGCCGACGGCTGGTTCAGTTCCAACCTGGACATCACCGGCCTGGCCCAGAAATACGGCGCGGTGCATTCGCACATCAAGATCGCCCGCACCCCCGAGGACATGGCCGCCACCCGCATCGCCACCGGCGAGGCCGACGCCCTGATCGGCTGCGACCTGGTGGTCGCCGCCGGCGACGAGGCCATCGGCAAACTGGCCCTCGATCACGCCGTCGCCGTGACGGACACCACCGTCGTGCCGACATCCGAGTTCTCGCGCAATCCGGACTGGGCGCTCAGCGCCGACGAGCAGCTTCAGCGCCTGACCCGCGTGCTGGGCGACCGGCTGCGGTCGCTCGATGCGCAAGGCCTGGCGTTGAAGCTGCTGGGCGACACGGTCTATGCCAACATGCTGCTGGTCGGCGCCGCCTGGCAACAAGGGGCCCTTCCGCTGTCGCTCGACGCCATGCACCGGGCGATCGCGCTGAACGGGGTCAAGGTGGCCGAGAACCGCCGCGCGTTCGATCTGGGACGCCTGGTCTATGCCGATCCCGCCGCCGTGCAGCGATTGCTGCCGCAAGACACCGCCCCGGTCGATCTGGACACGCGGCGGGCGCCGTCACTGGACGCGGTGATCGCCCGGCGCGTCGACCTCTTGACCGCGCATAGCGGCCCCGCCCTTGCGCGTCGGTACCTGGACCGCATCACGCGCCTGCGCGAGGCGTCGAAACTGGCCGGCTTGACCGAGGACCTGCCACGCGCCGCCGCGCACGGCTACGCCAAGCTACTGGCGCCCAAGGACGAATGGGAAGTCGCACGCCTTTATACCGCGCCCGCGTTCCAGTCCGCCCTGGCCGAGACCTTTGCCGGCGAACCCGACCTGACCTTTCACCTCGGCGCCTGGCCCTTTGGTGGCCAGGACCCCGCAACCGGAACCGCCGTGAAGGGTGCGGTCAAGGGCAGCACGGTCCTGCGCGCCTTTCGCTGGATGAACCGTTTGCGCTGGCTGCGCGGCACGGTGCTGGATCCGTTCCGCAACTCGTCCGAGGCCCGTCTCAACCGCCGCCTTCTGGCCGAGTATGAGGCCGATCTCGATCTGGCCCTGACAGCCCTCTCTCCGGCCAGCGCGGCGTCCTTGACGGCCCTTGTGGATCTGCCCGAGCAGATCCGCGGCTATGGCCATGTCCGCGAACGCCATGCCGCAGCCGTCGCCGAACGCCGCGCCGCACTGAAGGCCGATCTGGACACCGCCAGAGCCGACGCAGCGGCCTGACGCCCCACCATCCAGCGCCTGCATCGGTCCCGTCCGTCCGCCCCCCCCGGCACGACCGGGCAACCGGGGTGTTGACGGGTGCAGTCCCGGCATTCCGGTCACGCAGCCAGACCACAGGCCGGATCAATCCTGAGGGTAGCAGCGCGTATCCGAATTCCCGTCTTGCCGGTAAAATTTACGGATATTCTGGACCCACCTTCTTTGTCTATTCTGTTCAAGGGATATTAAACCTTCGACCGACATTCGATTCGCGTCGCGCGGAAACAGGCGACAGGGGGAACACATGGGCGGAACTGCTTTCCTGCACTGACTATTCTTCGGAACTTGCCGCCGTTGACACGTTGCTGGCGGCAATTGCGTTTTTTGTGAACCAATGAGTAAGAATCTGGAGCGTGCGAAAAATGGATCAGTCGAGACTTTTCGAGATCGAACTCGAATTTGAACGGATGATCGCCCAGTCCCGCGAATTGTCGGTGTTTCGCAGAAACCCGACGACGTGGGAATTTCTTCTCCTCCTGGCGCAAAGCGAAGAGGGCGCCATGGATGGCCTCTACAGCACGATCGACGCGGTGCAGACCCGCTATCTGGGCAACTCCGCGCTGCTGAAGTTCATCCGTGAACGTCGCGATCATGGCGATTTGCGCTTTCTCGAGGCCGACAAGAAAAGCAAATGGACGATCCAGATCGATCAGAAGTTGATCGACCATCTCGAGGCCCTGTTGCGCTGGCGGGACGGGGAACTCCTGGCGGCCACGCAGCCCAACGGCGCCCTGTCAAACGGGCGGGAACCGCAGGCGCAGATCGCCCGCGACGACTGATCATGACATCGGCGCGCACGGACCGGAACACGAGGGGCACATGACAGCCTCGATCCTGGTCGTCTCGACCACAGACACCTGCCGCTCCGCCCTGGGCGCGGCCCTGTTGCGACAGGCGTTGCAGGTGCGGGGCCATGCAATTCCGGTGGAAACCGCTGGGCTTGCCCCATCGGCCGGCGCACCCGCCGACGCGCTGACCTGCCATTTCGCCCAGTCCCACGGGATGTTTCTGGACACCCACCGCGCGCGTTCCGTCACAACCGCACAGATGCACCAGGCCGACCTGATCCTCACCATGGACCAGGCGCAACGCAGCGTCCTGACCTGTTTGAGCCCGGCACAGACGGACCGGATCCTGCTGTTCGATCACTGGATCGGTGCCAAGGGCATCCTCGATCCGCGACAGCGATCCACTGAATTCCTTGAGGCGGTCTTTCTTCTGTTGCGCGATGCCGCACACTCCTGGGCACAGCATTTTTCCCGATAAACAACCTTTGCGCGATTTTTTCAATCTGTGGGTGTGATTTTAGCCGCGCACGCGCGATTCATCATCTCAATCTAAAGGTATTTAATGACGGCTTTCTTTCAACTTGTGCGGTTTTCTGGTTATGGGACACTGAATTATTGCGATCCTGGGGCCACTTGGCTCACGGGCGCAGGCTGACACGCCATTCGCAACGGAACCAGGGCCATGACAGAGTATTCCGGAATGGATGCAGACGGGATGTTCGGATCTGCGGAACCGCCGCTGCCGCTCGCCCGACAGGGCTTTCCGGATGAACGGCTTACCTTGCAACTGGCGGCTCTGATCGAAGAAAACGAACGGTTGAGAAACCGGGTCCGCCTGTTGAACAAACTGCTGACCCAATCCGAAGAAAAGTCCCGGTCCCAGCGTTATTGAAGCGTGCTCAATTTTCCTATCGGAAAACTGTTATGACCTAAAATAGTTTCCCGGGAACTATACGCGCCGCCGCGGGATTTCCCGTCCCGCAGCGAACGCATGAATTCGGATTACACCTCGCCGGGCCGGGTCCGTGCGGACGGACCCGGCTTTCGGTTCGATCTATCCGGTGCCGGACAGAAGATCGCGGATGGCCACCGCGCGCCACAGCAACAGATCCGACATGGCGCGCGCCAGTTCGGGTTCGGGCCGCACCTGCATCTTGCTCTTCTTGGTGTGGTGACGGTCGAACACCAGCAACCCGTCGTCGCGCCGGTCCCGCACAAATCGCAACAGCGCCGACTGTCCCAACCCCTTGGTGCGCAGACCCTCGATCAGTTCATACACGCCGGGCTTTCCGTGGTCCGGCGCACAGCACAGCGCCAGCAGCAGTTCCCATGAGGACGCATTGCGGCGAAACAACGCCAGGTTCCGGTTCCGGCTGACCGACCGCTCGAATTCGAGATCGATGGCATAGGCCCGATGCAAAAGCCCGGGGTCGGCATCGATCCCGGGCGGGGGTCCGTCGACGACGTCGCTCCCGTCTGATCGTCGCGGAGAGGTCTGGTCGTAAGGGCGTTCAATCATCGACATATCTTGTCGCCTTTTTTTGTTTGTGCCTTGCGCTCGGCCAGTCGTTGTCGCCGGCCTTCTCCTCATATACCGTCGCTCCACGTCAATTCCTGTCATGGAGCTGCCATGTCACTTGCCAAAGCCCGGGATCTGCTGCGGTTGGCCGAGATGGCGGCGTCGCGTCACGCCGGTGTGACGCTGGCCGAGATCACCGAAGAGTTCGGCTCGGATCATCGGACCGCGCAGCGCATGGCACGCGCCCTGGAAGATGCCTTTGACGCGGTCGAGGTGTTCACCGACGAGTCCCGCCGCAAGCACTGGCGCCTGCGGGACACGCGCCTTTTGCGGCTTCAGGGTCTGCGTGACAGCGAGCTGGTGGCGCTGGACATGTCCATCCGCCGCGCCCGGCGCGAAGGGGCCGACAACGACGTGCGCGCGCTCGAATCGCTGAGAGACCGGCTGCTGGCGACCCTGCCCCGCCCCCATGCGCGCCGGGCCGAAGCGGACGCCGAGGCCGTGCTCGAGGCTCATGGCTATGCCTCGCGTCCGGGTCCGCGCATTCCGGTCGAGCCGCGCCTGCTGGATACCATCGTCGAGGCGCTGAAAGGACCGTTTCGCCTGTTGATCGGGTATCAGGGCCCCACCGACACCGCCCCGCGTGAACGCGCCGTCGATCCCTATGGGCTGATCCTGGGCGTGCGGCGCTATCTGGTCGCGTTCGAACCCGACAAGGACACGGCACCGCGCCATTTCCGGCTGGACCGGATGACCTCGGCGCGCCTGCTGCCCGAGCTGTTCTCGCGCCGCGACGATTTCGACCTTGCCGACCACAGTGCCCGCGCCTTCGGGTCCTACCACTCCGAGGCCGAATATGGCCCGGTCGTCTGGCGGTTCGCGCCCGAGGTCGCGGACGTGGCCGGTTCCTTCGTGTTCCACCCCCGCCAGGAATTGACCCGTGAACCGGACGGGGCGCTGACGGTGCGCTTCTGCGCCAGCGGCTGGCTCGAGATGGCCTGGCACCTCTATCAATGGGGCGACAAGGTCGAGGTCCTGGCCCCCGAGGGCCTGCGTGCCCTGACCGCGGACTGGCAACGCCGGGATTTCGACGCACTGCCTTGACGGTGTCAGTCCGGGGCGATCAGGCCCAGGCCGCGCAGATAGATACCGATCCCGGTTTCCAGCAGTTCCTCAGGCGTGAAAGGCGTCCGCCCGCCCGGTTTGCCGCGTGCATAGAGTTCGACAATGCCGTGGCTCATGGCGTTGATATGGGCGGCGAACATGGCGGGCGGGGGTCGGCGGTCGGCCGGGATCCGCGCGGACAGCGCGTCGGCGGCCCGGGTCAGAACCCGTGTCGCGCGGTCGGCAGCGCGGGCCAGATCCGTGGTCTGGTTCACCGAAACGCCCGATTCGAACATCGCCATGTAATGTCCGGGATATTTGCGGGCAAAGGCCAGATAAGCGCGCCCCACGGCCTCGAACGCGGCCAGCGGCGAGGGCTTTCCGCCGTCATAGGCATAGTCCAGCACATCGGCAAAGAGGTCATACCCCTGCGTCGCGACCTCGGCGATCAGATCGTCGCGACCAGCAAAATGGCGATAGGGGGCCGCGGCCGAAACGTCGGCGCGTTTCGCGGCCTCGGCCATGGTGAAGCCCGTGGGACCCTTTTCAGCGATCAGGTCCAGCGCCGCCTCGACCAGGGCCTGACGCAGATTGCCGTGATGATAGCCGCGTTTGCTCATGGTGCCTGACAGTGTCCCGGGGGTGGCGAGTATCGCAGATCGCCCGGTCTGCGCAACTCGGCGCGCAGAATCGGGCTTGCATCGCGGGGCCTTGATGCATAGATGGGCCCCGAGAGATCGGCGCGGGCAGGCATTTCGCCAACTCGGTCAGGTCCGGAAGGAAGCAGCCGCAACGAATCCCGTCTGGGTCGTGTCCGGTCTCTCACCCTCTCCCAGATCAGCGTTTCTTGCCGGGCTTCGCACCGGGCTTCGCGTCAGACCGCAGGGCGCGCGCAGCCTCGGCGGCGCTGCGCAGTTCCTCGGCGATCTCGTCCGCTTCATCCGGGTCGAAATCGAGCGGCAGTTCGATGCCGTCGGCTTCGACATAGATGCGCACCATGCCAGCCGAGGTCGGCCCGATCTGCAAGTCGGCGGCGATGTCGCTTTGCGTGTTGATACCCATCTCGGCCCCCAAATGCTTGATCCCTGGTTCCGTAGCGCGCCGCGCCCCGGCACGCAAGCGCGCTTGACAGCCGCAGCAGAGCACCGCAGCTTTCGGTCATGGTCACGCTGCGCCCTTTCACCCCTGACGATACCGACTGGCTGGTCGACCGCCACGGCGCGCTCTATGCCGAGGAGGAAGGCTTTGACGAGACCTTCCCGCTGCTCGTGCGCGAGATCCTCGGCGATTTCCTGGCGCAACAGGTTCCCGGCCGCGATCAGGGCTGGATCGCCTGGGACGGTGACGCGCGGGTCGGGTCAATCTTTGTGGTCGAGGAGGACACGCAGACCGCCAAGCTGCGCCTTGTCCTGCTGGAACCCGCCGCGCGCGGCACCGGACTGGCGCAACGGATGCTGGAAACGGCCCTCGATTTCGCCCGCGCGGCGGGGTATCGGCGGATTCGGCTGTGGACCCACGAAAGCCATGTTGCCGCGGGCCGTCTCTACGCGCGCAACCAGTTCCGGCTGATCGAAAGCGAGGCCAAACGCTCGTTCGGGCAGGATGTCGTGGCCCAGATATGGGAGCGTGATCTCTGATCCTTTGCCCTCTTGCAATTGCCCACGCGGACCGCTAAACGGCCCGCACATGCCGCCTTAGCTCAGTTGGTTAGAGCGCTAGATTGTGGATCTAGAGGTCCCCCGTTCGAGCCGGGGAGGCGGTACCATCGAATTCAGGGGCTTGAGCCGCAAGGCTCGGGCCCTTTTCGTTGCGCGCGCCATCTGGGGGCCACCCGGGGGGACTGGCAGACCGGGCGCGCGGGCCCCGGTGACGCACCCAAGGCGACGCAACCGTCCGGCTCGGCGATCCGCGAAAGAAGGCCATGAAACGCCCGACAGATCGACCCTGCTGTCAGGATGAAAGGTCAAACTGTCTGGGAAATTCTGGTAGCGGAGGAGGGACTTGAACCCCCGACACGCGGATTATGATTCCGCTGCTCTAACCAACTGAGCTACTCCGCCCCGGAGTGGCGGCTTCCTAGGCCACAGCCCGGATGGCGTCAAGAGGGAAATCGAGCGTGCCAGCGGCGCTTTGTCCGCTCGCATCCAGGCGCGTCGCGCGCTAGCTGTCAGGTCCAAACGGAGGCCCCATGCAGACCTTGCCCCAGACCCGCGATCTCGTCCTTGTCGGCGGCGGCCACGCCCATGCGCTCGTGCTGCTGAAATGGGCGATGGACCCGTTGCCCGGCGCCCGGCTGACCGTGATCGACCCGAATCCCACCGCGCCCTACACGGGGATGCTGCCGGGCCACATTGCCGGGCATTACGCGCGCGCCGACCTGGAGATGAACCTGGTCGCGCTGGCGCGAAACGCGGGCGCGCGGCTGGTGCTCGGGCGTGCGACGGGGCTCGATCCGGTGGCCAGGACAGTGCGCGTTCCGGGGCGCCCGCCGATCGCCTATGACATCGCCTCGATCGATGTCGGCATCACCTCGAACCTGCCGGAGCTGCCCGGTTTCATGGACTACGGCATCGCCGCGAAACCGCTGGGGGGATATTCGGAACGCTGGGCGCGCTTTGTCGCCGACACCGGCGAGACGCGCGCGTCCATCGCCATTCTGGGCGCAGGGGTTGGCGGGGTGGAACTGGCGCTGGCGATGCAGCACCGGATGCCGAAAGCCGCGATCACCCTGATCGAACGCGACCGGCCGCTGCCCCATCTGGGCCGCGCGGCCCGCAACCTGCTGCTGTCGCGCCTCGATGCGTGCGGGATCATGCTGCGCCCTGGCAACGCGGTGGCGGTCGATGCGCAGGGCATCACGCTGGCCGATGGCACGCGCGTTCCGGCCGATTTCGTTCTGGGCGCGGCAGGCAGCCGGCCGCAGGACTGGCTGACCGAAACCGGCCTGCATCTGACCGACGGGTTTGTGACCGTGGACCCGATGCTGCGCTCGGTCTCGCACCCTGAGGTGTTCGCGGCGGGCGACTGCGCCCACATGCGCGACAGTCCCCGCGCCAAGGCCGGTGTCTATGCGGTGCGGCAGGCCCCGATCCTGCTGCACAATTTCCGCGCCGCGCTTTCGGGCGGGGCGTTGCGCGCCTACCATCCGCAGCGCGACTATCTGAAACTGATCTCGCTGGGGGGCAAGCAGGCCCTGGCCGACAAATGGGGGCTGCCGCTGTCGGGTGCCTGGCTGTGGCGCATCAAGGACCGCATCGACCGCAAGTTCATGCGCATGTGCCAGACGCTGCCGGTCATGCCCGCGCCCGCCCTGCCCCGCCCCCACGCGCTGGGCCTGGCCGAGGCCCTGGGCACCAAACCGATGTGCGGCGGCTGCGGCGCCAAGGTCGGCCCGGACGCCTTGCGCACGGCCCTGCAGGGGCTCGCCGCCTCGGACGCCGTGGAACTGGGCGCGGGCGATGACGCTGCCGTCCTGGCTGTCGGAGGCGCGCGCCAGGTGATCGCCACCGACCATCTGCGTGCCGTGACCGATGATCCCTGGCTGATGGCCAGGATCGCCACGGTGCATGCCCTCGGTGATATCTGGGCGATGGGGGCAATCCCGCAGGCGGCCCTGGTGCAATTGATCCTGCCCCGTCTTTCCGAACCGCTGCAGACCCGGACCCTGGCCGAGATCATGGCCGGCGTGGCCGAGGTACTGGCGACCGCCGGTGCCAGCATCGCGGGCGGACACACGACACAGGGCGCTGAACTCACCATCGGACTGACCGTCACGGGGCTGGCCGGCCCCCGCGTGCTGACCAAGGGCGGCGCGCAGCCCGGCGATGCGCTGGTGCTCACGAAACCCATCGGTTCGGGCACGCTTCTGGCGGCCGAGATGCAGAAATGCGCGGACGGACGGGACATCGCCGCGCTCTGGCCCTTCCTGACCCAGTCACAAGGCGCGGCATCGGCGATCCTGTCGCCGGTCGCGACGGCGATGACGGACGTGACCGGCTTCGGTCTGGCCGGCCATCTGGACGAGATGCTGCGGGCGGGCACGGTCGGGGCCGAGATCGACCTCGCCGGGGTTCCCGTGTTCCCGGGGGCCGAGGCGCTGGCCGAGGCGGGCGTGGCCTCGACCATAGCCCCGGCGAACCGGGCGGCGCTGGTCGGACGGATCGCGGCCCCGCGGACCCCGCGCGCCGCGCTGCTGTTCGACCCGCAGACCGCCGGCGGATTGCTGGCCGCCGTCCCGGCCGACACGGTGCCCGACCTGCTGGCCCGCCTGTCCCGGGCCGGGTATCGCGCGGCGCGGATCGGCACGGTGTCACCGCTGGACAGCCGACCCGCGTTGCGTGTCACCTGACCCCTTGGGTTTCCGGCCCCGGCGGCATAGGTAAGGGACGACCAGAGACCGAATGCACGGAGCCCACCATGACCACCCAGTTCGACTATGACCTCTTCGTCATCGGCGGGGGCTCGGGCGGGGTGCGGGCGGCCCGCATCGCCGCCAGCGAACACGGCGCCAAGGTCGCCATGGCCGAGGAATACCGCATGGGCGGCACCTGCGTCATTCGCGGATGCGTGCCGAAAAAGCTGATGGTCTTTGCCGCCGCCCACGGCGCCGCGATGGACGAGGGCGCGCTTTACGGCTGGCAGGTGGAAAAGGGCCGTTTCGACTGGCCGACCTTTCGCACGCGGCTGCACGCCGAACTGAACCGGCTGGAAAGCATCTATACCCGCAACGCCGAGGGTGCGGGTGTCACCATCTACCCGATGCGCGCCACCCTCCGCGATCCCCACACGGTCGCTCTGGCGGACGGGCGCAGCGTGACGGCAAAGCACATCCTGATCGCCACCGGCGGCACGCCGTTCATCCCCGAACCTTTCCGCGACCTGGGGGGCTGGACCTCGAACGACATCTTCCTGATGGACCGGATGCCGGCGAACCTGCTGGTGCTGGGCGGCGGTTTCATCGCCTGCGAGATGGCCAGCCTGTTGCAGGGGCTGGGGGTTCAGGTCACGCAGATGTATCGCGGCGCGCAGATCCTGCGGGGCTTCGACCAGGACGTGCAGGACCATGTCGCCGCCGCGCTGGTGCAGCAAGGCATCCACCTGGAAGTGAATACCGATCTGACCTCGCTGGAGAAGCTGGAGAACGGCCAGTTCCGCGCCACCGACACACAGGGCCGCACGCGCCAGTTCGAGGCGGTGCTGTTTGCCACGGGCCGGGTTCCGAACACCGCCGGTCTGGGGCTGGAACAGGCCGGTGTCACGCTGGACGCGCAGGGGGCTGTCGTGGTCGACGCGTGGTCGCAGACCAACGTGCCGTCGATCTTTGCCGTGGGCGATGTCACCGGTCGCATCCAGCTGACGCCGGTTGCCATCCGCGAGGGGCATGCCTTTGCCGACACCGTCTTTGGCGGCCAGAGCGTCCGCGTCGATCACAGCGATATCGCCAGCGCCGTCTTCACCCGCCCCGAGGCCGGCACCGTCGGCCTCACCGAGGCCGAAGCGCGGGCGCAGGGCCCTGTGGAAATCTACATGGCCAGCTTCCGCCCGATGCAGGCCGCCTTTGTCGATGCCGAGACCAAGGCCCTGTTCAAGCTGGTGGTCTGTGCCGACACGCGCCGCGTTCTGGGCTGCCACATCGTCGCACCCGGCGCCGGCGAATTGATCCAGATCGCCGCCGTTGCGGTCAAGATGGGCGCCACCAAAGAGGATTTCGACCGCACCGTCGCGGTTCACCCGACCATGAGCGAGGAACTGGTGCTGTTGCGCAAACCCGTGCGCTAAGCCCGGTTCCCCCCGAAACTATGGTGTTTCGCCTTGAATCCCGGGCACGGGTGCCCAATTCAGGCAGATGACACGGAATTGACAGACCTGAACCAAGGAGAGGCCATGTCAGGCAACAGTGGAGGCCCCTGGGGCGGCGGTGGAAACCGCGGCGGATCGGGCGGCGACGGAAATCGCCCGCCGGGCGGCGGGGGCAACGGCCCCGAACGTCCCCAGATCCCGGAAATCGACGATCTGGTGAAAAAGGGCCAGCAGAAGCTGAAGGTTCTGATGGGCGGCCAGGGCGGCGGCAGCGGCTCGGGTTCGGGCGGCGGGCGTGGCCCCTCGGGCCCGGGCCTGACCGGACGCGGTGTCCTCATTGGCGTGGCGGTTCTGGCCGCGGCCTGGCTCTGGGCCTCGTTCTATCAGGTTCAGCCGGAAGAGCGTGGCGTCGAACTGATGTTCGGCAAGTATTACCGCACCGTGGACGACGGCCCCCATCTGGCCCCCTGGCCCTTTGTCAGGGCCGAGGTGGTGCAGACCACAACCGAACGCGTGACCGAGGTCGGCACCGGGCGGTCGCAGCTCGATTCCGGCCTGATGCTGACCCGCGACGAGGCCGTGGTGGATATCGAATTCCAGGTGGTCTGGAATATCTCGGACCCCAGCAAGTTCCTGTTCAACCTGGCCGACCCCACGAACACCGTGCGCGCCGCGGCGGAATCGGCGATGCGCGACATCATCGCACGGTCCGAGCTGTCGCCGATCCTCAACCGGGACCGCGGCACCATCGCGGCCGAGTTGCGCACCGCCGTGCAAGAGGTCCCTGGACAGCTACTGAATCCGGTATCTACGTCATCCGCATCAACTTTGACCGCGCCGACCCACCGCGCGAGGTGATCGACAGCTTCCGCGAAGTGCAGGCCGCCCGTCAGGAACGCGACCGACTGGAACGGCAGGCCGATGCCTACGCCAACCGCGTGCTGGCCGGCGCCCGGGGCGAGGCCGCGCAGATCCGCGAACAGGCCGAAGCCTATCGCGCCGAAGTCGTCAACACCGCCGAGGGCGAGGCGAGCCGCTTCATCTCGGTCTGGGAGGAATACCGCAACGCGCCCGGCGTGACCCGCGAACGGATGTATCTGGAAACGATGGAACGCGTTCTGGGCGGCATGAACCTGACAATCCTGGACGGGGTCAGCGGCCAGGGCGGCGGTCAGGGGGTTGTGCCCTATCTGCCGCTGGAAAGCCTGCGTGGGACACCGGCGCCCGCGTCGTCCGGTGGGTCCAACATGCGCGACAGCGCCGCGAACGCGGGGAGCAACTGATGAAACGCCTTTCCTTCGTCATTCCCGCCGTGATCATCGCCGGCGCGGTCGCGCTCTCGTCCATGTTCATCGTCGATGAACGCGAGAACGCCCTCGTGCTGCAATTCGGTCAGGTCAAGCAGGTGCGGACAGAGCCGGGGCTCTATTTCCGTATCCCCTTCATCCAGGAGGTCGTCCGCTACGATTCGCGCATTCTCGGGCTGCAATCCCAACCGCTGGAAGTGACCCCCGCCGATGACCGGCGGCTGGTGGTCGACGCCTTCCTGCGCTGGCGCATCGACGATGTGCAGCGGTTCCGGCAGGCTGTCGGCGCGGTCGGCATCAGCGCGGCGCAGGGCCGGATCGAACAGATCCTCAACGCGGCCATCCGCGAGGTTCTGGGGTCCGTGCCGTCGAACGCCGTTCTGTCCGAGGATCGCACCGGGCTGATGAACCAGATCCGCGATATCGCGCGGCGCGAGGCGCGGTCGCTGGGCGTCGACGTGATCGACGTGCGACTGACCCGCACCGACCTGCCCGAACAGAACCTTGCCGCGACCTATGCGCGGATGCGGGCCGAACGCGAACGCGAAGCCGCCGACGAAATCGCGCGCGGCAACGAGGCCGCCCAGCGCGTGCGCGCGCAGGCGGACCGGACCGTGACCGAACTGGTGTCCTCGGCCCGGCGCGACGGCGACATCGTGCGCGGCGAAGCCGACGCCCAGCGCAACCGGATCTACGCCGAAGCCTTTGGCCGCGATCCCGAATTCTTCGCGTTCAGCCGGTCGCTCATGTCCTATGAGCGCGCGCTGACCGGGGCGAATTCGTCCATGGTGCTGAGCCCGGACAGCGATTTCTTCCGCTATCTCAATGCGATCGACCCGGGCGGGATGCCTGCCGCGATGACGGTGACGGACCCCACGACACCCTCTGCGGCCCCGGCCGACAACTGACCCTTGCGCTGCGCCCCCGATTTTGGGGGCGCAGTTCGTTTTGCAGGACCTTCGCCATGACCGCCGAGATCGACCACGCCCTTCTGGAACCCGGGGAAAAGCGGCTTGAGGATTATCGCCCCGACCGCGGCCGCTATTGGCGCGATCATGGCGTGATGGCCGTGGGCCTGATGGCCCTGGCAGGTGGCGGGCTGTGGCTGATCGGTTCGCCCTATCCCGCCATCGGATCGCTGGGCGCGATCCTCGCGGTCGCGGTGCGCGCGCTCTATCTTGCGCCGGAAACCCTGGCCATGCACTGGGTGCTCACCGACCGGCGGGTGATCCTGCCGGGTGGCCAGCGCGCGATCATGTTGATGGAGCTGCAGACCGTGCGGCCGCTTCTGGGCGATGTGCAACTCATCACGCGGTCCGGTGACAAGCATCTGATGAAGCATCTGCCGGACGCCGCCGGCGTGGTGAAACGCATCCTCGATGCCCGCGACCGTCGGGCAAAACGCCGCGATTGACGGCGCGCAGCGCACCGATCGGCGCCGCACGGCGTCCCGTCCCCACCGCGCGACACCGTCGCTGGTCGGACCGGGTCAGGCGCCGCGCCCGGTTCACGCGCATCCACGGTAGCGCCCTGCCCCGCACCGGGCTATAAGCCCGCCAATCTCTGGTCTTCGAGGCGGCGCATGACCCTTCATTTCACCAACGCACGGCTGATCGACCCCGAGGCCGGAACCGACCAGCACGGTTGCCTGACGGTCGCCCAAGGCCGCATCGTCGCGATCGACGGCCCGCAGCCCGGCGACGCCACGGTCGTGGACGCAGGCGGCAAATGCCTGGCGCCCGGCCTGGTGGATTGGGGCGTGCATGTCGGCGAGCCCGGCGCCCGCCACAAGGAAAGCTATCGGTCTGCCGGGCTGGCCGCTGCGGCAGGTGGCGTCACCACCTTTGTGACCCGCCCGGACACGACCCCCCCGACAGATACCCCTGAAGCCCTGGATTTTCTGCGCCGGCGCGCGGGCAGCGAGGCGCGGGTCAACACGCATCACATGGCCACCCTCACCCGTGGCCGCGACGGGCGCGAAATGGCCGAGATCGGCTTCCTGCTGGATGCAGGCGCCGTTGCCTTCACCGATGGCGAGAAGGTCACCCGCGACACCAAGGTCCTGGCCCGCTGCCTGACCTATGCCCGCAGTCTGGGCGCGCTGGTCGTCGGTCACCCGCAGGACCCGGGCCTCAGCGCGGGCGCGGCGGTCACGTCGGGCAAGTTCGCCTCGTTGCGCGGCCTGCCGGGCGTTTCGCCCATGGCTGAACGCATGGCCTTTGACCGCGACATGGCCCTGATCGAGATGACCGGCGCGCGCTATCACGCCGACCAGATCACCTGCGCGCGCACCCTGCCCGCGCTGGAACGCGCCAAGAAGAACGGCCTCGACGTGACGGCGGGCGTGTCGATCCACCACCTCACGCTGAACGAATTCGACGTGGGGGACTATCGCACCTTCTTCAAGCTGACCCCTCCCCTGCGCGCCGAGGACGACCGCCTGGCCATGGTCGAGGCCGTGGCATCCGGGCTGATCGACGTGATCGGATCGATGCACACCCCGCAGGACGAGGAATCAAAGCGCCTGCCGTATGAGGAGGCCGCGCCCGGCGCGGTCGGTCTGGAAACCCTGCTGCCCGCCGCCATGCGCCTGTATCACGCGGGTCATCTGACGTTGCCGCAGCTGTGGCGTGCGATGGCCCTGAACCCGGCAAAGCGGCTGGGCCTGGACTGCGGGCGGCTCTCGGTCGGGGCTCCGGCCGATCTGGTGCTGTTCGATCCCGATGCCCCGTTCGTGCTGGACCGCTTCACGCTGCGATCCAAGTCCAAGAACTCGCCCTTTGACGGCGCGCGTCTGCAGGGTAAGGTTCTGTCAACCTATGTCGCCGGAACCCCGGTCTATAGCCGCGAGACCGCCTGATGCTGTTGCTGCCCGAACTCACCACGCAACCCGCGCTTCTGGCCGCGATCGGACTGGGCGCCTATCTTCTGGGGTCGATCCCCTTCGGCGTGGTCATTACGCGCGCTCTGGGCATGGGCGACGTGCGCAACATCGGCTCCGGCAACATCGGTGCGACGAACGTCCTGCGCACCGGCAACAAGGCGGCAGCGGCGGCGACGCTGGTGCTGGATGCGGGCAAGGGCGCGGTTGCGGTTCTCGTCGCGCGGGCCCTCGCGGGCGAGGACGCGGCGCAACTGGCCGCGCTGGCGTCCTTTCTGGGGCACCTGTTCCCCGTCTGGCTGGGGTTCCGGGGCGGCAAGGGCGTGGCGACCTTTCTGGGCACGATGCTGGCGCTGGCCTGGCCCGTAGGTCTGCTGTGCTGCGCGACCTGGCTTGCCACCGCGCGGCTGACAGGGATCTCGTCGGTGTCGGCGCTGGTTGCCTCGCTGGCGGCGACGCCGTTTCTCTGGCTTCTGGGGCCGCGCAGCATGATCCTGCTGGCGCTGGCGCTGGCCGCGCTGGTCTGGATGCGCCATCGGGCCAATATCCAGCGCCTCGTGGCGGGGACCGAACCCAGGATCAGCCGATGATCCGCGCGACCTGGCCCCGATGACAGGAAAAAGGCCGGATCCCGCGATCCGGCCTTTCCCATTCAGTCCGCGGTCAGCAACGGCGGTTTCGAGCCGGTGATGCGTGGCTTGTCGCTTTCCTCGATCTCCAGCGCGATCTGATCGTCGCGCAGGACAACGCGCACCAGGCCGCCCTTGGTCAGCCGACCGAAGAGCAGTTCTTCCGCCAGCGGCTTCTTGACGTTTTCCTGGATCACGCGGGCCAATGGCCGCGCGCCCATCTTGTCGTCATAGCCCTTGTCGCCCAGCCAGGCGGCGGCGGCCTCGGACAGTTCGAAGGTCACGTTGCGGTCCATCAGTTGCGCTTCCAGTTGCAGCACGAACTTTTCGACCACCTTCATGATCGTCGCCTTGCCCAGCGCGGCGAAGCTGATGACCGCGTCCAGCCGGTTGCGGAACTCGGGCGTGAAGGTGCGTTCGATGGCCGCGGTATCCTCGCCCTCGCGCCGCTCGCGGCCAAAGCCGATCGCGGATTTCGCCTGTTCAGCCGCGCCCGCGTTCGAGGTCATGATCAGGATCACATTGCGGAAATCCACCGTCCGGCCGTTGTGGTCGGTCAGCTTGCCGTGGTCCATCACCTGCAGCAGGATGTTGTAGACATCCGGGTGGGCCTTTTCGATCTCATCGAGCAGCAGCACGCAGTGCGGGTGCTGGTCCACGCCATCGGTCAGAAGCCCGCCCTGATCGAAACCGACATAGCCGGGCGGTGCGCCGATCAGCCGCGAAACCGCGTGTTTCTCCATGTATTCCGACATGTCGAAGCGCAACAGCTCCACGCCCAGCGTCGCCGCCAACTGCTTGGCCACCTCGGTCTTGCCGACACCCGTGGGACCGGCGAACAGGTAGTTGCCGATCGGCTTTTCCGGCTCGCGCAGGCCCGCACGCGCCAGCTTGATGGCCGAGGACAGCGCCTCGATCGCGGAATCCTGGCCGAAGACCACGCGCTTCAGCGCCGCCTCGAGATCGCGCAGCATCTCGGTGTCGTTCTTGGAAACGTTCTTCGGCGGGATGCGGGCGATCTTGGCCACCACCGCCTCGATCTCCTTGGGGGTGATGGTCTTGCGCCGTTTGGTCGCCGGCAGCAGGTGCTGCGCCGCACCGGCCTCGTCGATCACGTCGATCGCCTTGTCCGGCAACTTGCGGTCGTTGATATAGCGCGAGGCCAGTTCGACAGCGGTGCGGATCGCGTCATTGGTATAGCGCAGATCGTGGTGCTTTTCGAAATAGGGCTTCAACCCCATGAGGATCTTGACCGAATCCTCGACCGAGGGCTCGTTCACGTCGATCTTCTGGAACCGGCGGCTGAGCGCGCGGTCCTTTTCGAAATGCTGGCGGAACTCCTTGTAGGTGGTCGACCCCATGCAGCGCAACTTGCCACCCTGCAACGCGGGCTTGAGCAGGTTCGAGGCATCCATCGCCCCGCCCGAGGTCGCACCCGCGCCGATCACGGTGTGGATCTCGTCGATGAAGAGCACGGCATCCTCGTGTTCCTCGAGCTCTTTCATCACCGCTTTCAGACGTTCCTCGAAATCCCCGCGATACCGGGTGCCCGCCAGAAGCGCGCCCATGTCGAGCGAATAGATCGTCGAGCCGGCCAGGATATCCGGGGTCTCGCCATCGACGATCTTCTTCGCCAGCCCTTCGGCGATCGCGGTCTTGCCGACGCCCGGATCGCCCACCAGAAGCGGGTTGTTCTTGCGCCGGCGGCACAGCACCTGGATGCAGCGTTCGACCTCGGCCGCGCGGCCGATCAGCGGGTCCACGTCGCCCTTGCGCGATTTCGCGTTCAGATCGACGCAATATTTGGCCAGCGCCGAATCCTTGGGATCGACCTTTGCCTGCTGCGCCTCGCCCTGCTGGCCTTCCTCGGCCCCGGAAACGGGGCGCGGTTCCGAGAAGCCCGGGTTCTTGGCCACGCCATGCGCGATGAAATTCACCGCGTCATAGCGCGTCATGTCCTGTTCCTGCAGGAAATAGGCCGCATTGGATTCGCGTTCGGCAAAGATGGCGACCAGCACGTTCGCGCCCGTCACCTCGTTGCGGCCGGAACTCTGCACATGAATGGCCGCGCGCTGGATCACGCGCTGGAAGGCCGCGGTCGGAACGGCCTCGGACCCCTCCACGGTGGTGATCAGGGTGGACAGGTCGTCGTCGATGAACTCCTCCAGCGTCTTGCGGAGGTCGTCCAGATCGACATTGCATGCCTGCATCACGCGCGAGGCATCGGGTTCGTCGATCAGGGCCAGAAGCAGATGTTCCAGCGTGGCAAGCTCGTGCCGGCGGGTGTTGGCCAGTGCCAACGCGCCGTGGATCGCCTGTTCAAGGGTCGCAGAAAACGAGGGCACGTCCTTGCTCCTTCAGTTGCGCGGCAGATGCCGCAAGGGTCGGACCGGCGCCGGGCTGGGCGCGGTCCGCTCCACCACAGGGTGGGGCCATGGGATTAAACTTTGGTTTTCCGGGCGCTGCTTCAAGGGTTATCTGCCCGGGAATTGCCTCACGATTCAGTTTGCCACCTTTTCGGGCGGCTGAACAGGCGCGACGTGCCGACGCGGTCTCAGGCATTGTCTTTCTGCCGCCGGATTTCGGCCAGCACCGATCGCGCATCCGCGCCGGCAAGCCCTGCCGCGGCGGCGACCTGCGGCAGGTGACAGCGCAGATAGGGGTTCAGCAGCCGCTCGCTGGCCAGGGTCGTGCCGGTCGTCGGCAGACCTTTCCGTGCCAGAACCGGCAGGGCGGCCTGCCGTTCGGCCAGGGCGGCGGGATCGGGGGCAAACCGCGCCGCAAAGGCCAGATTGGCCGCGGCATAGTCGTGCCCCGAATAGACCCGGGTATCGGCCGGCAGCGCATCCAGCCGGGCGATGGTCTCGAACATCTGGTCGGGCGTGCCCTCGAACAGACGGCCACAGCCGTGGGTCATCAGGCTGTCGGCCGTGAACACCGCATGCAGCGCCGGGACATGAAAGGCGACGTGCCCCACCGTGTGACCGGGCGCGTCCAGAACCTCGACCCCGCCCGGCAGGCGATCCCCGGGCTCAAAGGCGTGGTCCAGGGGCGGCAGGCGATGCGCGTCGGCCCGGGCGCCAAAGACCGGCGCAGGCGCCTCGGCCAGGATCGCGGCCAGCCCTTCGACATGGTCCCAGTGGTGGTGGGTTATCAGAACGCGGGTCAGGGCCCACCCCCTGGCACGCAGGGCCGCCAGGATCGGCGGGGCCTCGGGTGCGTCGATCAGCGTGGTCTCGCCGGTGGCCTCGTCATGCAGCAGATAGGCATAGTTGTCCTGAAGGCAGCGGATGATCTCGATGGGCATGGGCTCTCCTGCGGCAAACGCGGTCTTTGCAAAGGCCCCCGGATGGGGCAGGGTGCAGTCTGTCCCAGCGGGTCCCGGGGTTCAATGCATCTCGACGTGCATCAATTGCGAGACTTCTACTATCGCAGCCAGCTTGGGCGGGCGGCCCAGAAAGGCGTGCGCGACCAGGTCGTCGCGCGCTGGGGCAACACCAGCGGGCTGACGCTGGCCGGCTATGGCTTTGCCGTGCCGCTGCTGCGCCCGTTCCTGGGGCGGGCCGAACGGATCATCGGGCTGATGCCGGGACCGCAGGGCGTCATGCACTGGCCTGCCGACGGCCCCAATCATTCCGTGCTGTGCGACGAGGCCCGCTGGCCCCTGGCCAATGACAGCGTGGACAGGCTGGTGCTGATGCACGGGCTCGAGACCAGCGACCACCCGCTGGCGCTGCTGGACGAAATGCATCGCGTTCTGGCGCCCCGGGGCCGCGCCCTGGTGGTGGTGCCCAGCCGGGGCGGGCTGTGGGCGCGTTCGGATGCCACGCCCTTCGGCTTTGGCCGCCCCTATTCGCGCGGGCAACTGGAAAAGCTGCTGACCGAAAGCGGCTTCATCTGTTCGGGCTATACCTCGGCGCTGTTCTTTCCGCCGTCGGACAAACGCTTCTGGCTGAGATCCGCGCGCGGAATCGAGAAGCTGGGCCACCGCTGGCGGTTGCAACGCTTCGCCGGTGTGCTGATGGTCGAGGCGATGCGCCGCGACACCGCCGCGCCACGCGGGCTGCCCCAGACCGCCCGCCGCCCGCTGCGGGTTCTGGAAGGGGTGCCGATCAGTGGCGCGCAACCGGCCTGGCGCGACCGCGACGAGGCCCCGGCACGGGACGCGGCGAATCTGCACAGGTGAATGATTCCGCGCGCGCGAGGAAAGCCGCTAACGCCGGCATTGCAGGCGATTTTCTGCACTGCCGCGACTTCTTTCCACGGCAAACAAGGGCCGGCACCGCAATCTTCGCGACTCGGGGTAAACTAAGCGCTAACAACGGGCGCTATCACGAGTCGTTGATGGTTGCGGGACGGGGTTTGCTCTGCTACACCCGCGCCGATTTCGGGTGCCGCGCCACGGACAGCACCCTGACCATTGCCCGGGCCTTGCGCGAGGCCGGAGGGCGCACAAACTCGAAAGGGTGGACGTGTCCGAACCTGCTTCGATCTCAACAGGCATCGCCGCGCGCTATGCCACCGCCGTCTTCGACCTGGCGAAAGAGAGCAAGGCCCTGGCCGCGCTCGAGACCGACATCGACACGCTGGAAACCGCCGTCAACGACAGCGCCGACCTGCGTTCGATGCTGACGTCGCCGGTCTACAGCCGTGACGACATGGGCAAGGCGATCACCGCCCTGGCCGACAAGCTGGGCCTCTCGGCCGCAACGCGGGGGGTGCTGGGCGTGATGGCCGAGCACCGTCGCCTGTTCGCCCTGCCCCAGCTCTTGAGCGCGCTGCGCACCATGATTGCCGACGAAAAGGGCGAAGTCACCGCTGACGTGACCTCGGCCACCGTGCTGACCAAGGCGCAGGCGGACCAGTTGGCCGCGACGCTCAAGGCCCGCATTGGCAAGACCGTGAAACTGAATGTCGCCGTCGATGAGGATCTCATCGGCGGTCTTATCGTCAAAGTGGGCTCGAAGATGATCGACACATCGATCCGTTCCAAGCTCGCGGCCCTCCAGAACAGCATGAAAGAGGTCGGATAATGGGTATCCAAGCAAGCGAGATCTCTGCGATCCTCAAGGAGCAGATCAAGAACTCGGCCAGCAGGTCGAAGTGGCGGAAATCGGCCGCGTTCTGTCGGTCGGCGACGGGATCGCGCGTCTATGGTCTGGACAACGTCCGAGCCGGCGAAATGGTGGAATTCCGGCGGCATCCGCGGCATGGCGCTGAACCTCCAATCCGACAACGTCGGCATCGTGATCTTCGGTGACGACCGCGCCATCAAGGGAAGGCGACACCGTCAAGCGCACCAAGTCCATCGTGGACGTCCCCGCCGGCGAGGCCCTGCTGGGCCGCGTCGTGGACGGCCTGGGCAACCCGATCGACGGCAAGGGCCCGATCGCCGCGACCGAGCGTCGTGTCGCCGACGTGAAAGCGCCCGGCATCATCCCGCGGAAATCGGTGCACGAGCCGATGGCGACCGGCCTCAAGTCGGTGGACGCGATGATCCCGATCGGCCGTGGCCAGCGCGAGCTGATCATCGGCGACCGTCAGACCGGCAAGACTGCCGTCGCCCTGGACGCGATCCTGAACCAGAAGTCGTATAACGCGGCCGCCGGTTCGGACGAATCGAAAAAGCTCTACTGCGTCTATGTCGCCGTCGGCCAGAAGCGGTCGACCGTAGGCCCAGCTGGTGAAGAAGCTGGAAGAAAACGGCGCGATGGAATATTCGATCGTGGTCGCCGCGACCGCGTCCGACCCGGCACCGCTGCAGTTCTACGCGCCCTACGCCGCAACCGCGATGGCCAGAATACTTCCCGCGACAGCAGCCGCCACGCGCTGATCATCTGTGATGACCCTGTCCAAGCAGGCCGTCGCCTACCGTCAGATGTCGCTGCTGCTGCGCCGTCCGCCGGGCGTGAAAGCCTACCCGGGCGACGTGTTCTACCTGCACTCGCGCCTGCTGGCGATTCTCGGCGAAGCTGAACGGAGACAACAGCTCGGGCTCGCTGACCGCTCTGCCGATCATCGAAACCCGGGCGGCGACGTGTCGGCGTTCATCCCGACCAACGTGATCTCGATCACCGACGGCCAGATCTTCCTCGAAACCGAACTGTTCTATCAGGGTATCCGCCCCGCCGTGAACACCGGTCTGTCGGTGTCGCGCGTCGGTTCGTCGGCCCAGACGAACGCGATGAAGTCGGTCGCCGGTCCGGTGAAACTGGAACTGGCCCAGTATCGTGAGATGGCGGCCTTCGCGCAGTTCGGCTCGGACCTGGACGCGGCGACGCAAAGCTGCTGAACCGCGGTGCGCGCCTGACCGAACTGATGAAACAGCCGCAGTATTCGCCGCTGACCAACGCCGAGATCGTCTGCGTGATCTACGCCGGCACCAACGGGTATCTGGACAGCATCCCGGTCAAGGAAGTCGGCCGTTTCGAAAGGGCCTGCTGTCGCATCTGCGCAGCAAGCACGCTGCCCTGCTCGACGACATCACCAACAACGACCGCAAGGTGAAGGGCGAGCTCGAGGACAAGATCAAGTCGGCTCTGGACGAGATTCGCGAAGACTTCGCCTGAGGGCGGGACAAGAGGACAGGTAGATGCCCAAGCCTCAAGGACCTGAAAAACCGGATCGCGAGTGTCAAGAACACGCGCAAGATCACGAAGGCGATGCAGATGGTCGCGGCGGCGAAGCTCCGCCGCGCCCAGAAAGCCGCCGAAGCCGCGCGGCCCTATGCCGCGCGGATGGAAGCCGTCGTCAACGGCCTGGCCAGCTCGGTCGCCGGATCGGGCAGCGCGCCGCGCCTGCTGGCCGGCACGGGCGCCGACAAGGTGCACCTGCTGGTGGTGATGACGGGCGAGCGGGGCCTCTGCGGGGGTTTCAACTCGTCCATCGTCAAGCTGGCGCGTTCGCGTGCGAACGACCTTCTGGCGTTGGGCAAGACCGTGAAGATCCTGACCGTCGGCAAGAAGGGCCGCGACCAGTTGAAGCGCGATCTCGGCCATCTGTTCGTCGGCCATGTCGATCTGTCGGAAGTGCGCCGCATCGGCTATGACAACGCCCGCTCGATCGCCCAGGACATCCTGACGCGCTTTGACGGGGGCGAGTTCGATGTCGCAACGATCTTCTTCAACCGCTTCCAGTCGGTGATCACGCAGATCCCGACCGCGCAGCAGATCATCCCCGCCCCCGTGGGCGAGGCATCGGACAGTTCGGCGGTCTATGACTACGAGCCGTCCGAGGACGCGATCCTGGCCGACCTGCTGCCGCGGTCGGTCGCGACGCAGATCTTTGCCGCGCTGCTGGAAAACAACGCCTCGTTCAACGGCGCCCAGATGTCCGCGATGGACAACGCCACGCGCAACGCAGGCGAGATGATCGAAAAGCTGACGATCGAGTTCAACCGCTCGCGTCAGGCCGTCATCACCAACGAACTGATTGAGATCATTTCGGGCGCCGAGGCGCTCTGAGGAACCGGAGAAACACACAATGGCCACTGACAAAGCCACCGGCAAGATCACCCAGGTGATCGGCGCCGTCGTCGACGTGCAGTTCGACGGAACCCTGCCCGCGATTCTGAACGCCCTGTCGACCGAGAACAACGGCAAGACCCTGGTTCTGGAAGTCGCTCAGCACCTGGGCGAAAACACCGTGCGCGCCATCGCCATGGACGCGACCGAGGGCTTGGTCCGCGGTCAGGACGTGACCGATACCGGCGCCCCGATCGAGGTGCCCGTGGGCTCGGCCACGCTGGGCCGCATCCTGAACGTTGTCGGCGAGCCGGTGGACGAAAAGGGCCCGGTCAACGCGACCGCCACCCGCGCCATCCACCAGCCTGCCCCCGCGTTCGAGAACCAGTCGACCGCGTCCGAGATCCTGGTCACGGGCATCAAGGTCATCGACCTGCTGGCCCCCTACACCAAGGGCGGCAAGATCGGCCTGTTCGGCGGCGCCGGCGTGGGCAAGACGGTTCTGATCATGGAACTGATCAACAACATCGCCAAGGTGCACTCGGGCGTGTCGGTGTTCGCCGGCGTGGGCGAGCGGACCCGCGAAAGGAACGACCTGTATCACGAGATGATCGATCGGGCGTTATCAGCATCGATAACCTCGAAGAGTCGAAGATCGCCCTGGTCTATGGCCAGATGAACGAACCGCCGGGTGCGCGTATGCGTATCGCCCTGTCGGGCCTGACGCTGGCGGAACAGTTCCGCGATGACACCGGGTCGGACGTGCTGTTCTTCGTGGACAACATCTTCCGTTTCACGCAGGCCGGCTCGGAAGTGTCCGCTCTGCTGGGCCGCATCCCGTCCGCCGTGGGTTACCAGCCGACGCTGGCCACCGACATGGGCGCGATGCAGGAACGCATCACCTCGACCAAGAACGGCTCGATCACCTCGGTGCAGGCCGTGTATGTTCCGGCCGACGACTTGACCGACCCCGCGCCGGCCACCTCGTTCGCCCACCTCGACGCGACCACCGTTCTGGACCGCGCGATCTCGGAAAAGGGATCTACCCGGCCGTGGATCCGCTGGGCTCGACCTCGCGTCTGCTCGATCCGATGATCATCGGCGAAGAGCACTACAAGGTGGCGACCGACGTGCAGCAGGTGCTTCAGCGTTACAAGTCGCTGCAGGACATCATCGCCATTCTCGGCATGGACGAACTGTCGGAAGAGGACAAGCTGACCGTGGCCCGCGCCCGCAAGCTGGAACGCTTCCTGTCGCAGCCGTTCGACGTGGCGAAAGTGTTCACCGGGTCCGACGGCGTCCAGGTTCCGCTGGAAAGACCATCGCCTCGTTCAAGGCGGTCGTTGCCGGTGAATACGACCACCTGCCCGAAGCCGCCTTCTACATGGTCGGCGACATCGAGGAAGCGATCGCCAAGGCGCAGCGCACTGGCCGCCGCCGCCTGATCTGACGTCAAGGAGGGCCTGTCATGGCCGCCGACACGATGCAGTTCGACTGGTCTCGCCCTGAGCGGAAGCTGATGTCCGCCGGGCGAGCGAGGTCAGATCCCCGGCGCCGAGGGTGAGTTGACGGCGATGCCCGGGCATTCGCCGCTGATCACCACGCTGCGGCCGGGTATCCCTGAAGGTGACGGCGAACGGTCAGGTGACCGAATTCGCCGTGACCGGCGGCTTTGCCGAGATCACGCCCGAGGGCGTCTCGGTTCTCGCCGAACGGTCCCTGCCCAAAGGGAGAAGTGACCCAGAGCCGTCCTGGACGACTGGGTCGCCGAGGCGCACAAGGCCCACAAGGAAGCGCATCACACCGTCGTCGACGATGCCGCGCATCTGCTGGCCGACATGGTTGCGATGGGCACCCATGTGGGGCTGAACCCCAACGTGCCAAACTTCTGATATCGACCGTCCGATTGCGAAGGCCCGCCGATGCGGGGCCTTTTGCGTGAGGCGATCAGGGGGGGCGATCACGGGGCGCGCCCCAGGCCGGCCTGTGTCCTCAGTCGATGCACAGCGTCTCGCGGCGCCCGGGCTGGACCAGCACGTCCTGGCACCCGTAAAGCGGCTGCAATGGGGCGCAGGTGCCCGACCGCGCCAGGCACACCCCCTCGCAATCGGCATTGGATTCGCAATGGTGATAAGCATCGCGGGTCGGACGCACGCAGGCAAAGACACCCTGGGCACGCGGCGTCATGTGTCCGCCGTCGCGTTCGCAGGCCGCGCGTTGCTGCGCCAGCATGGGCGGATCGGGCGGCGGCAGATCGTCCTCGGGCTCGGTGGTGATGACCTGCACGGTGGGCTCCGTGGTGGTCACGGTCGGCGTATCGACGACGACCGGTTCGTCCAGCACCTGCGGCTCGGCGCGTTCGCGCGCCGGCTGAACGGTCTCGGGCGCGCCGGTCAATGTGGGCGGGGTGGTCGGAACACAGCCTGCCAGCAGCACCGCCGCCGCAAGAACAGACACGAGAAGGGTCGGGGTCCGGCGCATGGTCTTCTCCTCAATAGGGCATCGGATGGGCGCGGTGGAGGGCGTCGATTTCCTCCAGCAGCGCGGGCTTCAGGGTCATCGCAAGCGCGGGCAACTGGTGTTCCAGTTGCGCCAGTGTCGTTGCGCCCAGGATCGGGATGACCGGAAATGGACGACTGCCCATCCAGGCCAGCGCCAAGTGCACGGGGTCCAGCCCCCAGTCGCGCGCAAGCCCCAGATAGGCTGAGACCGTCTCGAACACGCGGGGCGTGATACGGCCGCCCAGTTCGGGAACCAGCGCCCGGCGCGATCCCTCGGGCGTCACATCCCCCGCGTATTTCCCCGTCAGAAGCCCCGCCGCCAGCGGCGAGAAGGCCAGCAGCGGCAGGTCCTCCATCGCGCAGGCTTCGGCCATGTCCGTGTCAAACAAGCGACACAACAACGAATACTCGTTCTGCACGCTGGCGATACGCGGCAGTCCATCCCCTGCCCCCGCCAGCCATTGCGCCAGACCCCAGGCGCTTTCGTTGGACAGGCCCAATGCGCCGATCTTGCCTTCGGCGATCAGGCTTTGGGCCTCGGTCAGAACCTCGTGGATATGGGCGCGAAAGGCGGCCGCATCCGTCGCCGGGCGAAAGCGCCAGTTTCGCCGAAAATGATACGAGCCCCGATTGGGCCAATGCAGCTGGAACAGGTCGATGTGATCGGTGCGCAGACGGGTCAACGACCCTTCGACAGCCGATCGCAGGCGTGCGGCACCGATCTGCGGCGAGCCGCCGTCGATCACCGCGCTGCCCTCGCCCGTGACCTTGGTGGCGATCACCAGCCGCGCGCGGCCGCGCCGTGCCGCGATCCAGTCACCGATCACGGTTTCGCTCAGCCCCAGGGTTTCGGGTGACACGGGGTTGGTCGGATACATCTCGGCCGTGTCCAGGAACCTGAGCCCGTGCTCGAGGGCCAGGTCGATCTGGCGGTGGGCGACCTCAGCCGTGGTCTGCCGCCCCCAGGTCATGGTGCCCAGGCAATAGGCGGGGATTGTAGGGCCGTCGGCGCCGATCCGGCGTTGTTGCACAGGATTGTTCATCAATCCGGAACACTAGCGCCTGGTCCCGGAAAGACAAGCGGTTGGCGCATCGGGGTCGCACTGCACCGCGCATTGACGCCTGACGGGCACAGGCGTAGGAGGGTCGCGCGCGGATGGCCGGGCGGCCGCGGGGGTCAAAACCCCCGAGGAAAGTCCGGACTCCATGAGATAACGGTGCCGGGTAACGCCCGGCCGGGGCAACCCGAGGGAAAGCGCCACAGAGAAGAGACCGCCCGCGCCCCAGGGTGCGGGCAAGGGTGAAACGGTGGGGTAAGAGCCCACCGCGGGACGGGCAACCGGACCGGCAAGGCAAGCCCCACCGGGAGCAATGCCGAATAGGGGCCTCGCGCGGGCATGATCGGGCTTCCCGATATCGCCGCAGGGACATCTCAGCCCAGAGGCCCGGGTTGGCAGCTCGACCCCGCCGGCAACGGACGGGGCAGATGAATGGTCGCCGCCGGGGCAACCCGGCACAGAATCCGGCTTACAGGCCATCCGCGCGCGCCTGCCGCCACATTTACGCCCCAACCGGCCGCTAGGATTGCCTGGCAGTCGCCCCGAATCCCGGGGCTGTCCTGCTTGAAGTTTGTCCTGATGAAGCCGGGTTCCAGCATGTCCGAATCCATGACCCGAAAGCGCCTGTTCGCGGAAACCCACCGCCGCCGCCCCTGGACCGGCGGTGCCCGCCCGCGTCTGCTGGGAGGGCAGGCCCTGGCCCAGGCGCAACGCCTGAGCCGCGCGCCCCTGAAACCCGTGGTCCTGGGGGTCTCGCTGTTCGCGGCGGACCTGGTGGTGGTGACGCTGGCCGGGATGGTCTGCCACCTGCTGCTGCCGGATGCCATGCTGCCCCAGTTGGCACGCTATGGCGGGGCCCTGCTGGGGGCGCTGGCCGTGGTCCTGTTCGTCCGGCTACTGGGCGGTTACGGGTTCCGGCAGATGCGCAGCGCGCCGCGCGCCCTGCTGGGCGCCGTGGTGTCCCTGGGTCTGGGGCTCACGGCTGTCTTTGCATTGCTGATCGTCGCCGGCGTGCCCCCGCAGGCCATCGAACCGTGGCTGATCCTGTGGTTCGCCACCTCGCTGGGGCTGATGGTTGCCGCGCGGGTGGCGATGTATCTGCGGATCAGCGATCTGGTGCGCACTGGCCGGCTCGAACACCGGATCGTTCTGGTTGGCGGAGGCGACGACATCGTGCCGCTGCTCAAGGAAATCGACAAGGACCGCCGGCGCGGTCGCCGGTTCTGCGGCTTCTTCGACGAACGCATGGATCCGCGATCGCCGTCGGTCGTCGAGGGGTATCACAAGACGGGCGATGTGGACGACCTGGTCGAATTCGCGCGCCTCGCCAAGATCGACACGGTGATCATCACGATCCCCAACGCCTCGCAGCAGCGCATCCGCGAACTGCTGGGGCGTCTGTTTGTGCTGCCGGTGGATATCCGCGTCCTTGAAGGCGCCGAGATCCCCGAGTTCTCGCGCAAGAGGCGCTCGCGTATCGGTCCGTTCCGCCTGATCGAGATCTACAAACCGCCGCTGGGTGGCTTCGCCGCGTTCCGCAAGCGGGTGTTCGACCTGGTGCTGGCATCGGTCGCCATTGTGGCCTTCGCGCCGTTGATGGCCTTGATCGCCCTGCTGATCAAACTGGAATCCCGGGGCCCGGTGCTGTTTCGGCAGAAGCGCCACGGCTACAACAACAAACCGATCGAAGTGTTGAAGTTCCGGTCGATGTATGTCGATCAGTGCGACCCCACGGCGGTCAAGGCGGTGCGTCGCGGCGACGCAAGGGTCACGCGCGTCGGGCGGTTCATTCGCCGGGCCTCGATCGACGAGTTGCCGCAGTTCTTCAACGTGCTGTCCGGCACCCTGTCGCTGGTCGGACCGCGCCCGCACGCGACCTCGGCCCGGACCGGCGACATCGTCTATGACCAGATCGCCGATGCCTATTCCGCCCGCCACAAGGTCAAGCCGGGCATTACCGGCTGGGCCCAGATCAACGGGTGGCGTGGCGAGATGAACTCGCCCGAAAAGATCAAGAAACGGCTCGAACATGACCTCTATTATATCGAGCACTGGTCGCTGTGGCTGGACCTGAAGATCATGGCCCTGACACCCTGGAGCCTGGTCACCACGAAAAACGCCTACTGACGCCGACGGGGCGTTGACTCTGCCCCCGAGTTGCGTAAAAGGCGGGCTTCAGAGAATTACATTGGTGGCCAGGGCGCTACCGCGCGCTAGGAGACTATCATGGCGAAACCGACGACGATCAAGATCCGTCTGAACTCTTCGGCGGGCACCGGGCACTTCTATGTGACCAAGAAGAACGCCCGGACGATGACCGAGAAGATGACCATCCGCAAGTTCGACCCGGTCGCGCGCCAGCATGTCGAATACAAGGAAGGCAAGATCAAGTAAGATCTGCCCTCCGCTGAGGACTTGGGCCGCCCTTTGGGGCGGCTCTTTTCGTTTCGGCCCCCACACCCCTGGCGATTGCGGGCCAAGGGGGTTTTCCACCCCCTTGGAACCCCCGAGGATATTTCCGGCACAAAGATGGGGACGTTGGTGCGCCCATGAAAAAGGGCCGGTCGCGTGGACCGGCCCCGGGGTTCTGTGTCTGTCCGCGCGGCTCAGCGACGGTCGCCAAAGAGTTGCAGCAGGAACATGAACATGTTGATGAAGTCGAGATAGAGCTGCAGGGCGCCCATGATCGCCGACTTGCCCAACCACTCGGCATCGCCGTTGTGGGCATGCGCGACATAGGTCGACTTGATGTTCTGCGTGTCATAGGCGGTCAGGCCGGCAAACAGCAGCACGCCGATGGCCGAGATCGCGAATTCCATGGCCGACGACTGCAGGAACCAGTTGACGATCATCGCCACGATCAGGCCGATCACGCCCATCATCAGGAACGTGCCCATGCCCGACAGGTCGCGCTTGGTGGTGTAGCCATAGAGGCTGAGGCCCGCGAAGGCGATTGCCGTGATCAGGAACACCTGCATGATCGAGAACCCGGTGAACACCAGGAAGATCGAGCTGAGCGAGGCACCGACCAGCGCCGCGTAGACCCAGAAATAGACCTGGGCACCCGCGGCCGACAGCCGGTTCAGCGCCGCGCCGAAGAACAGCACCATGCCGAGAGGCGCCAGCATCACCACCCATTTCAGCGGCGAGGTGTAGAGCATCGCACCGAACGAGGTCAGGTATTCCCCCTGCCCCAGCGCATAGACCTGCCCCTGGCCGTTCTGCGCGGCGCCGGCCATGTCAGCGGTCACCGAAAGCCCGGCCAGCGCCCAAGCGGCCAGGGCCGTGATCAGCATGCCTACGGCCATCGTGCCGTAGACCTTGTTCATATGCGCGCGCAGGCCCGCATCAATCCGTGCGCCAAGCGCGCCGGTGTCGGACGTGCGCACCGACTGGTAGTTGGCCATGAAACCCTCCGTTGGAACCAAATCTGTCCGCGGGACCGTGCGGCCCCGCTGATGGCTCCAATATCGGGATTACCCGTTACGGTTTCAAGGCATTCCGCATCAACGCCAATGCGCGGGCGCATCCCAGAAGGGACGGTCGGCCTCGGCGCGGGCCTGGGCGCGCGTCAGACCCAGATCCTGCAGCCGCGAATCGTCCAGGTCGGCCAGCGCGCGGCGCTGACGCAACAGCGCCGGAGCGACGCGCAGCATGGCCAGCAGCGACCGACGCCGCGCGGTGGCGGGCAGGGAAACGGGGGTGGCAAGGGCGTGTGTCATCGGTCGGGTCCTTGATCAGATGAAATGAGTCGTGCGCGTCGCATGACGGATGTTGATCTGATAGGCCGTTTCCGGATATCATGGAAACGAATGTTCATTATGAATCGCATCAAGGGTCTTGATATGAGACGCAACCTCGATCTGGCCGCCCTGCGTGCCCTGGCCGCAATTGCCGATTTCGGCGGCGTGACCCGGGCCGCGCATGTTCTGAACCTGACGCAATCGGCGGTCTCGATGCAGATCAAACGGCTGGAAGACGCGCTGGATCTGACCCTGCTGGACCGCAGCGGGCGCGGGGTGTCGCTGACCGGCGAAGGCGAGCAGTTGCTGGCCTATGCGCGCCGCATCCTGGCCCTGAACGATGAAGCCGTCGAGCGCCTGACTGACAGCGATTTCGAGGGTGAGATCGTCATCATCGTGCCGCATGACATCGTCTATCCGCATATTCCGCAGGTGCTGCGGCATTTTCAGACGATGTTCCCGCGGATGCAGGTGCAGCTTCAGGCCCGCAACACCCGCAAGGCAAAAGAGGCCTACCTGAACGGGGATTGCGACCTGATCCTGACGACCGAGCAGCATTGCGGCCCCGGCGGCGAGACGCTGACCCGGCTGCCGCTGATCTGGATCGGCGCGCCGGGCGGGCAGGCCTGGCGCCAACGCCCGTTGCGGCTGGCGCTGGGGCGGTATTGCGCGTTCCGGCCGGGAATCGTCGCGGCGCTGGACCGGGCCGGAATCTCGTGGGAAGCCGCGGTCGAATCGGATTCGGATCGCACGCTCGAAGCCGCGGTCAGTTGTGACATGGCCATCCACGCCCTGCTGGCCGGGACCGAACCCCCGCACGCGGAACGCATCGCCCATGGCGGCGCCCTGCCTGACCTGGGAAGCCACCTGGTCAACCTGTATATCCGGCCCGGCAGCGCCTCGCCGGGGGTGCTGGCGCTGGCGGATCTGCTGCGCAAGGCCTGGGACGGCGAAGGCGTGGCCATCGCCGCCGCCGAATAGGTCAGATGGTCACCACGACCTTGCCCGTGGATTTGCGGTCGCGCAGCAGGGCCAGGGCCTCGGTCGTGCGCTCCAGCGGCAGCGTGTGGCTGACATGGGGGTGCAACGCGCCCCGCGCATACATCGCCATGAGATCCCGTAACGAGGCCGTCAAGACCTGCGGCGCAAAGCGGCTGTAGCCGCCCCAATACAGGCCGATGACGTCGATGTTCTTGACCAGCAGGATATTGGCCGGGATTTGCGGCACCTGTCCGCCGGCAAAGCCGATGACGATGAACCGCCCCTCGGGCTTCAGGGCGCGCAGCGCGGCGCCGGCGGCCGGTTCGCCCACGGCGTCATAGACGACATCCACACCACCCAGCCCCTTGAACGCCGATTTCAGGTCCGCCTCGGCGCTGTCGATCAGGATCGAGGCCCCCGCAGCTTGCGCGACTTTCAGCTTTTCGGCACCGCGCGCCACGGCAACCACCCGCGCGCCCATGCGGGCGCCGATCTCTACGGCGGTCAACCCGACCCCACCCGAGGCGCCGAGCACCAGCAGCGTCTCGCCCGATTTCAGGCGCGCGCGATGAGACAGCGCCACATGCGACGTGCCATAGGCGACCATGAAACCCGCGGCCTGATCGAACGGCATCGCGTCCGGTATGGGCAAGCAAGCCGAGGCCGGGAAGCAGCCATACTCGGCCAACCCGCCCTGTCCCTGAAACGCCGCGACCCGCTGCCCCGGGGCAAAGCCGGTCACCCCGGCGCCCAGCGCCTCCACCTCGCCCGCGACCTCCATGCCCATGACAAAGGGCATTTCGGGGCGCTCCTGGTATTGTCCGCGCGTCATCAGGAGATCGGCAAAGTTCAGTCCGCAGGCCCGGATTCTCAGGCGGATCTCACCGGGCGCGGGGTCCGGCATGGGCAGGTCGATCACGGTGGGGGGCGTTTCAGTCGAGGCCAGGACAAAGGCGCGCATCGGGGTCTCCGGTCGGGGTCATCGTTGGGGCGCAGAATGGCGAGAGCGCGGCGACGGGGCAAGCGTGACGCCACGCCGCCCGCTCAGGGGTTTCGCAAATTGCACATACACGCAAAAGTTGATGCAAGTCGCATTGCATTTTGCAAAACACGCCTTGATGGAATGCGCGAGCGGTGATTACATCAAGGCGGGCACACCGAGTCGACCGTATAGCTGCCGCTACGTCAACCAGGGCGCGATCAACCCGGGCCGTGGCGGGCACGGTCCGCGGTCGCCCCACTGCGCCGGCGGGATTGCCCCACTTTCCGGAAAACCGGACCCGGCGCGGAAAATTGGAATCGAATTGATACATCGTGCGCAAGTTGGCACGGAAATTGCTTGAAGTGCGGGTGAGGACCTATAACGGCCCAAGACACCTCAGGGCCGGACGTGACAGAGGAGTATGACCGTGAAGCACCCCGTTGACGTGCATGTCGGAAAGCGCATTCGCCATCGGCGCTGGATGGTGGGCATGACCCAGCAACAGCTTGCGGATTCGGTTGGTATCAAATTCCAGCAAATCCAGAAATACGAAACCGGCATGAACCGTGTCAGCGCCTCGCGTCTGTGGGATATCGCCCGCACTCTCGGTGTCGAAATCGGCTTTTTCTTCGAGGGGTTGGGCGGTGAGGCCAGCAGCGATTCGGTGATCGAAACCGATATCCTGGCCAACAAGGAAGCGATGGAGCTGGTCCGCGCCTATTACTCCATCCCCGAGGCACAGCGCAGACGCCTGTTCGATCTGGCGCGCGTGCTGTCCGACGCGGCCTGACGCGGAAATCACAGCTTCGGACGCGGCCGGCGCCCTTGCCCGGCCGCGCCGTCGTCTCTAGACAGGGCGCGCACCACCGTGGAGACCCCGATGCCGCGCGCGCCCCTTGCCCCCGACCTGATCGCAGATCTCTGGCGTGCCGCGCACGCGCTGGCGGATGCGGCGCGCCCCGTGACCTTGCGCCACTTCCGCACGGCCGGCCTGTCGGCCGACAACAAGGACGCGAAGGGATTTGACCCCGTGACGGCCGCCGACCGCGAGGCCGAGGCCGCCATGCGCGCCGTGCTGGCCGACCTGCGCCCCGACGACGCCATCCTGGGCGAGGAACAGGGCGCCAAGCCCGGCTCGACCGGGTTGACCTGGGTGCTGGACCCGATCGACGGCACGCGCGGCTTCCTGTCCGGCACCCCGACCTGGGGGGTTCTGATCGCGCTTGCTGACGCGCACGGCCCGGTTCTGGGGCTCATCGACCAGCCCTATATCGGCGAACGCTTTGCGGGGGGGCCGGGCGTTGCGCGGGTCCAGGGTCCGCAGGGCCCTGCGCCTCTGGCTGTGCGCCCGGCGCGGCCGCTGTCGCAAGCCATCGTGTTCACCACCTTCCCCGAGGTCGGCACGGCCGAGGACGCAGCCGCCTTTCGCCGGGTTTCCGGTCAGGCACGCCTGACGCGCTATGGCATGGATTGTTATGCCTATGCGCTGCTGGCCGCGGGCCAGATCGATCTGGTGATCGAGGCCGGTCTGCAAAGCTATGACATCATGGCCCCGATTGCCGTGATCGAGGCGGCGGGCGGCATCGTCACCGACTGGCAGGGTGGCCCCGCCCATCACGGTGGCCGCGTCCTGGCCGCCGCCAATCCCGCGATCCATGCCGAGGCCATGGCGTTGCTGAACGCCTAGGCGAACCGCCTGAGGCCGGTTTCGGTGACAACGCCGTCCAGGCGTTGATCGTAGGCGTCGATCGGCACCTGGGGCAGTTCCTGCGCATCAAAGGCAAAGCCCAGCGCCGTCACCGGCCCGTTGGCACGCAGCAGCGCCAGCGTTCGGTCGTAGAAGCCGCCGCCATAGCCCAGCCTGTAGCCGCGTGCATCAAAGGCCAGCATCGGCACGATCAACACGCGCGGCACCATGGCCACGCCCTGCGCGGGCACCTTGGCGCCAAAGGGTCCGTCGACCAGCGCGGTTTCCGGCGACCATAGGTGGAACAGCAGCGGTTGTGCGGCGCCGGGGATCACGGGAACCCCTACAGGGCCGCCGTGCGCCGACATCACCGGCACGGGGTCGATCTCGGTCCGAATGGGCAAGTAGCCAGAGAGCGGGACAGGCCCGTATTCGGCCAGCACCGCCCGCAAGGCCGCCTGGGCCGCGCCGTCACGCCCGGTTCCGAACACCGCCTTGCGCGCGGCAAAGGCGGTCTTGCGCGCCGCGGCCTTGATCGCATCCATCTCGTTCATAACAACACCAATGTCGCCAGCCCCAGAAAGGCAAAGAACCCGACCACGTCCGTCACCGTGGTGACAAACGTGCCCGACGCAAGGGCGGGGTCCAGCTCCAGCCGGTCCAGCACCAGGGGCACCAGAATGCCCGCAAGCGCCGCCACCGCCAGGTTGATGACCAACGCGCCCGCGATGACGACCCCCAGCATGAGGTCCTGCCCATAGAACATCCAGGCGATGCCGCCCATGATCACGGCAAACCCCAACCCGTTCACCAACCCGACGACGATCTCGCGGCGAACCACCCGCGAGGCGTTGGAAGCCGTCAGATCGCGTGTCGCCAGGGCCCGGACCGCGACGGTCAGCGACTGGGTGCCGGCGTTGCCGCCCATCGACGCCACGATCGGCATCAGCGCCGCCAGCGCCACGATCACCGCGATGGTATTTTCGAACAGACCGATCACGGCCGCGGCGATATTCGCGGTCAGCAGGTTGACGGCCAGCCAGGGGAACCGCTGCCGCACAGTATCCCAGACACCGTCGGACAGACTCGATTCCTCGCCCACGCCGGCCATGCGCAGAAAGTCTTCCTCGTGCTCCTCGTCCAGCACGTTCATGGCGTCGTCAATCGTGATCACCCCGACCAGACGCCCGGCACCATCGACCACCGGCATCGAGATGAGATGATACTTATTGAACATCAGCGCCACTTCGGATTCCTCCTCGGTGGCCTCGACTGTCAAGAAACTGTCTTCGACGATGTCCCGCAACGGCGTATCCCGCCGCGAGGCCAACACCCGCCCCAGGGTGGCATGACCGCTTGGCCGATGGCGTTCATCGACCAGGATGACATGATAGAACTGGTCCGGCAGCCAATCCACCGATCGCAGGTGATCGATCGTCTGCCCGACGGTCCAGTCCTGGGGCACCGTCACCGTTTCGGATTGCATCAGGCGGCCGGCCGAATACTCGGGCCAGGCCAGCGAACTTTCCACCGCCGCCCGGTCGTCGCTTTCCAGCGCATCCAGAATGAAGGCCTGGTCGTGGTCCTCCAGATCCTCGATGATGTCCACGACATCGTCGGTATCCAGTTCGCGCACGGCTTCGGCCAGAACCTCGCGCGGGAGAGCGTCGATCACGTCCTCGCGCAGGCTTTCGTCCAGCTCGGACAGCACCTCGCCGTCGATGGCATCGGGGGTCAGCGCCAGGAACGCGCGCCGTTGCGAGCCGCTGATCTGTTCCAGCAGGTCGGCGATGTCCGCCGGGTGCAGCGGTTCCAGCATCTCCTCGACTGCCGGGCCGTCGCCGGCCTCGACCGCCTCGAGAACCGCAGGGATCAGACCCTCAAGCGGATCGCTGCCTTCGGTCAGGTCTGTCTGAGCGTTTTCAAAGAGGGATTCGTGCTGCGCATCGTCGCGTTCCGGTTCCGTCATGCTCGCCTCCCGGGGTCTGAGGTGCGTCCGTTCGTGATTCGATGCAGGCGTGACCCGCCAGTGGTTGTTATGCGCAAACAGCCACGCGATAAAGACCTTACCCGGTTCACCCAAAGGCCGCCCCATGCCCGAACTTCTGATTGGCCAGACCCTGACCTATGCCGCCGATCCCTTTGACGAGGGGCCCGGTGCCGCGCGCCATGACAGCCGGGGCGGCGTGCTGATCGACGCCGGCCGCATCGTCGCGACCGGCCCGGCCGACAGGCTGCGCGCCGCCCATCCCGATGCGCGGGTGCAGGATTATGGCCAGGCGCTGATTTCCGCCGGGTTCGTGGACGCGCATGTCCATTATCCGCAAACCGGCATCATCGCCAGTTGGGGCAAACGGCTGATCGACTGGCTGAACACCTACACCTTCCCCGAGGAATCGCGCTTTGGCGACCCCGCGCACGCGCAGGCGATGGCCGCGCTGTGCCTCGATCTGATGCTGGCACAGGGCACCACGACACTGTGCAGCTTCTGCACGATCCACACCGAAAGCGTCGACGCGCTGTTCGCGGCTGCCCGGTCCCGCGGGATGCGGGTGCTGGCGGGCAAGACCTGCATGGACCGCAACGCCCCCGACGGCCTGCGCGACAGCGCGCAGGCAGCCTATGACCAGTCCAAGGCGCTGTTGGAACGCTGGCACGGGGTGGATCGCCTGGGTTATGTGATCACACCGCGGTTCGCCCCGACCTCGACGCCGGATCAACTGGCGGCTCTTGGCGCGTTGTGGTCGGAATACCCCGAGGTCCCGATGCAGACCCATCTCAGCGAACAGCGCGAGGAAATCGCCTGGGTCGCCGCGCTCTTTCCGGGGTCGCGCGACTATCTGGACGTCTATGAACGGTTCGGCTTGCTGGGCGCACGGGGGCTATACGGCCACGCCATCCACCTGACCGACCGCGAGCGGTCCCGCCTGCGCGAGGTGGGCGCGGCGCTGATCCATTGCCCGACCTCGAACGCCTTCATCGGATCGGGCCTGTTCGACATGGCGGGCCTCAAGTCCGAGGGGCAGCGCATCGGGCTGGCCACCGACATCGGCGGCGGGTCCAGTTTCTCGATGCTGCGGACGATGGCGGCGGCCTATGACATCGCGCAATTGCGAGGCCATGCGCTGCATCCGGCGCAGCTTTGGTGGTTGGCGACGCAGGGCTCTGCCCGGGCCCTGGGCCTGGATGACCGGATCGGCACCCTTCAGCCCGGAATGGAGGCCGACCTCGTGGTGATCGACCTGGCCTCGACCCCGCTGATCGCGCAACGCGCCGCGCGCGCGAACGACCTGTGGGAGGCCCTGTTCCCGACGATCATGATGGGTGACGACCGGGCCGTCATCGCCACCTGGGTGAACGGGCGAAAGGTCTAGCGCCCCTGGTCCCAGTCGCGCATCCTGGCGACGTAGCGGGCCAGCGTGTCGATCTCCAGGTTGATCGCATCCCCCACGGCAACCTCGCCCCAGGTCGTCACCTGCTGGGTGTGCGGGATCAGGTTCACGCCAAAGTCGCGGCCCGACACCTCGTTCACGGTCAGCGACGTGCCGTTCAGCGCGACCGATCCCTTGGGCGCGATGAAGCGCGCCAGGTCCTCGGGCGCGCGGAAGGTCACGCGGGTGCTGTCGCCCTCGCGCCTCAGGCCGACCACCTCGGCCACGCCGTCCACATGACCCGAGACGATATGCCCGCCCAGTTCGTCCCCGACCTTCAGCGCGCGTTCCAGGTTCAGTCGCTTGCCGACCGCCCAGCCGCTGCGGCCGATGGCCGTCTTGGCGACGGTCTCGGCCGAAATGTCGACGTCGAACCAGTTCTGCGGCGTGCGGCCCAGCGCGACCACGGTCAGGCAGACGCCGTCGCAGGCGATCGATGCGCCGATCTCGATCCCGTCCACATCATAGCCGGTGCCGATGCGGGCGCGCAGATCACCGCGGGCCTCCACTGTCAGAATCCGGCCAATATCGCTGATGATGCCCGTGAACATGCGCGCCTTCCGTCCGTTGCGCCCGGGGGTGGTCACCTTTTGAACACCTTCGGGCTTTATGATCGAATCAATCTCTGGCATCCTTTCACGCAAAGGGGAACACCCCAAGGGCAGACAGGCAGGCAGCACGATGATCCGCACACAGGGCGACGACCGGCGATTTCTGTTTTTGCAGGGCCCGCACGGGCCATTCTTCAAGGAATTGGGCGCAATGCTGCGCCGCGCCGGGGCCGAGGTCTGGCGCGTCGGCTTCAATCGCGGCGATCAGGCCTATTGGGGCCGGCAGGGTTACATCGCCTATACCGGCGCGCAGGACGACTGGCCGGACGAGGTCGACTCGCTCTATGACCGGCTCGCCATCACCGATCTGGTTCTCTACGGTGACACACGGTTCATCCATGCCGAGGCCGTGGCCCGCGCCCGCGACCGGGGGCTGACCGTCCATGTGTTCGAGGAAGGCTATCTGCGTCCCTGGTGGGTCAGCTACGAACGGGGGGGCGCCAACGGGCATTCGCGGCTGATGGATCTGTCCGTCGCCGACATGCAGCGCGCGCTTGAACGCTGCGAGATCGATCTGATCGACGCCCCCGCCCATTGGGGCGACATGCGCCATCATGTGTTCTACGGGTTTGCCTATCACGCGCGCGTCCTGCTGGCGAACGGCCGCTACAAAGGGTTCCGACCGCATCGCGCGATGAATGTCGCGCAGGAGTTTCGCCTGTATCTCGGCCGCCTGCTGGCGATGCCGCTGCACGCCATCGAGCGCCGTATCGCGACCTGGCGCGTGCGCACGGGCGGCTTTCCCTATCACCTGGCGTTGCTGCAACTCGAACATGATTCGAGCTTTCAGCAACACAGCCCGTTCTCGACCATGACCGAGTTTCTGGAGGTCACGATCCAGGGCTTTGCGCAGGGCGCGCCGCGCCACCATCACCTGGTGTTCAAGGCGCATCCGCTGGAGGACGGGCGCACCCGTCTGAAAGCCGATATCCAGCGCCTTGCCCGGGCGGCGGGCGTGGCCGACCGTGTGCATTTCATCCGTGGTGGAAAACTGGCCGGGCTGCTCAATCACGCCCGCTCGGCGGTGACCGTCAATTCGACCGCCGCGCAGCAGGTCCTGTGGCGCGGCATGCCGCTCAAGGTGTTCGGCGCGGCAGTCTATGACAAGCCCGAGTTCGTCTCGACCCAGCCGCTGCCCGAATTCTTCGCGCATCCCTCGCGTCCCGATCTGCGTGCCTATCGCGATTATCGCCGCTTCCTACTGGAGACCTCGCAACTGCCGGGCGGATTCTATTCGGCGGCGGGGCGGCGTCAGCTGCTGCGGCAGGTGGTGGATCTGCTGCTCTCGCCCGAGGATCCCTATACCGCGCTGATCCGCGGACATGCGGCACCACGGCAACACCTGCGGCTGGTGCCCTGAGCCCGCGCCATCGGCACGCCGCATCCGGGCCGGACACAATATCCGGTTTGCGGTCTTCCTTGCGCCCCCTGTATCTTGCCAGACACCCCGTCGGGCAGGACTTGCCAATGTCAGGCACCGGCGTCGCCGCCTGCCCCATCGCCGCGGGACGGCCGTGCCAGGCGACATCCCACTTGGAAATTCTGTCGGTTCTGTCTATACTTGCATAAAAAACTTGAGGCAGATCCATCAAAGGAGCCCGAGCAGTGATTGTCAGACCTTCACGCCGCGCCGCCGCGCTGGCGCTTGGTGTGTTTGTGGCCGGACTCAGCGCCTGTGGCGTGCCCCGGCCCGGGCCCAACATGAACGAGATCTTCGCCGGCTCTGTCCTGCGCGAGGGCGACGCCTATATCGTCGCTGTCGGTGACCGCGTGAACCGTGCCGCCAACGTCCCCGCCGCGCTGGGCTTTTCGGATGCGCTGCGCAATGCGCGGCTGCTGGGCGGCGACACGATCCGCACCGGCGACACGGTCTCGGTCACCATTTACGAGAACGTGCCCGAAGGCCTGCTGACCGCCGCGGATGCGCCCGGCGCGCGTCTGACCGAACTGCAGGTCGACGATCAGGGCTATATCTATGTGCCCTTTGCCGGACGGGTCCGCGCCGCGGGTCAATCCCCCGAGGATCTGCGCGCGGCCATCGCGCGGCAGCTGGATCAACAGACGCCCGATCCCCAGGTCTATGTCAGCCGCACCGGCGGTGATGGCGCGACGGTCTCGGTCGTGGGGCGTGTCGGTGCCCAGGGGGTCTATCCCATCGCCCGCCCGAACCGCCGCCTGACGGCGATGATCGCCACCGCCGGCGGGGTCAGCATTCCCACCCAGACCGCCATGGTCACCGTGAACCGCGGGCAGATCACCGATCGCGTCTGGCTGAACGATCTGTTCGACCACCCCGAACTCGACATTGCGATGCGCGGAGGCGACCGGATCTTTGTCGAACAGGACCAGCGCAGCTTCAGCGTGCTGGGCGCCACGGGGACGCAGGCGCAGATTACCTTTGACCGGCAGGAAATGACCGCGATCGAGGCGCTGGCGCGTGTCGGCGGGCTGGATGCGACACGCGCCGATCCGACGGGCGTTTTCGTGTTCCGCGACGAACCGGCCGAGATCGCCCGCGCAGTTCTGGGCCGCCAGGACATCGTCGGTGACACACGCATCGTCTATGTGCTGGATCTGACGGCGCCGAACGGGATGTTCAACGCCCGCGATTTCCAGATCCGCGATGGCGATACGATCTATGTGACCGAGGCCGCGAACGTGACCTGGAACCGTCAGATCTCGACCTTGACCGGCACGCTGGGTGCAACCGGGGCTGCCGCGACGGTGGTGTCTGACGCGCGCAACCTTTAAGCATCGAGGCGGGGCGATGACCCAATCCAGCGCCCCGCCGCGCCGGCTGATCGCCACCAGCCTGGGGTTTCTCGGTCCCTCGGCCCAGGCCCGCCGCATTCGCCGCATTCTTGAACTGGCCCTGGCGCGACCGAGGGCGGGCTGGCCGACGGCCGAGGACGCCGTGCTGGCCTGGGGTCACAGCCCCCGCGCCTGGCGGGCCGAGGGTCTGGCGCGTCGCACCGGGGCCCCCCTGTGGCGGGTCGAGGATGCCTGGATCCGGTCCGTTCACCCGGCCCGCAGCAGCAGGGAACCGCCGGTCGGCCTGCTGGTCGATGCGATGGGGATGCATTACGATCCGACGCAGCCGTCCGAGCTGGAGCATCTTCTGGCGCAGCATCCGCTGGATGACGGGCATCTGATGGCGCGCGCGCGCCTGTGCCTGGACCGGCTGCGCGCGCTGCATCTGTCGAAATACAACGCCCATGACCTGACCCTCGCACCGCCCGATCCCGGCTATGTGCTGGTGATCGACCAGGTGCGTGGCGATGCCTCGTTGACGCATGGCGGACCGGGCGGCCCGCTGCCGGCCGAGCGCGTCTTTCGCGAAATGCTGATCCTCGCGCAAGAGGAAAACCCCGGCGCGCGCGTGTTGATCCGCGCGCATCCCGAAACCGCCCAGGGCCGACGCCCCGGTCACTATGGGCCCGCGGACGCGCAGGGCCGGGTCGCGTTCATCGACGGCCCGCATTCCCCGTGGTCATTGTTCGAGGGGGCCGTGGCCGTCTATGTCGTCTCGTCCCAGATGGGGTTCGAGGCGATCCTGGCCGGCCATCGCCCTCGGGTCTTTGGCGCGCCCTTCTATGCCGGCTGGGGACTGAGCGACGACGAGAACACCCCACCCCGCCGGCAACGCAAACTGACCCGAACCCAGCTTTTTGCCCTGGCCATGGTGCACTATCCGCTGTGGTATGACCCGTTGCGCGACAGGCTGTGCGGTCTGGAAGAGATCATCGACCAGATGGAGGCACGCCTCACCGCCTTTCGGCAGGATCGGACCGGCCACGACGCGGTCGGGATACGGCTGTGGAAGCGCCCGCACATGCAGGCCTTTTTCGGCCGGGAAAAGCCGCTGCGATTTGTCAGGACCTCGGATCGGGCGGACGCACTGGGCTGGGCATCCGCCGTGGACGACAGGTTTGCCGGGCTCAGGGTCGAGGACGGTTTCCTGCGTTCGCGGGGTCTGGGTGCCGCCCTTGTGCCGCCGCTGTCGCTGTCGGTCGATGACACCGGAATCTACTATGACCCCACCCGCGAAAGCCGGCTGGAACGGCTGATCGCCGGCCCCCTGCCCCCCGGCGGCGCAACCCGGGCGCGCAGCGTGCGGGACGCCCTGCTGGCGGGCGGCGTCACGAAATACAATCTTGAGGGCGGGCCCGCCGACCTGCCCCGCCAGATCGCCGATCTGAGGGCCGCGTCACCGGGCGCGCCGGTGATCCTCGTGCCCGGTCAGGTCGAGGACGACGCCTCCATTCGGCTGGGCGCGGGCGAGGTGCGCACCAACCGCGCCCTTCTCGAAGCCGCGCGCGCGGCCAATCCCGAGGCGATCCTCATCTACAAACCGCACCCCGATGTCGAGGCGGGCCTGCGCCCGGGCATGGTGGCGGATGCGGCCGAGATCGCCGATCTGGTGCTGACCGGAACCGATGCCGTCAGCGCGCTGGAGGTGGCCGACCGGGTCTGGACCATGACCTCGGGCCTGGGGTTCGAGGCGCTGCTGCGCGCCATCCCCGTGACCACGCTGGGCGCGCCTTTCTACGCGGGCTGGGGACTGACCGACGATCGCGGCCCGGTGCCGGACCGGCGCCTGCGGGTGCACCCACGCCCGGATCTGGACCGGCTGACCCACGCCGCGCTGATCGCTTATCCGCGCTATCTGGATCCGGTGACCCGCCAGCCCTGCCCGCCGGAGCTGGCGATCGAGCGCCTGGCAAGCGGCCGGACCGGACGCGCGCCCATGGGTTTGCGTGCGCTGGCAAAGCTGCAGGGCGCGCTGGCCAGTTACGCCCACCTGTGGCGTTAGCCTCAGGGCTGAAAGATCAGGCAGGTGGTCGAACCGGTGGCATAAAGCCTGCCATCGGCGACACCCCGGATCTCGGCCTCGGCCACGGCGGTGGTGCGGCCCGCGTGCTGCACGCGGGCGATGCAGTCCACCTCGGTGCCGACAGGGATCGCCCGGGTCAGGTTCACCTTGTATTCCAGGGTTGTTTGCCCCACCCCGGGATCAAGCACCGTCGAAATCGCGCAGGCCAGCGCCGAATCCAGGATCGTGCCATACCAGCCGCCATGCACCCCGCTCATCGGATTGAGGTGCACGAACTGCGGGGTGCCGCGAAAGGTCACGCACCCCCGTTCGACCGCGTGCACATGGATGTTCATCACCCCCGAAATCGGTGGCCCCGCCAACCGGCCATCGCGGATCGCTTCGATAAAGGCCTGCCCGCTGAGGGCGAGAACCTCTTCCCGGGTTGGCATTTCGTCAAGGCTGCGGGCCGGGCGCTGGGTCATGCGGGTCCTCCTGCGCGGGCATCGGTCAGCGCCTGGGGCAGGACGCGCGCAAAGGCATCGAGTTCGGCATCAGGGCCGGTGCTGACGCGGATGCAGCGATCATGGGGCGCAACAAAGGGCATGCGGATGAAAACGCCCCGTTTCACCACGGCGGCCAGAACCCGACGCGCGAAATCGCCATCGCCGCCGCAGTCGATGGTCACGAAATTGGTGGCGGACGGCAGCGCGCGCAAACCGTTCTCGGCGGCGATGGTCGCAAGACGCGCACGCGCCCGAACGACGCGGGCGCGGGTTTCCGCCAGATGGGCGTCATCGCGCAATGCCGCCAGCGCACCGATCTGTGCCGCGCGGTTCATGCCGAAATGGTTGCGCACCTTGTCAAATGCCGCAACCAGTGCCGGAGCCCCGACGGCATAGGCCACCCGCGCGCCCGCCATGCCGTAAGCTTTTGAAAATGTGCGGAATCGAAGGACCCGCGGGTCGTCTGGGTCGATCCGCGCCGCCGTCCCTTCGGGGGCGAATTCGACATAGGCCTCATCGAGAGCGAACAGCGTGCCCTCGGGGACCTGGTCAATCATCGCCTCGATCACCGAGGCCGGGTGCCAACTGCCCATGGGGTTGTCGGGGTTCGCGAGATACACGATCTTTGCGCCCACCTCGCGCGCCTTGTGGATCAACGCGGCGGGATCCTCGGCGTCGCCCAGATAGGGCACCTTGTGCAAGGTGCCGCCATAGCCGGCGACATGAAAGTTGAAGGTCGGATAGGCCCCGTCCGATGTCACGACAGGATCGCCCGGTTCGACCAGCAGGCGCACCAGATACCCCAGAAGCCCGTCGATCCCCTCGCCCACCACGACATGCGCCGGGGTGACGCCCATGCGCGCGGCGATTTCCTGCTTGAGGTCGTGGTTTTCCGGGTCGCCATACATCCATTGCTGCGCCGAGGCCTGTTCGATCGCGGCGATTGCCCGGGGCGACGGGCCAAAGCCGTTCTCGTTGGCACCGAGCCGCGCGTCGAAGCGCCCGCCGCGCGCGCGCTCCTGCGTCTCGGGGCCGACAAAGGGCACCGTCGCGGGTAGCGACTGGACAAGGCGGGTATAACGGGGGCCGGTCATGAACGGAACCTTCGGGTTGAAAACAGTGGGACGGTTGGCGGGATCATCGACGGGCATCCTGCAGCCAGCCCCAGATGCGCTGCGGGGTGAGCGGCATGTCGACATGGCGCACGCCGCGCGACCACAGGGCATCCAGCGCGGCGTTGCCGATAGCGGCCAGCGCGCCGACGGTCCCGGCCTCGCCGCAGCCCTTCATGCCGATCGGGTTGTTTCTGGATGGCGTCGGTTCGCTGACGAAACGGATCATCGGCAGATCGGCGGCGCGCGGCATCGCGTAATCCATGAAACTGCCGGTCAGAAGCTGGCCGTCGGCGTCAAACCGCGCGTCCTCGACCACCGCCTGACCAAAGCCCTGCACCACACCGCCGTGCACCTGCCCTTCGGCCAGTTGCGGGTGCATGAGCGTGCCAAGATCGTCCACCGCCAGATAGCGGTCCAACCTGAGAGCCCCGGTTTCGGGGTCCACCTCGACCTCGCACAGATGGGCACCGTTGGGAAAGCTGCGGCCGGGCAGCCTGGTGCGCTTTTCATGCCTGAGCAGGTCGGTGCGGCCCTGTGCCCGCGCCAGGTCGGCCGCCTCCAGCAGGGTCAGCCTACGGTTCGATCCGGGGGCCGAGAATATGCCGTCCTCGAAGGTGACGGGCGCGGCCTCGCCCTCGGTTTCCAGAAAGGCGGCGAAGGCCGCGACCATCTGCTCGACCGTGCCCAGCGTGGCGACGGATTGCACCGTGACCGAGCGCGACCCGCCGGTGCCGCCCCCTGTGGCGATGCGGTCGCTGTCGCCCTGGACCACCTCGATCCTGTCGAACGACAGGCCAGTCAGGTCCGCCAGATACTGCGCATAGACCGTCTCGTGGCCCTGCCCGTTCGACTGCGTGCCAACATAGAGCCGCACATCGCCCGTTTCGGTAAACTCGATCGTCGCGCCCTCGGTATCGTCGCCAAGAATGCTTTCGATATAGTAGCACAGCCCCAACCCGCGCAGCATCCCGCTGGATTCGCTGGCGCGTCTGCGCTGTTCGAAACCCGCGACATCACCCAACCCCTCGGCCCGGGCCAGAACACGGGCAAAATCGCCAACGTCATAGGTCACGCGCGACGGGGTGGTATAGGGGAAGCTGTCCGGCGCGATGAAGTTGCGACGGCGCAAGTCGAATGGCGAAAGGCCCAGTTCGCGCGCGGCGGTATCCATGGCGCGTTCCAGCAAGGTGATCGCCTCGGGGCGGCCCGCGCCGCGATAGGCGTCAACCGGGGTCGTATGGGTATAGATCCCCTGCACCCTGAGCTCTGCGCACGGGATGTCGTAGACCCCGGTAAGCACCTTGGAAAACAGTTCGGACTGGATGTTCTGTCCGAATTGCGAGTTGTAGGCGCCCAGGTTCGACCGGGTCGTGACACGGTAGGCCAGCACCCGGTGATCCGCGTCAAAGGCCAGTTCGGCCAGACTGTCGAGATCGCGCGCCCCGTTGTCGGACACCATCGCCTCGGCCCGGTCCGAGATCCAGGCAACGGGCCGCCCCAGAACACGACTGGCCTGCGCCACGGCGAAATGTTCAGGATAGATCATGCTTTTCATGCCAAAGCCGCCGCCGACATCCGGCGTCGTGACCTGGACCGCGTCCTCGGACAGTCCCAGCATCCGGGCCAGTTCGCGTTTCAGCGTCCAGACCCCCTGACCGTTGAACGCGACATGCAGTCTTTGCCCGTCCCAGTCCGCCAGGCACGCCCGCGCCTCGAGGCTGGCCACGGCGACACGGTTCTGACGCACGGTCAGCCGGGTGACATGGGCCGCGCGGGCAAAGGCGGTTTCGACCGCCTCGGGATCGCCCAGAAGCCAGTCCACGGCCAGATTGTCGGCCGCCTCGGGGTGAACCGGCGGGCCGCCTGGCGCAAGCTCCAGATGCGCCGGGGCCTCGTCATAGGCGACTCCGATCGCCTCGGCCGCATCCAGGGCCTGGTCGCGGGTTTCGGCGGCGATCAGCGCGAGGGGCTCGCCGACGTGCCGGACCCTGTCTTCGGCCAGAACGGGCCGCCGGGTGGCCACGCCCCGCTGCCCGCGTTGATCGCGCGCGGTCACCGCCCACAGCCCCTGGGTCACGCCCGCCGCCCGCAAATCGCCGGCGGTCAGCACAAGCGCGACGCCCGACATCGCGCGCGCGGCGGCGACGTCCAGTGTCAGACCCGTCGCATGGGCCACCGGGGCGCGCAGAAACACGGCGTGCAGGCAGCCCGGCGGCAGGGTGTCGGCGACGTAGCGCCCCGAGCCAGTCAGAAAGCGCAGATCTTCGCGCCGCTTGACGCCCTGGGATTGTCCGAATGCGCGCATGCCCTGCCCCGTGTCCTGTCTCGCGGTGGGCAGGATAGCCCGGCCCGCCGCGAGGGCAAGAGGGGCGCTCAGACGGTGAGGTCCATCACCATGTGCACGGCCAGCGCGCCAAAGCCGTTGAAGCGCGTGTTCGTCGCCACCGAATAGGCGCCCATCCCCTGCACCAGCAGGAAATCGCCCTCTTCGATATCGCCGGGCAGCGGGGTTTCGCCCGGCAGCCGGTCAACCGAATCGCAGGTCGGACCAAAAACGACCCGGCGGCGGATCTCGCCGGTGCGTTGCGCACCATCCGGCGACCAGGCCGTGATGCGATCCATGGCCCCCATCAGCGGCAGTTCCGCAAAGGCACCATAGACCCCGTCATTGAGGAAGACGTGGTTGTCGTCACGCAGCCCCTTGATGCGCGCGCACAGCGCCATCGAATCGGCGACCAGCCCCCGGCCCGGCTCGCACACCAGCGCGGGCGCGTCGTCGCCAAAGGTTTCCTCGGTCACACGGCCGATCAGGTGGAAGATCGCATCGAGCGACGGCACCACGGCCTGCACGCGATGCGACGGAAAGCCGCCCCCCACGTTGAGCCGGTGAATGCGAACGCCCGCCGCCTGGGCAATGCGGCCGGCGGCGCGGATATAGGCATCCCAGGCCTGCGGATCGACGCATTGCGTGCCGGGGTGGAACGTCAGCGACGGGGTATAGCCACGTTCGGCCACACGGCGCAGGATCTCGGTCGCCAACTCCTCGGTCGCGCCGAATTTCGCGCCGAAGTCATAGGTCGCGCCCGCGACCGGCAGCTTGTAACGCGCGGTGATCTCGACCCGCTGGCCGTTGGCGCGGGTGGTGGGAACCAGCGCAAACAGCTTGTCCAGTTCGCTCAGCGAATCGACGGAATAGCTGGCCACGTCGCGGCCGACGGCAAAGACTATCTCATGCCGGGCGCGAACGGGGTTGTTGTAGTGCAGCGCGGCCTCGGGAACCAGGCGGCGGATCAGGGCGATTTCCTCGGGCGAGGCGACGTCGAATCCGGTGACGCCGGCCGCGGCCAGGTTGGTGATGATCGACTCGTCGGGGTTCGACTTGACCGCATAGGTCACGAGGCCCGGAAAGCCATCGAGAAAGCGGTTTGCCTGGGCCTGAAGGGCCGCCGGCGACAGGAACATGACAGGATCGTTCGGACCGACCGAGCGCAGATACTCGACCGGATCGGACCAGATGGTGTCGGAGAATCCCATGGGCGTGACCTTTCGCCTCGCTGCTCATCGTGGCCGGACCACCTCCGGCACTGTAGAGTCAGGATCGCGCAGATAGGCAAGTTTTGCATCAAGCAAAAGAATTGAATCGTCGCACAGGGGCGTTAAATTGACGAAATCATCGGCAAATCGACGAGGGGCGCCATGGATGAACTCGACAAGGCGCTTGTGGCGCTTCTGATGGCGGACGCGCGCCAGCCACTGGCGACGCTGGCCCGCAAACTGAAGGTCGCCCGAACCACCGTCCAGTCCCGACTCGAGCGGCTCGAAGCCTCGGGCACGATCGTCGGATATACGCTGAAGCTGGGGGCCGAGGCCGTGCGGCCGCTGATTCGGGCGTCGGTTCTGGTGTCGATCGAACCCCGTAATCAGGCGGCGATCCTGACCCGCCTGCGCGCCCTGCCCGAGGTCGAGCGCGCCTTTACCACCTCGGGCCGGTTCGACCTGTTGTTGCAGGTCGCAGCCCCCACAACCGAACAACTGGACACCGTTCTGGACGGAATCGGTGCGCTGCCCGGCGTGAAGTCCTCGGAAAGCCTGATCCACCTGACCACCCGTATCGACCGCGTGGCATGAAACAAAAGGGCCGCCCCACGCGGGGACGGCCCTTTCGGAACCTCACTGTGCCGGATCAGGCCTGCGCGGCTTGCGCCTGGCTGACGATCTGGGCGAAGGCTTCGGGCTCGTGCACGGCGAGATCGGCCAGAACCTTGCGGTCCACTTCGATCCCGGCCACGGCCAGCAGGTTGATGAAGCGCGAATAGGTCAGCGCCGGGTCCACCGCGCGGACCGCCGCGTTGATCCGCTGGATCCACAGCGCGCGGAAGTTGCGCTTGCGGGTCTTGCGGTCGCGGGTCGCGTACTGGTTCGCCTTGTCGACCGCCTGGGTCGCCGTGCGGAAGTTGCGCGAACGGGCGCTGTAGTAGCCCGAAGCCTGCTTGATGACCTTGCGGTGACGGGCGTGGGTCACCTTACCGGATTTGACGCGTGCCATGTGTCGATCTCCTCAGCTCAGCGGGCGTAGGGCATGTAGGTCTTGACGATCTTGGTATCCGGTTCGCTCAGCACCATGGTGCCGCGCGCATCGCGGATGAACTTGGTCGTCCGTTTGATCATGCCGTGCCGTTTGCCAGCCTGGGCCGATTTGATCTTGCCGGTCGCAGTGACCTTGAACCGCTTTTTGGCGGCCGATTTGGTCTTCATCTTGGGCATTTCCGTCTCCTGTCTTGTCTGAGCGGTCAGAACGCGCGACTCGGCATGCCACTGTTGGCCGGACGCGCGGGGTGTTCGAGGGGTGCCCATTACCCCGGGCCAAGCCGGATGGCAAGGGGGCAGGTCCGGCCCGCGGCGGGAACGCGAGGTCACACTTGCACCCCGCGCGCTTTTGCCCTGCGATGGCAACAGAAAAGCACGAGGCGCCCATGTCCACCGACGCGATCTGGAAAACACCCTTCACCCTGGAGCTGGCGAACCGGCTGGGTCTGAACACCGCCAATGCCAACATGGGCATCGAGATGATCGAGGCCGGCCCCGATTATGTCGTCGGGCGCATGCCCGTCGATCATCGCACCAAGCAGCCCGCGGGAATCCTGCACGGCGGGGCGTCGGTGCTGCTGGCGGAAACGCTGGCCTCGTGGGCGGGGGCCTTTGTCGTCGATGCCACGAAACAGTCCGTCGTCGGCCAGGAGATCAATGCCAACCACCTGCGCCCGGCGACCGCGGGCTGGGTCACCGGCACCGCCCGCCCGATCCATCTGGGGCGGCGTTCGCAGGTCTGGGAAATCCGCATCACCGGCGACGACGGCAAACTGGTCTGCATCTCGCGCATGACGCTGGCGGTGATCGACCGGCCCGGCGCGGCACGGATGGATCAGCGCGGCCAGTAACGCGCCAGCGTGGCCATGGCGATGTCGGGGATCTCGCGCCAGTCATAGCCGCCGCCGGGATGCGTGGTCCAGGCCCAGCCGATCAGGCCAGCCGCGATCACCAGAAGGATCAGCGCCGCCCATGGCCGCCGCCGGTCGGCCCAGGCCGAGACGAAGGCGACGAAACACAGGGGCAGAAAGATCAGCCCGATCAGGAACAGAAGATCGCGGTCCATGGGGTTCGCAGGGGCCCTCCGGCTGGGGTGGGACGATTATTCCGCCTCGGCGCGGTAAATCAAGCGTTCGTCGCAGGGCGCCACGCGCAGGATGTTGGTCGTGCCCGGCACGTTGAACGGCACGCCTGCGGTGACAACGATCTGATCCTCGGTCGTGCCCATGCCCAGATCGCGGATCGCCCGCGCCGCGCTGACCACGGCCGATTTGAAGCGGTCGATGGTCCCGGTCGCGACGCAGGACACCCCCCAGACCAGGCACAGCCGCCGCAGCGTGTGGACCGACGGGCTGAGTGCGAGGATCGGCACCTGCGGTCGTTCCCGCGCCACCTTGATCGCCGTGGTGCCGGATTCGGTGAAACAGCAGATCGCCTTGATATCGGTCGATTCCGCGATCTCGCGCGCGGCCGAAACGATGGCATCCGCGACCGAGGTGCGCTCATACGTCCGGAAGGCATTGATGACCTGACGATAGGTCGCGTCGCCCTCGACCGACAGCGCGACGTTGTGCATCGTGCGCACGGCCTCGACCGGATAGTTGCCGGCCGCCGATTCCGCCGACAGCATGACCGCATCCGCCCCCTCGTAGATCGCGGTCGCCACGTCGGAAACCTCGGCCCGGGTGGGCATCGGGCTTTCGATCATGCTTTCCAGCATCTGCGTGGCGACGATCACCGGCTTGGCCAGCGCCCGCGCGCGCCGCACCAGACGCTTCTGGATCGGCGGAACGGAATGCACGGGCAGCTCCACGCCCAGATCGCCGCGCGCCACCATGATGCCATCCGAGACCTCGGCAATGGAATCGAACGCCTTGACGGCGGCCGGTTTCTCGATCTTCGCCAGAACCGCCGCGCGGCCCCGCGACAGTTCGCGGGCCTCCAGCACATCCTCGGGGCGCTGCACGAAGCTCAGTGCCAGCCAGTCGACACCCAGCTGACAGGCGAATTCCAGATCCGCCCTATCCTTGTCGCTGAGCGCGCGCAGCGGCAACACCACATCGGGCACGTTGACGCCCTTGCGGTTGGAAATGACCCCCGCGACCAGCACGGTGCAATCGGCGTAATCCGCACCGCAATCCTCGACCCGCAGGATGATCTTGCCGTCGTTCACCAACAGGCGCGCGCCAGGTTCCAGCGCGGCGAAGATTTCCGGGTGCGGCAGGGTGACGCGATGGTGGTCGCCCTCGGCCGGGTCCAGATCGACGCGGAACGCCTGCCCTTCCTCCAGCTCGACCGCGCCGATGCCAAAGGTTCCGACGCGCAGCTTCGGCCCCTGCAGATCGGCCAGAATGGCAATCGGTCGGCCTGTCTCGGTCTCGACCTGGCGGATCAGACCGTGCCGCGCGGCCTGTTCCTCGTGCGTGCCATGGCTCATGTTCAGGCGGAACACGTCGGCGCCGGCCTCGAACAGGGCGCGGATCGTTGCCAGATCCGACGAGGCCGGGCCCAGCGTGGCGACGATCTTGACGTTGCGGTTGCGTCGCATGGCGCGCGTCCTTCCCTGGATTTTCCGGCTGCTGCTGACCGTATCGCGCAATTGCGACGCCCAGACAACCGTTGTCGGCGCAAGTCGATACCGCTAACGGTTCCCGTGCGCTTGACGCCAGGGCCCCGAATCGCCAGTTCTGACGACAAGCAACCGAATGGAGGCCCCCATGGATGACGCCACCCGAACCCGCATCGAAGCGGCAACCTATCGCCGTCTGATCCAGCACCTGATGCAGGACCGGCCCGATGCCCAGAATATCGATCTGATGAACCTGGCCGGGTTCTGTCGCAACTGTCTGAGCCGCTGGTATGGCGAAGCGGCCGCGGCCGAGGGCATTGCCCTGTCCAAGGAGCAGTCCCGCGAAATCGTCTATGGCATGCCGTATGACGATTGGCGCGCGCAGAACCAGCGCGAAGCCAGCGACGCACAGCTTGCGGCCTTTGAAAAAAGCTTTGCCGAGAACGTCGGCAAGCGCGAGTGAGGCCCCCGATTCGGCGCGTTTCCAGAGTGCGGGAAGACTGTTTCCAGGGTGGAAACGATATTGATCTTGCTCACAGAAATTGTCGCATTCTGCAACGTCGCCCTTGCCAATTCTCCACCATGAGTTGAATCTCGCCGATCGGCGGCCTGTTTCCTTGACCCCCTCGCGCAAACCTGTGTCCAATGGCACCGGGGTGAACGAAAGTTCTTTTTTGGGGGTGTGCCATGGCGTTTCTTGGCCTTTTTCTTGCGTTGGCGCTGCTGATGGCGGCGGGTGGTTTCGGGGCCAGTGATCCGGTGGATCCGGTCGAGCCCGGACCCGAACCGATCGACGGCACCAACGACGACGACACGATGACCGGAACCGGCAACGGTGACCTCATCAACGGTTACGGCGGCAATGACAACATCGCCGCCGGGGATGGCAACGACGAGGTGAACGCAGGGCCGGGCAACGACACCGTGACCGGCGACGCGGGCGACGATTTCCTGCGCGGCGAACGCGGCAACGACTCGGTCGATGGCGGCAGCGGCAATGACCTGCTGTGGGGCGAAGGCGGCATGGACACGCTGCTGGGCGGCGCGGGCGCCGACACGCTCAATGGCGGTGCGTGGGACGATATGCTGGATGGCGGCACGGGTTGGGACGTTCTCTACGGCGGTGACGGCAACGACCTGATGTCCGGCGGCCAGGGCAACGATCGGCTCTTTGGCGAGGACGGCAACGACACTCTGGCGGGCGATACCGGGGACGATTCGCTCTTTGGCGGCGGCGGCAATGACTCGCTGACCGGCAACGGCGGCCAGGACAGCCTGGACGGCGGCGACGGCGATGACACGCTCGACGGTGGCGACTGGAATGACACGCTGGTCGGCGGCGGTGGCAGCGACGTGCTGATGGGCGCGGCCGGAAACGACCGGCTGGCCGGCGATGCCGGGGATGACACGCTCGATGGCGGCGATGGCAACGACTTCATGCAAGGTGGTGGCGGTGCCGACAGCCTGACCGGCGGCGCGGGCCGCGACACGTTGGCGGGCGACGATGGCAATGACACGCTGATGGGCGACGACGGCGGCGACCTGCTGCTGGGCGGCGGCGGCGACGACGTGCTGGAAGGCGGCGCCGGGGTCGATACGCTGGAAGGCGGCGATGGCAACGATATCCTCAGGGGGGGCGATGACGGCGACTATCTGACCGGTGGCGCCGGGGCCGACCAGCTCTTTGGCGGGGCCGAGAACGACTCGATCCTCGCTGACCGCGAGGACGTGATCGAGACCGGCGACGGTCAGGATGTCGTCCAGATGGAAGGCCACCTGGGCGAGACCGCCGGCACGGGCGCGGTGATCACCGACTTCACGACGGGTCAGGATTCGCTGCAACTCAACGTGACCTATACCGGCGCCACGCCGCCCGATGTGGTCACGACCTATGACGCGGTGACCGATCAGACCGTGGTCAGCGTGGGCGGCGAGGTCTGGGCCCGAATCGCCGGGGCGACCTTTGATCCGGCAACTGACCTGACGGTGACACTGGATCAGGCCGCCTGAGATCGGTGCAGAATGCAACCGGGCGCGTGGACAATCCCGCGCCCGGTTTTTCTTTGTTTCCAATCCTGGGGCAATGCGTCGTAATATTCTGTTTTCGTTGACTCTCCTCCAGGGTTAGCAGGATCATGACCTCTACAAGTGCCGGTGCCCGAGGTTTCCCATGATGATCGCGTTCCTGTTTCTGGGCCTCGCCCTGGCTTTTGCGCTGAACGGCGGCGACGCCAGCGCGGCCCCGATCGACGATACCCCGCCCACCGACGGCACCGACGGTGACGACCAGATCGACGGCAGCGCCAATGGTGATCTGCTGAACGGCCACGACGGGAATGACACGATCCTGGGCGGCGCCGGCCATGACACGATCGACGGCGGCGATGGCAACGATTCCCTCGACGCGGGCGCGGGCAACGACAGTGTTCTGGGCGGTGCGGGCGACGACACGATCGGCGGCCACGGGGGCAATGACACGCTGCTGGGTCAGGCCGGCAATGACGTGATCTATGGCGGCCCGGGCGATGACAGCATCGACGGCGGCACCGGCAACGATCTGCTGGACGGCGGCACCGGCATCAATACCCTGCTGGGCGGCGAAGGCGACGACACCGTCATGCTGAACGCGGGATTCGAGGATCGCTCGTATGTCGACGCCAACGGCCATTATGTCCGCGACCAGTCCTCGCTGTCGGGGGGCGCAGGGAGCGATCTTCTGGACGCTTCGGACGCAGGCATATCCCTGCATCTCGAATTGACGGGCAGCACCTCAGGCGTTCTGGAACACATCGCCGCGCTGCCCGCCTACAAGGCGGTGCGCATCGACGGGTTCGAACGCTACGCCACCGGATCGGGCAATGACTATCTGGTGTTCCAGGACACCGGGGTGGACCAGCTCTCGGTCAGCTCGGGTGCGGGCGACGACACGCTTTTTGTGCTGGGCACGGGGCAGCACCGGATCGACGCGGGCGCGGGCAATGACGATGTGACGGTCGATGGCAACGCCGGCACCCAGGTCCAGGGTGGCGCGGGCGACGACACGCTGACCGTGAACCTGGTGCGCGACGCGGTGATCACCCTGGACGAAAACGGTGCGGGCAGCGTGGATCAAGGCGCCGGCCCGATGACCTTCGCGAATTTCGAACATATCCGCTTTGCCGGCGTGAACAGCCACCATCTGGTCGATGCCTCGGCCATCACCCATGGCAGCGACATCTGGGCCGACAGCGTGATCGGCGGCATCGGCGACGACTCGCTGGCGGGCAACTGGGTGAGCGGCGGCGCGGGCGATGACGTGCTGTTCGGGACGGTCTATGGCGACGGGGGTGACGGCGACGATTTCGTCAACGCCGAAACGGCGATCGGCGGCGCGGGGAATGACACGGTCGCCGGCGACATCGCGGATGGCGGCGCGGGCGACGACATCGTCCATGGCCTCACCAGCGCCCGGGGCGGTGACGGCAATGACGAGGTCGACAGCCGCGATGGCATCGCGGATGGCGGCGCGGGCGACGATACCCTCAGCGGCGAGACGATGACCGGCGGCACCGGGCTGGACAGCTTCGTTTCGCTGCAAGACCTCCGCAACGGCACGGCGATCGGCACCAGCGACGTGATCACCGATTACGAGCCGGGCGAAAGCGTCTCGGTGGTGGTGAGCTACAACAACACGGATCTCTATGACCGGACCGTCGCCGTTCCCGAACCGACCGTGACGGTCGAGAGCGACCCCCTCGCCAACGCGGTGCGCGTCCTGGTCAATGGCGACACGGTGCTGACGGTGCAGGGCACCTCCAGCATCCCCGGCAACCTCCTGGAAATCACGACCCAGGGGTATAACCCCTGGGACGATCCCAACTATTCGCCCTGATCAGATCGCCGCCTTGCGCATCTCGTCAAGATAGATCTCGCGCAGGCGCGCGGTGATCGGGCCGGGCTGGCCGCCGCCCAGCACCGCGCCATCGATTTCCACCACCGGCATCACGAACGCCGAGGCCGAGGTGATGAACGCTTCGTCCGCCGCCTGCGCCTCGGCGATGGTGAAGGGGCGCTCGACGACCTCCATCTGCGCCTCGCGCGCGAAGCGCAGCACGGCGGCACGGGTGATCCCGTGAAGGATGTCATTCGACAGTTGCCGCGTGATGATCTGGTTGCCCCTGACGATATACGCGTTGTTCGAGGTCCCCTCTGTCACCGCGCCATCCTCGACCAGCCAGGCATCATCGCAGCCCGCCTTCTTGGCCATCATCTTGCCCATGGACGGATACAGCAGCTGCACCGTCTTGATGTCACGCCGGCCCCAGCGAATATCCTCGATCGAGATCACCTTCATCCCGACCTTGGCCGCCGGGCTGTCCGCCAGACCGGGCTTGTTCTGCGTGAACAGAACCACGGTGGGCGGGCAGGTTTCAGGATCCGGCCAGGCGAAATCCCGATCGCCGGGCGCGCCGCGGGTCACCTGCAGATAGACCAGCCCGTCGGTGATCGCATTCTTCGCCACCAGCGCACGGTGGATCGCCAGCCATTCGTCATCCGACAGCGGGTTGCGGATCTCCAGCTCCGACAGCGAGCGCGCCAGCCGTTTCAGGTGCCCGCCAAAGTCGATCAACTTGCCGTCCAGCACCGAGGTCACCTCATAGACCCCGTCGGACATGAGAAACGCGCGATCAAAGATCGACACCTTGGCCTGATCCTCGGGCAGATACTCGCCGTTGACATACACGGTGCGGGTCATGGGGCTCTCCATTCGGTTTGATCGGTTCTTCGGCGCAAGCGCGGGCGCCGTCAAGAGGGCTCACCCCCAGAGCGCCACCTCGGACGGATGCACCCCGGTCGCGTCATAGGCCAGCGGGGTCGCCCGGTCCTCGGCCAGCAGCAGGGGGCCATCCAGATCCACCACCTCGGCGCCTTGCGCGACCAGCACCGCGGGCGCCATCGCCAGCGAAGTGCCGACCATGCAACCCACCATGACGCGATACCCTTCGGCGCGCGCAGCGTCGCGCAGGGCCAGCGCCTCGGTCAGGCCGCCGGTCTTGTCCAGCTTGATGTTCACCATGTCATACTTGCCCTTCAGCCCCGCCAGCGAGGACCGGTCATGGCAGCTCTCATCCGCGCAGACCGGCAGCGGGCGGGCGATCTCGGCCAGCAGATCGTCCTGCCCGGCCGGCAAGGGCTGCTCGACCATCTGCACCCCCAGCCTCACCAGATGCGGCGCCAGATCGCTATAGACCTCGGCGGTCCAGCCCTCGTTCGCATCGACGACGATGGCTGCGGCAGGCGCACCGGCACGCACCGCCTCCAGCCGCGTCATGTCGTCGGGCGTGCCCAGCTTGATCTTCAGGACCGGTCGATGGGCATGCTTCGCCGCTGCGGCGCGCATGTTCTCGGGGGTGTCAAGCGACAGCGTGAAACAGGTCACCATCGGCACCGGCGCGGCGAGACCGGCCATCTCCCAGACACGCCGGCCGGCGCGCTTGGCCTCCAGGTCCCACAGGGCGCAATCGACGGCGTTGCGCGCGGCCCCCGGGGGCAGCGCCGCCTGCAACCCGTCCCGCCCGATCGCGACAGGCAGCCCCTCGATCTGGGCGGTCACCGAGTCCAGGCTCTCGCCATACCGGGCGTAGGGCACACATTCACCCCAACCGACCAGGCCGTCCCGCTCGACCCGCACGGTCAGCACCTTCGCCTCGGTCCGCGACCCGCGCGAGATCGTGAACACCTCCGCCAGACGGAAACTCTCGGCCGTGACCCGGATCATGCGCATACCCTTCTCATCTTTGTGCCCCAAATATCCTCGGGGGTTTCCAAAGGGGGCAGACGGCCCCCTTTGGGCGGGGGGATCGGGGGGCAGCCGCCCCCCGAGGCTCCGTCACAGGTTTTCCAGCGCGTCCACCAGCTTGTCCGCGCCATACCGGAAGGGATCGGTCGCGGGCAGACCGACCCGCGCCTCGACCTCGGCCAGATAGGCCCGGGCCTCGGCATCCGCCATGTGCTGCGTGTTCACCGACACGCCCACCGCGACACACGCCGGGTTCGCGACGCGGGCCAAGGCCAGCGCGGTGTCGCGCACCGTCTCGATCGACGGCAGCTGATAGCCCGGCAGGCCACGCATATGGGGACGGGTCGGCTCGTGGCAGATCACCAGCGCATCGGGCTGGCCGCCATGCACCAGCGCCAGCGTCACGCCGGAATAGCTGACATGAAACAACGATCCCTGCCCTTCGATCAGGTCCCAGTGATCGGCGTCATTGTCAGGCGTCAGGTATTCGATCGATCCGGCCATGAAATCCGCGATCACCGCATCCAGCGGCACGCCACCGCCGGTGATCAGGATCCCGGTCTGCCCGGTGGCACGGAACGTGGCCTTCATGCCGCGCTCGCGCATCTCCTTTTCCATGCAGAGCGCGGTATACATCTTGCCGACCGAACAATCCGTGCCGACCGCCAGCATCCGCTTGCCGGTGCGCTTCACGCCATTCGCGATCGGATATTTCACCGCCGGAATGCGCACATCGTGCAGCGTGCGGCCGGTGGCCTGGGCCACGGCCGCCAGATCCGCCTCGTCGCGCAGCAGGTTGTGCAACCCCGAGGCCAGGTCGAACCCTTCCTCCAGCGCCTCGACCAGCACCTTCTTCCAGGTCTGGCTGATGATGCCACCGCGATTTGCCACGCCGATCACCAGCGTCTTCACACCGGCGGCCTTGGCCTCGGCCAGGGTCATGTCGGGCACCCCCATGTCGGCCCTGCACCCCTCGAGGCGCAACTGCCCCACGGCGTATTCCGGGCGCCAGTCCTTGATGCCCTGCGCGACCTTGGCGGCCAGTTGGTCGGGCGCATCGCCCAGGAACAGGAGATAGGGAGTTTCGATCATGACAGCAGCCTCTGAGGGATATGCCGGCAAGAATGCCGACCCTCGGGCGCAATGTCCTTGGAATTTCACCACCGCACCGCCGAAAGTGGCGAAGATTCTTCACACAGCAACCGTTTGTGCGCAAATTTCGTGCGCACCCCGCGGTGGCGCCCGTCAGAAGATCGAAAACAGCGTCGGCAGGCCCCAGGCGTGCAGAAGGTCAAGCAGGGCCACCAGCGGGATGATCACCAGAAAGCCCAGCGCATCGGCAATGTTGGTTCGCAGGATCCTGGGCTTGAACGACACCACGTCGGCGGTGTGGAACAGGTCGACCCGGGGCAGCACGCGGGTGGTGACCCGCCTGGCGAAGGTTTCGTATCCGGCCCCGAACTCGGCCCGCAGAAAGCGTTCCTCGCGCGCGGCCGTCGCCGACAGGATCAGCAGCGCCAGCCCCCCCAGCAGCACCGCAAAGACCAGCGACTGAAGCATCAGCCCGAAGCCGACCATCGCGAGGGTGGTGCCGAAATAAAGCGGGTGACGGCTCATCGAATAGGGGCCGTCCTGCACGACCTCGGCGTTCTTCCGGCCACCGATATAGAGGATCGCCCAGACCCGATACAGCACCCCCGCCACCAGCATCAGCGTGCCCAGGGACCGCAGAACCGCCGTGGCCAGCGCCCAGTCCGCCCAGATCGGCCGCGCCAGCACGATCAGCGGCACACAGGCAAGAAAGGCCAGGCGGACGATCCAGAAGCGGATCTTCTGGTTCACGGGCTTCACGGCGGTGTCGGACATGGGAATACCTTGCTGGAAGGGCCAGCGCACCGCATAGCCCCGTGGCGCCGGGCCGTCAATCGAAGGGCACGCCGCAGCGCAACGTCGCGCCCTCGCAGGCGCAGAATCTCCTTGCATCCCTGTGCGCAAGATAATAACCAAAGCGCCAATCCAGACGAAATTTACTTGCCCGAGGCCCGCATGTCCTTTCGCATCCAGCCCCCTGCCCCCGCCCGCCCCAACCGCTGCCAGCTGTTCGGACCGGGATCGCGCACGGCGCTGTTCGAAAAGATGGCGGCGTCGGCGGCGGATGTGATCAACCTGGACCTGGAAGATTCGGTTGCGCCGTCGGACAAGGATCAGGCACGCGCCAACATCATCCAGGCGACGCATGACATCGACTGGGGCAACAAGCTGCTCAGTGTCCGCATCAACGGTCTGGACACGCCCTGGTGGTATCGCGACGTCGTGGACCTGCTGGAACAGGCCAGCGACCGGCTGGATCAGATCATGATCCCAAAGGTCGGGTGTGCCGCCGATGTCTATGCCGTCGATGCGCTGGTCACCGCGGTCGAACGCGCCAGGGGCCGCACCCGGCCGATCAGCTTCGAGGTCATCATCGAAAGCGCCGCCGGCATCGCCCATGTCGAGGAAATCGCCGCGTCCAGCCCGCGCTTGCAGGCCATGAGCCTGGGCGCCGCCGATTTCGCCGCCTCGATGGGGATGCAGACCACCGGGATCGGCGGCACGCAGGAAAATTACTACATGCTGCGCGACGGTCAGCAGTATTGGTCCGACCCCTGGCACTGGGCGCAGACCGCCATCGTCGCCGCCTGTCGCACCCATGGCGTGCTGCCCGTGGATGGCCCCTTTGGCGATTTCTCGGATGACGACGGTTTCCGCGCCCAGGCGCGCCGTTCGGCTACGCTGGGCATGGTCGGCAAATGGGCGATCCACCCCAAGCAGGTGGCACTCGCGAACGAGGTCTTTACCCCGTCCGACGCGGCCGTGGCCGATGCCCGGGCCATTCTGGCCGCGATGGAAGAGGCCAAGGCCAACGGTCAGGGCGCCACGACCTACAAGGGCAAGTTGATCGACATCGCGTCGATGAAACAGGCCGAGGTGATCGTGAAGCAGGCCGAACTGATCGCCAGGGGCTGAGCAACACCCGGGCCGCACGGGGGGAGGACCCGCGCGGCCACCGGAGGAGGGGCGCGCGCCGGAGCGATCCGGCGCGCGCTGTCATGTCTGCCGCGCAACGATCCGACAAGCCGGGCGCAGCCCCCCGAAACCGGGGGATTCGCGGCGAAAGACCGTCAAGGGGGAAATCCTGGCAATCGCTCCCCTCATGCGTGCATCACGCCACGGGTTGCCGCAGGATGGTTTTCAGCGTTTCCGGCGCAACCCGCCGTGGATCCGAGAGATAGATCTCATGATGCAGGCCGCGCAGCGCATGGCCACGGGTCGCCGCCGCGGCGTGCAGGCGCTGGATCAGTGGGCCTTCCGCGGCATAGGGGCCGATATGCAGCGCCTGCACACAGGCGCCTTCCTCCAACCGATACAGGGCGACCTGCCCCAATGCGGCGACGAGATCGGGCTCCCGGGCCTTTTTGGTCCGCAGCGATGCACGCAGCGTCTCGAGGTCCGTCGCGTCCAGCCAGGCGGGCGCGCGGATCATCATCCGCCAGCGCCAGTGATCCCGCGCGTCGGTCAGGAAGGCCGCCATGTCATCGGCCCACCACAACCCTTCGAGGGGGCCGACCTTGTCCTCGTGCCCCTTGGTCTTGCCCGCGAACCGCGCCCCATAGGCCAGCGCATAAAGCGCCGCGACGGCTTGAGCATACGCCGCGCCACCCGGCGCGCCCTGTCCATCGATGGCCAGATAGGTCAGCGGCGGAACTTGCACGAATTCGACAACCCCGGGTTTGCCAGACAATAGAGGGTCCTTCGCCATCACACCGCCTCCAATGGCAGAAAAATGTCAGTCCTCAGGTCCTCGGGTGCCGTGTTCAGGGGGGTATTGTGGTAAAATTCCCATGCCGGCGCATCCCGAGGTGCCTCGCCGCTGCCGGCCAGCCACGGACCGTAAAGCCATTCATAGGCAAGACCGAACCCGGAATAGGGGCCGCGAAACGCCATCCGCGCATGACGCCCGGCCGGGATCACATGCGCGTCCATCCCCTCGGGCACGGGCTGGTCCGGCGCTACGACCACACCCGCCAGGGCGCGCGTCTGCTCTGGCGGCACCACCGAAGGGTCGTCGAAATAGACCCCCACCAGGCCCTGCGTCCGCGGCCAGAGCCCCAGCGCCGACAGATCGGCGCTGAGCCGGTCGAATGCCGCGCCGATGGCGCTGTAGGGGCCCTGATACGGCACGCCGATCACGCGCCGCCGGGGTTCCGAAACGATACTGACGGGATACATGCCCTGCCCTCCCTTCACACCTTGTCCAAACGCGCGGGGCAATGCCAACCCCTGACGGCGAAACGTGCCGGGCGTCACCCCGTAGGCCGCGCGAAAGGCTCGCGCGAAACTGGCGGCATTCGGATACCCTGAGGCCCGGCCGACCGCCGCCACCGGCGCATCGCCCCGCGCCAGCGCCTGGGCCGCGCGGTTCAGACGCACGCGACGCACCGCTTCGGCCACCGTCTCGCCCGTCATGGCGGCAAAGACCCGGTGAAAATGGAACCGCGACAGCGCCGCCTCCTCGGCCAGGTCGTCCAGCGACCACGCGTGCGCCGGGTCGCGGTGGATCGCCGCATAGACCCGTTCCAGCCGTTTTCGATAGTCGATCGCCATCCGTTTCCCCTTTGGCTGTCTATTGGCATGGTCGCGCTGTGCATGTCTTGCTATTCTGCCCCTATACAGCGTCGCCTCCCGGGCGTATGGGGGCGGCTTCCTCCTATTTGCCGGACACTCCCATGACCTCCGCCCTGCCTCCTCTGCCCGCTCCTCTGGCGACCGCGCTCGCCGAACAGGGCTATGATACCCTGACACCGGTTCAGGAGGCAGTTCTCGACCCCGCGCTGGCAACCCAGGATCTGCTCGTCTCGGCACAGACCGGATCGGGCAAGACCGTGGCCTTTGGCCTGGCCCTGGCCAGCGGCCTGTTGATGGAGGGCGACCAGATGCCGCCCCCCGACACGCCGCGCGCGCTGATCATCGCGCCGACGCGCGAACTGGCCCTGCAGGTCCGGCGCGAGTTCGAGTGGCTCTATGGCCCGGCCGGGGCCGTTCTGGCCAGCTGCGTCGGCGGCATGGACATCCGGACCGAGCGCCGCGCGCTGGAACGCGGGGCCCATATCGTCGTCGGCACGCCGGGCCGCCTGCGCGACCATATCGAGCGGTCGACCATCGATCTCGGCACCGTGCGCGCCGTGGTTCTGGACGAGGCCGACGAGATGCTCGACCTCGGCTTTCGCGAGGATCTGGAGTTCATCCTGCAAACCCTGCCCGAGGACCGGCGCACGCTGCTGTTCTCGGCCACCGTCTCGCGCGAGATCGAGCGGCTGGCGCAAACCTATCAACGCGACGCGCAGCGCGTGGCGACCGCGGCGGCCCGCGAACAGCATGGCGATATCGCCTATCGCGCGATGGTCGTCGCGGCCGAGGATGCCGAGCACGCCATCGTCAACACCCTGCGCTTCTATGAAGCCCGCAACGCTTTGGTGTTCTGCAAGACCCGCGCCGCGGTGAACCACCTGACGGCCCGGTTCCTGAACCGCGGCTTTCCCGTGGTTCCGCTTTCGGGCGAACTGGCGCAGGACGAACGCGCGCGCGCGCTGCAGGCGATGCGCGATGGCAGGGCCCGGGTCTGCGTTGCAACCGATGTGGCCGCGCGGGGCATCGACCTGCCGGGGCTGGAACTGGTGATCCACGCCGATCTGCCCACCAACAAGGAAACGCTGCTGCACCGCTCGGGCCGCACGGGGCGCGCCGGCAAGAAAGGCGTGAGCGTTCTGGTCGTGCCGACCTCGGCGCAGCGCAAGGCAGAGCGCCTGCTGAAAATGGCCGGGGTCGATGCCGAATGGGGCCCGGCCCCCACCGCCGCCGAAGTCTCGGCCCGCGATGCCGAGCGCCTGTTGACCGACAGCGCCCTGACCACGCCCGAGGCCCCGGACGAGGCCGAAACCATCGCCATGCTGGCCGAACGCTTCACGGCGCGGGAACTGGCAGCGGCGGTCTCGCGGTTCTATTTCGCCGCCCGGTCCGCGCCCGAGGATGTCGTGCCCGTCAGCGCCGAAGGGCCCAAACCCCGCCCGCGCGCGGATTTCGAACGCAGCTTCTGGGTGCGCCTTGGCGTCGGTCGCAACGAACGGGCCGAGCCGCGCTGGCTGTTGCCCATGCTGTGCCGCGCCGGCCAGTTGACCAAGGCCGACATCGGCGCCATCCGCATCTTCGACGATTACACGCTGGCGCAACTGCATGATGATTGCGCCGACCGCTTCTTCAATGCGCTGGGCGACGACATGGCGCTGGAACAGGGCATCCCCGTCGCCCGCGCCGAGGCACCGGCCGAGAGCGAGCGGCCCGCACCGCGTCCGCGCCGCGACGAGGGTGAGCGCCCCTACCGCCCGCGCCGCGAGGACGGCGACCGCCCTGCCCGGTCGCCCCGCACCGAAAACGACGCCCGGCCACCGCGCGCGCCCCGGGCCAGGGACGAAAGCCGGCCCCATGCGCCGCGCGACCGCACTCCCCCGGGCGAGGACCGCCCCCGCCCGCCCCGCCACGAGGCCAGCATTGATCGGCCCAAACGCGATTACCGGCCCCGCGAGGAAACCGCCGAGCGGCCGAAACGCGCGGATCGCCCGCGCGACGAGGGTGCGGATCGGCCCAAACCCGCCTATCGCCCGCGCGAAGAGCGCAGCGAACGCCCCTATTCGGCGCGCGAGTCCAGGCCGAAGGGCGACGCCCCCGCGGGCAAGCGCCCCTATACGCCGCGCGGTGACGACACCACGCGCCCGCCGCGTCCCGCCAAACGCGGCGACGACGGCCCCGCACCGCGCAAATCGGCGAAATTTTCGGCCGAACGCCCGGCGCGCGACGAAAAGCCCGCCAAACCCGCGCGTCCCCGGATCGACCCCGAGGCCGCGCGCAATCCCTCGGCCCGCCTGGCCCCGCCCAAGGGCAAGAAGGCCCCGGCACGCAAACCGCGCCCGACAGGCGGCGACCAGCGCCCGACCCGGCCGAAACGCTGAGACGACACATGCGGTTGGGGGCGCTGCGGCGCCTCCAGGCTGTCCGGTTCACCCCGGGCCCATTCACCCCGGGATCCTCCGACACGGCGATGGCGCGTTAACCTTGCCTTAACCGCCCCCCTCTTTGTGCCTCAAATATCCTCCGGGAGGGTCCGGGAGGGTGGAAAACCCTCCCGGCGGCTGCCAATCCGCGTCACAGCATCCCGGGAAGCACCTGGTCCGGCGGACGATGGCCGTCGGCAAAGGTCTTGATGTTCAGGATCACCTTTTCGCCCATCTCGATGCGCCCTTCCAGCGTGGCCGAGCCCATGTGCGGCAACAGGACGACATTCGACAGTTCGCGCAGGCGCGGGTTGATCTCGTGCCCGTGCTCGAACACGTCCAGCCCCGCCCCGCCCAGTTCGCCAGCCCGCAACATCCGCGTCAGGGCGTTCTCGTCGATCACCTCCCCGCGCGAGGTATTCACGATCACGCCCGTGGGCTTCATCAGTTTCAACCGCCGCGCATTCATCAGATGAAATGTCGACGGCGTATGCGGGCAGTTGATGCTGATCACATCCATCCGCGCGACCATCTGGTCGAGGCTTTCCCAATAGGTCGCTTCCAGCGGTGCCTCGACCTCCGGTCGCAGGCGGCGGCGGTTGTGGTAGTGGATCTGCATCCCGAAGGCCTGCGCACGCCGGGCCACCGCCTGGCCGATCCGCCCCATCCCCAGGATCCCCAGCCGTTTGCCCCCGATGCGGCCGCCCAGATGCGCCATCGGCGACCAGCCGCGCCAGTCGCCGGCCTGCATCTCGGCTAGACCTTCGGGGATCTTGCGGGTGACCGCCAGCATCAACGCCAGCGTCATGTCGGCGGTATCCTCGGTCACGACACCGGGCGTGTTCGACACCAGGATCCCGCGCTGACGGGCGGATTGCACGTCGATATGGTCCACCCCCGCGCCATAGTTCGCGATCAGCTTCAGCCGTTCGCCCGCCTGCGCCAGAATCGCCGCGTCGATCGGGTCGGTCACCGTCGGCACCAGCACGTCCGCGCGCTTCATGGCCTCGGCCAGATCGTCGCGGCTCATCCGGGTATCGTCGTCGCGCAATTCGGCGTCGAACAGCTCTTTCAGCCGCGTTTCCACGGGATCGGGCAAGCGCCGGGTCACGACGACATGCAAACGCTTGAGGGGCATGGGAACCTCCGGTGTCTTCGATCGGGGGCCTTTCAATTCGGCCCGTTTTTTGGCAAAGTGACCCAGAGCGAACCGAGGCACAAGCCATCCGCGCACCCCGACACGAAATAAAATTACCCGGGGGCCGCTGGCGACAACAGGACCGCGCAAGGGCGGACCGGGCAGGACAGGATGAAACGGGCAATCGCCGTCGCCGCGCTTGCGGCGCTGTTGCTGGCTTCGGGGGCACCGGCCCTTGCGCAGGACACCGCACAGACCGGGACCGGCGAACCCTCGGTCGGGCCGGAAACCGGCCTGCCCCTGCCGCGCTATGTGTCGCTGAAATCCTCGCGCACCTATGCGCGGCGCGGACCGTCGGACAGCCACCGCATCGACTGGGTCTACAACCTGCGTGACCTGCCGCTGCGCGTCACCGGCGAGTTCGACCGCTGGCGCCGCGTCGAGGATTCCGAGGGCCAGGGCGGCTGGATCAGCTTTCAGATGCTGTCGGGCGTGCGCACGCTGCTGGTCACAACCGACATGGCGCCGATGCGCGCGCGCCCGCAGATCAACGCACCCGAGGTCGCCCAACTGGAGCGCGGCGTGGTGGGGCGGATTTCGGAATGCAATCCCGACTGGTGCGAGATGACTGTCGACGGAACCTCGGGCTGGGTGGAACGCAGCATGGTGTGGGGGATCGACCCCGGCGAAACGCTGGACTAGCCCCCGCACCGGGCGCTAGATTGCGCCCATGCCCGCCGAGCCCATCGACAAGCTGACGCGCGCCGGATTGAGCCTGATCCAGCAGGCGCTGTCGATCTTCGACAGCGACCTGAAGCTTGCGGTCTGCAATCCGCGCTATCAGGCCATGTTCGGATTGCCCGATGCGCTGGTGACGCCCGGGGCCTCGTTCGAGGACACGATCCGTTTTCTGGTCGAGGCCGGCGAATACGGCCCGCAGAACGACCCCGACGATGCCGTGCGTCACCGGGTCGAGACCGCGCGCGCCTTTCAGCCGCATTACATGGAGCGTCAGCGCGCCAACGGCCGCTGGATCTCGGTCGAAGGGGCACCCCTGGCGCAGGGCGGATGGGTCACGGTCTATACCGACATCACCGAAATCAAGGTGCAGGAACAACTGCTGCGCGCCCGATCCGAGGAATTGTCGGATCAGGTTCTGGCGCATGCCGAACGCCTGGGGTTGGCGAACCGCGCGCTCGCCTCGACCAACGCCGCGCTGCAGGAAGCCAAGCGCGAACTGACCGAAATCGAGGCCCGCACACGCCTGATGACCGAAATGGCGCCTGCCCATATCGCCCATCTGGACCGGGATCTGGTCTATACCTATTCGAACAAGCGGCTGTCGGCGCTGATGCCGGGCGCGCCGGGCAACGTGGTCGGCCTGCACGCGTCGGTCGCGCTGGGGCCCGGCACCTTTGCCCGCATCCTGCCCCCGATGCAGCGCGCGCTGGCCGGCGAGGCCACGGTCTGCGAGATCACCCACGACGAGAGCGGCCGACGCATCCGCGTGGCGCTGACCCCGGACCCCGAGGGGCAGCCGGGCGGGATCTATGTGCTGTCCACCGACATCACCGCCGAAACCCAGGCACGGGCGGCGCTGATGCAGACCCGCAAGCGCGAGCTCGCGGCGCAGTTGACCTCGGGTCTGGCGCATGATTTCGCCAATCTCCTGACGATCATCCTGGGTCTGCAGGGCAAGCTGGCCCGCGAAAAGGGGCTGTCGGCCGAGGCGTCCGAAACCGTGCGCGCCACGCAGGCGGCGGCGCGGCGCGGCGGAACCTTGCTGCAACGGATCGGAGAGATCTCGGGCGAACGGGCGCTCAGGCCTGAGGCGGTCGATCTGGAGCTGCTGCTTGACGACCTGCGCATGATGGCCTCGCCCTCGCTGCCCGAGGGAACGCGCCTGGCGATCGCGCTGGAGCCCGGCCTGCCCCGCATGATGCTGGACCCGGGCGCGGTGCAGGACGCGTTGCTCAACCTGATCCTGAACGCGCGTGACGCCATTGGCACCGCCACGGGTGATGCGCGCGCGCACGGGACCATCCGCCTGGACGCCCGGCGGGTACGCGACACCTGGCTTGAACTGACGGTCGAGGACACGGGACCGGGTTTTTCGGACGAGGCGCTGAAACGCGGTCTCGATCCCTTCTTCACCACCAAGGGCGGCGAGGGCTCGGGACTGGGACTGGCCATGGTGTTCGACCAGGCGTCGCTGGCGGGCGGGTCCGTGCGGCTGTCGAACCGGGCAACCGGCGGGGCGCGTGTCACGCTGCGCCTGCCCTTGCGCCCCGCCGCCGACCCGGCCCCTGCCCCGTCGCGCCTGGTCCTGCTGGTCGAGGACAGCCCCGAGATCCGCACCCATGTGCGCGAGATGCTGGTCGGGCTGGGTCATCAGGTGATCGAGGCCGAAACCGCGGCCGACGCCCTTGCGCTGGTCCATATCCCCGAAATCGGCGCCGTGCTGTCGGACATTCAGCTGCCGGGGAACACCAACGGCCTGGCGCTGCTGCGGCAGTTGCGCGGCACGCGGCCCGGCCTGCCCGGCTTGCTGATGACGTCGTTGCCGCCCCAGGACAGTTTGCACGCTCAGGCCGCGTCGGAATTCCAGGTCTTGCAGAAACCCTTCGATCCGGGTGATCTGGGCGCGGCGTTGCAGGGACGGGCCCGGGTCGCGGCGCAATAGGAGCCCCATGTCGCAACCGCATGTCGCCATTCTCGATGACGAGGCCGAAATCCGCTGCATCCTGGCCGACGCGCTGACCGAGGCGGGTTTCCGCACATCGAGCTTCTCGCGCGCGACGGAATTCGAGGCCGCCCTGAAGCGCACCGCACCCGATGTCTGTCTGGTCGATCTGGGCCTGCCGGATCGCGACGGGCTGGCGCTGGTGCATCGGCTGGCGCTGGAATCGGGGGCGACGATCATCATCATCTCGGGCCGGGCCGCGCCACATGACCGGGTGACCGGCCTGGAACTGGGCGCCGACGATTACATCATCAAGCCCTTCGAGCCCGCCGAGGTCGTTGCCCGCATCCGCGCGCGCCTGCGCAAGGGCCGTCCGGTTCAGGGCGGCGGCGGCAACGTCGCGCGGTTCAACGGCTGGGAGGCTCAGTTCGACCGCTATGTGCTGATCGGCGCAGACGGAACCGAGGTTCCGTTCAGCCATGCCGAGGGCGAAGTGCTGCGCCTGTTCCTGGAATCGCCCAAGCGCCTGATCACGCGCACCCAGATGCAGGAGAGCCTTGGTGGCGCGGCGGGTGAAAGCTTTGACCGGGCCATGGATGTGCGGATCTCGCGGCTGCGCGCGAAACTCGACGAGGACCCCAAGAACCCGCGTCTGATCAAGACGATCTATGGCGCGGGCTACATCTTCCTGGGCGACGTCCACTGGGGATGAGCCGACCGCAGGCCAGCGGCCTCAGAAATACCCCCGCACCAACGCGGCCGAGACCAACGTCCAGCCATCCGCGACGACAAAGAACGCCAGCTTGAACGGCAGGGATACCACCGCCGGGGGCACCATCATCATGCCCATCGACATCAGCACCGCCGCCACCACCAGGTCGATGATGAGGAAGGGCAGAAAGATGACGAAGCCGACCTCGAAGGCGCGCGACAACTCCGACAGCAGAAACGAGGGAACCAGCACCGACAGCGGGCCGTCCGCCGCGAATGCCGGCGGATCGGGCCGAAGCGCCGCAAGCCCCTGCCAGGTATCGGGATCGATCCGCGCCATCATGAAGCCCCGAAACGGTTCGATCGCGCGGGTCATGGCCTCGTCCATACTGATCTGACCGGCCTGGAGCGGCACGACGCCCGCGTCCCAGGCCGCGGTGAAGACAGGCTCCATCACGAAATAGGTCAGGAACAGTGCCAGGGTCGTCAACAGCATCGACGGCGGGGATTGTTGCAGGCCAATGGCCTGGCGCAGGATTGCCAGAACCGTGACGATGAACGGGAAGCAGGTGACCATGATCAGCAACCCGGGCACCAGGCTGAGAACGGTCAGCAACACCATCAACTGCACCGACCGCAGGGCGAGCCCGCCGCCGTCGCCCATCGACAAGGTCACCTCCTGGGCCGAGGCCGCCATGGGCCAGACCAGCATCAGCACAAACAGGGTCGCACAGGCGCGGCGCATGGATCACAGACCGTTCGAGAGATCGGCAACATCCGTCAGCCGAACGACCATCTGACCGGCCTGATCGCCGTCGAGTTCTTCGAGCACGCCGCGCGCGATCAATCGGTCGCCCACGAACAGCTCGACCGGATCCTCGACCCGCCGATCCAGTGGCAGAACGCTGTCGCGTTGCAGACGCAAGAGATCGCGGACCGACGGTCGCGCCCGACCGACGCTGACCGTGATCTCGATCGGCACCTGGGTAAAGGCGCCACGTCCCAGGGTCGTGCTGGCGGCGGCGTCCACGGCAGGATTGTCAGGCACGGCGTGTCTCCTCGGATTGGATGCGGTAGAAACGATCGATCGCCTGGGCGATCGCGTCGGCGGCATGGCTCAGATCGATGCGGGTTTCGGCGCTGCCAAAGGTGAATTCGGCCTGCGCATCATCCAGGTCGTCGGTTTCGACCAGCGAGAGCGGGGGCAGCGGCTGACCTTCGAGCGCGGCTTCGAACGCCGCCAGGCTGCCCCGCCCGACCCTGAGGGTGATCGGCGCGTCGATTGCCGCGTGGGCAAGCGGCATCAGCTGATCCAGCGCGACCGACGCCACAGACGCACGGGCGGCCGCGGGCAGGACCGCATCGATCATCGCCTGCAGCAAGGGCTCCAGCCCTTTCAGGACATGACCGCGCGCCTCATGATAGGTGAAGTTCAGGCTTTCGATCTGCCGTTCTATGGCCGCCCGTCGCGCGGCGGCATCGACATCCGCTTGCGTGCCACCATCTTCCCAACCGGCGCGATACCCGCGCTCATAGGCGTTGAGCCGGATGTCCTCGATGTCCTCGGGCATCAGCAGCGCCGGGCCATCCAGGGAATCGGAGGTCTCGAAGACCTCCAGTCGCAACGGGCTGGGCATCAACGGTGCTCCTCGGGTTCTTCCATCCAGTTGCGCAGGATTTCCAGGGTCTCGTCCTGCCGCTCGGCGATGAGTTGACGCATCCGTTCAACCGGGTCCGGCGGTGTCGGGCGTTCCTCGGCGACGCGCAACCCGGCGGAACCCGGCGAATCGTCGTCGATCTCGCCGGTCAGCACCGGCCCCTCGGGCGCAGGCGGCGGCGACAATCCAGGCAGCAGGTCGGCGGCCGCGTCACGGCCGGGGGCACGCAGGATCGGGCGCAACACGAACAAGGCCAGGAACAGCACCACGGCCGCCAGCGCCGCAAGCCGGATCAACCCCATCGCATCCAGCCCCAGGCGGTCGAACCAGCCGACCGCGCCGGCGGTGCCGACATCGGTTCCGATCGTTTCGAACGGTAGCGAACGCAAGGTGATGACGTCTCCCCGGCCCTCGTCGAAGCCGACAGCCGAGGCCACCAGTTCCCGCAGGGCTGCCAGTTCGTCATCAGGCCGCGGCTGCCACTGGGGATCGCCGTTCGCGTCCAGCCCGTGGATGCCGTCGATCAACACCGCCACAGTCAGGCGCCGAATCGCCCCGGGACCACGTTCAACCTCGCGGCTGGTGCGCGAGACCTCCCAGTTGGTCCGGGCGCGCGACAGGGTTTCGCGCGATTGCGCCTGCCCGCCATTCTGCGCGGCCTCGCCATCGGGCAGGTTCGACGCCACCGTCACCGCGCCGCCACCCGAATCGCTGGACGTGGCGTTGCGCTCCTCGCTCTCTTGCGAAACGGCGGCGCGCTGACCGGGGTCGATCAGGCGCTCGGTGATCGTCTCTCGGTCGGTAACCGTATCGACGTTCACCTCGACCACCGCGCGCCCGGGTCCGACACGCGCCTCAAGCAGGCGTTCGACATTGTGGCGCAGCAGTTGGGCGCGGTCGTTGGCCTGCGCCATCGGGGTCGCATCCTCGCCGACAACGACGCCACCGTTCGAATCGATCACGGCGACATTCTCGGCGCTCAGGCCCGCAACGGCCGACGCCACCAGAAACCTGAGCGCCTGCGCCTGCTGCGGTGTCAACGCGGCGCCTGCGGGCGTCACCGTGACCGAGGCAGAGGCCTGCTGTTCGCGCTGGAACGGCTGCGTCGATCCTTGAGCGAGGTGAACGCGCGCGAACCGGATATGGGGGCTGGCCATGATCGTGCGCGCGAGTTCACCCTCTTTCGCGCGCCAATAGGCCGCATCGAACATCTGCGCCGTGGTGCCGAAGCCGGTGAGACCGTCGAGCAATTCGTACCCCGTGGCCGAATTCGCCGGCAGACCCTGGGCGGCCAGGGACATTCGCGTTTCATCGCGTTGCGACGAATCGACGTAGATCGCATCGCCCCGCACCTCATAGGCGAGTCCGCGCTGATCGAGCGCCTGGATCACCTCGCCCGCCTGAGCGCCCTCAAGGCCGGCATAGAGCAGGGACAGCCCCGGTGTGGTGGCCAGTCGCGCCAGCATGAGCACGGCCAGAAAGACCCCCAGCGTCGCACCGGCGGCCAGCACGCGACGGCGCGGCTCCAGGGCGTTCCAGACTGACAGCAGCTGTTCCAATGCGTATCCCCCTCGTGGACCTTCTGTCCCGATGAGGTGATCCTTGACCGGTTTCGATTAACAATCGGTTAGCCAGATCGTGCGAAAACCGGCGGGGAAATCAGCACACCGCACAGGGTCTCGCCGTCATGTCAAACGCTGCCGCCACCGTGGAAAGCCCGGCCAGAAAATCGAAAATGCCGTTGATTCTGGGGCTGATCCTGGCCGTGGCCGGGGCCGCGGGCGGGTTCTATGTCGCCTACTCCGGCATGATCGATTCGCTGCTGGCGCGCGATGGCGCGGCCGGTTCCCATGACCCCGCACCCGAACACGGCACGACGGCACAGGCCGACACGGGCCATGGCACGGGCGCCTCGGCGCATGGCTCGGTCAACAGCGATTCCGTGGATTTCGTGCCGCTCGATCCGATCACGATCAACATGGGGCCCCGCGGCGATTCGCGGCACCTGCGCTTCTCGGCGCAGCTCGAGGTGCCCGCAGGCACCGAGGGCGATGTGCAGCACCTGATGCCACGCATCATGGATGTGCTGAACATCTATTTGCGGGCTCTGGATCCGCATGAACTCGAGGAACCGGCAGCCCTGCTGCGCCTGCGCGCGCAAATGCTGCGCCGGGTGCAGATCGTCACCGGTCCGGGCGCGGTCAACGATCTGCTGGTCATGGAATTCGTATTCAACTGAGGGGCTTGCAATGAACTATCTCTCTGATCTCTTGCTGACCGCCGCTGCGCTTGGGGCTGCGGTCTATTGTGCGATCCTCTCGCGCCGGTTGAAGGCCCTGGGAACATTGGAGGGCGGGGTCGGTGGCGCCATCGCCGTGCTGTCCGCACAGGTGGACGCGCTCACACGGTCGCTGACCGCCGCCCAGGAAACGGCGGGACGGGTGGGTGGCCGGCTCGACGGGCAGGTGGACCGGGCCGAATCGGTGGCGCGAAAGCTCGAACTTCTTGTCGCCTCGATGCACGATCTGCCCGAGGACGAGACGCCGCGCGCCACCGCACGCGCCCCGTCGCCCTGGCCGTCCGAGCCGGCACCGCGGCCTTCGACCACAGAATCGCGCGATGACGACCCCGCACCGGCGCGCGCCCGGGTTCTGCGCCGTCGCCAGGGCCCGGGAGCGTTCTGATGGCCGCGTCGACCCCGCGCCAATCGCGCCGTGCTCGCATCCTGCCGGTCCTGTCGGCGGTGTTCCTCCTCGGCGCGGGGTTGCGTCTGGTGTCGGGCGTCGGCGCGGCCCTGGCCCAAGACCCCGAACCCACACAGGCGGCGCTGCGATCAAGTCCGGTCAGCGACGCGCAACTGTCGCTGGAAATCCGCGAGCGGGAACGCAGCGTCAGCCAGCGCGAGGCCGATCTGCAGGAGCGCGAAGCACTGCTGGCGGCCGCGCAGCAGAGGGTTCAGGCCCAGATCGACGCGCTGCAATCGGCCGAGGCCGAGCTGTCCGCCACCATGGCGCAAGCCGACCGCGCCGCCGAAGAAGACATCGCGCGCCTTGTCAGCGTGTTCGAGGCCATGGAACCCGAACAGGCCGCCGCGGTCTTCTCTGAAATGGATCCCCAGTTCGCAGCCGGGTTCCTGGGCCGGCTCTCGCCAACCACCGCGGCGGCAATACTGGCCGGCCTCGACCCGCGGCAAGCCTATGGCTTCAGCGCGATCCTGGCGGGACGCAACGCGCTGGTGCCACACGAATGATCCAGGCCGGTGAAGCTTTCTTAAGGTTCCGGCGCCAGTCTGACCCAAAGCAGGAACGGAGCGTTTCATGATCGGCATCATCGGCATCGTCGTCGTCTTCGTGATGGTGTTCGGCGGCTATGTGGCCGCGGGTGGCCATTTCGGCATCATCCTGCATTCGCTGCCCTTCGAACTGACGATGATCATGGGCGCGGCAATTGGCGCATTCCTGATCGCGAACGACGGCGCCGGGGTCAAACAGACGCTCAAGGATATCGGCAAGGTCTTCAAGGGGGCTCAATGGAAACCCGCCGATTATCAGGATCTTCTATGCCTGCTGTTCGAGCTGATCCGGCTGGCGCGCCAGAATCCCGTCGCTCTCGAGGAACATATCGAAGCGCCGGACACATCGGACATCTTCGGCCGATACGCCAAGATCCAGAAGGATCACGAGGCCGTCGAACTGATCTGCGACACGCTGCGGTCCATCACCCTCAGCTACGACGATCCGCTCCAGGTCGAGGAAGTGCTCGACAAGCGGATGGAGGCGACCTTGCATCATGCCCTGCATTCGAGCCACGCCATGCAGACCGTCGCTGACGGATTGCCCGCACTGGGCATCGTGGCCGCCGTTCTGGGCGTCATCAAGACGATGGCCGCGATCGACCAACCCCCCGAGGTTCTGGGCGGTCTGATCGGTGGCGCGTTGGTCGGCACCTTTCTGGGCGTGTTCATCGCCTATGGTTTTGTCGGCCCCTTTGCGGCCAAGATGCGCTCCGTGGTCGAGGATGACGCCCATTTCTACAAGCTCATCCGCGAGGTCCTGATCGCCAACCTGCACAACCACCCTGCGAACATGTGCATCGAAGTGGGCCGCCAGAACACGCCGCACCATGTGCGCCCCAGCTACGGCAACCTCGAGGAAGCGATGCGCAACCTCAAACGCGAGGCGGCCTGATGCGGCTGATCGCATTCACGGTGTGGTTGCTCCTCCTGGTCGGTCCCGGATTTGCCCAGGTCGTGCCCGTCAGCGCGGGCGAACACGCGGATTTCACGCGCCTGGTCTTGCGAATTCCGCAAGGAACCGCCTGGCGCCTTTCTGCAGACGGTCGCATCCGCACGCTCGATCTGTCAGCGGACAGCGCGCGTTTTGACCTGGAACGACTGTTCACGAGAATCCCCCGGACCCGGCTCGCGTCAGCCACAGCGGAGGGAAATCGATTGCGCTTGACGCTCGCCTGCGACTGCGATCTGCGCGCCTGGGAGGATCGTCCAGGCCTCGTCATTCTCGACATTCGCGATGCGCCAACCCTGGCAGCCGAGCCGACCCGGGCCGCATCCCCACCGGTCCGCGCACTGGCCCGCCCACTGGCCCCTCAGCCCATAGACCCGATCGAGACCGCGCGCGCGGCCGGCGGAACAGTTGCCCGGGCCCTTGCAGCGATTGCGCCCCCACCTGCCCCTTCACAACCCGCGTCAGAGCCCCCGATGGAAAGGCTTGCTGTCGACCTCGGATTCAGCCTCTCGCGGGCCCTGGGACAGGGACTGCTTGACCCAGCACCGGATCACGCCGCTCCCCCGCTTCTGCTGACCCCCGACGCCACGTCATCACCCGATCTTCCCGCAAACATTCGCATCGAAACGGTGATGGATCGTCCGGATCCCGAAGCGCCCCCACCGTCGGGGCAACAGGGCGCGAATTGTCAGGGCGCCGACACTCTGGATGCACTGCTCGACCGGCCGTCCGACGATTTCTCCCGAACCTACGGCACCCTGTCCCAAGGGCTTTATGCCGAGTTCGATCAACCCGATCCCGCAAAGCGGCACGACCTGATCCTGCTCTATCTGGCATCGGGATTTGGCGCCGAGGCCCGCGTTCTGATCGAAAATGCGCAGGATCCGATTGCCGGGCGCGACCTTGCCCTCGGCGTTGCCGACGTTCTCGAGGACCGCGCATCGAATTCGCGGATGCGCCTGGCACAATCCGTTGACTGCGGAGGGGTCGCTGCGGTGATGGCCCTTCTGGCCGGTGCGCCGCTCGGAGCGCGCCCTGACCTGGCCACGGAAATTTCGCTCACCTTCACACGACTGCCGGCGGCTTTCCGGGCCATGGCGGGGGCGCGTCTGGTCGATTTGCTGGCGCAAGCCGGCGACCTTGATCCCGCGCGTGTGGTAGCGGACAGCACAAGGCGATCGCCCTGGATCAGCCGGTCGGATGCCGCGCGTCTCGATGCCGCGCTTGACCGCGCTCGGGGTCACGGCAGCGATGCGCTGCTGCGGCTGGAACATGACAACAGCGCCGATCCACAGGATGTGCAGGCCCGCCTCGATCTGTCACTGGAAACGCACACCGACGTGCCGGCCAGCTACCTCGCCGATGCATCCGCCCTCGCCGCAGCCGAGCGGAACACCGCGACAGGACCCGAACTGATGGCGTCGATCCTGCGCGTGCAGGCCCGTTCCGGCATGAGCGATGATGCATTTGTCACCCTCGACAGGCTCGAACGCTGGATGATCGATACCGGAGAGAACAGGCGCCTTCTGGATCAGCTGCGTGACGACGTCTGGCGCAATCTCGCCGAACGCGGCAGTGATCTGGACATTGTCCAGAGCGTTCTTGCACGCGAGGATTGGCGCGATTCTGCGCTGACCGCGGCAACGCGTCTGACACTGTCACGGCGTCTGCTTGAACTTGGGCTGGAAACGCCGGTCTCCGAGTTGATCGGCAACGACACCTCGGAAGACGCCAGGCGGCTTCTTGCGCAGGCCGCGCTCGCTCAGGGCAACCCTCGGCTGGCGCTGGATCGGATCGGGCAACAAAGCGACGCCGACTCGCGTCAGATTCGGGCGGCGGCACTGGCTCGCGCCGGCGACGCGGCGGGCGCGGCGGCCGAATTCGCCGCCCTGGGCATAACGGATCAGGCGATTCGCGCGGCAATTGTCGCTGGGGACTGGTCGCTCGTGAACCGACTGTCGCAGGATCAAGGCGCAGAAACCGCGGTTCCCGATGACCTTGGGCAAATCCTGGAACATGCGCCAGGCCATGCAGAGATCGCGCGCGAAATTCGTGACCAAGGTGACCTGGGCGGCGATCGAGCGGGCGCTTCCTCAGGCGTGACACCACAGGACCCATCCGTGAACACAGGGCCATCGGGCACCGCGCCTCCCCCTCGCCCCGCGAACGGGGGGGGCACTGGGGGTCAAGATCAACCCGCGTCGCCGGCGACAGGTCCGGGCGCGGACACGCCACGGCCACAAACCGGCGTGGAAACCGGTCAGAACCGGCACCAGGGTCCGCAGGAGCCCCCCACCACTCCGGGCGCGGCCGACACCGAAAACGCGCCCCGTATGGCGGGCGCGACCGATCTGCCAACCCCGGCCAGCCCGGCGGTGCCCGGGCGGGCCGCATCCGTGAATGCCGCAGACATTGCGCAGCAGTTCGATCGACTGGGTCTGGTCAGCCGCAGCTCGACCCTTTTGGCGGAAAGCGAACGGCTGCGCGATGCATTGGCCCCGCTGCTTGCCCCGAGTCCGGGCCCATGATCCGATGGCCCGACGCGAACCTCATCCCCTCACGGACTGCTACCGCCCCGTTGACCGAGGCCGGCACGCCCAATCCGCACTGGCGAGCCTGTGCATGGACGTCTGGACCGGTGCCCGTCTGGCAGGCAAGCGGCAGGCCGTCGGTCCTGGCACAGGGCCAGGGCCCCCCGCGTCGGACAACGGCGAGTCCCTGGCGCACGCCGGGTCGGCCGGGTGACGGATCGACCGAAATCCAGGTTCCGTGTCGGCAAACTGGCGACGGCACCGGTATTGGTCCGCGTCGGGCCAAGTCCTGATGGCCTGACGGTGACGAGGGGCGGTCCGGCCCAGGACGGTTTGCAGGTCGGCATGGCTGTCCCGATCCGGGCCATGGCACGCCGTCATGGCAGCGGGTGACAAGACCCGTGATCGTCCTTCGACCGGGCCCGCCTTACTTCAAGCTCAAAATGTTTTGCGCTTTGTCCGACCTTTGATAGGCTGATCCCGATTCGCCCCGACACGAGGGCGAACTGAGCATCAGGGAGAGAAGAAATGACGATTCGCACGACGATGACCGCCGGCCTGGCCGCGCTGGTTCTGGGCACGGGGGCGGCCGCGGCCGATCCGGTGACGGTTGGCCTGATCACGACCTTGTCGGGCGGCGGCGCCGGCATCGGCACGGATATCCGCGACGGGTTCCAGCTGGCCCTGGACATGAACGGTGGCGATTCCATTCATCTGGTGGTCGAGGATGACGGCCGCCGCCCCGAACAGGCGGTTCAGATTGCCGATCGCATGATCCAGGCCGAACACGCCCAGATCCTGACCGGGATCATCTGGTCGAACCTCGCCATGGCGGTCATTCCGGCCGTCACCGCGCAGGAGGTCTTCTACATCTCGCCGAACGCCGGCCCTTCGGCCCTGGCCGGTGCGGGCTGCAACCCCTATTACTTCAACGCAGCCTGGCAGAACGACATGCTGCATGAAGCCGCCGGTGCCTATGCGTCGGAACACGGGATGAACCACACCTTCATCCTGGCGCCGAACTATCCGGCCGGCACGGATGCGCTGACCGGATTCAAGCGCCGCTACACCGGCGAGATCGCCGGAGAAATCTATACCCAGCTTGGCCAGACGGATTACGCGGCGGAGATTGCCCAGATCCGGGCCTCGGGCGCGGACAGCGTGTTCATCTTTCTGCCCGGTGGCATGGGCATCAGCTTTGTGCGTCAATACGCGCAATCCGGCGTGGACCTGCCGCTGATCTCGACCGCGTTCACCGTCGGTCAGGACAGCCTGCCCGGCATGGGCGAGGCCGCGCTGGGCGTGGTCAACGCCGGCCAATGGTCGCCCGACCTCGACAACGAGGCCAACCACGCCTTTGTCACCGCCTTCCGCGAGGCTTATGGCCGCACGCCGTCGCTCTATGCCAGTCAGGCGTTCGACACGGCGAACCTGATCCTGTCGGCCGTCGCCGCGGCGGATGTCAATGATCACGAGGCCTTCCGCGCCGCATTGCGCGCGGCCGATTTCGCCTCGGTTCGGGGCGCCTTCCGCTTTGGCAACAACCAGCACCCGATCCAGAACGTCTATATGCGCGAGGTCGTGAACGCCGACGGCGAGATCACCAACCGCCTGCTGGGCCTGGCAATCGCGGACTATCAGGACGTGTTCGCCAGCGAATGCCCGATGCAATAAGCGCGCGCAGCGGGCGCCCTGACGCAGGGCGCCCGAAATCCCTCTGAAATCAAGGCGAAAGGCGTGCCGTGAGTGCTGCGCTCTTTTTCGAACAACTGCTGAACGGGTTGCAGTTCGGCCTCATGCTGTTCCTCATGTCCGCCGGGCTGACACTGGTTTTCGGCGTGATGGGCCTGATCAACCTGGCGCATGGATCGCTCTACATGCTGGGGGCGTTCTTTTGCGCCGCGGCAGCCAGCGCGACAGGCAATTTCTGGCTGGGCCTGATCGCCGGCACCGCCGCCGCCGCCGCTGCCGGGGCGCTGATCGAAACCGCGATCCTGCGCCGGCTCTATACACGCGATCACCTCGACCAGGTGTTGGCGACCTATGCGCTGATCCTGATCCTGACCGAGGGCACGAAAATCGTCTTTGGCCCGTTCCCGCTGTATCTGAACACGCCCACGCTGCTGCAAGGCACGGTGAACCTGGGGCTGACAGAGTATCCGCTGTATCGCCTGGCACTGATCGGGTTCGGGCTGGCGGTGGCGCTGGGCCTGAGCCTGCTGATCACGCGAACGCGGCTGGGCATCCGCATCCGTGCCGGTGAAAACGACCGCGAGATGATCGCCGCGCTGGGGGTCAACATCCGCGCGCTTTATACGCTGGTCTTCGCGCTGGGCGCGGGGCTGGCCGGGTTGGCGGGCGCGCTGGTCGGCGCGGTGCAGGCCGTGCAGGTGGGCATGGGCGAGCCCGTGCTGATCCTGGCCTTTGTCGTCATCGTGATCGGTGGCATCGGGTCGATCAAGGGGGCCATGGTCGGGGCGCTGCTGGTGGGCATCATCGATACGATGGGCCGTTTCCTGCTGCCGCGGGCCTTTGGCCTGTTCCTGGATCCGTCGCAGGCAACCGTGGTCGGCGCGGCGCTGGCATCGATGCTGATCTATCTGCTCATGGCGCTGATCCTGGTCCTGCGCCCCCAAGGGTTGTTCCCCGCCCATGCGTAACGAACATCGCGAATACGCCGTGAACGCGGTTCTGGCGCTTGGGCTGCTGGCGGTGCCGCTGTGGGCACTGTGGGCGAACGAGCCCTTCACCATCACCCTTTGCACCCGGATCGCCGTGCTGGCGCTGGCCGGCGTCGGGCTGAATATCGCGCTGGGGCTGGGGGGGATGGTGTCCTTTGGTCACGCGGCATTCTTCGGTCTGGGTGGCTATGTCGCCGGCATCCTGGCCCAGCACGCGAGCAGCGGCGCGCCGATCCTGGGTCTGCCCGGATCGAACCAGATGCTGGTGATCTGGCCCGTGGCGATGCTGGTCGCCGGCACGGTCGCCGCGGCGATCGGCGCATTGAGCCTGCGCACGACGGGCATCTTCTTCATCATGATCACGCTCGCCTTTGCGCAGATGGTCTATTATTTCGCCGTGTCCTGGCCAGCCTATGGCGGCGAGGACGGGCTGCCGATCTATGTCAGAAACCGCTTTCCCGGATTGAACACCATGCGGCCGTGGGATCTGTTCGTGGTGAGCTGGGGCCTGCTGATGGCCGGGATTGGGGTCTTTGCGCTGATCCGCGGGTCGCGTTTCGGTGCGGCGCTGATGGCGATCCGGCAAAATCCGGATCGCGCGGCCTCGGTCGGGATCAGTCCGTTCGGGGTGCAGTTGGCCGCTTTCGCGCTGTCGGGCGCCATCACCGGGCTGGCCGGCGCGCTGATGGCCGATCTCAGCCGGTTCACCAGCCCGTCGATGCTGGCCTGGCCGATGTCCGGCGAATTGATCGTCATCATCATCCTGGGCGGCGTCGGCCGGGTGTTTGGCCCGGTTGCCGGGGCGGCGATCCTGGTCGGGTTCGAGGTTACCTTCGGCGGCATGACCGAGCATTGGAAACTCTGGCTGGGCCTGGTCCTGCTGGGGGTGGTCCTGTTTGCGCGCGGCGGCCTGCTGGGCCTGATCGCGGGGAGAGAGCGCCTTGGCTGACCCGGTTCTGACCCTGTCCAACCTGTCCAAGAGCTTTGGCGCGCTCAAGGCCACCGACACGGTGTCGCTGACACTGCTGCCAGGCGAAATTCACGCCCTGATCGGCCCGAACGGCGCCGGAAAATCCACGCTGATCGGCCAGATCGCCGGGCGGATCGCGCCCGATTCCGGGTCCATAACCTTTCGTGGACGCGACGTCACACAGCTGTCCACCGCGCAGCGGGCGCGGATGGGGCTGGGACGGACATTCCAGATTTCGTCACTGATCCCGGAATTCTCGGCCCGGCGGAACGTGATGCTGGCCCTTCAGGCGCGGCAGGGATCGCCGTTCCGCTTTGTGAAACCGGTTCTGCGCGACCGCGGCCTGATCGACGGCGCGCAGGCGATCCTTGCCCGGGTCGGGCTGGAAGGGCGCGCCAGCGTGCCCTCGGCCGAGCTCAGCCATGGCGAGAGGCGCCTTCTTGAGATCGCGGTGGCCCTGGCGCTGGAGCCGGCCTGTTTCCTGCTGGACGAGCCGATGGCCGGCATGGGAACCGAGGGGGTCGGCACGCTGGTGCGGTTTCTGCGCGATCTGAAGCAACAGGCCCCGATCCTGCTGGTCGAACACGACATGGACGCGGTCTTTGCCCTGGCGGACCGTATCAGCGTGCTGGTCTATGGCCGCGTCATCGCCTCGGGCACGGTCGCCGAAATCCGCAACGACCCCCGCGTGCGCGAGGCCTATCTGGGCGAGGAGGCGACATGACCGCGCTGGCCGAGGTTCAGGGAATCGAGGTGTTCTACGGCGCCTCGCAAGCGTTGTTCGGCGTCGACCTGGCGGTCGAGCCCGGCCAGTGTGTCGCGCTGATGGGACGCAACGGGATGGGCAAATCCACGACGATCCGCACGCTTTGCCGGATGCAGGCCCCCTATAAAGGTCGCGTGCGGTTCGACGGCCGCGACATCACCTCCCTGCCCTCCTACAAGGCGGCGCGTCTGGGGATCGGTCTGGTCCCGGAAGGGCGGCGCTGTTTCGCCACGCTCACCGTCACCGAAAACCTGATCGCCGCCGCGCGCCCCGGCGCCTGGACCTTGAGCCGGGTGCAGGCGTTCTTTCCGCGCCTGGGCGAACGTGCCGGCCAACAGGCGCGCACGCTGTCGGGCGGCGAACAGCAGATGCTGGCCATCGGGCGCGCGCTGATGACCAATCCGCGCCTGCTGGTGCTGGACGAGGCAACCGAAGGGTTGGCGCCCGTGATCCGCAAGGAAATCTGGTCGGCCATCGGCCGGCTGAAGCAGGACGGGCAGTCCATCCTGGTGGTGGACAAGACCTTGAGCGAGTTGAAACCCATCGCGGACGCCTGTGTGATCCTCGAGCGTGGGCGCACTGTCTGGACCGGCACGCCCGACCAGATCACGCCCGAGGTCGAGCACCGCTATCTGGGCCTGTGATCCGGCGCCAGACCCGTCCATCGATGACCGAAAGCCCCAGCGCGATCAGCCCCATGCCGGCAACCTGGCGGGGCAGCAGCGTCTCGCCCAGAAAGGCCACGCCCAGCGCCACCGCGCTGACCGGGATCAGGAAGGTCACGAGGAAGGCGTTCACCGCGCCGGCACTCTGGATCAGGCCGAAATACAGCGCATAGGCGAACGAGGTGGACAAAACCGCCAGACCGACCAGCGCCCACAGGACATGGGGCGCAGGCATCGGAAGGGTCCACGGGGCCTCGCGCAGGGCGACGACCGGCGCCAGCAGGACCGCGGCGCTGAGACACTGGCCAAAGGCCACGCTCAACGGCGGCAGGCCGGTGGCCCGAAACCGCCGCCCCCAGACCCCGGCGATCGCATAGCTGATCGCGGCGCCCAGGCAGGCCAGTTGGCCCCACAGGTGGCCGCCGCTTTCCCGGAACGCGCTGCCCCCCATCATCACCGCCACGCCGGCGAAACCGACCAGAACGCCGATGACCCGGGCCGGGGTCATGCGTTCGTCGGTGGTGGCCAGGTGGGCGACGATCACCCCCCACAGGGGCGTCGTCGCGTTCAGGATCGATGCCAGCCCCGAGCCGATCTGCCCCTGTGCCAGGGCAAACAGGCTGAACGGGATCAGGTTGTTCAGCACGCCCATGACGATCAGCGCCGCCCACAGCCGCCCGCCTTTGGGCAAGGGCCGTCGCAGCAGCACGAGCGTGGCGCCCAGAACCAGCGCCGCCAGCCCCACACGCGCAAGCACGATCGTGAAGGGTGGCAGCACCGGCACGGCCACCCCCACGAAAAAGAACGACCCGCCCCACAGGAGCGAGAGCAGCAGCAATCTGGACCAATCTTTGCCGGACATGGGATTCCCTTGCGATGTCAGGGGGCTACCCTGCCCGACCGGGCCACCCGCCGGCGACCCGGAAGTTGCGCAAAGGTCAGTCCACGCGGGTCCAGGTCTGATCGCGGCAGATGAACAGAACGCAACCCGCGACAGTCAGCTGATTGCCCTGCAGATCCATTCGCGACCGATAGGTCTGGTCGCGGTCGGGCGCCCAGATCTGGCCATCGCGATAAGCGCCGTTGCCGCGCGGCTCCATATCCCAGACGATCCGCCGGCCGACGTTCTCGGACTGAAAGCTGCTGCCGTCGGCATGGCGCGATTCGATCAGGGTGCCGCAGAAGCGGTTGCCGCATTGGGTGATCTCGACGACGCCGGTGTTGCCGTTGTCATCGGGCTGGGTGCTCCATCGGCCCTCGACCGGGTCGGCCAGCGCCGCGCCCGCGCTCAAGGCCAGCATTGCCAGGATCAGAATCGGTGATTTCATGATTTGGGTCCTCCCTGCGCGCATCCTCGGGGGCGCGGGCGGCTCTGGCAAGGGGGTTGTCGCGTCAGGCGGCGGCTCTCATCGCCTGCGCGATCAGGTCCATGTCCCGTTCGGGGACCTCGAACAGCCCCAGACGCAGCCGGTAGCCCCAGTTCGGGCCGCCAAAGCTGAGTTGCGCCAGAAGCGGCCGGATCGGCACCCGATCCGCCGACATCCAGGACACATCGCGCCGAAAGGGCTGGAAGCCCGGCGCCATCGTGACCTGATAGGGTGGGCCCGCGCGCACGACGCCCAGCGCCGTGAAGGCCTGCACCGGCGTGCCGTCGCGCATGGCGTCGCGGGGGGAATAATAGGCCACGCGGTCGCCCGGGCTCAGGCGGCGCAGAGGCGCCGCCTTGCCGTGGCAGACCTGCATGAACCCGCCCGCCAGCCCGATCCGCACATGATCGGCCGACGCAACCGCGATCCAGGCCCGCCCGCTCATCGGGCTGCCGGAACATAGGGGCGCAGCCGGTGCCCATCGGGGTCCAGAACGGTGAACGCCAGACCAAAGCCCATCTCGGTCGGGGGCTGGATGACAGCGGCGCCCTGCGCGATCAGCCGGTCATGCAACGCACCCAACGCGGTCGCATCGGCCAGTGCCACGCACACCTCTCCGACACCGGGTTTGCCACCGGCCGCGGGGGCGACCTCGGCCGCGCGCCACAGGCCCAGCCGCATGCCCGGGCCCAGGGCCAGCATTGTGAAATTCGGGGTTTCGTAGAGGACCGGAACGCCCAACGCCTCGGCATAGAACCGGGTGCTGGCGGTGGGGTCTGCGACATAGTGGATCATCATGGGACTGTCTTGCATCGCGGGTCTCCTTGGTTGCGATGCGCTCTTGTGTCAGGGTCGAGTGTCAGGATCTGTCAGCAGCCCGCCCGGGCGCACGGATTTTCTCGGTCTCGGCCCAGTCGCGCAGCAGGCGGGCGCGGCGCTGCGGATAACGGGTGTCCAGCACCGTGCAGGTGACGATCCGATCCTCGCGGAAATGGCGCACTGCCTGACGGGTCTCGCACCAGGCGACCAGCACCTGAACGCTGTCGAAAAAGCCCATCGCAAAGGGCCAGACGATGCGCCGGGTCTCGGCCCCGCTCTTGTCGCGGTAGCCGATGTCGACCTTCCGCTCGGCCCGGATCGCGGCCCGCAACGCAGCCATGAAGGGCGCAGCGCGGCCGGGCCCTGGCGGAACCAGCAGGGCCGAGGTCTCGGCAAGATCCCTGAGAGCGCCAGGCAGAACGGCCCCGATCCGCGCGACCGCGTCCACCGCCGCGGCCGCCAGCGCCGGGTCGCCGCGGGTGGCGACAAGCCGTGCACCCAGCACCAGAGCCTCGATTTCGTCCTCGGTGAACATGAGGGGCGGCAGCAGGAACCCCGGGCGCAGCACATACCCAAGGCCCGCCTCGCCCTCGATCGCGGCCCCCTGGGCGCGCAGGGCATCGATGTCACGGTAGACGGTGCGCAGGCTGGTGCCGGTCTCATCCGCGATACGCTGCGCCGCCACGGGATGACGGTGGCGACGCAGGATCTGCAAGACGGCCAGCAGGCGTTCGGATCGGGTGGTCATGCGACACAGGCTGGCGCAAACTCGACCGGGCGACAAGGGTGCCGCGCGGCGCCCTGGCGCCGCGCCGGGTCGCCCAAGGGCTGCGGCATGGAATGCCGCCGTCCGAGGGCGAAACCCGCCCTGTTACTGCAGATCGGGTGCCACCGCTTCCGCCGCAAGATCGGCCAGCAGGTCGTCCAGCGCGCGGGTTTCGGTCCTGGTATCGCCCAGGCGCCGCACCGAGACCGTGCGTTCCGCCACCTCGCGCGCGCCGACGGCCAGGATCACCGGCACCTTGGCCAGCGAATGCTCGCGGACCTTGTAGTTGATCTTTTCGTTGCGGGTATCGGCCTCGACCCTGAGCCCGGCCGCGGTCAGCGCCGCCGCCACCTCGCGCACATAGGCGTCCGCTTCCGACACGATCGAGGCCACGACCACCTGTTTCGGTGCCAGCCACATCGGCAACTTGCCCGCGTAGTTCTCGATCAGGATGCCGATGAAGCGTTCGAACGAGCCCAGGCAGGCGCGATGCAGCATCAGCGGGCGATGCTTGGCGCCATCGGGGCCGACATATTCCGCATCCAGACGCTCGGGCAGGTTCGGGTCCACCTGGAAGGTTCCGCACTGCCAGTCGCGGCCGATGGCGTCGGTCAGCACGAATTCCAGCTTTGGCCCGTAGAACGCGCCCTCGCCCTCGAACAGTTCGTAGGCGTGACCCGCCGCCGTGACCGCGTTGGCCAGCGCCGCTTCGGCATGGTCCCAGCTTTCCTCGGTGCCGATGCGTTTTTCGGGCCGCGTCGACAGCTTGATGCGCCAGGTGTCAAAGCCAAGCTCGGCATAGACATCGGCCAGGAATTCGATGAACCGCTTCGCTTCGCTTTCGATCTGGTCTTCGGTGGCGAAGATATGCGCGTCGTCCTGGGTAAAGCCGCGCACCCGCATGATCCCGTGCAGCGCGCCCGACGGCTCATAACGCGCACAAGACCCGAACTCAGCCATCCGAAGCGGCAGGTCGCGGTAGCTCTTGATGCCGTGGTTGAAGATCTGCACATGGCACGGGCAGTTCATCGGCTTCAGCGCGTTGACGACCTTTTCCTTGGCGCCCTCTTCGTCCACCTCGACGATGAACATGTTCTCGCGGTAGTTTTCCCAGTGGCCCGAGGCCTCCCACAGCTTGCGGTTCACGACCTGCGGCGTGTTGACCTCGACATAGCCGCCTGCGCGCTGCTTGCGGCGCATGTAGTCCTGAAGCTGCGTGTAGATCGTCCAGCAGTTCGCGTGCCAGAACACCTGACCCGGCGCCTCTTCCTGCATGTGGAACAGGTCCATCTCGCGGCCCAGCTTGCGGTGGTCGCGCTTGGCGGCTTCCTCGAGCATGGTCAGATGCGCTTTGAGATCGTCGCGCGATTTGAACGCCACCCCATAGATGCGTTGCAGCATGGGCCGCGTGCTGTCGCCCAGCCAATAGGCCCCGGCGACATGCGTCAGCTTGAACGCATCCGCCGGAACCTGCCCGGTGTGTTGCAGGTGCGGGCCGCGGCACAGGTCCTGCCAGGGGCCGTGCCAATACATGCGGATCGACTGATCCGCGGGGATGCGGTTGACCAGCTCGACCTTGTAGGGTTCGCCCGTCTTTTCGTAATGCGCCAGCGCGTCGGCGCGCGACCAGACCTCGGTCCTGACCGGTTCGCGGGCGTTGATGATCTGCTTCATCCGCGCCTCGATCTGGCCCAGGTCCTCGGGCGTGAAAGCCTCGGCGCGGTCGAAATCGTAGAACCAGCCATGGTCGCGCACCGGGCCGATGGTGACCTTGGTGTCGGGCCAGATTTCCTGCACGGCGCGGGCCATGATATGCGCCAGGTCATGGCGGATCAGCTCCAGCGCCGGACCGTCGTCCTTCATCGTGTTGATGGAAATCGTCGCGTCACGCTCGATAGGCCATTGCAGGTCCCAGTGCTGGCCATTGACCTGGGCGGAAATCGCTGCCTTGGCCAGCGACGGGGCGATGGAGAGCGCGACCTCGGCCGGTGTCACGCCGGCGGCATACTGGCGCGTGTTTCCGTCCGGGAATTTCAGGGAAATCTGGCTCATTGGCCAAGCTCCTCGTCGTTTTGGCGCCCACGGAGCGCCCGGTTGCGGGTTATGTCGGCGCCTACATGGGCCGTCGGTGCGCGCTTGTCAATCGGCACGACTGTGCGCACACTCGCCGCAACGAGGGAGGCCCCATGCGCAGCTTTGACGAGATCCTGTCCATCGCCGCCAGCCGCAAGGGCAGCGTCGAGGCCGTGCTGAAGGACATCCCCGTGCCTCTGGATGCCGAGGCGCTGGCCGCCATTCCCGATGCGCGCTGGCTGGCGCAGATGGCACGCGGCATCCTGCAGGCCGGCATCAGCTGGAAGGTGGTGGATGCCAAATGGCCCGGGATCGAGGCGGCGTTCCTCGGCTTCGATCTGTCCGCCATCGCCTTTCAGCCCGACGACTGGTTCCATGACCTCTGCGCCGACACGCGGGTGATCCGCAGCCCGCCAAAGCTGCGCGCGATCCTCGACAACGCCGCGTTTGTCCGCCGGGTGCGGGACGACTGCGGCAGCTTCGGTCGCCGGGTCGGCGACTGGCCGGCCGACGATTTCGCGGGCCTGATCCAATGGCTGCAAACCGAAGGGGCGCGTCTGGGTGGCGCAACGGGCCCCTACATGCTGCGTCAGATGGGCAAGGACGGCTATATCCTGTCGCAGGACGTGACCGCGCGGCTGGTGGCCGAGGGCGTCATCGACAAGGCGCCGACCACGAAAAAGGCCTGGGCCGCGGTGCAGGGCGCCTTCAACACCTGGCGCGACCAGTCCGGACAGAGCCTGACCACCATCAGCCGCGTGCTGGCGCAGAGCCTGTGACCCCGGCTTGCCCTTTTGCCAGCCACATGCATCATGACCGCACACAGACAGGAGGTCCCGATGCAAGAAACCGACTGGTCCCGCCTCAAGGCGCATGAATTGCGCGCGCTGGCCGCGCAGGATGCGGTGGTGATCCTGCCGATCGCCTCGATCGAACAGCACGGCCCCCACCTGCCGACGATGACCGACACCCGCCTGGGATACGAGGTCAACATGCGCGCGGCGCGCAAGGTCTATCCGACGCGCCCGGTGGTGGTGGCACCGGTGGTCTGGTCGGGCCTTTCCGAACACCACATGCCGTTCGGCGGCACGCTCACCCTCAGCCATGCGACCTTTCGCGCGGTGCTGCATGATCTGATCGTGTCGATCACGCGCCACGGGTTCCGGCACATCCTGATTTCCAATTCGCATGGGGGCAACATGGTCGCCATGCAGCAGATCTGCGACGAGTTGGGCTCGCAGGTTGACGCGGTGCTGGTCGGCGCGACCTATGTGTCCGAGGCCGGCGAGGATCTGTCCCGGCACTGTCAGGACCAGCCTGGCGTGATGCATGGCGGCGAGGCCGAAACCTCGATGATGCTGGCCTGCGAACCCGATCTGGTGGATACGTCGGACCTCGGCTCGGTCATCGACGGCATGGATGGCGCGGGGTTCCTCAAGGCCGGCAAAACCGGCTATCGGTGGCGGCCCTTCCCCCATATCACCGCCAACGGCATGGCCGGAAACGCCAGCCGCAGCAGCGCGGAAAAGGGCGAGAAGATGCTGGATGCAGGCGCAAACGCCCTTGCGGCGCTGATCCTCGACCCGGCCACATGGGCGGACCCCGCCGACAGGCGCGGCGCCGGCACGATGGGGGTGCCTTTTCGGTGACGCAGTATCTGGACACACCGCAAGGCCGCCGCATCGCCTATGTGCAGACCCCGGGGGCCGGTCCGGGCCTCGTGTTCCTGGGCGGGTTCAAATCCGACATGACCGGAACCAAGGCGCAATTTCTGGAAAACTGGGCGCGCGAAACCGGCCGCGCCTTTCTGCGCTTTGACTATTCGGGCCACGGGCAATCCAGCGAGGATTTCCTCGATGGCTGCATCGGCGACTGGGCCGAGGATGCGCTGCAGGCGATCCGCATGCTGACCACGGGCAAACAGGTGCTGGTCGGGTCCTCGATGGGGGGGTGGATCGCGCTCCTGGTTGCGCGCGCGATGCCCGAACGGGTCGCGGCGCTGGTCGGTATCGCCGCCGCACCCGATTTCACCGAGGACGGCATGTGGTCCGATTTCAGCGAAACCCAGCGCGCCGCGCTGATGCGTGACGGCCATGTGGACCTGCCGTCCGACTATGCCGACGAACCCTACCGCATCACCCGGCGCCTGATCGAGGACGGGCGCACGCGGCTGGTGTTGCGCAGCCCCCTGCCCCTGCCGTTCCCCGTGCGCCTGCTGCAAGGGTCCGACGACACCGATGTCCCCGTGTCGGTGGCCCTGAAACTGTTCGCGCATGCCGACAGCCCCGACTTGAACCTGACCCTGGTGAAGGGTGCCGATCACCGCTTTTCCGAACCGGAAAACCTGGCGCTTCTGGCCCGCACCCTGACAGAGCTGCCGCTGACGCCTTGACGGAACCCGCGCGCTGGCCCATGAACGGCGCCAGCGGTCCCGTAGCTCAACTGGATAGAGCACCTGACTTCTAATCAGGTGGTTGAGGGTTCGAGTCCTTCCGGGATCGCCAGCCGTTCGACCGCGCCCGCGCCGGGCGGTCAGTCGAAGGTTTGCCGCATCTGAATCATCCGTCCGGTTGCGGTGATCAGGCACAGCGCCGCGAACACCCAGGCCAGGGCGGGAAACAGGGCGGGCCACAGGCAGAACGCGGCGAAGAACACGATGGTTTCCGTGCCCTCCATCAACCCGCCGGCGTGATACCAGGATTTCTGACCGCGTGCCTGGGTGGTGTGCCCCTGTTTCGCCGCCAGGATCGCATAGCCCAGGAAGCTGGCGGCGTTGATGTAGAAGGCCGCGATCAGCGACGCGCCCGCCAGGCCGTTGCGCACCGGATCGACCCAGACAAAGGCCAGGGGAAGCGCGGCGTAGAACACGAAGTCGGCGGCGATGTCGAAAACCCCGCCAAAGTCGCTGGGCCGGGTCGCCCGGGCAACCGCCCCGTCGAGTCCGTCGGCCAGACGGGACGCCAGCATCAGCCCCAGCGCCACGGCGACACTGCCAGACGCCACCGCGAGCGCCGCGCCCAGTCCCAGCATCAGGCCCAGCGCGGTGACGGCATTCGCGCCGATGCCCAGTCCGGCCAGACGGTGGCCGAGCCGGTTGAGCGGCGGGTCGATCAGCGGGCGAACGTGACGGTCGAGCATGGGACCTCGTGGCTGTGGCATACTCTCCGATACGGGAACCGTGGCGCGTTTGTTACCGGGATCTGTGTCCCGGCCAGGGGGTTTTTACCGGGGGTCGGCGGGAACCGCCCGCAACACCGGCCGGTTGCCCGCGGTGAGCACCAGCGCATCGCCGTCGCGCTGGAAGCCGTCGATCTGGCCGCTGACGGTGGTGAAAAGGGTTTCCAGTTCCGCAGCCCGGCCAAAACACGCCATGCGCGTCAGGGCCAGCGGCCCAAAGGCAAAGCCCGGGTCCACCGCATAGCTGCCCGCGAACCGGTTGCACCCCGCCCGCCCCGATGCCTGCCCGTCGTCCAGCGTCAGGGTGACGCCGTCCGCCGCCTCGATCTCGGTGCCATCCAGTTCGACGACACGCCAGTCCCCCTCGGGGCCGGGGGATGAGCCCACACAGGCCCCCAATGCCAGCAAAATGGCGAACAAAAACACACGACGCATGGATCAGGCCCTTTCGGAATACTCGAAGGTTTCGGTATGGACCACGATGTCCTCGTCCTGCGCGATGAACGGGGGCACCATGATGCGCAGCCCGTTGTCCAGAACCGCCGGCTTGAAACTGTTCGCGGCGGTCTGACCTTTGACCACGGGCTCGGTCTCGATGATCTTGCAGACGACCTTGGGGGGCAGCGCCACATTGAGCGCCTCGTCGCCGTAATATTCGATGGTGACGGTCATGCCGTCTTGCAGGAACGGACGGCGGTCGCCCAGCAGATCGGCCGGCAGTTCGATCTGTTCGAAGGTTTCGCTGTCCATGAAGGTCAGCATCTGATCCGCCTCGAACAGGAACTGCTGATCCTTGCGCTCCAGCTTGACGGCCTCGACCTTGTCCTCGGACCGGAAGCGCTCGTTCAGCTTCCGCCCATCCCGCAGGTTCTTCAGCTCGACCTGGGCAAAGGCGCCGCCCTTGCCGGGCTTCACATGGTTGACCTTGACCGCAACCCACAGGCCGTTGTCGTGTTCCAGAACCGAGCCCGGACGGATTTCATTGCCGTTGATCTTGGCCATGAGAAAACTCTTGAGAAAATGTTGAGATCGCCTTGGGCAGGCCTATATCCTGCAGGGTCACCCCGCGCAAGCCAAGGACCAGAGGCGACACGCAAGCCCAGCCATGCACCCAGCGCATGACAGACATGCAATAGATCGGTAGCGAATCGCCACGCCAAACCGTTAAAGAGGCGAACGCCCGGAAATGCAAGAGCAAGAATAAGGACGGTAAGTATGTTCGACTCCGTGGATGGCACGGCGTACAATCACGAGCAGGGCCAGCGCGCGCGCAAACTGTTTGCGGCGGTCGTGTTGGCGGCACTGGACGACGCAATTGCCGACGACAAGAAATACGGTAACGGCCCCGAGCAGATCGCCCGCTGGGCGCGTTCTCGCGATGGCCGCGAGGTGCTGAGCTGCGCCGGCATCGACCCGAACGAGCGCGTGGTCTCGGGCCTCATGCAGTTCGTGGCTGCCGGGGTGCGAACCTCGGTCGCGCTGTCGCGCGAGGAAAGCGAACGCCGCATGGCTGCGGCCGAGGCCGAGGCCGAAGCGGCCTGATCCGATCCTGCGCGTCACCGATTGCGGAAAACCCCTGCGTCAGCCGGCGCAGGGGTTTTCCGTCGCCGCCGTCGGCTGGCCGGTGCGCCGGATCCAGGCGTCGATCACCTGCGCGGTCTCGGTCGGGTGGCTGATCGGCACCATATGCCCTGCCCCCGGAATGACCGCCACCTCCGCACGCGGAAGCCGCTGGGCCAAGGCCTTGACCGTGGCGTGAAAAATCGGCGTCGTGCCGCTGCCGACCAGCAACAGGACCGGCGGGTCGAACCCTTCCATCACCCCCGGCGCGCAGAGACCACCACTGTCGCCGAACAGCCCCTGTTCGGTCGCGGACACCAGAGGCATCTGCGCGGCCATCTGCCGCTGCACCGGCGCAGGCAGCGACTCCCAGCTGGGGGAACCGGGGTTCAGGGCCAGAAATTCGCGCGCCGCATGTTCGAGATCGCCGGCGCGCACGGCGCCATGCAGCGCGCGTTCGCTCTCGCGATAGGGATCATAGGCCGGCATGCCACGCGCGGCGGCAAAGAACACCGGCTCGATCAGCACGAGGCCCGTCACGGTTTGCGGATGGTGCAGGGCATGGCGCAGCATCGAGGCCGCGCCAAAGGAATGGCCGATCAGCAGGGACGGCTGCGCGACCTGCGCCGTGATCGCATCCGCCGTCAACGCATGGAAATCCCCGGGGCTGTCCGGCATGGGCGAGGCACCGTGACCGGGCAGGTCCAGCGACAGTGCATCAAGCGGCGCCATCGCCGCCAGCAGACGCCGCCAGCTGCCGCCATTGCCCAGAAAACAATGCGCCAGCACAGCGGGCGGGGCACCGGGGGTGCCCAGCCGCTGGCCATGCAACGCGATCAAAGCTTGCCTGCCAGGAACAGGTCCAGATCCTCGAGCCGGTCCTGACCCCAGAAACATTCGCCATCGACCACGAAGAAGGGGAAACCGAACACACCGGCCGCGACCGCATCCTCGAGGTTGCGGCCATAGGTTTCGGCGCCGATCAACATGCCGGACATGGTCAGGCTGGCCGGAAAACCGGCGCGGGTCAGGCACTCCGCGATGACCTCGTCCTCGGCGACGTTGCGCTCCTCGGCCCAGCAGGCCGCGCAGAGAGATTGCACCAGCGCCCCCAGATCGCCGCCGCCGGCCTCTTGCGCGGCGATGATCGCATAGGCGGCCGGCGCCGGATTGGTCGGGAAGAACGCGGGCTTCGGCGTCAGGGGCATCCCCGCCTTGACCGACTGGCGGCGCAGTTCCTGCAACCGATAGGCCTGCCGGCTTTCATGGCGCTGGGGCAACGGCAGCCCGCCGGTGCGGGCAAACAGCGCGCCCGGATCGACCGGCTTGTAGCGCAGGCTGGCGCCGTGCCGCGCGGCGATCTCGACCGGCCGATTGCCCGCCAGATAGGTCCAGGGCGAGACCACGGTGAAGTAATAGTCAATCTGTCGCATTCGGCGCGTCTCCGGGACCTCTGGGTTTGCAAGACCCTAGCGGGGTGATAAGCGGTGTCAACATCCCGACTCTCCAGCCCAATCGCCATCGAGACACGCGCCATGACCGAACCGAAACTCATCGCCGGCAATGCCAACAAGCCGCTCGCCAAGGCCATCGCGCGCCGCATGTCGCTGCATCGCGGGATGCAGGTCAATCTGGTGGACGCGCGGGTCGAACGGTTCAATGACCAGGAGATCTTTGTCGAGGTCTATGAGAACGTGCGCGGCGAGGACATGTTCATCATCCAGCCGACCTCGAACCCGGCGAATGACAACCTGATGGAACTGCTGATCATCGCCGACGCGCTGAAACGCTCGTCGGCGGCGCGCATCACCGCGGTGATCCCCTATTTCGGCTATGCGCGCCAGGATCGCCGGACCAAGGCCCGCACGCCGATCTCGGCCAAGCTGGTCGCCAATCTCATCACCGAGGCCGGCATCGACCGCGTGCTGACGCTGGACCTGCATGCGACCCAGATCCAGGGGTTCTTCGACATTCCGGTGGACAACCTGTATGCCGCGCCGATCTTTGCGCTGGACGTGATGCACACGTTCCGCGACCGGCGCAGCGACGTGATGGTTGTCTCGCCCGATGTCGGCGGCGTGGCGCGGGCGCGCGAACTGGCCAAGCGCATCAACGCGCCGCTGTCGATCGTCGACAAGCGCCGCGAGAAACCCGGCGAGGTGGCCGAAATGACCGTGATCGGGGATGTGAAGGGCAAGACCTGTATCATCGTCGATGACATCTGCGACACGGCCGGCACCCTGTGCAAGGCGGCCGAGGTTCTGATGGACGCCGGCGCAACCGAGGTTCACAGCTACATCACCCATGGCGTCCTGTCCGGTCCGGCGGTCGAGCGGATCAAGAATTCCGTCATGAAGACCCTGGTCATCACCGATTCCATAGAGCCGACCGAAGCGGTCAAGGCCACGCCCAACATCCGCATCGTGCCGACCGCGCCGATGTTCGCTCAGGCGATCCTGAACACCTGGAACGGCACGTCGGTCTCGTCGCTCTTTGACATGGAGACGCTGACGCCGATCTATGAAGGGTTCTATTCGCGCTGACCGCGGCGACCGGCGGCGTTTCAGCCGCAAATGCCGCGCGTCTCGGCCCCGTTCCAGGGCAGCGAGATCGGTCCCCGGGGCAGGTCCCGGGGTTCCATGACCTGCGACAGAAGCGTGTGCAGGCGTGTGGTGCGGGCTCCGTCCGGATCCAGCGCCATGCAACAGACATACTCCTCGACCAGGCTGGCCTGTTGCTCGTAGCCATAGTCCAGGAAATGGGCGTTGGTCGCCGGATCGAACAGATAGGGATCCACGCCGGGGCGGTGTTCGGCCCCCACCCGCAACGGCGAATACCCCGTCAGCCTGCGGTTCTGCCATTGCCACACATGCGTCAGTTCATGCGCCAGGAACATCGCCGCGGCCAGTGGCAGCGCGCCATCGGCGCGTCGGGCAAAATCGGGGCGGAAAACGTCCGGGCGGATATGCAGGTGGTTGCCCAGCGCCACACCGGCGATGCGGCCGGTTTCATAGGGCGCCGTCGGGGGCGGGCCAAGGCGCTCGCGGCAGGTGGTGCGGGGCCGCGTGGCAAAGCGATGCTCCGTCAGGCCCACCAGCGATGTGTCATGCAGCCGCACCGGCACCGGGTCCAGCGACTCGCCAAAGAGCCGCTGGGCCAGATCGGCCTCGTGCGGGGTCAGGGGGCGGCCGCAGGCGGCCAACAGAAGCAACAGCAGGGCGAGGGTCCGGCGCATCCCTTATCCCAATGGCGCAACCTGTTCTGCGTCAAGGGGTTTCTCGCGCGACACTCCTGACCATCATGCGCGCGTAGAGCCCGGGCGCCAGGCGGTTCAGCCACCAGCTCAGCGCCGCGACCCGACCCACGGGAATGAAATCGCGCCCGCGGTCCACCCCCTTGAGGATCGCCTGTGCCGCCTGGTCGGGCGACATCGCGTCGATCCCGTCGCGGGCGGCGCCCGGGCGGCCGATGCCGTCGGCCCCATAGCGCGCGCCCGGATTGGTTGCGACGAAGGACGGCGCGGCCAGGGTGACGCGGACGCCATGCGGCGCTTCCTCAGCCCTGAGCGAGGTGAAGAAACCCGTCATCGCGTGTTTCGAGGCTGCATAGGCCGTGCGATGCTTGAGCGGTGCGAACCCGGCGACCGAGGTGATCGCCAGATGAGTCCCCCGCGCACGGCGCAGATCGGGCAGAAGTTCGCTCGCCAGGGTCACCGCCCCCCAATAGTTGACCTCGAACGCGCGGCGATGGGCGGCGGGGTCCATCCCGGCAAAGGGCGCGATCAGCGTCACGCCGGCATTGTAGACCGCCAGGTCGATGGTCGCGCGCGCGGCGCGCAGATCCGCCACACAGGCGCGCACCTGCGCCGGATCGGTGATATCGCAGGGGTGAAGACTGCAGTGCGGGCCGTCCTGCAACCCGTCGAAGCCCCCGGGCAGGTCCAGCAGCGCGGTGAACCAGCCACGCGCCTGCAAACCCTGGGCCAGCGCGCGCCCCAGGCCGCCGCCTCCGCCGGTGATGACGGCGGTTCTCATGGGTTGGCCCAGCGGCACCACAGGTCAAAGACCTGAGCCGAGGTGAGCGCGGGTGTAAATCCGAACGTCGTCTTCAAGGCGCTGTTGTCCAGGACCGGGCGATATTGCAGGAAGCGCACCTGCTCGGGCCCATACCGGCTGAGCCGAAGGGGCCGCGCGACCGCCAGCGCCGCCTGCAACAGCCAGGCCGGCAGCGCCAGCACCGGTTTGTCCATCGCCGCGGCCAGATCGTCGACCGTCAGGGCCCCGTCACCGGCGACGTTGTAGGTCCCCGCCGGGCCGTCAACCGCCGCTCGGACCAGGATCGCGGCCAGATCCTGGGTCCAGATGAACACGAAGGGGCTGTCCGATCCCGCGACCTTGAGCAGGCGTTTGCGCCGAAACAGCGCAGTGATCTGGTTTTCGACCCCCTCGCCCAGCACCGTGCCGACGCGCAGCACCACCTGCTCCAGCGCCGGATGATCGGCCCGGGCGGTGGCCAGCATCTCCTCGACCTGGCGCTTGTGATCGGCATAGGCGAACTCGGGGTTGCCGCGCAGCGGATCGGTTTCGCGCAGGGGCACGGGATTGTCGGCGTGATAGCCATAGGCCGCGCCCGACGAGGTCACGACCAGCCGCCGCACGCCATGGCGCAGACAGGCATCCAGCACATTGCGCGTGCCCTGCACATCCACGCGCCATTCGAACGCGCGAGTCGAGCCCTTGGGCGGCGTCACGATCGAGGCGAGATGCACCACCACCTCGGGGCGGAAGTCGCCGATCACGCGGTCGGGGTCGTCGCCGGTGACATCGCAGCGTTCGAACCCGGGCGCGATGTCGGTGGCGAGGACCGTGTGCCCGATGAGCCCCGCCAGCAACGCGCGCCCCACATTGCCACCGGCGCCGGTAATCAGGATGCGCGTCATGCCGGCCGCCGAGACCAGAGCGTCGCCAGGGCCAGCCCTGAAATCGCGTGCCACATGCCCCAGAAGGCCGCGACCACCGCCATGCCGCCCAGCCCGCCGAAAAAGGCAAAGATCAGGATCAGCCCCAGGCCCGAGTTCTGGATGCCCGTCTCGATCGTGATCGCCCGTCGGTCGGCGGCGCTGACGCGAAACGCCAGCGCAACCAGAAACCCGAGGCCCAGCGCCAGCGTGTTGTGGGCGATGACCAGGCCTGCGACCAGCCCGGCAAGGTCCAGGAAATACTGCCAGTTCGCCGCCAGGGCTGCGACGATGAAACCGACGAAGATCACCATCGACAGGACCTGCATCGGTCGCCGGATACGCGCGGCCAGGGCTGGCGCGCGGGCATTCAGCATCATCCCCAGCAGCAGCGGCAGCACCAGCATGAAGGCCACGGTCACCGCCACCTGCACCGGGTCGATCCGCGTTGCCTGCAAGATGGCGCGCGTGGGCGCATAGAGCCCCCCCCACAGCGCGATGTTGAGCGGCGTCAGCGCCAACGCGCCCACGGTGGCGATGGCCGTCAGGCTGACGGAAAGCGCGGTGTTGCCGCCGGCCCGATGGGTCAGGAAGTTGCTGATATTGCCGCCGGGACAGGCGGCGACCAGGATCAGGCCCAGCGCGATCGACGGGCGCGGCTGCACGGCCAGAACCAGCAGATAGGTTGCCGCCGGCAGCACCAGGAACTGGGACAGAAAGCCGGCAATCACCGGCTTTGGCGCGCGGAGAAGGGCGCGAAAGTGGTCGGGCTTGAGGTCCAGCGCGATCGCGAACATGACCACCGCCAGGATCGCGTTCAGCAGCAGCAGCGACCCGGGGCTGAAATTCAGCGTCACGCTGTCGATATCGCCGGTCATCCCTGCCCTCCCAAAGCCTTGATGCGCTGCGTCACCGCGGCGCGATAGGCGCCGCGTTCGACGTAATAGGCCATGCGCGGCAGATCGACATAGGACATGCCGCCGGTGACGCGCGCAAAGTCGCCGGCCTTTTCGGCCTGGATCGCGCGGGCCGCGGCGCTGCCCTGCCGCAGTCCCCTGATGTAGCGCGCCACCATCTCGGCCTGCTCGTGGCGGCCCTGCCAACCCAGGCCAGTCGCCTCGACCATGCCCATCACGAACAGATCGTCGCGTGTCGGGTGCAGACAGTTCAGGAACAGATGCGGCGCCGCGCCCTGCCAGTTCAGCAGGTCGCGGTCGATGAACGGATAGTGCAGCAGATAGCCGGTGGCGGCGATGACCAGATCGTAGTCCGCCTGGGTGCCGTCCTTGAAATGCACGGTCCGGCCATCGAACCGGGCGATGTCGGGCCGGATGCGGATGTCCCCGTGCCCCGCGTGGAAGATCGCCAGCGAATTCACCACCGGGTGGCTTTCATAAAGCTTGTGATCGGGCTGCGGAAAGCCGACGCGCTGCGGATCGCCCGCGAACCAGCGCAGGATCATGCCGTCCACACGACGCTTCAGCCACATCGGCAGGGGCAGACCACCCAGCGTGTCGGCAGGCTTTCCGAACACGTATTTCGGCACGAAATGGTAGCCCCGTCTGAGCGAAAGATCCGCGCATTCGCCGTGATGCACCGCATCCACCACGATATCACAGCCCGAGTTCCCGCCCCCGATCACCAGAACGCGCTTGCCGCGCATCTGGTCCGGGTGCCGGTATTGGGCCGAGTGGATGAGCGCGCCGTCAAAGCGCCCCTCGAACCGGGGCATGTTCGGCTCGCTGAGGGTGCCGTTCGCGATCATGACGCCAGAAAACAGCCCGTCGTGTTCGGCCCCGCCCTCGCGCCAGGTGACACGCCACCCGCCGGCGTCCAGCGGCTCGCAGCGCAGCACCTCGGCATTGAAGCGATAATGGCGGCGCAGATCGAACCGATCGGCAAAGGCGTGGAAATACGCCTTGAGCACGCGATGCGACGGATAATCCGCGACGCCTGGGTCCATCGGAAAATCCCGAAATTCGGTCTTTGTGCGCGACGAGATCAGATGCGCGCTTTCATACATGGTCGACCGGGGCCCCGAGATATCCCAAAGCCCGCCCACGTCCGCGTGCAGCTCGAACCCCTGAAAGGCGATCCCCTGTTCGACCAGGACCTTGGCACAGGCCAACCCCATCGGCCCCGCGCCGATCAGCGCGATCGGCAGGTCCTGCACGGGCGGTTCCTCCTCGTTCTGTCGCAAATTCGGGCCCTCCCTGGTTGCCGCGGTCACAAGCGCCCACCTTCGATCAATCGGTGCAGGAAGGCCTGCGTGCGTGGATGGCCGGGCGATCCGAACAACTGCGCCGGCGGGGCCTCCTCGATGATGCGGCCGCCGTCCAGGAAGCACACGCGATCGGCCAGATCGCGGGCAAAGCCCATCTCATGCGTGACGATCACCATCGTCAGCCCCCGCGCCTTGAGTCCGCGGATCGCATCCATCACCTCGCCCACCAGTTCGGGATCCAGCGCCGCCGTCACCTCGTCGAGCAACAGCACATCGGGTTCGCCCGCCAGCGCCCGCGCCAGCGCGACCCGCTGTTGCTGCCCGCCGGACAGCTGCTCGGGATAGGCGCGCGCGAACCGTTCCATCCCCAGCAGTGACAGGACCTCCATCGCCCGGGCCTCGGCCTGGGCGCGGGGCACGCGCTGCGCCTTGCGCGGGGCCAGGGTGATGTTGTCGATGACGCGCATGTGCGGAAACAGGTTGTAGCTTTGGAACACGATCCCGACCCGGCGCTGAAGCCCGGTCTTGCCAAAGGACGGATCGGTGATCGGCGTGCCATCGAGCCGGATCTCGCCCCAGTCGGGTTCGATCAGGCGGTTGATGCAGCGCAGCAAGGTGGACTTGCCCGACCCCGAGGCCCCGATCAGGCAGACCACCTCGTGCCGGGCGATGGTCAGATCCACCCGGTCCAGAACCAGATGGGTGCCGAAATACTTGGTCAGGTTGCGGATCTCGATCATGGGGTCAATCCGCGATCTGCAGGCGGCGCAGGCGGTCGCGATGGGTGATCCAGTCGGCCAGCCGGGCCATCGGGATCGTCGCCAGCAGAAACAGCAGCGCCGCCACCACCAGCGAGGAATAGTTGAACGTCGTCGCGGTATAGATCTGGGCCTCGCGCACCGCGTCGCGCACCCCGATGACCGACAGCAGCGCCACGTCCTTTTGCAGCGCGACAACGATGTTCATGAGACTGGGCACCGCGTTGCGCAGCGCCTGCGGCAGGATCGCATGGACCATCGTCTGCCATTCGGTCAGGCCCAGGGCCCGCGCCGCGGCACGCTGCCCCTCGTGCACGGCGTCGATGCCGGCGCGGTAGATCTCGCACACATAGGCGGAATAGCTGAGCACCATCGCCACGCCGCCCCAGAACAGGCCCGAATTCGGCAGCCCCGCCAGCCTGAGCGCGGGAATGCCAAAGCCGAACAGGATCACCAGCAACAGCGCCGGAAGGCCGCGAAAGATGTCGATGTAGAGCATCACCATCAGCCGGAAGGGCGCGAACCACGGCCCCCGCAGGCTGCGCACCACCGCCAGGACCAGCGCCCAGACCGCGATGCAGGCCAGCGCGATCAGCCAGACCGTCATGTTGGTGACAAAGCCATGCGCAACGCGCGGCAATGCGGCGCGCATGTGATCGAGGCTGAAGAACTGTGCCTGGATGCGCGGCCAGTTGGGATTGATCGCGATCAGCCAGGCCAACCCGCCGAACACCACGACGATCCCTGCGCCCCCGATCAGCGCCGGCACCAGCGCGGTGCGCCAGTCGAACCCCCGCCGCCGGGGTGGCGGCGGGGGGGTCGTGGGCTGCTGGGGGATCATTCGGTGATGACGGGCAGGGACGGATCGGCAACCAGCCAGGTGTTCACCAGCTCCTGCACGGTGCCCTGTTCGATCAGCCGCGACAACGCCGCGTCCACCCACGGCACCAGCGGGTTGTCTTTCTGGAACAGCAGGCCATGCCCTTCGTCATGCGCATCCGGCGGCAGGATCGCCACGATCGAGGCCTCGGGGATCTGCACCGCCGTCGCGAACAGCGCGGTCGGCACGGCCGCGACGGTGGCGTCGATCTGTCCCGCCTGCATCGCCTGGAACACACCGACCTGGTCGTCATAGACCGCGACATCGCTGACACCGACCACATTTTCCAGATAGATCAGGTCGGTCGTGCCGATGGCCGCCCCCCAACGCGCCTGGCGCAGATCGGCGAACGAGGTCGCGCCGATCACCGGCGACCCGGGCAGCGCGATGACCGCCTTGTCCGACTGATAATAGACCTGGCTGAAGCTGACCACCTCGGCCCGGGCCGGCGTGACCGACACCTGGTTGATGGCGAAATCAAAAGGCTTGTCGCCCGGGGCGATGATCTGATCGAAGGTCAGGCGCACCCATTGCACCTGGTCGTGGGAAAACCCCATTTCGGCGGCCAGCGCATAGACCAGTGCGTTTTCGAACCCTTCGCCGGATTCGGGCGAATCGTTCATCATCCACGGCGGGTAGACCGGGTCCGACGTGCCCACCGTCAGAAATCCGGGATGGATCAGGCGCGCATCGTCCACCGTGCCGGTGTCCTGCGCCTGCGCGGCCCCGGTCGCCAGCGTCAGCGCCAGCGCGGCCCCGGCAGCCAGAGTGCGAAGAAACGGAATTCGGTCGGTCATTGGACATGCCCCCTGCTGGCCCCCGGGGTTTCCGGGGTGCGGTTGATCAACAGGTCAAGCTTTGCGTCCCGGGGGCCATTTCGCAAGGGCCAATCCGCGGGTCCTGCCGTAGCGGCAAGGGACCTCAGCCGCGCGCGGCCTCGATCTCGTCCATCGTGCGGCCGCAGAACATGTCATACATCAGCGCGATGGTCTGGGCGGCGCGGGGATCGCCCAGCGAATAGTAGATCGCCTTGCCTTCGCGGCGGCAGGTGACCAGCCCCTCCAGCCTGAGCCGGGCAAGCTGCTGGCTGACCGCAGCCTGCCGCGATCCCAGCAGATGCTCGAGCTCGGTCACGGACTTTTCGCCCGAGGACAGGTAGCACAGGATCAGCAGCCGCCCCTCGTGCGCCAGCGCCTTGAGAAAGGTCGCGGCCGCCTGCGCCTGTTCGACCATTTCGTCGATCGGACGCAGCGCACATTCCCCTGCCGTCGCCCCGGTATCAGGAGCGGCGGTTTCAATGGTATCTTCGGAACTTGCTGTCATCGGCAACGCCATGGAGAACCCCCGATCAACAAATGCACAAATCTCGATGCTTGGACCAAGAATAGGGCACCCGCGGCCCGCGAACAAGGGCAGCGGATGCAAACGGGGCGCACACCCGTCCAGATGCGCGCCCCGTGCAACACTTTCGCGTCAGGCTCAGGCCTGCTCGTCGTCCTCGTCGGCGGCACCGCCGATATCGTCGAACAGTTCCGCGATCTCGAACTCGGCCGCAGCCTCGGCTTCGGCCGCCAGTTCCTGAATCGACTTGCCCGAGGCCTGCAGTTCGGCTTCTTCGGCCGAACGGGCGACGTTCACGCTGATCGAGGCGGTGACCTCGGGGTGCAGAACGACGGACAGGCCATGGACGCCCAGCGTCTTGATCGGGGCCGACAGAACCACCTGGCGGCGGTCGATCGAGAAGCCCTCGGCGGTGGCGGCGTCGGCGATGTCACGCGGGGTGACCGAGCCATAGAGCGCGCCGGCATCCGAAGCCGAGCGGATCACGACATAGCTGGTGCCGTCGAGCTTGTCGGCCAGCGCCTGCGCTTCGGCGCGGGTTTCCAGGTTGCGGGCCTCGAGCTGCGCTTTCTGCGCCTCGAACACCTGCTTGTTGGCATCGGTCGCGCGCAGCGCCGCCCTGCGGCAGCAGGAAGTTGCGGGCGAAACCGTCGCGCACCTTCACCACGTCGCCCATCTGGCCCAGCTTGGCCACACGTTCCAGCAGAATCACTGCATGACGGGGTCCTCACTTCACGGCATAGGGCAGCAGGGCGAGGAAGCGGGCGCGCTTGATGGCGCGCGCGAGTTCGCGCTGCTTCTGGCCGAAACGGCGGTGATGCGGGCGGGCACGATCTTGCCACGCTCGGAGATGTAGCGTTGCAGCAGGCGCACGTCCTTGTAGTCGATGGCGGGCGCGTTCTCGCCCGAGAACGGGCAGACCTTGCGGCGGCGGAAAACGGTTTGGTGGCCATTGGGGTTTACTCCTTCAAGACCGGATCAGCGGCGCGGACGGTCGCCACGGTCGCCGCGATCACCACGGTCGCCGCGCTCGTCACGCTTCTGCATCTGCACCGAGGGGCCGTCCTCGTGGGCGTCCACCTTGACCGAGAGCACGCGCATGACGTCGTCGTGCAGGCGCGCCAGGCGTTCCATTTCCTGGATCGCGGCCGACGGGGCGTCGGTGCGCAGGAACATGTAGTGACCCTTGCGGTTCTTGTTGATCTTGTAGGCCATCGTCTTGACACCCCAGTATTCGGTGCCGACGATCGAGCCGCCGTTGTCGGAAATCACGGTCGAGAAGTGCTCGATCAGCCCTTCCGCCTGCGCGTTGGACAGATCCTGACGCGCGATCATGACATGCTCGTAGAGAGGCATGTGGTCTCCAATACTGTCGAGGCGCATTTCACAAGGCGGGCGTTTCGCCCCGCCGCGCCCGCCCACGAGAGACTGCGCCGGATTCGTGGGATGCGGCGGGATGGGGCCTTATAACGGGATTCCCCCCGCCTGCAAGGGACAAAGCGGTGCGCGCATGACTTGACCGGGCCCACCAATGCCTTACACTTGTGTAACAACGAATTCACTCGGATTGTGAGGTCCGCCATGTGGAATCGATGGATCGACCGGTTCCTGTCCCGTCTGGTCAAGGTCGGGACCCTCAACCTGACCTATCCCGATGGCACGGTTCGCCGCTACGGTGCGGGTCTCCCGGTCGTGGCCGTTCAAATCCGCACGGACGCGGCGCTGCGCCGGCTGGCCAGCAATCCGCACCTGGCGCTGGGCGAAACCTATACGGACGGCACGCTGACGATCGACGGCGACGATCTGCACGGGCTGCTCGAACTGGTGCTGCGCAACATCATGCAGGGCCATGACAGCGGCGAAAATCGCGCCAGGCAGAAACTGCGCGACCTGACGCGCGGCCTCAGTCAGCGCAATCAGGCGCGGCGCGCGCGGCGCAATGTGGCGCATCACTATGACCTGTCGGGCGCGCTCTATGATCTGTTCCTCGACGAGGACCGCCAGTATTCCTGCGCCTATTTCAAGACGCCGCAGGACACGCTCGAACAGGCGCAGGCCCAGAAAAAGACCCATATCGCGCGCAAGCTCAGGATCACGCCGGGGATGCGCGTTCTCGACATAGGTTGCGGCTGGGGCGGCATGGCCCTGACGCTGGCGCGCGATTTCGGCGCCGAGGTGACGGGCGTGACCCTGTCGGACGAACAACTCAAGGTCGCGCGCGACCGCGCGCAGGCGGCGGGTCTGCAGGATCGTGTCCGGTTCGAACTGGTCGATTATCGCGCGGTCAGCGGGCCGTTCGACCGCATCGTCTCGGTGGGCATGTTCGAACATGTCGGCGCGCCCAACTACCGCACCTATTTCCAGAAGGTCCACGACCTGCTGACCCCCGACGGCGTGGCGCTGATCCACACGATCGGCCGGTTCACCCCGCCCGGCTCGACCAATCCCTGGATCACCAGATACATCTTCCCGGGCGGCTATATTCCGGCGCTCTCGGAAACCATGGCCGCGGTCGAACGCACGGGCCTGGTCACGACCGACGTCGAGGTCTGGCGCCTGCATTACGCCGAGACCCTGCGTCATTGGCACGCCCGGTTCATGGCCCGCCGCCCCGAGGCCGAGCGTCTTTATGACGCCCGGTTCGTGCGGATGTGGAAATTCTATCTGGTCGCCTCGGAGCAGACCTTTCGCCATGCCGGCCAATGCGTGTTCCAGTTGCAGCTTGCCCGCCAGCAAGAGGCCGTCCCCCTGACCCGGGATTACCTGTATGCGGGATAGGTCGCCACGTTCGGCGGCGGCGATCCGGCGAAGCCCGCGTTTTTCCGTTTCCCAGCGCAGGCAAAGGGGATTATGCACTCTCCCCAATCCATCAACCGAGAGGCCCCCATGACCCGCGCATTCGTTTTCCCCGGCCAAGGCGCCCAGACCATCGGCATGGGCCGCGACCTGGCACAGGCCTATCCGGCCGCCAAGGCCGTGTTCGACGAGGTGGACGAGGCGCTGGGTGACGCCCTGTCGGCGCTGATCTGGGACGGCGAGATCGAGACTTTGACCCTAACCGCGAATGCGCAGCCGGCGCTGATGGCGACATCGCTCGCCGCGATGCGCGCCCTGGAATCCGAAGGGTTCGCCATCACCGACGCCGCCTATGTCGCGGGGCACTCCCTGGGTGAATATTCGGCCCTTGCGGCGGCCGGCAGCCTGAGCATCGCCGACACCGCGCGCCTGCTGCGCATCCGGGGCACCGCGATGCAATCCGCCGTGCCCGTGGGTGTCGGCGCCATGGCGGCGTTGCTGGGCCTGGATTTCGCCACCGCGGTCGAGGTCGCCGCCGAAGCGGCACAAGGCGAGGTCTGCCAGGCCGCGAATGACAACGACCCGGCGCAGGTCGTGGTGTCCGGTCACAAGGCGGCCGTGGAACGCGCGGTCGATCTGGCCAAGGCCCGGGGCGCGAAACGCGCCTTGATGCTGCCGGTCTCGGCCCCCTTCCACTGTGCCTTGATGCAGCCCGCCGCCGATGCCATGGCCGAGGCGCTGGCCGGCGTCGCCCTTGCCGCGCCGCGCGTGCCCGTCGTCGCCAATGTCCGTGCCGAGGCGGTCAGCGACCCCGAGGTCCTGCGCGCGCTGCTGGTCGAGCAGGTGACCGGCTCGGTGCGCTGGCGCGAATCCGTGGCGTGGATGGCGAACCAGGGCGTGACCGAGTTTTGGGAAATCGGCGCGGGCAAGGCGCTGTCGGGCATGATCAAGCGCATCAGCCGCGAGGCCGGCACGAAAGCTGTGGGCACGCCCGCCGACATTGCCGCGATCAAGGCCTGAGAGGCCCCCGGTGACGCGCCCGACGGGCGCGTTCCGTTGTCGCATTTCCTTATCGTGTGAACGATTTTTCTTCCCTTCGTCACGGGCGCAGGATACGCCATTGCCATGAACACGATCACCGCCCCCGACGACCGCCGTGCCAAGCGCAACGTGATGGTCCTTGTCGCTGCTCAGGCCATCCTGGGCGCGCAGATGCCCATGATCTTCACCACCGCGGGACTTGCGGGCCAGTCGCTGGCACCGAATCCCTGCTGGGCGACGCTGCCGATCTCGGCGGCGGTCCTGGGTTCGATGCTGTCAGCGACCCCGATGTCCGCGTTCATGCAGCGGCGTGGCCGTCGCGCAGGCTTCATCCTGGGGTCGGCAGCCGGCTGTTTCGGTGCCATCATCGCCGCCTTTGGTCTGCTGAACCATTCGTTCTGGATGTTCGTCATCGCCGCGCTGTTCACCGGCGTCTACATGTCGGCGCAAGGGTTCTACCGGTTCGCCGCCACCGACACCGCCTCGGACGGGTTCAAGCCCAAGGCGATCAGCTATGTGATGGCGGGCGGTCTGCTCAGCGCGATCATCGGACCGCAACTGGTCAAGGTGACATCCGACGCGATGGTCATTCCCTTTCTGGGCACCTATTTCGGGGTGATCGCGGTCAACCTGGTCGGAGTCTGGCTGTTTGCATTCCTGGACATTCCGATGCCTGCCCAGGTGTCGCGCGACGCCCCGATCGAGGGACGCAGCCGGGCCGAGTTGCTGCGCGAACCCGTGATCATCGTCGCCATCATCTGCGCGACCGTCAGCTATGCGCTGATGAACCTGGTCATGACATCGACCCCGCTGGCGGTCGTGGGCTGCGGGTATCAGACCTCGAACGCGGCGGACATCGTTTCGGCGCACGTCCTGGCGATGTATGCGCCGTCGTTCTTCACCGGTCACCTGATCGCCCGTTTCGGCGTCGAGAAGATCGTTGCGCTGGGGCTGGTGATCCTGGCGGGGGCCGGTGCGGTGGCGATGAGCGGGCTGGACCTGCAACACTTCTTCCTGGCGCTGATCCTTCTGGGGGTTGGCTGGAACTTCGGCTTCATCGGCGGCACCACGATGCTGGCGCGCGCGCACAGCCCCGTCGAACGCGGGCGCATCCAGGGCGTGAACGATGCGATCGTCTTTGGCGGCGTCACCGTGGCCTCGCTCAGTTCGGGCCAGTTGATGAATTGCTCGGGCTCGGACGTGCAGACCGGCTGGCAGATGGTCAACCTGGCGATGCTGCCGTTCCTGGTTCTTGCGGGTGGCGCGCTGATCTGGCTGGCGATGCGCCCGAAAACCGCCTGACCCGTTCACAAACTGCCGCCGGATGTGTCGGCCTGCCCGAAAAATCACCCGGTTTCAGCGACTTGAGGGGCGAAACACCGGCTGGCTCGCGTTTTGGTGATTTCCTGTTGACGCATCGCACATTTGCCCCTAGCGTCCGAACCCATAAGTCGGCCAGTCCGACAGGGAGCAAAAAAGTCGAAAGGGGTCCAGCTTGCGGGCCCCTTTCGCTTTTGCGCAGCCAGGGCCCTGTGCCGACCGCCTCAGGGCCTGTCCCGGCGCCTTGCCAGGGCGCGGCCGATGCCGCCGTCGGCGATGGGCGGCGCGCCGCCGGTGCCGCGAATTTCACCTGACTTGCGCCTGGCTTCGTGCTAGTCCCTCTCGCGACCGAACCGTTTCAGAGGACACATTCATGACCCTTCGTTTCGCCCTGCTTCCGGGTCTTGCCACCGCTGCGCTGCTCGCTGCCTCGGCGGCGATGGCGCAGGACAGCGGTGCCGCGCCGGCCCAGGCACCGGCCGACGCGCCGGCGCAATCGCAACCCGCAGCTCCGCAACCCTATGTCGCCGCGACCCATGGCGACTGGCAGATCATCTGCCCGCCGCAAGAGGCCCAGGGCCCGACCGGCGCCTGCGAGATGTATCAACTGTTGAACGACTCGCAGGGTTCGCCCACCGCCGAGATCAGCATCGCCGCCCTGCCGCTGGGGGCCGAGTTCTCGGCCGGAGCCACCATCACGACACCCCTGGAAACCTTCCTGCCCGCGGGGCTGGCATGGTATACGGGCGACCGCCCCGCGGATGACCAGATCCGCGTCGAGCCCTTCCGCGTCTGTTCGGTTGTCGGCTGCCTGATCCGCATGGGGCTGTCCGCCGACGAGGTGGACGCGATGAAGGCGGGCTCGACCTCGACCATCCTGATCCGGCCGTTCGTGGCCGTGGATCAGGAGGTTGCGATCAACGTGTCGCTTTCGGGCTTCACCGCCGCGTTCGACGATCTGCAGACCCGCCTGTCGAACGCCGCCGCCGCGCAGCGCACGCAGAGCAACTAAGCCCGCCTGAGCGCCAGGCAGGCATTCAGGCCGCCGAAGGCAAAGGCATTCGACAGCGCCGCGTCCACCCGGGCGCGGCGCGCGTCGTTCGCCACCATGTCGATCGCGCAGTCTGGATCGGCCTGACGCCAGCCCGCCGTGGGGGCAATGACCCCATCGCGCAGCGCCATCACCACCGCCAGCAGTTCGACCGCACCCGCCGCGCCCAAGAGATGCCCATGCATCGACTTGGTCGACGAGACCACGGGCGGCGTGTCGCCAAAGACGGCCCGAATCGCCCGCACCTCGCCCCGGTCGTTCGCGGCGGTGCCCGTGCCATGGGCATTGATATAGCCGATCGCCCCGGTCCCCTGCCCCGCATCGGCCAACGCGCCGCGCATGGCCCGCGCCGCGCCGTCGGGATCGGGCAGCACGATGTCCGACGCATCCGACGTCATCGCAAAACCCGTGACCTCGGCCAGGATGTCCGCGCCGCGCCGCGTCGCGCGGTCCCAGTCCTCGAACACGAAGACCGCCGCCCCCTCACCCTGAACCATGCCGTTGCGGCTGGCGCAGAAAGGGCGGCAGCCATCCGGCGACATGACACGCAACCCTTCCCAGGCCTTGAGCCCGCCAAAGCAGAGCGTGGCCTCGGCGCCCCCGGTCAGCATCACCGGCGCGGCCCCTGAGCGCACCATCTGAAAGGCCAGCCCCATCGCATGATTGGACGAGGCGCAGGCGGTCGAGACCGTGAACGCCGGCCCCTTGAGCCCGTGTCGCATGGCCAGATGCGCCGCCGCGGCCGGATGCATCAGGCGCGGCACGGTAAAGGGATGGACACGGTTCCTGCCCTCGACATGCACCGCGCGATAGGCGTCGTCGATGGTGGTATAGCCGCCGCCGCCGGTCCCCATCACGACACCGGCGCGCAGAGTCTCGTCCTCGGTCAGGATCAGACCGGATTGCGCGACGGCCTGACGCCCGGCCTCCAGCGCGAACTGGACCGCCCGGTCGTAGAGCGCCAGTTCCTGCCGGGTGAACCGCGCTTCGGGCGCCCAATCGCGCACCTGGGCACCGATTCGGATGCTGAGTCGTTCGATATCCTGGAAATCCATCGGCCCGATGGCGACGCGCCCGGCGGCCAGGGCGTCGAAGGTTGCGGGCACGTCCTGTGCCAGCGCGTTGACCGTCCCCGCCCCGGTGATCGCCACGCGCCGCGTCATTTCAACCCTTCTGGTCGTGCACCAGCGCCGTGACCGCCGCGCAGACCGACCCCACCGTGCTGAGGTCCAGGGTCTCGGCATCCGGATCATTGGCGTTGAAAGGCACCATCACGTCAAAGGTTTCCTCGATGGCAAAGATGATCTCGGCCAGGCCAAGGCTGTCGATGCCCAGGCTTTCGAGCGTGGTCCCTGCGGTCAACCCCGAGGGCTCCCGCAGGGCCTGTGCCGCCAGGATCGCGATCACCCGGCTGTTGAGTTCATCGCTTGCGGTCAAATACGCGCCGTCCATTCCGTCATCTCCTGGTCAGGATTCGCCACCCGCACCCTTCTCCACCAGGTTCTTGACAGTTTTCTGAAGCTCGGCGACTTGCGCAAGGATTCTCGGCAAACGCCGCTGGGCTTTGTAGATCTCGACATTCTGGTCCATGCGCACCGCGGGCGAGCCCATCAGCATCCGCCCGGCCGGCGCATTCGAGGTGATGAGCGTGCCCGCCGCCGCGACGACGCCATCGCCAACGCTGATATTGTCCACCACCCCGGCCTGTCCGCCCAGAACCACATGATTGCCGATGCGGGTCGATCCGGCGATACCGACCTGACCGCACAGCAGGCAATCCTCGCCGACGATGACATTGTGGCCAACCTGGACGAGGTTGTCGATCTTGGTGCCCCGACCGATCACGGTGTCGCGGATGGTGCCCCGGTCGATGGTGGAATTCGCGCCCACCTCGACCGCGTCGCCAATGGTGACGGCGCCCAGCGAATGGATCCGCTGCCACGCCTGGGCACCCGCCTCGGCGCTTTGGCCAAGGGATTTGCGCGCTTCCTCGACGCGCGAGGGGTCCTCGGTCACGAAACTGAAGCCATCGCCGCCGATCACGCACCCGGGCTGGGCGATGAAGTCGTCGCCGATCCGCACCCGGGCCCCGATCCGGACGCCCGACAGGATCAGCGCCCGCGCGCCGATCCGGGCATTCGCGCCAATGGTGACATGGTCGGCGATGCGGGCTCCGGCGCCGATCTGAACATCCGCACCGATGACCACGAAGGGGCCGATCGCGGCGCCCTCGCCGATCTGGGCCGAGGTATCGATCACCGCGCTGGGATGGATGCCGGCGGCCAGCCCGGGGCCGGGATCGAAGCTGCGGGTCAGAACCGCCATGGCCAGGCGCGGACGGGGGGCGAAAATGGCGGCCTCGAGCCCGAGGGCCTGCCAGTCGGCCCCGTCCCAGAGGATCGCGGCCCGCGCGCGGCCCTGCCGCAGGCCGTCCGCATAGCGGGGGGCCATGGCCAGCGCCAGATCGAAGGGCCCGGCCGAGGCCGGCTCGGCGGCGGCGGTCACGGTCAGATCACCCGCACCCGCGAACCGCGCGCCCAGCGCGGCGGCGATGTCGGAAATGCGGTGCTGCATGAGAAACCTCCGGTCGGGCGACGGCGGCGCCGCCCGACCGATGTAGCGTGGTCAGGCGCCCACTTCCACCCCGGCGCTGATCAGGGCGTCATAAAGACGCGCGTCGCGGCCGTAGACGTCATCGCGATAGTTCATGCGCCCATCGACCGAGGTATAGGCAGTCCGATAGACCAGATGCACCGGGATCGGTGTCACCAGATGAACCTCGGTCTGCCGGCGCGAATTCAGCACGGACATGTAGAAGCTCTCGGGGTCGGGTTCTTGCGGGCGCAGGATCTCGAAGGCGAAGTCGCGCGGCCGCTGCAACCGGATGCACCCATGCGAGAAGGCCCGCACCGACCGGCCGAACAGCGACCGCGACGGCGTGTCATGCAGATAGATCGCATAGGGGTTGGGGAACAGGAACTTGACCTCGCCCAGGGGGTTGCCCGGCCCCGGCGGTTGGCGCACCTCATACGGCAGAGTCGTCGGGGAATAGGCGCCGATATCCACATATTCGCGCGGCACCACATTGCCCCGGTTGTCGATCAGTTGCAGGTGCTGCGCCCCGCCCGAGGTCAACGCGCCCCAGTATTCCCCGACGATCGAACGCGGCAAGGTCCAGTCCGGGTTGATCTCGATGTATTCCATCACGTCCGAGAATTCGGGCGTCTGGGTTCCCCGCGCCCCGACAACGGCGCGGGTTTCAAAGGTCACATGGTCGAAGTCGACGATACGGGCGACGAAATCCACCAGGTTCACCCAGACATGCCGATCGCCGCGCGGAATGTTCAGCCAGCGCTCGCGCTCCATCGCGACGACAATCGGGCGCAGGCGGTCCTGGGGATCGACGTTGATCTGGCGGATGGTATCCGACCCGGCCACGCCGTCGGCCTCGATCCCGACCGAATTCTGGAACTCCAGCACCGCCGCCTGCATCCGCGCGTCATACAGCGCCGACGGGCTGCGCGCCAGGAAACCCATGGCAATCAAGCGGTTGCGCAGTTGCACCACGGCCGGGCCGCGATCGCCCGGGCCGAGGCTGCCGGCCTGCACATGCGGCCCCCAGCCGCCCTGGGCGATCTGCGCCTCAAGGTCGTGCTTGGCACGGTAAAGGCGCACATATTCCGGCGAGGACGGCGCCAGGTTGCGGATGAAGCTGACCGGCTCGGCATTGACGAAATCGTGCATCAATTGGGTCGGATCGGGCCGCGGAAGCTGCCGCACGATGTCGGGAATGATCTGCGACGGCTCCAGCACGCCGGAATGGATGTCGCGCGCATATTGCAGGAAGGTCAACGAGGCGCGCGCCTCGACCAGGCCGCGGTCGCGCTCGGTCTCGACGCCGTTGAAGGCCGCCAGCAGACCGGGCAGATCATACCGGGCCTCGGGCAGGCCATGTTCCGCGGCGCGGCTCAGCGCGGAAACCAGAGCGGTGCGTCGTGCCGCATCCTCGGCCCCGGTCCAGATGGGCTGATAGCCGTTCTCGCGATAGAAGGCCGCCAGGGCGCTGTTCTCGGCGACACCTTCGGCCAGGGCCTGCCGGAATGCCGGAAAGGTCTGCGCAAGCGCCTGCCCCGCCCCCAACAGAGCCGCCGGCGCAACCGCTGTCACACCGAGAGCAACCGCCATGACCGCCGCACGCAGCCCTGGCGCCATCTGTCGCGCAATCCTCATCTCCGGCCTCCGTCAAGGTCTGTCTGTTAGGTGCCCGTTAGTCGCCCGAACCGGCACACTGGTTCACGAACAATCACGGAATTGTGCCAAGATCGCAGATCGCGGGTCGATTCACAATTGCGACAGGAGCCGATTCCCCCGGTTGGCCACGAAAATCGCTGTCGCGCGGCAAGGGCCCGCAACCCTTGCGGGTGCCCTGCCCGCCGGGCCGTCCCCCGGCCGCCGATTCGCGCCGAAAAGAACGCGAACTTCGCCCCGCAAGATCATGGAAAGGCCCGAGAAAGCGGGGCTTTAATCCAATTTCAGCGAATTCCCGCCTATTTTGCCCTTCGACAGTCCCGAGAACCGACTCCGTGCTTGGGCCAGACGGCATGTTGTGGCATAGACGCATCAGAAGACGAAAATCTTCATGATCGGTTTGCCCCAACGCCTTTGGCCCAGCCGCCAGACCCAGAAGGGGAACCGTGATGAAGCAAGGCCACAACGGCTCGAACGCAGTATTGGGATGGGACAGAACCAGAATGTCGACTTCCGCTAACGCCGGATTTTCGCGGCGCGCCCTGCTGGGCATCTTTGCCGCGACCACGATCACCGCCGCCCCCCGCATGTCCAAAGCCTTTGCCTTCAACCGTGGCGCTGGCGACATTCGCCGGCTCAAGATGTATTCGGGCCGCACCGGCGAACGACTGGATGCCATCTACTGGGTCGATGGCGACTATATCCCCGAGGTTCTGGCCGAGGTGGATCAGTTCTTCCGCGACTGGCGCATCGACCGCAGCCACCGCATCGATACCCGCACGCTGGACATTCTGGCCGCGACCCACAACATCCTGGATGTGAGCGAACCCTACATGCTGCTGTCCGGCTACCGCTCGCCGGAAACCAACGCCATGCTGCGCCGCCGCTCCAGCGGGGTTGCGCGCAATTCGCGCCACATGGTCGGCCAGGCGGCTGACATCCGGCTCGACAACCGCTCGGTCAGCCAGGTCGCGCGTGCCGCGCTGGCGTGCAACGCGGGTGGCGTCGGACGGTATTCGCGCTCGAACTTCACGCATGTCGATTGCGGCCCGGTCCGCACCTGGGGCGGTTGATCCGTCACCTGAACCTGTTCCCCAGACTGTCGCCCCGCAGCCCCAGGCCGCGGGGCTTTGTTTTTCCGCAACTCTTGTGCAGGTCGCCCCGCCGCCCCTATCTTGGCGCCCAGCCCCACCGAGTGAGCCATGACCACGTTTGACACCGCCTTCTGGATCACCAGCGCCTCGATCCTCGCGCTTCTGGTCCTGTCCGCCTTCTTTTCCGGCAGCGAAACCGCCCTGACCGCCTCGTCCCGGGCCAAGCTGCGCGCCCAGGCCGACAAAGGGTCCAAGGGCGCCGAAACCGCGCTCAACGTGACCGAGGACAGCGAGCGGCTGATCGGATCGGTCCTGCTGGGCAACAACCTGGTCAACATCCTGTCGGCCTCGTTGGCGACGGCGCTGTTCACACGGCTGTTCGGCGATTCGGGCGTGGCCATGGCGACCCTGATCATGACCGTCCTGGTTCTGGTCTTTGCCGAGGTCCTGCCAAAGACCTATGCCATCACCAACCCCGAAACCGCCGCCGCGCGCGTCGCGGGGCCGATCCGGTTGATCGTGCTGGTGTTCGCCCCTGTCGTCAGCGCCGTGCGGGTTCTGGTGCGCGGGATCCTGGCGCTGGTCGGCGTGCGCACCGATCCCGACAGCGCCGTGCTGTCCTATCACGAGGAAATCGCGGGCACGCTGGCGCTGGGCCATCAGGAAGGCACCGTGGACAAGGAGGACCGCGACCGGCTGCTGGGGGCGCTGGACCTGGCCAGCCGCACGGTCGAGGAAGTGATGCTGCACCGGTCGCACCTGGAAACGGTCAACATCGATGCCCCCGTGATCGAGATCATTGCGCAATCGGTCAATTCGCCCCATTCGCGCCTGCCCGCCTGGCGGGACGAACCCGAAAACATCGTCGGCGTGATCCATTCGCGCGACCTGATGCGCGAGGTTCATCGCCTGGTGACCGAAGCCGGCGGCCATTTCGGCGCGGTCGAGAAACTGGATATCCTCAGCGTCGCCCGCGCGCCCTATTTCGTGCCGGACACGACGCCGCTGGATGAGCAGATGCAGCAGTTCCTGCAACAGCGGCGCCATTTCGCGCTGGTGATCGACGAATACGGCGCGCTTCTGGGCCTGATTACACTGGAAGACATCCTCGAGGAAATCGTCGGCGAGATCGTGGACGAACACGACCTGCCGACCGAGGACCCGATCACGCGCCTCGACTCGGGCGCGATCGAGATCGACGGCGCGATGACGATCCGCGACCTGAACCGCGCGATGGACTGGGCCCTGCCCGATGACGAGGCGAACACCGTCGCCGGCCTGGTCATCCACGAGGCCCAGGCCATCCCCGAGGCCGGCCAGGTGTTCCAGTTCCACGGCTTCCGGTTCGCGGTGGTCGAACGCCAGGAAAACCGCCTGACCCGCCTGCGAATCCGCCGGATGTGAGGGCCCTTGACGGCCGGTCGGTCCCGGCGCGCGCCGGGTCGGCCTGGCTACAGCGGTTCGATATCGCCCGCGGCCCGTTGCGCGTGGAAGTCGGCGACAAAATCGCCCAGGCGTCCGTCGGCGATCGCGTCGCGCAAACCCTGCATCAGCGCCTGATAATAGTGCAGGTTGTGCCAGGTCAGCAGCATCGAGCCGATGATCTCGTCGGCGCGCACGACGTGATGCAGATAGGCGCGCGAATAGCTGCGGCACGCCGGACAGGTGCAGGCCTCGTCCAGGGGGCGGGGATCGTCGCGGTGCCGCGCGTTCTTCAGATTGATCGCGCCGCGCCGTGTCCAGCCCTGCCCGGTCCGCCCCGATCGCGACGGCAGCACGCAATCCATCATGTCGATCCCGCGTTCCACCGCGCCGACGATATCGTCGGGCTTGCCAACCCCCATCAGATAGCGGGGCTTGTTCGCAGGCAGATGGCCGGGCGCATAGTCGAGAACGCCGAACATCGCCTCTTGCCCTTCGCCCACGGCCAGCCCGCCGACCGCATAGCCGTCAAACCCGATTGCAACCAGAGCCTCGGCGCTTTCCGCCCGCAACTCGGGCGAGACGCCCCCCTGCATGATCCCGAACAGCGCATGGCCGGGCCGATCGCCGAACGCGTCGCGCGACCGCTGCGCCCAGCGCATCGACAGGCGCATGGATTCGGCCACGCGCTTGTCATCGGCTGGAAGGGCCGGACATTCATCAAAGGCCATCACGATGTCGGACCCCAGCAGACGCTGGATTTCCATGGACCGCTCAGGGGTCAGCATGTGCTTCGATCCGTCGATATGACTGGAGAAGCGCACGCCCTCCTCTGTCAGCTTGCGCAGGCTGGCCAGCGACATCACCTGAAATCCGCCCGAATCGGTCAGGATCGGCCGGTCCCAGTTCATGAACCGATGCAGGCCGCCCAGCGCATGGATCCGTTCGGCCGTGGGCCTCAGCATCAGGTGATAGGTGTTCCCCAGCAGGATATCCGCCCCGGTCGCGCGCACGCTGTCCGGCATCATCGCCTTGACCGTGCCGGCAGTCCCGACGGGCATGAAGGCCGGTGTGCGGATCTCGCCACGCGGAGTGTGGATCACGCCGGTGCGCGCCGCGCCATCGGTGGCGTTCAGGGTAAAGGAAAAGCGTTCGCTCATGCCGGGCCTCTCTTTCGCCAGCCCGTTTAACGCGGCGCGCGCCCTCTTGCCAGAGCAGCCTGCGGTGGCGCACTGTGCGACCATGACGGACCTGATCTCTTCTTCGCTGGAGGCGGGCGTGCTGACCCTCACGCTGGGCAACGGCATCGCGCATCCGCTGTCGCTGCCCATGATCCGCGCGCTGCACGGTGCGCTCGATGCGCCCGAGGCGCGGGTCATCGTGATTCACGGGCCCGGGCATATCTTTTGCGCGGGCCATGACCTGAAGGAGATCGCCCGCCATCGCGCCGCACCGGACAGGGGCGCGGCCTTTCTGACCGAGCTGTTCGATGCCTGTGCCGCGCTGATGATCGCCATCGCCCGCAGCCCCGTGCCGGTCCTTGCGCAGGTCGAAGGGATCGCGACCGCCGCGGGCCTGCAACTGGTCGCCGCCTGCGATCTGGCCTTTGCGGCGGACAGCGCGCGCTTCTGCCTGCCCGGCGTGCGAAACGGCGGCTTCTGCACCACGCCCGCGGTCGCGGTCGCGCGCGCCATCGGCCGCAAGGCGGTCAACGACCTGCTGCTGTCCGGAGAGGATCGCGATGCGGCCTGGGCCCTGCGCGTAGGTCTGGTGACCGAGGTGCACCCGCCCGCGGACCTGCCCGGCCGGGTCACGGCCTTTGCCCGCACGCTGGCCGGCCGCAACCCTGCCCCCATCCGGGAAGGTCGCGCCTGCCTGTCCGCCCATATGGAGCTGCCGCTTGAGCAGGCCTATGCGCTTGCCGGGCCGGTGATGGTGCGCCACTTTCTGGACGAGGGCCGCCTCTGAGCGGAATCTGCCCCTGGCCCCTTTACGCACCCCGGGCATAAACTTATATCTTCGCTCAGGAATAGAATGAGGGACGCATGGACGCCTCGCCTGCCACAAATGCCGCCGAAGGCACCCCGCTGATCGCGCCCTCGACCACCGAGCACCCGTTGTATGACAGCGTGGTCGATGCCTGTCGCACCGTGTTCGATCCCGAGATTCCGGTCAATATCTACGATCTGGGGCTGGTTTATACCATCGCGATCGACGACACGTCGGTCGTGCGGATCATCATGACCCTGACCGCGCCCGGCTGCCCGGTCGCCGGTGAGATGCCCGGCTGGGTTTCGGATGCTGTCAGCGTCGTTCCCGGCGTCAAGGATGTCGAGGTCGAGATGACCTTTGACCCGCAATGGGGCATGGACATGATGTCCGACGAGGCCCGCCTGGAACTGGGGTTCATGTAAGCATCATGTTCGGCATCCCGGGAAAATCCCCCGTGACCCTGACCCCCGCCGCCGAGCGTCACATCGCCCGGCTGATGGCCAAGGGCGGCACGATGGGCCTGCGCATCGGCGTCAAGAAGGGCGGCTGCGCGGGCATGGAATACACGATGGACTTCGCCGAAGCGATCGAACCGCATGAAGAGGTCATCGAACAGGGCGAGGCCCGGGTGATCATCGCGCCGATGGCGCAGATGTTCCTGTTCGGAACCGAAATCGACTATGAAACCGGGCTTCTGGAAAGCGGGTTCAAGTTTCGCAATCCCAACGTGTCCGAGGCGTGCGGCTGCGGCGAAAGCGTCAAGTTCGAGGATGTCGAAACCCTGAAAGCGCGGCTTGACGCATCGAAGGCGGCCGAATAGCCGCCGGATGCGCGCGCCAAGGGCCCTGCCCTGCGCCCCCGGGATCTGTCCTGCCCCAGGATGCGCGGCAAAGCCCGGTCAGTTGCCGGCGGCGCGCATCATCCGCTCGTGCACGGCCTGCATCCCGCGGGCCGCCATGTCGCTGACTTCGCCGGCGTGGGTGTGCAGCGCCGCGACCACCTCGGGATCGGTCGAGGTTTGCGTGACAACCACCCCCGCATCGGTGACCTCGATCTCCGTCGTGATGGCCTGGGGCCGGGCGAAGAAGATGTCCAGTGTCGGGCTCTGGATGAAGATCTGCGGATCGCGTCCGTCGGCCACACGGGCGGTCATGCCCGCAACGTGACTGACCAGCGCGGCCATCACCTCGGGATCAGAGGAGCGGGTCACGGTGCGGATCCCGTCAGGAAGGGTGTCGACCTCGCGCGTCAGGGTCTGGAAATTGCGAAACAGGACCGCGAGCTCGGCGCTTTCCCCGGGCGTCGCATCCAGCCCCTGAAGGCCGGGCATCGTCGCCTCGTCATGGCCGGTGCCGTCGGCGCCGTGCCCGTGCATCATCGCGTGCATCGATGCGTGCCCGGACATCTGCGCCAGGACAGGCCCGGTGCACAGGCAGGCCATCAGGGCCAGGGGAAGGATGCGGATCATGCGGACCCTCGGTTCTGACACGGACTGGAAGTCCCCCGGACGCCGGCCAACGGCCCCCGGGGAATGGGCCGGTTCATTCGTCGCCCGGCAGGATCCGCACGCCGCCCTTGGCCGCCGACGACGCCAGCATCGCATAGGCCTTGAGCGCGGTCGAAACGGCGCGCTTGCGCTGTTCGGCCGGTTTCCAGGGCAGCGGCCCCTTGGCCGCGCGGCGCGACTCGAGCGTTGCCGCATCCACCGCCAGGTTGATCGTGCGGTTGGGGATGTCGATTTCGATCCGGTCGCCGGTTTCCACCAGACCGATCAGACCGCCTTCGGCCGCCTCGGGCGACACATGGCCGATCGACAGGCCCGAGGTCCCGCCCGAGAACCGCCCGTCGGTCAGAAGCGCGCAGGCCTTGCCCAGGCCCTTGGACTTCAGATAGCTGGTCGGATACAGCATCTCCTGCATCCCCGGCCCGCCCTGAGGCCCTTCGTAGCGGATCACCACGACCTCACCCGCCGTGACCTTGCCCGTCAGGATGCCGTTCACCGCCGCGTCCTGCGATTCATAGACCTTGGCCGTGCCGGTGAATTTCAGGATCGAGTCGTCCACACCGGCCGTTTTCACGATGCAGCCGTTTTCGGCGATGTTGCCGAACAGAACCGCCAGGCCGCCGTCCCTGGAAAAGGCATTCTCGACCGTGCGGATCACGCCATTTGCGCGGTCGGCGTCCAGTTCCTTGTAACGGTTCTGAGTGCTGAACGCCTGCGTGGTCCGCACCCCGCCCGGGGCGGCGCGGTAGAATTCCTCGACCTTGGGGTCGTTCGCGGTCTTGATGTCCCACTTTGCCAGCGCCTCGGCCATGGTGGCCGAATGGACCGTGCGCACATCGCCGTGCAGCAGCCCGCCGCGATGCATCTCGCCCAGGATGCCCATGATCCCGCCCGCGCGGTGCACGTCTTCCATGTGAACATTCGACACCGACGGCGCGACCTTGCACAGCACCGGCACCTTGCGGCTGAGCCGGTCGATGTCATCCATGGTGAAATCGACCTGGCCCTCATAGGCGATGGCCAGAAGGTGCAGCACGGTGTTCGTGGACCCCCCCATGGCGATATCCAGCGACATCGCGTTCTCGAAGGCCTGGAACGTCGCGACCTCGCGCGGCAGATGACCGGCCTCGCCCTTTTCGTAATGCGCCTTGGTGATCTCGACGATGCGGCGCCCCGCTTCCAGGAAGATCTCCTTGCGGTCGGCGTGGGTCGCCAGCATCGACCCGTTCCCGGGCAGCGCCAGGCCCATCGCCTCGGCCAGGCAGTTCATCGAATTCGCGGTGAACATGCCCGAGCACGAGCCACAGGTCGGACAGGCGTTCTGTTCGAACTCGTTCACCTGTTCGTCGGTGTAGCTGTCGTCGGCGGCAACGATCATGGCGTCGATCAGGTCCACGGCCTTGACCAGATCACCGACCTGGACCTTGCCGGCCTCCATCGGGCCACCCGAAACGAAGATCGTCGGAATGTTCAGGCGCATCGCCGCCATCATCATTCCGGGCGTGATCTTGTCGCAGTTCGAGATGCAGACCATTGCGTCGGCGCAATGGGCGTTGACCATGTATTCCACGCTGTCCGCGATCAACTCACGCGAGGGCAGCGAATAGAGCATCCCGTCATGGCCCATCGCGATGCCGTCGTCCACCGCGATGGTGTTGAATTCCTTGGCGACCCCGCCCGCGGCCTCGATCTCGCGGGCGACCATCTGGCCCAGATCCTTGAGGTGGACATGGCCGGGCACGAATTGCGTGAACGAGTTGACCACCGCGATGATCGGCTTGCCAAAGTCGCTGTCGGTCATGCCGGTCGCGCGCCAGAGGCCGCGCGCCCCCGCCATGTTGCGCCCGTGGGTGGATCGCCGGGAACGGTAATGCGGCATGGTGTATCCTCGTGGCTGGTTCGTGCGTCTCGATACCGCAGCCACGGGCGCCGAACAAGGGTGCGGCGCGTTGCGGGCTTGGCCTGACGGGGGTGGCGCGGTAACACGGGGAAAACAGGGAGACACCCATGAGCAGACGCAAACTCGCCGCCGGGAACTGGAAGATGAACGGGCTGACCGCCCAACTGGACGAGGTCCGTGCCCTGGCCGCCGCCCATCCCGCGCCCTCGGTCGGTGTGTTGCTGTGTCCGCCGGCAACCCTGCTGGCACCGATGGCCCAGGCCCTGAGGGGCAGCGCCGTCACCTTGGGCGGGCAGGATTGCCACGCTGCCGCCAAGGGCGCGCATACCGGCGACATCTCGGCGGCGATGCTGGCGGATGCGGGCGCGACGCATGTGATCCTCGGCCACTCGGAGCGGCGCGCCGATCATGGCGAAGGCAACGCCGAGGTCGCAGCCAAGGTTCGCGCGGCCTGGGCCCAAGGCCTGATCGCCGTGGTCTGCCTGGGGGAAACCGAGGGGCAGCGCGATGCCGGTGAAACCCTGGCGGTGATCGGCGCCCAATTGGCCGGCTCACTGCCCGATGGCGCGACCGCCGACAACACCGTCATCGCCTATGAACCTGTCTGGGCCATCGGCACGGGGCGCACGCCCGACGGGGGACAGATCGCGGAAGTGCACGCATTCCTGCGCAAAAACGCCCCGGACCCCGCAATGATGTTGCTTTATGGCGGGTCGGTGAACCCCACGAATGCGTCTGACATTTTCGCCATCGCCGATGTGGACGGCGCGCTGGTCGGTGGCGCATCGTTGAAGGCCGCGGATTTCGGGCAGATCGTGACCGCGCTGGAACAGGCCTGAAACCTGCCCCGCCGATCCCTGTTCACGCCCCCGATCGGACTGAACCGCACCGGGTTTGCCGGAGGCTCCAACTCCTGAGCTGGATGGAGCATCATGAGCAAGACAACGACCAAGTTTTCCCCCAAAGTGCGTGAACGCGCGGTGGGGCTGGTGTTCGACAACGAGGGTCAGCATGGCGCGCGTTGGCGGCGATCGTATCGATTGCGGCGAAGATCGGCTGTTCGGCCCATAGGCTGAACACGTGGGTCAAGAAGGCCGAGGTCGACAGCGGCCGACGAGCGGGCATTCCGACCGAGATGGCGGAGAAGATGAAGGCGCTGGAACGCGAGAACCGGGAGCTGCACCAGGGTGAGGCGGATCAGCAAACAGTCCGGTGGACCGTTTCCCCGCCGAACGAGATCCTTCGCAAGGGCGAGCCTTTGTCCGCCATTGGTCCGAGGACAATGGCGAGCGTGTATCGTGCGATGGCGGAGCACGACCGCAGGTCGACGTGATGGTGGGTTTCATCCGTTGCCGGCAGGCGTTTGCAGGCAAACACCGAGAGGGACGCGCACGGGGATGCGCACGGGGGTCCGAAGGGTCCAGCCAACGTTCCGGGAGATCGTTGGCCCTGAAGGACGCCGATCTGCGCGGTTCCGCCGATCGCCCCGTCCACCTATCATGACCATCTGGCCAAGCGAGCCGATCCTGCGCGGCTGTCGGATCGTGCGCGCCGGGACGAGGCTTTG